>DATBYM010000001.1:0-6986 GCA_036513715.1 Terriglobales bacterium
TCCGGATGCTCCCGCGCGCCCCAGCGAATTCGATCGTGCGCACGCCTGGCCCTGGTACAGCTACATTATCGTCAGCGTGCAATCCGGCCAGCCGCGCGATATGAATTCCTGGCGCTTGCGCGACGATCGCTCTGCCTACGATTCCGAGGCGATTGAATCTTCCGCCCACTCTGCCAGCATCTAAGTTAAAGTATTCCGCCAATCCCGATCCGCTGCATCACGGTTGGATGACAGCATCCTAGGCCCAGAGGAGGAATGCGAATGGCAGTAAAAGTGATCATCCCCACGCCGCTGCGCGCGTATGCGGGCAAACAGGAAAGCGTCGAATTGCAGGCCAACACCGTGGCCGAAGCCCTGAACGGATTGACCCTGCGCTTTGCCGATCTGAAAAAGCATCTCTATTCCGACGACGGCAAACTGCGCAGCTTCGTGAACGTGTATGTGAACGACGAAGACATCCGTTACCTGCAAAAAGATCAGACGCAGCTTCGCGACGGCGATATCGTCAGCATCGTGCCTTCGATTGCTGGCGGCGTGCGCAATGAACCGGGAGAGTTTTGCAATGGCCACTAAGTCAGAAATTTCCGCGAACCCCGCGCCTGCCAGTGCGCCGGTCTCGCTTTCCAAAGAAGAAATCCTCCGCTACAGCCGCCACTTGATCATGCCCGAAGTCGGCATGGAAGGTCAGCTCAAGCTCAAACAGGCCAAAGTTCTCTGCATCGGCACCGGCGGCCTCGGCGCGCCGCTCGGCTTGTATCTTGCCGCCGCAGGAGTAGGCCGCATCGGCCTGGTGGATTTCGATACCGTGGATTCCACCAACCTGCAGCGCCAGATTTTATTCGGCAGCAAAGACGTAGGCCGTCCGAAAATTGCCGCAGCCAGCGATCGCCTGCGCGACCTGAACCCAGACATCCAGATCGACACTTTCGAAACGCAGCTCTCCAGCGAAAACGCTCTCGACATCCTGAAAGACTACAACATCATCGTGGACGGCACCGACAATTTCCCTACGCGTTATCTGGTCAACGACGCGTCGGTGCTGCTCGGCAAGCCCAACGTCTACGGCTCCATCTTTCGCTTCGAAGGCCAGGTAACCGTATTCGGCTATCCCGATGGTCCGTGCTATCGCTGCCTGTATCCCGAGCCGCCTCCTCCAGGTCTGGTCCCGTCCTGCGCCGAAGGCGGCGTGCTCGGCGTGCTGCCCGGAATCGTGGGCTCGATTCAAGCGGCCGAAACTCTGAAACTCATCATCGGTGCCGGCGAACCGCTCGTCGGCCGCCTGCTGCTCTTTGACGCGCTGGCGATGCGCTTCCGCGAGCTCAAGCTGCGCAAAAATCCCGATTGCCCGCTCTGCGGCACGAAGCCCACCCTCACCAAACTGATTGACTACGCTGAATTCTGCGGCATTCGCGGCGAAGAAGCTCCCGCGCCGCAAACCTCCGTCCCCGAAATCACTCCGCGCGAATTAAAAGGGCGGCTCGATCGCGGCGACGATCTCTACATCCTCGACGTTCGCGAACCGCACGAATACCAGATCTGCAATCTCGGCGGCCACTTGATCCCGCTCGGCGATCTCTCCAAACGCGTCAACGAGCTCGATAGCTCGCGCGAAATCGTGGCTCATTGCCGCAGCGGAAAACGTTCCGCCGAAGCCGTTGAGTTCCTGCAGCGCGCCGGCTTTCGCAAAATTCTGAACCTAAAGGGTGGTATCCTTGCTTGGTCCGACGATGTGGACCCCTCGGTGCCAAAATACTGATCGGCCCCGACTACCATGCGCCCTCGGCGCGTGCCCCGCGGCCAAAATCTAGCCAGAATCGATCGGAGGATCGAATGCCAGACGTAAAAGTTACCGTTGTGAATAATGGCCCGCTGTTGATTGACGGTGAAGTCGAAGTGGTGGACCAGGAAGGCCACGCCTACGGCTTGGGCGGTCGCACCAAGATCGGCCTCTGTCGTTGCGGCTTCTCCGAACGCAAGCCGTTTTGCGACGGCTCGCACAAACGCTCGACCTTCCAAAGCGTCGTTCAAGCCCACGAACTGCCCCCTCCACCGGCCAAGTCCTGAACCACTCGGTCCTGGGTAGTCCCCGTAATAGAGTGTAACGTTTTTACCCCGCGCCAAAAAACGCGACGCGTCGGACGCAACCGCGTCCGACGCACGGGCAATTCCAACCGCCACAAAATAAATGCCTTATTAGGTACTAGAACCAATAGGACGAACGGCACCAAGCTTGCTCGGTAGTTCTCGGGTAAGTGTCGGGTCCCTTTGGGGGAATTGTGGCTCGTTCGGGCAGTTTTTGGGGTCTTCTTCATCGCTTTCGCCTCGTCCTGCTCTGGACGATTGCCGGGGGAGCATTCCTCGTTTCCCTATGGGTCCTGCGCAATTCCGGCTACATAGCGGACCCGCTCCTTGACACCTACTTGCAGATGGCAGGAAGTCTGATCGGCTTCACCTTTGCCGCCAACGCCCTCGTCCGCTTCCGCGGGACTCACGATCGAATTTCTTTAATTCTCGCGTTCGGCTTTGTGCTCGCGGGCCTGATCGAAGCGGGCACGAGCATGACGTTCTATCGCGGCATGCTGGTCACTCCCACGCCCGGAGATTCCATCTCCTACGGCTGGCTCGCCGGCCGCACTCTTCTGGCCGTATTGCTGCTGGCTGCTCTCGCAGTCGAACGCCGTATTCCTATCGCGCGTGAACCCGCCAAGGAAATGGCCGCCGCCACTCTGATGGTAGGCGGCGTCGCGTACCTGACCAGCGTCTTTTATTTCATGCTCCCACACGCGCCGAAGATTCATCCCGGCGCCATCATCCCGCGGCCTGCGGACTTGCTGCCCGCGGCAATCTATCTCGCTGCGACGATCGGCTATGCCCGCCGCCTGAACCGCGCCGGCGCCTATTTGGACCGCGCCTTATTTCTCGCCGCGGCACTCAACGTTCTCTGTCACGTCACCATGAGTGAGTCGCAGCACCATCTGGACGCTCCCTACACCCTCGCGCATTTCATGATGGTCATGAGCTATGTCATCGTTCTCGGCGGCACTCTGCTCGACAACGCGCAACTTTTCGACCAGGTCAGCCATTTGGCTGCCTCTGATCCGCTCACCGGACTTGCGAATCATCGTCGCCTCGTCGAGGTGCTGGAAACCGAAATTCAGCGTTCGCGCCGCACCAACCGCAGTTTCGCGGTCTTGCTTTTTGATCTCGATGAGTTGAAGAAGATCAATGACCGCTTCGGTCACCTCACCGGCAGCCGCGCCATCAAACGCCTCGGCTCTGCCTTGGCCGACGGCAGCCGCGCGATTGATACTCCCGCACGCTACGGCGGCGATGAATTTGCGCTGATACTCCCGGAATCCAGCGAAGCAGACGCCGCGCAAGCTGCCTCGCGCATCTGCGAACAGTTAAAGAACGACGGCCAGCAGCCTCCCATCACCGTCAGCGTCGGCGTCGCCGTCTATCCCGACGATGGCACCACGATCGAAAAGCTTTTGGGAGCTGCCGATCGCGCGCTGTACCGCATGAAGGCCAAGGGCCAGAAAAAATTTCGCTTGGGGCATGTAGCGGCCTGCTTATAGAAAGGGGAAGCATTGAAGATGCGCTTTGGGATGGGAGCCCCAAAAAATTTCGTGGGGCCGCGTCGCGAGACGCGCATCCCGATGGAAGTCGGCGTCCAGATCACCGGTCATCCCGCTCTGCCCGGCACCGAAACCACCTTCACGGAGAACGTCAGCCCGCACGGTGCTCGCGTGTTGAGCATGCGCCGCTGGAACCCGGGGGATCGCCTCACGATCTCGACCCTCACCGGCGCGTTTCGGGCAATCGCCCGCGTCGCTTATTGCCAGATCACTCCGCAATCCGGTTTCGCTGTGGGCTTGGAATTCCTGGAACCCAGTGGCAATTGGGTCGTCGCGGAATCTCGCGCAACCTAGCCGGCCGTGCGGGTCTACTGCACGAATCCGAAGTTCGTCTCCGGAGCCGGCCCCGATCCTTCCGGTAAAGTCCCAAATTGCGCTTCGAACCTCGCCACATTCTCTTTCAGCGCCTGCAGCAGCCGTTTGGCGTGCGCCGGACTCAAAATTACGCTGGAAACCAGCTTGCCCTGCGGCACGCTGGGGAATAAATATATGAAGTTGAGCGTAAACTCTTCGCCGTTGTGATGAATGACGGCGAGATTCGAATATTGCCCGAGCAGTTCCTTTTCATCTGCCTTGATCTGCACCTGCTGTTTCTGTTGCTGGCTCGCTGGCTCGCTCATGGGTCTGCTCCTGGGAAGATTCCTCGCTCACTATAGCAGAGCAGGGAATTCCCCCGATTAGTTTTTGCTCAGCCGTGCACCCCAGGGATTGACCTCGGCGCTTGTTAAGCGTAGTTTATACCCAGAGTTTAGCTAGGTTAACTAATGGACGCCCCCGACAAAAATCCGAGTCTGCTCTCAGGTCAGACGGCTCACCCCACCACCGAATCTGCCGTCGCGTCCGCCGCCGCCCCGGAACTGATTGGCCTCGTCACTCATGAAGATGTAGATCGTGCTCGTGACCGTTGGGAAGTCGCGCGGGCGAGATCAAAGGGACGTAGCAAAAAATTCGGCGGCTTCCGCCTTCTGTGGCTATTGGTCGGCCCTGGAGTTCTCGTCTTCCTGGGCGAAAACGACGCCCCCAGCATGTTGTCTTACTCCGCGGATGGCTCACGCTATGGCGTCGGCTTTTTCATTCCGTTCGTCGTGCTTACTTTTATTATGGGCTTCATCGTGCAAGAAATGACAGTTCGCCTCGGAGCCGTCACGCATCGCGGGCACGCCGAACTTATCTTCGATCGCTTCGGAAAATTTTGGGGCTTCTTCGCCATGGGCGATCTGATCTTCGGTAATTTTCTAACCCTGGTCACGGAATTCATCGGCGTGCGCGCCGGCCTGGGCTTTTTCGGCGTCCGGCCCTCGATCGCCGTAGGGGGGGCGCTCGTCATCGTCGTCGCTGCCATCACCACCGGCCGCTATTGGACTTGGGAACGCATCACGCTCAGCCTCGCCATCTTCAACGGCCTGTTTATTCCTGCAGCTATTCTCGCGCGCCCCGATTGGCACGCCGTAGGCCACGCCATGGTCACCTGGACGCCGTTCCCCGGCGGCAACCGCTACGAAATTCTTTTGCTGATCCTTGCGACCATCGGCGCCACCGTCACTCCGTGGATGCTTTTCTTTCAGCAAAGCGCCGTGGTGGATAAAGGCATGCAACCGCGCGATATCAACGCCGGCCGCTTCGATACTCTGCTGGGCGCTCTGCTCGCTTCCGTGTTCGCCATTGCCGCGATTCTGGCCACCGTGCCGCTGTTTCATCACGGCATCAACGCCGCGGATTTTCAAGCCGCGCAGTTCGCCGAGGCGCTCGAACCATTAATCGGCCACACCGGCGCCGTGCTTTTCGCTCTGGGAATTTTCGAGGCCGGCATCGTCGCCGCCATCGCCATCTCCACTTCGTCCGCCTACGCCTTCGGAGAAGTCATGCAAACCGGCCACAGCTTGAACCGTCCGCTGCGTGAAGCCTGGCCCTTCTATCTGACGCTGTTCGGCTCGGCCTGCGCCGCCGCGGCTCTGGTGCTGATTCCTCATTTCCCGCTCGAGTTCGTGGTGCTGACAGTCAACGTCATCGCCGTCCTGGCCATGCCTCCGGCTTTGGCTTTTCTGCTGCTGCTGGTGAACGATCCGGAAGTAATGGGCGAGCACATAAATGGTTTCTGGGCCAACGTAGCGGGCGTCACAGTCACGGTTCTTCTGATTATTGCTGGCCTAGGCTTCGGCCTCGCGACTGTATTCCCCAAATGGTTGGGCGGATAGATTGTCTTTCATCATGAAACGGTTCGCAGCCAAGCGCATCGTGTTCGGGAGGAAGTAAATTGGACTCGCATCGCGCGGATATTTCGGAAGATCAGGACGCGCTCGCACCTGGGGACGTTCCTGTTGGCGTCAAGTCCGAGCAGCTCACCCTGCACGATCCTCGCGCCGTGCTCTCCTTGCTCGAAGCCGACCAAGTCGTCGCCGCCAAGCGCCGCACCCATTTTGGTCGCAAGAATCTTTCCTTGGGCACGAAAGCTCTGCTATGGGGCCTTCGCGTTTATGTCGTCGCCATGCTGGTCATCGTGCTCCTCTCCGTATACCAGGCGATCCACGCCGCACGCTAGAGTCGATCCGTCGCTCGGTCGGCCCTGCAGTTGAAAATCCCGCATCAGAATGCGAAGATTTTCCCGAAGCCATAGCTTTCCACAGGCAAACCCGCGAATCATGGCGTCCGACAAACCCGCTCTCCGCAAGCTCAACTCCGGATTCAAGCCCAACCTGCTTGGAATCCTAGTCGTATTTGTAATCGTCGCCGTCGCCGGCAGCGTCGTCGTCTATTCCCTCAGCGACTGGAACGCCCCGGAACAAGCCAGGCAAACGCGCAATCCCTTTCCCGCCACGCCGCAAACCATCGGCATGGGGATGAGCACCTACTCCGACCGCTGTGAGAATTGTCACGGAGAAGACGGCAACGGAAAAGGGGAACGTGCGGAAAAGCTATCAGTCGCGCCTACGAATTTCACCGACGCGCACATCATGAGCCAGCTGACCGACGGCGAACTGTTCTGGAAAATTTCCGAGGGGCATCGCCCCATGCCGGCTTTCAAGGGCAAACTGAGCGAAGAGGAACGCTGGCAACTGGTGGATTACATCCGCACATTTTCGCAGCCGTTCGTTGATTCTCCGGCAGAATCGTCAAAGCCAGCTCCCGACAAAGACGCTGCGCCCAAATAAACGCGCAGCGCCTGCCGCAACCGCACGCACACGCGCGCGTGACTATGACGCCAAACGGACTAATTCACTTTCGCCAGCGCGTCGGCAACTTCCTTCAAATCCGGCAGCGTGGGAATATCGTAATTCTTGAACCACGCGATTTTGCCGGAGCGATCCACAATCGCGATGGCGCGTCCGGTGATCCCTTTCTCCGCCAGGT
>DATBYM010000002.1:0-127738 GCA_036513715.1 Terriglobales bacterium
ACAACCCGCGGGATTCCACTTTTCCCACAGCCACGACTGCTGCTGGTATCTCTACGAACCTAACAACTGTACCTAATAACTAAAGTTGGGGTGGGGCCAAATGAGACTATCGAAAGGGGCCAAATCAAGTTGACAGAACCACCCCCGTTGGCCCCGAAAGAACAGCAAGCATAGGCGGCTTCGTCAACAGACCATTAGAATGCCTCGTCGGTATCGCTGTTGTAAACAGGCGACTGTGGCCCGCCACGCAAGTAGCTACTTGGTGCTTGGGAGCAGTCGGAAAGAACTTAGGATGCGATTGACCGATGCTGGCATTGACTGGTTGATCGTCCATTTGGCATAGAAGAAATAATAAAAGTCGCCATTCCCACAAACATAGCGTTCATACCTTGTCAAACGAGGGCGGTACGAAGAACTTCGGAACGGTCTACAAGCTTACTCTTGTAACGACGGGGAAAAAGAAGGGGACATGGACAGAGAAACTTCTCTACTCGTTTAAGGGTGGCACCAAAGATGGCAGTGAGGCTAATTCGGGGATTGTATTCGATACCGCTGGGAATATTTACGGCACCACGACCCAAGGCGGCAAGCACGGTCTGGGAATTGTCTTCGAGTTAGTAGCTCCGGTTGGCACCAGCAAAGTCTATAAGGAAAAAGTTCTTTTGACCTTTACCGGCGCGAACGGAGGTCAGCCATACAGCAGCCTGATTCTGGACAGCGCAGGCAATCTCTATGGCACGACCCCCGAGGGTGGATCAAATGGATACGGTTGTATTCGAGGTGACTCCGTAGGAGTGCTCATCAACTCCCTACTTTGAAGCCGCAAGGTGCGCGATATTAGAATCGTGCGGCTCATTCAACTCAGCCCCGCCCAACTCAGCTTGGACGGGGTTTTTCATTACACTGTTCCTCTTTGCATCGTCGACAGACGATCACTCCCGCTCCAAACCCCGTCCCCACTGCCGCAAGTCACTCCACTCCTATACAATCATCCCGCTGTCAAAATACCCGAGGGGGTAACAATGTCGAATTTGGATAATGCATTAAGGGAGCTTCGCGAAAAGCGCAGCCACGCACAGGTAGAAATTGAAAAGCTGGACCAATTGATTTCTGGAATAGAGTCCTTGAACGGTACGGGAGCAGCAGTACCCAACAACACAGTTCAACCGAAACGAATTATTTCGGCAGCATCGCGGCGGAAAATGGCGGCGGCACAGCGGGCGAGGTGGGCAAGCATTCGAAAGAAATCGCAGCCAATACGATGGGCGAAGATAAGGGCGCAGGAGAAGAAGACAGCTTAGAGTAGCGGGGAATGCTTGCGGAACCGAACACGTGAGCGGGGGCCTCGGGTTTGGGTGCGAGGTGAGCAAGAAGAGATTTGTGCGGATATTTGACCGGAACTACGTGCGTGGAGTTATTGGCGAGCCCAAACCCGTTTCTTTAAGTGAATAGGAGGTTCGGGGAACCTTCCCCAAGTTTCCCGAATCCTCCTGCTCCTAAGCTTGCCGGACTCTTTTTGAGTGCGACCAGCGAACCTGCTCAATGAAATTGATCTTGCTCCTGCTCGGGGGAAATGTCCATGGAGCCAGACTGAAGCCCTATGAATTGATCTGAAGAATTCCGTCTAGGTTCTGGATTTCCTGATTACGCTCATACTCGTCGCATGGGACACTCGATGGGTTGGGCAATGCTTACGACCTTGTTCAGAGGCAACCTCACACTGCTGGGTTCCTTCGGCAAACTCTCAGCGCCACGCCTCGCAATCGCATCGGAACCCTCCCGCGAGACTTTTGTTCCTATGGTGGATATGCTTCCGGTGCGAGGAGACTGGCATAAACCTCATCTTAGGAAGAGAGTCGCGGCGGCACAAAAGGCGCGGTGGGCGACGATACGGGCGCAGGAGAAGAAGGCAGCCTAGTAGCTTGGGGAGCCTGCTGCGGAGAGTTCGCGGCAGGCTTTCGTGTTTGGGTCAGGCGCTTAACTCTGTGTGTTGCCAATTTTATGTGTTGCCAATTTACTGCGTCGTAATCCTTCCCCAACCCTTGGCCGCTATCTGCGACTGTTGATCTTCGATAGCAGGCGCAGAATTTCCAGATAAAGCCAAACCAAAGTGACGATCAAGGCGAATGCCCCGTACCACTCCATGTACTTCGGAGCACCTGCGCTAACGCCGCTTTCGATGAAGTCAAAATCGAGGATGAGGTTCAAGGCAGCGACAATTACCACGACTACACTGAATCCGATCCCAAGGAGACCAGAGCCATTGATAGCAGCGAAGCGGACACCAAAGAACCCGAGAACGAATTGAACCAAATAGAAGACGGCAATGCCGCCAGTAGCCGCCACTACGCCGAGCTTAAATTTCTCCGTCACTCGAATCACTCCCGAGTGATAGGCGATCAGAAGAACGAACAACGTCCCAAAGGTCAGGCCTACCCCTTGTATTGCGATTCCGGGATAGCGTAGTTCGAACATTGCGGAAATGCCACCCAGCGCCAGCCCTTCCAGTAGGGCATAAATCGGCGCGGTAATGGGAGACCATTCTTTCTTGAAGACAGTCACCATTGCGACAACGAATCCACCGACCAGCCCAATCCCCATCAGTGGCAACGCCGTATCTAAAGTAGGAGCGTGGAAAAACCGACTCCAACTCCACGCCGCAGTGGCCACCACGCAAATCAAGAGAACACCCGTCTTATTGACGGTTCCGGTCAATGTCATCGGTTCGCTAGAAACCGCCTGATCTACACGAAAGCTGTTGACGTTCAAGGCCGGGTTCGAGGTCTTCATCAAGGCCATTCGATTTCTCCTTTTCTATCGCGGCAGTGACGGACAATTAGCAGTACAAAAGGCGACACTACATGGCACCATCTACCGCCCCAACGAGCAGGTGACGAAGCGGTTTATCATCTCATGGTCCCACGCTGGTTGAAAAACTCCGGGTTTACGTCAGCGGCAAGCTCGCCCGATAGTCACACAGGGTAGCCGTCAGACTGGCCACAAAGGCTGCCATGACCTCTGAGGCGTAATAACCGACCCAAGTCCCTCCCGGCAGCCAAATCGCAGCAGAAGGGGCTTCTGATAGGCGATAGGATCGGGTTTCACCCTCTCATCTTCCATGTCCCAGTCCTCGTGATCCGGACTCTCGTACTGCCTGAAAGACGGCGCACGGCGAACTTTACCAATCGTGCAGATCTGATCTGGACTTCGGCAACGTGCCGAGTGGCTATGAACTGATGCGAAGGAACCCGAAAGAGTTTTACAGGTCGAAAATCACGCTGGACAATACAACCCTGATGCGGTGGATTTGGAAAGGACTCCACGATGCGGCTGAACTATCCATCGCCAATTCCGCACAGGTGTTTGCCGCAGAGTGACATTGGCTGCCAAACAGGATCGCCATAGAACTCATTGACGAAGCTCTTGGTGCGTATCCGTCCCTGATCAAATCACCACAGCCGAAAGCGAATTTCCCTCATTTTGCCGAAGCGAAATTTAGAATGGCTGCATGACACGAATCTGTGTTTTCTGCGGCTCCAGTCCGGGTAGCCGCGCGGAATACCGCGCCGCCGCTGAGGAGATGGGTGCGGAATTAGTGCGGAAGAATATCGGCTTGGTATATGGCGGCGGCAATGTGGGTTTGATGGGCATAATCGCGGACGCTGTGCTGAAGGCTGGCGGTGAGGTGCAGGGAGTCATTCCGGAAAACCTCATGGCGCTGGAGGTCGGGCACAAGGGGCTAACGAAACTCCATGTCGTCCGCTCCATGCACGAACGCAAGGCGCTCATGGCGGACTTGTCGGATGCCTTTATCGCAATGCCGGGCGGATTCGGGACGCTGGAGGAGTTTTGCGAAGTGGTGACGTGGACGCAACTCGGTCTGCATGCGAAGCCCTGCGGAATGCTCAATGTACTGGGGTTTTACACTCCATTGCTGGCGATGCTCGACCATTCGCTTGAGGAGGGCTTCCTGAAGCCGGAGAGCCGGACGTTGGTGCTGGCGCGGGAATCGCCTGCCGATCTGCTGCAAGCACTGGAAGGGTGGCGTCCGGTGTGGGTGGAGAAGTGGATCAGCCCGGAGACGCGGTGAATCCCAAGGTCGGGCGGAATGAAATGTGTCCCTGCGGCTCCGGCAAGAAGAACAAGCGGTGCGGCGGCGGGGCGAGGGTGGGCTGAGTGTACGCTCAATTCCTCGGGACGCCGAATGGGAGGAGTCGCTAGCACCTGAAATTTGAGCAAGATTTGAGCAAAGAATCCGGGTTTTGCGGGGCAATTTTTGAGGAAAAAACCGAAGAGAGCGCAGTAAGGACAATCGAATCAAAGGGATTTTCACAGACCTCTCCCTTACCACTTGGGTACCGCGCCCAATCTATAGTCTTTCTGTTTTTTCCAGCGGCTCAATTTGTGCTACAAACACCGAACATGAGTTCGCCAAGCCCCAGCAACGGTTCGCTCCGGAACCCTTCCGCTCGCGATGTCGGCGCGCACCCTGCCCCACCAAACGCGATTCTTGGCAATATCGCGCCCACCGATCTAAGAAAAAAGGCGTCCTCGGTCTGCCCCAACTGCTCGACCGAGTTACGCGGACACCGCTGCAAGGTGGTCTGCAAGAAATGCGGCTTCTACCTGAGCTGCTCTGACTTTTACTGAAACGCCATCCCTTCGCTTGCCACATAAGCGTACGATTTTATACGTATAAATTTATACGTACAAAAAGTATGTACAAAACTGGCTATACGATTGTTCCACAGGGAACATTTTCGCCATTCATACACTATCCGAGCTTCGCATCCATGGTGATCTTGGCGTTCAGCACCTTCGAGACAGGGCAGCCGGCCTTAGCGTTCTCGGCCACGGTGTTGAACGCCTCGGCGCTTGCTCCCGGCACCTTCGCTACAACGTCGAGATGGACGGCTGTGATCGCCCATCCCGCTTCGAGCTTTTCCATGGTGAGCGTGGCCGATGTGTTGATGCTCTCCGGCGTCAGATTCGCTCCGCCCAGTTGCGCCGACAGCGCCATCGAAAAACAAGCGGCGTGCGCTGCCGCAATCAGTTCCTCGGGGTTCGTGCCTGGGGCATTTTCAAACCGGGTCGTAAAGGAATAAGGAGTGTTCGCGAGAACGCCGCTCGCGGATGACACCGTCCCTTTTCCGTCTTTAAGACCACCCTTCCACACTGCGCTAGCTTTCCGTTGCATGCCAATCTCCTGAGATAAATTGAAGTCTCTAAACTATAGGCATCCTACCGCACTTTGCGAAAGGCTTTCACCACTGAGGGCACTAATGTCCACGATGGAAAAGCTGGGATCCGCGTCTTAGACTTGATCTGATTTTGGGCTAGCTTTGGGAGTGGAGGATCTGGCGCAGTTTTTGGTTGATTTTTACGGCTTCCTGCGAGGCCTGGTCGATCAGTTCTACCCAGCGGCGAGTGTTGTCGTGAGGGCCAGATTGGGAGATCAGGTAGGTGGCTTGGACGATGGTCTCCAGTGAATTGCTGAGATCGTGGGCCAGCATGCGGAGCTCTTTGGCCAAGTCGGCGGGGATTTTGTTGGGCAGGTTGGCCATGGTCGCTCGCATCCTTGCAGCTTTTTAGATTCTAAATCCGGCGTGGCAAAAGGCACGCTTGTTTGACAGGCAGACGGCAGCCAGTAGAATATTAACGTAGTTGCCTTGATTGAAGGCCCTGCCGATTTTTTCTCTAATGCGGATATGGCGGAACTGGCAGACGCGCTAGGTTCAGGTCCTAGTGATCGCAAGGTCGTGGAGGTTCGAGTCCTCTTATCCGCACCAGAATCAGCTATCAGCGTTCAGTTGTCGGCTCTCGGTTGAAGCCAAAATCATGCGCCGGCGGATAGGCGGTGGGTGCTTCTGGTTTGGGCTATGCCGTATTGGCGGATTTTGTAGAGGAGGGCTTTGTAGCTGATTTTCAGCAAGGCTGCGGCTTGCTTGCGATTCCAGTTCGTTTCTTCCAGTGCGCGGGAGATGGCTTCGGCTTCCGCTTCATCTTTGGCGTTGCGCGACACCGACTTCAGTCCCCCGGATCCATCGGCGCCGACTACGGCGGCTCTGCCAGCGGCATCGAAATGCATTCCTCCACCGCCATCGGGCCGGGGCTGCAATTCGGATGCGGCCAGAGTCTCGTCTCCCAATACCAGATAGCGTTTGATGAAGTTGCTCAGCTCGCGCAAATTGCCGGGCCAGGTATGGCGCAGGCACGCCTCCATCAGCGGCCCCGACATGGGAAGCGGAGGGCGGGCGTAGGATTCGGACATGCGCGACATGAAATGTTTCAGGAGGATGGGGATTTCTTCCTTGCGCTCGCGCAGTGGCGGCAGCGACATGGTGAAAGCATTCAAGCGGTAGTAGAGATCCTCGCGCAGGCGCTTGTTGGCTAGGGCTTCGGGAATATTGATGTTGGTTGCGGCGAGGATGCGGACGTCGACCTTGATCATGGTGCGACTGCCGAGGCGCGAGAAGGTCTGGTCCTGGAGAACATGCAGCAGTTTGGCCTGCAGGAGCGGCGGCATTTCGCCGATTTCATCGAGCAGGATAGTGCCTTTGTTGCACAGCTCGAATTTACCGGGCTTGGGATGAGTGGCGCCGGTGAAGGCTCCAGCCTCGTAGCCGAAGAGTTCGCTTTCGAGCAGATCCGCGGGAACGGCCGCGCAATTCACTTTGAGGAAAGTGCGGTGAGCGCGCGGAGAAAGTTTGTGGATCAGGCGCGCGAGAACTTCTTTGCCGGTGCCGCTCTCTCCCAGCAGGAGAACGGGAATCTCGACGTTGGCGACGAGCGCAGCTTGGGAGCGAATCTTTTTCATCGCGGGGCTGGCGGCTACGAAGAATACATCGTCGCAGAGTTCTTCAACCTCACCCGCGTAGCTTTCGCCTTTCGCGGTGCCGATGCACTGTCCGATGACTGCGTCGAGTTCGGCTTTCTGAAAGGGTTTGGTCAGATAATCGATTGCGCCGAGGCGCATGGCCTGGACGACCTTGCGCGTGTCGTTGACGCAGGAGAGCATGACGACTTTAAGGCCGGGCTTCAGCTGGCGCAGTTTTTCGAGAGTCTGCAAGCCGTCGATGCCGGGCATTAGAAGATCGAGCAAAACGAGGTCGGGATGAAGTCCCTTCTGGACGTGCTCGACGGCTTCTTCGCCCGTGCTGGCAGTTTGAACTTTGTGCTCGTCGACTTCCAGCAGGGTGCGGATGTAGCGCAGCATTCCCGGTTCGTCATCCACCAGCAAAATGTTGGCGGTTTTGCTCATTCGGCTCCTTGTGTTGAAGTGTTCCCAATGGGTTTCTGGGGGATGAGAAAAGAAAACTTGCAACCCGCGCCCGGTTCGCTTTCGACCCAGATCTTGCCGTTCATGCCCTGGAGAAGACGGCGCGCAATGGCCAACCCGAGGCCCATACCATCGGCGGATTCGCTTCCTGGCAGGCGAAAGAAATCATCAAAAATTTCGAGATGAAATTCGGGGCGGATTCCCGGGCCGGTGTCGGCAACGCTGACTTTGACGGCATTTGGAACGTTAATCGCTTGACGGCGGCGTTCGCCATTGACGGACGACGCACTGACGCCGCGACGCTCCCACATATGAGGTTCGGCATGCAGCCAGACGGTGCCGCCCTGGGGCGTGTATTTCGAGGCGTTCTCCAGAAGATTCGAAATCACGCGCTGGATCTTGGGGCCATCGAAGGCAAAGGGCGTCAATTTATCATTCGCAAGAAAATAGAGAGCGAGGCCGCGCTCGTGAAAGCGGCCGGACCAGAGGCGGCAAACTTCAGAGAGGCAGGCGTTCATGTCGCCCTCAACGAACTGCATGCGCAGTTCGCCGGTCTCGAGCACGCTGAAGGTGAGGAAGTCCTGAATAAACTGCTGCAAGCGTTGACCGCTCGAAAACATATCAGCCATGACCTCACGCTGGCGCTCGTTGAGTGGACCGAGCTTCTGGCTGCGCAGCAATTCGATGTAGCCATTGAGGATGGCGAGCGGAGTTTTTAAGTCGTGGGCGGCGGAAGCGAGCGCGTTGGTGGTTTTGCGGAAGCGATCGCGCAACTGTTCGAGCTCACGCAGACCATCATCCCCGAGACTGGCGGCACCTGCGGAAGCGGCGACGGTTACCGGCGCGGAATCAGTCGGAGTTGCTCCAGCGAAAGCGGCGGCTGGGCTTTTCTCGCTTATCGAAGACATGGATGTCCCAATCAAACAAAGCACTTGGGGAGGTAAGCTACTACCGTCAGAGCGTGGGGATGTAGATGCATCATAGGGGAGGCATTCCGGACTGTCAATTAGAAACCATGTACCCAACGTACCAAAGAGAAAACTTTTGCACTTTTCGCCTATGACTGCCGGTCGTTAGTTAGACTGAGGTTTACCAGTTTCTTGCGTACTCCGGTGACAGAGGCGCGGTTTGGAGACAGCCGACGGGGAGGGCATATCTCCGAGGTTTGGCCCATCAGATGCGGCCCTCTAGTTGCACTAACCCTATGGGAGCGGATAGAACCTTGCCTCACAGATTATCAAAGAAGGAACAACGTAAATGGGCGCGGTTACAGCTGGCCATTCCGGTTTTTATCCGCGCGCGGGACGGAAATGGCAAGGACTCCCTGGAGTTTGCCACCGCTATTAATATAGGAGCAGGCGGTGCTCTGGTGGCAGTTCGGCGTTCATTGCCTGAATCGGCGGTGGTTTCACTCGAGATCCCGAGCGCCCCGCTCGGATCTACACACGGCCTGAAGACCTCGGCGCGAATCATGCAGGCGAAAGCAGTGTGGGTAGCACATACGGATGAGCATCATCTGCTCGGGCTGAAATTCGCTCGTCCATTGAATACGGACGCGGAGGCGGTTTCGGGGAAGCATTTGAGGAAAGTCCGGTCACCAGTGTGAAATGTTTTTCCTCTCTAGCACACGTCTCATAATGGCACTTTAGTGCCATGCCGTTACTTAGCGCTTATGGGCTATGATCCCTCCAAGCCATTCATAAGTTGAGCGCTTAAGGTCAAACAAGCAAAGCGCCCAGCCTTCTTCCCCAGTTTGGTGCTTGGGATGCACTTTTAGTGCATGCGGATGAACACCTTCCGCAGCGGGGCATTCACTCTTATGACCACACTTTCGGTAAGCTCTTTGCAGCAATCGTTGGGCGAGATTCCTCCTGATAACATCATTTTTGGCCACTCTGAGGTCATGCAGGCGGTGCGTTCGCGGCTGAGCAAGGTTGCCGCTGCTAACGTTCCCGTTTTGATAACGGGTGAGAGCGGAACCGGCAAGGACATCATTGCCCGGCTGATCCATAGCCTTTCGCCGTGGAAAGTCGGGCCGTATGTGAAGGTCAACTGTCCGGCAATTCCTGGCACTCTGCTGGAGAGCGAACTGTTTGGCTACGAAAAGGGAGCGTTCACCGGGGCGGTTGGATCGAAGCCCGGGCGAGTGGAAATGGCCCACCGCGGGACGCTGTTCCTGGATGAAATTTCGGAGCTCGATCCGACTTTGCAATCGAAGCTGTTGCAACTCCTGCAGGATGGACAGTTCTGCCGCATCGGCGCGCAGGAAGATAAGAAGGTTGAGGTGCGCGTAGTTTGCGCGACCAACCGCCACCTGGAGACAGAGATTGAATCGGGAACGTTCCGGCAGGATCTCTACTATCGAATTAATGTCGTGAATATAAGGATGCCGGCGCTCCGCGAGCGGCGTAGCGATATTCCGGATTTGTGCGCGTACTTCCTGGATTATTACAACCGGAAGTTCAACTGCCGGGCGCGTCCGTTGTCGGGCGAGGTGATGGCGGTGCTGCAGAAGTATCACTGGCCGGGAAACATTCGTGAGTTGGAAAACCTGATCAAGCGCTACGTGATTCTGGGGCATGAGGAAGTGATCACGAATGACCTGGTGACTCGGGAGCCGGACTTTTTCAATTCGGATATTTCGCTGGATGGGCCGATCTCGCTGAAGAAGCTGACACGGCAATGCGTGCGCGAACTGGAGCGCAAGGTCATATTAAAGGTACTGCAACAGCATCACTGGAATCGCAAGCAGGCGGCGCGCACCCTGGCCATCAGCTATCGCGCGCTGTTGTATAAGATCCGCGATGCAGGGTTGCCTTCGAACCGCGCGCTGAGGCTGCGGCAGGCGGAGAAAGATAGCGCCAACGGAACTAACGGAAGCAAGACCACCAGCAATACTACGACTGGCGCCGCGGCGGACTGAACTATGTCGGTTCGGGGCTAGCTCCGCTCGCCCTCGAGCCTTCGATCTCACTCGGGCGGCGGTCGCGAGGGTCGTGTCCAGGGAGTTTCGCCGCGCAGACCAAATACCTAGGTCCTTCGCTTCGCTGAGAGTTTGTGACATTTTTTAAAATCGCCGAAAATCAGCGCTGCAAACAATATAGTTACGGCGACAAAATGGTCGAAAAATCAAAAAAGTCACAAACTCTCGGGATGACAATTGGGATTTGTGCCGCGGGATTTAGGCTGTGACTTTCGTGGATCACAATGCTTAGTGGTACTATGCGAGTCTCGTTTCCAAGTCTCGGAGCGAAGCGCTCCACTCGTTCAATCCTTCCGCCTCTAGCCACAAGTCCTTGAGTTCGGAGTTGGTCCGCACCTTTTCTACCGCGCGCCGAGCGAGCTCTGACATCTTGGAGCTTGGGCTGCCTTCGATCTTGGCGATCCATTCGGCAATCTGACTGGGCATGGCTTCTGGAGGATTGCCGCACGCCGCGGCGACGATCTCGGCAATCACGATCACGACGCTGCTTTCCGGCGCGTCCATATAATCCTGATCAGCTGCGCGAGCGAGGATCGGCGACAGGTCATCTACGCCCAACGAATTTAGTTGGCCTAGAAAATTCTGCGCCTCTTCGTTTTCAAAACTGCCTGTGCCCCAACCTGGCATGAAGCCTCCGAAGAGATTATAGAATGTGCGCCGCGCGAACTGGCTCAGCACTTCCGCCACGTGTAACTCCCGCCTACACTCGCTGATTTGTTAAGAATTATTCACAACGCTCGATTCTTTTCATCTCCGATTCACCTTCGTGTCACCCACCCGTAACTTTCACCTCATACCTTCGGCTCAGCCTTCCATTCGGGTTGGTAGGGATTAGTTTTGTTTTCACAATCATAGGAGGAAATCGATGGCTTCGTCGAGTATTGTGACGAAAATCAGAGAGCATTTCGCCGTTGGCATGAGCTTGGTTGGTTTGCTTGTCAACATGGGGCCCCGACTAGCGCGGCCGCTCAGACACACGCACCCGCATCCGTAACTCCGATTGAGCGATTGAGCACGTGATCGTGATCATCGGAGAAAACCGCAGCTTCGATCACGTTTACGGAACTTATGTGCCAACGGCCGGGCAGACGGTATCGAATCTGCTCCCAAAGGGAACGCGTAACAAAGGCCTCGTGTATCTGAAGCTCGCCGTCACGGGGATTGGATCGATACCATTGTTTCCGGTAGCATTGCTTACAGATGGTGTAAAATTACAGTGAGGTTGTCGTGGAGAAGGCGAAAAAAACGGACATTGCGGCTTGTTCAGTGTCACGGGGACGTTTGGCATTCGTCAGCGTTGTCATGTTTTCTCTCGTCCTCTCGCTGGCAACGCGAACTTTCCGCGGTACAACTTCCCACTCTATAGCGGTTCAGTCCAACTCGCCGCAGGCTATGCGACAGCACATGGATCGCGATGCGGTCCGTTGGGCAGCGCCCGTGGCTAAAGTCACGGTGTTGCTAGCTCCTATGCTCTATCCACGCGTGGCTCCCGCCGGCCCGCCTATTCCGACTCTCCTGATCGAAGAGAATCTCTACAATCGACCACCTCCCACCTGCTGATTTTTCGCTTTCACTATCAAAATTAGCGACTCCAACTGAACCCCAACTCAGTCACCGATTGAGACGGCTTGGTCTCCACTACTGGCACCACGCCTGCGTGAGTTCGAAAACGAGCCGAGTAAACTTTGAAGCCCACTGCATTGCAGCGCAATCTTCCGAGTTACTTAGGCTGTTCTTTGGAGGAGATCATGAAAAAAACATTGATGGTGATCGGTTTCGTTGCTTACATGTTGCCCGCGTGTCTGCATGCGGGTACAGGACAAGAGTTGAAAGGGGCGTACCAGCCCGCAACCGTCGTTTCGGTGACGAAGCTTTCCTCGACGGTCAATTACGCCTACGACATCGGTATTAGAGCAGATTGCACGCTGTATGTCGCCAGATACAAGTCGGCGAACGACTACGTGCCGATCGAAATCGCTCCCAATCGCACCTTAAATGTACTTGTAGACGGGCACTGGATGCGCGTGGCTTTGTCGCCAGACCATTTCGAAGAACTGCGACTGATTAGAGTCCTGCCGTCGGAAGGAAAACCATGCGCCAACGATCTCAACGGACTCTCGGCGACAATTCCAGCCGGAACGATTATTCCGGTCAGCCTAGATTCCACGATGCGCTCGGACCGAAGCCAGCCGGGAGCCGCGATCACGGCCACGGTCATGCAAGACGTTCCGCTGGGCACGAGGACAATTCTCCGTGCGGGATCTAAGGTAACGGGCCACGTCGTGGAGGCAATCGGGGCGGGGCGGGGTTCTGACGAGGCGAAGATCTCCTTCCAATTCGATCAAATTCGAGTTGGCAACCAGACCCTTCGCGTCACCACTAACCTGCGATCGGTGGCATCGAGCAGGGCAGTGCTTGCTGCCACACCCCAGCCAAGCTCGGGCGATTATGCCGACAACCAAATTCAAATCGGAGGCGACCAGATGTCTTACGGTCCCGATGGGCCGGTAATGGTGGGATCGGAAGTCGTAGGCAAGAGCACTAGCCAGGGCGTCTTGGCCTATGTAGGTCAGCGTCAGGGAACCGAATGCCGGGGCGCGATCGACGGTAATGCCCGTCCACAAGCGTTTTGGCTCTTCTCAGTGGATGCCTGCGGCGCCTATGGATTCGAGGACCTGAAAGTCCTCCACGCCGGACGGACAGAACCGGTGGGCCAAATCACGCTGACATCGGAGAAGAAGACTGTGAGGGTCGGCGAGCACAGTGGACTGCTCTTGCGCGTCGGCAGTGGAGCGGAGAAGACTGAGGCCCAAGTCATTTCTTCGCCTGCAACGGCGCGATAGGGAATAATCGGGTCGCCTTAAACAGGCACCCAAACCGGTCTTTGTTTCGTTCCGCTACTGTTCACCGTAGCGCGTGCGAGCCTTACCCCCGCGTTTGGTCCTCTCCTTTCGCGGGGGTGAGGATGGCGATCGGAGCAATCGCCGCCACCGTGAGCGTGGGATGACGCGCTCGAAACACCCGAGTCTTGATCATAATCACTCTTGGAAATGAAGTATGTATCGTATCGAACCATTCAAAACATTGGCAATCGACGTGTGCTAGCGTACCGAAATGAATTTCCACATTTCGCTATGATTTTCTTCCTCCTCCAAAAGAACGATACGGAGATACCCGTGGACGGCGAGACGAAAGAACGTTGGTTGGAACTCTGCGAACAAGCCTCGAAAGAACAAGATCCGAAAAAGCTGATGGAATTGGTTGAAGAAATCGATCGCATATTGAAAGGGAAACAGGATGGCCTCAACCAAGGCAGGATCAGTGCTGCGGATTAGCTAGATGAGATTCCACCCAAGCGTTGGGCCCATAATAGGCCTGCGAGTGGCGGAGGATGTCCCGAACACCCAGAACAGGGCCGTTGCGCTGGCTTTGCGGCGCTGAACTTGGCCAAATATCTTAAGAAATCTCGCGAGAATTATGCTCGTTCGCAATGCCGATTCGGCGTTCTAGGTATTTGTTATTACACGCTGACAAGCGAAAATTCTAGGTGCTGAAATCAGGGATTTGACCCATCGGGAATTGGGTCGGTCTGGCTCAACGAGTATAATGGGGCTGTTTCAACACCAACCTCTCCTGGAATTCCGCCAATCCCACGGCTTTCATTGACTTGCACCTTTTCATCGACGTAATATTCGCGCCAGTGATAGGACAGAGCATCTCGCATTACCGGATCGTTGAAAAGCTCGGCGGCGGGGGCATGGGTGTGGTCTACAAAGCCGAAGACACGCGCCTGCAGCGTTTTGTCGCCCTGAAATTCCTGCCCGAGGACGTCGCCCGCGACCCGCTGGTACTCGCGCGCTTTCGACGCGAGGCTCAAGCCGCATCCGCGCTGAACCACCCCAACATCTGCACGATTTATGACATCGGCGAACAGGACGGGAAAGCATTTATCGCCATGGAGTATCTCGACGGCGTAATGCTGAAGTACCGCATCGCCGGACGTCCGATGGAAACCGATCTGCTGCTGGCGCTTGCCATTGATATCGCCGACGCGCTCGATGCCGCGCATGCGGCGGGCATCATCCATCGGGATATCAAATCCGCCAACATCTTTATCACCAAGCGTGGGCATGCCAAGGTTCTCGACTTCGGGCTGGCCAAGAGGACCGATTCGATCAGGAGACTAGAATCGGCATCGGGATCGGATGATCCCACGATCGGCGAGTCCACCTTTCCCGACAAGGATCTCACGACCGGGAACCCGGCTCTGGGCACGGTGAGCTACATGTCGCCCGAACAAGTTGCCGGCAAGACCCTGGATGAACGCACCGACCTGTTTTCTTTCGGCGTAACACTGTATGAGATGGCCAGCGGCCACCTGCCTTTCGATCGAGGCACCGACGGCGCGACTTATGGAGCCATCCTTCACGAACCTGCAGACCCGCCCAGCCAGTCGAACGCTCAGCTTCCTGCACCGCTGGAGGCGATCATCATTAAGGCGCTGGAGAAAGATCGCGACCTCCGTTATCAGCATGCCTCGGAGTTGCGCGCCGATCTGCAACGGCTGAAGCGCGATACCGAGAGCGGTCGGTTTTCGGTCGCGGCCTCGGGGCCATCTTCTTTTTTGTCATCCTCGGGAAGGGTGGCGGTGGCGAGAGTTTCTGGTCCCCAGCCCGCGGCGTCGCAGCCATCGCGTGGAAACATTGCATTTACTGTTCTGCTCGCGAGCTTATTCATCGCTGGTCTGATCGCTGGCGGAATCTACTATTACCGCTTTCATCTGCAAAGCAAGTTGCTAAGCGAAAAAGACAGCATCGTTCTCGCCGATTTTTCCAACAGCACCGGCGATGCGGTATTCGACGACACGCTCAAGACTGCGCTCAGCGTTTCCCTGGGGCAATCGCCTTTCCTGAATGTGCTCTCCGACAGTCAAGTCGCGAGGACCTTAAAACTGATGACGCGCCAGGCAGACGAAAAACTCACGCCCAATGTCGCCCGCGAGGTTTGTCAGCGGGCGGGCAGCAAAGCCTACATTGCCGGAGCGATTGGCAGCCTGGGCAGCGAATATGTGCTGGCCCTCAAGGCGGTGAATTGCCGGAGCGGAGACACGCTGGCGCAGCAGCAGGTCACCGCAGCGTCCAAGGAGAAGGTGCTGGATGCGCTGGGCCAAGCGGCATCAAAGCTGCGCCCAGAGTTGGGCGAATCGTTGGCTACGGTACAGAGGTTTGACGTTTCGCTCGAACAGGCGACTACATCTTCGCTGGAAGCTCTGAATGCGTACACCATCGGCCGGAAAGTCGCTCACGAGAAAGACACTGGCGCATCGATTTCCTACCAGCAACGAGCCATTGAATTGGATCCAAATTTTGCCATGGCCTATATGGCATTGGGCGGCGACTACTGGAGCCTTGGTGAAGTAGGGCGGGCAAGCGAATACTACACGAAAGCATTTCAGTTGCGGGAGCATGCCAGTGAGCGAGAAAGGCTCGATATTACAGCCGACTATTATTCGAACGTGACTGGAGAGCTGGACAAGGCTGCGGAAACGCGCCAGCAGGAGATCGCTAGTTATCCTCGGGATGCCGGAGGATACGGTAATTATGGGACGCTGTTCGCATCACTGGGGCAGTATGAGAAAGCGATTGAGGTAACCAGGCAAGCCTTGCGGCTGGCACCGGGAAGCTTGTATCGATACGCGAATCTTGCTAACTACAACCTCGCCACGCAGCGTTTCGATGAAGCACAAGAGATGATTCATGAGGCACAGGCACGAAAAGGAGATGATGTAAGTTTACACAATGCTCTTTACGCTCTCGCCTTTCTCAGAGGCAATTTCGCAGCGCTGGAAGAACAGGAACAGTGGTACTCAAGCCAGCCAGCGTATGAGAACTTTGGGCTTGCGCTCGCAGCCGATACTGATGCCTACGTGGGGCGTCTGACCGCAGCTCGGGAGCTAACCCAACGCTCCGTAGCGTCGGCCATACGAGCTGACAGTAAGGAAAGTGGCGCAGTGTGGCAAGCCAATGCAGCTCTCGAACAAGCGGCTTACGGCAAGCCTGTCGAAGCCCGACAGTCGGCAGCCGCGGCTCTGAAGCTGAGTCCCGCGAGTCAGGGCGTGGAGGTCGAAGTCGCATTGGCTTTTGCCATGGCGGGTGACACGACGCGAGCCGAATCCTTAGCGAAAGACCTGCAGCAGCGCTTCCCATTAGATACGCAGATTCACGCTCTTTGGCTGCCTGCGATTCAGGCGCAATTAGCGCTCGACAAAAAGAATCCGGATATTGCGATAGATGCGTTGCGCACGATTTCGCCGATAGAATTTGCAGTAATTTCGTTCAGCAGCAACGTCTCCTGTCTTTACCCAAAGTATGTTCGTGGCGAGGCATACCTGGAAGCCGGACAAGGCAGCGCTGCCGCTGCCGAGTTTCGGCAAATTATCGACCACAGCGGGATAGTGTGGAACTGCTGGACGGGAGCATTGGCGCATCTGGGCTTGGCTCGTGCCAATGCATTGCAATCGAGAGCCTCGCAAGGACAAAGTGCGGATTCCGATGTCGCGCACTCCCGGGCACTCACTGCTTACAGAGATTTCCTAACGCTATGGAAAGACGCCGATCCTGATCTCCCCATTCTGAAGCAAGCCAAAGCGGAGTACGCGAAGCTGCAATGAGGTCTGCGGCAACTGCGGGGATCGCGGCATCAAGTCTCAGGCGAAGCGACCTCCTCGATCCGGTAATTCCAGAATCCACCCACGCCACGGAAAGTTGCAGTGCCGCTTTCCGCTCACTCCTGCCCCAGCGCGGATGAAGATGCGGTCGGAGGGGAAGCGGTGAGCATGGATGATTGTTGCGGCGCGATTTTTGCTAAACTTCCGGCCTTCACCATGCCCAGAACTGAAGCGAGAACGCCTCGCACCGCAGCGACTTCTGGGCCATCAGAATCCCGGGCAGACGGCAGCGCGTAGTAGTGCCGGAACAACTCGTATGTGCCGTCAATTAGATGGACGTCCAAGGAGCAGCTCCACGACAACCGTATAGGACGGGGAAGAGATCGCTCAACTGCCTGAGGCGCGAATCGGTGGAGAGACTACGTACGCGTCCAACATAGGGCACCTGTGTACTTCGCTAGGATTGAATTCGCCCGAGTGCAATGGCGCTTCGTACTGCGCGCTCAATTCGAACGCCCCGACGGCTAAAACCATTGGGCGATGTGATGGCCATCACCGGGTTACCGTGATGGAACGTCAACGAACGTTCTCGCATTGGCAGGGGATTTCAGTGCTACGCTAAGGGGCAATCTCTCAAACAGAATGTGGCGTTTGGGACGATTGTTTCCGGTGCCAGCGGGGTGGCTGAATGGTCGACGAAGATCCCACTGCAAAACGGCCCAATCCGGCACCCAGCCGACTGGAGCGCGAAGAGAGCCAGTTGTGGCGATGGGCGCTTTGGCTGCTGGTTTTATTTGCGGCAGCTGTGGCGGCGCTGTCGTGGGAGCAGCTCAAAGACCTTCCTTACAGGTTATGGGCAATTCCGGCGGGACTGTTTGTGCTCGCCATTTTGTTTGCCAGCTATGCGTTTGGGCGCAAGCGCGAAGTTACCGAGCTCAAACAGATTCTGAAGGGATTTCAGAGTCAAGGTGGAGTCACACCCTCCGAAGAGCAATTGGATCAGCTGGGCCAGCTGATCATGCGCTCGCAGCGCAACTTCAAAGAGCTGATCGATTCACTCGACGACGTGGCGCTCGCCATCTCGCTCGATGGCACGCTGCGAACTGTCAACCGGCGAGTCGCAGAAATTATCGGCGTGTCATATTCCGACCTGGTGGGCCACAAGCTTGAGGAATTTCTGGGAGCGCCTTTGCGTACGGAGGCATCGACGAACCTGGAGCGGTTTCTGGAAAAGCGAAACTGGTCGGGGGTGGTCGAGGTTCAGCTGAAGAACGATCCGCGCCGGCATTATTACGACTGCGTAGTTAACGCCATCGTCAAGGGCGGCGATGTGACCGGGGCGAGTGTGCTGGCGCGCGACGTCACTGGACACAGAGAGAAGGAGCAACGCTTCACACAGTTGTTCGAGTCGTTGCAGGAGGGTGTTTACATCAGCAGTCCTGACGGCAAGCTGCTGGAGGTGAATCCGGCGCTGGTTTCGATTTTGGGATATTCGAGCAAGGAAGAATTGCTGGACTTGCCTCCCGAGCAGTTGGGAGTGGAGGCGGGCGGCGAACCGGTGCTGGGGCGAAGCGGTAGCCAGAGCGGGCGCACGCGCACGCGCGAGATTCGATTGCGGAAAAAAGACGGGGGAATCGCAGTGTGCGTAGATACATCGACGGGCGTGATGGACAGCGGAAGAGTAATTCGCTACCACGGCACGCTGGTGGATGTGACGGAGAAGCGCGCGCTGGAGCACCAATTGCGGCGGCAGGAGGAATTCCGGCGGCGGCTGCTGGAAAGTTTCCCAGATTTAATTCTGGTGCTCGACCTGAAGGGGCAATATACGTTCGTGAGCGCGCGCATCGGGCAACTGCTGGGCTATGGGCCGGAACAGCTGTTGGGAAAGAATGTTGAGGACGCGGAGATCACTTCGCCGGAACTGGCGACCCTCTTCCGGACGGTCGCGAGCGGCGAGAGTAAGTTGACTTCGTGCGAATACGGTTCGCGGCATCGCGACGGCACCGGGCGAACGATGCTCGGCATGGCCAGCCCTCTGCTCGATGCGGAGGGGAAGCCCGCGGGCGTGATTATTTCTGTCCGCGATGTGACAACGGAGAAAAAGCTGGAGCAGCAGATTATTCAGAGCGAGCGCCTGGCGGCGATGGGGCAGATGATTGGCGGATTTGCGCATGAGCTTAATAATCCGCTGACCAGCATTCTGGGGATGGCGGAGTTGCTGCAAGAGGGCGGCATCAGCGAAGGGGCGCGCAAACAGCTTGCGGTGCTACATCAGCAGGCGCGGCGCGCGGCGGAGATTGTGCAGAACCTGCAATATTTCGCGCGGCCGCCGGCGCCGGGACGCAGCCCGGTCAATCTGAATGAACTGGTGCAGCGGACGGTGCAGATGCAGGCGTATCCGCTGCGCAAGAGCAATATCACGGTGGACTTTTTGCCCGAAGCGACGATACCGGCGGTGGTGGCCGATCCGAATCAGTTGATGCAGGTGTTTTTGAACCTATTGCTGAATGCGGAGCAGGCAATTCGCGAAAGCCGCGAGAAGGGGACGATTCGCGTGCGGTTGGGGCGTGGCAATGCAGGAAGCGACGCTGCGAATCCATACACGGTATGGATTGTGTTTCAGGATGATGGTCCGGGAATCGCGCCGGAAAATCTGGCGCACATTTTTGATCCGTTCTTTACGACTAAGCGGCCAGGGCGTGGGACGGGGCTGGGACTTAGTATCTGCAAGACTGTGCTGCGCGAGCATGGTGGGAATATTGAGGCCGCGTCGGCGCCGGGGGGTGGGGCAATTTTTACTATTACGCTGCCGGTGGGGACTACAGAGAGCGGCGCGACGACGAAGTAATGCGCGACGATTGCGACATTTGTTCTGGGTGCAATCGACGGTAATCCTGCCTGTTGTTTCGATCAACCCACTGAAGTAGTATTCCGAGCGATGCCGATTCCCGATCTTGTCCTTGCTTACCAGACGAAGACCGACGAGGAACTCCTCCAGTTGGGGGATGTCCAGAGCAGTTGACGCCCGAGGCGCGCGCCGCTCTAGGAAGTGAATTGGCCAAGCGCCGAATCGATAGCCGCACACACCTGAACGCGCACGAAGAAAACGGCCAAAGCGACCATAGCCAACAAAGGGGTAGCACGACGCCGCTTCTCCGTGAGTCGCAATCAGTCCAATCAGTCGGTGAATTTTTACGGGAGGTTCTCCGCGTTTTTCACGGCCACTTCTGGCTTTTCGTCAAGCTCACCGCCCCAGCTGTCGTGATGGGTTACATCGCAATCTTTATGGGTCGCAACGAGGGACAGGAGATTGCACGCCACCTTCCCCGCGGCCTTCAATATTGCTCTTCTTTTTGGCCCTTGCGGCGGTGGCAGGGGCTGGCCTGCTAGGTGGCGCTGTTTTTTGGATATTCCGTCACCGTCAGGCGCATCCTAGCTTTTTCATAATCAGGGTAGTCTCATTCTTGCTCGCGGGCTTCGTCCTGCTCGTTTTATCACGGTTTGGGCTCGCGCTACCTGCCCTCATCTTGGACAATTGCAGAGTTGGTCAAGCAATGTTCCGCAGTGACGAACTAACTGAAGGAAAGTGGGTCACTCTAGCAGTTCTTCTCGCGAAGTCCCTGATTGGCGGCTACATTGTTGGAATGTTCCCCTTCTGGCTGGCTGGTTGGATTTGGGCCTATGTTCGATTGCCCTTGCGGGTCCTTACCGTCGCGTCCATTGCGGGAGTGACAGTAGTCGAGCCCTTCCTGTTCGTCGGCTTTGCCCTACTGTACATAAAGATGACGGCGCTATCTTCTGCTTCAAATGTGGGACTGGCTGGCCTGTTAACGTAATATCGCCGTTACACTCACAATAGACTCTAAGACCACCCTACCGTTCCACCGCCATCGCCACCGCATTTCCTCCGCCCAGACAAAGCGCGACAATTCCGCGGTGCACGTCGCGGCGGATCATTTCGTAGATCAGGGTTACGAGGACGCGGGCTCCGCTGGCGCCTATGGGATGGCCTAGAGCTACGGCGCCTCCGTTGACGTTGACGCGGTTGATGTCGAGGCTGAGTTCGCGAATCACGCCTAGCGCCTGCACGGAGAAGGCTTCGTTCAGTTCGTAGAGATCAACTTCGTCTTTCTTCCAGCCGGTCTTCTGCCAGATTTTTTGCACGGCGCCTACGGGAGCCATCATTACCCACTTCGGATCGACTCCGCTGGTAGATTGGGCGACGATACGGACCATGGCGTTTGCGCCCAGTTCTTTTGCGCGCGCGGCGCTGGTCACCACCAGGGCGGCGGCTCCGTCGTTGACTCCGGGAGCGTTGCCGGCGGTGACGGTGCCATCTTTTTTGAAGGCGGGCTTGAGAGCGCGCAGGGCTTCGATGGTGGTGTCTTCGCGCGGGCCTTCATCTTTGTCGAAGATCACGGGGGGCTGGCCTTTCTTTTTCGAGGGAATTTCTACGGGAACGATCTGCGCCTTGAAGCGGCATTCTTTTTGCGCGGAAATGGCTTTGCGATGCGAGTTGACGGCGAATTCATCCTGCTCTTCGCGGGTGATGCCGTATTTCTCGGCGACGTTCTCTCCGGTGAGGCCCATGTGATAGTCGTTGTAAATATCCCAGAGGCCGTCGTGGACCATGGAGTCGACGAGTTGTCCGTTGCCGAGGCGATAGCCTTTGCGCGCGTTGGGCAGAAGGTAGGGCGCGTTGGTCATCGACTCCATGCCGCCGGCGACAACGATGGAGCTGTTGCCTGTTTCGATCGCCTGCGCCGCCAGCGCGACCGCTTTCAATCCTGAGCCGCAGACTTTGTTGATAGTCATGGCACCCACTTCGGGAGTGAGCCCTCCGAAGAGCGCGGCCTGGCGCGCGGGATTTTGACCGATGCCGGCGGAGACGACGTTGCCCATGATGCATTCGTCGACCTGTTGCGGCTGGAGATTGGCGCGCTTCACCGCTTCGCGCACGGCGACCGCGCCGATTTGCGGAGCGGTCATGTCGCTCAGGCTGCCTTGAAATTTTCCAATGGGAGTGCGGCATCCCGCGATGATTACTACGTCGTTTGAACTGGACATGATTGCGCTCCTGCGAATCCAAATTTCCCTTTTATTATAGATGCGCGAGGAGGGTCGTTCGTCGTTCGCAGGGCTTTGCCAACGACTAACGACTGGCGACTGACGACCAACGAAGAATCGTGTTGGTGAATTTTTTTTTGCGATCGACCCACACACGTGACTTTGGTACAGCATTGCGTGTATCTCTTTTCATCATTTTTCTCTTGACTTCGTTCTGCGATGACTCTATACATTCAACTAGTTGCAACAAAACATCGTTGCGAAATTCCATGAAGAATGGAAAGGGAGAATAGATCCATGGCAACCAAAAAGAAAGCAAAGAAGAAAAGCAGCAAGAAGCACTAGAACCTGCAACAGGCAACTGCAATGACCAAGGGGACGCGATGAGCGTCCCCTAAGTTTTTTAGTGGTGATATCGTGGCGCGAATTGCGACCGTTCTAGTTGACGCGCGGGTTTTTCTGCGTCGCCGCGATTCTCACAACCTTCTCGGTCGCGGGGCAGAGATTGCGATAGGGACAAAAGGCGCAGTGATACTTGGGATTGGGCGGGAACTCTCCGCGGGCGATGGCGGCGGCGACTTTCTGAACGCGCAGTTTGGCTTCTTCCAACTCTGCGTCGTTGCGCTCGCTTGCGATGGTCGTGTTGTTTTCGAGATTGTGAAAGATCAAGCGGTCGGCGCGCTTGCCGAGGGTTTCCTGGGCAGCGATGGCGTAGAGGGAAAGCTGCAGGCTCTCGTCGGCGTCATCTTGCGTCTTCGGCTTGCCGGTCTTGTAGTCGATGACGGCAACTGTGTCGGGACCGGTGCTGTCGATGCGATCAACTCGCCCGGCCAGCTTTGCGGTGCCGACTTGCAGATCAAACCCGCGTTCGGTGTCGATCACGTCGGGGAGTTTTTCGTTGCGAGCACATTCGAAAAACTGCCGCAACTGGTCGACGCCCTGGCGGAGATAGAGGTCGTATTGGTAGCGATCCGCGATGCCTCGTGCAGCCAGGTCGGAGCGAAATTGTTCGAGCAATTCGTCGTCGCTGATGGCGCGTTGATAGCGATGGCCATCGTAGAAAGTGCGCAGCACGCCGTGCATAGCAGCGCCATAGTGCAATGCTGCCGAGACCTCGCGCGGCAGGTTCCATTCGCGCTCGAGTTTAAAGCGGAGCGGACAGGCTTCGTAAATTTCGATTGCCGAAGCGCTCAGGCCGGTGATGAAATTTGCGGAGGGATCCATGAGCAGCCAGGCGGCGACGGTTGATTGCTGCAAAGCGATTTTCTCTTCTTCTTCGGCAAACAAAGTGTCCTGCAGGGCGGCGGCTGAGCGGGTTGACCAGAAATTCTTGTATGCGGGGTGGATCATGAAGTCGCGAAGGAATTTTGTCGGCTTCGGATCTTTCTTGCTCTGCCCCTGGTGCGCATAGATCGCAAGCGTGTCTTTGGCGCGCGTCATGGCGACATAAAAAAGGCGGCGCTCTTCTTCTTCATGCAGCGTTTTGTCGTCGGGCGGCCGGGCGCTGGAGGTGCTGGCATTTGTGCGGCGCAGTTCGGGTGGAAAAGCGATGAGCGGCTCGTGACAGGCAGTGGGGAAAGAAATGGATGAGCCGCGAATGATGGCGACGTGGCGGAACTCGAGTCCTTTCGCGGCGTGGGCGGTCAAAAGCTGGACGGCATCATCTTCGGTGCGCGGGAGTGCGATCCCGCCGCCCGCTTCGACGTAATAATCGAGATACTCGAGAAATTCGGAGGGGCTGCCGATTTCGGCTATGGCTTTTTTCTGCCAGGCTTCGACAAACGCCACGAGCGTATCGACGAGGGCTGAGTGCTCGAGATTGAAGTGGCTAATTGCGAGCTTGACCGCGTCGGCAGCGCGCACGCCATCTTTCTTTATTTCACGATGAATCTTTTCGACTTTGTCCAGGACGGCTGAACCGCCGGCTAGTTGCGACAAGGCCTTTCGCAGATCGAGTTCGCGACGGCCTGCGCGCATCGCGGCTCGTAACGCGATCGGGTCGACGCTGAACTGCGGAAGAGCGGCTACACGAAACATGCTGGCGGCATCGCTGGGAGAGACGGCGGCGGTCAGGCAGGCGACTACGTCACGTACTTCGGGCGTATCGAGAACGTCGAGTCCTTCGATGGAAAACGGAATGCCGCGCTCGGTGAATTCGTGGACCAGTTGATCGCGATTGCTGTGCTGGCGATAGAGGACGGCGAAGTCGCTCCACGCGCAGCGCTGGTCTTTATTTTTATTGGTATTCGTATTCTTATCTTTATTCTTACGCATCTTTTGGATACGGCGCGCGAGGTCGGCGGCCTCAACTTCTCTATCTCTCCAGGTGACAATTTCAACGAGGGGTGCGGGCGCGGTTTCGCCATTTTGTCTTGCCAATTCGGCGCGGAGAGATTCGAGCGGCGTCCGCTGGTAGGTATCTCCGCCAGGCGCTAATCCTCTGGAGAACGCCTGTGGATTGTCGTTCACAATGCCAAAGGCGCAGCGGAGGATGGGCGAGAGCGAGCGGCGGTTTTTGTCGAGGGCGACCAGTTGCAAGGCGGGAAACTTTTTCGCGAAAAGCGAGAATGCTTCGCTGGAAGCACCGCGGAATTGATAGATGGCCTGGTCGGGATCGCCTACTGCAAAGACATTGGCCGCCTCGCCTGCGAGTAGCGCGAGAAGTTCAACTTGGACAAAGTTCGCGTCTTGAAACTCGTCGACCAGCAAGAACTTTGTGCGGCTGCGCTGGGCTTCGAGCAACGCGGCATCATTCATCAGCAGGTGATAGGCGTTGGTGATCATGTGGCCGAAGGTACCGAGGTTTCTTTCGCGCAGCATGGTTTCGACGGTGTCGAAGACGCGAGCAATCTCCTGGCAGCGCCCGATGATTTCTTCTTTCTGCAAATCTCCCTGGTGTTTTGATTTGGCGACGCGTGGCAACGGGAACTCGCCGTGTTTTAGGCGCTCGACGTAGAGCGCGTAGTCGGCGGGACCGACCAGTTCGTCGTGGCAGCGGCGCATGAATTCGAGCAGGCTGTTGAGGAATTGTCCTACGTTGGCGGCACGGACGAAATACTTGAGGCGAAGGTCGCGGATACGGCGGCGTAAAAAGACCCAGAGATCTTTATCATCGAGCGCGTTGAAACCAGCGCCGCGAAGCCGAAGCAATCCATTACACCACGCATGAAAGGTGCAGGCCTGAAGGCCGTCGACGTGCGTGTCGCGCAGTTCCGCGCGAACGCGCGCCAACATCTCGGCGGCGGAATTGTCGGTGTAGGTGAGGGCAACGATTTCGTCGGGACGGGCGTGACCTTCGCGAATGAGGTTGGCCACGCGCTGAACGAGAACCGTTGTCTTCCCCGTGCCAGCGCCGGCGAGGACGAGCATGGGGCCGCCAACGTGTTCAATGCCCTGGCGCTGGCGTTCGTCGGGAACGATCTTCTTGGCGGGAGCGGGCTTGGTTACGGGAAAAACGGTTACGGCCACGGGAAAGTCTCTAGCGGGAGAATATCAGAGGTGGGTGTGGAAGGTGTTCCGAATTGTTTTCGTAGCTCGGCGGAAAACAAAAGTAAGGCGGGACAAATGCATGGGACCTTCGCTTCGCTCAGGATGACAAACTTGTTTGGCGCGGAGAATTGGATGCTGCTTTAACGCAGCGCTTCGAGAGCGAGGGCGGTGGCGACGATCGCGGCGGTTTCGGCTCGCAGGATGGTCTTGCCGAGCGAAGCTGTGGCCCATCCTTCATCGTGGAACCAGCTGAGCTCTGAGTCGGTCCATCCGCCTTCAGGGCCGATGGCGAGGATGACTTCGGTCGCTGTCGGATTTGATTGCAAAACTTCTGCAAGGCGAGCTCCGTCTGCGGACTCGGCTAGGGATTCATCTAGCACAATGCGCTTAGGGGCATCGGCGGTGGGAACCGCTTCTCCGGCTAAATCTTTTAACTTGACTGCGGCTGCTATCTCAGGTGGAGCCTCGCGGCGCGACTGTTCTGAGGCTTGGCGCGCGATGCGCTGCCAACGGTCGTGGCGCTTTGCCGCGGCAGCGGCCAGGTGAGCGTCGCTGCGCCGCGCGATTACGGGAATGATGCGAGCGACGCCGATCTCCGTGCATTTTTCGATGGCCCACTCCATGCGGTCGAACTTGAAGATGGCGAGAGCGACGGTGAGTTTGGCAATGGTCGGATCTAAGCGGGGATTGCGGTATGGTTTTGTACCGAGCGCGAATTCGACGCGGTCATGGGAGATGGTGGTGATGGTGCCGCGACGAACTTCATCTCCGGTGGCGATGTCGAACTCCTGGCCAACTTGGGCGCGCAGCACGCGGGCGAGATGAGCGGCGTGGTCGCCAACGAGAACGGCAGTGTCTCCGGTTACTTCGTCGGCGATCCAGCGGCGGCGCATGATGAATCACTTCTCAGCTCTCAGTTGTCGGTTCTCAATGAAACTCTATTCATTCGAGGCAAAAAGAATCACTGGCGTCCATGACCGAGAACTGAGAACCGGGAACCGTCCTAGACAAACATGTCTTTCACTCGGCCCAACAGGGAGCGGTGTTGCGGCTTATTTTCTACTGGAGATAATTCGCCTAGTTCGGCCAGTAGTTCGCGCTGACGTTTGTTTAGTTTTCCGGGAGTTTGGATTCGGACCTCTACATAGAGGTCGCCTTTGCCGTGGCTATTCAGCATGGGCACGCCTTTGTTGCGGATGCGAAATGAGGTTCCTGACTGTGTGCCTTCGGGAATTTTCAGCTTGTGCTCTCCGTCTAAAGTCGGAACGATAATCTCGGTGCCGAGGGCGGCTTGCGGGAACGAGATGGGAACGACGCAGTGAATGTCGTTGCCTTCGCGCTCAAAGAAGGCGTGCTCCTTGACGTGCAGGACAACGTATAAATCACCGGCCGGTCCGCCGAATGCTCCGGCTTCGCCGAAGCCGGTGAAACGGATGCGCGTGCCGTCTTCGACTCCGGCGGGAACTTTGGCTTCGACGGCGCGCTCGCGCAGCAGGCGGCCTTCACCTTTACATTTCGTGCAGGGATCGGTAATGACGCTGCCAGCGCCCTGGCAGGTTGGACAAGTGCGAGCGATGCTGAAGAAGCCTTGCTGATAGCGAACCTGGCCTCGTCCGGCACAGGTCTTGCAGTTGACGGCGGCTTTGCCGGGTGCGGCTCCGGTGCCGCGGCACACATCGCAGGTTTCGTGGCGGCGAACACTGACTTGCTTTTCGGTGCCGAAGACGGCTTCGTCGAATTCCAGATTCAGATCTTCGCGCAGGTCGGCACCACGCTGGGCGCGGCTGCGGCGACGTCCCCCCTGGCCAAACATATCGCCAAAACCAAAAATGTCGCCAAAGATGTCACCGAAATCCTGGAAGATGGCGGGATCGAATCCTGCTCCTCCGGAGCTTCCACCGATACCGGCGTGGCCGAAGCGGTCATACAAGCTGCGCTTTTCGCTGTCGGCGAGAATGGCGTAGGCTTCCGTAATCTCTTTGAATTTTTCTTCCGCGCCAGGATTATTCGGATTGCGGTCGGGATGGTAGGTCATCGCCAACTTGCGGTAAGCGCTCTTGATCTCGACATCGGTGGCCGCGCGGGCGACGCCGAGTACTTCGTAAAAATCGCGTTTTGTATTGGCTGCCAGAAACTCCCCCAGTGTTTTAGTTGGTCAGATCAAGTTGATTGGATCTAGATCGACAACTGAGCAAATCTTTTCGAGCAAGTCATTCCGAGCAAATCAGTCCCCATCAGGCGCCGGGGTTGCGCGCGACCCGCACCATGGCGGGACGCAGCAGACGATCCTTATATTTGTAGCCGCGCTGCAATTCCTCAAGGACGTGGTGATCGGGCACACTGGTCGTGTCGACCATTTCAACGGCTTCGTGGATTCGCGGATCAAAGGACTGCCCCACTGCAACGATCGGCTGCACCCCGCTTTTCTGCAAGGCATCCTGAAACTGGCGATAGATGAGATCGATGCCATTGCGAAAGTCGCTCGAATTGGAATTGGAGTTAGCGCCGCCAGCGACTTTGAGGGCAAGCTCGAAACTGTCGAGAACAGGCAGAAAATTCTTGATCACGTCGGCGGCGGCGTATTCGCGGAAGTCCTGCTGCTCGCGAACTGCGCGCTTGCGCGCATTGTCGAACTCGGCCTGAAGACGCGCCAAGCGATCGAGCAGTGCGTCGCGCTCGGCCTTCAGCTTCTCGGTTTCCGATGCCGCGCCAGCGTCAGTAGCGTTGATTGGGATCACATTGGGGGCTGCGCCTTCCCCAGCCTCGGCGGGTGGCAGCTCGCGATCCAGATCGAAATCTGTGTTGGTCTTTCCATTTCCTTTAGCCATACGAATGCGTTACTCCGATTCATTTAAAAGTTTGTCGAACAAGCGCGCGATGTAGGAGACTGCCGACATCGTGTGCTGATAATCGAGGCGCGTTGGCCCAATCACGGCGAGCGAACCCATCACTTCGCCGCCGACGCGAGCGGGCGCGCCGATGAGAACGAAATTCTGCATGGAGGGTAGCGCCTCATCGAGGCCGATGACTACGCGGACCGCCTCCTGCCGCGTGTCGAGATAGGCGCCCAATAGCTTGACAACCTTCTCTTTTTCCTCGAGCGTCCGCAGCATGTCCTGGAGACGTTGCCGGTCTTCCTGGCCAGTGACGTCACCGCCTACGAGGTTCGCCGCGCCTTCAACGAAGACCGCCTGCGTGTCGTCGTTCGACGCCAGCGCTCCTTGCTGATAGAGCTGCTGGATCGACTTCATCAGCCGGTCATACTCGCTGCGCTCCTGCTCAAGACGGCGGGCGAGTTCGGCGCGCATGTCGCCCATCGTCCACCCGCGGAAATTTTCATTGATGTAGCGCGCGGCCAGATCGAGATCCGACTGCTGGATGTCGAGGCGCAGCACGCGATCGCGCACCACTCCCGAGCGCGTGACCACAACCGCCAGCACTTTCTGATCGCTCAGCCGCGAGAAGTAAACGTGATCTAGAGCATTGCGCGGTCCGGTAGTGGTCACGGTAACGCCGACGCCGTGCGAGATCAGCGAGAGGACGTGCGAGGTGCGCTCCATGAATTCCTGCACGTCGCTGACGCCGGTCAGAGCGTCCTGGATGATGCTTTGATTCTCATGCGAAAGATGCGCCTCGCCACTCAGTTGCTCGACATAATAACGATAGGCCTCGGCGGTCGGAACGCGGCCGGCCGAAGTGTGCGGCTGCTCGAGAAATCCGGCATCGGCGAGATCAGCCATGACGTTGCGGATAGTGGCCGCACTCAGGCCTTCGCGGCTGGCGCGCGCAAGTGTGCGCGAGCCGACCGGCTCTCCGCTGGCTATAAATGTTTCGACGATGGCGGTCAGGATTTCGCGTTCCCGTCCGCCGGATGGCCCTGCCGGCATATTAACCCAAATCTGGGAGCGGATACGCTCCGTAAACACTTTAGATGCAGTGGCTTAGATTAGGATTCACCACTGCTATTGGAATTCTAGGGAGCGGGGGCAGGGGTGTCAAGGATTGGGCCGAAAAGGGCGCCCGTTTCGCAATGTTTTTTCAACGGATCCGCCTTTGTCGGACATTAAGCCTCCGGTCGAATCGCGATTTGCGCCACCCCGAGGTCCACCTAAGCTACACTGTGGCGCGCTCCTGAGCCTTGATCGGATTTCTATTAAATGGAACAGGTGCAAACCAGCGATTCCTGGCCTTTATTGTGCGCAATTTGATGCAGTTCAACTCCATCACAGCGGCAGGGATGCTTTCCGGTCGATCCCGTTCTACGACATGATCGCCTTCGGCGTGTGCCTTGCGCTCGCCGTCTATTGGAGGAAAAGCGCCCGAATTCCATCGCCGGCTCGTATTCATCGCAACCCGCGGCCTCATGGACGCTCCCGTGGACCGCTTTGATTTTATATTCCACCATAACCTCTTTTATCTTTGCCTGGACCTTCTGATGGTACTCGGCGGCGCGCGCGATCTGATGGTTGATCGGCGCGTGCACCGCGTGCACAAGGTGTATCTCTATGCGCTGCCCGCGTTGATCGTTGCCCAAAACCTCGCGATCTACATGTGGCGGATCAATCCTTTCTGGTGGCGCGCGATCACCCAGGCAATTTTGGGATAGTGCGCGGACACTGTGGCTGTTGTAATCAGGATGGGGCGCGATCAATAAGTACTATTGACGCGATATGGTGCCAACCCGCCTGATGATGACCTTGTAATTCTGGCAATTGCCAGCAGTAGCGCACAACTCCCTGCCGCGACTCCCATCAGCTTCAAGTTGTCCGGCGTACGCGGCCGCCCAGCGGCATATCGGTCGCTACCAATACTGCCTTCCTGTGGTTCGCGGGATCGTAATGCACCGCGATCGGTGTCCCCGGGGAATGCTCATCAACCCACTCTTGCATGAGCCCGAACTGCATCGCTGGGTGTTGTGAGATAACTCGGCGTGGAGCAGGAGTGCTGCGTGAGTGAACCTCGGTTACGATCTCCTCGCCACCAACCAGATAGCGGATGCGGCAATCGATCCAATACCTCTCTTTAGGCTTGTGCGTGTAGATATCCACCCCGCATCTCTGAACGAGCGCCGTCGCCTCCGGCCATTGCGCCTGTGCGTGCTCCTGCCAGCCCTGTGCTACGGTCACAATCAGCACAAAAATCGAGCACAACCCGGTGAACAGACTCAGCGCAACGAGTCCGAGCCAGAGCAATTGACTCTTCCGCACCCGTTCTGTCGTCATCTGCAGTCTTTTCCAAACCAAAGAAGCCGATACTGGAGATGTGCCATCATCTTCACGCCGGGAGATAGGCGCTCATTAGACTCGCGAGACCAAGATGAAGGTCGTACTGGAAACGTAAGGGTTACCGAACAAGCCACTCGGTGATTTCATGAGTGAAGGCCAACACTGGGCCGTGCGCAACGCTCACGAGCAACGAGACGGCTACCGCAAATGGGATTACGAACCAAGTGCGAATGTGCACGCGGCGCGCTTTGCTTGCTTCGTCCCAGGCAAGAAGACGCTCGATGCGCTGGCTGACGGAACCTGCTACGAAGCCTGCGCTGCAGACCGGAGGAGCCGTGACAGGAACCAAGCGAGAAAGCTTGACCAAGGCCGCGGCCAAGTCAAGGGCATCGCGCTGACTCGAGACAGCGGCATCATCGGCGGCGAGTTCCGCGGCCTGCGACCAGGCACTCTCCAATTTGGCCATGCCGGGAAACGGACAAAAGACCAGGATGAGCCGCTTCAAGTTATCGCGAGATTTCATGTGCTCATGTTCATGTTGCAGCGCCATGCGGAGCTCGTCAGGGGTTAAGAGGGCAACGGTAGATTCTGAAACTAGCACTCTCGGCCGGCGGACGCCCACCACGATGAGCGGGGGACTCTCGCGTCGCGACTGAAAGGTGGCGGTAGAGTTGTCATTGGCCGGCAGAGGGCGCGCGCCTTCGAGCCAGCAAGTCACTGCACGTGTCGTCCTGGTTTGGGCGGCGATGGCGCGGAAGAAGCCCCAAGCAATCCAGAGGAGAGCACAAACGCCGAGCGCGACCGGTATCGCGCCCATGCTCTCATCGATCGGTAGCGGTTGCAGCAGCTGAAGCGACGGAACGACCAAGGCAAACGTGATGATCAGGGAGGCTACGAGCGGGAGAATCCGTAACGCGAAGAGTATCGCGGCCACGCTTTGTTGCGCCACATCCAAAGGTTTCAGAGGGCGCCATACCGTCTCTACCAGCAGCGACAGCAGACAGTAGAGCAGCAGGAAACAATCGAGCGAGACTGCGATTCTCAGGGCAAACATCAGCGTTGCTCCCAGGTTTTCTCCCGGCCCTTCGCTTTCCAGCGTTTGTGTTCGACCAGGAATTGGAACTCTTTAGTGACCATACCCCGGCGCATTTGCCATGATGAAAGCTTTTCCAATTTTCGGCTTGGTTCAAAAACGGCACCGATCATACACCCTTCCTGCCGCTCGCCGACAGGGAAAACAATTTGTCCGGTACCGAACACACACCGCCGAAAATCCTAGTCATATTAGTGCGGCTACTTTGAACTATTACGGCGCTTTTCATCGACGAGGCGGCCGAGCTCATCAAGCAGTTCGGCGTCGTGCTTGCTGATTTCTTCTACCATGCGTGAAAGCAGAAGTGGCCCAGCCACGTCCAAACCCAGAAGGTGACGGATGGCATTGCTTGCGAAATCTCGTTCTACTTCCGCCATCGTGTACCGAGGCACGTATCGGAAGGTGACCACCTTCGTTCCTTCGACGGCGATCCGGTCTACCAATCCTTTCTTCCGCAGGCGATTGAGCGTTGTCACAATAGTTATATAGGCTCGCCCGATGTCAGCGCGGTCTTGGAGTTCGCGTATCGTGATACCGTCCGGCTGCTGCCATATGGCAGACAGAAGCCTCTGTTCCAGTGGACCAAGCCGGATTTTGCGAGCCGCTAGAAGTAGTCTAACTATCTTGTTCATCGTAACCACGCACAGACATTCAGTGAGTGTACGATGAATTTTAATAAAGTTGTAGGTGAAATCCTTCAAAAGCAGCCGCCGGCGAGGGCCGGGGCGGTCGTTGGCGAGGACAAGCCCGGCTGCCCCCACCGGGGTCTGGGTGTGCCCTGTTCTCGTTCAGAATGATGAGTGACACTCGAAACTGGAGTGTCGGAATGCAAATTCGCAAAGGGAAACCGCCCGGATCGGGCCCGACTGGCTCGGACCGGGGGGGAGTTGAGCCGGGAAGCGGGTGTGGCTTCGATCTTTACGACACAACTTCGAGCGACGGCGCCTACGGTTCTGGCACTGTGTTTAAGTGGACGCCCTAGTCTAGAAGGATGGGAGGTATTGCGGTTTGCTCCGCGTTCGAATCCGACAAAGCAGCTAGGCTAGCGGCCAACCTGTTGTCTTATACTTTCTGCGATCCGTTCGCCGATCTCTTGGGCGAAGGCGCTAAACGCCGGGTTCTCGAAGAGGCGTAATCCAATTTCTTCCTGCGGCAGATACTGGGCGTGCACGGCATCCTTCTCATCGTTATCAGAAACTCGATTTCGCAGCGCGGCGCGTAGCTTGGCTGAGGTGGCGGTGTCGAAGCTTTCGGAGACGATTACGCTGTTATCCTGCCGGCGCTCGACGATGACCGGACCTTCTTCGGTCGTTATCTGCGCCATCGATACCGGACAGTTCGCGCCCGAACAAGCCTGCACTTCTTCAACAGTCGCGCTACGATAACGCTGCGACACTGCCTCCGCATAGAAGCGGGCAAATCTTTCGGCGGCCTGTGCAGTCCTCCACCGCGAAATGTACAGCAGGGCAACATCAGCCGTGCTCACCGGAGCGTCAGCTGCTGCGTTTTCCTTGTCCTTATCCTTATCCTCATCTTTGCGCCGGAACGTAACAAACGATCCTCCCTGCCATGCCGAAGAAAGATCGTCGGCAATTTTGCGTTCGCCGTATTGCTTCAACAGTGCCCGCACATCTATTTCGCCAATTCCGCCCGAGTCGTACACGTCATATTGGTCGCCCAGCAATTTTCTCATGTCGGGAATCCGCGCCGGAGGGAGCTTTTCGCCGTTGATATAGGTCTCGGGCTGCAACACTTCGTGAGAGGTACGCGGCGGGTGCGCGAACACTTCCGCGAATGCCATGTTCTTTCCACCCTTGTGCAAGAGTTCGCCTTCAAAGATCAAGCCTCCCTGATAGGCGAAGGTTCCCATTTCGCGGAGGATCATAGGGGCATCGTGCAAGAGCTGCGAATCGATTGCCGCTTTCACCGCAGGGTCTTCCATCTGGTAGATGACATCGGGCGTATCCTGGAGGCTGCGGCCAAGAGGCTTGAGCAGGTAGTCGACATAGACAACCATGCCCTGACCTTCGACCACGGCCTTGCGCGCAAGGGCGCTATCGCCAGCGTCGATGGCCTTAGCGGTAGTACCGGGCGCCTTCATCCACTTCGTTAAATCGTAGTTTTGATCCTGCAACGCATGCGTCAATTCATGGGCGAGAATCGGTTCCTGTTGGTCGAAAGGCACCCAGTTCAACATAGAGATGGTTTTAGTCTCTGGGTCGTAGTAGGCCGCGATTCCCTGCCCCGTCGACTTCACCAGGAATCCCTTGAGATCGAAATCGCGTGGCAGAAAGCCGAGCTTCTTCATGCTCAACTCTTCTCGCGCAAAACTTTTTGCAAATTCTTCTTTCGCCATTTGGCCGGTTGCATATTTTTCTACATCGGCTTTGCTGACCAGTCTTCGCTTGACCGCCACACGCTTGGGCATGCCAGTATCTTCTTCTACGAAAGCAAAGATCCTGTCCACCGCCTCGAATAGCCTCTTGGTGTCGGCATCCGTCATTTTGACTTCATTCGTAGTGTCTTTGCGGAGCTTGCGCGCCACTTCGCCGAGGCTCCGGCCTGAATCTTCCTGCTGGCCGAACGCCGAGAGCGTCACCAATCCCACAAGGTAAATAGCTAGAAAATTACCGCGCAGCCCGAAGCTTCTCATGCGTCCTCACTACCTCGTCCTCACTCGAAATCTGAAATGCACTTGCATCAATTTTCCGTGAAGCCGGAATGCAACTCACGGCAAAAGGCCGCGTTGGGCTTACGAAAGTACTTTTTATGGGAGGGGAACGTCTCCGCGATATACTGCGCGGGCACGACTCTCTGAACTATGAACACCAGGCCTCACATTGCGGTGATCGGCGCAGGCGCGTTTGGGGGATGGGCTGCGCTATATCTGCTTCGCGGCGGGGCCCGGGTTACGCTGATTGATGCGTGGGGGCCGGGAAATTCTCGGGCATCTTCAGGCGGAGAGACTCGGATCATGCGGGGAGCTTACGGGCCGAATCAGCCTTATACGAAACTTGCGGCGCGTGCCCTTGAGCTATGGAAGCAGCACGAGGTCGAGTGGAAGCGGCAGTTCTTTTTTCCTATCGGAGTGTTGTGGATGGTCGAAGGCGATGGCGCGTTCGAGCGCGGATCGCTGCCTTTATTGAAAGATGCGGGATTTTCTTACGAAGAGCTCGGCGTCAAAAAACTGGCGCGCCTCTGGCCGCAGATCAGTTGCGAAAATGTGGAGTGGGGAATCTATGAGCCACAGAGCGGATACTTGCTGGCTCGGGCGTCGACGCGGGAGGTGGTCGATCAGTTTGTGGCTGAAGGCGGAGAGTATCGGCAGGCAGCGGTGGCGACTGCGGATATTGATGCGGGCGATTGGAAGGAACTGCGACTCGTGCACACGCCCGCTGCGGCGGCGACTTCTGAAGCTTCGACCGTCGCGACTGACCGCATTGTCGCTGATCGCTATGTGTTCGCCTGCGGGCCGTGGCTGGGGAAGATGTTCCCTCGCACCGTCGGCCCATATTTTGTGTCAACGCGGCAGGAGGTCTTTTTCTTTGGCACGCCAACCGGAGATCGACGGTACGACGAGAATAACTTGCCGGTGTGGGCCGATCATGGCGATCGCTTTATGTATGGCATTCCGGGAAATGAAGGGCGCGGATTCAAGCTGGCAAATGACACGCGCGGGGCGAAGTTCGATCCGACGTCGGGCGAGCGGGTGGTGAGCGAAGAGGGGCTGGCGGCGGCACGGCGATATCTCGGTTATCGGTTCCCGGGAATGAAGGGTGCGCCGGTGATCGAGACGCGAGTCTGCCAGTACGAAAATACGGCTGACCACAACTTCATCGTCGATCGGCATCCGCGCAATGCGAATGTGTGGATCGTGGGCGGCGGGTCGGGGCACGGCTTTAAGCATGGGCCGGCCGTGGGGGAGATGGTGGCTGGGCTTGTGCTTATTGAGGGGACTGCGGAGGCTTTGTATCGGCTGGAGAGATTTCAGGGCAAATAGGATTGTCATCCTGAGCGAAGCCGGGGCCCCCGGAACGCGCGCCCTTTGCGCGTTCTGGGGTGGGAAGCGAAGAACCTATGGATTCCCGCAACGATCAGATGCAGAGGTCTTTCGCTTCGCTCAGAGTTTGTGACTTTTTTAGAATCGCCAAAAATCAGCGCTGCAAACAATATAGTTACGGCGACAAAATGGTCGAAAAATCAAAAAAGTCACAAACTCTCAGGATGACCACTAACTTCTCATTACTCAAATTAACTCAAAGCCCGATAATTGACTTAGCCCGACTACTGAATCTGAATCACGCTCTCTGTGCTGGCGGCTTTCAGCTCTTCAACGCGCGACACTACATTGCGGGCGAAGGCGAATAGCGATTTGGCGTGGGGCGAGTCTTCGCCCTTAAGCACGGCGGGGGAGCCACCGTCGCCCCCTTTGCGAATCTCCGGGTCGAGTTCCACTGCGCCGAGGTAGGCGATGCCAAATTGCTTCGCAGTTTTTTCGGCGCCGCCGCGCGAAAAGATGTCGATCTCGTGCTGGCAATGCGGGCAGACGAAGTAACTCATGTTTTCCACCATGCCGACGATATCGACCTTCATCTGGCGAAACATTTCGATGGCTTTGCGCGCATCCTGCAACGCAACGTCCGAGGGCGTGGAGACTATGATGGCGCCGGTCAATGGAACAGTTTGAATGAGCGAGAGCGCGACGTCGCCGGTTCCGGGAGGAAGGTCGATGACGAGGTAATCGAGTTGTCCCCACTGCACCGATCCGAGAAATTGTTTCATGATCGAATGGAGCATCGGCCCGCGCCAGATCAGAGGCTTGTCTCCTGGATTGAGGAAGCCCACCGAGATGACTTTGAGGCCGTGCGAGTTGATGGGAGCGATCTGATTGTCGCCCATCACCTTCGGCTGCTCGTTGGTGCCGAGCATAAGCGGGACGTTGGGGCCGTAGACGTCGCCGTCGAGCAGTCCTACTTTGAGGCCCGTTTTGCTGAGGGCGATTGCGAGATTGACGGAAAGCGTGGTCTTGCCGACTCCGCCCTTGCCGGAACCGACGGCGATGATGGCATTGACGCCAGGTAAAGGTTGCGGAGTGGGCTGCTGCTGGCCGGGATGATGGGAGTGAGCGCTCATCGTTCGATTATACGGGGGAAGGCAGCGCTCGGCGATCAGCATTTAGCGATCAGTGGGTTCCCGGGTTTTCCTGAATGCTGAGCGCTGAAGCGCTGATTGCTCAGTAGTGTCCTTCTCCCAACTGCACCTTGCCGCGGAACTTCCAGTAGACGAATACGAAGTAGGCAGCGGCCAAGATCGCGCTAAGCGTCCACCAGACTAAGCCTACGCGCAATCCGTGACTGCCTGCGGCGCTGTTGTAGATGGTCAAATCGTAATGGTGCTCGCGAGCGGACAGCACAACTGGATAGAGAGCAAATGCCACGCCCGCCAGCATGAAGGCGATATAGAGGCTGGACGCGATGAATGCCAGTCTTTCTTTGCCTTTGGGATTGGCCCACAACATAACTGCCAGGCAGCTAACGACGATGATCGGAATCAGAATCCCGATCGAGTGATTGCGGTAGTTCGCCATGATCGTGGGGCGGATGAAGTAAGTCGCGACCAGCGTGGTGAAAGTTAGAAAAAATTGCAAAGGCCAGCACAGCAAGGCGAAGCCGCGAGCGCGGCGGCCTAAGTCGGCATCCGTCTTGAGAGCGACATAGTAAGAGCCGTGTGCGGCAAGAGTAACTAGCGCCATTACTCCTATGAGTACGGTGTACCAATCGAGAATACCCACATCGGCGTCGAGCTTGAAGTTCGTCCATAGCGGCTCGAAAAAATAACCGCTGGCATCGAGTGGAACTCCGCGAACGACGTTACCCAAAGCCGCGCCGAAGAAAATAGCGAGCAGAATGCTGGAGACACTGAAGACCACGTCGAAGAAATCCTGCCAGACGGAGTGTTCGATGTGAGCGCGGAACTCGATTCCGATGGCACGCAGCATAAGCAGCCACAAGACCATCATGAGCGGCAGATAGAATCCGCTGAAACTCGCGGCATAGAGTTTAGGAAACGCGAAGTAGAGTGTGCCGCCGGCGGCAAGCAGCCAGACTTCGTTGCCGTCCCAGACGGGACCGATGGCGCGCAGGATACGGCGGCGCTCGTCCTGGGTTTTGGCCGCGAGAAGATAGATTGCGCCGGCACCGAGATCGAATCCATCGAGCACGACGTAGGTCGCGATCATGGCGGCGATGATCCAGAACCAAAGAGTCGGCATATTTATCTCGCCTCTCTTATTGCGTCGGCTGGCAACCGAAGATTAGATACGGCTGCGGTGACCGGGCCATGCTCGATTTCTCGCCACAGCAGAAACAGCCCAAGAATTCCGAGCACCATGTACATCCCCATGAAACCTAAAAGAGTGAACATGCCGTTGCCGGCGGAGACTAACTTCGAGTAACCGTCTTCGGTTCGCATCAAACCGTAGACCAGCCAGGGCTGGCGGCCTAACTCGGCGGTCATCCAACCGGCGGTGTTGGCGATATAAGGAAATGGTGCTGCCAACATCAGTATCCAGAGCATCCATCGCGCGTTGAAAAGCTTACCGCTCCAGAGCAATAACAAAGCAACGGCCATGATGGCGACGAAGACTGTTCCGAGGCCAACCATGATGTGGTAACTGTAATAGAGCAATGGAATGTTGCCCGGCCAATCTTCTTTAGGAAAGGAGTCGAGGCCACGAACATGGGCGCTCCAGCGCCTATACGTCAACATACTTAGCATGCCCGGAATCTGGAGCGGGTTATCGATCTTACCTTGCTGCTCATTCGGCTGACCTAGGATGACTAACGGAGCCTGTGTTTGGCCGTGAAACAATCCTTCCATTGCTGCCAGGGTCACGGGTTGCAGCTCGGTGACCATTTTGCCCTGGCGGTCGCCTGTGGGAAAAATCTGGAGCACGCTGAAGATGCAACCGGCGATTACGCCTGTCTTAACAAAGATGCGGGCGTGCGCGGTCCACTTATGCGAGAGTAAGTAGAATGCGCCGACGGATGTCATGATGAAGGCACCGGTGATGGCGGCTCCGCTCATGTTATGGGCGTATTGCCATCCCGCCCAGGGATTAAGGACAAAGGTCCAGAATCTCGCCAGTTGCAAGCTGCCGTCGGAAGCCTTGTAATAGCCGACGGGATACTGCATGAAGGCATCCGTCGCGATGATGAAATAACCTGATAACCACGAACCTACAAAGACTCCGAAGGCAGACCACCAGTGGGCGCGCGGACTTAACTTCTTTTCTCCGAAGAGAAATAATCCGACTAACGCCGACTCTAGAAGGAAGGCAAACATGCCTTCCATGGCCAGGGTCTGGCCGATGACGCCGCCGGCGAAGCGCGAGAAGTGAGACCAGTTAGTTCCGAACTGGAATTCCATGGGAATGCCAGTCACGACACCCAAGACAAAGTTGATACCAAAGATCTTGGCCCAGAAGCGCGCGGCCTCGTGGTACTCAGGATCGTTGCGCCGCAACGCGACGCTTTTGAGCACAACGATCAAGAGCGCGAGGCCCATGGTTAGTTGGGGAAAGAGATAGTGGAAGGTCGCAGTAAATGCGAAATGCAGGCGGTCAACTACGAGTGCGCTGTCCATAAGTCACGAAGCGGTTGTCAGTTGTCAGTTATCAGTTATCAGTTGAAGCTTGCTAACTGAGAGTCTTATCACTACGGCAACTTCTCACTTGGAACTTTCTTCTTGCGGGCCGATTCCGCTCTGCGTATCTCGCGGCGGCGAGCGGCACCTTCGTAGCGGCGCTTTTCATCTTCGGTCTCCGGGATGACTTGCGGCACCGGCAGTCGATTCCCGGCGGCATCAACGGCTACGAAGGTCAGATAGGCGGAGCTGACGTGGCGGTTCTGTTGAGAGCGATAATTTTCCACCCAGACCTTGACGCCCACCTCCATCGAAGTGTGATAGGCGCGGTTGACGGACGAGCGCAGAACGACGAAATCGCCGACGCGGACGGGCACGAGAAAATCCATGTGATCGACGGAAGCGGTAACTACGTAGGCACGGGAGTGACGGTGGGCGGCCATGGCGCCGGCGAGATCGATCCAGTGCATGAGGCGGCCGCCAAGCAGCGCATTCAGCGGATTGGCATCGTTGGGAAGAACGATCTCGACCATTTCCGAGATCGACTCGCGCACGGGACGAGGACGCAATGCTTTGTCGTCATTGTTCATAGGGTGTTCATAGCGTGTCAGTCACCGAGTGCAAGGCATCGATCGCGGGCGAGATAGGAGTTGTCCGCACGCGGTAGGCTTGGATGTAGCTGGTCGCCAGGCGGAGCACACGCGGGTCGGGATGTTGAATGATCCAGGCTTCGTTCGCCAAGTCGAAAGTTAATTCTCCATGCTCCATCGGAGCGTGACCGAGCTCGCAGACAAAAGAGAGCGTCACTTGCTGCGTGCTAGAGCGCGCAATCGCAAAACGAATGGCGTCGTAGTCACGATGCTGCGGAAGATGCGGGCAGGCGGTTGCATAACCCAGGTTGCAGAATTCTTGTATGTGGAGATCGGATGCCGGCAGTTCTTGGCCGGAGGCGGCGCAAGCGCCAGTCCATCCTGCTCCCAAGGGAAGACGCGACGGATGGGGCCAGGAGCCGTCGTTTAGAATTTCTCGCGGCACAAAAAAAGGGCAAGCCAAGTTGGTCTCTCGGAGAACAGTTATTGTAACGCGGGAGGGGATGGGAATGCCGGATATGAATGTAGAATCGAAAGACGGCACGCTGTTCGCTCTTGGCTTTTCGCTGAGACCTGAGACCAAATACCTGAGACCTATTCTTATGGATCGGATTGCGATGTTGAGCGAGATCGTTGCGGCGAATCCGGCGGATTCGTTCGCCCGCTATGGGCTGGCTATGGAGTATTCGAAGGCGGGACAGATTGAGCAGGCGCTGGCCGAATTTAAAACGCTAATTGAAAAGAATCCGGATTACACGCCCGGATACTTTATGGCGGCGCAGGCGCTGGCTAACGCGAGCCGCGCCGATGAGGCCAAGCGCTGGCTGGTGGATGGGATTTCGTCCGCGCGCCGCACCGGTAACAACCACGCGCAATCGGAGATGACGGCGCTGCTGGAAGAGCTGGGGTAGGGCGATGGCAGAGGTCAGAGGTTTGCTTGCAGAGGTGAGATCAAGCCCCAGCGTTTACCTCTGCCATCTGACCTCTCACCCCTGAGCTCCTCCGTCTTTGCTACACTCTCTTTTGTTTGCCGGAGGGACGTATGCGCCGCTTTGCTTTTCTTTTTCTTCTTCTCTTCTCACTTCCCGCATTTTCCCAGGGCAAGCATCCTTTTACTTTTGAAGACATGATGAAGCTGAAGCGGGTGGGCGAGCCGGTGCCTTCTCCCGATGGAAAGTGGGTGCTGTTTGCTGCGGTCGATGTGGATCTCGCGGCTAACAAAAAGACATCGCACATCTGGATCGTGCCGTTGACGGGCGGGGCGGAACACGTTCTTATTGCGGATCAGGATGGCGATCGTCCGCGCTGGGCTCCGGATGGGAAGCGGTTTGCTTTTATTTCGAACAAAGACGACGGCTCGCAGGTTTGGATTGCGGAGTTTGATGGGACGGCGGTTGCGGTTAGTGGCGTCCACAAGCTGACTTCTATCGCGACGGAAGCTGGCGGGGAACTTTGGTCGCCAGACGGGAAGAATGTTCTTTTTACTTCGGATGTTTATCCCGAGTGCGACGGCGCGCCCGTTGACGAGGCGAATTGCAATGCAAGAAAAGTGAAGGAAGCGGAAGCGTCTAGAGTCAAAGCGATCATCTTCGACAGGTTGTTATATCGTCATTGGAACGCCTACAAGCGAAGTCTGCGGACGCATATCTTCTTGGTTCGGGTTGAATGGCCGAAGCCTGCGCGAATCGGCGACGACAAGGACAAAGTCGACGGCTTCCCACTCCCGCACGATCTGACACCGGGTGACTACGACGCTCCCGTGTTCTCGCTGGGCGGACAAGATGACTATGCGTTCTCGCCTGATGGGCAGGAGATTTGCTATACCTCGAATCATGACAAGGTGGAGGCCGCTTCTACTAACAATGATCTCTGGATCGTTTCGGTGAATGGAGGAGCGGCCGGCTCGATGCAAGCGAAGAATATTACGGCCGACAATCCTGCCAGCGACTCGACTCCGCTTTATTCTCCCGATGGCAAGTACATCGCGTACCGCGCGCAGCAGCGCCCGGGATACGAGAGCGACCGGTTTCGGCTGATGCTTTATGACCGGAAGACGGGAAGGAAGAAAGACCTAACTCCAAATTTCGACCGTTGGGTGGATGCGATCGCTTGGGATCCAAGCTCGAAAATTATTTATTTCAGTTCCGCAAACGCTGGCCAATCGCCGATCTACAAAATTGCGATTGATGGCACCAATACAATTAAAGAAATTGCTGGCGGCGGATACGACGACGACATTTCCATCATTGATGGAGGGCGCACGATTTTATATACGCGTATGTCGATTGGCAGTCCCACAAACATCTTCATGTCGGGCGTCTTGCTGGTGAACGACAAGAATTGTGCGCTTGACGCGTTCTCTCCACCGGGCTTCCCCCCCTCGTATGAGACTCCTGATTGCGCATTGCCGAAGGCCTCTTCGCTCACTCATCTCAACGATGCCGTCCTATCCGAAGCTGCCATGGCGCCGATCGAACCTTTCTGGTTTCCCGGCGCATCCGGAGAGAGAGTCCAGGGATTCCTTGTCAAACCGCCGAATTTCGATACGCGCAAGAAATATCCTTTGAAGTTCATCATTCATGGCGGGCCTGAAGTTCCAATGGGCGACCTTTGGAGCTATCGCTGGAATGCGGAGCTTTTTGCGGCAGGCGGATACGTCGTCATCATGATTAATTTTCATGGATCGCCGGGGTATGGGCAGAAGTTTATTGACGCCATCAATGGCGATTGGGGCGGCGCTCCGTTTGAAGATTTGATGAAGGGGCTGGATTACGCGGAGAAGACTTATCCGTTTATTGACAAGAACCGGGAGTGCGCTTTGGGCGCCAGTTATGGGGGATACATGGCTAACTGGGTGCTTGGGCATACGGACCGCTTCAAGTGCATTGTGTCGCATGATGGCATGTTTAATACGATCTCGGCGTGGGGCACGACTGAAGAGCTCTGGTTCAACAACTGGGAGTTCAAGGGCACTCCTTATGCGAACCCGGAAATGTATGAGAAGTGGTCTCCGCGGAACTCGGCCAAGAATTTCAAGACGCCTACGCTGGTGATTCATGGGCAGCTTGACTACCGGCTAGATGTGAGCGAAGGGCTTCAGCTTTTCGACACGCTGCAAGTGATGGGTGTGCCTTCGAAGATGCTTTACTTCCCGGATGAAGGGCACTGGGTGCTGAAGCCGCAGAATTCTCAGCTTTGGTATAAGACGGTGAATGATTGGGTGGATCAGTGGATTGGGAGGGGTCGTTAGTCGATGGTCGGTGATCGTTAGTCGCTGGTCGCTGACACTTTTCGTCGTTCACTGTTCGCCGTTCGCTCTTCGTTCTTGATCGGCTTCACGTCTTATCGTTGCTTCAGTAGACTCCGAACCCAAGTTGGCCTTCGTTTTGCGGGAAGCGACAGCTTCGCTTGTCCTCTGGCATCTGCTGGCTGAGGGATCGGCTGCGCTGGGGAAAAATGTTGACGGGGCTTCTGAGGGAGGGGGCGCGGCTCCGCCGGTTCGGCTTTGTTCTTCTGAGGGCGTTCGCTTCTCAAGAGGGCCGGGCAAACTGGCGGGTGATTCACCGGGCGGCGGCGTTTCCACTTTCGGCTCCGATGGCGAGTCGCAGGGGGTTCCAGTCCCGGCGAAGATCGAAGCGGTCGCGGTTCCGCCTGGGCGCGACTCGGAGCAATCGCCCTGATTCGCCGCAGGATCGTTCAGCGGAATACCTTGGGGAACTTCATTCAGCATGGCCGGCAATGGTTGCGCCGCAGGCGTTTGCGCGGCGAACAAATGGTCGCTAGGCGTGGTTCGCGCGGGGGCGGCGACAATCTGCGATTGTGGCAGAACTATTGCGGGGAGGCTCTCCATTTCAAATTGCGCGGACGAGGTGCCGGCATTGACGGCGATGAAGAGATCGCAGGCGTCGACGCGCTGGACGCGTTCCCCATGCGGGAAGCTCCGATCACGTCTCAGGTTGCGCAGGAAACTGCGCGTGCAACTTCCCCATCGCGATCCCGCCGATCGCTTTCTGGTTGCCACGGGCGCGCGTGTTTGATTTAACCCTCGTGACTGCGGATGAACAATTGCTGAAGGCTCGGCAGGTCTCGGTTTTGGCAAACCGTTAAAGTCGAGCGAAGGGATGGCGCCGCGAAGAACGCGGGAGTTACCTGTGGCGGCGGTTCGCCTTCTTGGTTGCTTTGCGTTGCGCTTTCGCGGCTCTCTTCATGGCTTTCGCTTGTTTCTTATTGGCCTTGTTCAACATCTTTTGCTGGTGCTTGATCGCCTTGCGGGATTGGCGCGCATTTTCCTGGGGGCTGATGCGTTGAGCTTGGGCAGGGATTGCCGCTGCCATACTCAGAACGGCCAGCAACATGAAAGTAGCGATTCGTTTCATAACGTCTCCGAACGGACGGTGCTTGAAGCGATATTACACCGAAGCGGGGGGCGGTTGGCGCACTTGGTGTTACTTCTGTAATCGGGCATTTTGCGACCAACCTTCTATTGTTAAGCCGATTTCGGCAGTTCCCCCAAGGGGCTAAAGCCCAGTACTTGTGACCTTTACGGCCCGGCTAACGCCGGGCCCTTTCAAACCACGATCTGTGGAAAGCATTCTACGCGACTCGAGTGAAGCCACTTTCTAAAGAACGATATGAAACACGTTCTTGCATCCCCGAGTTAAGGAGAACCATTCAAAGGGCGACGCATGAGACAGGTCAGCGACGCTAGTGAATCGTCTTGGTTTTTCGCGACATATAATCCATCAGAAGATATTGGCCCAAGGTGTAGGGCGTTGTGAAGTAGGCCTTGCCGCGGCACATTTGCGTTACTTTCTGGACGAACTGTACCAGGCCGTAATCTGACGCGAGCATGAAGGTGTTGATCAGGACGCCTGCGCGCTTGCACTTGGAAACTTCTTCTAGCGTCTGGCTGACTACCAGGGGATCGAGGCCGAAGGCGTTCTTGTAGATGCGTCCGTCTTCTAATGTGAGGGCCGAGGGCTTGCCGTCGGTGATCATGACGATCTGCTTCATGTCTTTGCGCTGGCGCTGGAGGATGCGTTGTGCCATGCGCAGGCCCTCGCGCGTGTTGGTGTAATAGGGACCGACTTTGACGCGTGCCAGTTGCGAGAGGGGAACTTCTTCGGCCGAATCATGGAAGAGCACTAGCGAGAGCGAGTCTCCGGGATACTGTGTGCGAATCAACTGCGAGAGCGCCATCGCCACTTTTTTTGCGGGAGTGAAGCGGTCTTCGCCGTAGAGAATCATGGAATGCGAGCAGTCGAGCATCAGCACCGTGGCGCACGATGACTGGTATTCGCACTGATGGACCTGCAAGTCGTTGTATTCGAGGTTGATGGGAAGGCCCAGGCCCTCGCGTTGAATCGCGCTTGAAAGCGTCGCGGTGATATCCAGGTTCAGGGTATCGCCGAATTCATATTGCTTGGAGGCTCCGCTGGCCTCGATGCCGGTGGCCATGTCGCGCGTGTCGTGGCGTCCAAAGCTAGATTTGCCGAGCGATCCGAGGAGATCGCGCAGCGCTTTGAATCCTAGAAAATCTAAGCTCTTGTCGGTGATCTCGAACTTTGCCTGCTGCTGCGCGTCGCCGACCTGGCCGCCTACGCTTGATCGCTTGGAGGGATCATGCGGTTGATCGATCGAAATGTAATCTTCCTGCTGCATGCGCTCGATCAGCTTTTCGATTAGTTCTTCGAGTTGGCCCTCCATCTGCATTTGCTGGAGACGGTCGCGCATCTCTTCGTCGAACACTTCTCCGTCGAGAAGAGCCTGTTCGAGAGCACGTTTTAAGTCGTCGAGCGTTTGTTCGCCTTCGGGCAATTCGTACCAGAAATTGTTGTTGAATCCGCTTTGCAGGAAATAGTCAGAGAGCGCGCTGAGCAGGTCTTCCATGCTCATTTCGCCGGCGGGGTCGGGAACGTATTTGCTGTAGCGGACGCGTTTCATGAGGGAAGTCGTTTGTCGTTCGCGTTTTATTTCTCGGAGCGCCGGACCGCATCGTATCTATACAGATTTCTGAACGACGAGCGGCCAACGACGTTCTAGTTAAATCCTCGCTTCCTGCCAAATTCTGATTCGTCGCGATCGAACGCTGGTTGCTTCTCGGTTACTTTCATGGGCTTTTCTCCGGCGCTGAACACGCGCTCCTCGTTGCGGCCGATTTTTTTTAGAGCGTGCAGGCCTTCCAGCACGAACTCTGCGGCGGACACCTGCACTTCGGCGGGCTCTTTTGGGCCGACGTTTAGTTTGCCAAGCTTTTCCATCAGGCCCTGAATCTGGCGCAGGCCTTCGAGAACTTCCCTGGCTCCAGCGTTGTCGCTGAGCTGAATTTCTCCGCCTAGGTCGAACCACTGGACAACTTGGCTAAGGTTGACGCCGTGGAGGTGGGTATCGAACGTTTTCGCGATTGCGGTGCGGATCAGTTCGCGGCTGACGTGGTCGGCGCCTTTCATTTCGCCCTCGTATTCGAGTTCGAGTTTGCCGGTAATCGCAGGCAGTGCGGCATAGATGTCGCTGATGCGGGGAACGACCAGTTTTTCCTGATGGGTGAGAGCGCGGCGCTCGGCGTTCGATATTACATTTTCGATGGCCGAGATGGGCAGGCGCTGGCTCACGCCTGAGCGTTTGTCGATTTTCTTATCTTCGCGCGCCGCAAAGGCGATGCGCTCGATGACCTCCTGCACATACTTGGGAACGTGCAAGCGCGAGCCGTCGCGATCATTCTCACCGCGGAGTTCGTCGTCAGTTTCGTGGTGGACGCGGTCAATCCAGGCTTCCTGCGCGGTGATGGCGATGCCTTCTTCGACGGTCGATGGGTAATGGGTGCGGATTTCCGAGCCGACGCGATCTTTCAGCGGCGTGATAATTTTGCCGCGCGCGGTGTAGTCTTCGGGATTTGCGCTGAAAACGATGGCTACATCGAGGGGCAGACGGATGGGATATCCCTTAATCTGCACGTCGCCTTCTTGCATGATGTTGAAGAGTCCGACCTGAATTTTGCCGGCTAGATCGGGCAGCTCATTGATGGCGAAAATTCCGCGGTTGGCGCGGGGAAGCAATCCGTAGTGGACGGTAAATTCGCTGGATAGTTCGTGGCCGCCGCGCGCTGCCTTGATGGGATCGATATCGCCGATCAGGTCGGCGATGGTGACATCGGGCGTGGCTAGTTTTTCTACGTAGCGATGGTCGGGCGTCAGCCAGGCGATGGGCGTCGCGTCGCTTTCTTTTGCGAGCAACTCGCGGCAGCGCCGGCAGATGGGAGCGTAGGGATTATCGTGGATCTCGCAGCCCGCGACGTAAGGCATCTGAGGATCGAGCAGTGTGGTGAGGGCGCGGAGGATGCGGCTTTTCGCCTGTCCGCGCAAGCCGAGCAGGATGAAATTATGGCGCGAGAGAATGGCATTGATGATCTGCGGTACGACAGTGTCGTCGTAGCCAATGATGCCGGGAAATATGGGGCCACCTTCGCGCAGCCGGGCCATAAGGTTTTCGCGGAGCTCGTCTTTAACGCGGCGCGCGCGGAGACGCGGTTCAGTGAAGGGACTTCGACGCAATTCGCCGAGAGTCCGGGAAAAACTCATGGTGGGAACCCCCAAAATGAAGCCTTATGCGGATTATACCGCCGGCGAGCGATGCCAGCTTGTTGGCCCCTTCTGGGAGTATCGCCAAACTTGCGAAACCGTTCACCACCAAGGGCACCCTTCGACTGCGCTCAGGGCAGGCCCCGGCTCACGAAGGAGAGACCAGAACCTTGAATCCTTCGGGATCCTCGGTGGGTGAAGAGTCAGGGCACGTTAAACGTGAAGGCCAAATCTCGTCATCATTTCGCGCCGGCCAAAACGCGTTATGTGGAGGGCACGACTGTCTAGATCCTGGAGCATCCATTTTCTTTTCAGCGCGACCTTCAGAAGAGCGGCGGCGAGCGCACCGCCTAGGTGAGGGCGACGTTCGCTCCAATCGACGCAGGCGTAGGCGAAGCGGCGGCGGAGCGTGCGGGCGGCTTCGACATCGATGCCCAGCGCTGCAAAGGCCTTCGCTCCACTCGGAGTGAGGTCGCACGGGCGGCTCGTTGTTGCGTCATCAGACGGACTAGTATCGGGCTCAAGCCAGCCCAACGTCTGAAAGCGGTCGCGCAATGAAACGCCCAGAGTGCCGGCGATGTGATCGTAGCAAGTTCGCGCCGCGCGCAGATGGTTTGGCGTATTTGGAACGAAGGGGGCGCGAGGCCGGCCGGCGAGCACGCTCAAGGCTTCGAGGGCCGAGGCGACGTTGGTACCTTCCAGACTGTAGTAGCGATGTTTGCCTTGGGCCAACACTCTGACCAAGCGCTGCGTCTTCAGGCGCTGGAGGTGAACGCTGGCGGTCGACGCGGTGACATCGGCGACGGCAGCCAGTTCGGTGCTGGTTCGCGCACGACCATCGAGAAGGCAGTAGAGCATGCGGGCGCGGGCGGGCTCTCCGATGGCGGCCGCAATTGCGGAGGCTGCATCATCCGCGGCGTGCTCGACAATCGGCTTTACATCCATAGTTTTATGCTAAACGAAATATCGATGCCGTGCAACTGTCAGACTGGGTTGGCTATGACAATTACATGCTTCATTCGCTACCAGATCGATCCGTTCCAGCGAGATGAATTCAAGAAGTATGCGGAGAACTGGGGGCGCATTATTCCGCGATGCGGCGGCCATCTTATCGGATATTTTCTTCCGCACGAGGGCACCAACGATGTCGCTTGGGGTCTGATTGCGTTCGATAGTCTCGCGTCCTATGAGGCTTACCGGGCGCGACTGCGGTCTGCTCCGGAGGCGCGTGAGAATTTCGCAATGGCGCAAAGCAAGCGGCTTATACTGCGCGAAGAGAGAAACTTCGTGGAGGTAGTCGATGGCACGCTTGGCTTGCCCTCGACGCTCGTGGGGAGAAAGTAAATCCAGATAACCAATGAAAAAGATTGGCATTGTCGGAGGGCTGGCTTGGCCGTCGACGGTGGATTACTACTCGGAACTCTGCCGGCGAAGTGAAGAGTGGCAGAAGGCCAGGAATCCGCAGGCGGCGCCGTGGATGCCGGAGATGAGCATTGAATCCTTGGATGTGAACAAGGCTCTTTCTTATATTGGCAACGATGAAGACGTGGAATCGTGGTCGCGGTTCGATGAATATCACCGCTCAGCGCTGCTGCGCCTGGAGGCGAGCGGCGCGGAGTTTGCGCTAATGGCCGCGAACACTCCGCACCATCGTTTTGCGGCGATCACGCGCGGAATTGGGATCCCGGTCATTAGTATCATCGACGCGGTGGCGAAGGAAAGCGCTCGCATCGGGGCGCGGGAGGTGCTGATTCTAGGAACTGCCCTGACGATGAGATCGCTGCGATTTCGCGAGGGATTTGCGAAGTACGGAGTGGAGGCTTCAGGCCCGCAGGATGAGGCGGCGAGGGCCGCGACCGTCGCTCTGATAAAGGAGTTGCAAATGGGCAATGTGGAAGGCGGCGCCGAGCGATTGGGAAAGATCGCACGACAATCGTTCGAAGGGCAGTTCAGAGCGCAGCCCGCAGTGTGCTTAGCCTGCACGGAGTTGCCACTGGCATTTCAAGAGCAGAAGATGCTCACTACGTTTCGATACGGCAGCATCTTGTATATCAACACTACTGCGGTGCACATCCATGCCGCCTTTGATTTTGGGGTTAGCGAAGCGAGTTGATGAGCCTGGCGGTCGCGCTTAGTTCCAGCGCGCTCTTGCGGCGCGGCGCACGCCGGGCAGGATCGCTTCGAGATATCCCACTACAGCCTCAAGGCGTTTAGCTTCGGAGAGGGTCGAGAGCAAGCTTTGCTTGAAATCGAGGTCGAGAGGAAGCGAGCCGGCGAGTAAGAAGGAGAGATTGCCGGCACGTTCATCGGGGCCGCTGGGCTCGGCACCGGCTAGCTTTGCGATCTCGGCGTGAAGGCGTACGGCTTGCGTCACCATATCGGCTGGCGGCTTCTCGGGCTCGTCTTCCATTACTGAAATCTCCGCCTGCAGAAATGAGCGATCTTGGTTGACTTCGATTACTTCGAAGCGCTCGACGCCGCGAGTGATGATGTCCATGCGGCCGTCGTCATATTTCTTGGTGACGGACATGATTTCGGCGGTGCAGCCGATGTCGGCCACTCCGTCGGAAGAGGCGCGCACCACGCCGAACGGCTTTTTCTGCTCGAGGCACTCCGCGATCATCTCTTTATAGCGCGGCTCGAAGATGTGCAGGGGCAGGGGCACTCCGGGGAGGAGGACCAGTTCGAGCGGGAAGATGGGCAAGAGCGAACTCACGGCGTCTCCGGTGCAGACGATTTTACGCTAGAAGAATGGTCAGTTATCAGTTTACCGTCATCAGCAAGAACACCAATCGTTGATTTCTTAGAGAAACTGATGACTGAGAACTGACGACTGAGAACGTGCCGTTTGACTTGCCGCTCCCCAAGCGATACAAGAGTCGCCATGGAAATGGATGGAAAGGTTGTGGTGGTCACGGGGGCTTCCATGGGAATTGGGGAAGCTGTTGCCAAGGTTTTTGCTGATGAGGGAGCTAGCGTCGTCTTGCTCTCGCGCGATGCTGGTCGCGCTGAGGCTGCGCGTCAGCGGGTTGGTCACACCGAGCGCACGCTGGCAATGGCTTGCGATATTCGTAATCGCGAAGAGATCGACCGGGCGCTGGCCCTGACGCTGCACAACTTCGGTCGCGTCGATGTGTGGGCGAATAACGCAGGAGTGGGGATTCGCGATACCGTCGCCGACATGCAGGAGTCGGCATGCCGCGAATTGTTTGAGACGAATTTTTTTGGCGTGATTCACTGCATACAGGCTGTCGCTCCGGCGATGCGCAAGGCGGGCGGCGGCTCCATCATCAATATCTCTAGCGTTGCGGGACATATTCCGGTGCCGTTTATGGCGATATATTCGGCGAGCAAGTTTGCGGTGAATGCTATCTCCAAGGGCGCGCGGATCGAGTTGAAGCGGGACAATATCAATGTGCTGACCGTTTGTCCGGGATACGTCAGCACCGATTTTGGCGCCCACGTGGTGGCGAATCGGGAGGGGAACGCACGGCCGTCATCGGTGCGCGGAATCACGGCGGAGCGAGTAGCGCGGGCTACGTATCGCGGGTATCGCGCGACGAAGCGCGAGGTCATTGTGCCTTGGACCATGATTCCTGCCATCAAGCTCTATCAGTTATGGCCGGGGTTGGTCGAGTGGGTCATGGCGCGGGCAATTAAGAATCCGAGCACGTCGCGGAATTGAGAGTTTGATTCGATCGACGCGGTGGCAGCCGTGGTCGCACTCGCCGTAATGCATAGGTCCTTTGCTGCGCTCAGAGTTTGTGACTTTTTTGATTTTTCGACCATTTTGTCGCCGTAACTATATTGTTTGCAGCGCTGATTTTTGGCGATTTTAAAAAAGTCACGAGCTCTCAGGATGACAACTAAATTTGTGGTGAGCCGAAGAGTCGAAGAGTAAAGAGTGAAGAGTAAAGAAAGGTAAATTCAGCAAACCTTCCGGCGGGCGCGGCATCGAAGGAAATAGGCAGAACTGCAGCCTCCTACCTCCCGGTGAAGGCCGATTGCACGGCGGCAAAAGGGGTGGAGGCTGCCGTTAATTCCTCTCTTGCTGTTCCTTTTCGCTAGAATAGGAATATGAAACTCCCCCACCGGTCCTCGCTTTTGTCGGCTGCTTCGCTTTGGCTTTTTGTCGTCACATTGTTGAGTGCGCTTCTATTGGTGGCGACTCCAGCGGCGCGCGCGCAGGAAGGACCGCTCGATAAATCCGAACCCAAGGGGACCACGGTCGCAGAGATCATCAAGCGCTTCTCTCTGAAGGAAAAGGAATTCAAGGAGGCGCGCGACCAGTACACCTATCGGCAGGACGTCAAGGTGATGACACTCGATGGCGATACGCCGGATGGTACCTACCAGCAGGTGTTTGACGTGACGTTCGACGACAAGGGGCGCAGGGTTAAGAATGTCGTTTTTGCGCCGCAGCCGACGTTACAACGCATTCAGATGACCGAGGAAGATTTCGACGACATCGAGAATCGTCTGCCGTTTGTGCTGACGGCGGATGAAATTGGGGAGTACGACATCCTGTATGTCGGTCAGCAAAAGCAGGATGAATTGAATACTTATGTCTTCGATGTCGCGCCCAAGCAGATCGTCGGCAAGAAGCGATACTTTCAGGGGCGGATCTGGGTGGACGACCACGACTTTCAGATCGTCGAAACCTATGGCAAGACGGTGCCCGACATCAAGAAGAAGAAGGGACAGGAGAACTTGTTCCCGAAGTTCACAACCTGGCGCGAACAGATCGACGGGCAGTATTGGTTTCCTACTTATACGCGAGCCGAGGATACGCTGCAGTTTTCGCTGGGCGGCGTGAAGATCCGCGAAATTATCAAATACACGAACTACAAGCGCTTCGGATCAAAATCGAGGATTACCTACGACGGGCAGGAAGTGCAGAAGGCGGATCCAAACCAGAAGCCGGCTGAGCCGCCGAAGCCGCAGTAGTCAGGCTTCCAGAGAAAAGCCGGGGTGACAGTGGCGAGGCCGAGCCGGTAGACTGGCCGCCATGAAATCTCGTCACTTCTTTCTTCTGGCTAACGGCTTGTTTGGATTTGCTCTTTTTATTATGGCGCTGGTAATGCCGGTGCGCGCGCTCGGTCAGGAGAGCCCTTCCTTTAATTCCCGCGAAGTACATGCCGACGGGAGGATCACCTTCCGTTATCTCGATGCCACGGCGGGAAAAATTCTGCTCCATCTCGAAGGGGCGGCTGAGGCGCTGCCGATGGAGAAAGACAGCGCTGGTGTGTGGAGCGTGGTCACGCCTCCGCTGGCGCCGGAGATTTATGGATATTCGTTTGAAGTCGATGGGCAAGAGCGGGGCGATCCGCATAATTCTGAAGTAACGCCCAACCTGGTCGCGGTCGGGAACATGGTCACGGTGCCGGGTGCGACTCTGCAGTTATGGGAGGCGCACGATGTACCGCACGGCGTGGTGCATCATCATTTCTACACATCCAAGGTTGTGAGCGGGCTGGCTGACGGGCAGAGTGAGGTCTACGTCTATACGCCTCCGGGCTACGATGCGAAAAAGGGCAAGCGGTATCCGGTGCTGTATCTGCTGCATGGCTGGAGCGATATGGCCAACGGCTGGATGGCGGTGGGAAAGGCGAATTTCATTTTCGATAATTTGATTGCCGAGGGGAAAGTGAAGCCGATGGTGGTCGTCATGCCGCTCGGCTACGGCGATATGAAGTTTGTGCTTAACGGGCACGGTGGTTGGGATGATAACGCTGTCATCGAGCGGAATGTGAATCTCTTTAGCCAGGCGCTGCTTACTGAGGTATTGCCACGAGTGGAATCGGAGTATCGCGTTTCAAAGAAGAGGGATGACCGCGCGATTGCTGGACTCTCCATGGGAGGATTGGAAAGTTTGACGGTGGGACTGAAGCATCCAGAGCTGTTTGCGTGGGTTGGAGGGTTCAGCTCAGCGCTTGGACACAATGACGAAGAGCGGTTCGCTGGGGTCAACGGGAAGAACGCGAAGCTTCGGCTGCTGTGGATTGCTTGCGGGACGGATGAGCAACTGCTCGCTCCGAATCGCAAGTTTATCGCGTGGCTGAAGAGCAAGGATGTTCCGGTGACGGCGGTTGAGACTCCGGGGATGCATACGTGGATGGTCTGGCGAGATGATCTCGGGCGCTTTGCTCCATTAATATTTCGACACCATTAATATTTCAACAGAAGTAGCGGCGTTGATGATGCGGTCGCGGCTATAGGCAGATAAAAACAGGTCCTTCGCCTCGCTCAGGATGACAACCTTAGGCGAGGATTATTGAAGCCATCCTAGTAAAACAGATACTTCCTCCACTTATCGTCGGAGTGGCCCATCAGGCGCATGATGTGGCGGCTGGTGTGGAGATTAAAGGAGCGAGGTTCGCGCGAGGGGCGCATGTTGGCTTCGTGCGGGAGTTGGTTGCCCTTGCGGCGGTTGCAGGGATGGCAGCAGGCTACTAGATTCTCCCAGGTGGAGAGGCCTCCCCGGGAACGGGGAATTACGTGGTCGAGCGTTAGTTCGCCGGAGGGAAGCGTGGTGCTGCAGTACTGGCAGGTGTTGCGGTCGCGCAGCAGAATGTTCTTGCGCGACAAGGCGCGCGACTGATGCGGGATGCGGCGATACTCGAGCAGGCGGATAACCGAGGGCACGCGCATGGCAACGCGGGCGGCGTGCAAGAAGTGTCCGTTTTCTTCTTCGGTCATGGCGACACCCTTGAGCACCAGCACGATGGCGCGACGCGCGGCGCAGACGTTGATGGGCTCGTAGGAGGCGTTCAGCACCAGCACGGGTTGATGCAGCGCGTGGCCATCATTGTCCTGGTGCATGCCGGAGGCGAGAATCGCCGCTGGAAGGTGGGAGCGCATGCCGCCGGCGAAATTGTGTATGCGCAACGACATAATTTCTAGCCGTGAGCGGCGATGCCCGCGCTATCTTCACTTCCCTCGCCCGATCTCGCATCAGGCGAATCGTCGTTAGTCCGTGCGTCTGCCAAATGCCCTGCCAACTCGATGATATTCGAAAGCTTCAACGTGCGCGCCACGTTTGCCACCCACACCCTTGCGGCTCCGGCACGGAGAAGAACGCGGGCGCACTCCGACGCCGTCGTTCCGGTGCTATAGACATCATCCACCAATAAGATGTCGCGATTCAATATTCGCGTTGGATCATTCCCACCAAAGGCACCTCGCAGGTTCTCGCGCCGTTCGTGGCGGGTGAGGCCAATCCGGCTGCCAGTATCGCGGCTGCGCTGGAGGACGCCGGGGCAAAGATGCGCAGCTAGACAAGATTCACAAACGGGAAGGCGGGAAATTTGAAGGAGGGGGCAACCACAGATACGACAATTGGCGGGGAAAAATGTGAAAAATAAACTCGCAGCCGCGCCCTTGGCAAAGCCAGCCAACCGATGACCCGCCGAGGCCAAATGGTCCGCCGCTTGGCCCTGGGCAGCCCGCATTCGAAACCCAGTACTACTACTGCTGAAGACGGCCTCCCGCACACGGCGCACTCTTTAAGCTTCGCCGGTCAATACTTCGCCAGTATAACCGCGGTGCACATTTCAATGCAACGCGGCCAAGCGATGCCTATGCGATGCGACGATCGGACTTTGCATCGCGCGACTCGGACTGCGACGTTTTCGGTTGAGGCTCGATCCGCTCGAGCGTCGGAACCGTACGCAAAGCATAAGCCCGGTGATAGCAGCGCTCGCAACGAACGGCCTGCAAGAACAGCAACGGAAGCACACGCCTTTCAAAGAATCCCCGAGGCCGGGAGCTGTAAGCTTCTTGTATGCCGCATCCACGGCAGCGAAATTCTTCGAAAAACCGCCTCCAAGAGGGCCCAACATCCGTAGCCACAAATTACCTCCTGGATCAGGACTATTGTAACCCCGTTTAAGCTCGGAAGTTGCGGCCCTGAAATTTGGGCGGGTGGCGCGGTCTGCTATTGCGCGTACGGAGAACTGGAACCACGGAGGCCACGGAGGCACACCCAGGCAAGCGCCAGGCTGAACGGTCTTCGATTGTTTCCCGATCGGTGATTGGGTGATTCATGGATGGGCAACGCTACTCTCACCTCGACTAAGTGATGGCTCACAAAGTGATGCAAAGTGATGGCTCACACTTGTAAAGCGGCCTTCTAACATGATAAGGTGCGCCGTCGCAGCTACTGATAATCTTTAATGAAATTTCCGAGTATCACGAGGACCTTATGAGCACTCCTGTGGGCGATGCCCCCGGAACGATTCGCAAGCATCGCCCCTATGTTCCAGAGACCATGCAAATGAAGGAGCTAACCCTCCGAGCTATGTTTCTGGGGCTCATCCTTACGGTTGTGCTGGGCGCGGCCAATGCTTATTTAGGATTGCGGGCCGGCATTACCATCGCCGCAACTTATCCAGCGGCGGTCATTTCGATGGCGGTGTTGCGGGCATGGAAGGGATCGCTGCTCGAGGAGAATATTGCTCGAACCGCGGGGTCGATTGGAGAAAGCGTCGCCGCCGGTGCGATCTTCACGCTTCCTGCATTTGTGCTCGCCGGAGTCTGGCCATCCTTTTGGTCGTTTGATTCTTACTGGAAGTCGACCGCATTGATCATGGTGGGAAGCATCCTGGGGGTGCTTTTTATTTCGCTGGTGCGACGCGTTATGGTGGAAGACCCCGAGCTGCCCTTCCCCGAATCAGTGGCGGCGTCGGAGATTCATAAAGCTGGGCAGCGCGGCGCGCAAGCGGCGAAATATCTCTTTTGGAATATCGGTGTCGGCGGAATTGTCTACATTCTGGGAAGCTTTGGGCTCTTCGCTCCGGGGAAAGATTTTCATTTTGCGGTGGGAAGCCTAGGACGCAGCCAGGTGCGGCTGGGCCTCGCCGGAAGCAACAATATTGTGCCGGCGGGGGGAATCAGCACGTTCGCCGCTCCGAGTGTCAGCCCGGCATATCTCGGCGTCGGCTACATCATCGGGCTGCGGCTGGCGTCGCTGCAGTTTGCAGGCGGCGTGCTGGCTTGGGGACTGATGGTTCCGCTGCTCATTTATTTTCTCGGGCCGCACATCAAGCAATACCTTCCGGCGGATACACCCGAGGATTGGACGACCATGGCGATTGCGGTGTGGAAGTTTGTGGTGCGTCCGATCGCAGTTGGCGGAATGCTGGTGGGCGCGGCTTACACGCTGTTCAAGATGGGCAAGAGCCTGACGGCGGGCTTCGGGAAAGCGATCAGCGATTTACGGCAGACAGCGGACCAGCGGGCGCAGTTGTCGCGCACCGAGCAGTATATGAGCTCGAAGACTGTCTTTGGCTTGATTGCGCTGATGTTCGTGATGATGTGCGTGCTCTATGTGCATCTCACGGGTTTGCTCTGGCCGGCACTTCTGGCGGCGGTGGTGCTGATTGTGGTCGGCTTTTTCTTTGCGACAATTTCTGGGAACCTGGTCGGCATGATTGGCTCGTCGAACAATCCGATCTCAGGGTTGACGCTTTCGACCCTGCTGATCGCCGCACTGCTGATGGTTTCACTGGGAGTCTCAGGAACGTCAGGCGTGCTGGCCGTGTTAAGCGTGGCTGCGGTGGTTTGCGTTTCGGCGGCGGTGGCTGGCGAGCTGTTGCAGGACTTCAAAGTTGGCTACATTCTTGGTGGCACGCCGCGCAGAATTCAGGTGGCGGAGTTGATCGCTGTGGTGGTGGCGAGTTTGGTCATGTATTTCCCACTGGCGCTGTTAAATAAGTCGTTCGGCTTCGGCAGCCGTGATCTCGCCGCGCCACAGGCGGGACTTATGGCGACATTAGCGGTCGGAGTTGTCGGTGGAGATATGCCGTGGCCCCTTGTAGTCGTCGGCATCTTCATGGGGATTGGCATGATCATGATGCAGGTGCGCAGCCCGATGCTGGTCGCGGTCGGAATGTATTTGCCGTTTGAGACGACGTTCGCGATTTTTCTGGGAGGCGTTTTCCGCGCCTTGGGAGATGGGCTGGCGAAGCGGCGCGGCTTCAACTCGGCGCAATTGGCGCGCGTGGAGAATGCCGGGGTTCTGACGGCTTCCGGGTTGATCGTTGGAGAATCTCTTTTGGGTTTGGTCTGGGCCGGGGTTGTGGCTGTTTACAAAAGCCGCAATTGGGATATACCACAGATTTTCGCGCATCCTTCTTACCTTGCCGGACTGGCTGTGATGGTTGCGTTGGCCACTCTGATGATTCGGATTCCGCTCTCGAGCGCGGGCGATCCGAATGAACCGGCGCCGCCTGTAGGGATGATGTAACCGCGTGCCTTTGAGTTCGCCGGACGGTCGGCCCTCGACCGTCCGCGCAGATTCTCCTTCGTGATACTTTGTGTCCTTTGCGGTTTTCGCCTTATGTCGATTGCCGAAAATATTGCGCGGGTGCACGAGCGGATCGCTGTGGTGGCGCGGCGGGCGGGGCGTAATCCAGATGAAATTACTTTGATGGCGGTGAGCAAGACCTTTCCAGCGCAAAGCATCCGCGAGGCGTATGCGGCTGGGCTGCGCGTTTTCGGCGAGAACCGGGTGCAGGAGTTCGCGGGGAAGGCGGCGGTTCTGGGCGACCTGACTGACCTCGAGTGGCATTTGATCGGGCATCTGCAGACTAACAAGGCGGCAAAGGCGACGGAGTTGTTTGACTGTGTCGATTCGGTTGACTCGCTGCGGATGGCGGAGAAGTTGAATACCTCCGCTGGGATCGCCAGCAAAATATTGCCGGTGCTGATCGAGGTCAACGTCGGTGGCGAGACGGCAAAAAGCGGCGTGGCGCCTGATTCCGGCGAACTGGAGCAGATTCTGACGAGTGCGACTCGCTGGGGCAATTTGAAAATTAACGGCCTGATGACGGTTCCGCCTTATGCAGAAGATCCGGAAGGTTCGAGAACTTATTTCCGTCAGCTTCGTCAGCTTCGCGAGCGCACCGCGGCACGCTCGCTGCCGGAGGTCGGCATGGAGGTTCTCTCGATGGGCATGTCGCATGACTTCGTGGTGGCTATTGAAGAGGGAGCGACTTGCGTGCGGGTCGGGACGGCGATTTTTGGGGAGAGAGCAAGGGCTTAGCCGCGGTTTTGTGTGGAGCGGACACTCTTGTCCGCTACCGTTGATCTTTGGGCTGTCGTTGATTTTTGCCATGTCAATAACAAGATCAAAAACAAGGTCAAAGGCAGCGGACAGGAGTGTCCGCTTCACAAGTTCTATGGTGGCGATTCAGAATTCGGCGGGATTTATTGCGTTTGCGGTGAAGGTTCATCCCCGGGCAAAACATAATGCAATCACTGGTGAGGTTGGCGATGCGCTGAAATTGTCACTCACCGCTCCCCCGGTGGATGGCAAGGCAAATGAGGCGTGCATCGATTTTCTTGCAAAGCTTTTGGAGGTTCCGCGTTCGTCCGTTACTATTGCAGCCGGCCAGAGCGGGCGGAATAAAGTGATACGAGTGGCGGGGCTCTCGGCTCAGCAAGTGCGAGAGCGGCTGGGTTACTAAGGTTGATCGCGGGCGGGGCGCCCGCGCCACACAAAACACATCGGGAGATACTTTGAGCTTTTCGCAACGCTTTGAGGAGATACGCACAGGATTTGAGCGGCCCTTCTGGGTCGCAAATATCAGCGAGATCTTCGAGCGTCTTTCCTACTACGGAGCGTTCGCTTCGCTGGCCTTGTATTTGCAGGAGAAACTGAATTTTTCTACTGAGCAGACGGGGACTCTTACCGGGTTGTTCGGTGGGATGGTTTGGTTTCTCGCCATCTTTGGAGGCGCGGCGGCCGACCGGCTCGGGTTTCGGCGCGCGCTTTCAATGGCTTATCTCATCCTGGCCGCGGCTTATTTCTTGATTGGATCGATTGGGGCGTCGTGGCTGGCTCCGGTGCGCAATGCCGTGCCGCTCGGCTTATTTGTCGGCTGCATTCTTATCCTTCCGGCACTCGGCATCTCGCTGGTGAAACCTTGCGTGGTGGGAACGACGGCACGGGCGTCTAAAGAGAACGTTCGGTCGATCGGATATTCGATCTATTACACCATGGTCAACATCGGCGGCGCGCTCGGACCTCTGTTCGCAGGATGGGCGCATCACCACCTCGGTGTCGAGAACGTTTACCGTATCGCCGCCGTCGGCGTCTTCGCCATGTTCTTCGTGGTGATTCTCTTCTTTCGCGAGCCGCGCAAGGCCGGGGATGAGCCTCCGCCTTCGATCGTGACGGTAGCGCGGAACTTTTGCACCGTAGTGGGCAATTACCGGCTGGTTCTTCCCACATTGCTGTTTGCGTTGTTGCTGCGCCTCGGCTTGATGATCTATCCGCAATATAACGTGCCTTGGTGGATTTGGTGTGCGCTCCTCGTTCTCGTGCTGGCGGGGATCAGCCGATTCATGTGGTTCCTCGTGTTGTTTACGGGCTACTGGGTTGTTTTCTGGCAGCAGTACATCAGTTTGCCGGGATACATTCACGGGTATATCAACTCTGGCGCCGCCGTCGAGACCATCCTCGTCACTGATGGCCTGACCGTGATCTGCCTTACGCTCGCGATAAATTTTTTGACGCGCAAGATTCCGGCGTTTCAGGCGGTGATTTTGGGCACGGTTATTACTTCGCTCTCGTGGGTGATTCTCGCCCTGCGGCCTACGGTCTGGGGCGCGGTGCTTTCACTTTTTGTGCTGGCGCTCGGCGAGATTATTCAGTCTCCGCGGTATTACGAATATATCTCGCGGCTCGCGCCTCCGGGGCAACAGGGAACTTACATGGGCTTCGCGTTTTTGCCGATTGGGACTGGATCGCTGATTGGCGGATGGTTTGGTGGAACGCTGGTTCATCACTTTGGCGAAGTCGCGCATCAACCGGCGCGCATCTGGTGGACGGTAACTGCGGTTGGCCTGGTGACCGCGGCGCTGTTGTGGATTTATGACAAAGTGGTGCGGACGGGCGCGGCTACCACTTCATAGAAAGCGCCGGCTTCATTTACATGAGCAAACGCGCTACAACTCCGCACCATGCGGCGGCTGAGGTACGGCGCGTACTCCAGGACGGCGGATCGGCCAAGCATGCAGCGGGCGTGCAGTGGTTCTTCAAGGAAGAAATCAAATCACATGGATGGTATACGGCTGCTTTACGAAAAGCTGCGGGACAATTCCGGCGGAGCGTTGCGCGCCAGCGCGGGATGGATTTTGTGGTGCAGGTTGCGGACAAGCTTTTTGTGGGGCGCAATCTTGAGGAGAAGGTGTTTGCCGTCTTTCTGCTGGAAAAGCAAACGCGCAATTTTGGCGACAACGAGTTCAAACTTTTTGTTTCGTGGCTTGACCGGGTATCGAGTTGGGCCGATCACGATTCGCTGGTGCATGATGTGCTAGCACCGATGATCGCGGCCGAGCCGGCGCGTTGCCGCGAAGTTTTCTCGTGGGCTAAGTCTCCGAATCGCTGGCGGCGGCGCGCCGCTTGCGTGGCTTTGATTCGGGGGACGCGTGAGCGGCGCTTCTTTCGAGAGATCGTTCGGCTTTCGAATCAGCTTCTCGATGACAAGGATGACATGGTGCAGAAGGGATTGGGCTGGCTGTTGCGCGAAACGGCCAAGGCTGATCCGCAGCGCACTGTGCCCTACCTGATGAAGATACGAAAACGCTCGCCGCGATTGGTGCTGCGGACGGCTTGCGAGACGCTGAATCCAGCCGCGCGAAAGCGCGTTCTCGGCTGAGGTGCATCGCAATCTGAGGGCGATTCTCGGTGGCTTCTGGCAGCTAAAGAGCTTCGCTCGGCTGGGCCCTCCGACTTCGCTCCGGGCAGGCTCCCGAGGCCCCGCCCCCTACGTGAACCACGCGCCGTTGGAGACTTTCAAGCGGCTAGAATTTTGTCGCGCAGGCCTCCATACCTTAGCGTTTTGACCATTTCATTTTCGAAGAAGTCGTGCGGGAAGCCCATTTCGATGGCGCTGGCTTCATCCAAGGCGGCGACTTGCTCTGGCGTCAGCTTCAACTCAAAACTGGCGAGGTTATCTTGCAATTGCGCCACGCTTCGCGCGCCTACGATTGGAATGACTGGAATGTCGCGGTAGCGCAGCCATGCCAGGGCAACTTGAGCAGGTGAATGGCCCAACTCCCGACTTACTTTATTTAACGCGGCCACGACCCGGTCCGTCCGCTCTCCGGTGCGCATGAAGGCTTTGGCCATATCGGTCGAGTACCTTCCGTCTTTCCCAGCGCCGGAGTGGTACTTGCCGCTTAGAAGACCTCCGGCTAGCGGTGACCACGCTACGAGACCTAGGTTCAAGGCCTTCGCCATGGGGATGAGCTCGCGCTCGACGGTGCGCTCAATCAGCGAATATTCGATCTGCAGGCCGATGAATCGGGTCCAGCCTCGCAGCTCGGCTAGAGTGTTGGCTTGCGCGATCCACCAGGCGGGCGCATCGGAGACGCCGGTGTAGAGAACCTTGCCTTGGCTGACGAGGTCGTCGAAGGCCCGCATGACTTCTTCGGCGGGAGTCATTTGATCCCAGTTGTGCAGCCAATAGAGGTCGATGTAATCCGTTTTCAAGCGGCGCAGCGAGTCTTCGAGCGCCTGCACCATGCTCTTGCGGTGATTGCCGGCGGCGTTCGGATCGCTGCTTGCCAGGGCATTGGTGTACTTGGTAGCGAGAACGACCGAGTGGCGGTGATCGCGGATGAATTCGCCAACTAGGGTTTCGCTGGTTCCGTTGGTATAGATGTTGGCGGTGTCGACGAAATTTCCTCCGGCCTCGCGATACGCTTGATAAATTTTGTGCGATTCGTCTTTGGCGGAGCCCCAGCCCCAGTCTTCTCCGAAGGTCATGGTGCCGAGGGAGACTTCGGATACTCGCAGACCGCTGTTGCCAAGCAGGCGATAGTTCATGGCTTTCACCTCAGGATTTTAGGATGTCAGGATTTAAGCGTTGGGTCTTGGGTCTCAGGTATAAGATGCCGGGCATCAGAAAAAGTCGCTCTTCCTGCGACCTGCGACCTGTGACCTGATACCTGTTTTTAGTGGCCTTCCTCTTCCAGATATTTTTCGACTTCGAGAGCGGCCATGCAGCCGGAGCCGGCGGCGGTAATGGCTTGGCGGTAGCGGCGATCCTGGACGTCGCCGCAGGCGAACACGCCGGGAACGCGTGTTAAGACATTCTTATGAGTTATCAGGTAGCCCTCGGCATCGGTTTCGAGTTGGCCTTCGAAAATCTTGGCGTTGGGAATGTGGCCTATACCCAGAAACATCGCGCTGGTGGGGAACTCCCAGCTTTCGCCGCTCTTCAGATTGCGCAAGCGGAGCGCGGTGACTTCTTTTTTGCTGACATCGAGAACATCATCGACGACGGTGTCGGTGAGAAACGCGATCTTTGGATTCGCTTGGGCTCGATCGAGCATGATTTTCGAGGCGCGAAATGCGTCGCGGCGATGGATGAGCGTCACCTTGCTGGCGAAGCGCGTCAGAAACGTGGCTTCTTCCATGGCGGAATCGCCGCCGCCGATGACCGCGATTTCCTTGCCCGAGAAAAAGAAGCCGTCGCAAGTCGCGCAAGATGAAACACCGTGGCCGATGAGCGCGTGCTCGCTCGGAAGACCTAGCCAGCGCGCCGATGCTCCGCTCGCAATGATGAGCGTGCGCGTTTGGATGATGTCTTTGCCGACAACCAGCTCGATGGGACGTTTGCTCAAGTCGGCTTTGATCACGTGGCCCATGCGATAGTCGGCGCCGAAGCGTTTGGCCTGTTTGCGCATGTTTTCGATCAGTTCCGGGCCCTGTATGCCTTCGGGAAACCCGGGAAAATTTTCTACTAGCGTGGTCAGGCCCAGTTGTCCGCCGGGTTCGTGGCCTTCGATGACGAGCGGTTTGAGATTGGCGCGGGCGCTGTAGAGAGCAGCGGTGTGGCCGGCGCATCCCGAGCCGATGATTACAACGTGGCGTATATCCATAATTTGTCAGGAACAGCGCTAATAGATAGATTCAGAAAAACAAATTTCGTTTCACCGGGCACGCCGCAGTCTCCCCCGGCGGCTAATGCCGGCATTTTTGAAAGATCCCAGTCAAGCCAAAGGCAGGGCTTGAGTGGGCCACCGACCCCTGCGCCACCCCAAAATCTATCTGTCTGTCTTGTCGGCAGTTGGCTTAGGCGAAGTTACAGTCGAATTTCTTACGCCTAACCTGGCCAGTTCGTCGGGAATCATTTTGCGGGCGCCGAGCGCCTCACGATAACGATCCATGATCGATGATGCGGCGCGGAAGATCGGTTCGTAGGCGCTCTGATCGGTCGCCGGATTGCCTTCTGCTCCGGTGCAGCGCGCCAGTACTACCGATGACTTTCCAAAGCGCTCCAGTTTGACGCGGGCAACCGGCGTGCTGGTTGACAACATAGCCCGCGCCGATGCAACCGCGGAGGCGCTATCTTCGATTGCGATCTGCATTACGTCTTTGGGATCGCGCACGCGCAGGACGAGCGTTTCCAGCATGTCTTTCGCATCGACGCTGAACGAATATTGGACATTGCTGAAAAGGGTTATGCCGGGAAATTCGCGGCGCACTCTCACCCAATCAGCCGCTGAGGCGGCACCGGGCGGCAGAGGCTGCATGCCGGGAATGGGAGTGCTCGGGTCGAGCGTGGAGTGGCCGCGCGCCACTTCATAGTCTTTGCCAAAGGCTGGCTTGGCAGGCACGGACGCGAGCGCCGACGATAATTGCTTCTGCTCGTCGGCCGACGGCGAGCAAACATTGATGACATTCACTTTTACCTGCGGCTGCGAATTTGCCGGAGGCTGCTGCGCCGCGGCGACTAGAGCCGAGGCTACCGTCGCAATCAGAATCTTGTGAGGGAACACGGCGAAATTGTATCAGGGGAAGGCGGAGGTCAGAGGTCAGATTGCCGAGGTAACGTTTAAGATTTCACCTCTGCAATCTGACCTCTAACCTCTGACTCTGGTTCTATCCGGCGATTTCTTCGGTGGCGCCATGACGGCGCAACAACTGCGGCAGATTCTGCGAAAAGGCGGAGCGCGGCAGCACCATGTCGCAGCCTACCTCGTGCGCTTTCTGCTTCAGGTCGCCCTGAACGTGCGAGAGGAATCCAATGATCGACGTTCCCTTCTTCAGTTTGCTTTTCAGTTTTGGGATGAGCGTCAAAGGCTTGGCATTGGCGTTGTTGAGGTCGAAGATAATCAGCGAAGGTTTTTCTTCGCCGTTCGACTTCATGCGATCGGCGAGGTCTTTTTCGTTTTTCACAAACTCGACCTTCACATTCATCTTTTGGCCGGTGGCCTGAATCTTGCTCAGGAAGAAGAGGTCTTCGACGAAGGCGAAAACGCGCGACGCGGAATCCTCGCGGGGAGCGGGCAAAGGTTCGGGATCGAGCACGGGATAGGACGAGGAAAAGCCTGGTCGCCGTGATCCGCGGTTGCCATTGCCGCCATCCCCACCCTGATTGGCGCGGTAGCTGTGATCCATGGGAGCGGTGAAAATACCCTGCTGTTCCTGGCGAGCGCGGCCCATGGGGCCACCCGCGCCTCGTTTTGGCGGACGCCGTCCTCGGCGCCGCTTGTGTCTACCTCCTCCTGCGGAGGAGTGTCCGGGTCCTGCATTCATATTTTTCTCTTGTTAATCGTTGAAGTTAGTCTGTGCAGCTTATTTCTGAACTAATCCCAAACCCTGGATCACAGGTCTCGCTGTTCTGTCTCGATCGCATCCAGTCAAATCTGCGGGGGCCGCGTGCGCTCGCTGGCGTGCGGCTCGCCACACACGCCTCACAAGACACTAGACATTGGCCGACGGCTGGCCAAACCCCACATCGGCTGGATGCTTGTTCGAGAAAATGCTCACACTGTCGACGTTACAACGGTGACGCTAACACTTTCGATGCTTTACGATAACGATCGATGTTTAAACTGTGCGAATGTTTAAACTCTTGCGCCCGGAGTCGTGCTTGGCGCTCACGGCCAGCCTGGAAGCATGGCCATTTGGGAACATCTTGATGTTACTCATGAACCGTCTCAATGCGCAAGGGGGGAGTGCCTTAAGTTTTCCACATCGGACATTACCAAAGTTGCTTGGCAACTCTAGGGAGGTGCACGATCGCTGCCAGCCGGCTTCGGATTTCGGATAGTCGCGCAATTTTCTGATATCGCGCACCGGAAGCTCCAACGGGATTACGCCGATATAAGAGTTGTGAAACCCGCGCCCGCTAAAGAGAAAGCTGCGCCTCCCGCGCTCTCGTTGCCGGGACCGTGCTTCGTCGCCCGACAGCCCACCCTGGACGAAGTTCTCGTCATGCTTTTACTGAAGGCCGACAACTGATCGCGGACAACTCTCTACGGCGCTTCGATCAATTCCATTTTGCCGTCGCGCGTGCGGTGCAGGACCATCAGCTTGCCTTGCGGATCGCGGAATACGAATACATCTTTGTCGCGGAAGTGCGTTTCTTTGATCGCTTCTTCGAGCGTCATGGGACGAAGCGCAACCGAATCGCGGCTGTGCACGAGATGGACCTCGGTGGTTCGCGCAACCGAGGGGAATTTATGAACCAGAACAGAAACGGTTGTATTTTCCGCTAACCCGATCACCGCCTCCAGGTTCTCTTCCAGCGACTGGCCGTCAAATTTCTTTACCGCTTTGCGCTTCTTGCTGAGCCATTTTGTTTTGTGTTTGAGCGCTTGCTTCTGGAGATGGTCGAGAGCTTCGTTGACTGCCGACATCATGTCGGTGGTCTGGGCGAGGCCGACAATCGGGCCGTTCGGCGGATTGATGGTGATTTCAGCTTTGTGACGGCGCTTTTCAACGGCCAGAACTACTTTGGTCTCGAAGCGGTCACCGAGAATTTTGCGGATTTTACTGAGGCCGGTTTCAACTTCTCTGCGAATGATGGGAGTGATTTGGTATTTCCGTGCGGTGTATTCCACGTTCATCAGGAGACCTCAAAGTGAAGGTTTCAAATCTTTCAATCGGATGATCGGGCCATCGGGTGATCGAAGATCAAAAGCGCTTGACTCTCTTGATTTCAGATCGCCCGATGACCCGATGGTCAGATCACCCGATTATTTCTTAACTCTTCTTTGATGCGTGCTTGGAATTTTCATGTCTTCGCGGTATTTTGCAACGGTTCGGCGAGTGACCTGGATGCCCTGGGATTGCAGGATGCGAGTGATCTGTTCATCAGTCAAGGGACGGCTTGGGTCTTCTTCTTCAATCAGCTTCTTGACGCGGCGCTTCAAAATCAGGAGCGAGGTGCCACCGCCTTCTGGGCCTTGCACACTCTCGGAAAAGAAATAGCGCAACTCAAACACGCCCTGCTGCGTGTGGACATACTTATTGGCAACGGCGCGGCTGACGGTTGAAGGGTGAACTCCGATCTCCTCGGCCACTTCCTTGATCATCATTGGCTTCAGTTGATCGATTCCGCGTTCCAGGAAATCTTGCTGGCGCGCGACGATCGAATAGCAGACTTTGGTGATCGTCTGCTTGCGTTGTTCGATGTTCTTGATCAGCTGAATCGCGGACTTGTAGCGATCTTTCACGTAATTGCGCGTGTCGCGGTCATTACCGTCGCGGGTTAACAAGCGCTTGTAGGCGGGATTCAGGCGCAGCTGCGGCAGGTCTTCATCGTTCATGATGACCAGCCACTCATCGCCATGCTTCACAAAAGCGACATCGGGCTCGATCAGGCGTGCCGGAACTTTGTTGTAACGCAGGCCGGGCCGCGGATCGAGGGTGCGGACATAATCGAGCCCCGCCAGCACCGCCTCGATGGGACGTCCGATGGCGCGGCCTATTTCCTTGAATTGCTTCAGCGTCACGGCACGCAAATGCTGATCGACGACGGCGATTGCGTCTTTGACTACCTGCTCGGCGTTTTGCTCGGTGGTTTGATCGCCGGCGGCATTGCCGTCGCTCCGCGATTGCGATTGAAGTTGCAATTGGCCGAGATGGTAGTGCAACTGATAGAGCAGGCATTCGCGAAGGTCGCGGCAAGCGATGCCGGGGGGATCGAACTGGCGTACGACCTCCAGCGCTTCGTGCAGATCGGCGACCGTGAAGTTTACCGACGGAATCCGGGCGGGCGCAGTGGCTGCTCCCGCGGCCATCACTCCCACGGCGCCATTATTATGATTCGCAGGCGACGTCGCGGGCGTTTCGACCGCCATTGAAGGCTGCATACCTTCGGCCTTAAACTCCGGTGCGCGAAAATCCCGCTGAACCGGCGGTAGGTAAGCAGCAGCCTCGGGTTCAACAAAAGACTCGCTACCCTCAGCCAATTGCTCGAGGCGGCCTTCGGCTCGCGACAGATCGTCTGCCGTCTGGACGGAAGCCTCAAGATCGGAAAGATCGTCGGAAATGTCATCCGCGTTCTCGACCGCGGCGTTCTCGGGTTCAACCCCAGCGACCGCCAACCCGAGCGCTTCCGCATCGCCTACGATCTTGGCCGCCACTTCCACGTCAGCCTCGGGAGGCGCGACCGGAGCGATGCCGAGCAGTTCTTCGTCGCTCGCGATCAGGTAACCTTCATCGTTCAGGTTACCAATAATCAGCTGGGCAGCCTGATAAACGGGCGGACGCAGGGAAATGGCACCCAATTGCCAGAGCAGGTGATCGCTCAGATTGGAGGGTTTGGAGAGGAAATTTTCGAATGAGGGCTTTTCAATTTCTTCCATTTCGCCGGAGCTGCGATAGCCGGGATCGAGATAGTCCTGGAAGAACGAGCCGAAATCGATTTCTTCGAATGGATCCTTTTTCTCATCCGCGATGGTTGGCGGACCCTCTTCCCCAGTGGTCGCCTTGGCCGACAGCCGGTCGCGCTCTTCCTCCTGGCGCCCTACATCGTCCAGCAGTGGAACGGAATCTTCCAGTTCTTCGAGAACCGGGTTTTCCACCATCTCGGCATTGATCATGTCCTTGAGCTCGAGCTTGTTGAGCGCGAGCACCGAAACCATCTGGACAAGGCCGGGCGTAAGGATCTGCCGCTGCGACAACTTGACGTTTAATTTGTGTTGAAGAAGAACCATTGCTCCCCAAAAAAGCCTGTCAGCTATCAGTTGTCAGTTATCAGTAAACCCGTTGCCCCTTAATTGTCTGGCACGGTCTTGTGGAAAGCTTAGCTTCTCATGCAGCGCCCTCGGTCGTCTGGACACGAAAGGACAATGTGCCCACGCCGAGGTAACTAGAAACATCGGGCCATCGGGTGATCGAAGGTCAAAAAGCATCTGGAGTTCGATCAGCCGATGATCCGATCACTCGATGGCCCGATGCGTTCACACCAGCGAAAAGCTTTCCCCCAAGTAAACGCGACGTACCTCCGGGTCACCTCCCAGTTCCTCGGGCGTGCCGGAGCGGAAGATGCGGCCCTCATTGATGATGTAGGCGCGATCGGTCACCGAGAGCGTCTCGCGGACGTTGTGGTCGGTGATCAAAATCCCTATGCCGCTGGCTCTTAAATCGGAAATGATCTTCTGCAGATCCAAGACGGCGATGGGGTCGATGCCCGAAAAAGGCTCGTCGAGCAAAATGAATGTCGGATTGATACAGAGCGAACGGGCAATTTCGACCCTCCTGCGCTCGCCGCCCGACAACGCGTACCCACGATTCTGGCGGATGTGCTCCAGGCCAAGCTGGTCAATCAGTTTGTCAGCCTTCTCGCGGCGCTCATGCCACGAGATCGGCTGAACTTCTAGCACGGCCAGAATGTTCTCCTCAACCGTCAGTTTCCTGAAGACCGAGGCCTCTTGAGGGAGATAGCTGATGCCGTACTGGCGTGCCCGTAAGTACATGGGAACGCTGGTGATATCGTCCTGGTCGTAGAGCACCCTGCCTGTGTCGGGGGGAACCAGACCTACGATGGCGTAAAACGAAGTGGTCTTGCCGGCGCCGTTCGGTCCAAGAAGCCCTACGACCTCGCCCTGCAGAACCTGAAGGCTGACTCCGTTAACAACGCGTCGGCCACGATAAGATTTCCCGATTTCGTCGGTGGCCAGCGTGTGCATTTATCGTGCCACTTGCGTCTTCGTGACGGCCGGAGCTGTTTCTCGTCCTTCTACGAGCACCCTATCATCGTGTCTGTAGAAAGTCAACGAATCGCCCGTAATCTTGCCGCGTTCGGCATCAAAAATGCTAGGAGGTCCGCCGGTCAAGACGAACTTGTCATCGGCTGCCGTGTAGACCAACCGGTCTCCCGCGGCGTGGCGCGTCGGCTGCGTAATCACCACGTTGTTTTCGGCGATGATTCGGTCGACTTGGCCGGGCGAGCCGAGCCCTGCCGTCCTCGCAGAACTTGCCTTTGCCTGACTTTGCGGCAAGAGATATACGGTCATCTGCTGGGACGTCATGGTCGAGTCGATCATTTTCGCAGTGACTCCACCGTCCAGAAAAACTTTTCGCTCCGAGTCGGTATAAGTGAGATGGGCCGATGTGATGTGGACCGGAGTCACCTTCCCGGTCTTATCCACTTGCACGAGCACGGTCGAAACCGGTTGTGGAACGGCGCTTTTATCGGAACTTTTATCAGAACTCTTGGCTGCACCTTGAGCGACGAGAGAACGATGATCGCGATCAAATTGCAGGGTCGGAGCCTCGACGATATTCGCGTTCTGCCACAGGCGGGCGTCACCGCTGTACAAAGCGATCGCAGTTGTCCGATGGGCGGTCATACTGCGACTGGTCACGTGGATCGGATCGGACGAGGCGAGCATAGCGCCATCTGGCTGCGGCTTCAGGTCAGAGTAGGTACTCTTGACGTTGCCGTCAGCAAGGGCGTCGCCGGTTGCGCGGTTGATGCGGATGGTCTGGGCGGTCGTCGTCATGCCGCCGTCGACCACGCGAGGCGATCCTATCAGGACCACCATCTGGTCGACCGTCGTGTACTCTCCGCGCTGCGCCCAGGCTCTTTGCGTGCCGTCGACATAGGCAAGATGGCCTGTCTGCACGATCGACTTTACACCACCCTCGGGGAGGAAGGCCACGTCGAGCATTGTGCTGGTCGAAACTCGATCCCCCTGGCCGGCAGTGCCGTTCTTGCTGCCGGCTCCGGATAATCCGGCTCCAGTCGCCGCCGCTTTGCTCGGATCGATCAAACTGCTGACAATTTTTGCATCCGGCTCCCCATGCAGCGTGGACAAGCGATTTTGATCTGTGAATCTGGCGGTAAACCTGGCGGCGGTGACTACCGTTTTCTGGTTCGCGGCGGGCTGCGCAATGACAATGCGCGGAGGACCAGTCGTCTGGGCAAGATCGAGCAGGCGGCCGTTTTTCACCGTGAAGTCCATCACTGGCGCGGTCATCTCAACCTGTTGATCGCGCGCGCCTGGCGTCGCTGACGCTGTTGTCGAGACCAGGGCCGCGTTCTTGCTTTCATTCTGAAGCAAGCGCACGCCGTCTTCGGCATGAACGGTCTTCAACAATTGCTCTCCGGCAGAATTTGCGGCGAAATGCAGCGTCACTTGTCCGGCGAAAGCTTCGGCCGGCTGTTTTGCCTGGGTGGTTGCCGCGAAGGTCGGTGCAGCGTTTTTTGGCGATAGGTCTGTCGGCGCAGCGTCTTTCGGAGCGGCGGAGAGGGTGGCAGCGTCTCCGCTGACGAGATGCACGTTGCCAGTGAGGATGGCGGTGGTGAGTTGATTGCGGGTGCCCGTCAGGAAGAGATTGGCGCGATCGGAACGCTCGTGCGTCTCCGAGGCGGACGATGTCGACCCAGATTTATTTGCCGCGCGGCCGTGAATCTCGCTTCGCACATCACCTTCGGCGAGAACGCGTTCGACCGTGTTGTCGGGGCGCAGAAAGAGCGTTGCCTGATCGGACCACGCCTCCTGCTGCTCGCGGGCCATGTGGACCGTGGTGAGAAATACCTGCCGCGGCTCCTTCAAAATTTGACCGCGATCGGCGGTTAAATGCACGGGTTGCGGACGGTGGACGGACATCACAACCGTCGACAGCAAATCCATCGTACCGGTCTTGGCCACGTATCGAATGCCAATTGCTGAACCGGTCGCCTGCGGAGTTTGAAATACTACTTTGCCGGTAGCCGAGGCGTCGCCGGTATTTTTGTTAAAGACGAGGCCATCGGTTTCAAGGTGAAGCGGCTGTCTCTCCTCTGCCGGAGGCGACTGGTCGCTTTGCCGCACGCCCTCGGGATTCGCCTCCAGGTCAATCAACACCTTGCCCCGGGCAGTCACATTGCCGGAGGTGGGATCGTATTCGAAGTCATCGCCGCTGACACGGTCGAAGCGGCTGGCGTCTTTGCCGTAGATGACGATCTTGACGTTGTGCAGCTCGGCTTTCCCACCCTCCTTCAACTGGACCGCCTTGGATGCGCTGACGGTGAACTGCGTGCGGCCTTGCTCTGACTTGGAAATCGAAAAACCGTCGGCGGTTTGGCGAATCTCGACGCCGAGTTTTTCTGGGATAGTGTGGACGGCTTTGCCGAGGCTCCAGCGCGCATAGAAATACATCCCCGCGACCGTGGCCATCATCAAAATCGCGATCAGAGCGAACCAGCGGCGCAGACGTAAGACGGAGGAGGCCATCAGAGGTTAGTGTAACGCGGGGAGAGTTCTCGGTTCTCAGGTGTCAGATCTCAGTAAAACCTTTCCCGCTGATAACTGAGAACGGAGAACTGACTACAATTTCCGCAGCACCAGCGTGCCGGCCAGAAGATCGTGCAATCCCTGTTTGCGCTCGGTGAAGCCGACCATGATGTAACCGATACAGAAGATCATCGCGGAGAGCCATTTGGCGAAATGCCTCCCCGTCGCGCGCTCGAAAGAGATGCGGTTGCCGTTGAGATCTGTAACTTTCATCCCAAAGATCATCTTGCCGAGCGTCGCCTGGTAGGACGAGCTTTCCATGAAGGCCTCGTAGAGCCACGAGCCGAAAAGAAGAAGGATAAAAGTCAGACCGCCGCCCAAAAGAGCGAGGGGAAAGCGGGGAACATGACCCATCATCGACCCTGCCAACCCGACTCCGCCAAAAATCATGCTGATCGGGGCGACCACGATGCGCAGGATGATGGCGTCGATGATGGCTGCGACCACACGGATCCAGAAGCCTCCGTAGCCGACTCCAGCGACCGGAGCAACAACTGGATACGGAACCAGGGGAGTGGGATAAGCGGGGACGAAGTTGGGCGAACTGGGCGGAGCCGGAAAAGCGCCCGACACGGGAGCCGTCGGCGCTCCACAGCGGCTACAGAACTGAGCGCCCGCTGTATTCTGCGCACCGCACTTGTTGCAGAAGAAAGTTCCGTTCATGCCCGGCACTATAAGGTTTTCGCAGGAAACTGTAAAGCGCGGTTTGAGCAAGACCAGCTCAAAACCGTTCGTCCAGGACAATTTGCTCGACCATCGTTTCTAATTCCGTCTGCGCCTGTACCTGCCGGCTGTCGAGGTCTTCTTTTTGCTTGCCCAGATCGGCGAGTTTGTCTTCCTGCGAATCGAGTTCACGAGTGTAACGCTGGATGAGTGCGCGCTCTTCGGCGCTGCCCTTTAGCGCCTTCATATTCTCGCGCAGCCGTGCTTGGTCTTTTTCAATGGCCCCCATCTGGCGCTCGCGTTCCGACGATTGCGCCTCCAGCAGCGCGATGTCATTTTTCTTTTGCAGCACCCTTTGCATCGCGTCTTTGAGCGCAGGCGTGATGCGATTGTCGGCAGCGAGAAGACTCAGTTGCTTGACCTGCGCATCTTCCAGGCTGGCGAGTTGATACTGCGTATCCTGCGGGCTGTACTCCTCGACCAGAATCTCGCTTGACTTACCGGCTTCCACCGGCACGCGGAAGCGATAGAAATTGGTTGTGGTCTCGTCTGGCTTCAAAGTGTCGATGAGCTTCCAGTCGCTGCGGACCGGGTATTCCACGACGACGACGCGAGGTGCGGTATCCGCATTGCGGATCACGTATTTGTGACTGGATCGTAATTCGTGGGTCGCGATGAGGATGCCCTTTGTCATGCGGACGCGGCTGACTGGCTTTTGCTCCTCGAGCGCGCGGTCGGCGATGTGCACGGCGGGATCGGCCGCATAGGAGATCAGGCGGCGCTCGTCGGGATGAATGGTTTCGAGCATGCCTTCGCCAGCAAAGGCGTTGGTGTCGATCAGGTTGAATGAGCCGCCATCCAGCGTGAGGCCGCTCGTGTTCTTGATCCAGAGGGCGCGCAAAACGTCGTTGGAGCCGGCAGCCCACAGCGTGACTTTTTCGGCGTCAATCTTCGATTGTAGAATCGGAACCAGCGCCGACTGATTCTTGCCGATCGTGATCCTCTGCTTGAGTTGGTATTCGAAATTGTCGCCCAGCCCCTTGGCCTCGGCTTCGGGCGCTTCACCTTCGGCATAGTTTCTTATCGAGGAGACCTGCGCATCCTGCGTTTCCACTTGACTGGGAGCACCCGCCGTCACCATGACAGATTCGTTCGACGTGCCTAACTCCAGGCGAGCGTCAATCTCGTTCATGCGATCTACGCCGAGATAGAAGCTGGTGAGCTGAAAACGCCTGAAGCCGGTAGCATCCACGTAGAGCGCGGAATTGCCCGCTTGGATGTTGTCAAAACGGTACATGCCCTGAGCGTTGGCGGTCGTGCTTTGCGAAGCTCCGGTCTCTTCGTTACGAAGGGTGATACGCGCGTTGGCAATGGCCGCCCCGCTAGGATCGCGGACGAAGCCTTGCACGCCGGTTAGGGGTGCGCTTCGGCTCATTCCTCCACCCGCCCCGCCACCAACTCCTCCTGCATTGAAGGTCAGAACGTCGGTCATATCGCGACCATTGATCGCCGCCTCGTGGGTTTGCGGAGTCAATTGGGCCGACTCCGGCAACCCGATCTCCGGCCGTCGAACGTAGTAGGGCTGCGAAATATTCTGCACGAACGATTGCGGGGCACCGGCGACGAGCGCTAGCTGCACGTCTGTCCAGTCTTCTCCAATGGTGTTGTCGACGACAGCCCAGCCTTGCAGTAGCGGCTTGTCGCCTGGCTTCTCGGGCATGAGAATGCGGTAGGTGCTTTTCCAAACGGGGACCTCGCTGATGTAGCTGACGAAAATCTCGCGTTCGCCGGAGCCGGTGGCGGTCAGAGTCATGCGGCGGACGTCGGCGGCGCGGGATGAGCCGATCAGGTTCATATAGCGCCCGACTTCTTCCGTGAGATCGCGATCGGCAAGACGAACGGTGGTCGCTTGAGTCAACTCGAACGTTCGAAGTTCGCCTGAGTCGCCGATCAGGGAAAACTCGGTCGCGTCGATGAAATTGCCGCGGGCGTCCTGCTTTCTGTTTTTTTCGACGCTCAACAGACGTCCCGTCGCCAAGGTGCTTCCGCTGCGCACCTCGATCCGCGCTCCTCGTAGTGCATTGAGGAAGTCGGCATTGGTGGTCTGAAGGCCGAAAGGCAGACGCAGTGACTTGAGCCGCTCGCTGAGCGGAGCGGTCGAGTTATAACGCACTGAAGTGATGTGCCCATCTCCGGCATCTACCGCAGTCAGAGATTTGAGGACGTCATTCAGCTGCCCGGTGGTGAAATCAATTCTAAGATCTTGCGTGCCTCGGACCCGGGCTGTGTGCTCGAAATAGCCGATGCCGTTCTTGTAGAGGACGACGCGCTTTACCGGCAGGCGCGCAGCGGAGTCCGGCGTTTTCCCTTCGGTTTTTGCGACAACTGGAACAGCCTTGACACTCGCAGGCTTGTTTTGAGCGACGCAGGGAAGGAGGAACATGGCCAGCAGGGGGAAAGTTCGGGTGAGCCGGAAATGTGTGACTCGAAACATAGACACACCTTTCTCCAATGACAGGAAAGGGAGTATAGCACCGGATTTGCTGGCGATTCAGTAACCAAGCTGGCTATTTGCTTCGCATCACATCGCGCAAGGCAAGCTCTAACCCCCCGAATTCTGGATGGTCGTTCATGCCGAGGGAGTAGGCAATATCGAGGCGGTCGCCGGTTAACAACTGCAAGCGATCGCAGGATTCTTTCAGTCCCCAGCCCATGGCTTGGAAGGCGATGTTATCGCGCCAGGAGGATGGTGGCGGCGATTGTGTGGCGAGGCGGGATTGATCTGGTACCACACCATTTCGCTTTGGGATCGCTGACGCGTCGGGATGACAGCGCGGAGTGAAGTCCTGCGACGCCGGGACGGGGCAGAGCCCCGTCACCACACCATTCCGGGCCGCTGCCAGGCGCAACCGAACATGCTTGTCTTTCACCCCTTGCGGCGGCGCCATCAGGCGCACCGTCCTGGCGGCGAAAATCGGCTCCCGATTGTCCATGCCGAATGGTTCCAGCAAGCGCAATGTCTGGTGAAGTTCGGGCGTGACGTCGCTTAGCGGCAGTTCTCGATCGAATTCGATCTGCGGCTCGAAGTCGGTGAGAGTGAGCCTCTCACGTGCGTAGCCGTCGAGATGCTGGCGCAGTTTTTCGACGTTTGCGCTCGGCAGGGCAAAGCCCACGGCGTGGGCGTGTCCGCCGTAGCGGGAAAATAGATTGTGGCACGATTCAATTGCATGCAGCAGATGAAAGGCCGCGATTGATCGTCCGGAGCCGTGTGCTTCGTCTCCCTCACGCGAGATGACCAACGTTGGCCGTCCGTGGTGCTCGACCACGCGTGAAGCGGTGATGCCGATTACGCCGCGATGCCAGCCTTCGCCATCGAGGACGACGCAGTAGGCCTCGCGCAGCGCCGGCTCTTCTTCTAGGCGGCGCTCGATGCTGTCCATGATGTGGCGCTCTTCTTCCTGGCGCCCGGCATTCAACTGATCGAGGCGGCCGGCCATCTGCCTTGCGCGCCCTATGTCTTTCTCGCTGAAAAGATCGACCACGTCGCGGGCGCCGTCCATGCGTCCGGCAGCGTTAAGGCGAGGAGCAATGCGAAAGGCTACTTCGGTCGCCGTAAGAGCGCGGCCATCGTCGAGTTTCGCGACCTCGAGCAACGCCCGCAGCCCGACGTTCACAGGACGACGCAGCCCTTGCAGGCCCAGCTTCGCGAAGACGCGATTCTCGCCAAGCAACGGGACGGCATCGGCGATGGTCGCGATGGCGACCACTTTCATGAACGACATCAGCAGGCGCGATTGATCTTTTGTATCCAGGCGGCGCTGCATCAATCCTTGCGCCAGCTTAAAGGCTACGCCCGCGCCGCATAAGTGTTTGCACGGATAATCGCATCCACTTTGATTTGGATTAATGACGACCAGCGCCTGCGGAACGCCGTCGGGCCCAGGGAGGTGATGATCGGTAACGATCAGGTCAAGGCCGAGGCGGCGCGCGGTTTCGGCGGCGGGGAAGGCGCGGATGCCGGTATCGACGCTGATGATGAGGCGCACTCCGTCGGCGGCGGCGCGCTCGATCACCTCATCGCGCATGCCGTAGCCTTCGCGGATACGATGGGGCACGTGAAACTCAGCCGCCCCGCCACACAGTTCGATGGCCGTTTTGAGAATGACGATGGCCGTGGTGCCGTCGACGTCGTAGTCGCCATAGATGAGGATTTTTTCTTTGCGCTCCAGGGCCGCTTCGAGACGATCGATCGCCGGTTTCATTCCGCTCATCAGCAGCGGGTCGTGGAGATCGGCAAGCGCGGGCGCGAGAAAACGGGCGGCAGCCTCCGGCTCGTCGATGCCGCGGGTGACCAGGAGATCGGTCAGAACGGGCAAACCCGAAGCGGGAATTTTCAATTTGGAATCCTGTAGGGCGGCGGCCAGCAGACGGGCTTTTGCAGAATTCACCGGATTGGAGATCCATCGCATGGGCAGCCTAGCGGGAAGAAACAGATTAGCAGGCGTGGCCGGTCAACAGTAACGGGGGCGCGAGAAGCGATCGAATTCCCAGCCAGCGCGCCACCACTACGAACCGCTGGCACGGCCTCACTCATTCCACCGAGTTGCGAGTTGGCGGATGCGCTCGGGTTCTCCGTGATCCACTGTCGATCGCCTCGCAGTTATGCAGAGATTCTCGCCGACTTTCCCGAACGGGCGCGCGGGCGCTTCCCTGCCGAAACGGAAGTGCTCGCCCTCGAGATCACAAACGAAATTAAGGTGATTGAATCGGTGTAGAAGAAGTGTTGCAGCGGAGCCCTACCGTTCCTCGTCTCCGTCCGGCTCATCGATCATGAATCCTCCGGCATCATCGGCCAACTCGCGCAGATGTTGATAGTGCGCGTACCATTCCGTGCCCGCTTCATAAACGAAGAGGCAGCCTTGATAGGCCCAGCCAAGCTGTACAAAGCCAGTCTTACCGATATACGTCTTGAGCCAGCGGCTTTCTTCGAGATCTTCTTCGTTACTGAACTCGCCATCGGCCAGGCGCTGCGATAAGCCGTCTAACTCTTCGCGCTCGAGCGCCCAGGAATGCATGGTCAGGAAGGGCGCAGCGGTGGATTTAGCCAGCTCTACGAAATCCTTCCAGCTGTCGGGATTCTTTCCCGAGTCCCAGAGCACGCTGGGAATCTCGTCGCATTCGACGTAGCCAAAGAAACGGCGCATGCCCAAGCCTTCAATGAAGGCCGTCATATCGTCTTTCATGCCCGTCAGGTCATCTGAGATAGAAGACATGGAGTTCCTACATTGTAAAGCTTGGTTGCGGTCAACCGCCACTGTGCGGGGATTCACGGCGCGGCGGGCAGGACGCGCGCCGAACAGCCGCCGGGACGGCGGCGCTACAATCGCTCGGTGGAGTGGGAGACTGCCCGGCGGCGGGCGACCGGCTGGTAAGTGTGGCAGAATTCGGTCGCGCGCCCGGAGCCGTCGACCGGAGGAAGATGGGAGGAACAACAATTGTGTTTTCCCTGAAGAGCATTCTGGGCATCGTCACCAGTCTTGGCGTCTTCGTCCTGCTGTCGTTCATTTCTTCGCAAGCGGCCGCGCAGAGCAAACGGATTGTTATCGCGGCGGGTGCGCTGCTCGACGGCAAAGGGCACGTGCTGCGCGACGTCCGCATCGTCATCGAGGAATCGAAGATCGTGGCGATTGTTCCGGTTGATTCGAAAAGCGCTTCGCAAGCCGAGCCGGTGGATTACGATCTGCGGGGCCTGACAGTGCTGCCAGGCTGGATCGACGCGCACGTGCACATCACCTGGAGCTTCGGGCCGGACGGGAAAAATGCGGGGCAGGGAGGAACAACACCGGAGTCCGCGTATGCCGCGGCTTCGAATGCGTGGCTGACGTTGATGGCAGGCTTTACGACCGTCCAGAGCGTGGGATCGCCGGCCGATGTTCCCTTGCGCGATGCCATTGCAAAAGGGTCGATCCCAGGCCCGCGCATTCTGACGGCAGTCGAGCCTCTTTTCGGACAGGGTGAAAAGACGGGGACGCCGGATGAGATTCGCGCGTTGGTACGGAAACAAAAGGCAGCAGGCGCGGACCTGATCAAGATTTATGCGTCGGGGGGCATGACGCGGGGCACGATGACGATGTCGCAGGAGCAATTGAACGCGGCCTGCGACGAGGCAAAGAAACAGGGTCTGCGCACACTGGTGCACGCCTATAGAGATGCGGTGCGAGCCGCCACTCTGGCCGGATGCACAGAGATCGAGCACGGTCTGGGTGCGTCAGACGACGATCTGAAATTGATGGCCGAACACGGGACATATCTTGATCCGCAAGCCGGATTGCTGCTGCAGAATTATCTCCGTTTTAAGGACGAATATCTCGCGCCCCCTTACTACACGGAAGAGGGCTTCGCGGCGATGAAGGGGCTTATCCCGGCGCATCAGGAATTTATCCAACGTGCGCTGCGCGTTCCCGGATTGAAAATCGTTTATGGCACCGATGCGGTGGCGGGCGCACATGGGCGGAATGCGGAGGATTTTATTTACCGCGTGCGCGATGGCGGGGTCGACGCGATGGCGGCTATGGTCTCCGCCAATTCGCTCGGAGCGGAGGCGCTTGGCATGGCCGATCAGATCGGCTCGATTGCGCCTGGCCTGGACGCGGACATCATCGCGCTTGATGGCGACCCGCTGACGGATATCACGGCCGTCCGGCGGGTTGTGTTTGTGATGAAGGGCGGCGTGGTTTACAAGAATGTGACGCCTGGCGCAATCCCTCGACGTGCAGGCGTCTAGCCGGGAAATCGGCGTTCAACAGCGACAAAACGGCAACAGATTTGACCGCCGGCGCAAGCGCGGTACCCGCACCCACCAGCGGTGTTGTGTTAGACTTTGTGTTCACAAAAAAGCGTTTTCATCATGCTCTTTTCGAAAGAATACGTGGGCTATCTGTCCCGCGAAGTTTCCAAAAAACTGGTGGCGAGCGGTCTCATCGAGACCAAGGCGATGCCTGCTCTGAACGAGAAGGTGCATGCCGCGTTGCTCGAAGAACTGGCGCTCGAGGATCGCATCAACGATGAGGTGCGCGTCATTCTCGAGGCGTATTCCGAAGAAATGCAGAAGAGTGGCGCCAATTACCAAGAGATGTTCCGCAAGGTGAAGACGGAACTGGTGAAGAAGTATAAGGCCGTTCTTTAACAGGAAAACGAGCATGAATACGAATATTGGAGTTACGAGGATGCCTCTGCCGTGCGCTTGAGCCGCGACAAAGTCAACAAACTCGCCCATGTGGTCACCGACGCGGTCGCGGACCTGGATGAGGTCGAGTTCATCGAGGACCGGAATACCATTCGCCTCGAAGTCCGCAAAATTCTTGAAGAACTCTTCATGCAGGAAGCCCGCATCGACCAAGCTGCCCGCCAGAAAATCGAGAGCCAGCGCCGCACCATCATCGAAGGCTCGGAGGAGTGGTCGATCCTCTACCGCAAGTATTACAACGATGAAGTGAAGAAGCTGGGAGTGTAAAGTACCCAGTACTGCGTAGCCATTACCCAGCCTTTCGAAGCTTTTTCTGGGTACCGGCTACGCAGTACTGGGTACTTGTTCATGGACCGCGTCGTCTTCGAATCCGTCCAGAAGAAATTTCGCCACCGTCCGGCTCTGTTTAACTGGCTGGGCACGGAGCGGGGCGGTGAAACCGTCGCCTTGAAGAACGCGGCTTTTTCGGTCGGCCCAGCAGAGGTGTTGGTCCTGCTGGGGCCGAATGGCAGCGGAAAAACGACTTCCCTCAAGCTGATCTCCACCATGCTTCTGCCGGACGCGGGCTCGGTTCGGGTGGGCGGCTTCGATACGCAGCGCGATGCGGGCAAGGTGCGCCGGCAAGTTGGCATCGCCATCGCCGCGGAGCGCTCGTTCTTTCCTCGTCTCTCAGCCCGTGAGAATCTTGAATTTTTTGCCGCGCTTGACGAGGTGCCGCGTCGCGAGCGATGGCAAAGAATCGACGAAGTACTTCGCGACACTGGCCTCGACGAGCAAGCCGACACGCTGGTCATGAAATTTTCCAGCGGCATGTATCAGCGGCTCGGCATTGCGCGCGCTCTGGTCAAGCGGCCGAGTGTGCTATTGCTCGACGAACCGACGCGCAGCCTGGATGCCGCGACCACGGCTCACTTCTGGGCGACAATCCGCGCACTGGCGGCACAGCAAACCACCATTCTGCTCGCCACGCACAATTTTGCTGAGGCGGTTGCCGTGGCGGATCGCCTGCTCCTGCTACATCGTGGAGAATTGCTGGCTGATCGCGCCTTGGGTGACTGCGAAAACGCCGAGGCGCTGCGCTCGTTTTACTTTCAAACCACGGGCGAGATCGATGAGAGAGATTTGTGACCACTCTCGATAAGCTTCATGCCATTCTGCGGCGCGATCTGCTTACGGCAGTCCGGCATCGGAGTGGCTTTGTTGTGACCTTCGTCGGAGTATTCACCGAGTTGGCGGCTTTTTATTTTCTTTCCCGCGCCATTGGCCCCGGCTTTCGGCCCGACGGCGTCGAGTACTTCCCTTTTCTGCTGGTGGGGACTGGCGTCTACACTTTTTTTGTGATGAGCGCGCAGGCCTTCCTGAGCGCGGTGCAGGAGGCGCAACAAACCGGAACCCTGGAGGTGCTGATGACCACTTCCACGGCGCCGGCTGAACTTGTCATCCTCAGTTCGATCTCCGCATTCGCCGGAAACCTGGTCAATCTTCTGATTTACCTTGTCGCTGGCGTGGCCGTTTTCCGGGCCTCGATTCACGCCAATTTTTTCTCTTGTGCGCTGGTTTTGGTTTTCTCGATGGCGATCGCGCTCTCCCTGGGAATCACCGCGGCCACGCTCCAGGTCGCGTTTCAGAAGGGCGCGGCGCTGCTCTGGCTGCTCAGTTCGGGAATCTGGTTTCTGAGCGGCACCATGTTTCCGATCCAGAGTTTACCTCGCCCGCTCGAATTGCTGGCGCGTGCCGTCCCGCTTACTTATGCCATCGATGGGTTGCGCCGGGCCTTACTTGAGGGGCGGTCGGTGACGGCGATGGCTCCGACATTGGCTATGCTGGCTGGGTTTGCCGTGGTCATGCTGCCGCTCGCGCTCGCCGCCCTCTCGCTCAGCCTGCGGCGTGCGAGGCAAAACGGAACTCTGTCATTTTATTGAGCATTCTGATTCGAGTTCCGCGAATTGCCACTAAGTCATCATTGGCACGACGGAAACCGTGTAGTACACTGCGTTTACTCTTATCCGAAGCGTGGGGGATGCCGGCTGCCCGGTTCGACTGGCGTAATCTCCAAAGTGGCGTAATCAATGATGAAGGACAATTGGGTCCCTCGCGACAAACCCCAGAATCGTTCTCCGATGTTCGCCGACACCCCTAGCGAGACAGCGTCAAACTGGGGTGCGGTGCGTTCAGAATTGGTGGTTGAAGTATTGCGCCGCGAGAATCGCCAGCGAGTTCGCGCGGAAGTTCGCGGGGAAAGTATGCTGCCAGCTCTTTGGCCGGGCGATGTGGTCGAGATTGAAAGCTGTCCGCTTGAAGAGTTACGGCCGGGAGAAATTGTGCTCGCGCAGCGTGACGAACGCCTCGTGCTGCATCGACTGGTTGCCGGCAGCGGCACGGCTGGCTTTGTGTTGCGCGGCGATTGCGTGCGCTGTGCCGATCCCGAATATCCTGCCGGTGCGCTGCTCGGTCGACTAGTGCGCGGCGCTCCTGAACGGCGAGATGTGCCAGAGCCTGGCCGGTGGGCGCGATCGGCCGCCGAATGGTGGGGCGCGAAGTGGTCGCGCGCTATCGGAATACTGTTCTGCTACTGCAGCCTGGCTCGTCGCCTCGCGCTGAGATTGCACTGCCGCCGCAAGGCGTTGGCTCGCGATATTACAAATTCGAAACATGGCGGGGAACTGGCTACGCTCGGATTCGATTCCCGAGAGACTGGTTCGCGAGAAGCAGGAGCCTGTTGATGGGCGCGCTTCGCAAATCGGCGTGCGTTGAGATCGGAGCGATCCCGATTGCTCTTTCGACCACCGAGGACGGCTTTCTTGAGCTGCTGAGCCGGCGTTATGACGGGTTTCTGAGTTCTTCGCGCCCCGAGTTTGAACTGGAGTTCGATCTTTCGGTGACGTATTCGGTTTCCGATGCCGATGTGCAGGTGCAGCGCGATGGTGACGAGTGGACGATGCAGCGGGGAGACTTTCGCGCCCACTGGGATCCGCGCGCGGGGCGCGGCACGGTGCGGCAGGATGCGAATCCGTATTCGCTCGACACCGTGCTTCGCATTTTGCACAGCCTGATTCTCGCCGAGCGCGGCGGCTTTCTGTTGCACGCCGCCAGCGCTATTTGCGACCGCCAGGCGTTCTTGTTTTCGGGCGTATCGGGTGCCGGCAAAACTACCATGACGCGCCTCGCGCCGCCTGACGTCACTCTGCTGACCGACGAAATTTCATACTTGCGGCCGGGCGCGGGCGGCTACGCGGCCTTCGGCACGCCTTTCGCCGGAGAGCTGGCGAGATCGGGGGAGAATTGCAGCGCTCCCGTCTCTGCGCTTTTTTTTCTGGAGCAAGGTCCGGAGAATCGAATCGATGAGTTGGCGTCCGGGGAAGCTGTGCGACGGCTTATGCGTAATATTTTGTTCTTCGCCGAAGATCAGATCCTGGTGCAAAAGCTTTTTGTCACCGCGTGCGATTTTGTGGCCAGGGTTCCGATTCGCCGCTTGACTTTCTATCCTGACGGCAGAGTGTGGGACGAGATCCGCAACTTCGCGGCTGATGCCGAAGAGGTGCCGCAGCATGCCTGAAAATTGCACTTACATCGCGCGCAGTTCTGCGATTGCCGCGCGCGCGCTGGCCGGCGAAATGATGGTGATGAACTCGGCCGATTCCACGTTCTTCACGCTGAACGAGGTCGCCACCGCCATTTTTCAAGCTGCCGACGGACGGACTCCGCTGCGCGAAATTGTCCGCGACCGCATCTGCGAGCAATTTGACGTTGATCCGGGACAGGCTCAGGCCGACGCCGAACAGTTCGTCGCCGAGCTCTCTGGCCACGGAATTCTTTTGGTTTCCAATCAGCCCCTGAGTTCGGAGCCGGCCCGATGAGCCTGATGACCGAGGTCGGCCAGAAGGCGTTTAACCTGGGCGTGCCCATCGCCGTGCACATGGATGTTACCTACCGGTGCAACGAGCGCTGCGTGCATTGTTATCTCGATCACGACGATCATGGCGAGATGACCACGGACGAGATCAAAGGCGTGCTTGACCAACTGGCCGAGGCCGGAGTGTTCTTTCTGACCTTTAGCGGTGGCGAAGTTTTTATGCGCCGCGACTTCTTCGAACTGGTGGAACACGCGCGCCGCCTGATGTTTAACGTGAAGATCAAGACCAACGCGGTCATGATCCACGAAGAAGAAGCGCGCAGAATTCGCGAGTTGGGTGTCGACACCATTCAGATCAGCGTCTACTCGCATCGTCCTGAGGTGCACGACGCCATCACCAAGCTGCCGCACTCTTTCGAGCGAACCGTGCAATCGATTCGCTTTCTGCGCGAGCAGGGATTGCGCGTGACCATCGCGAATGTGCTGATGACTGCGAATTATTCCGATCATGCGGGCGTGCAACAACTGGCTGCCGAACTTGACGCGCAGTACACGCTCGATCCCACGATCACGCCCATGATGGACGGCGACACCGGGATACTGGCGCTGCGCATTCCCGGCGAGGAACTGCAGCAGGTTTTCAGAAATCCAATGCTGGTGGAAAATCAGGAAGAGTTCTGCGCTCCGCCGAAAGCGCCATCAGAAACGGATCTCGAAGGATATCCGTGCAGCGCGGGGCATTCGTTCTGCTACGTTTCACCTTACGGCGATGTTTTTCCATGCGTGCAGTTCCCGCTGCCGACGGGAAATCTTCGCCGGCAGAAGTTTTTGGATATTTGGAATTTCTCTCCGCAGATGCAAGAGGTTCGCTCGATTCAGGCCAAGCATCTGACCGTCTGCTCGTCGTGCTCTCATGTCGGCAGTTGCTCGCGTTGTCCGGGGCTCGCCTACATGGAAGGCAGCATGCGCGGTCCGTCTACTGCCGATTGCGAGAAATCGTTTTATCGGACGGGCGTGCCCACGGCCAATATGCTGCGACTGGGGCTGTCGAAACCGCACAGCACAACGGGTGACACTGCACACTTGATTCAGATCCGGCCGGTCGCCGTTCCAGCGTAGCGGCGGGATTCCCTGTCGCCGGGCGTTACTTGATTTGTCCGGCGGCAGCTTGGCCGCGTTTGAGATCAACCACAGATTCGGCGCTCGACAACTTCTCGAGGATGCGCTGGAGACAAGCGCGCACCTCGTGTGTCGCTTCATGGAACTTCAGCGCCGCGCCGATGCCCATGTCCATGCGCACGACTTCGGTTTCGATTGTCACGTGGATCTGTTCGTGCGAGAAGGCGAGCTTGAATTGCGATCCGGGCAGCAGGATGCCGCTGGTTTCAACATAGCAACCGCCCAGGCTAAGGTTCGTGATGATGCCCAACGATTGAGGCTGGCCGTTGCCGGAAATCTCGGTGGTAAGGCGGCCGCGCACTCGCGGGTACAGGCGGCGGTTCTTCGGAGTCGACTGGTTGCGCTTTTGCAGATACATGCGCTTGTCGGCCTCGGATAAAATTTTCTCGGCATCCATGCCGTCGTCGGGATAGATAGCACGGCCCACGCTGAGCGACAAAATGTCCTCATTGCAAATGTCTTTTCCCGCTTGCTGCGCGAGGTCGCGCATCTGTTCCGCCTTGCGCGCGGCTGCTTCCACAGTGAGACCGGGAGCGATGACGACGAATTCATCGCCGCCCATGCGAGCCACATAGTCGTACTCGCGGCTGGTTTCTTTCAGCGTATTGGCAAACAAACGCAGGACGCGATTGCCTTCCAAATGGCCGAAGCGGTCGTTGATCTGCTTGAAGCCGTCGAGGTCGGCGACCATCACGGTCAGGGTCGTGCCGTCGCGTTTGCAACGCGCCATTTCCCGGTCGAGTTGCAGGAACAGCGAGCGCGCATTGGGCAGTCCGGTCAAATAGTCGGTGACCGCAGAATTTTCCGCCTGTTCGTACTTGACCGCGTTCTCGATCGCCATTGCCATCTTCGAACTAACCGCCAGCAGTATGCGCAGGTGATCAGAGGTAAAGAAGTCTTTCTCCGCATGATACAGAGCAACGACGCCGACCACGCCCTGCAGGCCCTCCAACGGCACGGCGAGCGCTGAATTCAGGGTGCTGTATTTTGAAGCATCGTTCAGATAGCCGGGCTCGACCGAAGGATTGCCGTTGAGAATCGGCTTAAGATTTTGCGCTACCCATCCGGAGAGCCCCTGCCCCATCGGAATCCGCAGCGAGGCGAACAGGCGGAAGTTGTCGCCATTCACGTATTCCGGCACCAGTTCGTCGCCATGGCGCACATAGATGGCAATCGCATCATAGGGCATGGCATGCCGCAGCTTCACTGCGAATACGGACAGCGTTTCGCCCAGACTGAGCGACGCTCCCAAGTCTTGGCTGAGTTCAAAAAGAGTCTGCGCCTCCTGGCGCGCGGCGGCGATCGAACCGAGGAAGCTGCGCTCCGGCACTTGCCGCTTCCCTTGCGCCTCGAAGCCGGCTGCGGGCTTGCTGGCGGGCTCGGTCTTCGCGTCAGGATCGAAGCCCTTTACTTCAGTCGAGAGCTTCTGCTTGCTCATGCTGTCGGTGCGTTGGTGGACCAGTTGTTCGAGGTCGACGTAGCGGCGTTCGAGCACTTTGACCACTTGCGGGTCGAACGACTTACCCGATTCATCCACCAGCCGCGACATCGCTTCATTGAGCGGCAGCGCGCGACGATATTGGCGATCTGAAGCAAGGGCGTCGAGAAAATCCACCGCCGCCAGAATGCGCGCGCCAATCGGAATCTCCGTCCCTTTCAGACCCATCGGATAGCCCGTGCCATCGAACTTTTCGTGATGGGCGCGCACGATCGGAACAACCGGGTAGGGAAATTGCACACGCTCCAGAATCTCCGCCCCCACCAGCGGATGAATTTTCATTTTTTCGAATTCTTCGGGCGTCAGGCGTCCGGGCTTAGAAATGATGTGCTCGGGGATTGCCAGCTTGCCGATGTCATGAAGCAAAGCCGCGGCCTGCAAGGCTTCCATGCCCTCGCGATCAACTTTCAGATCTTTGGCGACCTCGACTGCATACACGCGCACTCGCTGCAGGTGATCGTGCGTCGTCTGATCCTTGGCTTCGATGGCCAGCGCCAGCGCTTCGATGGTGCGCATATGCAAGTCGGCCATCTCTTCGACGTGGCGCTTCTCGTCTTCCAGTTTTCCGAGATAAAGCCGGTAAGAGCGATAGATCAGGTAGGCCACCGGAAGCGTGAGTAACGAGGTCTGCCAATCGGTAAAGCCGTGGAGCCAGCTCATCATGCCGGCCACGCCCGCCCCTACGAGGTAGTAGGGGAAGCTCCAGAAATAGCAGTCAGCCCAAATTTTGCGCAGCGATTTGCGCTCGGTCAACGAGATGGCGGCCGCTACGGGTAGCGTGTTGGCTACGAAATAGACGCAGGCCACCAAAAACAACAGCGTGGATGGATTACTCACGGTGTGATGCCCCAGCGAGTAGCGATAGGCGGCAAAGGTCACCGCAATCGCCAGCGCGGTCGAGCAGACGTTAAAGGCGACTTGCACAGGACTCGGACGATCGCGACCGAGGCACTGCACGACCACCGCGGCACAGCCGAGCGCCATGGTCTCAGACAAGCTCAGTTCGAGCACACCCAGCAGCAAAAAAAGGAAATTTACCGACATCGTTCCGGTGATGCCGGGCAGATTTACTTTGAGCCTCGAGGCCGCCAAAGCAATCGCCAGGTAACACAAGAATTTGACTGGATTTTCGCTTTTTCCGTGCCAGACGGAATAGCTCAGAACAATCATCCCGCAAACTACAACCACGCCTATAAAAAGGCGTGGCGCCGCGCTCATGTCCCGGAAGGATTGAGGACGGGTTTTCATCGGGACGCACTCCTGCCCGGAGGCCGGGCCGTAATTCCCATACGCGAGATACACGGCAACACCTCATTAGATAACAGGGGGTGTTGAGGCACGAAAGCATTCAGGGTTGAGGGGGAAACTTCGGTAATGGGGGATAATGACCGTTTGGCTATTCGCCGACTCGGGTGGCAGTCGGGCCCTCGGAGTCAAACCGCAGAAAACAAATCACTAAACCCGGCGCTCGCAAATCGGGAACCAGCAGGATCGCCGGTTCGTATAGGAGGTCAGGGTCGCGGGACCCTGGCGAGACCGTTTATCACGGAGGGTACGAGGCCCAGGAAGGGGAGACTTTAGGCGAACATCCCCTAATGTTCTTGCGTGAACGATTCTCGTCCTAAGTTGTGACCGGGATGCAGGGGTTTGACTTCCCAGAACCGGCGAGCCTACGATGAATAGCTCTCTCCCAGGAGTGTTCTGAGGAATGACCGGCCCGACCATGATCGGCCAGACGATCTCCCACTATCGCGTGCTCTCGCAACTGGGCGGCGGCGGGATGGGCGTGGTCTATGAGGCCGAGGACATCAACCTGGGCCGCCACGTCGCGCTCAAGTTTCTTCCGCCGGAAACGGAAAAGGATCCCATTGCCCTCGACCGGTTTCAGCGCGAGGCGCGCGCTGCTTCCGCTCTCAATCATCCCAATATTTGCACCATCTATGAGGTCGGCGAGGAGGGCGGACGGCACTTTATCGCCATGGAATTGCTGGAAGGCGAGACCTTGAAGAAATGCATTCAAAGCCAGCCGCTCGAACTCGAAGCCTTGCTCGATCTGGGCACACAGATCGCCGATGCGCTCGATGCCGCGCATGCCAAGGGCATTATCCATCGCGACATCAAGCCGGCCAATATTTTCGTGACCAGCCGCAATCAGGCGAAGATTCTCGACTTCGGGTTGGCCAAACGCACGGGCAAGCCTTCGCTTCATTCCGCCGCGACCATCGGTTCCGCAGTCACCGTGGATGAGCCGTTCCTTACCAGCCCCGGCTCGACCGTCGGCACGGTTGCTTACATGTCGCCGGAGCAGGCTCGAGGCAAGGATCTCGATGCCCGCAGCGACCTGTTTTCCTTCGGAGCGGTGCTCTATGAGATGGCGACCGGCGCCGTGCCCTTTCGCGGTGATACTTCAGCAGTCATTTTCGACGCGATTCTGAATCGGCCGCCGACGCCAGCGCTCCGGCTGAACCCGGACTTACCGCCGCACTTTGAAGAGATACTGAATAAGCTGCTGGAGAAAGATCGCGACCTGCGTTATCAGAGTGCCGCCGATGTGCGCTCCGACTTAAAGCGCCTGCGGCGCGATTCCACCTCGGGGACGTTGCGGGCAGCGGACTCATCAAGTTCGGCGGTTCGAAGCTCTGGCGTCCACCAGATACCCGCGCCCCCTCGCAAGCTTCCGGTGTGGCTCATTCCCGCTTTGATTGTCGCGATCGTCGCTGCCGGAATCGGCTTTGTATTTCTCAAGCGTGGGCACGCGCTGACCGAAAAAGATTCGATCCTGATTGCTGATTTCGTAAATACCACCGCCGATCCCGTCTTCGATGGCACGCTCAAAAAGGCACTGGCTGTCGATCTCGGACAGTCGCCGTATCTGAATGTCTTTCCCGACCAGAAGATTCGCCAAACGCTACAGTTTATGGGCCGCGCACCCGACGACCGTATTACCGCCGATGTCGGACGCGAAATCTGTCAGCGCGACGGCATCAAGGCGATGCTCAACGGCAGCATCGATAGCGTTGGAGGCCAGTACGTCGTCACTCTCGAGGCAACCAATGTTGCGTCGGGCGATTCGTTGGGACGGCAGCAGGTTCAGGCAGAGAAAAAAGAGGATGTGCTGAACGCGTTGCATAGCGCCGCCAGCAAACTGCGCGGGCAACTCGGCGAATCGCTCTCCATGGTGCAGAAGTACGACATGTCGCTCTCCCAGGCCACGACGTCGTCGCTGGAAGCGCTGAAGGCGTTGAGCCTCGGCGACGCCAAGCACAACGTCGGCGACGAACTGGGCGCGCTGCCCGACTATCAGCGCGCGGTCGAGATCGATCCCAACTTCGCGATGGCTTATGCCCGCCTGGGCGCGGTCTATAACAATCTGGGGCAGACACAGCTTTCGGAGCAAAACCGGCAGAAGGCGTTCGAACTGCGAGATCGCGCCAGCGAGCGCGAGAAGCTCTACATCATGGCTCACTATTACGGCGATAGCGGCCAGCTCGATAAAGGCATTACCGCTTACGAACTCTATCGCCAGACTTACCCGCGCGATTCTACGCCATTCAGCAATTTGGCGAGCATTTACAACCAGCTGGGGCAATTCGACAATGCGCTCGGGAACGCCAAGCGCGCCGTGGAGCTTGAGCCCGACTCGGTGACAGGATATTCAAACCTTGCCCAGGCCTATGAGGGATTGAACCGAGTCGAGGAAGCACGCGCCACTTACAACACCGCACTCCAGCGCAAGGCAGCCCCGATGACCTTTCACCTGGGCTTGGCTGTCTGCGATTGGGCCGAGGGCAAAGATGCCGACATGGAAAAAGAACTGGAACTGGCATCGACCACTCCAGAGGGAGAACTAAGCGTCATCGGATTCAGAGCCGGCCTGGCCACAGCACGCGGCCAGTTCCAGAAGGCGCGCGAATTGACGCGCCAGACGGCGGAAGTACTCGATCGCCTGCATTTGCAGGGTCGCGCCGATGCCGAATCCAGTCTTGCCGACTCCGAGGGACTGGTGGGCAATCGCAGTGAGGCCATCGCCGAGGTCAACGACGCGCTGCAATCAAGCCGCGCCTTTAACGTGTTGTGGAATGCGGGTATGGCCTTCGCCATCTTGCGCGAGGACCAGAAGGCGACGGCTGTGGCCGACGAGATGCAGCGCACTCGTCCGAACGATACCACCGCGGTGAACGTGGCCGCTCCGATGATTCGGGCTATTGTCGCCCTGCGGCCGGCCAATCCAGCCAAAGCCGATCCGGCCAAAGCGATTGACTTAATCAACGGTGTGGCGCTCTACGGTCGCGGCATGACCGGTGTTTTTTTCACTCGAGGATTAGCCTACGAAGAATCTGGCCGCTATCCCGAAGCACGGCAGGATTTCCAGAAGGTCGTCGACCTCAAAGCCCACAGCGGCCCTGACCCGGTTTATGTGGTCGCCCAATTGGAACTGGGCCGGCTGTCTCAGAAGGAAGGCGATGCGCCGAAAGCTCGCATCGCCTACCAAAATTTTCTCGCCGATTGGAAAGACGCCGATCCCGACCTGCCGCTGCTCAAAGAGGTCAAGGCCGAATACGCAAAGATACAGTAGAGATGTAGCGCTTCGTCAGCTTCCTCAGAAGTGGAACCCGAGTTGAGCCGTCAGCGCGCGCGGGGTTACGAAGTGCGTCCCGCTGAAGGTCGAAAGAAAGTTATACAGAGCCACCTTGTCGGCGATGTTGATAGCGGTGAATGTCAGACTCCATTTGTAATGGTCGCCCTTGAACAGGTTGTCATCGCCCACCGAAGCATCGAACAGGTTGCGGGACGCGATGCGCGGCGGATTGTGATCATCGTTCTCGGTGTTCGGCGCTGGTACCTTGATGCGATTCGATCCAAATTGCGACGCCAGGCAGGTGGAGGGTAACGGAGTTGTGAGGGTGGCAGTGGCGCCAGCGCAGGTAAATCCGGCCTCGTACTCCTGATCGGCGCTCAGTGGATTTCCGAAAGCATCCGTCAGAGACACCGTGGGCGGCCCAGGCGTGATCGACTGCGGGCAATCGTTACCGGGATTCAGTCCATAGCACGGAGCGTTACCGGCCACCAGGCCGCTGTCATACCGCCAATTGAAGCCGAACCATGGGCCCCGCTTCCACGGTTGATATTGCAAGTGGGTCGTCTCGTTGAATTTTTCATCGTGGTCGATTCGGAAGGGAAGATCGGTCGTCGACACCGTCGCGCCTGCTCCACCAATCTGCGGATGGAAGAAGCGCGCCGCCACGCTGGAAAAAACCATCTGCGCTGAGAAGCCATGCAAATTGGGAACTCTCACGCTGCCCGCATATCCGGGAATTTTTGCGTTGTGCCACTCGATCGGAAAAGTGATGGGAGTGTTGCCGAGCACGCTGAAATCGTAGCCGTTGTGCGTGTATTTCGTGATCCACTCGCCGGAAAAGACCAAGTAGCGTGACAACGCCTGCTCGAGGCCGAGATGAAACTCGTTGCGGAAGCCTGGATTTAGCGGGTTCGCCTGAAAGGTACCGGGCACCGCGGACGAACAAGCAAGCAGCGGACTCAAAACCGGGTTGCTGCAACCGACGCTGGAGAGAATCAAATTTTCATTGAAGGGAGATTCCAGCGTGCGCGCATAAGACGCGCGCAGAACCGTGCCCGTCTTTTTGATGTTGTAAGAGATTCCAATACGCGGCTCGGCCTGGCTCGCTTGCGTAAGACCATTGTAGACATCTCCGCGTATGCCAAGGTTCATCGACCAATGGCCCACCGTGATTGCATCCTGAATGTAAAGAGCGAGTTCCTTGACGTCGGTATGGCCTTGGAAGAGATAGGAAGCGCCTCGGCGAGTCAAATCGTAAGGAGCAAGGATGGGATTGTAATTGGGATAGAATGCCGTGCCCTGCGAGTTAGCCAAAATGTTTTCCTGATAGCCAAACGCCCCGCACTCGGACGGATTGGTGAAACCAGGAACTGGAACGTTAGGGGTAGTGGCCGTTATGCACGGTGCGTTGTAGGCTGGGTCGACGATCCCGATACTGTCATTCTCATTGAGAAATGTCTGCTCGTAGGTAACTCCCGCCTTAATGTTATTGATTCCCTTGGCGTAGGAGATATCGGATCGAATCCCGGTGTTGGTGAGCGTTCGATTCTGACCGACCGATTGCCTCTGCAAACCCGGCGGCCCGAGATCGGCGAAGGGATCACTGCTCGGGTAGTAGTTGTAATCGTCGCGACGCACAAACGCGCCCAACGTAAATACCGCGTTGGTGCTTATGAGGCGCGTCCACGAAGGGGCAATATTGAAGGTCCCAATCTTGGAGCGCTGATCGGCCGAGCCGACGGTCACGCCAGGAGTGAATCCGGTCGGAGTGCCGATGGGAACAACACCATGATAATTCTCGGCTGCCGGAAGAACTCCGCTCAGCCCGCTCCATGCGGTGGCGTTTTCGGCGTCCAGCGAATTTGGCGTCTGGAACCAGCTGCGGCTGTAGCCGAGATTCAGATGAATCGAGTCGCTCTGCGAGAGCTGATAGTCGATGCGGTCGAATAAATTCTGTTCGTTGCCCTTGTCGTGAATCACCGCAAATTCTGGCGCATCCAGAAACCGGCCGCTGTTCAGTCCGGCAACAGAAATAAAGTTCCCCCAGCTCTTGCCGCCGTAGGCAAGATCGGCCGCCAGATTGGCCGATCCAAATGAGCCGTAGGAAGTGGAGATGCTGCCGTGGGGTGTAGTCGAGCCCTGGCCGGAGCGTGTGGCGGCTACGATCACCACGCTGGTCTTGCCTCCGTATTCCGCGGGCGGCGCGCCGGCGATCACTTCCATGGATTGAATCGCATCGACAGAAACCTGGTTGGAAAAAGTTTTGCTCGACTGATCGGTCATAGGCTGGCCGTCGATCGAGAATGAATTCTCCGCATGATCGCCGTAGCCGTGGATTTGGCCATCGGAATCAGAAGCGACGCCGGGCGTTGCCAGTCCTACCAGCGTACTCATCGAAGACGATCCGCTCCCGATTGGCAGTTTGTCGATCAACTCTTTGTCAACGTCGGCGTGGAAGGTCGGATCGTTTTCCACCAGGTCGCCGGCGGCCTCGACCGAAACCGTGGTGGCCGAGGCAACCACCTGAAGATTGACCTGCACAAAGGCGGGCACGACCGAGCGCACCTCCACATCCTGCGCCGTCGGAGCGAAGCCCTCGGCTGTGACCGTCGTGTGGTAATTGTTAAACGGCACGTTCACGAAGGTGAAAGCTCCCTTGGCGTCGGTAGTGGTTTTGCGGTCAAAACCGGTGACCGGGTTATGAATTTCGACACCGGCATTCGGAACCACAGCGCCTGAGGGGTCGAGCACGGTGCCGTTAATCGTTCCCGAGCTCCCGACCGACTGCGCGCCTGCATTCGTTGGCTCCGCATTCACAGTTCCGCCACTCAACATTACAGCCACCGCCAGAGTAGCCGCAGCCAGACAACTTTTATAAAGCGAACGCATGATTCCTCCAACAAAAGGTTCTGGAGCGAGTTCAATCAAGATCGAAATCTGATCGAGATCGAGACCGCGGCCGTTCTTAGCTATATCGACGGAAGGAGAGCGCGGGATCAGAACGCAGGTGGAGGACGAATGAACTGGGTAGCAGCGGGACGAAAGGTCAGCGATACTTCGGCAACGAAAATCGCCAGCGGGGCAGCAAACAGAACCGGCGCCGACGCGGTCGTCGCGGTGCTGATTCCAGCATGAGCGGTGGCGCAGATCGAACAGGTATGGCGCGCCGTCGCGGAGTTCTCATCACTATCATTGTGCGAGTGGGTGGCTTGGGCCATCCCCATCGCACACACCAGCGCGACCGCGAGCACAGACACAGCTCTGACGAATACGCCCCGATTGGAAGAAACTCTCAACATCTATGCAATGATTCTATCCTTAGATGGTCGTCTGCAGGAACTCGGCGCAGGAAAAATGAGCCTTCCGTAACCTCTGGGAGGGTTTCATGCCTGGCCGGTAGCCTGCGAAAGCGAGAACCAACAAAAGCACTATTACCGCTGCGGGCCTTCCCCGACAATTAACGCAATTATTGTGCAATTGTTGTGTCAAGGGCAACACTTCGTCATAGCCGCGCCACCTGCATCTTAAATCGATCTTTGCCAGTCGGTCTGCGCTCCGTGTGGGCGCTTGCGAAGTCAGACTCAGGGAGAAGTATCTATGTCGGGACAAGTCATTTTGTATTTTGAAGATCAGGCGGATGCGCTGCGCTTCGCCTTAGCTGCCGGCTCGGTCATGGCGGGAGACACAAACCGCGCCACCGGCGATCTCGTCCAGGAAACTACGCGAGTGACGCGGATAAAGCTGGATGCGGCCAACAAGGGTGCCCCGGGAAAGAACAAGCAATCTCCGAGTCCCAATCCGAGCGAACGGGTGGCATAACCGCGCCGCCCTGCCGATTTTCACTGGCACCAAACGCTTAGTTCTGAGCAAAGCAGCGGCCCCGCATTAGAATGTCTGCTATGCCCACTGCTGAACAGACACCGTCTTCTTCGTCTTTATCCTCCGTGCTCGATCTCACCTGGGTGCGCGCGCAATTTCCAGCGCTCGCGCAAAAAGTGAATGGGCAGCCCGCCGTTTTCCTCGACGGCCCGGGTGGCACGCAGGTGCCGCAGTGTGTGATTGATGCCATCGCAGATTATCTGGCGCGCAACAACGCCAACACCAGCGGCGCATATCTCACCAGCCGCAACACTGACCGCATGATCGCGGAGGCGCGTTCGGCGATGGGCGGTTTTCTAAATTGCGATGCCGATGAAATCGTCTTCGGCCCCAACATGACGACGCTGACCTATGCCATGAGCCGCGCGCTCGGGCGCGATCTCGGGCCCGGCGACGAAATCGTGCTTACTTTGCTCGATCACGACGCGAATTTCTCTCCGTGGAAAGCGCTCGAAGAAAAAGGGGTGACCATACGAACGGTGAAATTCAATGAAGAGGATTGCACGCTCGACATGCAGGATCTGGCGGCCCAGATCGGCGAGCGCACTAGACTCATGGCGGTTGGCTACGCGTCGAACGCGGTGGGCACGATCAACAATGTCGCCGAAGTGGTGCGACTGGCGCGGCAAGCGGGAGCGCTGAGTTATATCGACGCCGTCCACTACGCTTCGCATGGAGCGATTGATGTGCGTGCCCTCGACTGCGACTTTCTCGTCTGCTCGACTTACAAGTTCTTTGGACCGCACATGGGCGTTCTCTACGGCAAGCGCGAGCATTTGGAACAATTGCGACCGTATAAAGTCAGGCCCAACACCCAAAACATTCCGAACTGCTGGGAGTGGGGCACGCTCAACCACGAGTGCATCGCGGGAATCAAAGCGTGCGTCGATTACTGGGAAGCGTTGGGCCGGCGCGCTAATCCCGAGGTCGCAACCCGCCGCGCCGCGATTCTGGCGGCACACGAATCGACACATCGGCATGAACGCAAAATGACCGCGAAGATGATCGCCGGCCTGCTGGCGATTCCGGGATTAAAACTCTACGGCATCAGCGATCCGCAGCGCTTCGAGAATCGCTGCGCAACATTTGTAGTCCGCATCGAAGGCCACACCCCGCTGGAGCTGGCAACGAAGCTCGGCGAGCGCGGCTTCTTCACCTGGGATGGAAACTACTATGCGCTGAACCTCACCGAGCAGCTAGATGTCGAGAGGCTGGGAGGATTTCTGCGCATCGGACTGGTGCACTACAACACGACGGAGGAAGTGGAACGGCTGCTGGCAGCGCTGCGGGAGATTGTGAGCGGATAAGTGCCGCAACTTATATCCCCATCAGGAATTGACGGCGAATCATTCATGGGTAATAATCCCGGCCACGACCCGCCACCTGCGGCACCACCTACTCCGCAAATTACAAGGTGGTCGGCTCTCTGGTGACGCCCATGAATACTCTCCCGATTAGAGTTTCAATTTCCTCCATTGTACTTGCGTTAACAATCTCACTCTTCGCTCATGCCCAGCAACCCGCTGCCGCGGCGCCTCAGAATCTATTGCCTGGAATAGGCCCGCTCTTACAGTCCGCTGGCGCTTCCAATTGGACTGGCCTTTCGATCCTTGAGAACATTCCTGGCACGTCCCTCTATCCGATTACAAGCCCGACAACCGTACTGTACATAGGGTTCATCGCCGGCACGAGAGTGGATATCGGCAATATGGTGCTGTACACGACGCCGCGGGAGAACTCTACGATCACTGCGGTTACTCCAGTCACGCTGAAGGGAGTTTCCAATCCAGAGATTCACCTTACGCACCCCAGGACCTGCCCGAACCAGCCGCTCTCGGCTACAAGTCCGTGCATCATACGGCTCGATCCGATCCAGCTTTCGCTATCGACTCTGAATGATTACTACTTAGCGGTGTACTTCACAAAAACTGACGACGACACTCACGTGGCGCGGCCGCGGTCCTTTATTGGAAGTCTCTCTGGCGGCGAAGAGGTTGGCGATGATACTCAGTTACCAGTGGGTGCTTCTGTTCCTAGCCTGCTGGGCAATGGCAACAGCGCCCCGCCTTCTTTTCTACTTGTCGCTGTGATGAACAATTAGAGGCGGGCGACTGCCGCGAGAGAGGCTGGCGGCATTTTCGAGTGAAAGTGGCGAGGGTGGCGCGGCCTCGCCTCTTCCTACGTGAGATTTGCCGCCGCTGCGCGCAATTGCTCTACCGACGTCCCCTTCCCTATTTCGGCAAGCTTTGCAATCCCGATAAACAACCCATGCTCGACGATGCCAGGAGTATCGCTCAGCTCCCGCGCCAGCGCCGCTGGATCCTCGATCCTTCCAAAGCTGCAATCAAGAATCTGATTGCCGTTGTCGGTGATGAACGGGCCGCCGTCGGGTCGCGTACGCAATTTGGGAGTCGCGCCCAGCGACACGATTTTCTTCTCGATCACGGTTCGGGCAAAGGCGATGATCTCGACTGGCAGGGGAAATTTGCCTAGCGTCGCAACAACTTTTCCTGAGTCGACTACGACCACCATTTTTTTCGATGCCGTGGCGATGACCTTCTCGCGGGTCAGCGCGCCGCCTCCGCCTTTGATCAGGTTGAGTTTGGGATCGACCTCATCGGCTCCATCGATGGTGATGTCAATCTCGGGATGTTCGTCGAGCGTGGTCAGCGGAATGCCGACCGCGCGCGCCAGGTCGGCGGTGTGCACGGAGGTTGGGATTCCGGTGATTTTCAATCCTGCCTTCACGCGCTCGCCTAGAGCCACGACGGCGAAGTAGGCAGTTGAGCCGGTGCCTAATCCGACGATGTCGCCGTCGTGCACCAGTTTTGCAGCGGCACGACCCGCGACTTCTTTTTCTTCTTCATGCGCCATGCTTCACCTGGTCGAGACTCCCGCCTCATTTGCCGTAAATTTCGATGTACGCGAGATAGCCCGCCAAGACTAATCCGAAGAGGCCCAGCACGTAAGACACAACATCGATGACGAAGCCGGCGGGCTCAAAGCTATTGGAATCGAGTTGTAATTTGGTTTTGCGGTAGCGGCCGAGGCCCGCGAGAATCAGCAGCACTCCGCCAACGGTCGAAATGATGCCGAGCCAGGTGGTGAGGCCGGGCGTGGCGGCGGAGCGCCCCTCAAATTTCAGGAATTCACGCAGTGCGATCGAGAAGCGTCCGATGGCAAAACCGAAGATGATGGTCGCGACGCCGGTTCGCACCCACGCCAGAAAAGTGCGTTCATTAGCGAGATGATCGCGGGCTCGGTTGGGGTTCGGATTCTCGGGCATGAAATGGCGCCGGGAACATCTTAGCGCGGGGAAAGTTCTTCACCACAGGGAGCACAGAGAAACACAGGGAAGAACGATCTTCTCTTCTCCGTGTTTCTCTGTGCTCCCTGCGCTAAAGCCTTTGACCCATTTATTATTCCACAGCCTTCTGAATCAGCGCGCTCACGCCCGCGATATTTTTCAGCAGTTCGACGGGAAAACCGTGCCGCTTTTGCAGATATTCCGACGAATTATAGGAGAGCCAGACTTGGCCCTTCTCATCTTGCCAGGCGAGCGCCTTCAGCGGCAGGTCGATGGCCAGCCGGGGCGCGGCAACCATCAAAGGCGTGCCACCCTTCGGACTGCCGAAGATCAGCAACTGGGTTGGGCGCAATTTGAGGCCGGCCTTTTCGGCTTCTCCACTATGGTCGACAAGAGCAAACACCATCATGCCCTTTTCTTTGAGGATCGCCTGTAGCCGTGCCAGCGTGTCGGGCACGGAGTAGGGACTGGGCACGTCAATGATTCCGTTGTCCATAGGCAGCCTCCAATTTGTTACAACCACACGCACCCGCGCCAGCGTACTTTGGTTTCCCCAGTTCTTTCAGTTGAATCGACCACACCCGGCGGCTCATCCGTTATCCTATAGAAGATACTTATGTCAACTTCAACCCGCAATACCATCGGGAGAGATAATCCCGCGACTTCGTCGACTTCAGCTTCGTCAATTTCAACGGCTGGGATTTCAGAAAATTACGAACGCGAACGCATCTTTAACCTCTTCCGCCAATACGGATATCTTGAAGCGGAACTGAATCCGCTCGGCCTGCTGCCTCCACAGCCGCGTCCCGACCTGGCGATCGACAATGAGTTTGCGCGGGAGGCGCGGCGATTTTATTGCGGTAGCGTGGGCGTGGAGTTCATGCACATCTCTGACCCCGAGCGCCGCCATTGGATTCAGGAACGGATAGAGGCCGAGGCAGCCGCCGGCGATCAGCAGCGTGCGCTCGACCTATTGGTGCGGGCCGACGTGTTTGAGCAGACGCTGCAACAACGCTATCTCGGCAACAAGCGCTTCTCGCTCGAAGGCGGCACTTCGCTGCTGCCTGCGATCGATCAGGTTCTGGACGTGGCCGGTGAGCGCGGTGCGGTCGAACTTGTCATGGGCATGAGCCATCGCGGTCGCCTTAACATGGTGATCCATGTAGCCAATCGCCCGGCCGAAGAGGTGTTTGCCGAGTTTGAAGATGTCGATCCGCGGAGCGTGCTCGGGTCAGGCGACGTGAAATATCACATGGGCGCGACCGGCGAATACGTCACCAAGAGCGGAAAGAAAATTCATATTCACCTGGCCTCGAATCCGAGTCACCTCGAAGCCGTCGACCCCGTAACCGTCGGACGCACGCGCGCCAAGCAAGATCGGGCCGGTGAAGGCGGCCAGGCGAAATATCTGCCGCTGCTGGTGCACGGCGACGCGGCGTTTGCGGGACAGGGCATCACTGCCGAGACGATGAATTTCGCTGACCTGAGCGGCTACACGGTCGGTGGAACCATCCACTTCATCGTTAATAATCTGATCGGCTTCACCACGAACGCTCGCGAAGAACATTCCTCGCGCTTCTCGGCACAACTGGCACGTCGGCAGGCGATTCCCATTTTTCACGTCAATGGCGAAGATGTGGACATGGTGATGCGGATGGCGCGCATCGCCACCGAGTACCGTTATAAATTCGGTACCGACGTGGTTGTCGACCTCATCGGCTACCGGCGCCACGGCCATAGCGAAGTGGACGATCCCACGGTGACTCAACCGCTGATGTATAAGGCAATCAAAGAGCATCCGCCTCTTTATAAGATCTATGCGAAATTCGTCGGCTTGGATGATGAAAACATCGCCGAGCGTGCGCAGCTGGTGAAGAAAGAGTACGAAGCTGCGCAGAAGGCTGCGACGAAATTCACCAAGAAGCCGCTGTTGCGCGATCTGCCGAAATATTGGGACAACTACTTCGGAGGCCGCTATAAAGCGGAATACGAACAACCAACCGGCGTCGCGCGCGAGGAACTCATCGAACTCACGGAACGCTTGACCACGTATCCCGAAGGTTTCCACATCCATCCCAAGGTCAAGAAGTTGCTTGAGCAGCGGCAGGAGATGGGGACGGGCAAGAAGCCGGTCGACTACGGAATGGCCGAGGCGCTGGCTTTTGCCAGCCTGGTGAAGCAGGGCATTCCCGTGCGGCTGAGCGGACAGGACTCGCGGCGGGCGACCTTCAACCAGCGCCATTCGATGCTCCTCGATATTGAGGATGAATCGGAATATGTTCCGTTGCGCCACATTGCGCCCGGCCAGGCGGCGTGCGACATCTATAACTCGACGCTTTCAGAAGCCGGCGTGATGGGATTTGAGTACGGCTACAGCCGGGATTATCCCGAAGCGTTGGTGCTGTGGGAGGCGCAGTTTGGCGATTTTGCCAACGTGGCGCAGGCGGTCATCGATCAGTTTGTATGTGCGGGCGAAGATAAATGGAATCTCTTGTCAGGCCTCGTGCTGCTGCTTCCTCACGGCTATGAGGGCCAGGGGCCGGAGCATTCGAGCGCGCGCATCGAGCGGTTTTTACAGTTGGCGGCGCGCGATAACATTCAAATCTGCCAGCCTTCAAACGCGGCCCAGTATTTTCACTTGCTGCGCCGGCAGGCTCTGCGCAAGTGGCGGAAGCCGCTGATTGTGTTTACGCCGAAGAGCATGCTGCGGCATCCGGATGCACTGTCTCCGCTAGAAGATTTGACGCATCAGCAATTTCTGGCGGTGATTCCGGATGGCGAAGTGCAGGACGCAAAGCGGATTCTGCTCTGCACGGGAAAGATCGGCCACGAACTGCGCACCGAGCGCCAGAAGCGCAAGGAAAAAGACAAAGATGACGGCAGCACTGCCATTGTTTTCCTCGAGCAGATGTATCCGTTCCCCGAGGCAGAGCTCGCCGCCGAACTCGAGCGTCACCGCTCGGCGCGAGATATCGTATGGGTGCAGGAAGAGCCAGCCAACATGGGAGCGCTCTCCTATATGCTGCCACGCTTGAAGCACATCGCAAATGACCGACCCGTGCATTCCGTGAAGCGTTCTGCGAGCGCCAGCCCGGCGACGGGGTCGGCCAAGGCGCACGAGGTCGAGCAGAAGACGCTGTTGACGCTAGCGTTTACGATGGTCGACTGAACCGCGGTCGTGGACAGGGAGACAGCTGTTTATCGCAGTGGATTCTAGGGTTTGCCGACGCCGAGGTCGGTTTGCATTTTGGTGATTTCCCAGCCCAGCGAATTGCCGCCGTTCGGCTTGATTCTTTTGCCCTGTAAGGTCACGCGCTCGCCCGGATTTATTCCCGCCATATCGCCAGAAATCCTGTATGTCCGCTGATTTTTTTTGTCGCTCACAGTCATCCCGTTGGGCGTGGGCTTCACGCATCCCGTAATCGTTCGTTTGCGCGAATAGTGAATCGCTACGATCGCGACCACTGCCACCACCGCAACCACGCCGACAACAACGCCAACGATGGTTCCGGTACCCACACCAACGATTGTGCCGCTGTCAGCTTGGGCAGGAGTGCAGAGGATGAAACCGAGCGCAAGAACCGAAAACCAGGAGAGAATTTTCGAGGCCATGTCGTCCCCTTCACGTGGGCAGTCTTTATTGACGATGAACGCCACCCACTCTTTGATCAAGGTGGCGATTCCCAATGACCGGCCCACGGGGCAAGCCCCGTTTCTATCGCGACAAATGGCTTGGCTTATGGCCAGCGCTTGGCGGCGTCTTCCCAGCCAGCAACCCGCGCCGGAGCGCTCGCGCCTTGCGCGGCTACGACCGGAGGAATTCTTACGGGTTGCGCCGGCGGAGCGGCAGCCAGACTTGGCTTCGGCGCTTCCATCTGCTGTTCTTTTTCGTCGGATAGCAGCGGAGCGGCGACGCGCAAGGCTTCGACTTCTTTTTCCAGCCGGGTCAATTCCAGTTCCTTCTGCCTTAAAACTTCATACACATTCTTCATGCTTGGGCACCTGTGTGTAGTAACAAACGATTAAGCGCAGAGTATGGCTTCCAACGCCAATTTGTCAAGGAAAACGGCAGGAAAACGGCACTCTTGAGTGCATGGGTGGTAATCGAATAGGAGCTACGCCGGCGCTATCGAAAAACGACTACGGCGACCAGAATACCCAGAATCAATACAACGATTGCCAGCAGATTGACGTGGTCGGCCAGCCATGATTCCTTCGCGGGCTCGGCGTTGGCGAGAAAGGCAGGTATGAATTCCGCCTCGGTGCCGGCGGCGGGCGCCAGGTCAGGCGCCTGCTCGGAGCGAGCGTTCGCGGCCGTTAGTTGGCCGGTCTGGCTCTTGTCTTTTTCGGGCCCGCGTTCGGGCTCGCGCTGCTTCTTCTCTAACCCTTTATTCTCGCCGTTCTTCTTCTCGCAATCGAGACAGAGGGTTCTACCATCGGAAACGGGAAATCCGCAGGCAGCGCATTTTTGCACGCGCAGCATCGACTCGGGAACTGCGGCGGGCGCGATGGTGGCAGGCTCCGACTCTGGCGGAGTCTCGACCGGCGGAGTTATGGTCGGCGGCGTTACGACCGGCGGCGTCATGACTGCGGGCGTTGGCGGCGCCGGGGTCGCAGGCTCGGCAGACGAGGGGATTACGGGCAATTCGTCGGGGACCGGCGACTGGGCAAGATCAGGATTAGCCAGAGTGCCAGTTGAGCTGTCAGCGAGGGCAGCGTGGGCATCGATCGAAATCGCAGGAATGTCTGTTGTGACGCTGGTTTCAGCAGGCGCCTCTTTTGGTGGAGCGGGCACCATGCCCGCCAGAACCGGAGTTGCAGAAGGGTGGACAGTTGGTTCCGGATCTCGGCGCGGAACCACCGCCGGGGCAAACTTTTCTCGCTGCTCAGCCAGATCAAGGGCGGTCACAGTGAGCGCGGCCATGCGTTCGAGAGCAATCAGATCGCGCTCTTCGAAGGCGTAAGGATGGTCGGAAAACAATTCGAACAGCCCGCGCACCTCACCGTCTTTCCGCAGCAACGGCAAAACAACGATGGATGCAATGCCCAGCGCGCGGCAAGCTTCCAGATTCACGCGCGGGTCGGCCTCCGCATTGTCACAGCGCAGCAACTGCCGCCGCGCGATGCTTTCGCCAGTCAGTCCGGAACGCACCTGCAGCCGCGCCCCCACGGTGGGCGCCGACGAACCGGCACTGGCGCGGCACACCATTTCATCACCCTGGGGCAAAGCGAACGCGGTGCCAGTAGCTCCCGTGATATATTGCGCGCGCTCGACCAGCAACTGCAGAGCCGACTCCAGCTCCGTGTCCGCAAAAACGCGGCTGCCATTGGAGGAATCGCCGGCTGAGCCTATTGCCCCAGCCGATGCTTCCTCGCTGCTCGATGGCTCTAGTCGATCTTCGGGTTGGGCGGATCCTTGCATGAACAAAGTTGCTGCCAAACACCACTCTTCGCCGGACGAGAAGGCGGAGCGACTATTCCGAAGGGGCTGAATCGAGTCTCGCCTTGGAGGCGCGGACTGTCAAGGGCCGGCTGCAAGGGTAAGCGGCGGATGGGACGGGCCAGCAGGTACGACTATTTCTTGGTTCTGGCTTAGCGGGGGCTCGGCTCCAGGCGAGCATAGTAGCCCTTGCGCGCCCGAACCTGTAATTGTTTGCCATCTTTCTGAGCGATGACACTGATCGTGCGATGGCTTCCGTTGGGCTGAAAATCCGCGGGCTTGTAAGCGACGAAGTAGCGGCTACGAATCACATCATGCAGCTTGTCGAAAGACCCGCCCAAGCTGTGCATGTCGCCCGGGAACATGGCCTCGCCTCCAGTGCGCTCCGCCAAAAACTCTAATACTTTGTCGGCATCCGTCTTATCGCCGCGGTCTTCTCTTGTGCTGACGGTGTAGATCGTGACCCCCGTCTTCTCCGCAGCCTGGATGCTTTGCTTCAGAGTGCTGTGACTCGAATTATCTTCGCCGTCGCTCAGTATTACGAGGACTCTTGCCACCCGCTCGCGATCGGGATACGCTGCCAGCTTCCAACAAGCGAATGACACCGCGTCAAACAGGGCTGTTCCTCCTCCGTTCGTCAACTTCTCAATTCCCTTTCCTAGTTCACCCGGATCCGAACTGAAATCCTGGGTAACCGTAGCCCCACTGGCGAAGCCTGCGATAAACCCGAGATCGGAAGCATTGCTTAGCATTTTCTCGACGAACTTTGCCGCGGCGCGCTTTTCAAATGGGAACCGGTCGTGCACCGAACCGCTCGTGTCAACGAGCAGAGCCAGCCGGAGAGGAAGTTTAGACTGAGGCGCAAATTGCATGACTTTTTCCGGGGGCTTGTTGTCGTCTCGAATCTGAATGTCGGACTGCTGCAAACCGTTCACCATCTGCCCATGGCTGCTGACGGCGAAAAATAGAGTGACTTCGTCCACGTTCTTACGAATTGTCCACATCCCGGCACGGGTCGGGATGCCCTGAGGCACATCCGAAACCTCGCCGCTGCTCGCGCGTTCCGGGGCTGCGCTCGCCTCGGCCAGCGTGTCACAGTCGTCGCAGGTTTCGTTCGTGGATTCATCCCCTAAATTGCTCAATTGCGCCTTCAACCTATCAGTGTTGGGGAAGGTTTGCGTCTGCGGAGAAGAGGCCTGAGTTGTCGTTAGTTGCGCACCGCCGGTGCCCGCTGCCGTCACTACTCTGCTAGCGCCCAAAGCAACCAGATTCTGCCGTGCGACCGGAGCGAATGCATTCGTCGGGTCCTCGCTTATGAATAACTTCAGTTCGTGCTCCATGGCTTCATAATCGTTGAGAGCCATCGCAGCCGACGCAGCCACGTAGTGCACATTCGCGAAACCCTTATGATCGAGCGCATGCACTCGATGCGCAGTTTCAAGGGCCTGCCGGTATTCATGAGTTCCATTTTGCGCGTAAGCCAAGCCAGAAAGAATTTTGGAGTCCCGGGGCTGCACGGAAGCAGCCTTCTCAAGCGCGGTTCGCGCCGCCCCAAAATCGTTCTGCGACAAGGCCAGCTGACCGAGATGGGCGAACGATCCGGGAAACTTGTCATCCAACTTCGCAGCCACCTCGAACTCGCTCTTTGCGCGCACGGTATCTTCCTGATCGAGATAGGCGAGCCCGAGATTAACATGGGCGGAAACGAACTTAGGATACTGATCGATCGCCCTTCGCAGGTATCTCACCGCCTCTTTCGAATGCTGCGTCTTCATTAAACTGGTAGCGTGGTTATATTCCTCCACCGCCTTATTGGGAGCATCCAAGTCGAGCGCCGATAGGATACCGCTATCAACCAGCTTCTTGTCCTGAGCCTTCTGTTCCTCCGTCTTCTTTTTGTCGCGGTTGATCTGGTCAAGATACATCTGAGAGAAGTCAACTTGTTGAAACGCTGCGTCCGGACCTCGACCCAGATAGGGCATTTGGGCGAGCACAGACATAGATATTCCGGCACTGACCGACAAGGCGATTAGGGTAGCTGAACGCTTAATCAACCTTAACGAGAGAAATTGGCGAGCAACCGGCATAGACACCGCTTTAATTCTGATCGATTTTACGTTATATCCCCAAATTCGCCTTTTTTCGGCCTCCGCCGAGCTCAGCTTTGCGCTTATCTCCTAGTTGCTAGCTAAGTGAACATCAATACACCACCTCTCCGCATCCCTTTGAAGAGGCGAATGCAAGAGGCGCGGAAACTCGGCCAAGCCTGGTTCAGTGCGCTTTCGCGACTTCCTGCCGCTGTGCGTAATATCCAGTCCGCGTGCGCGCGGTCATTCCGGGTCTGTCAATCTTAATCTGAATGTTGTGATACTCATTCGGATGGTCCGCCGCGGCAGAATCAAACGAGAGAGTGTAATAGACCCTTGCGTCCGCCACACAGCCGGCAATCGAGGCGGCAATGTCGTTACTCTTATTGAGAACCCGCCCGCCGCTTTGCGTTGCGATCACCTGCAGCGCAACATCCCCGCTCTCTACCTTATTCGCATAAGGCACACCCTTGAGGAAGTTCTCGTAATAAAACGTTTGGAGGCTGGCCGCATCATCCATTCCGAGCGGATCGACGCTGTAAAGCGTAACGCGGGCCTCCCGCATATGGGTGGACAGTCTCACAATGGTGTGGAAGATCGTGTCTTGGTCTTTCTCGCTCAGCGCGGAGCGAGGTCCAGAGATCAGAGGCCATCCGGGGCTGAGCCAAATCAGCAGTTTTCTGCCGGGCTGCTTTGCTTCATAGGCGATGAGTTTCTCCAACGTGCTGAGGGAATTTTGAACGCGCTCGACAGCGCCATAGAACCCCGCCGATCTGCCAAGATCGCGCAGGCCAGACTCGTGAGACTTAAGAGAGTCGGCGAGGCTGTTTCCGTTGCGAGTCGCCGCGCCTTGCACCTGGGTCCCCTTGTCGGCAAAGAAGACGAGGGACATAGGTATAGGAAGCTGGCCCTCGCCCCGCCGCAGAAATTTTTCCAACTGTTGTCGCGCGTTGCTTACCGGACGGTATTCAGCGTTGACTTCATCGATGAGAAAAATCACCTGCTGCGGCAGATCATCCGCTTTGCTGGTTTCGTCGAATGCACGAAAAGAGAGAATCGGCTGTGGCTGTTTGTCGTCGAGAATGGTAAAGTCCTGCTGCTGCAAACCGGGAACTGGATTGCCCGACTTATCGGTCACGACCACGTCGAGTGCAACGCGACGATCGGTGCCAGTACTCGCCGGAGATGCTGGAACTTGCCCCGATGCGCCTAAAACCGTGCCCATGATAAGAATCACCATCACCGGTCCGACGTTTCTCATAACTTGACCTCATGCATCCCGCGGGAGAGTTACTCTTCGGGAAAGACGACAATAAAATGGAGGAATTGTATCGCTCTTCTAATTCGGCGGCGAAGAAAAATGCCGTTTTCATTCATCAGCTGCCTTTTAAAGTGTGGATACAGACTCGCGGCAGGAACGCAAGCATAAACGGGCTTTTTGAACCGGGTTATCAGAGCAGATACAATCACTGCGCAAGAGTAACGTTGCGACACAACCGGGTTTAACGCGCCGTTACTGCGCTTTTTCTTCTTTGTGTCGCAGCCACTCGATAAACATCTGCTCTTTTGGCTTGTCGTAGGCCATGAGCAGGTGGCGAATGCTGCGCCCACTGACGAAGTGGCAAACCTCTTCCGCGAGATTCTTGGCGTGGTCGCCGGCGCGTTCTAGTGACTGTGTCATGAAGATGACTTGCAGGCTGGCGTGACGCGCGACGTTCTCAGGATTTTCGATGTGGCGCAGGAAGATAATGTTTCTCAAGCGGTCCATCTCCGCATCGGCGCGCAGCACATCGATGGCTTTCTTGACGTCCTTCTGGGAAAACGACTGGCCGACGTCGGCCAGCATTTTTTCCAAAATCGTTGCCATTTGTGTCAGTTCGCGAGTATCCTGCGAGTCAAGCCGCCCGCCCGCCGCCTGTGCACTCGTGGCGAAACTCAAGAGTAAATCTCCTATGCGCTCCAGTCCGATCATCACTTTCATGCACGCCAGCAACTGCCGTGTCTCGTCCTCGGGCACGCGGCTGATGGTCGAGGTCACACCGGAGTCGACTTCCACATCGATGGCATCGAGATCCTTTTCGCATTGGCGTATGGCATTGAGGCGGGACATCGATCCGGTGGCAATTCCCTCAGCCGCGATAGCCGCGGCCTGACGGGCCAGTTCGCAGGCTTCCACCGTTCGCTGCACCAGGACAGAGTGCGCAGGCTCAGGCGTTTTGACGCTGGCTGTACTCATAGGGCAAACCGCCTAATTTCTCGATGCCGAGAGTGTGACACATAATTAAGCAAAAGCATAATTCCCAAACCGCCGAGGCAGGTTACAAGCTGGTAAATTTCTCGTCACCCGTCATGAAAAATTGGATTTAGGCCATATTATCCAACCATTGGGATTGACACACAAAATGGCATTGTCCGCACCGGGCGCCTATTTACTTCGTGGTAAGCAGTAGAACGTTGACCACATCGCCCGTCGACCCGAGGCTGGTTTATGAATCCCGGTCAAGCGCGGGCAAGGTAAACAAAAAGCTCGAGCCATGGTTGAGTTCGCTCTCGGCGCGAATTGTTCCGCCGTGCGCCAGCACAATGTGCTTGGCGATGGCCAGTCCCAGCCCGGTGCCGCCCGATTCTCGCGAGCGCGCTTTATCGACGCGATAAAAGCGTTCAAAAAGTCGCGGCAGATGTTCGGAGGAAATTCCAGGCCCAAAATCTCTAACATAAAACTCGACGCCACTCTCGGCACCGCGGGCTCCGAGAATAACCTTTTTCCCTGACGCCGCGTACTTCAAAGCATTCTCAATCAGGTTGGAAAAGATCTGGTGAATCGCTTCGCGATCCGCATTCACATTGCTGGCGCCCACCGCGTTCTCAATCACCAGCTCGACTCCATACGACCGTGCCACCTCGCGAAAGCTTTCCAGAGCGTCCTGCAGCAACTCTTCGGCGCTTACCCGCTGCATGTCGAATCTGTGTTCGCCCGATTCGACGCGCGCCAGAGTGAGCAAATCTTCCGTAAGCCGCGACATGCGGGCCGCGTTCTTGCGGATGATCTCCAGAAAATCGCGCACGTGATTATCGACCAGCGCGCCGTCGAGCAGCGTCTCCGTGTAGCCCTGGATGGAAGTGAGCGGCGTGCGCAGCTCGTGAGAGACGTTGGCGATAAAATCGCGGCGGCTCTTCTCCATGCGCTCCGTCTCGGTAAGATCGCGCAACACGGCCACGGCACCACCGCCGGGCATGGGCGCAGCGGTCACGTCAAAGATGCGGCCGGCGGCAATCGTGTTTGAGCGCGCCGAGGTGACCACCTGCTCGCGCGCCGCTTTGTGGATCGCATCGAGAAAATCCGGATCGCGCACACTATCGATCAAGGGCGCATTCAACCGCGGAGTCCGCAGCACCAGGCGATTCATGCCGCGATTGGCCCACTGCACGCGCCCGTCAACGTCGACCGCAATCACCGCGTCCTGCATGCTGTTGAGCAAAGTTTCCAGCTCGCGCTGGCTGGTTTGAACGCGGGCATAACTTTCCTCCACGCCGCGCGTCGTCTTATCGAGGGCTGCCGCCACCTGCCCGATCTCGTCAGTTGACGTGGATGCAATTCTGGCCGTCAGATCACCGCTGGCCACACGCTCGGCAAAATTCACGATCCGTTCCAAACGCCGACCCATATATTGCGACGCCGCCGCCGCTACGATTACCGCGAAAACGAAAGCTGCCAGCGATCCCCACAACAGAGCTGCGGCCAGCGGGCGATCGGTGAATTCCATCTCGGTCAACGGATAGGCCAACCGCACCGCTCCGCCGGAAACCGGCGCGGCCACATACAAAAAAGGAACGCCCAGGGTTTGACTGCTGCGCTCATCCACACCAACTTTGCCGCTGAGCGCCGAGATAATTTCCGGCCGGTGCGCGTGATTCTCTGTCACGCTGGGATCGGCCTCGGAGTCGGCCAGCACTTTGCCCGTCGGATCAACCACCGTAGCGCGCGCGCCCGCCGCCTGTCCTTCTTGCGCAACGATATCGCCGAGCGAATGCTGCCGGTCAGCCTCGACGCGATAGGCGAACATCAACGTTTTCTGCCGGAGATTGCGTTCGATCTGCTCGCGCAGCGTGCGCTCCCACACCTCGTGCACGGTCCACTGCAACGCGACCGCGCTCGCGCCAATCACCAGCAGAAACACAAACATCAATTTGAAGAAGATGCGACTTCTCAACGCGCAACCTCAAAGCGATAGCCCGCGCCCCGCACCGTCTTCAGATAGCGCGGGTTCTCGGGATCGGGCTCAATCTTTTCGCGGATGCGTCGCACATAAACGTCCACCGAGCGCGGCGTAACATACGCCGTGTCGCGCCACACCGAGTCGAGCAACTGGTCGCGGGTGAAAACGCGTCCCGCGTGCCGCATAAAGTGGTCGAGTAATCGGAATTCGGTGGCCGTGGTTGGAACCTGCTTGCCCCGGACCGTCAACGTCATCGCGCCCGGATCGATGTGCACCTCATCAATTTTCGTAGGCAGCGGTGGCAGCGGCCGCTCAAAACGCCGCAGCACCGCTTTCACTCGAGCCACCAATTCGCGCGGGCTGAAAGGCTTGGGGATATAGTCGTCGGCCCCCAACTCCAAGCCCAGCACCCGATCCGCCTCGCCGCTTTTCGCTGTCAGAAAAATAACCGGAATCGACGCCAGCGAAACCGACTGCCGAATCTGCCGGCAAAGTTCTAGACCGTCTTTTCCCGGCACCATGATGTCCAGCAGAAACAGCGCTGGACGCTGTCGTTCAGCATCGACCACAACCTGATTGCCGGTCGAGTAGAGTCGCACATTGAAGCTTGCGCCTTCCAGGTGATGGCGAACCAGGCGCGAAATATCGGGGTCGTCTTCGACCACATAAATCGTAGGTTTCACGCGACCATTGTAGCTGGGAATTGTGTCGATTTTATAAAAGGTGGGTGGAGTGCTGGCTTAATTTGGCGTGCGTCGCCGCGCTAAGTAGCGCCCCGGGGGCCTTTCCTCGCTGTCTCGAGGGCGTCCTCGCCTCGGCGGGCATGATGCCTGCCGGACAGCCGCCGGGACCGCGGCTCTACAATCGCCGCGCCAAATTCACAGCTTGAGATTCTTCAGATAGTCCCGAAACTGGCCGCCCAGATCTTCGCGCTTCAGCGCGAACTCAACCGTCGCTTTCAGGAAGCCGAGTTTGTCTCCGGTATCGTGGCGGCGGCCTTCGTAGACGTAGGCGTAAAGCTTTTCGCGCTGCAGAAGTCCGCGCAGCCCGTCGGTAAGCTGCAACTCGCCGCCCGCGCCCGGCTTGATGTCGGAGAGGGTTTCAAAGACCGTCGGGGTCAAAATGTAGCGCCCGATCACAGCCAGATTCGACGGGGCATCCGCAAGCTTGGGCTTTTCGACGAGGTCAAGAACTTCGTAGAGCCTTCCACCCGAGCCCTTGACCTCTTTCGCTTTGATCACGCCGTAAGAAGAAATCGCCGGACCCTCGACCACCTGCGTCGCAATCACCGAACAATGCTTCTCGTCGAAAACATTCATCAATTGTTTAAGGACCGGAACTTCCGCGTCGATGACGTCGTCGGCGAGCAACGTGGCAAACGGTTCGTCGCCAATCAATTCTCGCGCCGTGAGCACGGCGTGCCCCAGGCCGAGCGCCTCTTTCTGTCGCACGTAGGCGACGTAGATCATGTCGGAAATCTGGCGCACGATCTTGAGCAGATCGTTCTTGCCCTTTTCTTCGAGCATCTTTTCCAACTCGTAGCTGACGTCGAAGTGATCTTCAATTGCGCTCTTGCCGCGGCCCGTAATAATGATGATCTGGTCGCACCCGGCCGCCACGGCCTCTTCCACGCCATATTGAATGATGGGCTTGTCGACCAACGGCAGCATCTCTTTCGGCTGCGCTTTGGTGGCGGGGAGAAAGCGGGTGCCTAATCCTGCGGCAGGAAAAATTGCCTTGCGGACGGACCGAATCTTGCGGCGGTCGCTATTCGTTCGTCGTTCTTGCGGCAGTTTCATCGCGGAATCATTGTAACTGCTTTCGCTTAAACCTCTCTTACAGCTTCTTCCCGAGCGGCCAATTCTTCCAACAGATCGCGCAGCGTTTGCAAAATTCCCTCGGCGCTGTCGATTTTTATCGAGAACTTCAGCGTACCGTCGGGCGAAAATTGCGTACCGCGCTGCGAAGCGACAAAGCGCGCCAACTTCTCCGTCTCTATCGAGGCATTCTGGCTGAACTTGATGCTCACGAATTCGCGCTTGCGTTCAATCGCGGTTGCTCCCACCCGCATCGCCTGCAGTTTGAGGGCGGCATACTCAAGAAGGTTGCGGACCGCGCGCGGCGTCTCCCCATAGCGATCGATCAACTCGGAGCGTACATCGTGCAATTGCGACTCCGTTTCCACGCCGGCGACCCGTTTATACATGCGGAGGCGTTGGTTCTCTTCCTTTATATAGTCGGAAGGAATGCGGATGTTGAGGCCGAGGTTGAGCTGAATTTCCGTGACCTCAACGCCCGCCTCGCCCTTCATTTCGCGGACGGCGCGCTCCAGCATCTGCGTGTAAAGCTCAAAGCCCACCGCTTCGATGTGGCCGCTCTGCTCGCCGCCGAGAAGATTTCCTGCGCCCCGCAGTTCGAGATCGAGCGCGGCAATCTTAAAGCCCGCGCCGAGATCCGAAAATTCCTTAAGGGCAGCCAGGCGCCGCCGCGCGATCGGCGTCAATTCAATTTCCGACGGCAGAAGCAGATAGGCATAGGCGCGCCGGTTCGAGCGGCCAACCCGCCCACGAAGTTGATAAAGCTCCGACAATCCCAGCCGGTCGGCTCGATTGATCAAGATCGTGTTGCAGAGCGGAATGTCGAGACCATTTTCGATGATCGTAGTCGAGACCAGGATGTCGGCTTCGTGATGCATAAACTTCAGCATCACCTTTTCCAGTTCACCTTCACCCATCTGCCCATGACCTACGGCGACACGCGCACTCGGAACCATCGCCTGAAGCTTGGCCGCAATTTCCCAGATGGAATCGACGCGGTTGTGCACGAAATAAACCTGTCCGCCGCGCTCGAGTTCCTGCTCGATCGCCGACTGAATGAGCTTTTCGTCCCAATTCGCGACCACGGTTTGAATCGCCATGCGATCTTTAGGCGGCGTCTCGATCACGCTCATGTCGCGCAGGCCGACCAGCGACATGTGCAGCGTGCGCGGAATCGGCGTCGCCGACATCGTGAGCACGTCGACCTGAGTGCGCATCTGCTTGATGCGTTCTTTGTGGCGAACCCCAAAACGCTGTTCTTCGTCGACAACCAACAGGCCGAGGTCGGCAAACTTCACGTCTTTCGAGAGCAGGCGATGCGTGCCGATCAAGATGTCCACTTTCCCGGCGTCGACCCTTTGCAAGATTTCTTTGACCTGCTTCGGCGTGCGGAAGCGGCTGATCATTTCCACGGTCAGCGGGAAGGGCGCGAATCGCTGTTTGAAAGTCTCGTAGTGCTGGAAGGCGAGGACGGTGGTCGGCGCGAGTACGGCGACCTGCTTGTTATCGCTCAAGGCCTTGAAGGCCGCGCGCATCGCCACTTCTGTCTTGCCATAACCGACATCACCGCACAGCAGGCGATCCATAGGAAGCTGCGACTCCATGTCGCGCTTCACGTCCGCGATGGCCTGCGCTTGATCTTCGGTCTCGCTGTATTCGAACGAGTCTTCGAACTCCTTCATCCATTCCGTATCGGCCGGATAGACGTGACCGCGCGCCGACTGACGCTGCGCATAAAGTTTCAGCAATTCATCGGTCATATCCTTCATCGCCTTGCGTACGCGGGCTTTGGTCTTCCCCCACGCAGCGCTGCCGAGATGATTGAGGACGGGCTTCGCGCCCTCAGACGAACGATATTTCTGCACCAGATCGAGACGAGTGAGCGGAACATAAAGGCGCGCAGCTTCGGCGTATTCGAGCAGCATGAATTCCGCGGTGCCGTCGCCCTGGTTGATTTCTTTCAGGCCTTGATACTGTCCGATGCCATGCTCGACGTGGACGACGTAATCGCCAACCTGCAAATCGCGAAAATCGGAAAGAAACGCCGAGACTTTCGATTTCTGTCGTTGCGGGCGCGCCGCTACCAAATCCGATTCGTCGAAAAGATCGCGCGCGCCAAAAATCGCGAGATGCGCCTCGGGCAAAACAAAACCGTCGGGGAGATAAGCCTTCAGCAGCGTGGTGGTGAGGACGTCGCCGGCAAAATACGAAGTTTCGTCAGCGTAGCTTTCTCCGCTGCGGGTGCGGCTGCCGAGACGATAGGAGGCGTTGTACTCGGTGAACATGTCGGCGAGACGCTCGACTTCTCCCGTGTTGGGGACGGCGATAATCACCTGCATCCCGCCGCCGACCAACTTCTGCACCTGTTCAATCATGGCTGGAACTGCGCCGTGGAAGCGGGTTGCGGGCTGCGAAAGGAACGTGGCCTCCGGTCTTTTCTCGCCGGCTTCGTCGGCCTCGCGTGCCAGCGCCAGATATTCGAAATCGGCCCCAGAGATGCCGGCGGTTTTTCGCTGCCAGCTTTCCGGGGTCAAATAAAGGTCCGACGGTCGAACCAGATTCCCCACGCCGCTGCGCTCGTGCGCTTCTTCGATTCGCGCCCAGACTTTATCGAGCTCCAACTTCAGCGCTTCGGGTTCGTCGAGAATCACGCGTGCGTCCGGAAGCAACTCGAAAATGGTGCGGTCGGCACCCGCTACTGGAGCGTAGAACTCCCAACCTGGAAAAACTCCAGCGCCCGAGTCGCGCATGGCCTGCTCTACGACTTCCGGCGATCCGGTAACACGTTTGCCCGAAAGCCGGGCATTGATTGAGCCGAGCAATTCTTCCGTCAGCGGCGTTTCCGTCAGCGGCAGAAGCAACGCTTCATCCACTGGGTTCGAAGATCGCTGACTCGCGGGATCGAACTTGCGCATCGATTCGATTTCGTCGCCGAAAAACTCGACGCGCACGGGCCGGTCCGCTTCCGGCGAATAAACGTCGAGAATGCCGCCGCGAGCCGCGTACTGCCCCGGCATTTCCACGACATCGGTAGAGCTGTAGCCGACCGTGTTCAAGTGCTCGAGCAGTTTTTCCAGATCGAAAACTTCACCGCGACGCAGAACCCGCGCCAGGTCGGCGTAGTACTCGGGAGAGCGAAGAAGGATAGTAGTTGCGCTCACTGGCGAAACGACAATGGCCGCGCGGCCGGTAGCAATCTTCCACAGAGCGGTGGCACGTTCTTCCTGAATCTCGGGATGGGGCGACAGATTCTGGAAGGGCAACACATCGCGCGCCGGGAGGCTAACTACCGACTCGGGATCGGCCGCTTCGGTCAATTCGCAGAAAGCCCGCAACACAGGCAGCAACTCTTCAGCTGCGCGATTGTCGGCGACCACCAGCACAAACGGGCGCTCCACCGTGCGCCGCAACAAAACTATGATTAGCGCTTTGGCGGCCGACGATAGTCCAGTGACACTCATCCGCCCCGCGCTCTCCCGCAAATGGGAGGCGGCACGCGTGAAGGCAGGCAATTGTTCAACGTCCGCGAAAAGTTCGCGAACAAACGGCAAAAGCATTCCTGTCTATTTTAGCAGTCTCGCCCGCAATGACAGCGGCTGTGGCCTCTGGGATAATGGGGGCTCTGCAACGCCATGCCCTAACATCGCGCACTGACGCCATGCCCTAACGTCATGCACTATCGAGAGATCCAACCGAACGCCGCAGCGGCCAGGTTCGTGAAATGCTATTGGCTGCTGGAAGACGGCGAGCCGTCACCCAGCATCCAGCGCGTTGTTCCGGATGGCCGCGCACAGCTGATCCTGAACCTGGGCCATCCCTATGAAGCCCTGACGGAACGCGGGTGGCAGCGCCAGCCGCGACGTTTCTTTATCGGTCAGATCACCGCTCCCCTGCTGCTTCGTGCAACCGGTCCGTTCAGGATGATCGGCATTAACTTTCATCCACACGCTGCGAGTCAGCTGCTGAGGATTCCGATGTACGAGCTGACCGATAGTCGCAGCCGTTTCTCTCGACGACTTCTCGGGCGGATTGTTCCGGCAATTGGATCGGATCGAAGAGCTACGCTCGCCGCGGGAGTGGTTCCCGGCCCTGGACCATATCATTGGTAAATTGGGAGAACGCGATGCCGTGGACGACCGTCTGCTGGCATTCGCTGTGAAGGAATTGGAGCAGGCGGGTGGATTGACGAGCGTCGCCCGAGTGGCCAATCACGTCGGCCTGAGTTCGCGTCAGTTCCAAAGGCGCTTTATTGAGGCGGTCGGCATCGCACCGAAGTTGTTTTGCCGCATTCAGCGATTCCAACGCGTGTTTTCGACCCTGGAAAACGACGGCTTTGGCTGGGCTGATGCCGCGGTGCGCTGCGGGTATTTTGACCAGGCGCACTTGATCAGAGACGTCCGCGAATTCGCCGGGAAAACCCCGATTGCGCTGTTGGCAGAGGAAACCGATCTCGCCCGCCACTTCTTGCAATCCAATTCGATGTCGCATTTTTCCAAGACGAGCGTTGGCAGTTGGCGTTAGCCTGCTCTCGAGTCGAGGCGATCAATGCCGAATAGGAGGAGTGCAATGGACAATATCAGTCTTTCGAAATGGGTTTCGCCGTCTCTAATTTTTGTGGCGCTGGCACTCGCTGCCGCTCAACCGAAGAAGCCGGAGCAGTCGCAGCCGGCATCTACCACAGATGCATTGCGCGATCAGATTGTCGCCCAGGAACGCGCCGGATTGGATGCGCTAAAGACGGGCGATTTGACAACGTTCGGTGCTTCCACTGCGGAGGATGCAATCTTCGTCGATGCGCACGGTCCTGCGACCAAGGCTGAGGTGATGGAGCATACTGCGGCGTTCCGGCTCACGGACTACACCATGGTAGACATAAAGTTCATTCCACTTTCTCCGGAGTCTGGGCTGATTGTCTACACGCTGACGGAGAGCGGAAACAGCCACGGCAAAGATTTTAGCGCCCGCGTCCATGTCTCGAGCTTATGGCTGAAGCGAGGCGGCAAATGGTTGTGCGAGTTCAGCCAGGAGACCGGAGCGAGGTAGCGCGTCGTTTACTTGCTGCGACTGTCCGGCTTTTCCGGAGGCGCCGGCTGTGGCGGCTGCGACTGGGCTAGGGACTTATCGACCCGCTTCTTGAAATCGCCCGCATCGTCGTTCGTAAACCCGCTATAGCTCGACTGGACCTGCATCTCGCAGGCATTGTCTCCCTTGATGTTTAGCACGACGGTGTTGACACGCTTCTGGCCGAGTGAGCCCATACCAATGGAGTATGTGGCTGTCATCTCGGTGCTCTCCATCCCCAGGATGCCGTACTTCCCCGAGTTGCGGAGCGTATCTTTCACGGCGTTCCACAACGCGGTGCAGGGCACCGAATACATGTCTTTGTGCGTCTTAGCGAACGACGGCCCGGCGACGATCAATAAAATTAAAGCTACTGCGGCGAATCGCCTCATCAAGAATCCTTTCCCGGCGCAGACATATTACCACCGGAGATTTAACGTTGGCAGTGACCGACTATCTACTTGTAACGCCGGCGCGGTTCATCTCCGCAGCAGCGGCCGAGTCAGGCAGGTCGGGCCGCCGGCGCCGTTGATGCAGATCTCGGAGCCTGGAAAGGTTCTCACGTCAAAACCCGAGTCGCGCATGCGCTGATTTGTCTTGGCGTTTTCTTCGAGCGCAACCAATCGCTTCGCCCCAAGCGACAGCACGTTGCAGGCAAGCGCATCGCGTTCGGAGTATTCAATTTCAATCATGCGAAATTCGTGCGCCTTCAGCAACTCGACGGTTTCAACGGCCAGCCACGGCAAATCGACCAGGATGGTCCGCTCGTCGAGCATGCTCATCAATGACATCAGGTGCAGGCAAGCGGATGGACCCGACCCATAGGGCAAGGGCGCGGAACGTACTTCGAGGTTCTTTGCCGAGAGCAAAGCGCGCAACTGATCGATTCCGGCCTTGTTCGTACGATAGCCTTCACCCACGAGCAACGTTTGCGAATCGAGCCAAACCATGTCGCCCGCCTCGGAGCAAGCCGGCAGCCTTATTTCGCCGAACGCAGGAATCTCCAGTTGCCGGTAAAAGTCGGCGTGGGCACGCACCTCGGCTTCGCGACTCTTCTTTCCCGGATTCATCAGCACTGCACCAAAATCCGTGGCTAGCGACGCGTCGTGAGCGTAGACGGCGTCGAGCGTCAGTGATTCCGCGGCGGGCAAACACACAACCTCTGCACCCGATTCGCTTAGCAAACGGCACAGAGTCTCGTGCTGCGCCTGCGCAGTTGCGCAATCTGGAACGTGCTGAAATCCAAGTTCTCGCCATTGCGCCGCCTTCTCTGCGCTATTCCACCCGGCGTTCTGCGGCGGACAAACCATCACGCGGAGTAACTCGCCCGTCATGGAATGGCCGTTGAATTTTTCCGGATGCGGCAGCGAAGGCACAAGAAATATTTCTGGCACGACGATTAGTCTCGCTTGAAGAAGTCTTTTGCTCCTAGAAATCTATGCAATGCTCGCCGCAAACGCAACGTAAGAACTGCTGAACTAAGATCAGGCTACCCAAAAGCGGAACGGATTTGGTCAGATTCGCGGTGCTGCGAGTTAGCGATTAAGAAAAATGCCGATAGCGCAATAACTAGCGATAAGTCCACAAAACATTTAGCGCTTGTCATCTTCGGCCGACGGTAACCTACGTTATTGCTTGCCTAAACACCCTTCGCTGATGTACATATCAGCTTTCCCGTCCCAACAAATCGTGCTTGAAGTTCAGCTTGGGCCATAAAATCACGCACCTTGATACTTCCTTCCGCCCTGACGCGGAAGATCTCGGGAGCCCTATGAAAGCGACCCTGCGTCTGTTTTGTTTCGCCCTCTTATTCTTACTCATCCATCAATTTGCGTTTGCTCAAGGCGCGGCCACCGGCGACCTTCACGTGACGCTGAAAGATCCGAAGGGCAGCGCTGTGACGAACGCCACTGTCACCGTCAGCAATGTCGCAAAAGGTCTGGAGCGAACCGGCACCAGCGACGGCCAGGGCGGCTATAGCGTGCGGCAATTGTCTCCCGGCACGTATACCGTCACCGTCGATGCTCCGGGCTTCGCCAAGGTCGAGGCGACCGAGGTCGCCGTCACGGTCGGCGGAATGGTCGAGTTACCCGTCGCGCTTACCGTTGCGGGCGGAAAAGAAATTGTCGAAGTCAGCGCGCAGGCGGATCTGGTGGAAACTTCACGCACTTCCTCCACCGACACGATTGGCCAGCGCCGCATCGATAACCTGCCGATCAACGGCCGCAACTACATCAATTTCACGCTTACCGATTCGCAGGTCGTCCGCGATAACGCGCCGAACACCGGAGCGGCTCCGACTTCCGGCCTCAACATGAGCGGGCAGCGCGCCCGATCTAACTTGGTCAATGTTGATGGCGCCGACGCAACCGACAATTCGACTAACGGCGTGCGCTCGACCGTCTCGCAAGAAGATGTGCAGGAATTTCAAATCATCACCAACAGCTACGCGGCCGAATATGGACGCGCCGCCGGGGGTGTGGTTAATATCATCACGCGATCCGGATCTAACGAATTCCACGGCGACGTCTTCGGATATCTGCGTGATCGCGACTTCCAGGCCGTCAATCCGTTCAGCACTACTTCGAATCCTGCTTATACGCGGGTGCAAGCAGGAACTGCATTTGGCGGTCCGATCAAGAAAGACAAGACGTATTACTTCTTTTCTTATGAAGTGACGCGGCGTCATGAGACCGGGTTCTCGAGCATTGGGCAGGACGGATTCGGCTTAGTAAACAATGTGGATCTTTCTTCGGCATTCGGGCTACCTCCGGGAACCATTCCACTAGTCTCAGGAACTCCCGAACAACAAACCTACTTCGCCAACCTTCCCGCTGCGTTGCAACAGATTGCGATCACTCTCGGCCCCGCCGCGGCAGACGCCTATGCCCAGGAAGCGGCGGGCTACGGCACCTGGGTGGGCGGATCCTCCGGCATTGCGGTCAACGGAACCTATCCGGTGCCAGCCTTTACTGCGCTAGCCTCCTTCGGAGCGATCCCCACGCCGTCCACGGGCACGTTTACGCAGTTTCCATCGTCGTGTACGTTTGTGAGTCCCAACACACTGTGCAACGGCTTGCCTTCGAGCTTTCTTAGTCTGCAATCGCAGGAAGGCAATTTTCCGGTTTTCGAGGGGACCAGCCTTTATTCGCTGCGGCTGGATCATAACCTCACCAACAGCAACCACCTGACGCTACGAGCCAACATCAGTCCGAGTACGGTGACTGGCATTGAAGTCAACGGCCAGGACCAGCCCTTCGGCCAAAATTCTTACTCCCGCACCTCGCAACAAACCTACCGCGACGTTGCCGGCGTTTTTCAAGACACATGGACCATTGGCAATAACAAGGTGAATGAGTTTCGTTTTCAATATGCCCGCCGCGGTTTGGCGTACTTTTATAACAAGTCGATCGCGGCTGGGGATGATCCTGGCATAAACATAATTGGGGAAGCGTACATCGGGCGCGAGCCGTACTCATTCATCCAGCGCGTTGAAAAACGCTATCAGTTCACCGACAACTTTTCCTGGACCCTCGGTCCTCACAATACTAAGTTTGGGGTCGACTTCAACTATCTCCCTCTCACAGCCACTTTCACGGTGAACTATGGCGGCGTCTACGACTTCAGCGATATCCCCGGTCTGTTTCCGGATGAATGTTCCCCGGTGTGCCCGACCTTTCCGGACTTCTCATCGGTGCAGGCCTATGGCCTCGGCATCCCTTCGTACGTAGTGCAAGGCGTCGGCAGCCCGAATGATTCATTCTCTAACAAGCCTTTAGGAGTCTTCTGGCAGGACTCGTGGCGCGCGCGGCCAAACCTTACGCTGAACCTGGGTTTGCGCTATGACGTCGAGTTCCCTCCAACCTTCGCTCCGCCCGACGCGATCGCTCAGATTGGCTATAACTACCTCGGCGTGCAAAAGGGCATCCAGACCGACACCCACAACGTCCAGCCGCGCATCGGACTTGCCTTTGACCCGAAGGGCGATGGCAAGACTGTGATCCGTAGCTCCTACGGAATTTTCTTCGATCACCCGTTGCTTGGGCTTTACTTCCTGGGCGATGCCTCCGACGGTTCGAAGACCGGGCAGTTGCTCTTTTTCGGCGCCAATCCCTGTGATGGATCGAGCGCTGGCGCTAGTCCACTCAATCTGAATGCCACAAATATGTTTCAGGGCATTCTCGGTGTGCCCAACTGCCTGCCTGCTGGACTCGCATCCGCGCTCGGCTACCAGAACAATTCGGCGGCGGGATCGGCCTGCCTCGCCGGGCCGAATCCGCAGCGTTTCGATCCTTGCTTTCCTAATTCGCCATTTCTCAACCAACAGTACATTACGGGGCCGGTTGCATTTCCTCTGATCTCACAGCCGTTCGGATATCCGCAGGGCAAGGGCTTTGTTTACGCTTATTCGCAGCAGGTGAATTTGAGCGTCGAGCGGGATCTCGGTGGCGGATTTGCACTGAATCTCGCATATAACTTCAACGGCGGTCGCCGCATAAATCGCCCAATCAACGCGAATCCAGCGCGCGGAGATTTGCTTACCGCCAACTGGCAAGCCGCAGTGGCCGCCGGCGCGGCGACTACATCGACCAATCCGCTCGACATCGCCAGTTGCGGCGTGAACCCGATCCCAGGAGCGCAACTTCCCTACTTCGTTCCATCGCCGCTGGTCAGCTTCTTCCGTCCTTCGGGGATCAATCCATCATTAGCGGGCGGAGCGTTCACTCCCTGCGTTCCATTGGCGCTGGCCGACCTGCAAGCGGCCGGTCTCAATACCAAATGTAACCCGCTGGTGACCGCGCTCGCCAATTGCGTTGTCTTTAGCGATATGGATGCCAACTACTCCAACGGCAGTTCGGTCTATCACGGCTTTACCGCCAATCTCCGCAAGCGTTTCAACAACCACTACGAATTCCTGGCGTCCTACACCTGGTCGCATGCCATTGATGACTCTACTGACTTGCAGGCGACGCTCGTTCCGCAAGACAGCTTCTATCCGGGTCTCGATCGCTCGTCATCAACCTTCGATCAGCGCAATCGTTTCGTCTTCAGCGGCGTCTATCAAACGGGCAAGCTAACGGGCAGCGGCTTCGCCCCGAAGTTCTTCAGCGATTGGACTTTCTCTCCGCTGATCGAATTCGGCTCTGGCCGTCCCTTTAACATCATTACCGGAAGCGGCGATAACCTGCAGTTCTCCTCGCAGACTGGACGCCCGAATGTCGTTCCTGCCGGAACGCCGACGAACGGGTGCGGCTATCCGACCATAGCTTCGAAATACTCGCCCTCAGGCTATCTCCAGGAGGTCTGCTTCGCCGACATTACTCCGGCGCAACTGCTGCAGCCGAATGCGCTGCTGCTGCTCGATGGCAATCTAGGTCGCAACGCGGGCGTCAGTCCGTGGAATGTTTTCAACGATCTGCGAATCTCGAAGCGTGTCTTCTTTGGGGAACGCTACAACATGGATCTCATCGCCGACATGTTCAACATCGCGAACGTCTATAACTATGCGGCAGTCAGCCCGCTCTTCACCAACGCCGGCCAAGCCACCGCGGCTTATGATCCGCGCCAGTTTCAGTTCGCGCTTAAATTGAACTGGTAGAATCACATTCGGCGTACTGCGCTGAAGGGGGCCGGTTGCTGAAAAACTGGACGTTGCGGCCGATCTTGGGACGCTCAATCTTGGATGGTGCGGCGCGGCGGCGTGGCCGTAACTTTGTTTTGGTAGGTGCGCTGCTGGCGCTACTATTTTCTGCCTTCGCCTATGCTGACAGCGCCGCCGACACTTACAAGAGAAAGTGTTCGGCTTGCCATGGCGCAAAAGGAGCCGGCGATACCTTGCTCGGCAAGAACCTCAAGCTACGGGCGCTCGGTTCATCGGACGTGCAAATGAAATCCGACGCCGAACTCACAAACATCATCAGCAAAGGCAGAAACAAAATGCCGCGCTTTGATGACAAACTTTCTAAAGATCAAATCCACGCTCTGGTTGGGTACATTCGCTCATTGAAGCATTAGAGCGTTTTTTTGCCGGCGCGCGCTCCCGCGCGTGGCAAGCACGCATTGCAGGAAAAAGAAAAGCCGCAACTGAAATGCGGCTGTCCTCTGGCCTCAATCTCGTGCGTTCCAAGCGCCCGACTGCCTACTTGTTCGATTCTTTGTCTTTCGCGATGCTCTTGCTGATACGGTTCTGCTGCCGATTGATTCCCTTCTGCTCACCCTTGGTGAGATGGCCGTTGTTCTTCGCCATGTCGGCCTTCTCGCGATTCTGCACGTTGGTCTCGCGATTTTCCAGGTTGGCAGTTTGCTTCGAGTTCAACGTTCCGTTCTTCACTCCGTTGCCGATGCGTTGCTGCTGGTTTTCTTCGCGCGCGTTCACTTCATTAACCCGCGGGTGACCGGGATCGACAACGCCGGGGCCCGCGCCCGAGGTGGTTGAGGTTTGAGCAGTGGCGGACCCGGTAAGCATCAGTCCCCCAACTGCCAGGAGCAAGAGCGACTTGGTGAATGTGTTGTTCATGTAGATAGAAACCCCCGCCGGAAAGATTAGTAGCGGAGGTCTATAGATACGAGGTTACCGAGGTGATAGTCCAGAAGTTACCGTGTGTGGAGCGGACACTCCTGTCCGCCGCCGTTGCGGTTGAACTTGTTCTTGCCTCGATCAAACTCACGAACTAGACCCTAAGATCCCGATCAAAGATAAAGTCAGTCCAGATCGAGGTCAAAGTCAAGATCAACTTCAACGGCGGCGGACAAGAGTGTCCGCTCCACACTACACTGCTCGAAGCTACACTACGGAATCGCCGGCGTCCGCCGGACGCGCATCCAATCGGGCTCCTTCTCGCCGAAGTCACGCAGGAATTCCTGGTAGCAGTCGATCGCTTCCTCTTCGGTTGCGTGTCCGTGGAAATGAAACTTCTCAGCGTTCGCGACTCTTAGAAGCCTGTCCTGCTCCCACTCGTCTTTATCATCAGTAGGGCCGAACGCCGACACAGCTCCGGTTTACTCTACTTTCTGGATCGAGAAAGTGACGCATCCCACGAAGTTTATGCAGCTGCAGTATGCGCAGATGGTGATTCTGGAGTTTGAGATCTTCGCAGCCCTGCCGAAAGTGAATGCGGCATATCGGAATGCCGCACTTCTCGGTCGCGACCTTGAGAAAGTCGTTCGGCTAAACTGACTGAGCGAAAAACAAAAGGCCACGCTCGTACCTGAACGTAGCCTTTATTTATGCGGCAACAAGATCCGAGCAAAGCCGTTATTTGATCGTGTGCAACAGGCTTCCCGCAGTGCTGTAGACGAGGATCTCGTTTCCGTTCTGGTTAGAGATGTAGACCCTCTCGCGAGTATTGTCGACCGCGATGCCGGCTGCGGTGAAAGGCAAAGTCGCGAAAGTCTTGAATTGGTACGAGGCGATATTACCAACCACGACCGTATTGTTAAGAAGACCCATATAGATGTTGTCCTGTGAGTCGATTGCCATGGAGAACGCCGGGTCATTGCTGTCGGCGCCCGGTCCGGCTCCAGAGATGAAATAATCGGCGATCGGCTGGAACTCAAACCCGTCGGGGCTTCCAAAAGCGATCCACGGTCCCTGAGTAGCCAGGCCATAGACGAAGCTGAGTCCCGGAGGATTGTAGGTGCGGACGTACTGTCCCGGCGTGCCGTAGTTGTTGGTGTAGAGAGTCACGTTGACATAATCGTTCTCGACCCAGATGTCGCCGAGACCGTCGATGGCAATCGCTTCGGGGCCAAGAATATTGCTGGTGATCGTGTTGCCGGTATTCTGCCCGAGGGACGGCGAGTATTCGGTGACGCTGCCGCCCGCACCGTAGTTGGTAACCCAGAGATTGCCATTCGGATCGAAGGCAACTCCCGTCGGGTTGCTGATGCCCTGCGTGATCGTATCAGTGGTGATCTGTTTGTAACCAGAGGTGAAGGCGATCACGTTGTTGTCGCCGGAATTGGCAACCCACAGATCGCCTTTGGCGTCGACCGCGAGGCCGCGTGGTTGATTCACAGGGTTGGTGGCTGCGGAACTGGCAACGATGCCCACGCTTAGAGCGAGCGACAAAACTGCCAGACCGCGAGAGATTTGTGAGAATAACGAATTCATGATGATGATTTCTCCTCAGTTTTTTTGAATGAGGGAAGCTGCGATCGGAATGCCCTGTCCGGGCTTTGCCCGTTTGGCGTCCGTCGATGCTTCCCTTCCACTCAGAAAAGCGACGTTGATAGGAGAATTCCCTCACGTGTCGGAAAATTTTTTAGCGGCCGGCGCGCTCTATCTAGAATTCGAGACTCAACTTTCGTGTTTGGGATGGGAGAGGTAGAACCCGCGGTTATCCCTTTTTGATGAGAACGTGCGTTGCATTTTCTCCGGGCACGGTCTCGAGAGAAGTGAAGCCAAGTTTGGGAAGATTGATTCCAGAAAATAAATTTTCACCTTCGCCGAGCAGGACGGGCGACAACGCCAAATGCATTTCGTCGATCTTGCCCGCGAGCAGGTACTGGCGGACCACCGACACGCCTCCGCCGATTCGCACGTCTTTGCCGTCAGCTGCTTCTTTTGCTTGCTTCAAAGCAGACTCCATTCCAGCGGTGACAAAGTGAAAGGTAGTGCCGCCTTCCATGGGGAGCGGAGACCGCGCATGATGCGTGAGCACAAACACGGGCGTATGGTACGGAGGATTGTCACCCCACCACCCTTTCCACGAATCGCCTGTTGTTGTTGCCCATGGGCCACGAACCGGCCCGAACATATTGCGTCCCAGCACCCAGGCTCCGACACGCTCAAAAGAACGTCCGGCAAAATCGTTGTCGATGCCCGTGTCCCCACCGCTCTGACCGTGCATTTTCCTGAATGCCTCTGTCTGCTGAAACCATCCATGCAGTTCGAGTCCGCGGACACCGAGGGGATTGTTCAGGTCTTGGCGGGGACCCGCGCCAAAACCGTCGAGTGAAATCGAAAAGGCAGCGACTAGAACCTTGCTCATCGTAGGCTTCCTGCAATATCTTATTTGCTGGCAGGTGGGGCGGACGCTCTTGTCCGCCGCCTTTACCGCCTTTGATGTTGCTGTTGTTCTTGAAATTGTTCAGAATCAGAAAATCAAGAGCAACAGAGCAACGGCAGCGGACAGGATGTCCGCTCCACACTGGGACGAGTGCCCCTTGCCCCACCCTCGCCGACGCTCCGAGATCAGCACATGGTCGTACACGGTTACAATACGCCGTGCATTTGTGCGCCGTACTGGGCATACGCTGTACGGGTCGGAGTCGAACCGTCTAATGCTGCCCTCGCACTACCAGATCGGCATTGCCCCGCCGTAGGGTTGTGCTCACCTCTCGTTGCGCCGACTACCTACTCGTCCTAGTCCATCAAAGTGGTCAGCCAATCCGCTTCCTGTATTCGCGTGTCGAGTTCCCGGTACTGCTTGGCAAGATCATCCGCCTTGCGCTGTATTGCCGCAACGCTCACAGTACTGATGAACTTCACTTCAGAACGCGTAGTACGGGCTTGAGTGATTGAAGCCGCGGTCGCAAGCTCGCGATACGCGTTGTATCGGATCTTCAGGACGTCCCGCTCGGCAAGCGCGTCTGCTAGCATTCGATCACCGAACTGCGATGCAGCATTCGTGCGGTTGATCCGCTGAATCAGCACAGTCAATTCTTGCGCCGATTTTTCCAGTTGGGCCTGTAATTCCACCGGATCCTCCTCCGGTTTATCGCCTTCCTGGATGCGCGCGTTCTTAAGCAGCCTTTGCTTCAGTTGCTCGAGATGTTTTTGGAGATCGGCCCGGAGTGCGAGCGCTTCCGCGACTTTCATCCTGGGATCTCCTTTCTGCCGTGGACAGTCTAGCAGGATCCGATCCCAACATTCCTGCGGCAGTGTCTATATCTCCGACACAAGCGGAAAAGGCCACGCTCATTTCTGAACGTGGCCTTTATTTATGCCGGCAACTACCTACTCTCCCACACACTTTCGCGTGCAGTACCATCGGCCCAGCGGGGCTTAACTTCCGTGTTCGGGATGGGAACGGGTGGAACCCCCGCGGTAAGATCACCGACAAGTCGTAGCAGCGGTCGTTAGTCCTTGGTCGATTGTCGTGGGCCAAAGACCTCGCTGCAAACTTGATGGTCTCAGCAGACTGCAGATCCCTCGCTTCGCTCGGGATGACAAGGAGTTTGCTAAGAGCTCATTTCTCAAAGAGCGTGAGGACGAAGCCTCACAACTGAATAGATTGGGTACTGCTTAAAATACTTGGCATATCGTTTTCGTCGGCGCCAGTCGTCAGTACTGTGTCGTCAGTTGCGTCCAGTTTCTGACGCTTCTGAGGAGGCCATCGAGCTTTCGAACAAGTTCGAACTGAAAGCTGATGACGAGTGCTGACGGCTGTTTCTGCACCGAGTAAATTTTATGGTCAAGCCGAACGGGCGATTAGTACAGGTAAGCTACACGCGTTACCGCGCTTCAACATCCTGCCTATCAACCAGGTAGTCTACCTGGGCCCTTCATTACCCTTGAGGGTTGGGAGATCTCATCTTGAGGAGTGCTTCCCGCTTATATGCGTTCAGCGGTTATCACAACCGAACTTCGCTACCCAGCGATGCCATTGGCATGACAGCTGGATCACAAGAGGTTCGTCCATCCCGGTCCTCTCGTACTAAGGACAGGCCCTCTCAAATCTCCTGCGCCCACAACAGATAGGGACCGAACTGTCTCGCGACGTTCTGAACCCAGCTCACGTACCGCTTTAATAGGCGAACAGC
>DATBYM010000003.1:0-2495 GCA_036513715.1 Terriglobales bacterium
CATACAGTGCAGTGCTCTTTGTACGTATGCACTCCGGCCAGCATATTGGCTTCATCGAACGGCATGGGATTCTTCTGGTCTGCCGCATTCCCGATGCTCGCGCGCAGAGCTATCTGGGCGACTGTCTTCTCCAGCGGCAGCGGCGGCGTCGCAGTGTCCATAGAAACTCCCCCGACCCTGATGAACAGGTAACCGCCTATGATCAACATCAATATTGTTGTGACGATACCGATAACAAATCCACGCACGGCTCACCACCTTTCCGTTTAGGTTAGTGTTCGAGAATCTCGCACGGCTGATCTAGCCCAAGTTCGTCACGACAACCCAAGATTCGGCTATTTTTAGGCGAATGCGGCTGAGAAGTGTTTGGCTTGCAACACTGGCATTCTCGAAAGCCGATGTAGTGCAGACCTACCCTCTTGAAGCCGGAAGCGCTCCATGACAATATCAGGCAGAAATGTTTTTGCGGTCGCATGAGCGAAGCAAGGATGGCAAGGGGCATACGTATTGGTCTGTTGTGGAGACGGTGCGAACTGCCGACGGTCCGCGGCAGCGAAGGCTTTGTTACCTGGGTGAGTTGAACAGTTCGGCGCAAGCTCGATGGCTGAAGACAATCGAAGTGTTCAATGAACAGGGCGAGGGCGCGCAATGGAAACTGTTCCCGTCGGAAGTAGAGCCGCCGGCGAATGATCCCCAGGTGGCCCGAATTCTGCTGAGCCGAGTGCGACTGGAGAGGAGTCGGCAGTTCGGCGCGAGTTTTCTAGGCTTGGAGTTGTGGAAGCGCCTCGAGCTGGACCGATTCTTCGAGCAGGCCGTGGATGACCAAAAGGCCGACGTGCCCTGGTCACGCGTGACGGCGCTGCTGGCGATCAACCGGCTGTGCGCGCCAGGCAGCGAACTGGCCATCGAACAGCGCTGGTATCCGTCAACGGCGCTGGACGATCTGCTGGGAATCGAAGAGGGCAAGATCAATGACACGCGGTTGTACCGTTGCCTGGATCGCATCCTGCCGCATAAGACGAAGTTGGAGCGGCATCTCAAGGATCGTTACGGCGCTCTGTTCGGAGCCGAGTTCGACGTGCTGCTTTACGACTTGACGAGCACATATGTGGAAGGCGCGGCGGAGAACAATGCGATGATGCGCCGCGGCTATTCGCGGGATCACCGTCCGGACTGCGAGCAGATGGTGATCGCGCTGATCGTCAATAGCGAAGGTTTCCCGTTCAGTTACGAAACATTCGACGGCAACCGCGCCGACGTGTCGACGATGGAAACCATCCTGCGCATGGTGGAGCGCAAATACGGCAAGGCGCGAAGGATCTGGGTGTTTGATCGCGGCATCGTGAGCGAGGAAAATCTGGCGGCGATCCGTAAACGCGACGGGCAGTATCTGGTGGGCACGCCGCGCAGCCAAATGAAGCAGTTTGAAGCGGAACTGCTGAAACCGGACTGGACGCAGGTTCGACCCGAAGTGGAAGTGAAGAAGGTAGCCATTCCGCAGGGCGAGGAGACTTACATTCTGTGTCGCACCGCGGGCCGCAAAGAAAAAGAGAAGGCGATCCGAAATCGTTTTTCCGGCAGCATGGAAAAGGCATTGAAAGGCCTGGAGAAGACCATCCAGCTTGGCCGACTAAAAGACCGTAACAAGATGGAGCGGCGGTTGGGAAAGATTCAGGCCCGCCATCCGTCCGTCAACGATCTCTACGAGATCTCGCTGCGCGACACGGACGAGGGCGTGCGTTTGTCCTGGCAGATGAAAGAAGACCGCAAGAGTTGGCACGAGTCGCGCGAAGGCGCCTACCTGCTGCGCACCAATCTGACGGTGGAGACGGCCGGAGAACTCTGGTCCAAGTACATGCAGTTGACGGAGGCTGAAGCGTCCTTCCGGGCGCTGAAGAGCGAGCTTTCGATCCGGCCTTTGTTTCATCAACTGGAGCCTCGCGTCAAGGCCCACGTGATGGTTGCGTTTCTGGGTTACGCGCTCTGGGTTACGTTGAAACATCTGCTCAAGCGCCGAGCGTCGATTGTGCCGAAGCCATCGGCGAGCGGAGTCGGCGACGCTCAGCCGCTCTCGCCCATGAGAGCACTCGCGTTGCTGTCCACGCTGCAAAGCACCGACATTGTCCTTCCCACCACTGACGGCCGAGAGATCCGTCTGCGCCGTATCACCGAACCCACGGCCGAGCAGAAATCCCTGCTTCAGCAGCTCGGCTTGAGCATCCCCGACCGTCTTGAATTCAATCGCGAATGTAGTGCAGACTCGGCCATCGCCTGAACTGATTCTGAACTACTTAGCCGATTTTTCACCCCTACCGTGACGAACTTGGGCTAGCATGCCGGCGGCGATCCTGATAACCTTGGTAGTGCCTGAAAAGTGCGTTGAATCGAAATCCGGCGGCGGTATGATTACGGGATGACAATTCAAAACCGCTTAGCTGTTGTTTTTGTTCTGGCGTTCGCCGTTGTGGTGCTTTTAGTTCGGGGGCAGGATCAGA
>DATBYM010000004.1:0-34130 GCA_036513715.1 Terriglobales bacterium
TGCCCGCCGCAGCGCCGAGATACTTTGCGCCAGACTGTTCTCGTCCACAAAGGTATCCGGCCAGACATTCTTCAAAAGCTCGTCGCGAGTTAGAACCCGTCCCGGGTTTTGCACCAGGTACAACAGCACATCAAACGCCCGGCGGTTGAGCGTGACGATCTCATCTTTCCGCCGCATGGAGCGTGCGAGGACGTCGATCTGAAACTCCCCGAATTGAAATATCCCTTCGGATTTCATTGACTTGGCAGCAATTTCAGAACTTGTCAAAACCTGTCAGAAGGCGTCACTGGCCTTTTTTGCGCGACTGCCACAACATTGGCGGCCAGTGCAGGGGAAACGCACGAAAAGACTCTACCAATGGCTGAGTGAGCGGGCAAGCTTCTTCCGTTCAGACACGTCCGGGCACGGCCCCACCCGTACCGTTCGGACTGAGGTAACGGTCGAGCGGCAAGGCATGACTTTGCTGGTAGGTGGCGCGGTGGCGGGCTTCGAGAACTGCCCTCTGTGTGGACAGCAACTGTCACCAGCGCAGGCGGAGCAGACAAGACTTCGCCTTCAAGAAGGTTCGATTTCGGAGAAAGACCTTCCAGCGGATAGTACTTCCCCATGAGTGCAGGGGGTTCGAGAACGGTAATGGACGCTTTGTAGTGAAGAGACTGCCTGACGGGAAGATTAGGAGAACACCATGAAAAACTTGTACACGCAGTTAGCGGCACTTTTGCTTTCGACACTATGTTTGTTACCTGGCGCTTTTGGCCAACTTACTCCGAGCGGCGATTCCTACACCAACACTGCCGCCTCCACCACGAACTACGGCGCCAAGACGCTGCTCGATGTCGAAAGTTCGCAGACGACTTTCATTCAGTTCGATCTGTCGTCGATCCCCACTGGCTACACCAGCGCCGACATCACCAAGGCCACGCTCAAACTTTATGTGAATGCCGTGACCACGGCCGGCAGCTTCAACGTGGACTACGTCAACGGCGCTTGGACGGAAAGTACGATCGATGCCAGCAACGCTCCGGCGCTCGGAACCAACCAGAAATAGCAGCGCTCAACGAGCGCCGCGCTAATTCGCAGTTCAACCTGATCTCAGAAAACGTTTGGAGCGAGCCATGAAGAATTTGAAGATGCATTTCGCAGTACTCTTGCTATCCACACTATGTTCCCTGACGACCGCCAATGGCCAAATTACAGGAGTGACGGCCGGAACGGATCTGACCGGCGGCGGAACGAGCGGTAACGTCACCCTCAATCTGAACACGTCGAAGGTGCCGCAACTGGCCGCCGCCAACACGTTCACTGGCACCCAGACGGTGAATGGGAACCTGAGCGCGACCGGCTCGGTGACAGGCAGCGGCTTCGATATTGGAAGCAATCCGTTCGCCTTCGGGTCGTTCTCCAACTCCAACGCATTTCTCGGTTTTGCCGGAAATGCCACGATGACAGGCGACTACAACATCGCCAGCGGCTTTCAGTCGCTGCTCAACAACACCACAGGCTTCGAGAACACCGCCAGCGGATACCTCTCGCTCGTCTACAACACTACGGGCATCTTGAACACCGGGTTCGGTGGAGACGCACTTCTCCTCAACACCTCGGGCAACTTCAACACAGCAATAGGCGCTCAGGCCGGATTGACCGCGGATGGGTCCTATATGACCGGGTCCAACAACACTGCCTTGGGGGCCTATTCCTTGTTCGCAACCGGAACAATTACAAATGCCATGGCCATCGGCGCCGATGCGTTTGTAACGGAGAGCAATGCCATCGTGTTGGGCAGCATCAACGGAGTGAACGGCGCCACTGCCACTACGAAAGTTGGCATCGGAACGACCGCGCCGGGACATTTACTGGACGTGGCCGGCACAACTGCGATCGACTCCACAGGACTGAATAACGGGACGAATTTTATCGATCTGACGTTCGGCCTTAACGCGGGAGAAGGGATATCCTCCTCGCGCACAGCCGGTCCCAATCAATATGGGATCGACCTTTTCACGGACTTTGCGCGCCGGATATCCATCGAGCAACACGGCAACGTGGGTATCGGAACCACCAGCCCCGACAACCTCCTTACCGTGAACGGCAGCGCCGACAAGCCCGGAGGCGGTTCGTGGGGCACCTACTCCGATGGCCGGCTCAAGAACCTGAACGGCAGCTACCACTCCGGCCTGAGCCAGGTTCTGAAGCTCAACCCGGTTCGTTATCGCTACAAGTCCGACAATGCGATGGGCATTCGCGATACGGATGAACATATCGGATTGGTCGCGCAAGATGTGCAGCGAGTGATCCCCGAAGCGGTGATGGAAAACAGTAAAGGCTACCTTCTGGTGAACAACGATCCGATCATTTGGTCGATGCTGAATGCGATCAAGGAACAGCAAGAGGAAATTCGCGTTCTGAAGTCTGAACTTCGGACGACACGCCAGTCTTTGCAGAAGGTGCAGGCGCAAGTCGCTGCCACGCAGCCTGCCTTGGTCGCGGCCAAGTAAGCGTCGTGAATGCACGGAATTCTAAAAGACTCGAAATAATAAGGAGCAGGACTATGAGCAACTTCGCGCGTCATCCTTTCGCAACCCGTGCACTCGCAACGAAGGTTCTCCGCCCAAACGCAACGCTGACGGTGATGGTCCTGCCGCTGCTGGCCTTCGTCGCCACGCCGCTGACTTCCGCCCAGACCTTTATGTTCAATCGCGCCGATTTCGCTACGGGGACAGGCCCAGCAGTGCTGGCCGTGGGCGATCTCAACGGCGATGGGCACATGGACGTGGTCACCGGCAATGACGACACGGCGAATACTGTCTCTGTATTGCTCGGAAAGGGAGACGGAACCTTCGCCACTCACGTCGACTATCCGGTGGGCGGAGGGGTCACCGGCATCGCGGTCGGCGATTTTAACGGCAATGGCAAGCTCGACATTGCGGTCGTCTACGGCTTCGACCTTGCCAGAATCGCGGTACTCTTAGGAAACGGAGACGGCACTTTCAAGCCATTCATCCCCACCACGGCGGGCTTCCAGGGAGGCAGCATTGCGGTCGGCGATTTCAATGGCGACGGCAAACTCGACGTAGCCGTCTCCGATAACCAATCTTCAACTCCGGGCGTTGACATCATGCTCGGCAACGGTGATGGAACGTTCAAGGCTCCGGTCAGCTACGCTACGGCGGCGGATCCGCGGATGGTGATTGTGGCCGACTTCAATGGCGACGGAAAGCTGGACCTGGCGACGGCCAACGCAGATAGCGAAACGATCTCTGTGCTGCTTGGCAATGGCGACGGAACATTTCAGACGCACATGGACAACTCCACTGCGATAGCCGCGAGTTGCATCAGTCTCGCCGCCGGCGCGCTTCGCGATGACAAGGGGAAAGACATTGTTGCGGGATGCCAAAGTGAGGGCAAAGTCGTGGTCCTGCTCTCGAACGGCAACGGAACGTTCAAGGCGGCAAAGGCTTATCCCGTTCCCGCGGGTGTGGATGACGTTGCGTTGGGTGACTTCAACGGCGACGGCAAACTCGACGTCGCGGTCACGAACGGGGGGACCTATGACATGGTCTCCGTTTTGCCCGGTACAGGTTCAGGCACGCTGAAGGCCGCAGTCCCGTTCGGCGCCAATTTTGGTCCAGCGGGCATAGCCGCTGCCGATTTCAATGGCGACGGCAAGTTTGACATAGTAACTGCGGACGACGGCAGCCCCTTCGGAGTTACGATCGCTACGATCTCGGTGCTGCTGAGTAATGGCAAAGATAATGGGCGGCGTATCGACGCGGGCTGCAGACACAACCTGCCTCGGTGGTGGCCAAATCGGTTCGTCCGATGCTCGGGTTCGAGGGAGAGTATCGATTCACTCATTAGGCGCTCTATGTGCTGAAGTTTGGCACTGCGTCTCCGAGTCAATCCTATGCCCCCCGGATGACTCAAAAAGCTATAGCCCTCGAGTCTCACATAGCAGTGGGCGGATGCTCTCTGCTAGTTTTCGTATGCCGGGAGGTGGACTATGCAACCGTCCGGCCGGGCGTTCGATCCGCGCATTTTCGAGTTGCAATGACTTTTTGCGACACGACTGAAGGGAGTTCATTACGAATTGCGGCGACCCAACATTTTCGACGCCAGCACAACGCCTTCGGAAATCGAGCCGTCGGAAGTGATTTCGTGTCCCGTATCGTGTCCCGAAAGTGACTATTCACATAACCTGGCGTGCTCTGGCATGATATAAGACTACTGAGAAAACAAGGGGTTACGCTGGATGCCGTTGCCGCAAAGAATTCGTAATCGTCAGGTCATCAGTTCAAGTCTGATCGTCGGCTCCATTCTTTTCCCGCTATTCATGCGCGTACGGAGTTGACGGCCTGACGATCACGCGACGAGAATTTCTGGCGCAAGGCGGACTGATTTCGATGGCGCTGGCCTTGCACCGGGGCACGGGTCAAAGCGCCGTTCAGAGTACGCCCCATCCCGCTCCGGCCACACTTCGCAAACAACTCAATGCCAGCTCTCTTGGTCAGTTCGTGGATCCGCTGCCGTTGCCGGAGACGATTCAGCCTGTCGGGCATCGGGCAAGCCCGGATGATCCCGCTGTTCAACTCCCTTACTATCGCGTCGCGATGCGGCAGTTTGAGGCGAAGCTACATCGCGATTTGCGGCCGACTCGGCAGTGGGGCTATTCGTCGGCGACGCCGGGGCCGGTTTTTGAAACCCGCAGCGGCCAGGGGTTGCTGGTGGAGTGGGTCAACGAGCTGCCGGAAAAGCATTTTTTGCCCATCGATCACAATATTCACGGCGCGGAAGCGGATAAGCCCGAGGTGCGGACGGTTGTACACCTGCATGGTGCGAAGGCGGGACCGAAGAGCGACGGTTATCCGGAGAGCTGGTATGCACCGGGCAAGTCGGCGGTTCATCACTATCCCAATCGGCAGGACGCAGCCATGCTGTGGTACCACGACCACGCCCTGGGTATTAATCGACTCAATATTTTTGCAGGGCTGCTCGGAGCATTTTTCGTGCGCGATGAAGTCGAAGATGGGTTGCGTCTACCTCGCGGCAAATACGAGATTCCTCTGATTATTTATGACCGGCTCTTCGATCTGGATGGGCAGCTCAATTATCCGGTGTCGAACGATGCGAAATCGCCGTGGGTGCCGGAAGTTTATGGCGATGCCGTCCTGGTCAACGGGAAGATTTTCCCGTATCTCGATGTGGAGCCGCGCAAGTATCGTTTTCGTGTGCTGAATGGATCGAATGGCCGGGCCATTCATTTGACGTTCAGCAGCAGCCAAGCGCAGTGGTTTCCGAAATTTCATCAGATTGGCAGCGATCAGGGATTGCTGGCAGCTCCGATTGAATTGACGCGGGTGCGATTGTCGCCGGGTGAGCGCGCCGATCTGATCTTTGATTTCTCTGCGTATGCCGAAAGCAGTCTGGCGCTTAGGAACGACAACTTTAACGTGATGCAGTTTCGCGTGGCCGCGAAAGGCGGGCGGGATGACGGCGCTTTGCCCCAGAGTCTGAGGCCGGTTCCGAAGATTGCGGAAGCGGCGGCGGTTAAAACTCGCATGTTGACGTTGGTCGAGATCGACGATGCGAAGAAGCGGCCCCTAATGTCGCTGTTGAATAACGCTCACTGGAGCATGCCGGTTACGGAGGATCCGGTGCTCGATTCAATCGAGATTTGGAACTTCATCAATCTGACGAATGACGATCATCCCATTCATCTGCACCTCGTGCGGTTTCAGATTCTCGATCGCCGGGCGTTCAACGTTAATGCCTACTCGAGCACTGGAGAGCTGCAATATCTCGGGCCGCCGGTGGTGCCCGATCCGGCTGAGGCTGGGTGGAAGGACACGGTACGAGCCGACCACGGCATGGTGACGCGAATCATTATCCGCTTCGAAGGATTTACCGGCCGCTACGTATGGCACTGCCACATCCTCGAGCACGAAGACAATGAGATGATGCGGCCGTTTGATGTTGTGGCGCGGTAGACGAGTCGGCGGCCGAGTTCGCGCGCAAGGAACGAATTTTCCGCTTGATTTCCCACATTTCCGCTAGCAGCATGTCTCGCAGCAAGCGCACAAGTCGGCCTATACAGCGCTCGACTTCCTCTCTCCGCCGGCGAAGTGACACCTAAATTTGGAGGAAAATAATATGCGAACTCCGGCCCTGACTCTCTCGATTGGTCGGTTGGCGACAATCGCGGCGACGGCCCCCGCATCGGCGAGTTGTTCAATGGGGACGCTGAAAGGCGTTTACGGTTACTACCATGGCAGGCGACGATTACAGCCGTCCTCGGCCAGATTGTCTCGGATGGAACAGGAGGCCTTAGCGGCTCTTGGACGATGAGTGTGAATGGGACGATCTCGAACGGCAGCTTCGATGGCAGCTATAACATCGCGGCGAATTGCACTGGCACTCTAACCTTTGCCACCGAGGACACTACCAACGCCCACTTCGATATTGTTCTTGACGATACTCACAAAGGTTTTCAGATGATTCAGGCGGACCCGGGCTTCGCGCAACCGGGCTTTGGCCTGGCGCAGGGACTGGCCGCCTGCGGATTGACCGGGGTTAGACAGACGTTCGCTACGAATTTTCTGGGCACACTTTTTCCGGGCTTGGAAATAGAGGCGATTGCGGGGCAGCTAAAGTTGGACGGACTCGGAACCATTACGAGCGGCATCGAAACATTCAGCGTCCGTGGCGCGATCACGACCAGCGCCGTCAGCGGCACTTATACGGAAGAAAACAACTGCCAGGGCACGGCACAGATCATCTCGGGTCTGGGCACGATGAACTTCCGCACGGTAGTCGTGAATGACGGCAAGGAATGGATCATGCTGGAAGACGATAACAACACGCTCGTTGCCGGCACCGCCCAGGAATAGTCTGACGAAGGTCCACCGTGTATCGCGAGGTTTGGGGCTCACGATATACCTCACGCTGCCGGAGACAGACGCGTCCAAAATTCGTCGAAATCCCCTACGGCAAACTGTCGTAACAATTCCCCGGCCCGTCACTCGGAGGATTTTGCGGCGGCGTTGTCCACGGCGGATTTTGGAAATCGAAAAAGTCGCTCATGTCGCTGGTGCCGCTCCAGCCATCACGAGCATTCAGCGGTTGGAGGCTAAAGCGTTCTTCGACCAGCTTGAGCCAAGCGGTGGAATCGGTCTGGACGTGCGAAACATAACCCGCTTTGGCGAACGGCGAGATCACCACCACCGGCACTCGAAAGCCGTAGCGGGTGAAATCTCCAGGAGGATCGTAGGGCGGCGTGCTGTGCGTGAGCAACGCGACGTTGCAGTCGGGATCGGTCGGGCCGGTGCAAAGGTCGATTGGCTTAATGCCATCAGGACTGGGCACATTGGTCGGAGGCACGACGTGGTCGTAAAGGCCTCCGGCCTCGTCAAAGGTAAAGATGAGGACAGTTGAGGACCACTCCGGGCTATTCATCACGGCATTGATCAACTGCTCGGTTTCGGCGACACCATCCTGAACGTTGGCCGCGGTGCCGTCCGGTTTCTCATCCGCGTCGGGCTTGTCGATGAAGGTGACCGAGGCTAGGTTGCCACTTTGCGCATCCGATAAAAATTGCGCAAACGATGGATCGTTGACAACATTCGTGCTGCCATATCGATCCAGGAAATCGTTGAACACAGAGGCGTAGGTGTAGCCGTCGGGCAGTTCGGTATAGATCTTCCACGAGACGGTGGCGGCCTGCAAGGAGTCGAAAATCGTCTTCGACTGAATCGGAAGCTCGCTTCCACCCATATAAGGATAGGCGTAGCCGCCTGAGGTCGCACCCATCAAGTAATAACGATTGGGTTGGGTGCGAGTTGGGGCGGGCGCAAACCAGTTGTCGGACATGGCGAAGTTCGTCGCCAACCAGTAGTGGTAGGGAAGATCCGAGCCGGTGTAGTAGCCCATGGCGCGAATGCCCTGGACGTCATTTTCGCCGTTGGCAATGGCCGCGCTCGCACCGCTGACGACGAAACCATCCGAGCCGGGAGTAGGCAGGCCCACAGTGCCGGGAGTGTTAGAGCTCGGATTCATCACATTAAAATCCCAATGGCCGACAATCCAGTCCGGGCTGAGGCCGTCTATGCATGCCGTCTGCAGATGGAATGCATAGATAGGAGTAGTAGGCACGCCTTGAGCATTCGGCGATAAATTCATGGCGCTACATGGCGTCGTCCAGGGCGTTGCGCCGCCAGTTGTCGGGCTGCAATCATCGGGCAGTCCGTTGACTTCGCGCGGCAGGTTATACGGCGGCGCGCTGCGATAGTCGTTCATCTTCCCGAAATAACTATCGAAGCTGCGATTTTCTTCGGCGAGAAAGATGATGTGCTTGACCACGCTCAGATTCGGCGGCGGGGGTGGTGGCGTTGAAGACCCACCGCCTGAACCTCCGCCGCAACCTGTGGAGGCGGCGACCATCGTCAGGACGATCGCAGTCAGAGAACCAGTCAGCAAATAAGGCGGCAAGTAACGAAGCGTGGCGCGTTTCATACTACTACCTCCGAAAAACGAATATTCAAACCGCGGGTCCCACCCCCGTTGTTTCAGAACGGGTGGGCCCGCGAACGAAAAACTCTTACTTGCCGGTAGCCGACGCATTCGCGACCTGTTGCGGGCCGTGATAGCGGGCGAGATGGGGGATCATCGGCGTTACTTCGAACGCCATCTTGTCGCGCGCCGATTGCAGGGGCACAGGTTTGCTCTTGTTGAGTTCGACGCGATCGTCCCAGGGGTCGAGCTTGATACGGCTGCCCAGAGGAAGGGCCGCGATCTGCGTGACCTCGGTTGTCTGAAGCGCGGGCGCGGACTGTAGCAGTGCGCTCATGCGCAGGATGCTGTCGCCCTTCGCCATCCGGCTACCGAACTCAGGCGTGATCAGCGAGGAGAGCTGTTTCGAGTGGGATTCGAGAGCGCGCAGGAACAGGCCGGCGTTCGCGAGTTTGTCTTTGTACGGCGAGTTTTGCAGAAATTCGAGTGCCTTCTTGTCCGCCGCCTCTTCCTGCCGCGGGTCGCGCGCCACCTGAATACGGCGGAAGGTTTCTTCATCGGGGAAATTCATGCGATCGCCGAACGCATACTTCGTGTCCAGACGATGGCCGAGGGCAATGTGACCGAGTTCATGCGCCAGCACCATGGCGAGCGCGGCCTCATCGGGCAACACATCGAGCAGTCCGCGGCTTACGACGATGGTGTGCCCTACTGTGAACGACTCTAGCGGCGTGGTCAGCAGGACGCGTGCGCGGACTTCCGGTTCGATGTCGAGCTTGTTGGTGACTTCAAGATTGTTGATGACGGTCTCCAAGACTTTCGACACGTCGCCCTCGGGCGCGAGAACTCCGGCACGCTGCAAGCGGTCGATCACGTCGTCTTCGGCCTCACGCTCCCATTTGTGGGCGCTCTCGACGGGAAGAATTTCGTTGGCGACTTCGGTCTGATCGGCCACGTTTGACGAGGGATCAACTTGCATCGAGGTGAACTCATCAGTGTCAGTGGGCACCTTGAGGTTGTATCCCCAGAGGCGCGTCTGGCTGCGCATCGCCAGTTTTCGGAACAAGGCATACTTCGCGTCTGATTCCTCGGTGTAGACAAATGCGGGCAGCCAAACGCCGGGCTGCATGTTGGTGCGCCAGCTATCAAAGTGAAAATAGAAATTCATGCGGCCCTGGGGCAGATAGGTGCCGTTGAAGCGGACGATGGTGTAGTCCTGATCTTCGACCCAGATGCGGCCAAGGAAGTGCGCTCCCTTTACTTTTTGCTTGGGCGATACATCGAAGACGAGAGTGCGGACGTCGCCGAGAAATTCCTGATGAAGAAATTTGAGGTCGTAGTTCTGCTGGTCGAAACCATAGATGTAGACCATCTGCATAAAGCCGAGCGCTACATAATTCATCTTGTAGAAGCCGTTCAGCTTCTCCAGAAATCTGCTGCGCAGCAACGTCGTTTTCTTCTGAAAGGACAGATCTTCGAGGCCTTTGTTCATGATCAGGCGCCCGATGAAATATTTGTCGCTCGTCGGCAGCTGTCCGAGTTGATCGTCGCTCTTGTAATCCTGGATATAGGTTTCGACCATCGGAGTGTAGGACTTCATGTCCTGAACGAACTTGGCTTCGCGATAGAAGATGCGGTCGGCCATTTCGTTGTCCTTCAGCGCCGGATGCTCCGGGGCTGCGGTCGAGGTTGGCGGCACATCGTCAGCCGCCGCCCAGAGTCCAGCGGCGAGGAAAAGCAGAAGGGCCAATGCGATCTTCTTAGTGTGCATGCGGTGCGCGCTCATTGGGAAATACCTCCGATCAAAACTTCCTGGCCAGTTCGCAACCACGTCTCGCGCTCGCCATCTGGCCTGTGTAGCGCCAACTGTATTCAACTGCCCCAGAATCTGAGCAGAAACGCCAGAAGCATTCACCCGCACAACTCGCTCTCAAGCATTCGAAAAAATCGATTGCCGAAAACTTGCTTCCGGAACTCGGGCCAACTTCGAGTTCGGACGATCTACTTACGATGCGGTATTGGGTGAAGGAACGGGCAGGCGGGTTGCCGCCCGGTTTCTGCAAATTTCGATGATCTTTTTCGTCTACTGCGAAGTCACCGTTCATCTACTGCAAATTACTCATACGCCAACCCATAACCAGCGAAGAGACTCTAAGTTTGGGCCGGGGGAGAGCTTTTATGAAAAAGCGAATCGGAATCGTTTTCGGGACTCGTCCGGACGCGATCAAGATGGCGCCAGTGATCCTCGAACTCCGAAAACACCCAGACGAATTCATTCCGGTGGCGATCTCGACGGGACAACACCGGCAGATGCTGGATCAGGTGCTCCAGGTATTTGACGTGCGCGCCGACATCGAACTCGATCTCATGCGCCACAACCAGACGCTCAACGGGCTGACGCGCCGAATCCTTGAGGCGATGGATACCCTGCTCGCTGAGAATCCGCTCGATTGTCTTTTGGTTCAGGGAGACACAACGACCGCGTTCGGGGCAGCACTGGCCGCTTTCTACAGAAAAGTTCCGGTCGCACATGTCGAAGCGGGCTTGCGTAGCCATGATATCTATCAGCCCTGGCCGGAAGAGGTGAATCGGCGGCTGGCGGCCGTAGTGACGCAATTACACTTTGCGCCCACCCCACTGGCAGCCGAAAACCTGCTGATGGAGGCGATCCCGGCGCAGGACGTGGTGACGACGGGCAACACCATCGTCGATGCGGTGCACAAGCTTCTGGAGATGCAGAGCATTGAGCATCCTCTGCCGGAAGGCGTGCCCGACGACGGATCTCCGCTGGTGTTGATGACGTCGCACCGGCGCGAATCGTGGGGCGGGGAACTCGAGAATATTTGCGATGCGATCCTCGAACTTGTCGAAGGCTTTCCGCATATTCGTGTCATTTATCCGGTGCACTTGAATCCCAATGTGACTTCGACGGTGGAAGCGAAGTTATCCAATTGCGATCGAATTCATCTGATTCCGCCGGTCGATTATTTCCAATTTCTGTCGTTGTTGCGCCGCTGCTATCTCGTGCTCACCGATTCCGGCGGAGTGCAGGAGGAAGCGCCGATATTTCACAAGCCCGTGCTGGTGTTGCGCAAAGTGACGGAGCGGCCGGAGGCGTCACTGCTGGGCATGGCGAAGATCGTGGGAACGTCGCGAGAGGCGATTGTGCGCGAAGCGTCGCGGCTCTTGAGTAATGAATATGCCTACAGAGCCATGGCTGCGGGCGAGTGTCCGTATGGTGATGGGCGCGCCGCGGCGAGAATTGCAACCGCTTTGTCGCGTTGGCTGGACGGTGAACGGCCGCTGCTGCATGATTCGGAGCAGTTCCAAGACGCGGGAAGCAGCCAACAAGTTTCTATTGGCTCCGACGAGTCAGTGGAGCAAGTGGTTGAAGTTATCGGGGATGAATTGGCTGGGCAGGCCGAAGGACGCGGTGACGGCGTATGTTAATGGATTTATTTGGCACGATCTTATTTCTGATTTGTATCTACACCTTCCGTCATTATTTCTTCACCTTCAATCGTCTATTTGGAAAGCAGCGGCATCCCTACGTTGATTTGGAGAGTGCTTCCTGGCCAGAGATCACGGTGTTGATCGCTGCCCACAATGAAGAAGCAGTCGTCGCCGACATCATGAAGGCGCTGATCGAGGCGGACTATCCCAAAGAGAAGATGACGATCATCCCGGTCAACGATCGGTCAACGGATGGGACGCGAGAAATTATCGACGCCTTCGCCGAACAGCACCCGAGCATCGAGCCGTTTCATCGCGTGGGCGGAAAGGCGGGCAAGGCCGCCGCTTTAAAGGACGCGATGACGCTGGTGAAGACCGAAGTCGTGCTGATTTTCGATGCGGATTATATTCCTGGCAAAGCGCTTCTACGGCAACTGGTCGCGCCATTTTTCGACCCTGAGATTGGCGCGGTTATGGGCCGAGTGGTGCCGCTGAATGTGGGCAAGAAGTGTTTGACGCGTCTTCTGGATCTTGAGCGTTCGGGCGGATACCAGGTCGATCAGCAGGCTCGCATGAATCTTCACCTTGTGCCGCAATATGGCGGAACGGTCGCCGGGGTGCGCAAAAGCGCGCTGCAGGAGATCGGTGGCTGGAATGAGAACGCGTTGGCTGAAGATACCGATTTGACTTATCGGCTGCTCATCGCGGGATGGAAGACCGCTTACGAAAATCGCGCCGAGTGCTATGAAGAAGTGCCGGAGCGTTGGCCGGTACGCGTGCGGCAGATTACGCGGTGGGCCAAAGGCCACAACCAGGCGATGGCCAGCTATATCGGCCGCACGGCGAGATGCTCTGGCCTCGGCTGGTTCGAGCGCATCGACGGCTTGCTGCTGTTGGGTGTTTATCTCATGGGGCCCGTGCTGTTGTTGGGATGGCTGCTTGCGGTGGTGCTCTTCTATACCGGCGCGCAGATCGGCGGCGGCTTGACGGTGCTGGCGCTGGGCGCTTTCACTACCCTCGGAAACTTTGCTGCGTTCTTTGAGATTGCAGCGGCGGCCAGGCTCGATGGTTCGCGGGAACGAATTCGTCTTCTGCCGCTCACTCTCTTCGGATTCACGGTGAGTCTGATCAGTGTCTCGCAGGCGGCGTGGCAGCAGGCGTACGAAGGCACTGTCGGGAATTTCTTCGGGAATCACGAACTGGTTTGGGACAAGACTGAGCGTTCGCGCACTGCGCCGGTGCTCGACGATGCCCTGTCCCCGTCTGCTCCCGTGTTGAGGGAGTCTGTCTGATGTTGCCGTGGGCCCCGCTTGCGTTGACCACTGTCACGGCGGTGCTGCTCGCTCTGCCGGTGACGCCGGCTTTATACGAGTTGTGGAAGCGCGGCGACGCGTCTGCCCTGCCTACCTCGCGCCATGACGGGCGAATCACGAACTTTGCCGATGTTTTGCGGACGCGACTGGAGCCTCTGCGCCCGCAGTTAGAGTGCTGCCGCAGCGAGCGCGAAGTATCGAGAACAGCGTTGGCGGGGATGGAAATATTGCTCGTCGGTACGGACAATTTCGATTTCGATTCGCGGCAGATTCAAGGCATCTCTACTTTGATGTTCGGCGACGTGGCGCAAATTCCCGCCGGCAAGGTTGTCGACGCCGATGTTTATGCCGACGGCCCCATCGAGTTGGGAGAAGGGGCAGCGTTGCGTGCGGCGCTGGGGCGCGATGACATTATCCTCGGGAAAAACAGCAGCGTACTGCGCTGGCTTCACGGCGAGGGCAACGTTTATCTTCGCCCCGGAAGCACTGCCTACGGCCGACTCTCAGCCGGCCAATCGATCCGGCTTGAGCGCGGCTGCGCCTTCCAGCATATGCACGCTCCGCAGATTCTGACCGTCGATTCTGACGACACACGGGCGCTGCCGACTTCAGACGCACATGTCTGCCAGGCGCAGAAAGACTCAGAGGAGAAGGCGGAGCGATTGGTGACGGGCGATATGTTTACGTCGTCGCGTCCGCGGCTACGTGTTGAAGGCGATTTCGTGCTGCCGGCGGGCGAAACCCTGAACGCAAATGTGATCGCTACCGGCGAGCTTCATATCGGGCGAGGGGCGCGGCTTCTCGGCAGCGCCAAGAGTTATAGGGACACAGTGATTGACGAGGATGCGTGCGTGCACGGCAGCATCGTTTGCGGCGGGACGCTATGGCTTGGTCCGCGAACGTTTGCGCTTGGGCCCGTGATGGCGGAGTTCGATGTTTTGATCGCGCGCGGCGCTCGGGTCGGCGAACCGGACGCGCCGACTACGATTTCATCATCGGGCGCGAATATCTCCGCCGGCTGCCAGTTGCATGGGACGGTTTGGGCGCGTGTGCGCGGAAGCGTCGAGGCTTAATGCCCACCCCACCGGCACGGCTGGGGAGAGGCTCGTCGAGAGCCTGGTCTCCACGCTCATTGGCCAAGCCTGCCGTAATTTCACTGATCGCACTCATTGCGCTGCTCTGCTGCGGGATGCATGCGGCCGCCGCAACTGCCTTTTATCCCGCGACCTTTCAGGCAGGCGACGGCGCGATCACGCTGACTCAGGGCGGCAACTATGTAGAGCCCTACTTCGCCACCAAGGCGCTGATCGTAGCGCAGGATGGCGGGTTGGACATCCACGAAGCGGCGCAGGTGTGGATCGATTGGGCTTTGCCGCGACAGCGACCCGATGGGCTCTTCCGGCGCTTCTGCCGCGCGGCGACAAACCCCAACGCCAACATTAACACTGACTTCGCTTGGCGCGATTGCGCCCCCGCCGATGCCGACGACTCCATGCTCGCGCTCTGGATGCAACTCCTTTACCGCATGGCGCCCTCCGCGGGCATGCCTGCGGAGTGGCAGCGCAGCATCACGCTAGCGGCTAAGCAACTGGCGAAGCTGCGCAACGGCCGGCTCGGTGTGTATCACATCTCGCGACTCAATCACGTTGCCCTGTTCATGGACAACATTGAAGTTTATGCGGCGCTGAAAGATGTCGCTCGCGGACAATCACGTTTGAACGATCCGGCTGCGGCCGCGACTGATGCGCGCGCCGATCAGCTTGATACCGCCATCCAGCACATTTTCTGGGATCGACACACGGGTCGCTTTCGTCCTTCGATGCAGAAGAGCCGTCCTGCTTTTTATCCCGATATCGTGGCGCAGGTTTATCCCTGGCTGGTGGATGTGAGCGGCCCGGGCCAGGATCCGCGACAGGCGTGGCGGCAATGGAGACGGAGATTTGGCGCGGGATGGATCGAGCGGCGTTATGACACAAATCCGTGGGGCCTGGTAGCGCTGGCTGCCGAGAAACTGGGCGACACGAAGTCGGCGGCGTGCTGGACGTCGCGATCCGATTCGCTGCGTGGCGGTAGTTCGTGGAATGTGCTGGAAGAGGCCGTGTGGCAGTCGCTGCGGGCGCGTTTTCCACAGGCGCAAGTGCTTGATCCAAGGGCTTGCGAAGAGATATGGGATGCCTGGGAAAGCCCAACCGCAAACGCCGCGCCCGGCATCCAAGTACAGCCATGAAAAAAGGGGCCACGTACGTGTGCGTCGCGCTGCTCGCGCCGCTGTTGCTCTTCGCGGTCGGGTATATGCATTGGCGCGAAGGGAGCATGTCGGGAAGGAGTGCGGATACGCTGCTTTTGCTGTTGCCGGACGCGGTCGATGTCAACACGCCAGCGGTGCGCGAATGGCTGGACGCGGCCAGCGAAGAAGGCCTCCATCTAAAGCCGATTCATGACTCCGAGTTCCTGGATCCGCTGGCGGCGGTTCATGCCGCTGGGGTCATTCTTCCCGATCAACTCCATCGCTCTGCGAATGACGTATTGGTTGGCGAACTATATCGCTATGTGCGGGCGGGTGGGAATCTCATGGTGGTTTATGACGCCTGCACGTGGGACCTGAATGGGCGCTTCCCGCCGGGCGCTTCCCGGCTCTCAGGGTTGGTGGGCGTGCATTATTCGCTCTACGACCTCTATGACACGAAGACTATGGAGCCGGCGCAAGTTACCGGGACAGCCGCCGCAATGCAGGACCTTAGCATCCCGCCCGGAAGCTCCGTTCCAGTTGCTGGCGATGGTGGCAAACTCGCGCGCTGGCGTCCGGTGGCTGAGCGCGATGCCGCGACGAACCGATATGCGTTTGCGGCTTATCAGTATGGCGATGTCGACTACCCAGTCTTCCGCACCGCGGGCAACTTCGATGGCGAGGTATTGCTGAAATCAAAACACGCACTGGCCGCCGGTTACCGGCAAGAGGAGTTGGGGCAAGTGCTCTTTGTGAATCTGCCGCTGGGATATTTGGCGTCGCGTACGGACGGATTGCTGTTGCACTCTTTCCTGCATTTCTTTGGCGTACACATGCTCGGGCTGCCTTATCTCGCGCCGGTTCCGGACGGCGTGGGTGGGCTGGTATTCAATTGGCACGTCGATGCGCACTCTTCGTTGAAGCCGCTCAAGATTCTGGCCGATGAGGGAGTTTTCGACCGTGGCCGATTCTCCATTCACATTACCGCCGGGCCGGACGTCGATGCCTTCGGCGATCACAAGGGGCTCGATGTTGCGCATGATCCCGAGACGCAAAAATGGATCCGCTACCTGCTGGCGCGCGGACAGGAGATCGGCAGCCACGGCGGCTGGATCCACAATTATTTTGGCGATCACATCAACGATACCAACGGGAGCCAATTTCAGAAATATCTGGAGATGAACAAGGACGCTCTGGAAAGAATTTCCGGCACTCGCATAACCGAGTACTCCGCGCCGCTCGGCAATCAACCGGAATGGGTGACACGCTGGCTTGAGAAAAACGGCTTCGTGGCCTACTACTTTACCGGCGATGCCGGTCTCGGACCCACGCGCGTCTATCGCGACGAGACCCGCGATGGGCCCGGCATCTGGGGCTTTCCCATCCTTCACATGGGCAAGGAGGCGAGCCTGGAGGAGATGGGCTTTGACGACGTGCCTATTGGCGAGGTGCGGGAATGGCTGCTGGCGGTGACGGACTTCACGGTGCGCGATCACGCCGCCCGCCTGTTGTATACGCATCCTTACGGGGCCGAGCGCTTTTTTGGCACGCTTCGCGCCTGGCTCGACAACGCCGATGTGCTCGAGAAGGAAGGCCGCTTTCGCTGGTACACGATGACCGAACTGGCGGGATTTCTCAATCAACGCGAGACCGTCCAGTGGACGCTGCTGCGGAACTCACCGGGCAAGGTTAGGCTGAGCGCTTCTCATCCGAAGACGCTCGCTCACCAGACATGGGTTTTTCCGCAGGAATACTACGGAGACGCGCGAGTGGAAGAAGGTAGGGCGACGATCCGAACGGAGGATGGAATGATTTTTGTTGCGGCGGGCGATAGCCGCGAACTGAGCATCGAATTCAGCTTGCGGCGCGATCCCTGGCGGTCGCGGGGGGAAGCGGTCGAGGCCAAACGATGAAGCAACCGCTGATTTTCTTCGCGTGTCTGCTCTCGTGTGCCTTGGCCTGCGCACAAGCAAGTTCGAACACCACTGCCGCGCCCGGATCGAGTCTGCCGGGATTAGGCGCTCTCACGCTAGGCTTGGAAGGGCCGGGATATATCGAAGTTGGCGGCAGCCACAGCTCTCTTACCGACGGTTATGCCGACTGGAACGACTTTTATATGCGTGGCGTCGTCTCGGGCGGCCGCAATACGTTGACCGGAGAAGTCACGCGTGAGGGCCGATTCGGCGATAGCGGATGGTTTGGAAATCTCGATCTGGTCCGCACTTTGTCGGAGAACTGGTATGCCGAGGGTTCTATCGGCGGCAGCGTCGGGGGCTTCTTTCTAAATAAATTTCAGACCACCGGACTCATTAGCCGCAAGTTACTCCGTCGTCGACAACTTGTGGTCACTGCCGGCGCAGGCTTTGATCAAAGCAAAACCACCGACAATGACGTGCGTGGACAGGTGGGGGCCGCTTACTACTTTCAACATCCCCTAGTGCTTCAGGGCGGCTTTATGTGGACGCACGCCAACCCGGGAGACATTCTCGCCCGTACTCAATACCTGGCGGGCACATGGGGGCACCAGAAGGAACATTTTATTTCGCTTCGCTATGAATGGGGGCGCGAAGGATACGAAGTGCTGGGGCTGCCCACTCCGCTCGTGCCGGCTTTCAGTGTGGCGGAAGACTTTCGCGAACACACGGTCACGGGCACGTGGCGGCAATGGATCGGCCCTAACTGGGGGATGAACTTCAGCGTCGAACAGCATCAGGAGCCGGCATACCACCGCGTGGGAGGAACCTTCGGTGTATTCCTCGATTTCTAAGCTGGAGGGTCAAGACCGCAAGGAAGAGAAGAGGCTGCCGCCGGCGGTTGAGGTCATGCGCCACCGGGGCTGGCGCGGAGGCCTGATTACGCCGCATCGGGCATTCGTTCGCCTGCGCCTTGGGCCGCGACAGATTATAGAGAGCGTGGTTCTCGTGTTCGCTGGAACGGCCGCGTGGATCGCGCTGTTGCCGACCGTGGGACGATTCTGGGGACATATCCTGGCATTCTGGGGAAAGCAACTCGGATTGAAGAGCGATATCATTCTGGCCCCTCAGGGATGGGGTAGCCATATTCATTTTGCGCTGCCCTGCTTCGGCCTCCCCGCCGGACCTGCCAGCGGCGAGGCTTGGTGGATCACCACCGGCGTGACCATTCTGGCGTTTGGCGCCAGTTTCCTGCTGACCGAAGAAGCTCTCCCGTGGGCTTATCTGCTTCGCGGCTTTTGCCTGTTGCAGGCGACCGCGCTCGGATATTTCGCGGTAGCGTCGGCTCGTTTTCCTCACGATCTGCCGGGGTATACGGTCAGCATGCTGGTGTTCAGTTGCGTTCTGATCGGGCTGATTCCAGTGCTGTATGGCTTTACTTTCTATCTGCTCGACTTCACCCTTGCCCAAAAGATTTTTCTCACCTTGGCAACGGTGGCCCACCTGGTTCTGTTTGTGCCCCAGCAATACATGCTGCACGTGTATCTGCTTCACGGATCAGTTCTCTTTATGCCGGTGCTCTACTTCGTCTTCGGCCCGTTCCTCGATATTCTTGTTTTTATTGGCTTTTACTCGTGGGGAATGAGCTGGCGAGGACGAAACCTGCTCGAGGTCTAGCTCCAGCAATAATCTTCAATCTTCTCGCTCACCCACAGGGGACCTTCCCTGCTTAAGTCCGGCTTGCACAATTTGCTTTAGCCGATCGCCAGCGATGAACTTCCGATTTGCCGCGTCCCTCAGCCGCGGACTGTTTCCGTGATAGAAAAACAGTGGGCCGCCCAGTGCGCAAAATCGCTGCGCCTGGCTGCGGCCGGCTGAATTCCATTCCCCCGCAAACTTCGGTAATTCCCCATGAACTTCCTATTGTGCGTCAATACCGTGAGTCCTGTAGTTTAACGGTCTACACCCTGTAGAAGACCTGAGTGCGCAGACGTACCCAGTCTTTCTCTTACGGGTAATCCCTGATGCGTATTGGAGGTTCGTTTTGCAAAATCTTTACTTTCGTCTGCTTCCGGACGATTTTTGTACCGGTTCCTCGAAATCTTCCCGAACGTCAGCTGCCCGCCAGGGCAGTTTGCCGCTCAATCTGCTTTGTCGGGTTGCGGTCGCAGCCATTCTAGTGACAGGGGCGCTCGGCCAGAGCGCCAGGTTAAGCGCAAGTGTAGGGGTCAAAATTTCATCCCCGTCAGCGGGCGCTACCGTCGCCGCACCAGTACAGTTCGTCGCCTCGGCCACCGCGCCCGGCGGCCGGGTAATCGATGCCATGCGTATCTACGTCGACGGCCAAGACGCCTATACTGTCGACGCCGCGAGCCTCAACACCTCATTGGCGCTCACCGCTGGCACCCATAACATCAACGTACAGGCTTGGGATAATACGGGTGCAGTTTATGTCAAGGCCATGAACATCACCGTGGGCTCATCGGGGCCCTATCAGCAAAATTTCAATGCCACGTCGCAGTGGGTGTCGCAGTTTTCACAGGCGGATGGAGCAATTCTCTACGTCCCGGGGCAAATTGAGCCCTATTTCGCCAACATCGGCGCCATCGGCATGACTAAGGATCCGAATCGCATGCCTGAAGTTTTGGCCTGGATGAACTGGTACGTCAGCCATCTCAATTGGCCGGACAAGTGGGGCCTCTACGGCACGGTCTATGACTACACGGTCAGCAACGGGGTCGAGACGCCGACCTACACCGCTGACTCGACCGACTCTTACGCCGCTACCTTTCTAACTCTGGCATGGAATGCGTGGGAGAGTGGCGACCCGCACGCGCGCTCGTACATTTCGAGCATCGCGTATCAGCTGGACGTGATCGGAGGAGTGCTGATCCAGACGCAGCAGAGCGACGGTCTCACCTGGGCGCGTCCTGATTATGAGATCAAGTACCTGATGGACAATTCCGAAGGCTATCGCGGATTGAGCGACTTGGCGTCGCTTTTCAACGCCCTTGGCGATTCCGCGAAATCCAGCTATTACACCGCCGCAGCAACTTCCATGAAAAATGGCATTTTGAGTATGTGGATGAACGGCAAATGGGCGGTTTACAAGGATTGGTACGGCAATTTCATCGCGCCCAATATGGGCACCTGGTATGCGGATGCGAGTTCGCAGATTTTTCCGGTGCTGATGGGTGTGGTGAAATCCTCTGACCCACGCGCGCAGCAAGCTTATGCGGCGCTGAACGCGGCGTGGCCGGGCTGGCCAGAGCTATCGTTTAATTCGCAGGATCCGTTCCCCTGGTGCCTGGTAGTTGAAGGCGCGGCGGCCATGGGAGATCAGGCCCGCGTTACCACCTATATCAACGCTGTCCAGAGTAAATATGTGGATTCCGGCTTCCCGTGGCCATTTTATAACGCCGAGGCGGGCTGGTTCATGCGCGCGAATAACTACATGCTGGGCCGCGGTTTCTAACCGCGGATTGGCAGAGAACTGCGACGAGTTCACTCCTGGAAGGACTGGTTCGGCGGGCGGCATTAATGCTGGAGGCTGGGCCAGTCCCCTCTTTCGTTAGAACCCGAGCTGATTTTCCACAAGTCCGCCGTATCAGACGGCGCCAGCCTCTGTGCTGAAATTCGTAGATCTACTGGAAGCGAAATCCCGGTTTGGGTGTGCAGCGATAGACGCGCCCTTTATCAGGATTGACTCCAGCATCGCAGCTCGCCCAACTCAAAAAAAGCGACGGTCCCAGCGGAAAGATTATGGTCTGACCGTCGAGTTCTGCCTCAATGCTTACGCTCTCGGCTGTGGCGGGCAGGGTGAAAGAGAGACTCTCGCCAAAGATCACGGGATAAGACCAGCGTTCACTTTGGGTCATCATGTGCCGGAAAACCTCAGCCTCTAAGAGAAAAGTGGCGGTGTCAGACCAATCACGCGCCGCGACGGTGATGACCTGTCCGCCCTGCGAGAAGTGATCGGTTTCAATTTTCGTGAAGGGGCAGGGCCCGGCGATGCAGGAAGCGCGGGCGTCGCGAAATTCGTTGCCCGCGCCCGCATCCAAAGTTGCCGAACCAAAAGCCGCTTTCCATTTACCGTCGGGCGAGCAGGGTCGGTCGCCCTTGCACGGCACGTCGCCCTTGTTCTCAATCTCGAAGGTTTTCACCGCACTTCCTACGTTGAGTTCCGTCATACTTTTGACCGTATAACGCACCCGGATGTTGGCGACCTTATCTTGCGGCTGGCTTTTTAGCGCTGGATTGTTGGCGAGCGGAACGAGATGGACAACGTAAAGCTTGTTGGCGACGACCTCGTTGAGAGCGAGCGGGCCGTACTGCGGGGCGCGAAAAGACAGAACGACGGGATGACCCTTGCGAATTGGCTTGCGCAGCTTGAGCAGAAAAAATCCGGAGGAATCAGACGTGGCGTCGGAGGCGGCGAGATCGCCGGCGGAAATCATGACACCGCTGATGGGCTGCTGTTTTCGCGGGTCCGAATCCTGCACCAGGACGGCGCCACGAAGGGAAATTGCTTTCTCCCTTTCCCAGCGGATTACCGCGAGAATGCTGCCGGTAAGGACGAGAGCGACCAGCACAGCGATCGCAGCTTCGATTTTGTGGGTCCGAGTCATGCGCACAATCATCGATAATATTAATATGATGATAGCTCGGCTTGAACGGTTCCTGTCCGGGGCAACACTTGCAGGAACGTGATTTCTATTTTTGACAGGACTATCAGGAAATAGTTGAGACTGTGTTTGATCGCCGATTGAATGGAGTCGAATTAGCTAGTTTTTTCCCCGTCGCCATGATGAACAAAATGCCAGCGCATGATTGACTCGAAACTCAATCTATTTTCGCGGCGGCAAATTCTGCGTCAGGTTTTGGGGACGGGCCTTTGCCTGCCATTCGCCAAGTACCTGCCGGCATCGTTCGTCAGCTCCCAACCCTCCGCTACCGCTGGCAACCCGGCCGCCGTGTCAGCTCTATCAGCGGAAGACGATCAATTTCTCAATGAGGTGGAGCAGGCCAGTTTTCTCTTTTTCTGGGAGCAGGGAAATCCGAAAACGGGGATGGTCAAGGACCGCTGTAACGTTCACACCCTTGATAAAAACGATCAAAAGGTTGCGTCCAGCATTGCCGCCACGGGCTTTGGTTTGACGGCCCTCTGCATTGGCCAGCAGCGGGGCTTCCTCTCGAAGGATGATGCGCTGGAACGGGTCTTCGCAACTCTGCGATTTCTGTGGAAGAAGTTGCCGAACCACCGCGGATTTTTCTACCACTTCGCCAATCCGGAAACCGGAGAACGCATGTTCGACTCCGAAGTCTCATCGGTAGACACGGCGATTCTGCTGTGCGGCATACTGACTTGCCGCGAACACTTCCGTCATGCCGTAATCACGGAGCTGGCAAACCTGATTTTCAATCGCGTCGATTGGACCTGGCTCTCCGAAGATACGTCGCTGCTCACGCATGGTTGGACGCCGGAGGTCGGATTTCTTTCTTCGCGGTGGGACTACTACAGCGAGCTGATGATGATGTATCTGCTCGGCATGGGATCGTCAGCCTATCCGCTAAAAGCGGAAACCTGGAACGCGTGGAAGCGTTTGAACTTTGAATATGACGGCATGCGGTATATTGGGTCGTTTGCGCCGCTCTTTGTGCATCAGTACTCGCAAGCATGGTTTGATTTTCGCGATAAACGCGACAAGTACGCCGACTATTTTCAGAATTCGGTGACGGCCACGGAAGTTCATCGCCGCTTTTGCATTGAACTCGGGAAGCAGTTTCCCGATTACTCCGATGACTTGTGGGGCATCACGGCTTCCGACTCTCAACACGGGTATGTGGCATGGGGTGGACCTCCCGCAACCGGACCGATTGATGGCTCGGTTGTGCCGAGCGCGGCCGGCGGGTCACTGCCATTTCTTCCCGCGGCCACCATGCGCGTGCTGAAGACAATTCGAAGCCGGTATCCTTCGGCCTGGAATAAATACGGATTCGTCAACGTATTCAATCCCCTCAATAGCTGGTACGACACCGATGTAATCGGGATCGACACGGGCATCATCTTATTGATGGCAGAAAATCTGCGCACCGGCTTCGTTTGGGAGACCTTCATGAAGACGGCAGAAGCGCGGCGTGGCATGGAGCGTGCGGGCTTCCACAAATACCAGCCTTAAACAGCAAGGACTCGTCGCTGTGCTACCATTCTTTCTAGTTTTCATATCCACCAACCCCGGGGGCTGTTTCCTCATCGAAGAATCGTTTGAGCTGGCCTGGGTTTGCGCTGGAAGTGCCATTCGGAGTACCGCCGCTTCGATTAACATTTAGGTCGCCTAGAGTGCCGGGCTGATCCTTTCTGGCGCCCAAGGCCTTTTCGATTCAAGCGAGTTCTCGACTGTATTCGATTCAGTCATGTTGGCGAAGTCATGAGCGCAAATCCTGAGTTCCGCAACGGATGGCGGGAGCGAGTCGCAGCTCTTCGAAATGTTCCCGCTGTATTGCGTTTTGTGTGGGAGTCCGGACGCACGGTGGTTGTGCTGGGACTGGTCGCGCGAGTGGTGGCCTCGCTGCTGCCGCCCGCGCTGTTCTGGGTCTCCAAGCTCATCATCGATACCATCTACCGCGTCCTCACCACTCATCAGCCCATAGGGACCCGCCTGTGGTGGCTGGTGGCCTGGGAGTTTGGTCTGGCCGTGTCGAGCAGCGTCCTGGGGCGAGCGATCGACTATCTCGACGCGTTGCTCGCCGGCAAGTACATGCACCACGTGAGTGTTCGCGTCATGGAGCACGCTGCCTCGCTCGACCTGCTGGCCTACGAAGACCCGGTGTTCTACGACCGGTTAGAGCGTGCGCGGGTTCAGGCTACCGACCGGCTGTATATGATCCAGGCCATCGGGCGCCTTATTCAGCAGGTGATCACGACGATCACGTTATCGATTTCGATCATGGTGTTTTCGCCGTGGCTGTTGCTGATGCTGATTGTTGGGGTGATCCCGGCGTTCGTGGGAGAGACGCACTTTGCGTTTTTGGGATACGCCAAGAATTTTCGCCAGACTCCAATCCGGCGCCAGCTCGACTACCTGCGGATTCTGGGCGGAAGCAAAGAGGCAGCCAAGGAATTAAAACTTTTTGGCCTTAGAGATTTTTTGACCGCCAGATTTAAGGGCCTCTCCACGCAGGTTTATGACGAAGACGTGGCGCTGGCTCGCCGCAAGGTAGTGGCGGGGGCACTGCTCTCCGCGATCGGCACCGCCGGGTATTACACGGCTTACGTGTTCGCGGTTTGGAGGACGGTCACTGGAGTTTTCAGCTTCGGCACGTTGACTTTATTGGCGAACGCCATTCGCGAGGCCAGCTCGAATCTGCAACAAACTTTTTCGACGCTCTCGACGATTGCTGACCAGGCTTTGTTCCTGACCGATCTGATTGCGTTCTTCGAGATGCGTCCGACGATCCAATCGAAGCCGCACGCTTTGCCGGCGCCGCGGCCCATCCGGCGCGGATTTGAATTTCGCGATGTTTCATTTCGCTATCCGGGAAGTTCGCGCCTGGTGTTGAACAAATTGAATTTTCATTTGCATCCGGGTGAGCGAGTGGCGCTGATTGGCGAAAACGGCGAAGGCAAGACCACCATCGTCAAGCTGCTGACTCGACTCTACGATCCGCTTGAAGGGCAAGTTTTGCTAGACGGCGTCGATCTGCGCGAGTACAACCTCGAAGACCTTTATCGCGAAACCGGCGTCATTTTTCAGGACTACATGCGCTACGAGATGACGGCGCGGGAAAACATTGCGGTCGGCCGCATCGAGCAGATCGACAACTCGGAATTGCTGCGGCAGGCTGCGCAAAAGAGTATGGCCGATCATGTGGTAGGAAAACTGGCATCGGGATACGAGCAGATGCTGGGCCGACGCTTTGAGGGTGGGGTCGATCTCTCCGGTGGCGAATGGCAGAAAGTTGCGCTAGCGCGCGCCTATCTGCGCGACGCGCAGGTATTAATTCTCGACGAGCCCACCTCGGCGCTCGACGCACGCAGCGAGTATGAAGTCTTTCAGCGGTTTGCCGAGTTGACGACCGGGAAGATGGCTCTATTTATTTCGCACCGATTCTCGACCGTGCGCATGGCGGATCGAATTGTGGTGCTTGAGAACGGACGCATTGCCGAAGAGGGAGATCACGATGCCCTGACGCACCTTGGCGGCCGCTATGCGGAAATGTTCGAACTGCAAGCCGCGAGTTACCGGTAGAGGCAGCGAGAGAAGAGGGATGGGTCGAAGCCGGATGAATCAAAGCAAGGATGGTTGTAATTGATGGCTCGTCACACTCAGGTCGATGGCATTATCGGAGTTGGCGAAGATGAGCAGCAGTACTTTTCCATTGGCAAGGGCGCGGAAGCGCGAACGATGCGCGTCGAGGCGGCGGAGCTTGCCGCGAGTCTGATTTGGCTACCGGGGACAACTTCATCCGACACCTTCGCGAAGCATTGTGAAAAGCTTGGCGCAGATTTTGAGAGCATTTTCAAAGGTGTGGATGCGGCCTACGCGCAGGCCCCCAAATCGGAGGATCTCCTCTGGCTTCGCGACAACGCGCAGCAACTTTCCGCGGCGACGCGGCAGTTGGCAACTGAGCTCGGGCCGCTAACTAATCTTCCGCATGTCAGCAGCAAGGGCGAAATTGCGCCGCGCGTGCTGGCAATCGCGCAGGCTTTTTTCGTTGAAGCCGACGCCACCTTCAACAAAAGCAACTTCACAGCATTTTGCTTGGCGTTTGAAGAGACTACTCCGCTCGAGTTTCATGAGATTGGCGCCTTGGTGCCGGCGGTAAAGCTGGTGGTGCTGGAAGAGATTGCGGCGCGGGGCGGCGTTCTAATTGCGGATCCGACAAACCAGCCGGTGAAGCGCGTCACCGCCTCCATACGAACTTTAAGGCATGTGACGCAAACATCGTGGAAGGAAGAGCTGGAAGCGCTCATCCCATTCGATCCGATTCTTCGCGAGGACCCAGCTGGCGCCTATGCCGCGATGGATATTGAAAGCCGCAACGTGTATCGCGAAAGGGTGGCAAAGATCGCGCATCGCAGCGATCGATCTGAGTTGGAGGTGGCGAAGGAAGCGCTTGCGCTTGCGCAGCAGGCGCACGCCCGAAAATTCGACGATCCGCGGATCGCGCTGCGAGAATCGCACATCGGCTACTACCTTTTGAGTGAAGGAGAGACGATTCTGCGCCAGCGGGTAGGTTTTAATCCTACGTTTGGCGAACGCCTGCGGTTGTTTTTGCGAAGATATCCCGACGACTTCCTGGTACTAGGAGTTGTCGTATTGACGCTGGCCATCATTGCCGAGACGGTTTGGTTAGTGACTCCCGCCTCTACTTCTCCGCTGCTCGTTCTGCTGTCGCTGCTGGTTTTATTGTTGCCCGGCTCGCAGGCCGCGGTTCAGTTGATGAATTATCTGACCACCAACCTGATGCCGGTCGAGGCTCTGCCGAAACTTGATTTTTCCGAGGGCATTCCGAACGATTGTGTGACTATGGTGGCGATTCCCACGCTCCTGCTGAATGAAAAACAGGTGCAGGGTCTGGTGGAAAATCTGGAGGTACGTTTCCTCGGCAACCACGACCGCAATCTGCATTTTGCCATCGTTTCCGATCTGCCTGATTCCGATCAACCCGCTCCCGAAGAAAGTTCGCTGGTGGCATTGTGCGCAAGGTTAATAAGCGAACTCAATGAAAGATATTCCGGGAAGACGATGGGCTCCTTTTTTCTTCTCCACCGTCATCGCGTCTACAACCCGCGCGAAGGTGGATGGATGGGATGGGAACGCAAGCGGGGGAAGTTGCTCAATCTGAATCAGCTAATGCGCGGCCAATATGACAGTTTTCCGGTCAAGGTGGGAGATCTTTCGGTTCTGCCCAAAGTTCGCTTCGTCATCACGCTCGACTCCGATACCGAACTGCCGCGAGGCTCGGCGCACCGGCTGGTGGGAGCGCTTGCTCACCCTCTGAATCAGGCGATCATTGACCCGGCGAGAAATATTGTGGTTGCGGGATATGGCATTTTGCAGCCGCGGGTTGGCGTTAGCGTGCAATCCACGGCACGCTCGCGCCTGGCGGCGATTTTCGCGGGCGAGACTGGGCTTGATCCGTACACGCGCGCGGTCTCTGACGTCTATCAGGATCTGTACGGAGAAGGAACTTTCACCGGCAAGGGAATTTATGACGTCGACACAATGTTCCAAGTCTTGAATCGCCGTTTTCCACGAAACTCCCTGCTCAGCCATGACCTCATCGAAGGCGCCTATGCGCGCGCCGGCCTGGCCACCGACATTGTGGTGATCGAGGATTATCCGTCGCACTATAGCGCCTATAACAAACGTAAACACCGCTGGCTCCGCGGCGACTGGCAGATAGTGGAGTGGTTAACGCAGAGCGTGCCCGATGAGTCCGGCGGCCGGGAGACCAATCCGATCTCCACGGTTTCGCGCTGGAAGATTCTCGACAACCTGCGCCGCAGCCTAGTCGAACCGGCAACGCTGGTGTTGCTTCTGTTCGGCTGGCTGGTGTCGGGCCATCCGTTTTTGTGGACGCTCGCGACGATCTGCATTTTGTTTGTTCCGGCCTGGGTCGAATTTGTCTTCGGGTTAACCCGCGCAATTGTCGCGCGCCAGGCGCAAATTTTGCACGAAGCGGCAAGCACGCTCATCGCAACCAACTTCACCGCCCTGCTGACATTAACGCTGCTGGCGCATCAGACGCTGTTGTCGTTGGATGCGGTAATGCGCGCGCTCGTGCGGCACCTGGTCACACGTCGACGCATGCTCGAGTGGGAGACGGCTGCCGAGGCGGAGCTTGGCGAGCGCCGCACTCCCGTCGACCGATATATCGATTGGATTCCGTTCTTCGCCATAGGTCTCGGTTTGTTGATTTGGCTGGTGCGTCCGCCGTCCTTGCTGGCCGCAGCCCCGATTCTCGCGCTCTGGGCTTGCAGCAAACTCTTTGCAGTCTGGCTCAACGCCAGTCCGCTCCGGCCGATGCCTGACACAGCCGACCGCGATATCAGGCTGCTGCGCAGATCCGCATTGTATATCTGGCGATATTTTTCGGAATTTTCCAGCGAAGAGCAGAACTGGCTCGTGCCGGACAACCTTCAGGAGAATCCACGAAAAGTGGCAGCCAGCATCTCTCCGACTAACGTCGGGCTGCTGCTGAATGCGCGCCAGGTGGCGAACGAGCTTGGATATATCACCGTCCCAGAATTAGTGGAACTGACGCAGAGAACTGTCACGACCATGATCGGGCTTCCCAAATATCGGGGCCATCTGATGAATTGGTATGACACCCACACACTCGAAGCGAAGCCGCCGTTTTTCATTTCTTCGGTAGACAGCGGCAATCTGGTCGCTTCACTTTGGACTTTGCAACATGGATGTCTCGATCGCTTACGCCGGCCGCTGCTCTCGAGGGAACTTGCCGAGGGCCTGCTGGACCATCTCCGCGCTCTGGTTAAGTTGCGGGCGCTTCCGAAGCGTGTGTTGTCGCGCTGCGAAATGCAGTTTCGTGATGAAGATTGGCTGACGCCGCTGCTTAATTTCTCTGTCGAGACTCTGGAAGAAAAAAAATCCCGCGTTTCGTCTGACGCCGCTTCTGATGTTGCGTGGTTCCGCGGACAGGCGCGGTTGCGGGTAGAAAGTATCCGCAGTCTGGTACAAACCTATCTGCCGTGGCTGCTACCGGAGTTTGCCGAACTGAGAAAGAAGTCAGGCGAGAGTCCAAAGCCAATTGACGAAGTGCCGCTCCAGAAACTGCCAGACTTGATCGCCGCACAGGAGTCGCGTTTCGATGACGCATTCAAAGTCGATCAGAACGGCAATGCGTCGCTCGCCGAGCGCCTCAGAATTCTGCTCAAAGACGCGCGTCAAAAAGCGCTGCTCTTGATCGAATCCGTGCGACACACGAGTGATCAAGCGCGCGATCTCGCCAATGCCATGGACTTCACGTTCCTGCTCGATGATCAGCGCTCGCTACTGTCGGTGGGCTTCGACGCGCAATCTGAAGAGTTGCAACCTTATTGTTACGACTTGCTGGCCACCGAGCCACGCACTGCCGTATTCGTTGCCATCGCAAAAGAAGACATTCCGCAAGATTGCTGGTTTCGGCTTGATCGGCCCTTCACGAGCGATAACGGCCGGCCGGTTTTGCTCTCATGGACTGGAACGATGTTTGAGTACCTGATGCCTTCGATATGGATGCGGAGCTATCCCAACACCTTGCTCGACCGGGCAAGTGTTGCGGCGGTGCGATCACAACAGGAATACGCCGAAAGTAAGGGCATCCTCTGGGGCATTTCCGAGTCGGCCTGCTCCAGGCGCAACGCGGCAGGAGACTATCACTATGAAGCGTTCGGCGTGCCCAGCCTGGCGCGAAAAAAGAGCGATACGGAGCCGCTGATAGTTTCGCCGTACTCGACATTTCTGGCCTTGAATGTAGATCGCGAAAGCGCGCTTGCCAATCTGCGCCAGATGGAGGCTATGGGATGGTTCGGTTCCTATGGATTCTACGAAGCGGCCGACTATACTCGCCCTCGCAGCCGTTTCCGAGGCGCTCGTTATGAACTCGTCCGCTCGTGGATGGTGCACCATCAGGGAATGAGCCTGCTCTCACTCGGCAATTTTCTTTGTGACAACGTAGTGCAACGCTGGTTTCATTCCGACCGGCGAGTGCAGGCCACGGAACTTCTCCTGCAAGAGAAGCCGGTGTCGCGTGTACGCGCTGCTTAAACGGCGGCGTTGGTTGCGTGAAGGCATGGGCGTTGCATTACATTGTTTCGACACTGCTCAGACGGCGGAAATCACCTCATAAGGACGCATCATTTCATTGTCCTCGTGTTCGAGGATGTGGCAGTGCCACACGTAGCGCCCGGTGAAGCCGTCGAACGGGACAATGATCCGCGTGACCATTCGAGAGTGGGCTCGCACCGTGTCTTTCCAGCCGGCCTCGTTCGGCTCTGGAGGCTCCGGCGGTCCCAGGAAGTGCAACTGACGCTTGGTTTGGAACAGCCACGGCTCGTAGGACTGGCGGTCGAGAATCTGGAAGCGCACCAGGTGCAGATGAATGGGGTGAGTGTCGTTGGTGGGATTGATCAGAGTCCAGATCTCTGTCGAGCCGAGCACCGGTTTTTCTGTGGCTGGCTCCTTCCAATGAGTTGCGTTCAGAAGCAGCATGACTGGATTGCCCGACTTGTTGACATACTCATCGAGCGTCAACAGGCGAGTTTGCACTGCTTGGGATTCGGGAATCTTCGCTACCGGTCGCAAGGATGAAGGCAGCGAACCGGTATCAGCCATTTTCCCTGACGCAACGCGGAACTGCATGACTACCAATGCGTGGTTCTTCAGAATCAGCTGCGCGCCGCGATGTTCGCTGAAGTCGACGATGAGATCGGCGCGTTCACCGGGGGCGATTTCAAGGCTGGTGAGCGGAACCGGTGCGGGCAATAGGCCCTGGTCGGTTCCGATCTGGTGGAAGAGCCCGGCGTTCGCAGCGGCGTGATTGGCAGCATCATCGACAAACGCTAAGTGGTAGACGCGGGCGTTTGACGCGTTCAGGACGCGAAAGCGATATTTTCTTGGCTCGACATCGAGATAAGGAAAGAGTTTTCCATTGACCAAGATCGCGTTGCCGAAAATCTCTGGAACCCACGGAGATTGCAGGTCGGGCGAGACTGGGTAAAGCAACTGGGCATCTCGCGTCAACAGGCGATCATAAAGAATGAGCGGCACTTCGTGTTTGTCTTTTGGCAAATTGAGCGCGTCCTCGACGGCGTCTCGAATGAAGAACGCTCCCAACAAGCCGGCGTAGACATTCAGACGATTGATGCCGAGCGCATGGTCGTGATACCAGAGCATGGCCGCGTCTTGCTGGTTCGGGTAGTAATACCCCGAAGATTTTCCGGGCACTATCCAGTCTTCGGGATAGCCGTCGCTTTCAGGTCGCGTTTTCGCACCGTGCAGATGAACGACGGTGCGGACCGCTGGCTTGTCGGCTTCGGCTCCGTGGATGGTGCGATCGAGAGGCAGGAAGTGTTCCGTGGGAAGAGCATTGACCCATTCGACCAGCAGAGGTTCGCTGCTGCGGGTCTCGAAGGTCGGGCCGGGAGCGGATGGGCCGAAGCTCCAAAATTTTGTCGGCGGGAGATCGCGATGAACTTTGCTGGCGATGGGCTGGGCTTGGATGCGGTAAAAAGGAACGCTTAGCTTCGGATCCTCGGGACTCGGGCGGAAACCTTGGTGTTGCGCAATCTGAGGGATGGGAAGTGGATCGACAAATTGCGGCAGGGTTGAGACATCGAGCGCCGCGGGCATGATCGGCGCGTGCGACGCGGCCCTTGCACCAAGTAAGGCGCTCTTGCCGGTCGCCAGCGTTGTGGCCAGTAGGCTCGACCTTTGCAGAAACTTCCGACGTGTAATCACCCGCATCCTTTTTGCGTATCGAGCATACAACAAAGGCAAGGCGAGCCGACGCTAAACGCGCCGCGCCTGCCTCGCCTATTATCAATCGCGACTTACCGTCAGACCTGCTTCACTGGCCCTTAACGGGTTCGCCGGTGTTGGGGTTGAGAATGTAGAGGTCGTTGGTGATCGTCTGCTTGAAGTCAAACAAGGAGCTGATCGAGTTGGCTATGCCATCGAACGAGCCTTGCCCGATCCGCTGACCACCGAGCCAATTGTCTTCGATGAAATGAATAACCGAGGTTTGGTCGGTAAAGGAGTGATCCACATAGTTGTGCTGCGCCCAAGGTGAGATCACCAAGAGCGGTTGGCGTGGACCGTATCCGCAGCGGCCTTGCGCGTGCGTGGGGGCCGGGTTGATACCGGGCAACGCATTGGCGCCACTACCGCAGGCTCCCGGACCGGTGAGGGCGTCGGCCGAGGTTTTCGATCCGTTGACGATCTGGCCGAGCTGATGATCGTACCAGCCGTCGGAATCGTCGTAGAGCACGATCAGCGCGGTATTTGGCCACTCCGGCTGATTCTGCAGGAAGTTGGCTACGGTGACGACGAATTGCTGCTCATCGATAGGATCGGAATTTCCTGGGTGAGCATCTTGAATCGCGATTGCTTTGAGGAAGCTTACCGTCGGGAAGTTTCCGGCAGAAACTGCAGCAAAGAAGTCGTCGATGTCATATTGATGATTGGCAGGATCGCCCGAGTAACCAATGGTTTTGACCGAAGCCGGACGGGCATGCGTCGGGTTCGCGGTCGATGCGTAGTACTGGAATGGAGTGTGATGGGGAACGTAATCTCCCTGCGTGCCAGCAATGGGAGAAGTCGACTGTCGGTTGCATCCCGTGCTGCCGTCCGGATTTACGATTTGCAGATTGAACCCGCCAGCGAACCAGCCCCAGGTGATGCCAGCCGCGTTGAGCAGGTCGCCGATATTCTGTCCGCCCATCTGCGCCGTGCCGCTGCCGGAGCAGACATCGCCATAGGGATCAGGGTCGCCAATCACCGTGTATCCGCCGTTCCCGTCGCCGATAAAGCTGCCGGTACCGCCGGTATAGTTCACGACGCCGTTGGTCTGACCTGAAATTAAATTGATCGCACCCACCGTCGAAGGACCGAAGTTGGTGCTATAGGAGTTGTCGCTCATCGCATAGTGCTGAGCGTAGTTCCACAATGCGGTGGTCGAGTTTCCGTCGAAGTAGCCCATCACCTGGCCATTCGTCAGGACGGTCGCTGGCGGAGGGTTGGGCGGAGGACCGGCGCTGCCGGTGTTGGCTGGGAACAAATCCATTGCACCGCCATCGAAGGCCAGTTGCTCGGCCATGTAGTCGTGATCCATATCTTGGGTGAAGGCTTGCGAGCGGTCAAATCGGAACGGATTGGCCGCACCGTTCCCATTGGCCGGGTTGAGGTTGGGATTATCGTTCAGCAAGGCGTAGCTCAAACCGTTCACGCTTGGCGTATGCGGAAGCGCATGAAACTCGGGTTCACCCTTCGGGTTCAACGCATTCGGATAGGTGCCGAAATAGTGGTCGAAAGACTGATTCTCCCCGAAGATGATCACAATGTGTTTAATCGGCGTAGTGGTCTTGACTTGGGAGGCGTTGGCCATCGGCGTTAGGCCGGGCCCCGCAACCATAGCGGCGACGAGAAATATAGACAACAGTTGACGCATGATCTTTATCCTTTCCCAACAAACGGCGAGAGTTGTTGTTGCGGCTTATTGCCAAAGATAGTGGAAGGATATTAAGCGGTGATTAAATTCTTGATAAACGACCTCTGAAATGATTGAAGATTTCGTCTCTGACTCACAGACATAGCGGCAGCCGCCTCACCAGCCAACCTCTGGCACGTGCATAACTCCCGGATGTGATCGTCACGCGACGCGGTTAGGTACTGACACAGGCACCGATGCGCTGAACATCCCCATTTTGCGAGCGATTTTGATGGTTAAGAGTCGCGGCCATCCTACGAAAACGCAAGATTCTTACGCCCGCCTCCGCCTTCGCCTGGAATCTGCTTTTGTTATAATCAGGTTTTCGTCGCACCTGCGGCGCTATCGTCTAGGGGTTAGGACGGAAGATTCTCAATCTTCAAACCCGGGTTCGATTCCCGGTAGCGCTACCAATTCTCTTTCAATCACTTACAACATTTCCTGACACAGTTGCTTCAGGCGACTGTGGCCACTTTTGTGGCCAACTCTTGCACAGCTTCCACAGGC
>DATBYM010000005.1:0-11523 GCA_036513715.1 Terriglobales bacterium
GCAGAAGGGCGCGCCCGATCTCCACTTTCTCCGCCAGCCCTACAAAAATCCCACCAATCCCGCCGACGGTTCCTGGCGCTTCATCTACGTCAACGCCGCCGGACAAATTATCGGCAGCACCCGCTACGCCAACTTGCAACAGATGGCTCTCATGGACGCCAATGGTGGCCAGCTGCCCACGCTCCAAGGTCAGCCCGGTCAACTTGGCCAATCCGTCGCCAGCCTTTCCGATTCCAGTTCCAGTTCGCAGGCCAACACTCCTGCGGCGATTGCAGCGCTCGGCAATCCCAACGGTCTACCGTCCCCCTCTACCTCGTCCAGCACTTCGGGGTCGGACACCTCCGGAAATCCTCCGCCCGACGCTCAGAATTCCCAGCCCCCGACGGGACAAACTCCTCCGAACCAGTCAGGCCCGCAAAATCCCCAAAATCCGCAAAATCCATCCAGCAGTCCGTTCGGCGCAGGTAATCTGGGAAACGGTCAGGGCACGACCGGTCTCGCTCCAGGAGGACTCGCCCCAGGCGGCCTCTCCGTAGACCCGGCGACGCTGGCTGCCATGGCTCTGCTGAAACCGACCGGACCCGTCGATGGCCCCGTTCTCGGCGGCTTCCTTACTGGAGTCGCCTGCACCCAAGACGCCCGCTCTCTGAAGTTCTACCACGGCGGCAAAAAATACATCGACTGGGAATTCATCTGGAACCCTCTGGAAGACGCCGCAGCCGCAATGCAACAACAATTGAGCGGCGCCAGCGGCGCGACTGGCAGCACCATGGGTCTGCCAATCGCCAACCCCTTCGGCGGCGGCCCAACAGCAAACCCCAGCGGCACAAACCCTGGCGGCACAAACCCCAGCGCAAACCCCGGCGGCAGCATGCCACCGCAGCAAAATCCCTCGCCCCAACAAAACAACCAGTCTCCCCAATAATCCCGCACTAACCTGGGGCCTCCGCCCCCTCGCCATTCGCCCTTTGCATTCGTCGTCGCCCTTGCCCTAGCAGCTGTCTTTCTGGAGAATTCTCTCCGCGGTTCCTCAATCCCCTCTGTGCAGAATCCTTTGAGTTTCTCTGCGCACTCCTGCGCCTCTGCGATAGGCCGCTGTCTTGGTGTTTTGACACGAAGTCGAACAGAGGAAAATTCGATGGAAGTTCAGAACTGAGGATTAATTCTTCGCGGTGAAAACGTTCTTTTCCTGCATGTGCCCGGTAATCAACCTTACATACTTCTGCGTCTCCGGAAACGGCGGCACTCCCCCATAACGCTCCACCATATCCGGCCCGGCATTATAAGCCGCCAAAGCCAATCGCAGATCCCCGCGATACCGGGAAAGCAGATCCTTCAAATAATGCGTCCCCGCATCGATGTTCTGAGACGGATCAAGAATATTCGCCACAGAATAAAGCGCCGCCGTCTTCGGCAGGAGCTGCATCAACCCCTGCGCCCGCCGCCGCGAAACCGCTCGCGGATTAAAATTAGACTCCGCCGCGATCACCCACGTGATCAAACTCTCATCCACCCCATGCTTCTCCGCCGCCGCATGAATCAAATTCCCAAACGGCCCCGCTGCAATCACGGGCGGCACCGGCACCGAGGCGAAATGCTCCTCCGGCTCGACAGCAAGCAAATCCGCAGCCGCCACGGAAACCGTCCCTCCATCCACAGCCAATCGCACCCGCGCTCCATCCCGCTCGTAGCCGCTAATATGCAACCGTGCCCCCGAGCGCAGCACCGCATAATCCGCCGAGGCCGCAGCAGGCGAAAGCCCCACAGCGCCAAGAGCGAACAAGAAACCCATCGCCGAAAATAAACTACGCTCTCTCACAATCCTCTCGTCGCCAACTGTTAACTTGTAACTCTCGACTCGGAACGCTCCGCTCCGCCCTCAATTCTCATTCAGCGCATAATTCCGAATCGCCGCCGCCACTCCATCCTCATCATTTGAAAGCGTAATCGGCCACCCGCAAGCCTTCAACTCCGCAATACAATTTCCCATCAGCACCGGACTTCCCGCAAACTCCAGCATCTGCCGGTCATTCCAATTATCCCCAATCGCCAGCACATGCTCGCGCGCAAACCCGCGCTGCCTGGTCCATTCGGCCAGCGCCTTGCCCTTCGTGACGTCCCGCCGCAGCACATCCAAAATCGAAAAATCTCGGTCCTCATACTCCGTCAAAGCCAAAGTAAAATCCCGCGCCCGCGAAAGCGCCTCCAGACTCTGCATCGCCTCCCGCATCGGCGCGCAATTTCCCGCGTACATTACCTGTATCGGATCCTCGGCGCCAATCAAGCAGTCACCCAACGGTGAAACCTCCGCAATGTACTCACGATTCCGGCGGAAATAACCGCCGCGAAACGGATCGTCCCAATCCACCCGCTCCATAATCACCTGCCGCACCCCCGGACGATCAAAAATCACCGCCGCGCTCCCGCGAAATTCCGGCGTAGCGGCCAAAACCTGCCGCGCCGTCTCCGCCGGCAGCATGTAACGCAGATGGGTAGTCCCGTTCCGCGATTTCGCCAGCGCCCCATTATTCACAATCAAATGCAAATCGCAGGGCAAGGCATTGGCAATCGGCAAAGCAAAATCAAATCGCCGCCCGGTCACCAGCACGATCTCAATCCCGCGCGCCGCCGCTTCCGCAATTGTTTCCGAATTTCTTTCCGATATCTCGGACTTGCTGTTCAGCAAAGTTCCGTCGATATCCATGGCAATCAGTTTGATGGGCACGCCCTGATTCTACCGCGTCCCGCCGCTCGCCGTCACACCCTCTATGCTATTCTTGCGCTGTATCGAAAGGCAACTGACCTGACGGACAGGCTCTACTACCACGACTGCTTCCTCCGCGAATTCGACGCCATGGTCGTTTCCTGCACAGCCGAAGGCCCGCGCTTTAGAGTTATCCTTAATAAGACAGCCTTCTACCCCACCTCGGGCGGCCAACCCCACGATCTAGGCACATTAGGCGATGCGCAGGTAGTAGAAGTTGTTGACGCCCCGGGCGGGAGTGCCGCCGCCGCGCCAGACGACTCAAGCGCAAGCGACCCCCACCACGTAGTCCACTACACCACCGCAGCGGTTCCTCCAGGTCCAGTCCACGGCCAAATTGACTGGCCCCGCCGCCTCGACCACATGCAACAGCACACAGCCCAACATCTACTCTCCGCGGCCTTCATCGAACTGTTCGGCTTCCCAACCGTCTCCTTCCATCTAGGCAAGGAAATTTCGACCATCGATCTCGCCGCGCCGTCCGTCGTCCCCCGCCAATTAGAAGCAGCGGAGCGCCGCACCAACGAAATCATCTTCGAAGATCGCCCCGTAAAAATCCGCTTCGGCACCGCCCAGGAACTTGCCGAATCCGGCATCCGCAAAAAGGTCGACCGCGAAGGCATTCTCCGCGCCATCGAAATCGAAGGCTTCGACCGCCAGCCCTGCGGCGGCACGCACCTGGCCACGACCGGCCAAGCCGGCCTGATCCTTCTCCGCAAACTGGAAAGGAGCCGCGATCACTGGCGCATAGAATTCGTAGCAGGCTACCGCGCCCTCACAGCCGCCCGCGGCGACTTCGCCACGCTGACCCAATCTGCCACGCAGCTCAGTTGCGCCTTGCAAGACGTCCCAGCCGGCATCGCAAAAAATATCGAAGAACGCCGCGCCAACACCTCCGCTGTCAAACGCCTCGAAGAACGCTTAGCCACACTCGAAGCCCACACGCTATTGCAGCAAAACCCAGAAACGCCCGGCTGCGTGCGCCTGATCCTCGCCACTCCACCCGACGCGGGAGCGGGGTACCTCGCGCTACTAGCCACCAAACTCACGGCCGAGAGAAACGTAATTGCTCTCCTAGCCAGCCGCGAATCCGGCCACGTAGTAGCCGCCCGCTCCGCCAACCTCACCCAAGATGTCGGCAGCACGCTCCGCGAATCCCTCAAAGAATTCCAAGGCAAAGGCGGCGGCGCAAAACATTTCGCCCAAGGCGCGCTCCCGGATCCAAGCCAGCTCGACGCATTCATCACCGGCGCCAAGTCCCGCATAACAAATTCCTAATGTGCCACCGACTCTTGAGCCCGATGCCTGTGCCTCCCGCCGACCGAAGGATCTCTCTCTTTCTCTGTCCGCTCTGCGGCAAAAGCCCACTCCTGCTATAATCTGCACTACAAAAAAATTCTCAACACCAGATTCCACGGAGGACCGCAATGAAAAAATTCCTGATCGCCGCAGCACTCGCCGCGATGCTATCCGCCGCCACCCACGCCCAATCCACCACCTGGCAACTAGACCCCGCCCACTCGAACGCCCAATTTTCCGTCCGCCACCTGGGCATCTCGAACGTCCAAGGCGAATTCACAAAAGTTACCGGTACAGTCAATCTCGATGACCAGGACATCTCCAAATCCACAGTCACCGCAAGCATTGACGTAAGCTCCCTGGACACCCGCGTGCAACACCGCGACGACGACCTCAAAAGCGATCACTTCTTCGATGTAGCCAAGTACCCCGCCATCACATTCCAATCCACCAAAATTGTCAGCTCGGGCGATGGCACCGCAAAAATGACCGGCAATCTCACTCTCCGCGGCGTCACCAAAGAAGTCACCTTCGACGTCACCGGCCCCACCAAAGTCATCCAGGCCATGGGCACCCGCCGCGGCGCCTCCGCCACCACCAAACTCAATCGCCAGGATTTCGGCATGGTCTACATGACCAACAACCTGCCCGGCGGCGACGAAATGATCGGCGACATCGTAACCATCACCCTCGATATCGAAATGACAAAAAAGTAACGATGCGAAAAGCATCGTCATCCTGAAACGGGCGCCTTTGCCTCTAGCCAGTCGAAGGTGCTCCCGTCTTCCTCAGGTTTTTCTGCGCCGTTCTCGCTGCACACTGTGTCGAATCTTTCGCCTTCTCGATCCTCAAACAATTGCCCAAACCTCCCATCGATAGTAAATTACTTCCGCCAAACAAAGCCGCGCTAACCTCGGTCATAACCAACCAACGCGCGGCCAACAAACATCAAACAAAAATGTCACAAATCCTCAAAATTCTCTGCCACATTCTCGCCGCAACCGGCGTCAATCGCTGGCGCACCGGCGCCGAGTCATGTGATTGTTATCCAGTCCTTACGCCTTCATTAGCGAACCTGTGGCCTGCTGCCATGCAGTACAATCGAACGTGAGGTACTCGATGAAATCGATGGGCGCAACCCACCTGCCCTTCGCGCTCGCGGCGGCAATCCTGCTCGCAGCGGGATGCGGCGGAGACTCCACCAAAAACGCCGCAGCCGAAGCTCCTCCCCCCGCCCAGGTCGAACACGAAGGTGATGCCAACATAGTCCAGGTAGACAAAGGCAAAGCCGCGCAATTTCCCCTCGCTACCGCCACCGAATATAAAGCCGCCTCGCAACTCACCGTCACCGGCGTCGTCAATCCAGACATCGCCCGCACCGTCCCGGTAATCTCGATCGCCTCCGGACGCGTCGTTGAAATTCGCGCCCGCCTCGGCGACACCGTAAAAAAAGGCCAGCTCCTGCTGCGCGTGCAAAGCGCGGACATCGCCGCCGCCTATTCCGACTACCGCAAAGCGGTAGCCGACGAAACTTTAGCCAACACACAATTCGAGCGCGCCAAAGGTCTCTACGACCACGGTGCAATTTCCCTCAACGATTTCCAGGTAGCGCAAGACACCGAGAACAAAGCCAAGGTCGACGTCGAAACCACCGCTGAACATCTCCGCGTTCTAGGCGCTCCCCTCGACCATCCCTCCGGCATTGTTGACATCCTCGCGCCCATCGCCGGCGTCATCACCGATCAGCAAGTCACCAATGCCGCCGGCGTGCAAGGCCTCTCCTCCACCAATCCCTTCACCATTTCCGATCTCTCCGACGTCTGGATCATATGCGACGTCTATGAGAACGACCTCTCGAGCGTGCGTCTGGGCGACACCGCCGACGTCCGCCTCAACGCCTATCCCGATCATGTCGTTACCGGCACCATCAGCAACATCGGCGCCGTCCTCGATCCCAATATTCGCACCGCCAAAGTTCGCATCCAGGTCCACAATTCCGGCAACATGCGCCCCGGAATGTTCGTCACCGCCACTTTCCGCGGACAGAAAAAAGAATCCCACGCCGCAATTCCAGCGACGGCCATACTGCACTTGCACGATCGCGATTGGGTTTACTTGCCGGCCGGAGGCGATAAATTCAAGCGCCTGGCCATCGTGGCCGGAGAATCGCTCCCGAACAACATGCAGGAAGTAATCACAGGCCTCCAACCCGGCGATCAGGTCGTCAGCAACGCGCTCGTTCTGCAGAACACGGTGGAACAATAGGTGCCGCTCTCTCCCTACCAGCAAGAGGCGACGCCCTAGATGCAGCGCCTCATTGATTTCGCGCTCAATAACCGCTTCATGGTTCTGGCGCTCGCCGTCCTCTTGCTCGTTTGGGGTGCCATCTCCTTCCACAGCCTTCCCGTCGAGGCCTATCCCGACGTCGCCAACAACTACGTCCAGGTCATTACCCAGTGGCCGGGCCGCGCCGCCGAAGAAGTCGAGCAGCAAGTCACCATCCCCATCGAAATTCAAATGAACGGCCTGCCGCACCTGGCGCACCTTCGCTCCGATTCTCTTTTCGGCCTCTCCAGCGTGATGCTCATTTTTGACGACAGCTCCAACAACGATTGGAACCGAGCAAAAGTTCTCGAGCGCCTGTCGCAAGTCACGCTCCCCAACGGCCTGCAGCCGCAAATGGGCACTGACTGGAGTCCGGTCGGCCAGATTTACTGGTACACGCTCCGCAGCACCAATCCCAAATATGACCTCATGGAACTGAAATCCATCGAGGACTGGACGCTCGAAAAACAATTTAAATCCGTTCCGAATGTCGTCGACGTCTCCAGCTTTGGCGGCATCACCCGCGAATATCAAGTCCGCGTCGATCCCAACGCGCTCGTCTCTCACGGCCTCAGTATCAGTCAGGTCGAGCAGCAACTTGCGAACAACAACGCCAACGCCGGCGGCAGCTTTGTCGAAACCGGCCTGCAGCAAATCAACGTCCGCGTCGTAGGCCTGTTCAGCAATGTCGCGGACATCGAGCAAACCGCCATCACCGCCAAAAACGGCACCGTGCTCCGCGTGAAAGATATCGCTACCGTCACGCAAGGCTCGCGCATCCGCCTGGGTCAAATTGGGAAGGGAATTCACCGCGCTGACGGCACAATCGTTGATAACGACGACGTCGTCGAAGGCATCGTCCTGCTTCGCAAAGGCGCCAACGCCGACGAAACCCTTGTCGCCATCCATCAAAAAGTTGACCAGCTCAATAGCGAAATCCTCCCGCCCGGCGTAAAAATCGTTCCTTTCCTGGACCGCAGCAATCTGGTGCACCTCACCACCCGCACCGTTCTCGACAATCTCACCGAAGGCGTCTTGCTCGTCTCCGTCATCCTGTTTTTCTTTCTCGGAAATTCCCGCGGCGCGTTCATCGTCGCCCTCACCATTCCGTTTTCGCTTCTGTTCGCCTCCATTTGCCTGGACCTGAACAAAATTCCCGCGAATCTGCTATCCCTAGGTGCTCTGGATTTCGGCATGGTCGTTGACGGCACCGTCGTCATCATCGAAAACATCGTCCGCCATTTCAGCCTCTCCTCGAGCGCGCAAAAATCTCCCCTGGAAATCATCCGCGATGCAGTAATGGAAGTCCTGCGCCCGGTCTTCTACGCCCGCGCCATCATCATCACCGCCTATCTCCCCATCTTCACCCTGCAAAGCGTCGAAGGCCGCCTCTTCAAGCCCATGGCCTGGACTGTTTCCTTCGCCCTGCTCGGTGCGCTGCTTTTCGCGATTCTGATTGCCCCGGTCCTCGCTCTTATGGTCTTCGGCCACGGCGTCAAAGAATGGCCCAACCCTGTAATGATTTTCCTGCGCGATCGATATCGCCTCGCGGTTCGCTGGGCCATCCACCATCGCATCTTCACCGTCAGCATCGGCGCCGCTGCGTTCGCCCTCGCCGTTTTTCTCATGCTCAGCGGCGTGATCGGCTCCGAATTTCTCCCCCACCTCGACGAAGGCGCCATATGGGTGCGCGGCACGCTCGCCCCCAGCACGGGCCCCAGCGAAGGCGTTCGCGTCGCCAATCAAGCCCGCGACACCCTCGCCTCGTTTCCTGAAGTCACAGTCGTCACCAGCCAGGTAGGCCGCCCAGACGACGGCACCGACACCACCGGCTTCTTCAACACAGAATATTTCGTGGACCTCAAGCCGAAAAACCAGTGGCGGCCCGTCTTCCACAAAGATAAAGACGAGCTAATCTCCGCCATGGATACCGAGCTAAGCAAAATGCCCGGCATCCTGTGGAATTTTTCGCAACCCATCGCGGACAACATGGAAGAAGCCGTTAGCGGCGTAAAAGGTGAGCTCGCCATCAAACTGTACGGTGACGATCTGCAAGTCCTCGAAGAAAAAGGCGACGAAGTCGTCAACGTAATGCGCGGCATCGCTGGCGTAGAAGATCTCGGCCTCTTCCGCGTCCTCGGCCAACCCAATCTGAATATTTCAGTTGACCGCCAGCAAGCCGCCCGCCACGGCATCAACGTCTCCGATGTTCAGGACGCGGTCGAAACCGCAGTGGGCGGCAAAGCGGTAAGCCAAGTCCTGCAGGGAGAGCAGCGTTACGATCTGGTCGTCCGTTACCAACCCAACTATCGCGACACGAAAGAAGCCATCGAAAATATTCGCCTGCTATCTCCAAGCGGCGAACGCGTCTCCCTCTCGCAATTGGCCACGGTAAACGTCCGCGACGGCGCCTCCGAAATCTACCGCGAAGAAAATTCCCGCTACGTCGCCATCAAGTACAGCGTCCGTGGCCGCGACCTGGGCAGTGCCGTAGAAGAAGCCATGAAGCAAGTGAAAGCCCGCGTGAAGTTACCGGTGGGCTATCACATTGACTGGGCCGGAGAATATGAAAGCCAAAAACGCTCGCAGAAACGCCTGATGATCGTAGTCCCCATCACCCTGCTGGTAATTTTCATAATCCTCTACACCATGTTCAGCTCCGCAAAGTGGGCCGGCCTGATCCTCGCCAACGTAGCCGTAGCCCCGCTCGGCGGCCTGCTCGCCCTCCTGCTGACCGGCACGCATCTTAGCGTGTCCTCCGGCATCGGCTTCCTCGCACTGTTCGGCGTCTCGGTCGAAACCGGGGTAATCATGCTCGAGTACATCAACCAACTCCGCGCCCACGGCCACTCCATCGAAGATTCCGCGATCGAAGGCGCCGTCCTCCGCCTCCGCCCCATCATGATGACCATGCTTGTCGCGACACTCGGCCTCCTCCCCGCAGCCACCTCCCGCGCCATCGGCTCGGACTCCCAACGCCCGTTTGCCATCGTTATCGTCGGCGGCCTAATCACCGCCCTGATCATGGGCATCTTCCTGCTTCCAGCCATGTACGTATGGATAGCCCGCGAAAGCGATAAACTGCCCGAGACCGAAGAGTCCTTCGAAGTCTAGGCGCTTAATTTCTCGGTGGGGAACTCGCGCTTCAGCGTGCAGACGCGCCGTTGTGTTGCCTGGTGGCGAAGTACGCGCATTTCCTAGCGCCAGCATCCCGCCGGCTCCGTTGCCTTGCGCCGTCATGCTGAAGCCGCGAAAGCGGGTGAAGGATCTGGCTTCGCTTTCTTCAACAGTACCGCCAACCCCAACCCCGGGCGCGCATTTTTCTACTCCGCCCCCACAGAATTCCGCTAGAATCGCCGCGGCATCGATTCGCGGCACCATAGCAGAGGCCCACACCCAAAATGAAACGCGACGAAATCCACGCCCGGATCGAACGAATCGGCATCATACCCGCCGTCCGCCTCTCCTCGGCCGAAGACGCCCTGTTTGCCGCTGAAGCCGTCTCCCGAGGCGGCATCCCCATCGTTGAAATTGAAATGACGGTCCCCGGCGCCATCGCCGTAATCGCCCACCTGGTAAAACACGCCCCGCAAATGATCGTCGGCGCCGGCGACGTTTTCGATTCCGACATAGCCCGACAATGCATCGACGCCGGCGCGCAATTCCTCACCAGCCCCGGCCTCGACCTGAAAATTATCGAATTCGCTCTCGGCGCAGACGTAGTCGCGATGCCCGGCGCGCTCACGCCCACCGAAGTCACCCGCGCCTGGAAAGCCGGCGCCGATTTCGTGAAAGTTTTTCCTTGCGCCCAAGTCGGCGGCGACACCTACATCCGCGCCCTAAAAGCCCCGTTCCCTAATCTCCCGCTGGTAGCCTCCGGGGGCGTCAATCAACACACCGCCGCAAATTTCATCCTCGCCGGCGCAGCAGCCCTCGGCATCGGCGGCGAACTAATCCCCAAAGACGCGATCCGCCTGCGGCAGTCCGAACGCATCTTCACCCTCGCCCATCGCTTCGCCAAATTCGTAGCCAACGCCCGCGCCCTTCTCCACCAATCCCCCCCATCCGCAAAATAGCCCACGCGACAGCGCTCAAGCAGCGCGCCACAGCACGCACTCAGAATAGATTGTCGCGGATTAAAATCACCGAGCGAAGGGCCCCGCCCTTTGGTCTTGGAAAGGGTGAGCATTTGACTTTGTTTGTGGTGGCGCACCCGGGGTGCGCCACCGCGGCCTTAAACGACCTCAATTTTCCTATTTCTATTTTCGCCTCTGCCAGCCTCTAGTGCTGATTATGCCGCCAAGCGAAGTATTCCTTCTTCTCCGCATCATTCCGCTTCGCAAAATCCACGTGCTCCCGACGCGTCTGGTGCTCCCAATTGTTGTAGTAGACCACTTCGCCATGATTCCAAGTATGGTAGTCGCCGTACCCAGCATCGTAGTAACGCACCTCACCCTGGCACCCGCCAATCACCACCGCCGCACTGAAAGCCATCGCCAAAATCAGCAACGCAAGATTCCCGAATAAATTTCGCATCAGCAGTTCCTCCGGCGCAAAATATTCTCAAAATCCCTCGGTACAAGCTACCCAGACAAACAATGATTCCGCTCCAGGAAATCCTGTACCCGAATCGCGAGAAACTCTCCCGCTCCAGACGTACGGCGCTACACAACTAAGTGTTTGGTTGCTGAATTCGAAACATATCGGCGCCTAGCCCCTGCGGTCCGCTGTCTCAGAGATGCCGTTCAGCAACATTTGAAACTCCGGGCGTGAAGCTATTTCTGCAAAAAGATCGGAATCCCAGTCGGAACGACTCATGCGTTCCGGCACGGAAGTGTTTCCGTTTTCCAGCAGAACCTTGTTCCTGGTGACTTGATCAAGCGTTGGGTTGGGCATTCATCGCTCAGGACGACGAGCAAATATAGTCACTTCACGCGGAAATTCAGGAAGTAGATCGCTGCGAGATTGGGATAAATGAGACCGATCATGGTCCCAAGTTGTCCCAACTTGAAGCATATAAAGCATTGCTGTAAAGTGTCTTAACCTGTTAAATCGGAGGGCGTGTAGCTCAGTTGGGAGAGCGCCTCGTTCGCAACGAGGAGGTCAGGGGTTCGAGCCCCCTCACGTCCACCACT
>DATBYM010000006.1:0-78848 GCA_036513715.1 Terriglobales bacterium
GTAACCGATTCCGAAACGCCGACAGCCAAGACTGCCAGTGCGAACTTGAGCATTGTCGTAAATCCAGCCCTATCGGTGACAACCACCACGTTGCCGGCTGGTGTCATCGGCACCGCCTACCCCGGCGCAACTCTGGCGGCGGCAGGTGGCATCACTCCGTATACGTGGGCGATAACCACGGGCAGCCTGCCCGCTGGTCTGTCCTTGAACGCCAGCACCGGTGCGATCTCTGGCACGCCGAGTGGAACTTTCACCGGCACCGTCAACTTCACCGTCACCGTCACCGACAACGAATCGCCCACCAAACAGACCGCGTCCGCGAACCTGAGCATCGTTATCAGCGCGACGCCGCTGAAAGTTACGACAACATCGCTCGCTGGTGGATCGGTCGGTGTCGTGTACACCAACCAAACCTTGCAGGCAACTGGCGGAATCACGCCTTACTCGTGGACCGTCACCACTGGCAGCCTTCCTTCCGGTTTGTCGCTGAATGCCTCGACAGGCGTGATTTCTGGCACGCCGACCGGAACATTTGTTGGCACTGATAGTTTCACCGTGACCGTGACTGACTCCGAGACGCCAACCCAAGCGAAGGCCACCGCCAATCTCAGCATCACCATCTCAGTCGCTTCGCTCAGCGTCACGACAACCTCGAGCTCGTTTGTCGTGGGTGTCGTCAACTCGGTGTACCCGAACACAACGTTGCAGGCCACCGGCGGCATCTCGCCCTATACGTGGGCAGTGACAACTGGCAGCTTGCCGGCGGGTCTAACTCTCAACGGAGCCACCGGGGTAATTTCCGGAACACCGACCGCCTCCGGCACTGCGAACTTCACCGTAACCGTAACCGATTCGGAAACACCAACGGCGAAGACCGCCACCGCCAATCTGAGCATCGTGGTCAATCCAGCCTTGTCGGTGACCACGAACTCTCTCGCGGCGGGCGTCATCGGAACAACTTACAACCAGACGCTGGCGGCGGCAGGTGGCATCACTCCGTATACGTGGGCGATAACCACGGGCAGCCTGCCCGCTGGTCTGTCCTTGAACGCCAGCACCGGCGCGATCTCCGGCACTCCGAGCGGGAATTTCACCGGCACCACGAGTTTCACAGTCACCGTAACCGACAACGAATCGCCCACCAGGAAGACTGCATCGGCGAATCTCAGCATCGCCATCAGCGCGCCCACTCTCAAGGTAACCACGACCAGTCTGCCGACGGGTGTGCTCACCAATACTTACAGCGCAACGCTGCAGGCATCGGGAGGCGTGCAGTCTTACTCCTGGAAAGTTACTGCGGGAAGCCTGCCTCCGGGCTTGTCGCTTACTTCCACTGGCTGCGGCGGCAATGTGAACTGCGCCATCACCGGCACTCCCACGACGACGGGAACTTATAACTTCGCAGTGACAGTGACAGATTCGGAGACGCCAACCGCACAAACGGCGTCGGCCAATCTCAGCATCTCGGTCAACAACAGCGCGCCGCTTGCCGTTATTACAACGGGACTGCCCGCAGGGGTTGTGAATACGTCCTACCAGAACGGAGTACTCCAGGCGAACGGTGGAGTGCAGCCCTACACCTGGAGCATCAGCGCGGGCTCGCTGCCGGCTGGTTTGATCTTGAACGCCAGCACCGGCGCTGTCACCGGCACTCCGACCGCGACCGGAACCTCCAACTTTACGGTTAAAGTCACCGATTCGACTCAACCGACCCCTGAAACTGCGACTGCCAACCTGAGCATCACCATCAACGGCGCGCTCACCATCACTACAACGTCGGTGCCAGACGGCAGCGTCAACTCTCAATACAACGCCACAGTGAACGCCGCCGGCGGGTTGCAGCCCTATAGCTGGAGCATCATCAGCGGCAGTCTGCCTCCGGGACTCAGCCTTAACAATAACAACACCCTCACGATCTCCGGACAACCGACCACGACGGGGACCTATCCCTTCACGCTGCAAGTCACCGACAATGAAAACCCGCAAGTCTCGGTCAGCAACAGCTACACCATCGTCATCGGCACCCAGCCGCCGGGCTACACCGTCTCCGGCAATGTGGGGTACAGCGGCTCCAGGACGGGCTGGACTTATCTGCAGCTGACTGGCAACAATAACAATTGCTGCGGCAACAACCTGGGCACTAGCATCTCCGAAACCGTACTCACTTCGGGAGGCGCCTTCACCATACATGGCGTGCAGCCCGGCACCTATACCTTGCAAGCCTTCATGGACAACCTGGGCTATGGCACCGAAAACGCCTCGAACCCCACGGGTAGCGTCGCGAACATCACGGTTGTCAACTCTCCCGTCACTGGTGTCTCCATCGTGCTGGCCGATCCATCCCCGGTGTCTCTCAGCACGGCTCCTTCATGGAACGCGAACAACGGAAACGGCGCATTCAACGGCGGCGCATTCGTATCATTCCAGACAATCAAGAACAACAACGGCATCGAGATGCCGGCCTCGTACACCGTGCAATGGAGCACCACTTCGTCGTTCACTTCCATCGTGGGAAGCAAGAGCTTCCCGGCAACCGGCAATAACAATCCGTGGATCGTCAACGGGCTCACCAACGGACAAATCTTGTACTTCCGCGCGCAAGGTGTGGCGGGAAGCTCGACCAGCAGCTGGTCAAGTCCCTCCAACGCCATGACCATCGGGGCGCCCACTGGCGGCAATACGGTCTCCGGCACGGTCAGCTTTAGCGAGACCGCAACTGGTCCTTTGTACGTTGGCTTCTACAATCAAAGTACTGGCGCCGTCTACGTCGACGTGGTGGGAAGCAAGACGAGCCCGCCGCATAGCCCGGCAGCGTACACGGTTCAGGTTCCGACTGGATCCAATTACTTCTTCGTTGGCATCCTCGACCAAAACAACTCCGGCCTTCTGACTGGGCCGGGACAAGTTACCAACACCAACGGAAACAACCAGGCCCCGGTGTCCATCACCGGCAACATGACCAACGAAGACCTGACTTTGCCGAGCGGCAATAGTACGGCCACGGTGCAGACGCAGGCCTGGGAGCAGATCAACTCGAACGGTACCAACACCTATTACAACATCGGCTTCAACGTCAACGGCCTGGTCAAACTGCCGGTGGCGGTGGAACTTGCCACGGGACCTGCCCTCGGAGTCGTGATCCCCGCGGACATTGCCAGCGGCGGTTTCAACGGTAACTCCGATCAGTTCAGTTACTGGGCCAATCTCAACGGCGCAACGCCGCAGGTCGGCGATACCTACACCTTGAACGTCACTTACAGCGATGGCACTTCGGAGGTCCTGACCGTCACGGTCACCGCCGTGCTGAACGCCTTTGCCACCAACCTTTCTCCGCAAGATAGCGGTGTCAGCATGACACCCAACTTCAGTTGGACCGATCCTCAGAACGCCAGTAGCTACACCTATCAATTCCAACTGTGGGATCAGAACGGAAACTCGATCTGGCAGATACCGAGTAATAACTCCAATTCGAACGGCTTCTCCAGTTCCATCACCTCCATCACGTGGGGCGTCGATCCAACAGGATCGGGCGATCTGCCGAACGTATCGAGCCTCAACGGCAGCTCAAACTACAACTGGCAGATCACCGCCAAAGATGTTAACGGCAACTCCGCTGGAGTACAGGTGACCTTCCAGACAGCAGCAGCGCCACTGACATTACCAGCGCCCGGCTCGGTGGGGAGCATAGTCGTTGGACAAAGCTGGAGCGGAGCTATCAATGCCTCCGGCGGCATAGGACCTAACTACACGTTTACCGTGAATGGAACGCTTGTTCCCACCGACGGGACTCCAGTCAGTCTGGGCGACAACCTTTACGCCTTGAATACCGGCGGCAACACCTTGTCGCTGGGCGGAACTCCAACCGCGATCCAAACAGTCTCCTTCACCGTCTCGGTAACAGACAGTGCGAGCGACACTGCTGGCCCATACACGTACACGATCGGCGTGACTGCAGCGGCACCGCTCACCATCCAAACGACGACGCTGCCCGGTGGCGACAAAGGCTGGCCCTACAACACCTCCTTACAGGCCAGCGGAGGCGTGCAACCCTATACATGGAGCTTCAGCGGCACTCTGCCGGCCGGCCTCTCCGTCACCAACAGCAATGGGAACGGAAACATCGGCGGAACACCGACTGCGGCCGGAACCTCTCCCTTTACGATTACGGTCACCGATTCGGCGTCAGAAACGGCCAGCGCCAGCGTCAGCATCGTGATTGGAGATTGCGCCAACAACGCCAACCTCAAGGGGAACTATGCCCTGATGGTTAATGGCTGGAAATCTACAAATGACGCCACCAGTGCCGTGGGCAGCTTTGTGGCCGATGGAGCGGGAAACATTTCCAGTGGGAGCCTGGATTCTTCCGATCAAATCAGCGGACCCGCGACTGGCACGCTCACCGGCACTTACTGCGTGAATTCCGACAATCTCGCGCTACTTACGGTCACCCCATCTGGTGGCTCAACCCTCACGCTCGCAGCCGCGCTGGACGCCAGCGATGGCAACGGCCACATCATCTCCTACGATCCCAACAACACCGAGCTTGTTTCCGGCCTGCTGCGCAAGCAGACACCCTCCGCATTCTCCACCAGCAAGATCAGCGGCAACTACGCCTTCGGATTCGTCGGAGCGGATCAAGGTTCCAACCGCTTCGGCATAGCTGGAGAATTCAACTCCAACGGCAGCGGCACCCTGACTGGCTCGGCGGATTTTGACGACAGCTGTTCCGGCGGTGGATGCACAGGAAACGTTGGCACCACAAATCTGACCGCCAGCGATCTCCTCGTTGTGTCTTCTACCACCGGACGTGGCACGGTCAGCATATTCGTCAGCACTCCGAACGTCACCGTGCCCTTCGTCTTCTACGTCGTCAGCTCTACCGAGGTGCTGATGATGGCAGCCGACAACACAGAGTCGCCGTCAATGATCATGGCAGGCCAGGTGCTGCAGCAAAGCGGGACCTTCACCGATGCCTCGCTCAACGGCATCAGCGTGATCGAACTGCAAGGCGTCGGCAACAACGGAGGTTCGCCCGAAGCGTCTGCCGGCTTCGTCACCACCAATGGCAGCGGTACGATCTCCATCAACGCCGATCAGAACCAGGGCGGCACCATGGGAACGATCTGCGGGTCGGGGACTTACAACGTGGCGCCGAGCGGGCGCATGACCTTAACTAGCTTCACCCAGTGCGGAGGTGGTGGTGGCGGCGGACACAATCCGGTCTTCTACCTCGTAGCCAAGAACCAGGCCTTCATAGTCGGGACCGACAACTCCGTAACTCTCGGCATGATGAATCCGCAGGTGGGAAGCGGCTTCACCGTCACGTCGCTGAGCGGGAACTATCTAGGAGGAAGCCAGGAGACGGACAGTTCGAACGAGAAGGCGCAGGTCATCCAGATCCATGCCGATGGAGCCGGCAACCTGACCGGAACTTCAGACCAAAACGCCGGTCCGAATGGGTGCGGCGGAAGCTGCGCGGGTACGTCGAGCAGTACCCTCGTCGCAACCTACGCTCTCTATCCCGGCGGCCCTGACGGAAAATTTGCCATCAGCCAGGACGGCGTCACATCGGTCTATCTCTATATGATCTCCACCACGCAGGCCGTCATCCTGCCGGTGAGTTCATCCGAGAATCAGAGCAGCAACCCGTCACTGGCTGATTTCCACCAGTAACGAACCGGCGGAACAAATCGCGACCGGCGGCGTGCCGCCGGTTGTTGTTTGCCATCGAAGTTCGGCATCGAATTGCAGAATGCTCTTGAGTCGTCCACCGTCTCGTCGACCGAGTGACTACCGGGAACGTAAACAAAGTGGTGCCCGGAGACGGAATCGAACCGTCACGTCCCGTTAGGGACTCGGGATTTTAAGTCCGCTCAACCCCTTTTTCCCGACCACGTCAAACCCCAGTAAACATGCGGCATTTCAGAGAGTTGCTAGCAACTTCCCACCTATCGTGCGAGTCGTTTTGTGCCGTCCTGTCACATCTTTTTTTTAGCGATTGGGTAGAGTTCGGGCAGAGAAAAGTGGGGTTGTAAGTGTAATCTCCTTACAGCAATTACTTCCGAGGGCCGCCACTATGCCAGAACATAGATCTACCGGTAGCTCGCCCCGCCGACTTTGTTCGTATTTTCACCCGACTTTTGTGTACAGTTCTGATTATGCAAAGGCAATGGTGGATCGCGGCTCTTGCAGCAACAATGGTCTGGCCGACAGTAGGTCACGCCGAAAACTTAGTCAAAGAGGTCAAGAAAGCAGTCGAGCGCAGCACACTCGACCAGCCGGGGACAAAGCCGTTCCATCTAAGAGCGTCGCTGGCACCGAGCTTTGAGCGAGATAAGGAGTCTCACCGAACGGGTAAGATCGAAATATGGTGGGCGTCGCCGACTCAGTGGAAGCGGGAGGTGCGATCACCCGAGTTTCACCAGATTGAAATAGTGGATGGTGCCCACGACTGGCAGAAAAATGAGGGTTACTACTTCCCGGAATGGCTGCGAGAGACCGCTATCGAGCTGATCAAGCCCGTGCCGCCGCTCGATCAGGTTCTCGATCAAGTGAAAGCGGCGGAAGTCCTGCGCATGGGGCCGATGACGAACATAAACTGGACGACCACCAGCGGGACGGCGGATGTTAAGAACATTTTGAGGTCATGGGTCGCTTTGCAAAACAGCACCGGGCTTCTGCTTTATGCAGGCGGTTTCGGATGGGGTGGCGAGTTTAAGGATTATGAGAGCTTTCATGGGCGAATGATCGCGCGAACGGTGAATGTTGGATCGCCACAGGTAACGGCGAAAGTGGAGAAACTCGAAGACTTGCGAGAAGTTCCGGCGGGATTCTTCGACGCAACCGCTCAAGTCGGAGACCCGCAACCGTTGCAGACGTTGTTGCTTGATGAAATTTCGTTGCGGAAGAATCTGCTGCCGATGGAACCGTGGGTCTGGCCGGCGGTTCAGGACGGGCCCCTCGAAGGAAACGTCACAACCATCGTCGTCGTTGACCGCGAGGGAAAGGTGAGGGAGATCGACAGCATTATGTCCGAAAACGCTTCGATGAATGACATGGGAAGACGAGCAGTTGAAGCGATGCGGTTCAAGCCATTTTTGGCGGGAAGCGTACCAGTTCAAGCGATGTCGCAGATCACTACACCCTTTAAGACGACTCGGCCGGTAGCGGCTGAGATATTCGAGAGTGCGCGTAGTTACTTCGAGCGCGGCCGGCAGCTTAGTTTTCCGGCCGCCGGAACTGGCAGTCCGTACCTGTTGCGCGCAGAGTTCGAAGCACGAGCGAAATCGGGCGGAATCGAAAAAGGGCGGTATCAAGACACCTGGCTGAGCGATACCCAATGGCGTAGAGAAGCGTGGTTCGCAAATGGCCATTATGTGCGTACGAGAAACGGCGAGAAGACCTACCAGTTAGCAGAAGGCGAGAATGCGGCAATTCTGCGGCTCGTGTTCAAAGCGCTTGAGCCGATCCCTGCAATCGATACATTTGTGGAGTCAGACTGGAAGATAAAACGAGACACAATCGATGGTGATCGAACGATCCGGGTGCTCGCTGGCTATGAAAGCCCCGAGGGAAAACTGGACCCGGAGCAGGCGAGAGGCTACTGGTTCGACGAGAGTGGATTGCTAGTAAAAACATACTTCATGGGAATCGAAACGCGTCGGCTAGAGTTTGGAGACTTCACAGGCGTGAAGATCGCACGCCGGATTGACTTGCTAAAAGATGAAAAAGTGGGAATGCAGATTCGCGTCACTGAGATATCGTCCGCAGGGCCGGTAGCAGCAAAGACGTTCGAAGTGAAAGGCCACGAATGGAGGAGAGTATTTACGGCCGAAGCGAGATAGGCGCAACTCCGGCGAACCCCTGCTCCTGAGCGATGGCTCGTCGTTGGCGAAAAATCCCAATTGCATTGACCCGACAAAAGGGCGAACAATCCCGATCAATCGGTGGACACTGAAAAGCACTGCGCTACTTGCGGACTCGATTGGAAATTGGCGATCTGAAATATGTTGGCCTGATCTTCCACAACATGCGGAGAACGGCAGTGCGGAACATGGTGCGAGCTGGCATCAGCGAGCGCGTCGCCATGACCATCACCGGCCACAAAACACGAAGCGTCTTTGATCGTTACCGCATCGTCGCGCCAGTGATCCTCGAGACGCAGCATGCAAACTGGAAACGAGTCAAGGGCAGGAACGCGAAGCGTTGGAAAAGTCCCGAGCGCCCGAGTTTGGGCAGACTTTGGGCATAGTGGCCGCAAACAGCATCAAAAACGAGGCAGCGTCCCGCCTGCAAATCAGCGCTGCTGCACTGCCTAACTGATTGTGCCTCTAGTGGGGTTGAGTGGTGCCCGGAACCGGAATTGAACCGGTACGTCCTGTTAAGGACCCGGGATTTTAAGTCCCGTGCGTCTGCCAGTTTCGCCATCCGGGCAACGCTTTGCAATGGATGCATTTTATAGTACCCACTGTCTGGCTGGCGCAGGACTCTTACTTTCGCTGAACATCTGGCTTCTCGCAGAACATCCCCGCGTCATGCAGAACATTTAGGGTGCGGAAGCCGCGGGAGAGTAATCCGTCGAGACGCCGGATCTAGGCTTGAACTTTGGTTACTCCGCAACTATAGGCCCGGTACGTAACGCCTTCCGCGCTCCCGCCTATGTGCAACCCGGTTCATTGGATTAGAATCTGATGAAGTAGGAGCGAGCGGTGCTCGTACCTAGCCTCCTCGCTCCAAAGTGCTCTCCCGCATTTCTAAGGGAAGTTTTAGGGGAGGTACAGGTCATGAACAGATTCGGTCTTCGTGGGTCCCTCATCGCAGCTCTTCTCGGTCTTGCTCTCACACCCAGTCTTGCATTCGCCCAGCATGGTGGCGGCGGTGGTCACAGCGGCGGCGGTGGAGGCGGCTTCCATGGAGGCGGTGGTTCATACGGTGGTGGAAGCTTTCACGGCGGTTCATATGGAGGCGGTGGCTACCGCGGCGATGGAGGCGGATATCGCGGCGGCGAGGGTGGCTCTCGCAGTGGCGGTTTCGAGGGCGGCGCCAGCCGAGGCGGTTATTCGCGCGGCGGCGGGGCCGAAGCTGGCCGTGGATCAAGTTCTGATGCAAGTCGTTCTTCGAATATTCGTCCCGCCATCAATGATGGCCAGTGGCATTCATTCGGTAGCGGCGCGACCGCCGGACATAGTGCTTCCGCAACCTCGGCGGGTGCAGGTCGCAGTTCGACGGGCGGTACAAACTCAAATCTCATGGCTCGCAACGCTGGAGTTTCCGACGGCGCATGGCATTCCTTTGGCGGGTCGAGAAGTGAGTCCGGTCTCGTCGGGTCGCGCGGCGGATCTGAGTTTGATCGCGGCTTTGGCTTTGGCGGACGGGGCGGGTTCGGCGGTTGGGGAGGCTACGGTTGGCGTGGCGGCTGGGGCGGATGGGGTTGGGGAGGTTTTGGCTGGGGCTGGGGATTCTGGGGCTTTGGTTTCGGATGGCCATATTGGGGTTGGGGCTGGGGACTCGCTTGGGATCCTTACTTGTATAACCCGTATTGGTATGCTCCGCTTGCGTACAATTACGACTATCCCGATTACAGCTTAGATTGGTCGAATAATCCACCGCCCTATCGTCAGGATGAAGCGCCGTCTGCACAAGGCTCACAGCAACAGGATTCCGCAGCCGATTGGATAGTGCCATCGTCGGACAATTCGTGGGCGCTGGACAGCAGCCTCTGATGTCGTTCTTTTCTAGCAACCGGTGGTGTCCGAAATCCCGCCTCGCAGACACCACCGAACATTCCGTACAACTTTTCGTCAGCTTCCGGGTTCAATATCATGCAGGAGTGTTTAGGAGGATTTCTTGAAAGTTTCGTGCTGCTTTAGCCAGGCAATCGGTTTCAGAGTCATTCCCCGATTAATTATTAGGGCGGCTGTGTTCTCTCTCTTACTGGGCGGGGCGGTGTTGGCGTCCGCTCAGAGTGGCAGAATGTCTCCGAATCAGGGCGAGCAGGACGGCGTCAGCGCCGGCGGAAATTGGCTCGAGTTCGACTCCACCGACAAGATGACCGGCGCAAACAAAGTACGCTTCGAGCTTCAATCGAACAATTATTTCAAGGAAGACGCAGACTACAAACCGCGAGTGAATCTGTATTGCGAGAATGGCAAGCTTAAACTTGGCGACTTCAATCCCGGAGTCCGGCTACTTCCCCCGAATCGCCCCGGTTTCTGGGGACAACCACAGTTGGAGGTCGAGGTTCGCGTCGATGATAGCCACTACTTCAAAGGCTGGAACTGGCTGCGCGGCCACTACCTCTCCATGGATAAAGGCACGATTCGCGCCATGATGAGCGCCCAGGTTTTCAACATCGCTCTCCCCACCCGTAGCGGCCGTCAGATCGCCGAATTTTCTCCCGCAGGACTGGATCTTGGTCGAGTCAGAAAAGCCTGTGACTTGACGCCGAAGAAGCCGAGCAAGGACTAAGCGCTGTCTTAACGTACCTCGCAAAGCGCCCAGGAGCCGTGGCGAAGGTGAAGAAGTCGTTTGCGATTTTCTTGACGCTTGCGCTATTTGCGGCTGTGCGCGCCCAGGAGCAACCCTCCAAATTCGAGGTTTATGGCGGCTACTACTACGCACGCTTCAATGTAAACGCCAGCGCCGCCTGCGGCGCACCCTCCGAAACACTGATCGTCGAAACAATCTGAGCATCAGAGCCGGAATCGTAGCACGTCTGGGCAAAGAGTAGATTCTGCGGAATCCGGCTGTCCCCTAATGCATCCCCCACCCTCTCGGCGAATCCAATGATGGTATCTTTGACACGCATCGGGCTCGCAACTGGGCCCGCATCGAGACATCGGGACACTCATACTCATGAGGATCGGCATCACCTGTTATCCAACCTACGGCGGCAGCGGAGTCGTCGCCACCGAACTCGGCCTCGAACTTGCTCGCCGCGGCCACGACATTCATTTCATCTCATATTCGCAGCCCATTCGCCTGACCGGCCCCGAGCCCAACATCCACTACCACGAGGTCGAAGTCACGCGCTATCCCCTCTTTGAATATCCTCCCTACGATCTGGCGCTGGCGACGCGTATGGCGGAGGTTTCGCAACTCTACGAACTCGATCTGCTGCACGTGCACTACGCGATTCCGCACTCGGTCAGCGCCATGCTGGCCAAGCAGATGCTCGCGGCCACCCCACCGCGGCGCATTTTGCCGTTCGTTACCACTCTGCACGGCACCGACATCACGCTCGTCGGCCTCGATCGTTCGTATCTTCCGATCACGCGCTTCTCCATCGAGCAGAGCGACGGCGTCACTGCCATTTCTCAGTATTTGCGCAACCGCACAATTAACATTTTCGACATCAAGAATCATATCGAGGTCATTCCAAATTTCGTCAACTGTGATGACTACGCGCGCAATCCGAAGTGGATGGAAAACCGCATTGAATATGTCTCGAATGAGGAGCGGCTGCTGGTGCACCTTTCCAACTTCCGCCCCGTGAAGCGCGTGCTCGACGTGATCGAAATCTTTGACCGCGTGCGCAAGAAAATTCCCTCCAAGCTGCTGCTGATCGGCGACGGCCCCGATCGCTCGCAAGCAGAATGGCTGGCTGTGCAAAAAGGCATTCACGAGCATGTGCTCTTTCTTGGAAAGCAGGATCAGGTCCGCGAAAAGCTCGCGCTCTCAGACGTAATGTTGATGCCGAGCGAACTCGAATCGTTTGGCCTGGCGGCCCTCGAAGGCATGGCTTGCGAGGTGGTTCCGATTGCAACGCGCACCGGAGGAGTGCCGGAAGTGATCGAACACGGTGTCAGCGGATTTCTCGCCGAAGTCGGCGACGTCGATACCATGGCGCGTTACGCCATCGATCTGCTGAGCGATGAATCGGCTCTGCGCGCCATGGGAAAACGCGCGCGGGCCGCCGCGCAGGAAAAATATTGTTCCAGTAAGATCATTCCGCTTTACGAAGGTTTTTACCAAAAGGTGCTGGAGCAATCGTCGAAGTCGTCATAAGCTCTTTAGCATCGGGCAGAATCGGCAACCGTAGCCTGATCAGCGTGCCCCCGCCCTCGCGGTTTTCAATCATCATCTTCGCTGCATCGCCGTAGAGCACCTTGAGACGTTCGGCAACATTGGCCATGCCGATGCCGCCCGACCCGAAGCCATCGGGTTGCACAAGCAGTTGGGCCGCGCCCATGCCCACTCCGTCGTCCTCCACTTCAATCACCAGTCGCGACTTAATCACCCGGCTGCGCACGGTGATGCTGCCCCCTTCAACCTTCGGAGAAAGGCCGTGCTTGATGCAGTTCTCCACCAGCGGCTGCAACAGCATGCTCGGAACCATGGCCTCGAGAGACGCGGGTTCGAGATCCTTAATCACTTTCAGTTTGTCCGGTCCAAAGCGCACAACTTCTATGTCGAGATAATTGTCGATAAACTCCACTTCTTCACGCAGCGCAACAAACGAATCCGTACTATGCAGCAGCCGGCGAAGAATGGTCGCCAGTTTCAGGATCATCTCCCGCGCCGTATCGGGATCGAAGCGCACTAGCGAGGAAATCGAATTCAGCGTGTTAAACAGGAAGTGCGGATTGATTTGATTCTGCAGCGCCGCCATGCGCGCCTGCAGCAACAACCGCTCCTGCTCTTCGAGCTTGATCTGTATGCGAACGCTGTTAAAAATTTTCAGTTCTATGCCGACGACCATGACCACTGTCAGATAAATCGCGCTCTCTACCAGGTAGCCGTTGAGGGTTGCGGCCCCGCTCCACAGAAATGGGCTCTCCAGGCTGAAGATGGAATTCGGCCAGAAACGCCAGATTTCAGTCTGCAGAAAACGCAGGCCGACAATGGTCGCGAAAAAAGTGATCTGCCAATCGAAAACACGTGGCCGCGGAAGATTGCGCCGAATCATACGATAGAGCGTGAGATCGATGAAGGGCGAGAACGACCAAATATCTTCCTGCTCGGGAGCGACCTGGCGCAGTTGCCCGGCGATGATTCCGGCAAACACATTGAGCGGCATGGTTGCCCACTCACCGTAAAACACCGCTGGCAACGAAATCAGAGCTCCGCCGAGACCACCCGACAGTCGGCCACCAATCACGCCGAGCAGCAACGCGGTCTCCAGAGAAAGATCGCCGGCGATAAAACTTTTTACGCTGCAGCGAATCCAAACGCCAAGCCCAATGGGAATTGCCATCCACAAAGCCAAATAAATTTTGTAGCGCGTGGCGCGCCGCTCACGGAAGATCAGGCTCTTGAATTCCTTGGAGCGCACCAGCGCACTCGACAAGGCCGCGGCCACGCCCAGCTTAATCAAAAGATTGACGAGTATCAGCCGCGGTTCCAGCATCCGATGATTCTTCCCGATTTTGTCTTGGGTAGGGCACGGCTTTAGCCGTGCCATCAGCCCTCAAAAGACGCGCCTTTTAGGCGGTGAGGTAAGCGCCCTCCAGACTTTCAAGGAATAGGGCTAGGCACCTTCCTTGACTATCCACACAACGGCGCATCCGAAATCAGACTTCGATTCTACCCGCCGCCTCGTGCAAAAGCTGCTCGACGTTTGCATTCGAGCCCACCGGAATTCCGCCCTGCGCGAAATCGCGGCTTCCCCCGCCGCGCCCGCCGACCGAGGACAAGACTTCCTTGAGCAACGCACCCATGTCCGCGCTCGGTCCAGCCGCGCCGCCGGAAATCTGCACCGGTGTTTGCGCAAATACCAACCCGCAAGGATCCATCGTGCTTGCCACCAGCGCAATCGCCGGCGTCGCCGCCCGCGTCACTTTCTGCGCAAACAATTTGGCGAAGCTAATATCGCGATCTGAAAACACTCGCACCACAATCTTGCGCCTTCTCTCCAACTGCTCACGCAACGCGGCCACGGCCATCAACCCCGCGAGCTCATCGAGCGCGTCATCTTTTTGTTTGCGCAGCAGCTTGCTCTCGCCGGCGTTCTTGCGAATCTGCTCCGGCACATCCCACAACTGCGCCGAAAATAGCGCCGCCGCTTCGCTGAGTGCACTGTAATCGCGACCCGCAATGCGCACTGAACGCTGCCCGCAGACAAACTCCACGCGAGTTCCCTGCCGCACCCTTTCAGTTTTTCGCAGAAGAATCGAACCGATCTGCCCGCTTGCGCTGACATGAGTTCCACCGCATGCCGAGAGATCGAAATCCTCGACTTCGATGATGCGTAACTCGTCGCGCTCCGTCGGCGGCAATTTGCGCAAACCGAGCTTCTCCGCATCCGCCCGCGAAACATAGCGGATCCGCACCGGCCGATTTTCAAACACAATCTCATTCGCGCGCTTTTCCGCCCCAACAATCTGTTCCGAGGTCAGCAACGGCGTCGCCAGATCGATCGAGCAATAATCTTCTGCCATGTGAAACGAGACTGTCGGCATCTGATAAAGCTCAACAAACGCCGCCGAAAGAACATGCTGCCCCGAATGCTGCTGCATATGATCCTGCCGCCGTTCGCGATCGATGCTGCCCGATACGCGAACGCCCACGGCTGGCAATTTTGCCGGCGCTTGCAGGTAGTGGAGCACCCTGCCATCCTCCGCATCCGCAACTTCCGCAACCCGTAGTCGCTCCGCGCCCTCAAGCGTGAGCCATCCCGTATCGTGCACCTGCCCGCCGCTGGTTGGATAAAACGCGCTTTCGCGCAGAACGACGGCTGGACGCGGCTGCTCAGCCGAGGCGGGAATCACATCTTCAACGACCGAATCGAATTCGCGCGTGTCAGAACTGTCGTAGTAAAGGCGCTTGGTCATGACGGAACGGAGCGGGCAAAACAAAAAGCCAGGCACCGGCGATCCACTGCACACGAAAGAGCCCGTTACCGTTGCTTCCTTCCGGACCTGGCGGGGTTGGCGGGAAAACGTCGCGCGGAACCGATGCCTGACTCTACATCTTAGCAAGAGATCGCGGAAAACTGGAAAGGCCGTGGCGATCTTTCTACTATCATCAATTCATGATGGAACCCGAATGCGCCAAATATAAAGAGCTGAAAAATCGTGAAGACCGCGCTCACGCGACGTGGACGTCTTTTCTCTATCGCAACGAGCACAAACCAAAGTTGTCGGAGAAGGCTAAGCGGAAGCATCAGAAAGAAGAAATGGAAGCCTACCAGCAAGCTCACAAGGCGCGCCTGGCGCACGCAAAGACCTGTTCAATCTGCCAAGAGATCATTAGAACTGAAACTCAAACACCCTAACCAGAAAACCGTCGGGTACCGGAGCCTGCCCGAGCACAGTCGAAGAGTGTCTTTTGTCGTTAAGCCCTCAGCGCACCACCAGCACTTCCCGTATCGCATCCCGCGCCAGAAAAAATTTGATCGACGCGAAATCCCGAAATAGATTCTCAATGTGCCGGTTATTAAACACGCGCTGCAGCCGCGGAGACTGCTTCTCCGACGAAGGACGCCCGGGCGGCGCGAACTTCACCTCCTGCATCTCCAGCATGTCAGTCCCGGTCACGTGATAGCGATAGCAGATCGAATCCGGCCCCGCGTCGCGAGTGTGAAAGAACGTCAGCAGAAAACCACCCGGCTTCATCACCGACCACAAACGGTCGATAGTCGGCTTCACCAGGCTCTCTTCCATGTAATCGGGCAGATTCCATACCAGCACCACATCGAAGTGAGCCGCCGGATATACCAGGTTGTCGTCCAAGAATTTCTTGCTGTCGATAACCGAGTTTCCCGCGCTATCCTGAATGCGCAGCGCCGGATCAAGCGACGAGCACAATAAATCTTCGCTGTAATTCTTGTGTCCGTTGCTGGTGAAGAAGCGAATGTTGCTGGCCGAGGTCGCGCCCATGTCGAGCACGCACAGGCCTTCCTGTGAATTTAACAGCCGCGACACCTCTCCCATGCCGCTTGAACGCCGGGCAAGCTTCTGTGGAACTGCGGGACTCGCGACCTGGTTAGAGCTCCGAAAAAATTTCATTACGTTGCCAGAAACAGATGACATCGATGCGCGCACCTGGGGACGCGATCCGCTTGCCATTCCCCACCGAAACCTCAGCACAAAACATTCAGCACGGAAATTCAGCACAAACACCGCCGAAAAATTCGCCCGCTGCGACCCACGATCTTCTACAACGCAGCGGCCCGTCCGGCCTCTCTCTGCACGTCAACCTTCCCCTTCAGAAAAGCACCCTCTTCAATCGCGATGCGCTGCGTGATCACGTCGCCCGTCATCACCGCCGATTTGCGCAAATCCACCCGCTCCGAGGCATTCACGTTCCCATCCAGCTTGCCCTGAACCACCACCGCCTTGGCGCTGATGTCGGCCTTAACATTTCCGTTCGGTCCAATCGTCAGGCTGTGATTGCGCAGCTCAATCTTGCCTTCAACATTGCCATCCACGTATAAGTCCTCGGAGCCTGACAGCTCTCCCTTAATGACGACCGACTTGCCGATGTGGGCAAACTCTCCGGTCTTCGGAGCATCCATGCTTTGGCCTCCATCCTCGCTCGCGCTCTGTTCGCCGCGAATGAACCGATTGTAAATCATCCGTGCTGTTGCGGCTCAGCCACGCAACCGGAAATCGTTCTCGATCAGCAACTTGCTACGGTGGCTGAATGTTTCTCCAACCAGCGCCTCGTTTGCTAGGATCGTTGGGTGGCATGCTGTGAAGCTAATGAAGCCATTTTCCATCATGACGGCCGTCACTTCAATCCTGCGCGTCGTTCCATCTGTCGCTTGCCTCGTGCTTCTCGCAGTGTGTAGTTTCGCCGGACAAGCTCCATCTGACTCGATTCATCCCGATCCCGCAGAGTTGATGCGCAAATCCGTCAATAACGAAATCAGCGCGGCCCAGGACGACACCGCTCATTTCCTTTTTCGCGGCATCAAGACCACGCCCAGGGGATCGACCACCCGACTCTATGTTGAAACTAACGAGGCAACCGCCGGCCTGGTGATCGGTTACAACGGCCAGTCTCTGAGCCCTGATCAGCGCCGCGACGAAGAAGCCCGGGTTGAGCGTTTCATCAACGATCCCGAAGAAATGAAAAAGAAGCGCGAGCAGGAACGCCTGAATGCCGAGCGCACCCTGCGCATTATGCGGGCCATGCCCGACGCTTTTCTCTTCGAATACGCCGGCGAAGAGACGGCTCCAGAAGGCGCTGGCCGGGCCGGCGAGTCGCTGGTCAAACTAACCTTTCGCCCCAACCCCCGCTACCAGTCGCCCTCACACGTGGAGGAGGTACTCGCCGGCATGCAGGGCTACGTATTGATCGATGCCGAGCGGCACCGCCTCGCCCGCATCGACGGCACGCTCTTCAAAGAAGTTGGTTTCGGTTGGGGAATTCTCGGCCACCTCGATCGCGGCGGCCGCTTCATCGTGCAGCAGCAAGAGGTCGGTGACAATCTTTGGGAAATTTCCTGCATGACGTTAACCTTCTCTGGAAGAATCCTCCTGTTCAAGCGTCTCGACCTCAATTCGACTGAAGTTTTCAGCCGCTTCAAGCGCGTTCCCGCCGACCTCACCTTCGCGCAGGCGCTCGACCTGCTAAAGAAAGAAGAGGCCAGCGCAGCCGCAGAAACCTCTGACAAAACTGCCGCCAGCAAAGTCGACCACGAGTGACCAGCTAGTAGCGCGCTATCACCTGCCGCAAAACTTCTGTTTCAGAAAAGCACCCCGTTTACGCCCTCGTCAAGGCGCGGGATAACTGCCGCCGTCAAGTTTCGCCGGCTCGTTCGATCTGGACCGCCTCCCTCCCGACAAAATGGCCCGGGCAACGGCGAGTGTCATCGCGGAAACATTTACGGCACTACCAATCCAGGGTGGCGCGAACGACATGGGGACTGTCTTTGAGCTAACCCCAGTGGGCAAGGGCAAATACCAGGAGAAGGTTCTCTCGAGTTTCAGCGGCACCGACGGAAGTGGGCCGCAAGGCGGCCTATTCTGGACAGCACAGGCAACCTCTATGGCACGACTCCGACGGGCGGATTGTACGCAAATGGCGTCGTGTTCGAAGTTACGCCGTAGAACGCTCGTCAACTTCCTCACGTTAACATTGCAACGCGCGCACGCCGAGGCTCGCATCGAACCGACTCAGGCGCGAAACGTCTCTTCGCGCACTGTAAACTTCCGTACCAAATCTTCGCGCACCTCATAACCCGTGCCCGCCGCGTCACTGATCGCAATCATTCCATCGGCGCGGACCTCAACCGCAGGTTCGATGATGTCTTCTTTCCAATATCGCTTCGAGGCCGACACATCGCCAGGCAGTCGAAAGTTCTCCAGTGTCGACAAAGCGAGATTGTGACTGCGTCCCACACCCGATTCCAGCATTCCTCCGCACCACACCGGCACATTATGCCGAAGCGCGACATCGTGAATTTTCTTCGCCTCGCTAAATCCGCCCACGCGCCCCACCTTGATGTTAAGAATACGGGCGGCGCCGATCTCCAGCGCAAAGTCGGCATCGCGCGCATTCAGAATCGACTCGTCCAGGCAGATGGCCGTCTGAATAGACTTCTGCAGCCGCGCGTGCAGATAAATTTCGTCGTTCCACAGCGGCTGCTCCATCATGAGCAATTTGAATGCGTCGAACTTGCGCAGGTGCTCAACTTGGTCAAGCGTGTACGCGGAATTTGCGTCGACGCTAAGCACAATATCCGCCCATCGCGATCGAATCTTCTCCAGCACATTCAGATCCCATCCCGGTTTCACCTTGATCTTGATGCGCCGGTATCCCGCTGCCAACTCCGTTTCCATCTTCTGCAGAAGTTGCTCCGGCGAATCTTGAATACCAATCGAAACGCCGCAAGCGATCTCGCGCCGCGTTCCTCCCAGCAACTTCCAAAGCGGTTGCTGTCTCTGCCGCGCCTCGGCGTCCCACACCGCGTTTTCGAGCGCCGCCTTCGCCATGCGGTGGCCGCGCACTCGCACAAACCGAGCCTCACAATCGCGCCCGGCATCCAACTCGCCAGCCATCAACAGCGGCGCCAGATAATTCTTGATCGTCGGCCACGCCGTCTCGGTCCACTCCGAACTGTAATAAGGATCTTCACCGGCGACGCACTCACCCCATCCGCGCACGCCATCGGCCTCAACGCTCACCAGCACAATGCGGCGGCCGTAAACCCGCCCAAAGCTCGTTTCAAAAAAATGCACGAGCGGCATGTGAATTTCACGCAGCGTGATCGATTCGATTTTCATAACTTAGCCTTACGAAACTTTCTGGTCATCGAGCGCCCCGCGTCTCGCAGTTTTCGAGACATGGGCCGCGAAACGCGGCGCGCGGAACACCTAATACTGCCAGCCCTCGTCCCACTCGCCCAACAAAAAATGTCCGTTGCCGCGTGCATCGCGCTCATAACCAAGCACGCTTAGCCCGTCGGCGAATGCCGCGCAAAACCGCTCGCGATTTCTCTTCTGCACCGCCAGCGCCTGCGCCCGCGTAGTTGCTGCGTCTTTCCATTGATAAATTTCAGCCGGCACATCGATCCGCGCGCGACCCTCGAAAGACGCGGGCGCGACGTCCGCCAATACCACCTCAACCCGCTTCGACTTCATCCACCACTCCGCCACCAGACGGTCAGATGGCAAACCGCCCTGCAGCGGCGACGATGTAATCCCGTACTGATTCACGCTGTAGCGCCGCGCAATCGCGCCCAGCTTTTCAATATTCAAATATGCGTTCTTGATTTCCAGCGGATCGAACGTCCACTCCATTAGCTCAAAACCGCGCGCCAGCGCATCTTCTCGCTGATAAAGTTTCATGCGCCGCCCCAGCCCGCCATTTCGATATTGCTCGCGCACCGCCAGCATCTGCGAATGTAAGTAAGCGTGCCCGTTCCGCACCCCCGGAATCGCCATCGCGAAGCCGATCAACTCCTCCGCGCCATCGTTATCAACGAACGCCCCAATCACCTGACCGCCGATTTTATTGGCTACAACAAACAACCGCACCGGTACCAACTCCGCGTCCGAGAACTTCCAAACTTCTCTCTGGAGCGCGAAGCACGCCTCCATCTCCTCCAGCGCTTCACACTTGCGGATCGTAACCTGCCCGGCCGACGCTTCCGTCACGCCGGTTCTTCCTGTTGCTTCGCTTCTTGCCATAGTGTTTCCAATTCATCCATCGACGCCTGCTGCGGCGCTCGCCCGCCGGCACGTAACTGCTCCTCCATCCATTGAAATCGCCGTTTGAATTTGCGGTTCGTCTTGCGCAACGCCGACTCCGGATCGAGCGCAAGAAAACGCGCAATATTCACCAGCACAAAAAACATATCTCCAACTTCATCTTCGAGGCGGGCGCGCAGTTCCTCCGGAATCTCCGGCTTCCCCGACCCAGCAATTCCCTCGCCCACTGGCTTTCCGTCGCCCCGAACCGACGGCACATGCTGCAACTCGTCCTTCAGTTCCATGGTCTCTTCTTCTAGCTTCGCGAAGAGTCCGTCGACCTCCGGCCAGTCGAACCCCACGCGCGCCGCGCGCGAGCTGAGTTTGTAAGCCTCCATTAACGCAGGCATTTTCGACGACACGCCGGCCAGCACAGACTGCGCGTGGCTAGAGTGTGCGTCATCATTCACGCCCAGCCGTTTCTTCTTTTCTTCCGCTTTCAGCGCCTCCCAGTTGCGCAACACTTCGGCGGGAGTATCCGCCTTCACTTCGCCAAACACATGCGGATGCCGATCCACTAATTTCGTACACAGCCGGTCAAGCACATCATCCACCGAGAAGCGCCCTTCCTCGCTCGCCATCTGTGAATAGAAAAGCACCTGCAACAGCAAGTCGCCCAATTCGCCCGTCAGTTCCGGCCAATCGCGATTGTCGATCGCTTCGAGAACCTCGTAAGCTTCTTCGAGCGTGTAGGGTTTGATGGTGTCGAAAGTTTGTTCGCGATCCCATGGGCAACCGCCTGGAGCCCGCAACCGCGCCATGATCTGAACCGCTCGCTCGAATCGTTCGCCAGTGGTAGACATTCTGTTCAATGTAAATGAGAGCGATTTTGCGAGCAATGGCGGCAAAGAAAGACTTTCAATTCCCTGCGATCTTAGGGTAACGAGCGCACCATCAGATCCGTCTCATCCGAAATAATCGCATCCACACTCCACTCTGCGAATTCCCGCATGCGTGCGGCACGGTTCACCGTCCACACCGTAATCTTCTTCCCCGCGGCGTGAACCTGGTCAATCAATTCCCTGTCCGCCAGCTTGAAATGCGGAACCACCCACTCCGCCGGCGTTTCGCGCCAACCTCGAAGCCGATCGCGGCTCTCGCAAAGAAATCCCAGCGGAATGGCCGAATCGAGACTACGAACAGCCGCAAGCACTCCGGGAAGAAACGAAGAAACCACATATCCCTTTTGCGGCGGATACTCCCGCAGCGCAGCAATCGTCGGCTGCTCCAGCCCCGCGACCTTCAACTCGATATCGAGAAACGCACGTCCCGCAAACCGCAACACATCTTCGAGCGTAGGCAGCGCCAAACTCTCAGCCGCCGTGGTCGCAATCGAAATTCCACCATAGGTCGCATCGTGGCAGATCACGGCCTGCCCGTCGGCAGAGAGCCGCACATCGAATTCGAACCCGTCGCAACCATGCTGCAAACAACGTTCAAACGACGCCAAACTATTTTCAGGAATATCGCGGGAGGCCCGCGCTCCACGGTGCCCCAAGAGAAGAGGTCGACTCATTTATTCTTTTGCTTTTCCCGCCCTGCTCGGCTTCTCGGCGATGAGCAAGCAGTCCGCGCTTCAATCCAGATCGAAATCCCGGAGTGGCCGACCCGTATCCGGCGTTTCCTTGGCCTTTTTCACCGCCTCCTGGAATTTTTTCTCCAGCAGCTCCGAGGAATGCTTTTGCGCTTCCATTGACTGCCGGAAAATGGAATCGCGGCGGCTGTCCTGCTCTTTCATAGCGCGAGCCGCTTCTTCCATGTCATTGAAAGTTTTTGGCTTGACCGGAGCCGTATGCGCGATGATGCCCCGCGTCCCCGGATCGATTTTCAAGACCGCGCCGCAGCACGGGCAAGTCACGTCAAAACTACTCTCGCGGAATTTGGAGTCGCGCTTCGCCACACCGCGATGATACCGCAATCCGCGTCAGCGCGGCGTGAGATGAATGGGCAAAATGTGGAACACATACAGCATCTCCCACCCGAGCAGTACGATCGACACTAATACCACCAGTACCGCCAGAATCTCACCAAAACTCAGACCAGATTTTTCCTCTTCGAACCGCCGCGCGCCCAGGCTCAAAATATTCAGCGTGGCAAAACCAAACACCAGCCCCCAGAGAATGTTGTAGATTTCCTCGCGCGTCGATCGCAAAAGGAACATCGCCGGCAAAGCCGCGGCCACCAATGCGTGCAGCACGCGCCCAGGGAATTGCGCCCAGCCGCGTACCTGCCCAATCGCAAAAAATACCGATGCATAACTTCGAGATGCAGCTCTGAAGGGTCGAAGAAATTTCATGCGGGAATGTTGATAGTATCGTGTTTGCCTTCCCCAAGTCAGCTCGAACGCGATATGAGGTGAGTCATTAGTTCACACGGTTGCTTTTCTCGGAGCGGTCACGCAGGATAGTACTGAAGGAGCAGGCAAGAACTACGCAACAAAGCCGCGGGACGCGTGCCAGACACAGCAAGCTAGCAAACCATGATCGTCAACTTCGCCGAGCGGGCGCACAATCACAACTGGGAGCTCGATCCGGTCACCCGCTCGCTGCTCGACACCGATTTCTACAAACTGCTGATGCTCCAGTTCATCTGGAAGCATTATCCGAAAACTCAGGTATCGTTCTCACTCGTCAACCGCACGGCCTCGGTGCGCCTTGCCGAGATGTTTCCGCGCGAAGAACTCATCCACCAGATGGAACACGTTCGCCAACTCCAGTTTCGTCGATCGGAGCTCGTATGGCTCGCGGGCAATACCTTCTATGGACGCCGCGGAATTTTCGAACCCGCATTTCTCGAATGGCTGGAACGCGATTTTCGATTGTCAGACTATGAATTATCCGTTGCAGACGGACAGTTCGTTCTCACCTTCGACGGCCTCTGGACGGAAACGACCATGTGGGAACTCTATGTGCTCTCCATTCTCGACGAACTCAAGACCCGCGCGGGACTGAAAAAACTGCGCGAGTTCGGTCTCGACATCCTGTACGCCCGCGCGAAAACAAAGCTCTGGGGAAAAATCGAGCGGCTGCGCGGCGTTCCCCGACTGGCGGTGGCCGACTTCGGCACGCGCCGCCGCCACAGTTTCCTCTGGCAGGAATATGTGGTCAACGCCATGGCCGCAAATCTGGGCAGCTCCTTCACCGGCACCTCGAATGCCTTCCTCGCGCACAAACACGATCTCGAAGCCATCGGCACTAACGCCCACGAGATCCCAATGGTTCTCGCCGCGCTCGCGCCCGATGACGATGCGCTCAAAGCTTCTCAATACGAAGTCCTCGAGTTGTGGCAGCGCACCTACGATGGCGAACTCCGCATCATGCTGCCCGACACTTTCGGCACCACTCAATTTCTGGAAAACGCTCCCGACTGGGTCGCCGCTTGGACCGGCCAGCGCATTGACAGCAAGGATCCATATATCGGCGGCGATGAATATATCGCATGGCTGAATGCTCGCGGCCGCAATCCGCACGACAAGCGCCTGATCGTTTCCGATTCCCTCGACGTCGACGACATCCTCGGCCTGCACGCTTACTTTGGCGGTACCCTGGCGAGCGGTGCCACCGTCAGCGACTTCCGCAGCGCCGCCGATTTCAACGATCCGAAAAAGTGGACAGCCGGACGCCGTATTCGTTTCAGCGCTGGCTGGGGAACCTTGCTGACCAATGATTTTCGGGGATGCGATCCCGCCGACGGCAGCGATTTCGATCCGGTTAGTCTGATCTGCAAAGTTTCGACCGCCGATGGCAAGCCCGCCGTGAAGCTCTCCGACAACTACGCCAAAGCCCTCGGCACGCCCTCTGAGATCGAACGCTATCGCCGCGTCTTCGGCAGCAGAGGGATGAGCAACGCGCCCGTGATCACCTGAATAATCGACAGCGGAGAAGAGAGGGTGCCCCATTCATGCGCGTTCTGTGCGAATGAGTGGGTCGCTAGACTGCAGACAAATAGGCAACCACAAACATGACAGAACTCTCGTTTCTCTACGGCACCGCGTGGAAAGAAGATCGCACGCCGGCCCTCGTCGAACTAGCGCTGCGGGCGGGCTTTCGCGCCATCGACACGGCCAACCAGCGCCGTCATTATTTCGAAGAAGGAGTCGGTCAAGGCCTAGCAGTTGCGTATCGCCTGGGCATAGTCACGCGCGAGAATCTTTTTCTGCAAACGAAATTTACCTATCAGCGCGGACAAGACCACCGCCTGCCCTACGATCCCGCCGCCACGCTTTCCGAGCAGGTCGCCCAGTCAATGGCCAGTTCGCTCTCGCATCTCGGAACCGATCACGTCGACAGCTACGTGCTTCACGGTCCCGCCTCTAACTACGACTGGACCGATGCCGACGCTGAGGTGTGGGAAGCGATGCGCCGCGAGCGCGATGCCGGGCGCACTCGCCTGCTAGGTGTGAGCAATGTGTCTCTCGACCATCTCGAGCAGATGGCCGCCGGTGGCGCCGAAACACCCGCATTCGTCCAAAACCGCTGCTACGCGCGCCTGGGCTGGGATCACGAGGTGCGCCAGTTTTGCCGCGAACGCAAAATTATCTATCAGGGATTTTCGCTTCTCACCGCAAATCAGGAGGTGCTACACCATCCTCTAATTACAAGTCTCACCGGAAGCGCCAGCGTAACCTCCGCTCAGATCCTTTTCAGTTTCGCGCGCGCCATCGGAATCCTCCCGCTGACCGGCACATCCAACGCCGAACACATGAAGCAGGATTTAGCCAGTCGCGATCTCGCGCTGCCATCCGAGGTCGTGCAGGCAATCGAGTCTATCTGCGGCTGAGGCCCCGGAAAACCCCATCCCCCAAGAGACTATTTGATTTGCCCCACCGCTTCGCGTTCGCCCACCTGCTGCCGCCACATGGCGTAATACAAGCCCTTCTGGTCGAGTAGTTCAGAGTGCCGTCCATATTCGACGATGTGCCCCCGCTCCAACACATAAATCCTATCGGCGTGCATCACCGTCGACAGTCGATGTGCAATCAGAATCGTAACCGCCTCCTGATTCGTCGCAACATCGCGAATCGTGCGACTAATCTCTTCTTCTGTCAAAGAATCAAGCGAAGATGTGGCCTCATCAAAGACCAGCAGCTGCGGATGCCGCAACAGCGCCCGTGCAATCGACAGTCTCTGTTTCTCCCCTCCCGAAACCTTCACGCCGCCTTCGCCGATCAGAGTATCCAATCCGCGATCAGCGCGTGAAAGCAGGCTATGCGCCGCGGCTTGCTGCAAAACCTGCATGCATTCCGCGTCCGTCGCCTCCGGATTCACAAACAACAGGTTCTCGCGAATCGATCCCGAAAACAACTGCGTGTCCTGCGTAACGAACCCAATTTTTTCGCGCAGTAAATCGAGGTCCACGCGCTGCGACGGAATCCCGTTGTAAAGAATTTCTCCCGTTTTTGGCGCATATAAGCCGACGAGAAGTTTCACCAGCGTCGACTTCCCCGCCCCGGACGGCCCAACAAACGCAATCGTATCGCCGCGCGCCGCGCTGAATCCGATCTCATCCAACGCAAGAACGGTAGAACTGTGATGCTGAAAACTGACGCGATCAAACTGCAAAGTCATCAGCTCATCGACAGGTTCCGGATTACCAGGCTTCGGATCTCGCGGCGTGTCAAGAATCTGCTGAAAATTCTGTAGCGAAACTTCCGTCTCGCGATAAATGTTGATAACGTTGCCCAACTCCTGCAGCGGCCCAAAAATAAAGAACGAATAAATCCACAACGAGAAAAATTGCCCAATCGTAATCTCCTGCCGAAAGATCAGATAGAGCATCAAAAATAAAATGCTCGAGCGCAGCGCATTGACCGCCGTCCCCTGCACAAAACTCAAGCTGCGCAGGTATTTCACCTTCTTCAGTTCAAGTTTCAGAATCTTGTCCGTGATCCCATTCAGCCGCCCAACTTCCTGATTCGCCAGCCCCAGGCTCTTCACCAATTCGATATTGCGCAGAGACTCGGTCGTCGAACCCGCCAGCGCGGTCGTCTCGGCGACAATGGTTTTCTGCATTTTCTTGATTCGCTTGCTGAGCACCGAGCTGATAATTCCGAGCAAAGGGACGGTGACGAAAAACGCCGGAGCGATCGACCAATGCACGCGGAAGGCATAGATCATCACGAAAATGATGCCGATGAGCGAAATGAAGAGGACGTTGATCGCAGAGGTGATGAAGCGCTCCACATCGCTGCGAACTTTTTGCAGTTTGCCGAGCGTCTCGCCGCTGCGCTGGTCTTCAAAAACCTGATAAGGCAAGTCGAGCGAATGCTGAATTCCGTCCGAATACATCTTCGCGCCCAGGCGCTGCACAATCACGTTCACGAAATAATCCTGAAAATTCTTCGCCACGCGCGAAACAAACGCCACTCCCATCGCCGCCAGTACCAGCAGCCCAGCACCGCGAATAAATTGCGCCTGCGTGTACTGGTGATACTTGGTGGCGTAGCTGTCGATGACATGGCGAAAAATCAGCGGATCGAGCAGCGAAAATACCTGGTTGGTCGCGGCCAGCAAAAGCGCTGCCGCAAAGAGCTTCCAGTAGTTTTTGGAGTATTGAAAAAGAAGATTCATGGCATCAGCGCGCGAGCATTGGGCAATGCGGTTTAGATGGCGCGCCGCTGATTTCGATTCACGCCGTGCCGGTGTTGGCGAGCGCTTCCACCGCTTCCCACGTGGTTCCAAAGGTCACGAAGAATTCCGTCACCTTGGTGATTTCCATAATTCTGCGCACGCGCGGCTTAACTCCTGTCAGCACCAGACAGCGTCCTTTTTTCTGATGCGAAACATATGCCGCCACCAGCGACCCCAATCCCACCGAATCGATGTAGGGAACATCCGACAGGTCGAGAATCATCGTGTCCGCCTGCTCGTGATGCACCGCCCGGTCGAATTGCGGCGCGGTTTCCACCGTGATCGGACCACGCAGCAACAGAATCCGCTGATCCTGCGCCACCCCTTCATAGCGCTCGACGGTTAGTTCCTGTAATGCCATGGCAAAAGATTGTAGGACTTTCGGCCGCCCCTGTCACCTCTATAAAACGGTGCCATAAAACGGTGCCAGGCCGCTCGTTGGTTCCTGTCTCCAAGACTGTCTCAAACTCCGCCGACTTACTGCGGCTTCTTGTCGTCCCCATGATTCTCGTAAGTCGAATATTGATCGCCCGGGTGCTTCATCTTGACGGTGATTTGCATCTGCGGCTTGTTGACCTCGTAGTCTTCCCCGAACGTCTGAAAATGCGGCGCCATAACCTGCACCCGCAGCGGACCATACGGAATCCCATCAACATTCGTCTTCCCGTCCGCATCCGTTTTCAGATCCATCTCTCCCTGCGCCTGTTTACCCTTGCGCTGCACCGGATGCAGCACCACCTGCGCGTTCCGCACCGGCTTGCCGTCCGTGTCGCGCACCACCACAAACTGCAAACTCGACATCGGACCCTCGTCATCCTGGCCCCAAGCCAGCTGCCTCGACGCTAACCCCGGCACGATGAAAGCAAGCACCATCGCCGCTGCCGCCACTTGTGAAAACTTTATTTTCATAGGGGATCTCATCCAGCCTCCGCAGTGCGTTCGGTCATCATAACAATCGCAATCACTGTGGCTTCTGCTCCGGCGTTTTGGTGTCGTACACTTTCTTAGTATCTCCGTTCCCTGTCGTGTATTGGCCCTTCGGACGCTTCAACTTCACCGTAATCTCCGTTTCCGGTTTGTTGATGTCATAATCTTCCCCATAAGTCTGAAAGCCCGGCGCCACCACCTGCACCCGCAGCTGACCGTAAGGAATCCCATCAATATTCGTTTTCCCGTCGTTGTCCGTCTTCAACTCCAGTCCGCCCAGTTCCTGTTTCCCATTCTTTTTCACCGGATGCAATACCACCGCCGCGTTCCTCACCGGCTTGCCGTTGTAGTCTTTCACCACCACAAACCGCAAGTCCGACATCGGCCCTTCATAATCATCCTGAGCCACAGCGTGGCCGACGATACCTAGCCCGACGACAACGATCAGCGCGCTTATTGCTGCACTAGCGATCGGAAAACTCTTCTTCATAGCCATCCATTCTAGCGTGTGACCTACTCACTTCATCCCTCTAATCACGAACACTTGCGACAGCGTCTGCATGTAACCATAGGCGTACGCGCCCCCGTCCTCCAACAAATAAGAACCACCTATACTCATAGCGCCGGCAGTTAACTCCGTACCAATCGTGCTTACTAACTCCATCTTTCCCGTAGCCATATTCACCCGATAAACGTTTCCAGTCTTATCGCTTTGCCGGATCGGGAGCGCCAACATCGAGGTCCCATCGGGCGACCATCTCACGCGGTAGTTCGAGTCCAGCCCCGGGATTAAACGTTGACCATTACCCTCGCCTGAATTGGGCGGTTCAATCGGCCAGATACCCCATTTTCCGTCTGGATCTAGCACGGCAGCACTCCGACCGTCTGGCGACGACTCCACGCCCACCACGCCCTCCGGAGTAATCGGCTTCGAATCGCCATTGCTCACTGCAATCAAGTAATCGCGCGCGCCGTGTCCAGGCTCAACTCCGCTCGCCAGCAATTCCTTGCCGCCCGGCAACCATCGTGCTTTCTCATAGCTCACTTTGTCATGTGTCAACTGTCTGGCTTCGCCTACCCCCGTCGGCACCAGGCTCAGCGGTCCGCCCTTCGCCGGCTGCGTGATCACCCACTTGCCGTCGGGAGAAATCGTGAGACCAACTCCTTCGCCAATTCGCACCGGCGGAGACCCATTGCTGTCACGCACAAACACTGTGTAATTCGCTCCGCCCCCATCGCCCGCCTCTTCGAACAAGATCTTCCGCCCATCCCGGCTGAGGTCGCCCAGAATCGACCAATCGAGCCATCCCAATTCGCGCTCCTCTTTTCCACCAGGTGGAATTCCGCGAATGCCGATGCGCCGGCGATGAGTCACCACCAACACCGTTTCGTTGTGTCGATCTTGCAACCACATGCCTCCGGGCACATTGGTAATGGTTCGAACTTTGCCCGACAGCGACACGGCACGCGGATTTGCGCCGCTCCCGATGCCGGTCGACGTGAACCAGATCTCATCGCCAGCAGGAGACCATAAAATCCCCTCGAGTGAGGTCCAAACCCCAGAAAGTATCTTCTCCTTATTGTTGCTATTTCCGTCGGAGCCGATCACTGCGACCGCACCCTCGTCATCGCCGACCGCGTTTTGATGATCGGCGAATGCTATCCATTTTCCATCCGGCGAAATCCTCGGATGACTGATCCAGTTCGTGCCGTCAAGAAGCGCCTTTCCAATCGGATACTCCAATCTCCAATGCTGATTCTCTGGCATGTAACGGACCACCGCCATACTCTCGCTGTCGGGCGCCCAGTCCGCGTCCTCCACATTGTCCAGTACTTCGCGCGGCGCTCCTCCGCTCATGGGAAGGCGGGCCAGCGTGCCGGTTTGCGCGAACCCCCCACGAACTACGGAGCCGAGCCGCACCGCCAGTTCTCCGCTCTTCGAGATCGCGAGCAGCTCCGCATCCTTCACTCCAAGTTCACGCGCGCCGGGATCATCCGTGCGTCCCATATACAACTGGCTTTCACCGCCATCCCACGACGCGCTATAGACGATGCTACCGTCCGGCGTAAAGCGCGCATTCCCGATCGATCCTGTGCGAAATGTAATCGGCTGATACTCCGGCAAAATAGTCCGCCGGGTGCCTCGACCCCACCACCAACCCACGCCAAGCATCAAGACCGCCAGCGCAACGGCGCCCACCACTTCGCGCGCCACACTGCGCGATGTCGTTTCTTTTTCCCGCGCAGGCGTTTCTGCCACCGCCGGCCCTGCGATCCCAGTCGACGCAATCGCCGACTGCGTGCCGGTCTTCCCCACTACCGAACTATCCGTCAGCGCCTCCAGATTGAACGCCAGGTCTCCCGCTGACTGAAAGCGCAGCGCCGGATTCTTCTCCAGGCAATGCAACACCATTCGCTCCAGCGCGGGAGGAACGTTGCGCACGGTTTCCGATAGCTCGGCGGGCTCTTCTTTCAGAATCGCGCTCATGGTATCGGCGGGGCTCTCTCCGCGAAACGCCGGCTGCCCAGATAACATCTCGTAAAGGATCGAGCCAAAAGCAAAAATGTCTGATCGATGATCGGCTGGTTTGCCGCGAACCTGCTCCGGCGACATGTAGCCAACCGTCCCCATAATCTGGCCCGGTTCCGTGTTAACCTGCACCGTCGGCGCATCCTCGCCGACCTCGCCTTCCGGCCGCGTCAGCTTCGCCAGGCCAAAGTCGAGAATCTTCACCCGCTCGTCGTTGGTGATAAACAAATTTTCCGGTTTCAAATCGCGATGGACGATTCCCTTTTCGTGTGCCGCCGCCAATCCCCGCGCAACTTGCAGCGCATAGTCGATCGCCTTGCGGCTTGAAAGCGGTCCGCTGCGTATACGTTCGCGCAACGTCTGCCCCTCCAGCAATTCGGAAACGATATAAGGAGCGCCGCACTCTTCCCCAATATCGAAAATCGAAAGAATGTTGGGATGATTCAACGCCGCCGCTGAGCGCGCTTCCTGCATGAAGCGCTGTAAGCGCGCCGCATCTGCCGAGAAAGTCGCGGGCAGAACCTTGATCGCCACGACGCGATTCAGCCGGGCATCGCGAGCGCGATACACTTCGCCCATTCCTCCAGCACCGAGCAACGACTGGAGGTCGTAAGGACCGAGTTTGGTTCCCGAGGCGAGCGCCATCTGAGTTGTGGATTATATCGGACTGGCATGAACTCAGACAGAATTATGCCGAGACTTTACACGCTGCCAAAATAAAAAGACCCGCCGGTACAGCACTTCATACCGGCAGGTCTCGAGCGCGGAAAGATCAAACAACAACCTTACGATTACGGCGCGCAACCACCCGAATACGCGCAGTTAGAGTCCGCAAACCAGATGCTATATCTCCCCTGATTTCCGGCGGTACCGTACCAGAACGGATACGAAATGACCTGATAGTCAGCCGCCTCATCCGCCTGCATGGTGATGATCGCGGTCGCTGCGCCAGTATTGCCCGGATAGAACAGCGTGCCGTTGCCGTCATAAGCGAAGCTGTAGTCAAAGAATTCGTAAACGTAGTTGCCGAGAGGATAGTAGTTGTCGCCATTGCAGCAGGGGCGCTCGACGATATACTCCGCACTTCCGCCGATCACTCCCGGCCCGCTCTGGTAGGTCAGTCCAAATGTCCCCGACCACTGTTGCGTGATGTCTTCTACAAACACAAATTGCTCCGCTTTTCCTTCTGCGCCATACGAAATCACCCAGAAGTCATCGCCAGGGCTTACAAAAGCATTGATTTCCAGAATTGAATAGCTTGGAAACCACTCGACCCATCCGAACGTTTCAATCGAGCCATCGCAGCCACCACCGTCCCAATAGTTCGCGCTGCCGCCTTGCACCACATCCCCATTGGCGGCGCCGAAGAAACCGTCAATGCCGTTCCAGGTCACGTTAAACCACGGACCGTCCGCGCAGGGGATGTTCCCGAACGGATGGTTCGAAACCGGCACGTTCCACACTGACTCAACTTCGGTGAAAGAGGTCTTTGCATTCCACGCCTTGAGCTTGTTGGTCTGTGCGATCCCGCTCCAGTTGAGGGAGGTGTAAGCAGTGGTGCCGTCGACGTTTGCCGTCGGGGCCCCGGACGATGCCATCGACCTGCTCGAGTACGGCTTCGCCGTCACGTCGGTGGCCTGGCACGCCTGGCTAGCAGGAGAGGTCGATTTACCCTGTACTTGCACCCGCTGGCTGCAAGCCTGCAGAGCCATCATCCCTTTTTCCCAGTGTTCATAGGCCTTCTCGTCGAGCGCTTTGTCGGGGCGCTGTGGCAAACCATAGCTGAGCAGTTCGCGATTGCTTGCAGTCAATGCGTTAAAGCCCTTCGGCGGACCCGCAACCACGCTCACTCCCTTGACACTCGTTTGAATTCTCGGAGCAGACGCGAAAACGGCGCTTCGCTCTTCTCCGCTTAGTCGCTGGGCTGCCGCCAAAGTTGTGAAGCTCGCTACCAACACGGTTACCGTCGCTACAGCGATTGCTCGATTGAACATTCGCCAATTCTGGTTCTGCATATAATTGTTCTCCTTCCCCTGAGAGGGATGTTGAGCCAGAAAGAAATCCCGCGTTTAGAACGAGCGCCTGCCAAGCTGCCGGAGCGGCCGCGTCCTAGAGGGATCTCCTCTGGGCTGTTTGGTTCCTGACTTCTAGTCGCTGAGTATTTTTGGGGAACACAGCGAGGCAGGGGAATTACTATGCCTATGCTGACTCAGGCATAGTAGCGCGTTTCCAATCTAAGTCAAGTAAATAATCTGGTCCTCGCCAAAGATAGTGCGAAAATAAAAACCTTTCTCGAAATAACTTGACTCAATTTGATCCCGGGGGGCTGGGTTGGCTACAGCAATTCGGCCACGTGGCGGATGCAAAAGAACATCAGTGCAATTTCTTTCACTCAGCTGCATTAGTAAAGAAAATCAAGAGCTACGCTCCGACCATGCGCTGCAGCGCCGAACGGTTATGGATGATCAGTATCGATCCTTTCAATTCCGCCAGCTCGTTGCGTCTGAATTCCGACAGCAGACGCGCGATGGTTTCGCGGCTGGTGCCAATGAGCTGCGAGTCGGATCTGAGCCCATGCTTGCAGCAGCCATGCTGCCTATCTTGCGGCTAATTCTGGCTGCCTCGAATAGGCTGCCGAGGGTTGGGCGTGTTCCCAGCGTCAGTGCACGCGCAGCGCCCTACCCACCCTCGAAATCGACCGAGCGAAGACGACCGTTCCTATTGCACCGTGAGCGTAAGCGGCAGAGTGTGAGTCGACGTCGACTCCGTCACCGTCACGGTAAGGTTGTGTTGACCGGGCACAGTCGCCGCTTTTAGCGTGATGGTGCCGTTTGCCGTCTTCGTCGAATCCGCTTGCGACGTCGCGGTAACCGTGACTGAAGATGGCAGGCCGGCCACCACCGTAGGAGCCGTGTACATCGCCGTCCCGTTGCCGGTGGATGAGATCGTTCCCGCAGTGCTCGGCGAGATCGTCCAACTCACGGCTGTTTGCGATGTATTGCTCACCATCGCGGTGAAACTTTGCGTCGACGAAGGCCAACCATCACCGGCATCATTCGGCCACAGGCTCGCTCCCGTAGGCGTAATCGCCACGCTCACCGGATTGCTTCCGCCGCCGCAGGCCATAGACAGCCCGAACAACACTAGTGTTAGGCACAGCGCCCCAATCGCCCCGACTTTCGATGCCTTCCGTCCCACCAACCCAACCACTACAACGCCCGCGATCGGCAGCGTAAATGGCAACCACGGAGGCCGGTTGCCCGCTCGCCTATGCCGCCGCACTTTATCGCCGCCACCATTCGGCCCAGAGGTTGTAATGCTCAGCGTCACAGGGGTTGGCGGCGATTCCGGCGCCCCTGCAGAGAGTTGCGCCGGACTGAAGACACAATTCGTTGTCGCATCCAGTCCCCAGCAGGCAAATGTGACCATCGATCCGAAGACTGTACCCGGCGCGAGCGGCGCCACCGTGAAGGAGTAGCCCGTCGCCGTCATCCCAGCCAGCACCGTCGTGGTGGTGCTGCCAGTGTTAGTCAGCGTGAAATCCGGCGCCGTGATGGTCTCACTCAGGGCGGCCGATGTGCTGGCAGCATTGTTCCCGTCTCCGCTATACGCTGCCGTGAGCGAATGCGCGCCCACAGCCAGCGTGGAGAACGTAAACGTCACCGGCTGGGAGCCGTTCACAGTAGCCGTGCCGATCGATGTGAGCCCGTCGTTCAAACTTAGCGTGCCCGTCGGCGGGTTTGTACCAGTAGTCGTAACCGCAGCAGTGAAAGTCACGGCCACCCCTTGAGTCGCCGGATTCAGATTAGAAATGAGGGTCGTAGTCGTCGCCGAGCCGGGGAAATAGTTGTTCAGAAAATTTCCCGCGTCGATCGAACCAAGCCCTGTAACTTCATCGAACCCGGCCGTAACCAGATATCCGGAGAGTCCACCCGTCATCCCTGTCGGTGAAGGCGTGCTGTTGTTGCACATGCTGGGCGTGGTGATCACACATCCGCTGACCCCACTCGTGGCCACCGTAACATCGTGAAAAATCGTATTCGTAGGATTGGCCGCGAGTTGATAGAGACGCTGGTTAAGCTCTCCTTGCGGTCCGCCCAATTTCTGGTTGAGCAGCGCCGTAATTCCAGCCATATCGGGGGCGGCAGCTGAGGTTCCGTAGAAGTATTCAAAGTAAAACTCGCCATTACTTACCACGCAGTTGCCGGGATGCGCGCCGCCCGACGCCGCCAGGCATCCGAAATAGCCATCATGCCCGGAAGAACTAAATGCTATGTCCGGAGTGTAGCGTCCCTCGGTTCCCGGCACCCCGGTGCCGGTTTGCCAGGACGGCGTCGCAATGTACGTGCTGACACCGCCGCCGGACGATGCAGCTTGCGTGTCTCCGTGGCTGTTCAACGGCTCGTTCCATCCGCCTTCGGGTATATAGCGCAATGCCGATTCGAGATAGCCGCTATTCGTGGAGCTCCAATACTGGCTCGGATCAGATGTATCCGCAAACTCAGTTCCGCCAACGCAGGTGGAGTAACTCGAAGCGCAGATGTAATTGGGGCTGGCTATCTGAGTTTGAGGCGGCGTCTCGAAGTAAGTATCACAACCCGCGGCGCCCGCATCGCCTGAAGAAACAAACGATGATATCCCTTCCGCCGCGCCTTGGCTGAAAACGGTATCCCAGAACTGCACGTCCGACGCGTTCCGATCGGCTTCGCAAGCTCCGAAGCTGACGTTCATGACCTGCGCAATCACGGGATTGCTGTCGACGACATACGAAGCCGCGACGCGGATTCCGTTGATTCCAGCTTCATCATTGTCTGCGCTGATAACCAGATCAATGGTTGCCTGGGGCGCGATGCTGCCGGCGCGCATCACGTCGAGCGTCGCTTCCACTTGGTCGCCCGACGCTTCACCGCCCGGCCCCGCAGGCTGTCCGGGATCCTGTCCGTCCGGAGGCACAATGACCGTCGGATCTCCCAGCGCGACACCCGCGAGAGACGCGAAGTATTCGATGTCGGGGCCGTACACCCTGGCCCGGCCAATGATGGCAATCGTCTGTCCCATGCCGCCGATTTGCAGGAGGTAAATGGGATTCAAATCGTAGATGACGGAGAAATCCCCTGGGCTAATGTAATATTCGCAGTTTCCGCCGTTGCAAACGGAAAGCGCCGGGACATCCGATCCTGCGCCCACCGGGACCTGCGCCTGTCCGGCGCCGTGATACGAACGATCATGAACCGTACTTAGACCGCTGACCGACTGAATCACACCTGCTAGTGCTGCAGGGATCGTGGGATCGGAAGCCGTCGCCATGCGCCTCTCGCCATTAACAAGGTAGTAGCGCAACTCAGTCACGAATGCCGCTCCCACCAACGCCGCATCACCGCTGAAAACGATCATCACGCGACTGTTGGAGACAGAATCCACACGCAGCCCTTGGCCGCGAAGCCACGCGGAGACGACGCCGATGTCGTGATCGGAGAGGCCGAACCTCTGGCCCACCTGAATCGGATTCAGGAAGTGATGATAGTTTCGCGACGCTGGATCCTGCAGTTGTTGCAAGAACTGCTCGAAGGCTCTCTGCTGCCGTGGCGACCGCTTGAGAACCAAGATCAAGTGTTCAAGCCTGGTATCGGCCGGGACCGCGCCAGCGCTATTCCGTGGCAGCGCCCACGCCGCTCGCTGCCCCTGCAACACGACGCGCACTCCACCGTCGACCGGAGCAGTTACTAAGTTCCCCGTTTGCGCCAGAGATATCGATGTCGACATCGATATCATGACCGCTATCATTGACAAGAGGCAAGGTACTTTTAGAATGGCCGCCGCACAATGAAGGTTGGCGCTGCGACAAACTCGTCCGCTTGCCACGCTACTGGCCGTCATAAATAACCTCGCTTAGTCTAAAGTCAACGTTCGCAGCATCCGCTCTCGCACTATCTACGCTCGCAATAAGAACGATCGCAAACATATTTCCGCTATGTAGAGCGAGGAAGTATACGTCAGAAATGCCTATCTCGTCAGTGCTTATAAGTGCCCTGTAACAATCAACCCCATTGGTGTGCTTCGGCTGTGCACGCCGCGGCTAGCACCCTAATGGCATCAGCCTAGCCATTACAAATAAGGTGACTACCGTAGTCAGAGCTTGACTACCACCCCGATAGTCGTGACAATCTCACCCATCCCAATCCCAAACCACAAAAGCAGTAACGCGCTAGAAGAACCTATTCGACCTTGCGGCTTGCAGTTAGGGAGGTTTGAACGTGAGACTGACAACGTTGTCGACGGCCAGACTGGCGGCAGTCCTTCTCGCTTGGTTCGGAGTCGCTATAGTGTTGTGGGGACAACAGTCCAGCGGCTCGCAACCGCCCCTCTCCCTGGCCACCGATTGGAGCCATCACCACCTTATATACTCCGAGCCGAGCAGTATTGATCCATCGACAACTTTCGGCCAGGATCCGCGCCACTGGCAGCAATGGCTGCGGCGCAACGGTCCGCCTGCGCCGAATAATGATCTCGCCGCGAATCCGTTCCTCAAAGATGAGTTCCTCGACGACACCTCCGCCAACTCGTCGAATAGTCCCCAGAGGTTCCATCGCGACTGGTCTATGTCACTCGGCCCGGGAGCCACTGTCGGTGCCGGCCAATTTCCGGCGAAGTTTTCTTTCAGCGTGACCACAGCCAATTGCGCCAACGCCGGCCAGCCCGACTTCGTGGTCTTCAACACCGGTGTGCTCGGCTCTTCCGGCCAGGCAACGGTCGTCGCCTTTGACAATCTCTATTCCGGATGCACCGGGATCGTGCCACAAACCTATTGGGCTTATAACACCGGCGGCACCGTTGTCACCTCCGTTACTCTGTCGTATGACGGTTCTCAAATCGCATTCGTTCAAAGCAACGCCCGACAGGCCCAACTAGTTCTACTGAAGTGGCAAGCCTCGACAACGGCGACCAGTACAAGTCCCGGCCCTATCACCGTCGCAACTGCAAGCCAATATCCGACCTGCGGCGCGCCCTGCATGACTACGCTCACGTTCAGCGGCGGCGCGAACGACACCAACTCTTCGACTTTCTTAGACTACCCGGACGACACGCTCTACGTCGGCGATGACAACGGAATCCTGCACAAGTTCACCCCGGTCTTCACCACCGGCGCGCCGGCTGAAGTAACTACCGGCGGCTGGCCAGTGACGCTGGCACCCGGGCTAATGCTGAGCAGTCCAGTCTATGATCAGGGCTCAGGCAAAGTTTTGGTAGGCAGCGCTTATAACACCTCAGGCTCCCAACTCTTTGCGGTGCTCGCCGCAACCGGCGCCGTCACCGGCACAAGCAGCAGCTTGGGAAAGGGCGTGGGCATCGTCAGCGGTCCCATCGTCGACTCCACGGCAGGCCAGGTTTACGTCTTCATCGGCAACGACGGAACCACCGCCTGCTACCCCACCAGTCCCTGTAACGCCGTCTATCAATTCCCCACCAGTTTCACCTCGGGAACGGGCACGAAAGCCACGGTCGGACTCAGCGGATCTTTTCCTCTTTATCTCGGAGACTTTGATAACGCCTATTACTCTTCCACCAGCGGCACCGGCAATCTCTACGTCTGCGGCGGCGGACTGGGGTCATCCGAGCCCACGATTTCCAGAATCTCCATCAGCTCCGGTGCCATGAGCGCGTCCTCCGTAGCCGGACCGGCTGTAAGTCTCTCTAGCTTGTCGTGCTCCCCAGTAACCGACGTCTACAACCCGGCCGCGGGAGGCACCGATCGCATCTTTGTCAGCGTCCCCAACGGCAGTGACGCAAAGCCATGCAGTAGCGGAGGCTGCGTGAATAACCTGGTCATCGGAGTTTGGGCGTCTTCAACCAGCTACACAGTGGGCCAATTGGTTCTCGATTCCAGCAATTATTGGCAGATCGTGGCCACTGCGGGCACGAGCGGCGCCACGGTTCCTTCTTGGATCGACACCTGCGGTAATCTAACCACTAACGACGGCACAGTCACTTGGGTTAACGCCGGATTCCTGACGCCAGTCACTCCCCAAGCTTGGCAGGCCGACACTTATTACTCTGTTGGCGGTCGCATCATCGACAGCAACAACAATCTCGAGTGCGCACTCGAGACCGGCATCCCTACCGGGGCTACTGCTCCGACGTGGAGCGCCGCCATCGGGGGCACCACCACTGAGTCCACGTCGCTCAAATGGAGGAACGGTGGTCCGCTGCCGAGCCGTGCCCTCCCCGAAACCGGGGGCACCAGTGGCGTCATCATGGATAATGTCGCCCAATCCATCTTCATAACCGGCACATCCCAGGTTTACTTCTCAACCCTAGGCACTGGCGGTTGCGGAACCGGCAACGGATGCGCTGTGCAGGCTTCGCAGTCAGCCCTGAACTAGCAGCATCGCCACCACACTTGTCCGTTCAGCCTTGGGGGGGTGGGCATTTAACGCTTTACATTATTAACGGCAGACATTGAACTCTCGCTGTGATCAAGACCTTCGCAGACCAGAGTACGAAGGACTTCTGGGACACGGGAAAAAGCCAGAGAATACCTCCCGCGAAACTGCGCAACGCTTCCAGGAAAAAGCTGGCCATGCTTCGCTCAGCCACCAGACTTGATGATTTGCGAATTCCTCCCGGCAATTGGCTGGAAGAGTTGCGCCATGACCGTAAAGGCCAGCACAGTATCGCTATCTACTAGCAGTTCCGCTTGTGCTTCGCGTGGAGGAATGGCGATGCCTGCGACGTAGAGATCACGGATTACCGCTGAATTCACTGTGCAGAATTCACCGTCTCACGACCGATACAGGAGAGCAAATATGAGTATCAAGAACGAAGGTGCGGCAGGATGGGCAGTGCACCCAGGAGAGATCTTTCGCGAGGACTTTCTCGAACCCATGAACATCTCCGCTTACAAGCGGTCAGTGGAACTGCGCGTCTCTCCTCCGACCGTGAACGACATTGTTCGGGAAAAGCGCGGAATTACTCCCGAGATGGCACTCGGCTCGCCAGGTATTTCGGTGCTTCCGAGCAGTTCTGGCTTAATCCGCAGGACGCCTTTGCCGTTCATCAATTCAAAAAGAAGTACGCCAAGGAACTCAAAGCGATCAAGCCCCTCGCTGCTGCTGCGTCCTGCTAGCAGTGGGGCTTCGACCGCGAGGGAATCCCATTCGACAAGGTTTACCGCCCACACAATTCACGATAGAACTCTGAAGGACGAAAGCTATATTATTGATTATAAATAGTTTAATTGTTATAAATCGCTTCCGCTTGACAATCTCCCACTCACATTCCTATAATTAGCACTCGAAGCAATCAAGTGCTAACAGCCCCGCCTTCGGGGCGAATCCACAATTCGAATTCAACCTATCCCAACTAACCACTCTTGAAAGGAGTACGCAACTATGGCAACTAAATTTACCCCGCTGCATGACCGGATTCTGGTCCGTCGTGTGGAAGAAGCCGATACCACCCGCGGCGGGATCATCATCCCCGACTCCGCCAAAGACAAGCCGCAGGAGGGCGAAGTCATCTCCGCCGGCAAAGGCAAAATTAGCGAAGAAGGCAAGGTTCGTCCCCTCGACGTAAAAGAGGGCGACCGCATTCTCTTCGGCAAATATTCCGGCACCGAAATCAAGATCGATGGAGAAGACTTCATCATCATGCGCGAAGAAGAAGTCCTTGGCATTCTCTCCGGCGCAACCTCGGGCGCAACCAAGAAAGAAACCGCCAGCTCGCGTAGGTAATCAAGCGGCTGACAAGAATGATTGTCATCCTGAGCAAAGCGAAAGGACCTCTGCATTTGATCGTGTCCCGAGCATTCGCAGGATAACCAGGTTTTCGAATCCCGCAGGCCACGCGCTTGCAAAAATTTAAATATAGGAGCAAACAGTTATGGCAAAACAAATTATTCACGGAGAAGAGTCGCGACAGGCAATTCTCCGCGGCGTCAACATACTGGCGGACGCTGTGAAGGTTACTCTTGGCCCCAAGGGCCGCAACGTTGTGATTGAAAAGAAATTCGGTGCGCCGACCATCACCAAAGACGGCGTCACCGTAGCCAAGGAAATCGAACTCCCCAACGGCATCGAGAACATGGGCGCGCAGATGGTCCGCGAAGTTGCTTCGAAGACCTCTGACGTCGCTGGCGATGGCACCACCACCGCTACTGTTCTCGCCCAGGCAATTTTCCGCGAGGGTGTGAAGACCGTTGCCGCTGGTGCCAATCCAATGGCCATCAAGCGCGGCATCGAGAAGGCCGTTCTCGCTATCACCGGCCGTCTCGACAAAGAAGGCAATCGCGAGAAGGGCGAACTCGACCGCTTCTCCAAGCCCGTCTCCGGCGACATGATTGCCCAGGTTGGCACCATCTCGGCGAACAACGACGAGACCATCGGCAAGATCATTGCCGAAGCCATGAAGAAAGTCGGCAAAGACGGCGTCATCACCGTCGAAGAGTCGAAGACGCTCGAAACCCAGCTCGACGTGGTCGAAGGCATGCAGTTCGATCGCGGCTATCTCTCTCCTTACTTCGTCACCGATCCGGAGCGCATGGAGTCCGTGCAGGAGAACGCGTACATCCTGATCCACGAAAAGAAAATCAGCTCGATGAAAGATCTTCTCCCGTTGCTTGAGCAGATCGCCAAGGGCGGCAAGCCGCTCCTGATCATCGCTGAGGACGTGGAAGGCGAAGCGCTGGCGACACTCGTCGTCAACAAACTCCGTGGCACGCTGCAAGTCTCGGCCGTAAAGGCTCCCGGCTTCGGCGATCGTCGCAAGGCCATGTTGCAGGACATCGCAACCCTGACCGGCGGCAAGGCCATCACCGAAGATCTCGGCATCAAGCTCGAGAACGTTCAGCTCGCCGATCTCGGCCAAGCCAAGAAGGTCACCATCGACAAGGACAACACCACCATCGTCGAGGGCAAAGGCAAGCCCGGTGATGTTCAGGGCCGCGTAAAAGAAATTCGCAGCCAGATCGAAAAGACCACCAGCGACTACGACCGCGAGAAGTTGCAGGAGCGGTTGGCGAAGCTGGTCGGTGGCGTAGCCGTAATCAAAGTCGGCGCCGCGACCGAAACCGAAATGAAAGAGACGAAGGCCCGTGTTGAAGACGCAATGCACGCGACCCGTGCAGCAGTCGAGGAAGGCATTGTCCCCGGCGGCGGCGTAGCGCTAGCGCGTTGCGTTCCGGCTCTCGACAAGCTGAAGCTGGAAGGTGACGAGCAGATCGGTGTCAACATCGTGAAGCGCGCCATCACCGAGCCCCTGCGCCAGATCGCCGAGAATGCCGGCGAAGAAGGTGCAATCGTGATCGGCAAGATCCACGACTCCAAGGACAACAACTACGGCTACAACGCCCTGACCGGCGAGTACGAAGATCTGGTCAAGGCGGGCGTGCTCGATCCGACCAAGGTGGTGCGCACCGCACTAACCAACGCCGGCTCGATCGCAGCCCTGATGCTCACGACCGAAGCGCTAGTGGCAGATATCCCGGAGGAGAAGAAGAACGCTCCAATGCCGGGCGGCCACGGTGGCGGCATGGGCGACATGTACTAAGAAGCCGTCAGCAATCAGCTGTCAGCTTTCAGCAAGACCAAAGGCCTCGCTCGCAAGAGCGGGGTCTTTTTATTGCGAGCGTTAGATACTCTTCTACGAACTCGCAACCTACCTCCCCGGTGCAATCCCAGCTCCACGCGCGCCAAAAATACCTGGACAGTCCCGTGATGTTGGCATCAAAGATCGGTCTAATGTAGCCGTCGTAAGCTGGGCATAATATTCTCGTCCCTCGCGGCTCCCGCGGCAGCATAACTAACTAATAAACAAAGATACTTGTGTGTCCTATCTGAAGATGGGAGAGAGGTCCGCTATGTCTATCCGCCGGATTGGCAAGTTGGAGATGGGCTTGGATGACAAAAAAGCAGCGACCGAGGTCAGGTTAGTTGGTTCCGGAAGTAAGAACTTCCACTGATGTGGCGCGGACACTCCTGCCCGCGCCACCGTTGACCCTTCATCCCATCTTCTGCGCGACGGTGATGGTGTACCCATCCCCATCCTCAAAAGCGAACTCCCGCATGCCATAAAACTGCTCCGTCACCGGCATAGAAATTTTCGCTCCTGCTTTCTGCACGCGATCGAGGACGGCTTGCAGGCTGTCCACTTCCATGTAAAGCGTCAGGCTTCCGCCGATGCTTGCCGCGAGTTTGGGATGTTCGGCGGCAACCGTCTTCTGATCGTTGAAGAAAATTTCGACCGCTCCGTTTGACATTGACGCGAAAACATACGGCGACTCGTCCGGCACACTAATGGCTTTCTCGAGACCGAGGATCTCGCGATAGAACTTCAGGCTGGCTTCCACATTGCGAACAACTAGATTGGGCGTGAGTTTCTTGATCTGCATAAGTCTTCCTCTCTTTAGTGGATTGAACCGTAAATTGGGTCGTGAATTGATCCCGAACCGTGTTCGTCATGAAGGACGATGGCGCACACTTCCGGTGTGCTCGCATCTCCTCCATCCACGACCCTTGCGAGGAAGGACGTAGGTAGGGGCCCTCATTGTAGGTGGCGCCGAGTGAAGCTGCGCGCGGGTCCCGCGAGGTACGCCAAAAATCATAGCACGGATTGTCAAGAGATCAGCCATCGGCGCGGCGATACAATAGCCGCTCTTGGTCGCAACACCGTCGCAACACCGAGGAGGACTGGGATGGCGCGTGCCGGGCTTTTTTCGGGAGTTAATCGGGATTCGATTCTGGATTCGCTGCGGACCACCTGCGCCGCGATCATTGCCATGCTCCTCGCTCGTCTTTTGAAAATGCCGGACTATTATTGGGCGCCGATCTCGACCATCGTCGTCGTTCAATCGACCATCCCTCCCCTGACGCTCGGATGGCAGCGCTTTGTGGGAACCGCTTTGGGCGCAGTGCTGGGTGCGGCGCTGGCTACCTTCTCCCACGCCAACGAAGTCGTCTACGTTTACGCTTTGGGGATTCTCTTGTGCGGCCTGCTAGCGTGGCTCTTGCGGATCGGAGGCGCTTACAGATTTGCCGCCATCACGCTCAGTATTATTTTGCTGATACCGCACGGTCCTCGTCCACCCTGGAACATCGGCTGGCACCGCTTTCTAGAGGTATCGTTAGGCATCGCTGTAGCCCTGGCGGTAACGACGGCGTGGCCCCTGGAGAAGAAAACGAGATGATCGTTTCTAGCGATCTACCCTATAATTTTCGCGACTTTTCGTTCCCGCAGATGCTTCTGGGTGGGAGGAGACGGGTCGTCCGAATCGGCGTTCCCCCCACTTCCGTGGGGTTTTCAAGCGGCAGTTTTCTGGGTACGATTCAGTACGATTTTCTGCTCAATAGGTGCAAAAGATTTCTTCTGCCCAGGCAGAAATCGACTGTGGTCGTCTTTCACTATAAGAAAGAGTTGTGTAAAGTGGAGCTTGCAATTTCCTTCCCCGTCGCTGTTTCGGCTTCATAACTGCTGTTTCCCAGACAGGGCCTGGTGGCCGATCTCCTAGTGGAGTAACCAAATGGTAACGCGTTCTGCTCGGTCTTCTGGGACCGGAAGACTCTCTATCCCCCGCATTCGTGTGCTTGCTTTCACCATCCTCGTCAGCATAGGTTTGGTTTCTGTTGCCTCTGGCCAGGCAATGCTAACCGGCCGTTCGGACAACCAGCGGACGGGTGCCAATCTTAATGAAACGCTGCTCACGCCGAGCAACGTGAACAAGAATAGCTTCGGCACCCTGTTCAACTATCCGATTGACTACCAGGCGCTGGCACAACCCCTCTACGTTTCCAACGTAAACATCAACGGTCAAGGAGTTTTGCATAACGTGGTTTACGTTGCCACCATGGCTGACTCGGTCTACGCCTTTGATGCGGATAACAATAACGGATCGAATGGTCCGCCGCTGTGGTATGTGAATTTCACCGATCCCGACAACGGAATTATTCCGGCAAGCGGCGCCAACCTGCCTTGCTCGGGCGGTCAGACGACCGGCTTTACCGAGGAGGGAATCGCCAGCACTCCGACCATCGATATCAATACGGGCACCATGTATGTGGTAGCCAAAACCGTCGAAAACGGCAAGGTTGTCCATCGCCTGCATGCGCTCGACATTACTAGCGGAGCGGAACAATATGGCGGCCCGGTTGTCATCTCTGCCAGCAGCGTGAGCAATCAAGGACAGGTCACCGTCTTCAACAGCCTGCACCAGTTGAACCGTCCCGGATTGCTGCTGTCGAATGGCACCATCTACATCGGCTTCGGATCGAACTCCTGCAATGACGACAGCAGCGGTTGGGTATTGGCCTATGACGAAACCAGCCTGGCGCAAACCGCGGTTTTCAACACTTCGCCCGATCACGGGTTGACCTCGATCTGGCAAACCGGAAACGGCCTCGCCACCGATGAGAACAACAACATCTTCGTCGAGACTGCCGAATCCTGTAACAGCTGCTACAACATTCCGCAAGGCGGGCAGACTTATAGCAACAGCGTGCTGAAGCTTGACCCAACTTATCTGACTGTGGGCGATTACTTCACTCCGTGGGATGTCGCCTTCCTCAACGCTAACGATCTGGATTTGAGTTCAACCGGAGTTCTCATTCTTCCCGATCAGGACGGTCCAAATATTCATGAGCTCGTGGCCGCCGGAAAACAGGGCTTTGTCTATGTTCTCAATCGCGACAACATGGGTATGTACTCCTCGTCAGGGAACGACGGTCAGATCATTCAAGAATTCCCGCTGATTCCGGGGGCGCAGGAAGCCTCAAAAAAGGACGTGCTGTTTAGCTCTTCGGCTTACTGGAACAACAACGTATACTTCGAGCCCGATGCTTCCCCGCTATTGGCATTTCCGCTATCCGGCGGAATGCTGGGCACACCCATTGCTACAACCCAGAAGTATACCGGCGCCCACTCGCCATCGATTTCCGCCAATGGCAACACCAACGGAATTTTGTGGGCAATCAGCGGCAACACCTTGTATGCAATCAACGCCACGACGATGGCGATGCTTTACAACTCCAACCAGAACAAAACCCGAGATCAGTTGCCCACCGTCGCTCACTTCGTGACTCAGACGGTCGCGAATGGCAAGGTTTATGTGGCCACGCGAACAAACCTCCAAGTCTATGGACTCTTCCAGAGTCTGACATTGGTTGGAGGCAGCGGTCAGAGCGCCCAGATACTCACGGCCCTGCCTGCGCCGCTTCAGTTGCAAGTGATCGATCCTTACAGCGGAAATGGCATACCGAATGTGACCGTGACCTTCAGCGATGGCGGCAAGGGTGGAGTCTTCAATCCGGCCAGCGTCGTATCCGATCCTAACGGCAATGTGTCGACCAGTTACACCTTCGCGAAAATCGCAGGCACTTACACCCTCACTGCAAGTTCTCCGATGGCCGGAAGCTTGACCTTCACAGAAACGGCGTTACCTGGACCGGCTACAAAAGTGGTGGTCGCGTCCGGGAGCAAGCAGTCGGGGCAAGCCGGATCGATCCTGCCCAGTCAGTTAAAAGTCAGGGTCGAGGACGCCTACGCCAACGGCGTGCCGGGCATAACTGTCACGTTCGTGGATAACAGTCATGCCGGCACTCTGACTCCGAGCAGCGTCGCATCCAATGCCAGCGGATATTCGCTGGTAAGTTATCAGCTTCCGAACACAGCCGGAACCTATAAGCTCACCGCCAGCGCAGCCGGAGTCAAGACAACCGCACTCTTCACGGAATACGCCACCGGAGATGCGCCAGCCGCTCTGGTTGCAGTTTCCGGAAACAACCAGACGGCCCCCGTAAATACAGCCTTGCCGCAACCTTTGGTGGTGCAGGTCAACGATGCATCGGGTAATCCGGTCACCGGTGTTTCGGTCATATTTTCCGCGACGCTCGGGACCGTGACCGGGAGCCCGGCCACTTCTAACTCCAGCGGGACAGTTTCTGTCAGTTACACGACGGGCAGTTCGGTCGGCGCGGTTACGATTACCGCTGCTGTGAACGCGCTGAACACTCAGTTCTCGGTGACCGTAGGCGCCGGCGCGCCGGCGACGGTGACGATTAGCGGGGGAAATAACCAGACTGCCACAGCGGGTTCCATGCTGCCGCAAGCGTTGAGCGTTGTGGTTGCCGACCAATATGGCAATCCCGTTTCCGGTGTAGCGGTAAATTTCAGTGATGGCGGCGCCGGAGGATCATTCTCTTATGCCAATCCCGTAACAACTAACAACACGGGAACCGCCAGCCAGGTCTACACTCTTCCGCCGACTCCTGGCACGGTCTATATCAGTGCAACCGCTACGGGTGTTGCCACGCCCGCTGCGTTCACCGAGACTGGGCAGTAAGTAGGGCGCAGAACTGTAGCCCGCCAGAAGCCTTATCCGGCCCCCGAGGGGAACGATGCCGTAAATCGATAGCGCGGAATTGCAGACGTGAGATAGTTCGTGTCAGGCACTTACAGAAAAAAGTCCCGGCCACTAAGAGCCGGGACCTCCAAGTGGTCCGTTGCGGAAAAGACTGACTAGGACGCGCGACGTTGACCGCGGTTCTGGTCTTGCTCTTTGTCACTCTCGTTGCCCGGTCCGCTCTTCTTCTGCGGATTCTGACCAGACTGGCCCGACTGACTGCCATGCTGGCCCTGCCCGGACTGACCACCCTGTTGCGGCTGGTCCTGTCCGCGTTGGCCGGATTGACCGCTCTTCTGGCCTTGTCCAGATTGATTGCCCTGCTGATTCTTCTTGTCCATGTCATCTGCCATAAGGAAACCTTCCTCCTGAGAAACAACGGAGCTTCCGCCCCATCAAAATTTAATCGCATTCATATGTTAGTTGCCGCAATTGATTGCAAAGGTTGGGAAAAATCTATCACTCTTAGCATCCCGTTTTTTGGATGAGAATGCGACGGACTCAGGCATCGAAACGCGCAAGCCCTTGGACATCAGCCATTTGAAAAATCGCGTGCGCCGAGGACGGATGTGGTCAGGTTCGGCCGACATCACGTCACTCGACGTGCGCACTAAAGCCCTGCGAGTCGAACAACAAGCTCGCCCCGATTGTGGCGTGAGCTGCGAAAACACTTAGACCGAGGTTCCGCGTCGCGTCAGATGTGCGAATAGTGAAATCACAAACAGCACCAGGAAAACAAAGAACAGCAGCTTCGCCACACCCGCAGCCGCGACCGCCACGCCAGTGAAACCGAGGACTCCGGCAATCACCGCGATCACCAGAAACATTAGCGTCCAATAAAGCATCATGCCTCCTTCGAGTTGAGTGCTACGTGCACTATAGCCGCGACGCGAGGGCGGACCAATCCACTCCACACTGTATTTCACGTTCTCCTGAGGCTGTAATTACGTCATAATCCACGGGCGCCAAAATCGCCTCTAATTGAAACCCGGATATTTTGGCGGTATCATGGCATCGAATCGCGCATCTAAAACGGGCGTTCGCAGGCACCAGGCGGGCTCTCGAAGACGAAAAGTGTCAGAGAAATCGGCGGAGGATATGCGGTGACGAAGTTCAGATTTTTACTGTTTCTCTGAATGGAGCCAACAGTTATCTACGCCGATTCACATTGCCGCCAGTTCGATGCTCCAAAGAACGCCTCGTTATATGCTGGGATGACAATGCTGTAAGTGATATCGCTCACTTATCCACGCCTCTTTTCCTGGATCTTGATGTTCTAGGGTCTTAATGCTCTAAGCCTCCGAGTCCGCTGACTCGGATCTTCGCGCTTGGCCGAAGCACCATCCCGTGAGCAAGACCACGGCTACACAAACTGCGCGTTTCATTACACACCTCCTGATTGTTGCCTGGCGTCGCTGGACGACTGCGACTCCGCCGCCCGCGAATCGCGACCATTACTCTGCTCCGCGGATTTCACCTCCGACTGCTTTTGCAATTCTTTGGCGGCTTGAGCAAGCGTCAAATTGTCGGCCACCTGCCGAAAATTGCTTCGAGCCTCATCCTGCTGCACAGAAATGGTTTTGAAGAATAATGCCTTGCCACGCATATTCACGTGGAGGACGCTGATCTCCCAGTGGTGCGGCGATACCTCCGCCTGTTTGACCCGAAACTCTCCACCTTTGTCCAGGTAGCCGAGCAGTCCGCCACCAAATTTGACTTCCCGCAGAAGATGGCCTTCGATTTCAGCCAGCCTGTCTTCTCTGAGACTGATCCAGATCCGGCCCTCCATGGAATGAAAGACTGACGCCTCCCGAGTGGGCGGATCGAAATTGGGGTTAGGCTCGAAGAGCAATTCCACAAGATCGTCCTTCCGCTGACCATACCTCACGTTAAACGCCGTTGGCAGCATCCGGAATAAGTCCTCCGTCTGACGCGCGTCTTTTTGTTGTGCGCGTTGCTGCTTCTTGGTTGCATCAGGTCTATTTAGCAGGCTCGCTATGCGGCGGTCTTCTTGTCTTTGCCGTTCCGGAGAGATGGGCTCGCCGTTTACCGAGAGCAAGCGATCGAGGTCGCCTTGCTTTGTCTGAACGACGCATCGCACTTCTTGTATGCCCGAGCGAACCTCTTTTACCTGATACATCCAGTGCGTGTGATCATCGGCTTGCCCTTTCAATTCTCCATCAACGGCACGGCGCAACAGCTCGCTGGCGGATAACTCGTTATCCGCCGACGTGCTCTGTGCCGGCACCGGGATGCAAAACCATAACAAGCAGACAGTCACGGTCGCCGCAGCCGCCACCGGAAACGGCGCGGATAAACGGCGTGTTTCACAGCTTCGTCGTGCGTTTTGTGAGTGGGCAATATGCATGCCGGAATTGCCTCTGTTTGTCGCTGCCAGGCACATCGTAGGGCGCATCGACTATCGCGAGACGCTTGTTCAGCAGAGTAATAGAATTTGCCCGGCAACCATATAAAGTGCGTTCTGTAGTTAGGTCTAATGTTTACAGGAGTTATCGCAGGAGAGTTGTCGAAGTTATTGCCCACCGCTAGTCGCTTAATCTAGGGTTCTATAGGAAGCCGCCGGATTAGTTGTGAGCGGACACTACTTGTGCCCGCTCACCCTTGAAGATAGAGCTTAGCTTGCCTTGCGGCCCCTTTGCAGGTCGCGCTCGCGCTGGGGGTTAGGATCGTCGATCACGACCGGAGGATTCCAATCTTCAACCTGCTTGGTGGCCACGTCCTTCGTGATGCCATACCGCTCCTGAATCTTCCCGACAAGCACGTCGCGCTGTCCCGCGATAACGTCCATATCGTCGTCGGTGAGTTTGCCCCATTGCGTCTTCACCGAGCCCTTCATCTGCTTCCATTTGCCTTTCGCTTCATCCCAATTCATTGTTCACTCTCCTAAGTTTTAGAAATGTGCTGCATTGGAAAATCGTCTGGTGAAGCCGCTAGGCGCGCCCCAATATAACCAAAATCAGCACGATAACGACCACCAACCCGAGCCCGCCGCTGGGGTAATATCCCCATCCATTACTGTAGGGCCAGGTCGGCAACGCACCGATGAGGAGCAAAATCAAGATGATCAACAGAATGGTTCCCATTTCATTTCTCCTTTTGATCTAGATGCTAATTGTCTGAATCGCCATTGATCCGCCCAGTTAATTCTCCAGACTTCTGCGCAGTCGAGATTGGCCGCCACGCGCATGTCAACGTTTCCTTCTTAGGCATAATTGACCTGCGTTAACGTTAATGGATGCCAGACAGAGAACAAATCGTAGGAATCTGGTAATCTGACCGGCCGTCTGCTGTAGGTAGCCACTTTTCCACTGCTTACCGAAGTCGCATCAAATGCGTGGAAGGCAGAAAGGTGAGGCGCAAAATGATTCGTAAACTGAGATCCGGCGAGTATCGCTTGTACTCGCGCAAGAAAAATCCCAAGACTGGGCGCAGGCGCAATCTTGGAACTTTTGCCACGAGAAAAGCAGCCGAAGCTCACGAGCGGGCGGTCCAATATTTCAAACATCACTAGAAACGCGCGACGAGAGCCTCCGCTGCCGCTTAATTGAAAATCAATTAGTGAGACTCCAACTTACCTTGTTCCTGCGTCCGGGACTGGGCAGAATATTTTCTGACCGTCGCGAGGAATGGCTCGCTGCCCGCTGGAGGAGCGACCTTGCCGTTCAGAATATCTCCAAACGGTTCCATGCCGCCGTAGAGCACTCGTGTCTCGTCCCTATCCTGCGTGATCGCTGAGCCGCTCAAATCGACGCCGGCAAAAAGACCGCGTGCACGCGAATAGGTCAGCACCTCCGCCCTCAGCTTCCAGTCAGTGTCGGCGCCCGTATCACGACCGACCGGGCCGGCGGCGGCGGAGGCGTCAGCTCCGATCTTGAATTTGCTGGCCAGTAAATGCTGCATTCCACCGTCATTGGTGATTACCATCACGAGATCGATCGCTTGACCTCCAAGCTGCAAGCCCCAACTGCCGCCAGTAACGGTGATAGGAGCAGGCGCGCTCCAGCCGTGTTCAGTGCGGCAGGTCGCTATGCCTTTGCCGTGATTGCCCCCGAAGCCGACGGCAATTTTCACCATCGAAGGTACGACGGCAATGCACTTCGCGTCCGACATAACCTTGTCTGGAATCGCCTTGTCTGGCGTGCCCATAATCTCGTTCAGAACATCCGCGGATTTTTGGATCCGCTTTTCGACGTCCGATGTGTCTTCGGCCCAACTCGTGCCCGCCATGACCAGCACCGACACGGCCAATATGGCAACGCAGGTAGTCAATCTTTTTTGCGACTTCATTGCACAGCCTCCCGAGAATTCTTTGGATGGTATTCATTTCTCCACCTTCTGAAAGTATCCTCGCCCCGCCCTGCCGGCCATCCGGTGCTACCTGTAAATTCAACTCCAGGATGACCGTACACTGCTGGACGCTGGAAACTTTTTTGCTCAAGTTTTTTTTCTGACAAAGCTCTGTAATCAATACAGCGATTACCGTAGACCTTATTTTGCCCGCAGGGTGTAAATTGAAAATTACAAGATGTGAAGATGGCAGTCGCGAGAGCATGACTCTCGCCCCCCAGCCTTATCTCATTCAATTCACGCAATAACTGATGGGAGAGGAGCATCCTCTCTCGAAAGGAGAATTCGAAATGAAACTGGAAAAAAGTGAATTTGGAACCAAGAGCAATAGTAGAGAGCAATCAGCGCAGCCCGTCAAAACTGCGATGGATGTCGAGGAGCATGTGCGGCGGCGCGCGTATGAACTTTACGAGGAGCGCGGAAAGGTTGATGGCTTCGAAGTGGAAGACTGGCTTCAGGCAGAAGCCGAATTCCTGGGGACCGGTCGCACGAACAGAGCCGCGTAAACTAGCGGCTGACAGCCTGGCTGGAGGGCAGCAACGTCAGGTGCAACTGACCAGCGGCCCTCCAACCTTGAACGACCTATGCACGCAAAGGGTCCAAATGGCGGAGAGGATTCGCAATCAAATCGATCGCGCTGACTGTTTGTCCGTCGGCCCCTAGGGTGAATCGGGGATTGGCAACGGCCGCGCATCACATTAACATCGTTTTGACTTCGGTTTCAGGAGACGCCAATGCCCGACCAGGAAACAATCGACCGCGCAAGAGAAGACGCTCGCGAGGGCAAGTCGCCGTCTACTCAGGCAGGCGAGTTCGTGCGGGAAGAGATGGATCATATCCGCGAAGGCAAACACGGCGCGCGCTCGCCGCAGCAGGTAATCGCAATTGGACTTTCGAAAGCGCGACGTGCCGGCGTGAAACTTGCAACCCCGAAAGGCTCCGCCGCACTGAAGAAAAAGGCGGCGCAAGACGAGAAGGCGAGCCAGCACCCGCGGCGCAAGGTATCCGAAAAACGTTCGCGCGCAACTGAGCGCGCATTGAAACGCGAACCGAGAAATTCGGCCAGCAAATCAGCTCTCTCACGCCAAGCCAGCAGCGCAGCGGCCAAGCGAGGAAAGAAAGCGCGTAGCGCGGCAGCAATGAAAGCCGCGCGCACTCGAAAAGCTGCATAGTTGGCAGCTCGCGGCGAGTTAACAGATTTGCTCTCCGTGTTTTACGACGAGCGCCCGACTGGCGCTGCACTTATCCGCGTCGTTGAAGAATTTATTTCTACGGCTCTTGTAACTCAATCTAACCCCGTGAGGTAATCATGAAATTCTTTTCTGCAAACCTTGATAGTCTCCGTAAGCTTTACATCAATCAGCTTGAACAGCTTTATTCAGCCGAAACACAAATTACTAAGGCTCTCCCAAAGATGATCGACAAGACTACCGATCCACACTTGAAGAATGCGTTGCAAACTCATCTCCAGGAGACCGAAGGGCACATCTCGCGGCTGGAGCGTATTCTGAATCAGGCGCAAGGTTCGGTCGATTCGAAGAAGTGCAAAGGCATCGCAGCTCTCATCACCGAAGGCGAGGATGTTATTAAAGATACGGCGGACGAATCCGTTCGTGACGCCGGCATCATCGCCGCCGCGCAAAAAGTCGAACACTACGAAATGGCTGCCTACGGCACAGTGCGGACCTTTGCCGAAATCCTGGGCAATGAGGACGACGCCACTTTACTCGACCAGACGCTGGAAGAAGAAAAGCATGCCGACGCCATTCTTACCGGCATCGCCGATACCGCAAACGTCAAGGCTGACAAGGCCGCCTGAAAAACGCGCAAATGAGCGGGCCGGACGCGACCAGGAAAACTGCGTCTCTCCGCAGTCTGGCCCGGCTCACCAAGGCGATCGACTTTGGTTGGGATGGCATCTAAGTGATCGGTCGTAATTGTTGACAGAAGCCGAACCCAACTCGCTTCCCAAGAAATCTCGCCTCTGGCCCTGGATCGGCGCCCTCACCGTTGTGTCAGCCATTGTAATTTTCACTGTCGTTGCTATCGCGGTATCACGCGCTGAGCCGATCTTGCGCGCCTCGGTCATCGAAACTTTGTCGACAAGATTTAAGAGCAAAGTGGAACTCGACGCATTTCACGTCTCCCTGCTCAGAGGACTTCAAGTCTCCGGCGCGGGCCTTAGGATTTTCGGCGAGACCGACCCGAACAACCATGAGCCCGGCTTTCAGCCGATCATTAGTGTGGGCGAGTTCCGGTTTCACCTCGGCATCCGCCAATTTCTTCGCACTCCGAAACATGTCGATACCGTATTTGTTAAAGGTTTGCAATTAAATCTGCCGCCCACGGAACACCGCAACGAGCTGAATAGAATGCGACCCCAAGACGGCAAGATAAAAATCATTGTCGATGAGTTCATTTGCGCTCAGGCTCAGCTTATCATCAATACTTTGAAGCCCGGCAAGCTACCCATTGAATTTGACATTGAAAGCTTACGAATGACGCGGATCGGCTCCAGTCAACCCATGCATTTCGATGCCAGCCTGACTAACCCCAAACCGGTGGGACACATTCTTTCCAGCGGCTTGTTTGGCCCATGGCGGGAAGATAGCCCGCGCGACACTCCTGTTATTGGCAACTATTCGTTCCGCGATGCCGACTTAGCTACAATCAAGGGTCTTGGCGGCACTCTTTCATCCACCGGAAAGTACTCCGGAATTCTAGACAAGATCGTCGTAGATGGAGCGACCGACACACCCGACTTTCGCATTTCGACTGGTGATCGCCCCGTGCCCCTGCACACGGACTTTCACGCTATTGTGGACGGAACCAGCGGAGACACGTACCTCCAACCGGTGAAGGCGAAACTCCTTAATACTTACCTGCTGGCAAATGGCTCGGTGGTGCGGACAAAGGACGTAAAAGGGCACCACATCACGCTCGATGTAATCATCGACCGAGGGAAGATAGAGGACATATTGAAACTCGCAGTCCGCAAGGACCCTCCAATTGTGACTGGCTTGGTTCGATTAAAGACTAAGTTCGATCTTCCTCCGGGAGAGCTCGACCTTACTAACCGCCTGAGACTATCAGGGACTTTCGACGTGTCAGACGCGCATTTCACGGATGAACCTATTCAGCAAAAGCTTGATGCACTTAGTAAAAGAAGTCAGGGCAAGGTAACGGACATCAAAGATAACGCATCTGGCGACGTGCACTCGGAACTGCGAGGCACGTTCGCTCTCTCTAATGGACTTCTTTCTTTCTCCCAGCTCGACTTTGCAATTCCCGGAACGCGTGTTGATGTAAGTGGCACTTATAGCCTGGATGGTAATCAGATAGATTTTCACGGAAAGGCGCGCCTCGATGCGAGACTTTCACAAATGGTAACCGGGTGGAAGTCGGTGCTCCTCAAACCTGTCGACCCGTTTTTCAGCAAGAATGGCGCGGGGACGGAAGTTCCCATCAAAGTCACCGGCACAAGATCAGACGTTCACTTTGGCCCCGACTTTGGGCATAAGGATAACGGTAAAAACCGCAAAACCCCGGCAAACTAGTTTCCTCGAAGGTCCTCTCCCCGACAGCGCGAGTGGGTTAATTGGCATTGCAAGATATCGACTTGGGATTCAGGAAAGCAGTTGAATTCCTCGAAAAGCTCGCCCGTTGTAGGGATACAAGCCCGCGAATCCGAAACAGCCAAGCGTTGGATGCCCGTGAAGTGACGAGGCTTGTGCCGTCACTTCACGGAAAACCTGATCCCCGCCGGCAAAGCTCGGCCATGGGCGGCCGTTTAATAATCTTCCCGGTCGCTTTTCAATTTACTTGCAAGTTTCCTTATCTCTTTTTCCCGCTCGATATTCACGATTCCCCTCGCATCGTCGTAGAGGCTGTCGTGCAAGAGAGTGAGAAGTCGAGCCTTGAGTTTTGCCTGTTCGAAAAGGGGTCTGGGAACGACGATCATACTTGGTTGAAAACACGTCAAAGCACTCCCAACATACGGAGTTTTGAGATCGGATCCTGGTCCTCCCGATACCTGGTTAAGTACTTGTGCGCCAGCGAGGGCAGAACCAAGAACGACAGGCAGCAGAATAAGACTCCTTTTGGCCACATCTCTACCTCCCCTATGCTTCACCGCGCTGAAGGAATTCACATCTTCCCTGCAGGCTCAGCAAAAGATGATGTGATTTGCGGTCGTGGTTGTTCCCGTAAATGTTCGCTAGGGTAATCCAGTGCGCTGCGTACTGCATTCGTGGTAATTGAATGGGTCGCGACAATCGATCAGGTCATAAACAGCCGATCTTAGGTGTCTGCCGGTATGGCGCGGCAGCGGCCGCCCCTCTCATAGTTACTTCACCCGTAGGCAAGCTCTAGTCGTTCGCGCAGCCCGCTGCCGACCGCCGGATGCCTGCGTCGGCCATCTGTCGGGAGGACGTAAATGCGCCGGGTCATCGTCACTATTGTTTCTGCTCGTAACGCCCAACTATTTTTTGGCATCTTCGCCCTGCTCGCGCTGAGCGCCGCGCTTGCAGCTTGCGGCGGCAGGTCGGCGGCGTCTACGCCTGCGCCGCAGCCGACTCAACCTGCATATCCCTTCGTACCGCCAGTAGCGATCACCTGGTCGCCTCAAACGAGCCCATTGCCTGCGCCTCCGGCCCAAGTGCCTCCGCCCACGCCGTCCGACGATTTTCCGTTAACCGTCTCAAATCCAACCGCGGGAGTAAGCCTAACCTCGCCGATTAACGTTGTGGCCACGGCGGCTCCGAAGAATCCCATCTTCTTCATGCGCGTTTATGTCGATCAACTCGCCGTCTATTTCACCTTCACGAATTCAATCGATACGCAGATTTTTCTCGCTCCCGGCCAGCACACCATCGAAGTAATGGCCGAAGACAACCAGGGATACATCTCTGCCACGCCCGTCAACGTCACGGTCACAACTCAGGCGCAGACGACAATCTCAAATATTCAGAGTCTCCCGGGATGGCAATCCTGCTCCGCAACTTTCCCTCCTGGATCAGGCCGCGCCGGACAAGTCTGCGCCGCGGGTTTGGGCACGGCCGTCTCCACCATGACCCAGAACCAGTCCACGCCCTCAATGGACGGCCAGTCGGCCCACTTCCCTATGGGCGGATCACAGCCCTACTCCAACATGCTCTATTTCAATCCGGTGGCCGGCGGAGACAATGTCAGCAACTTTATTTATGACGTATATTTCTATATCGATCAGCCTGACTATGCTCAGGCATTGGAGTTTGACACCAATCAGACCTTCGGTGGCCAGCGCTGGGTCTGGGGTTCCGAATGCAATTTCAAAGCCGATGGACAATGGGATATCTGGAATGACCTCACAGGCTGGCAACCTACGGGCTTTCCCTGCACGCCGTTCCCCGCAAATACATGGATTCATCTGGTGTGGAACCTCGAACGTGTCGGCGACCAGGTCCACTACATAAGTCTGACAGTTGGCGATCAGGTATATAACGTTGACACCTATTACCCCAATCAACCCGACTGGACCCTCGAAGAAATCGACGTAGCCTTCCAGATGGACGGAGACTACGCTCAGCAACCTTACAACGTCTGGCTAGATGAGATGAAGCTAACGGCCTACTGACCGGCATGGGGCGATTCGCCAATGGCGTATTGACAGGAGAGTAATGTGCTTGTAGCGTACTCGGAAGCCGCCCCTTTGGCGCGTCGCACGTTCCGAACTTAGGAGTTCCTGCCTTTGACCAGTCGCCTGCAAACGCCCTTTGATAGCGTCGAGAACGCTCAGCAGTATGTCCGTTTGCTGGTCGAGGCCATCGCCGAAGCCAAGAATGAAATCTCAGCCGACCTCGATCTGGCCACCAAGGCGAAATTAGACCGACGAGTGCAGGCGATGCAGATCGTACAATTCAAGCTGGACAAACTGGAACATCATCTCAAAACCAGCAGCCGCTTGCTCAACGATCTGCGCAGCCTGCGACGCCTCCTGCTCGAGGAACGGCCGTTAGATGACCGCCCCTTGGATGAACGCTCTCAGCCTGATCCGGTCACCCCCGACCGTGATTCCGCAGCGTAGTCTCGCCGGTCAGCAAACCTTCCGCTTTCAAGCCTTCAATTTTTCGGCAAACTTTTTTTCCAGCTTGGCCAGCTTCGGCGAGATCGCAAACATGCAATAAGGCTGGCGCGAATTTTCATTGTAGTAGTTCTGATGGTAGCCTTCGGCCACGTAAAATTCATCGGCCGGCTCAACCGCCGTCACGATCGGTTCAGGAAACACCTTCGCCGCGGTCATCTCCGCAATCACATCCTCGGCGATTCGCTGCTGCTCTTCGTCCGCGTAGAATATAACGGAGCGATACTGTTCGCCCGTGTCGCTTCCCTGGCGATTCAGCGTAGTCGGATCGTGCATCCCGAAAAATACGTCGAGCAGTTCGCGATAGCTGATTTGATCGGGATCAAAAGTCACGCGGACCACTTCCACATGCCCCGTGTCCCCGTCGCACACCTGCTTATAAGTCGCCTGGTCGGCCCTTCCGCCCATGTATCCCGACTCCACATGGGTGACCCCGTCCAACCGCTGAAAAACGGCTTCCATACACCAGAAGCACCCCCCGCCGAAAACCGCTGTCTGTTCTTTTGCCATAGTGATTAGATGTACGCACTCAAAAAGTTCTCGATTCTCAGTCGTCAGTTCTCAGTGTTGGAATCGATTCGCTTTTACTGAGAATTGACAACTGACAACTGAGAACTTTCTTCACACCGAAACAGTAAACGAAGTCTCCGTCCGAGTAACCGCCCGATATAGTGTGTCGCGCTCGACCGGCTCGCGCCCCGCCTCTTTGATCAGCCGCACCAGATCATGCCGCCGCAGCCCCTGCGGAGTAGTCGCTCCCGCATCGTGATAAATCTTTTCCTCAACCACGGTGCCGTCGATGTCGTCCGCCCCAAAGCGCAGAGAAATCTGCGCGATCTTAGGAGTCATCATCTGCCAATAAGATTTGATGTGAGCAAAGTTATCGAGCACCAGCCTGCTCACCGCAATCTGTTTGATGTCGAGCATCCCCGTCGTCGTAAAAAGATGCTGCAGGGGCGTGTTCGCCGGATGAAAAGCCAGCGGAATAAACGTCTGGAATCCGCCCGTTTCATCCTGCAAGGCGCGCAGCTTTAGCAGATGATCCACGCGGTCCTCATCATTTTCGATGTGCCCATAGAGCATAGTCGCGTTCGATTTCAACCCAATCTGGTGGGCGAGCCGCGCCGTATCGAGCCACTGATCGCCATCAATCTTGTGATCGCAAATAATATGCCGCACCCGGTCAGAAAAAATCTCCGCTCCGCCGCCCGGCAGCGAATCCACGCCCGCCTCTTTCATCTTCTCCAGCGTCTCGCGAATCGTCAGCTTCGCCCGCTTCGCCAGATAAGCAACTTCCACCATGGTGAAGGCTTTCATGTGCACTTGCGGAAAGCGCTCCTTCAATCCTGAAACCAGATCAAGAAAATATTGAAACGGCAAGTCGGGATGTAATCCGCCAACAATATGAAACTCAGTGATCGCCTCGGTGTATCCGGAAGCGGCCGTGTGAAATGCTTCTTCAAGCGCCATCGTGTAAGCGCCAGGAGCGTCCTTCTTGCGCCCAAACGCGCACAATCGGCAAGCCGCCACACAAACATTCGTCGGATTGATATGTCGATTCACATTGAAGTAAGCCGTATCGCCATGCATCCGCTCGCGAACCCAGTTGGCGAGCCAACCCACGGCAAGAATATCGCCCGTCCCATAAAGAGCAAGCGCATCGGCCTCATTAAGCCGCTCGCCGCCAAGAACTTTGTCCTTAATCGGCAGCAGGCGCGGGTCGTCAGTCTGGAATGCGTGCGTCTCCATCGTTTTTATGATAACTCAGCTGACGTAACCTATCACATCTTCTTCTGGTGTCAGCAGTTGCCGATTTCTTATCAGAGTTGAGAAACCCGGCTACCTCCTAACGAAATATTGCATCTAGAAAAGTGTCCGCGGACCTCTAACCGCGCGAAAGCCAATTGCGCCGCTTCGCAGGAGAAAGCCAAATGCGCCGATCCATATTAATCGTTTTCGCCATCGGCTTGATGTGCGCAACGCTCCTCGCGCAAACGCCACAGCCGCCCACCAGCGGAAGCATGCCTTCAGAACAGCAAGGGTCGACCGCGCAGCCAGCCGCCCCGGCCGCTACTGCGCGTAATGCGGCTTCGGCTCCAGCCGGCGCCGCTTCCAAAATCGCGCCCGGAAGCGTTCTCCCCGTGGAACTTACAAAGGGCATCAACGCCAAGAAAGCGAAAAAAGGCGATGAAGTGGTGGCTAAGGTCATACAAGATCTCCGTAACCCTCAAGGCACACTCATCATCCCCAAAGATACGAGAGTAGTCGGCCACGTAACGGAAGCGCAGGCGCACAGTAAAGAGCAAAAAGAATCCGAGCTCGCGATCGCGTTCGACCACGCTGTTTTGAAAAATGGCGAGACAATGCAGATGCCCATGTCGATTCAGGCGATCATCGCTGCGCCCAACCGCAATCCCGCCAATTCCGCGTCCAGTTATCCATCCAGTTCTTCCGCCCCAGAAACAAACCCGACACCCACCGCCTCCGGCGGGCGTCCAGGAATGGGAGGAACAGCCCCCCGCCTACAACCGCCCCGCAAAGCAGTTCACCGTCGGGAACACCCGCTCCAACTCAAACACAACCTCAGATCACAGGCGATACGCAGGGCGTTGTCGGAATCGCGGACCTGAAACTTTCCCCAGCGCCCGATGCAACGCAGGGATCGCTTGTGACCTCAGAAAAAGATAACGTCAAGCTCGACGATGGCACGTTCCTGCTGCTACGCGTGCAACAGTGAGCACGGCGCTGAGATGGCGCGGGTCTTCTTAGGAGGCTAATGGGTTTGCAAAGTCAGTTTAGTTAGAGCACGATTTTTAGCCGTGACGCCAAAGCTTGCTCAATGTCCCAGCTTGAGCCACTGAGGGCTCGCGGGTTGGCGAACAGAATGACAGCGAGGCTATCTCCGAAGGAGCAAATCCCCCGCTACAAACAAAAAGAACACCACCGAAATCACTCCATTCATCGTAAAGAAAGCCGCGTTCAACTTGCTCAGATCATCGTGCCGAACCAGTGCATGCTCGTAGAGCAGCAGCGCTGCCACAGCAATCAGCCCGACCACTGCCAGGTTTCCCAGTCCGAACGTAACAATCAGCGCAATCAACAATCCAAGCATCACGACGTGAAACAGTCGCGCTACGACGAGCGCGCTCCGAATTCCCAAGTACCGCGGCACCGAGTGCAACCCATGACCGCGATCATAGTCATAATCCTGACAAGCGTAGATCACGTCAAATCCCCCCACCCAGAATGTCACCGCCGCCGTCAGTAACAAGATCCGCGGATCGAGAGAGCCGCGCACCGCGATCCAAGCCGCCGCCGGAGCAATCCCAAGCGCAAATCCAAGAAACAAATGCGACCAGCGTGTGAATCGCTTCGTATACGAATAAAGCAAAATCACCGCCAACGCCACCGGCGAAAGTAGCAGCGTCAATCGGTTCAATTGCGACGCCGCCAGTATAAAAATCCCGCACGCCACCAAAACAAACGTGCTTACAAACCCTGGCGTCAACTGTCCCACCGGCAGAGCGCGAGTCGCAGTCCGCGGATTCGCCGCGTCAATCGAAGCGTCCGCCAACCGATTGAACGCCATCGCCGCCGACCGCGCCGAAACCATCGCCACCACGATCCACGCAAGCTGCCGCCAGGCTGGCAACCCTCCCGCCGCCAACATCGCTCCGCAAAGCGCAAACGGGAGTGCGAAAATCGAGTGCTCCCACTTGATCATCTCCAGCGTAATTTTCAGACTTCGGAAGAGTGCCACGGATCAATTGTAAAACAGCGGTAAGCGGAGAGCCGCGAAGCGGCGTAAGAATATAGCCCACGGCGCAAACCGTGGGTAGGAGGTCGGAACCCGAGGAAGCCCCGTGGGGCGGAAGACCACTTGTGACACAGATCGGAGACTCGGCTTCGCATCACTGGTTCTGCATCACCGCTTTTGCATCGTAAGATCGACCACGCGGTCGCAGCGCTAGCCGATGTCCGCGACGCCTTCCACCAGCGGCACAAACCGGCAGCCTTCCAATATCTTCACCTCGGCCCCTCCGCCACTCTTCGTAATCAACTGCAACTCCTGGCTCGACGACGGCCCCACCGGCAAAATCATCCGTCCGCCCTCCCGCAACTGCGCAAACAAAGCCGGAGGCATCTCCGCCGTAGCCGCCGAAACTAGAATCGCATCGTAAGGCGCATACTCCGCCCACCCCATGCGCCCATCTCCAACTCGGATATGCACATTGAAATATCCCAGCCGCCGCAACGTCGCCTCCGCCAAGCCCGCCAGCACCGCATGCCGCTCCACCGAATACAGCCCCGCGCACAACACCGCAAGCAACGACGTCACATATCCTGAACCCGTGCCGATTTCAAGAACGCGATCGTCGGCCCGCAAAGCAAGCTGCTCCAGCATCGCTGCCACAATATAAGGCTGCGAAATCGTCTGCTCCTCACCTATCGGCAATGGATGATCTTCGTAAGCAGCATCTCGATAACCCTCCGGAACAAACTCATGTCGCGGCACGCGTCTCATAGCATCAAGTACGCGCGCATCACGAATCCCGCGCCCAGCAAGTTGCACGCGCACCATCTCTTCGCGTTGGGAAGTAGCGTCCATGCGTGCGCAGCCGACTTCCTTCGTGTTCCTTAGTGCCCTTTGTGGTAAAGCCTTCTTCGACTAACCTTAACGTTCGCAAGAGCAAATCAGGCCATCAGCTAACCCACCGAGCAAATCTAATAAGGCCCGATAATCCCACCAATGCTGCGCGCCGGCAGTTCGACCCGTGCCTTTCTCTCCCGCGCCTCAATCCCATCAAGATACTTGTAGGCCGACCCCGTATTAAACAGCACAACTCTATCCTCCGCGCCAAAAAATCCGCTGGCCCGCAACTTCCAATAAGCAACCAGCGACGCGGCTCCCTCAGGAGCAGCAAATACTCCCTCTACGCTAGCCCAATGCCGCATCGCCGCCAGAATTTCCTCGTCGGTCGTGACAACCGCCGTCCCACGACTCTTCTCCAAGATGTCGAGGATCAGATAATCCCCATAAGCCTTCGGCACGCGCAGCCCAGCCGCAAACGTCTCCGCATCAGCCCACATCTCGCTTACCCACCCACCAGCAGCGCTCTTCCCAGCCTCCCAAGCCTTCACAATCGGCGCACAGCCCGTCGCCTGCACCGTAATCATCTTCGGACGATCGCCGCCAATCCATCCCAACTCTTCCATCTCATCAAATGCCTTCCACATCCCAATCATCCCCACGCCGCCACCCGTCGGATAAATAATCCCGTCCGGCAGCTTCCATCCCAACTGCTCAGCAACCTCATACCCCATCGTTTTTTTGCCCTCGACGCGGAACGGCTCCTTCAGCGTCGATACATCGAACCATCCGTCGTGATTCTTCGGCCACCCATCTTTCTTTATGCGCTCGGCCACCATGCGCCCGCAGTCGCTGATCAGCCCATCGACCAGCGTGACGTGCGCGCCGTAGTAATCGCACTCCATGCGATTCGCCAGAGGCACATCCTTCGGCATAAAGATGTGAGCCTCAATCCCCGCCGCCGCCGCGTAAGCCGCCAGCGCCCCGCCAGCATTTCCCGCCGAAGGAGCGGCCAGCTTCTTCAATCCATAATGTCGCGCCATAGTCACCGCAGCCGACATTCCGCGAGCCTTGAACGATCCCGTAGGATTCAGCCCTTCATCCTTAATAAAAACATGTGCAAACTCGCGGCTGGGAAGCAAAGGAGTAAATCCCTCGCCAAGTGTCACGGGTGAAGCATCCGGAAGCACCTCGGCATAACGCCACATGCTAGCCACGCGCCCCGACAAATCTTCCCGCCGCAACTTCCCTTTCAGGCTGGCAAGATCGTAGCGGACAAAAAGCACTCCACCATCATGAGGGCAGATGTTCAGCGGACGCTCAGCAGAGAAATGCTCTCCGCAGCGCGTGCATTCAAGGTAAGAAATTCGCATCGAGGGAAGCATAGCATTTTGGCTTACTGGTGATTTGCTACCGAACAATCCGCCGATCGCCCTACAGTCAACCCCTTGGATTTCATAAATTGTCCATGGGAGTGCCACGCGAAAGGGGCGAGCTGACAAAGCTGGGTGCAGAGCGAAATGGCGGTAGCCCAGCGAAGATTAAGATCGAACCCAGCCCTCCTGATATCGGGCGACGCCTTCGGTGATAGATACACCTCGAGTGCTTCGCCACCTCCCGGAGTTGTCAAGTGTGGCGTGTTCACAGCGATGCCATCGCTGGTTGCCTCAATCTGATTTTCGGTTCTGTTCCCGTAGCTGAGGATCTCCTCCTTTTCCTTACCGAAAGCATGGATTGAGCTCGCCACTCCCGGTTGCACAGCAGCTAACTGCTGCAACATTCGTTCCGCCTGACGCCGACTATGGACACTCAGGGAGTAAGCGCCGGCCCAAAACACGCTGACGGCTACTACCAGCACCGCCGCGCAAACCAGCGTGTGCCAAACATAAACACCTGCCCTACGGACAAAGGACCTCACCAATGACAACTGACACCTCTTCTATTTCTATATGTTCGGTTCCCATTGATTTCGCAGACCAAGTTAAAACTCACTCCGCCACTCTCTTCAGCACCTCATGCGCTCTCCGAAACCACGGCCGCTCCCGCCTCTTCAAATATCCCGGCATAGTCGCCTTTTTATCCAGCACTTTCTGCGCCCACTCGCGCGCATCGGCGTTCCGTCCCTCCGAGGCCAGCAGCTCCGCGAAATTCAAATATGTCTCCGACAACGTCGAGGTGATCGTCACTTGCCGAAAGAGCGCCTCCGCTTTTTCTTTTTGTCCAGTCTGCGCGTAGGCGTGGGCAAGCAATCCCGCAGCGCGCCCAAAATCATAGTCCGGCTCTTCGGAGACCGTCCTCTCCAGATCAGGCAGAGCGGCCGTGGCGTCGCCTAAGAGAATGGCGCAAACTCCGCGCCGGTAAAAAGGATCAAGCGTATCGGCCCTCGCGGCAATCGCCCTGTCAAAGGCTGCACGTGCCGGCGCGTAGTCGCCGTCGTCCATATAGAGCCCGCCAAGCTCCTCATAATTTCCCGCCGACGGATTCTCCCGAATCGCAGCGATCAGCTCAGCAATGCGACGATGCCGCGGAAATACTTTAAACGACTGGCCGACTAGCCCAATATCGGGCAGCGCCTCCACCAGCAGATAAATAATCGCTCCTGGCGCGCCCAGAAACAGAATGATAAAAATCCAATAGTTGTCCGGCCGCCGCCGTATGAAATGAACGATGGCCAGCCCCTGCAAAATAATGCCCCACGGAAATAAAAGGTGACTCAGAAGTCCCATGTCGCTCTCAAGACTAGCGTGAGATTGCACATTTGTGGAAGATGAAGAAAGAAAGTAGGTGAGAACGGAGATGTCGGATCCGCAAAGCGAAAAGCAAAATGATACGCATACTAACGATGACGAACAGCAGATCCTGGCCCTGCACGAGGCCGGAGACAAAGCCCTGATGACCGCCGATCTACCCGCTCTGTCTCAGATCTTCGCCGACGACTACGTGCAATACAACGAAGCCGGCCAGGCTTTCACCAAGCGAGACGTATTAAATAATTTTCGAGCCGGCGCGATCCGCTATCCCTCCATTGTCTCGACCGCGCGCAAGATTCGCCTCTTCGGCGACACCGCCGTCGTCCACGGAGCGGAGTCAGACGAAGTGGAAGTAAACGGCAAGTGCTCAGCCGTCCGCTACGTCTACCTCGATGTTTTGCAAAAGCGTAACGGGGAGTGGAGACTGGTCGCGTCGCAACTTGCGCGACCAATCCCAGATTGATGGCGTTTCCCTGTGAACCTCTGTGTTCCCTGTGGTAGAGATTTCTTGAACCACAGGGAACACAGAGGTTCACGGCGAAGAAGCCAACGTCGCTTCAACCTTCCTCCGCCCGCAATCTGTTCTGCCAGTGCGACCAAAGAAACCAAACAATCCCCGCCACCAGAAACGCGCCAATCACCGCATCGAACTTGTGGAAGTATTTACCCAGCGAGCGCCAGTTCTCGCCCAGTTTCATCCCAAAATAAGCTAGCGCCAGGCACCACGGCCACGATCCCAGAAAGGTGTAGATGTGAAATTTGCCACGCGGCATGCGCGCGATACCCGCGGGCAGCGCGATAAAGGTACGGATGACCGGCAGCAGACGCCCAAAAAATACCGCCATGTATCCCCAGCGCAAAAAAAATCGATCAGCCCAGTCAAGCTCCCGCCGTCCCATCAAAATCCAACGCCCATAGCGCTCGACCAGCGGACGCCCGCCATAACAGCCAATCTCATAAGCGACCAGCGACCCCAGATTGCATCCGATTGCCCCCGCCGTCGCCACCCACAGCAGTTTCATCGCACCCGTATAAACAAGGTAGCCCGCGAAAGGCATGATCAGTTCCGACGGCAGGGGAATGCACGCCGACTCAATCGCCATAAGCAGCACAATCCCCAGGTAGCCCGTAGCCGCCACCAAAGAACTGATAAAAGCGAAGAGTAAGGTGAGTATTTTCTGGGTCATGAAAATCGGGTCAAGGGAAATCGGGCCATCGGGCGATCGGAGATCGAAAATCAAACGCGTGACTCTTTTGGGGTGTTGATCCTTACTTAAATGACCCGCTCACCCAAGGCCCTTCAAAACGCCCCTTCTTGCGTGAAGCTGAATCCGGGCAAGGTCACGCCTTCCGCCAATTTCGCGACCTTCACTTTCACCACGGGGGCATCCGGCGCGTTGACCTCCGCCGGACGTAGCACCGCGTACTGCGTGAACACTTCGCTATAGACCTTGGTGACAAGATGATCCTGGCCGGTCGCGTCATGCCGCCAGACTTGTCCGAGTTTGATGCTTTTCACAGCCACAAGTTTTTTCCTTTAGTTCTCAGACTACTCACGCACCCGCCAACCCGTCAATCACAGCGCAGTTACCTTTGGCGGACGCCCTCGCGGCTTTGTTACCATAAGCCACTACTCAGGAGGAAACCATGGCTCGCGGCAACACACCGCGTCAACCCAGCCGCAGCGGACGCCACGAAGGCCCGCGCAAGGCGATCGCTCCAGTCGCGAAACTTTCACCGGCGAAGAAAACCCCGGCGCTAGGCGGCCGCAGCCGCGCATCGACTGTCTCCCCAAGATCGCCAAAGCCAGCGCTTCCGAAAGGTAAATCTCGAACAAAGACATCAGCCACCCCCGCCTCTGCCTACAATCCGCTAGCCCCAGAGCGCGTGCGCCAAATCATCGCCGGCCTCGACCAACTCTACGCCCGAGCGACCTGCGCTCTAACCCACCACAGCGCGTGGGAACTATTAGTTGCGACAATTCTCTCTGCCCAATGCACCGACGTCCGCGTCAACATGGTCACGCCCATCATTTTTGAAAAATACCCCACCGTCCAGGCTTTCGCCGCGCTCGAGCCCGAACAATTGGAGCCCGACATCCGCTCCACCGGCTTCTTCCGCAACAAGTCAAAATCCGTGGTGGGCGCGGCCCGCAAGATCATCGCGGACTTTGGCGGCAACGTCCCGCAAACGATGGACGAGCTACTAACCATCCCCGGCGTGGCTCGCAAAACTGCAAATGTGGTCCTCGGAACATGGTTCAAAAAGAATGACGGCATCGTAGTCGACACCCACGTCACAAGAATTTCCCGTCGATTGGAGTTAACCAGAGAGGAAGACCCACGAAAGATTGAAGAAGATCTGATGCGAATTATTCCTCAGGACCGCTGGACGGACTTCTCTCACGAAGTGATCTGGCATGGAAGGAAGCTGTGCATCGCGCGCACTCCGAAGTGTGCCGATTGCACGCTAGAGAAACTCTGTCACGCCGCCGATAAAACCTGGTCGACGGTCGACATTCACCGCCGCGCGCAGCCGTAGGGGATCAATACCTTAGTCGGGACGAGAAAATCTTACCTCGACCAATTCGTGGGATTCCTGTGCCGCCCGTTCCCACCTCCACCGGCGCACAGCACTCGCCGCCGCGTCGGCCAGAACAGGATGACCGCCTTTTATCGCCACCGCTTTGACACTTCCGTCAGGAGACACAACGGCCTCGATGCGAACGAACCCCTCCAGCCGCAGCGTCCGTGCCAGCGGCGGATAATTCGGCTGAGTCTGCCCCACTATTCGACGCTTGCTCGCGGCCTCAGGCTGTGATTGCGAGACCGAGGAGAGAGTGAAGGCCGAGCACAAGAGAATGGTGAGTGCCACGGAAAATAACGCCGGAGAAGAGGGTCGAGGGAAAAGGGTCATGGCCAGTGTTCTCAACTAAATCGCGAGTCTAACGGGCCCTGCCCAGGCAGTAGAAGATCACCAAAGTAATCACGCGTCTAACTGCCGGTGTAAAAGAGTTCCACCACCGTGCAATCGTCATTGAGCGGCGTGCCTCCGCAGAAATCGGCGACCGCGCTGAACACATCCTCCATCGACTTGCTCTTGCCCGCCACTAACTCCAGCCGCTCGCTATCAAACATATCTCCCCGAGCGTTCTCCGCTTCAGTCACGCCATCCGTCACCAGGATCAGCCGATCTCCCGGCCGCATCTGGCAGCGATCGCTCGAATACGTCGCATCCGCCAGCAATCCCACCGGCAGGTTCCCATGCGCTGGCCGCAATACTTCTTTGCCGCAAATCCAGACCGGCGGAACGTGCCCGCAATTTACATATTCGAGATCGCCATCATTGCGCAGCCGCGTAATAATCATGGTCGCGTATTTCTCACCAATATGCTTGTAAGTGAAAAAGCGATTCACCGCATCGACAATCTCCGTCAGTGGCATCCCCGAAATCAGTTGCGAATAAACCATCCCCTGCAAAATCGACGCGAGCAGCGCCGCCGACACTCCCTTGCCGCTGACATCGGCCAGCACAACAGCCAAGCCCTGCGGCGTATTCACCGCTTCAAAAAAATCGCCGCCGATTTCTTTACAAGACATGTTGCGCCCATTCACCCGCGCAAATGGCACTTCCGGCAGAGTGACTGCCAAAAGCCGCTGCTGAATCGACGCCGCGATCGACAGCTCCTGTTGATAGCGCCGCCCCGCTTCTTCGGCTTGCACCAACCGCGCATTCTCAATCAACTGAGCAGCTTCTGTCGCAATCGCGCGCAAAATGTCGCTGCCGACTTCGCCGATATTGCGCGAGGCGAAGCGCGAATCGACGTAGAGTGCGCCCATCACCTCGCCGCCCGCCGGCTGGTCAGCACGCGTCGTCTGCACCATGGGCTTGCGCAACGGCATACAAATCACAGTGCGCAGATCGAACGCGACAATGCTCTGCCGCTCCTTCACATCCAGCATCTGGCTGGTATCGGTGACCAAATATTCGGAGTTCGAGGCCAACGCTCCATCGAGCACCGACCGCGAAATTGTCTTGTCGTCGAGCAGCGGCTCGCCCTTCGAGTTCCGCCCCGCCGCGAGCGTCAGCGTCCCCTCCACGTCGCGCAGAAAAATATATCCGCGCTCGGCCCGCGTCAGTTTGAGCGTCGCATCGATTAGCGTCACCAAAATTTCATCCAGCACACCGATAGTGTTCAGCTTGCGCGCCGCTTCCATGAAGAGCGTCAGCTTTTCGAGATCGCTCGCCTCCGGCGCAATCTGTATGCCCGAGATCTGGCTGAGAAACTCGCGCGCCGTATTCGATGTAGTGTGCAGCGGATGAAAAATCAGGTAAGCAATATCGCGCGCGCCAAATTCCAGGCGATCATTACGCTGCAATTTATGGCGGTCAACCTTTTCGCCATTGACAAACGTGCCGTGCTTGCTCCCGAGGTCAACGACAAAAAACTCGCCATTTTCCGCCACGATCGAAGCGTGCTCGCGCGACACCCGCGGATCCGCAATCACCAGATCGCGATCAACCTTGCGTCCGACCGTATAAGGAGTGTGATTCAGCGACAGCGTCTGCTGATCGCTTCCCTGTACAAAGATAGCGATAGGAAAAATGCTGGATATGCCCGAATGCGACGACGCCGACATGTACGCTGAACTCTCCTGCGGCCAATGCAACCAACGATGCTGGCACGAGCCCCCAAGCATTCTACGACGGGCCCGCCTCAGCCGTTGCAGTAAAAGTGCTCCGATAATAATGAATCAGCATCAGGCCCGCCACTCCCAGCGGAATTTGAGGCACCACCCAGAAAGGCATTACCCAGGCGCGCTCAACCGTTTCCCGCGCCAAAACGAACGACAGCCCCGCCAGCGCTGCAGCCGAGAGCCATTGCCACGCCAGTAATCCGACAACCACAATCAACAACCCGCGGCCCACCAGACTCCCTTCCCAGATCGCTCGTCGATCCCGGGCAATCAGCAGAACGCCGGGAACCAGAAGCACCTGATTGTAGAGCGACAAAGTAGGCGCCATGATCACCGTCAGCGCCAGCACCAAACAAGTCGATAACTGAAAGGCACCGCTTTCTACCGCCAATTTGCGCCGCCGATAACAAAACAGCACCGTAATCCCAGCCAGTAGTACTTCCACCAGCCTGCCGAAAGGCTTCCCCAGCATCACCTCCAGCATCGGCACAGCCTGTGTGTATTGCCAGTACTCGCTAACCGCCCGCCCGAAACGCCCAATCCAATGCGGCAGAACCAACTCCGAAGCCGCGCACAGACCAATCAAAACAACAAGAAATGCAACCAACCAGCGATACCTCCGCCGAAGGTCGCCAAGGCTCCATATCATGAGCCACAACAGCAGCGGCAAAACGAGCTGAGGCTTAATCGTAGCCAAAGCCAACACCACGCCCGCCGCCAGCGGACGCCCCGCAACCAGCAATGCCACCGCCGCCGCGCACATCGCCACCACCAGCAGAGTCAATTGCTGGAGTTTGAGTCCCTGCAACACCGGCAGATTACCCAACGTCAAAGCCACCGCAGCCGCCCGCACCGGAACACTTACCTGCCAACCCAAAACTCGCAGCCACAGCAAAGCCCCTGCCGCCGTAATTCCTACCAGAATCCAACGAAACGCTCTCCGCACAACTCCAAAATCCAGGCGAACCGTAGGCGCCAAATAAAAAACGACGTACACCGGATAAGCAAACCCCTGCTGGTCGATCGGATCGCCCGACCGCGAAGCATCCAGCGGACGCCCGTAATATCCCTCTTGAATTTCGCGCGTCACCTCCCGCCGATAAGGATCGCGCCCATGCAGCAGAAGCTCGCGCGCGCCAATCCAGCGCGGATAAAGATCGGAGAGATTTCCGCGCGGCCGCCCCGCCGCCGCCGAATCCGAAATCTGATGAGGAATCAGCACGCGCCCGGCATAAGCCCACGTGCCCACCGCAAAAAGAATCGCGAGCAGTAAAAATATCCAGTCACGAAGCGACACCGGGGCCGAGGCTGCCATCTCTCGAGTCTTCATCCCAGCCCGCCCGGCGCCACAACCGTTAAAACGGCTGCCGGAATCACAGTCGTCCCCGCCGCCGCGTGTAACCTACGCGCCAGGCCCACGCCCAACGCCAGCAGCGGTATCGCCATCAAACACTCAGCATGATGCACTCGAGCAAACCAATACACCGGAGCCACAAGTAACAGCAACAAACCAGCCCCTTCCAGGTAGTCCGTAGCACGATCACCTTTTGAGGCGTCGTCGGGTCGACTAAGCATGGCAAGCAAAGGAACGACTAGCAGCAGCAAATCATAATCCGATGCGTAATAGCTCGTAACAATCGCGATGATACCCGCCAGACCAAAACCTTCCGCCAAAAGACCCTCGCCAGCTCTTCGCCAAAGCAGGCCCGCATACACAATCGCTCCAACCGCCACCGCTGCCAGCAACCAAGCAACGCTTCTCGAATACGCCGCGCTCCCCAGGAAAAGAGTAAGCATGCCGCGCAAGGTGATCTGAACTTCCGGTGAAATTCCGACTCCCTTGGCGTGGCTCAACATCAGCAAATACCCTGGATACTTCAACACGCCGCTCCAACCGACGACGCCGGCAGAAATAGCGACCAGAGCGGCAGCCGATGCGGCGAAGCCGGCCACAACCCGTTTGCGCCCAGCGATCCAAAGGAGAAGAAAAAAGGGCAGCGCCAGTTGAAACTTAATAAGCGCCAGCCCGAGGATCGCACCAGCCCACGCATCCCGCCCCATCTCCAGTTGCCGGAAACAAAGCGCAAACAGGAAAGCCAACACCATCGCATCCTGCCCCATCATCAGATCCATAAAAGCTGGAAATGTCCCGAGTATGAGAATAGGAGTCATCCAAAGTGGGAATCCCTCCTTCCAAAATCTGCCACGCACTACGATGAACGGAATCGCCGCGAGCAGACCAAGTTTGACACTCGTCAAAATAGCCAGAGCCTTCGGATAAGGCCACCCCGCAAACACCGAAAAAAACAACGCCTCAAACGGAGGCCGCATATAACGCATGGGCCCGCGCCGTATCTTGACTTCCGAAGAAAATTCCTGCTGCACCTTCCACTGCGCCGCGGCATCGTAAAGTTCCGCGCCCTGTCCCCGCCGAACCAGCGTTCCGGCGGTATAAAAATTCGCGAAATCACCGTACCCCTGCGCCATCTGAACCCGCGACTTCCAAAGCACGTAGGAATTGTCAGCCGCCATCCAAAGCAGCGCGAGCGTCAGATATCGGCCCATCAACAACCGGCCGCGCATTCTCGGCGTATGAGACATGGCTTGAGTGGAATCCATTCTATCCACAACTCGATATTTTCATTTACTCCCCGCTTCAAAAGCTAACCGAGCCCGGCAGTCACCGCGCCGCATTCTATAATCGCGGACGAATCCTAAACGTATCCCACTTCACCGATGCGACGAATCCTAAACGCCTTCCGCACCGAAATTCCCTTCGCCGCAATCCTCCTCTTCGGCTTGCTCGCCATGACCGCGCGCAACGCCATCGATCCCGATCTCTGGTGGCATCTCCGCACCGGCCAGTGGATCGTAGAATCCGGCCACATTCCCCACTCCGATCCTTTTTCTTTCACTCGTGCCGGCCACGCCTGGATATCCCATGAATGGCTGTCCGAGATAATTTTCTTCGAATTGTATAAACGCGCCGGCGCCCCGGCGCTGATCGTCTTTTCCGCGATCATCACGACCTTCGGCTTCATGCTCCTTTATCTGCGCTGCCTTCCCGGCGGACAAAAACGGCACTGGGCTGCCGCCGCCACCGCGCTCGCTGCTCTCGCGTCTGCGCCCTCCTTTGGCGCGCGTCCGCAGATGTTTACTTTCACGCTAGCGAGCCTTCTCCTGTTCTTAGTCGAGCGCGGTGAATCTCGCCCAAAACTTCTGCCCTGGATTCCGCCGCTGTTTCTGCTCTGGCTCAATCTGCACGGCGGATTCGCCCTCGGTCCCGCTCTTCTCGTCGCCTACGGCGCAGGCGTACTCCTTGAATCGGCCGCCGGCGACACACCGTGGCCAGAGGCCCGTCCCATCCTTCTGCGCATTCTGTTCGTTCTCCTAGCTTGCGCAGTTCTCGTGCCGCTCAACCCCAGCGGCATCCACCTCTACCGTTACCCGCTCGACACGCTGCGCTCGCCCGGAATGCGCTCCCTCATCGCCGAATGGCACTCACCCGATTTCCACGCCAGCCTCTATCGCCCGCTCTTACTGCTTTGGCTGCTGCTTCTCATCGCCCTCGCGACCGCGCGCACCCACCTCAAAGGCCGAGTCATCGTGCCCTTGCTCCTGGTCGCCTTTGCCGCTCTCGATGCGGCCCGCCATATACCGATTTTCGTCTTAATAGCCATCCCGGTCATAGCCGCTGCTGTTCCCGTATCGCCTTTATCCGCCTCGCCACGGCGCCCCGCATGGCGATTCCAAGCACACTTTGGCATGTTTGTCGTCCTTCTGATGGCGGCCTTTGCCTTGGCAAAATGGACCACTCTCGCCCGCCATCAAAACGCTCGCGTCGCACAAATCTTCCCCCAAGGCGCAGTCCAGTTCCTGCGCACTAACTCCTTACCCATCAATGCTCCATCTCAACCCAGAAACCTCTTCGTTTACTATGATTGGGGAGGTTACGCGATCTTCAATCTTTACCCCAACTACCGCGTATTCGTAGACGGCCGCGCCGACCTTTACGGCGACGATCTCATGCGCGAGTCCATCCGCACCCTGATCGATCTTCGCTCCGGCTGGCAAGACATCCTCGACCGCTGGCAAGTTGAAACCGTCCTCATTCCATCATCGTGCGCCCTCGCCCAGGCTCTGCTCCTCGATAGCCATTGGCATGCCGCCTTTAGCGACTCCTATGCAATCATCCTCTCCCGCAGTTCTCCGGCGGCCCCAAATACTGACATTTCCACAAACAAACCCCTCGCCATAACGGTAAAAAGATGAAAAAATGTTTCCCATATCCATTCGTAATCTGCGACACTAGGGCGCGTATTAGGGAATGGCTTCCAAAGCTCCCCAGGATCGTAAATTTCTAGAGTAAGTAACTTCTCGAAGGAGTCTCTATGACACAGTTGTGCAAGCTCTTGTGGCGTAATGAAGAAGGCCAGGACATCGCGGAATACGCCGTGATGCTGGCGGTAATCCTGGTGATCGTAATCGGCACCGTCCGTCTGATCGGCAGCAATGCCAACACCGTTTTTTCGCAGGTTGGCAGTCAGATCGGCCAGCAGTAGTGGCGGTACTGTGTTTTGGCTGGCCGAATGTAGCTCTCTGCGGCAGCGAATAGGTCCGGAGTGTTTCCGGAAGGAGTGGAATGAATCGACGGCGTCTCTTGATGATCGGAGGCTTGGCTTTAGCGGTTGGCCTGCTCGTCAGCTATGCCGTCTACAACCAGCTCCGAAACTTCGCTGGCTCCAGCGGCAACTCCGCCGCCGTCCCGGTCGTGGTGGCTGCCAACGATATTGACGTCGGAGCAAAGCTGGCAGCCAAAGACATTCGCGTCGTCAATATCCCGCCCGCCGCGGTCCCTCCCGGCGCCTTCTCTTCTCCCGCGAAAGTTCTAAACCGGGGCGCTATCCTGCCCATCGGCAAAGGCGAATTCATTCTCTCCAGCAAACTGGCGGCGCTCAACGCCGGAGCTGGCCTTCCTTCGCTGATTCCACCCGGCATGCGCGCCGTTTCCGTCCGCGTTAACGACGTTGTTTCCGTGGCCGGCTTCGTACAGCCGGGCACGCGCGTGGATGTAATGGCCACCGGCAATCAGGGTAGTGGTGGCCAACCGCAAACCATCACCGTTCTGCAAAACGTCGCCGTGATCGCCGTCGGCGGAAGCCTCCTCGAGCGTCTCACCGCCGGCGAATCGAGCGCTCCCGTAATCACTCTATTGGTGTCGCCCGACGACGCTCAAAGATTGGCGCTGGCCTCCCAGGAAGGTAGAATTCAGCTCGCGCTCCGAAATCCGCTGGACACCAAGAAAGAAGGTATCGGCGCCACCCATGTAAGTGCGCTCTACCCCGGCGAGAAACCGCCAACCGCAGACGCCAAACCCAAAGTCCACAAGATGACCGCCAAAGTTTCGGCGCCTGTGAATGCGCCCTATCAGGTAGAAATGATTCGTGGCAGCAAACGGGATGAAACCAAGTTTCCAGAAGATAAATCGCAATAGTCATACCGAACATCAATCGGGCCGTCGCTATCGCATCCATTCGCGCCCGGTCATTATCTCTGTCGCTGTCTGCATAACTTTCGATTTGCCTTCGAACGAGTTGCTCGTGCCGCCTGCAAGAGGTCTGAATTCATGAGAGCTTTCAAGCTCGTTGCAGCCGTCCTGTTTCTCGGCGCGACAACGATCTCCGCGCGTCCCGCGGCCTTCCACGGGCTCGCGCTGAATAGGTCTGCGCTCCGTAGCGATGCCGCCACGTCTCCCGCTACTTCCCCGAGCCCAGCCTCTAAAGCCCAGGACAATCCCGTCGCTCCGCCCGCCACCGCAACCACTTCCACCTCCACATCCACGGAAACTTCCGGTGCTGCTCCGCTGCGCGTGATGGTCGGAAAATCTCTTCTCATTAACACTACTGAGCGCCTCAAGCGCGTCTCCGTCACCGACCCTTCCGTGGCCGATGCGCTCGTCGTCACCCCCACGCAAGTCCTGGTCAATGGACTCGCTCCCGGCGAAGTCTCCTTATTGATCTGGGATGAACTCGAGCGCTCGCGAAGCTTCGACCTGCGCGTCGATGTCGACATCACCGCCGCCTCCGAAGAAATTCATCGCCTCTTCCCGAGCGAACAAATCAGCGTTACCCCGTCGCGTTCCGCCATTGTTCTCTCCGGCCACGTGACCACCGAAGATATCGCCAAACATGCGGGCGCGCTCGCCTCCGCGTATTCGAAGAACGTCGTCAACGTGCTGAGCTTCGGGCCCGTCGGCGCCGACGAGGTCTTGCTCGAAGTCAAGTTTGCCGAAGTCGATCGCAGCGCTTTGACCCAGATCGGTTTCAACCTGCTTTCGACCGGCTCGGGCAATACGATCGGCAGCACCACCACCGGCCAGTTCGGAGGAATCACCGGCCAGGGCGCCATCAACGATACCGGATCGCTCAGCCCCTTCCCCAATAGCGCGACCGTCTCGAATGTCCTCAACCTTTTCTTCTTTAACCCGCAAGTCCATCTCGGCGCCGTAATTGAGGCGCTCAAGACGCAAAACCTGTTGCAGATTCTGGCCGAGCCCAATCTCGTCGCGGTCAATGGCAAAGAAGCCAGTTTCCTCGCCGGCGGAGAATTTCCCTTCCCCGTCGTGCAACCCGGCGCCGGCGGCATCTCCACCGTCACCGTTCAGTTTCGCGAATTCGGTGTGCGCCTGAAATTCACCCCCGTAATTCAACCCAACGGCAACATACATCTCCACGTCGCGCCCGAAGTAAGCACTCTCGACTTCGCCGACGCCGTCACCGTTTCCGGCACGACCATTCCCGCCATCAGCACCCGCAAAGCGGAAACCGAATTCGAACTCCAGGATGGCCAGAGTTTCGTCATCGCCGGCCTCTTGGACAATCGCGTTACCAACGTCGCCAATAAAGTCCCCTGGCTCGGCGATATCCCCATCATTGGCAACTTTTTCAAGAGCAAGAGCGACCAGAAAAGCAATTCAGAATTAATGGTTCTGTGCACAGTTCACCGCGTTGCACCCAGTGTCGGCCCGCCGAAAGGTCCGACGATGCCTGTGCCCATTTTGGACCCAAAAAAGTTCGATAAAGATAAGTCAGGAGCCACCAAGTAGAATGGTAAGGATCGCATCATCGGGCGATCGATTTTAGATGACCCGATCACCCGATGGTCAGATGGCCCGATCCGGAATCTGTCATGCCAGAGTTATCAGTAGCTGTATTCGCCACGGACAATGATCAGCGCGCCGTGTTGCAGGTATTAGTTGACGGCACCAGCGTGGCCTTCACCGTCTGCAGCCACGCCACCTTGCCTTTGGCGGCCAACGACCCCGTCATCCGCAAGACTCAATCCTTCGCGCCTGACGTGCTCTTGGTAGATATCTCCACCGATGCCGTCGCCTCCGCGCTCCGCGCCATCGAATTGCTCCATCAGGAACTCCCCAATTCGGCCGTCTTCGCCGTCGGCCCCATGACGCAGCCGCAGTTGATTGTCAGCACCATGCGCGCCGGTGTCCGCGAATATATCGAGCGCCCCACCAGCACCACCGATCTCCTCGAAGCTTTCGTTCGCCTCACCTCGATGCGCCGCAAGCCCGGTCGCGAAAGCTCCCGCGGAAAAGTTTTCACCGTCGTCAACGCCAAAGGCGGCAGCGGCGCCACTACCGTAGCCGTCAATCTCGCGCTCGCCTTGCAGTCGGTTCACCACAGCACCGCGCTGGTAGACCTGGCGCCCCTCGGCCACTGCGCATTACATCTCAACCTCAAGCCGTCCTTCACTGTCTCCGACGCCGTCACCAATCTCCATCGCCTCGACTCGTCTCTGCTCGATAGCTTCATGGCCCGGCACGAGCGTGGATTGCAGGTGCTCGCCGGCGCGGCCGCGCCCACCTCCGTCGAACCTTCCGCCGCCGACTTTGCCCGCTTGTTCGATACGATGGTTGGCCTGTTTCATTACATTGTCGTGGACGCTTCCTCGCGCCTGGATAGCGCAACGCGACTGGTCAGCAATCTCTCCGAAAAAATTCTGCTCATCGCCCACGCCGACGTAGCCTCTCTCTGGAGCGCCGGGCGCGTGGCGCAATATCTTGGCGAGAGCGGCTCTCGTGATCGTTTCGCCCTGGTGTTGAATCGTTATCGCAAAGTCGCCGGCTTCAATGAAGCCGAAACCGAAGTCGCCATCGGAGCGCCCGTGCTCTGGCGAATTCCCAATCAATATTTCGCGGTCTCCACCGCCATCGATCGCGGCGTTCCGTTAATGCAGCAGGGCAACACCGAAATTGCACGCTCCATTTCCGGCTTGGCTGACTATTTGACCAAGGACGATTTGGAAGTCAAACGCACCGCCTGGTCATTATTTAAAACGGTATAGTTAGAGAGGCGCCGTTCGCTCTTCGCTAAGACATAAAGACCGGCGAACCGCAAATGACTTTACGAACAGCGAATGACGAAAGGCGAATAGCGAGGTTTTCCTAACACCTGTCACCTAAGACCTGTCACCTGATTTCCTATGGCCAATCTACAAGCCTTCGAGCGCAGCGAATACCAACAGGTTAAAGCCGATCTGCATCGTAAGATCCTCGATCGTCTCGACCTCGAAAAACTCGGCCGCACCACCGGTGACTCCGCCCGCGACGAAGTCCTCGTCCTCATCCGCAGCTCAGTCAACAGCGAAGCCGTCCCTCTCAGCTTCGCCGAGCGCGAGCAATTGTCGCGCGAAATCCTTGATGAAATCTTTGGCCTCGGCCCGCTCGAACCGCTGCTCAAAGATCCCACCATCTCCGACATCCTCGTCAACCGCTTCGACCGCGTCTACGTCGAGCGTGCCGGCAAGCTCGAAATCACCGGCCTGTCGTTCAAAGACAATCAGCACCTGATGCAGATCATCGACCGCATCGTCTCCCGCATCGGCCGTCGCGTCGACGAATCTTCACCCATGGTCGATGCCCGCTTGCAAGACGGCTCGCGCGTCAACGCCATCATTCCGCCGCTGGCCCTCGACGGCGCCTGCCTCTCCATCCGCCGCTTTGGCCGCGATCCCATCACCGCCCGCAACATGCTCGACAACAAAACTTTGACCGAGCCCATGCTTGAACTTCTCTCCGCCATGGTCAAAGGCCGTCTGAACCTAATTATCTCTGGAGGCACCGGCGCCGGCAAAACCACCGTCCTCAACGTCCTCTCCGGATACATTCCCAATTCCGAGCGCATCGTAACCATCGAAGACGCCGCCGAACTTCAGCTCAAACAAGAACACATCGTGCGCCTCGAAACTCGCCCTCCCAACATCGAAGGCAAAGGTTCCGTCCGCATGCGCCAGCTCGTCATCAACAGTCTGCGTATGCGCCCCGACCGCATCGTGGTTGGCGAGGTGCGCGGCGAAGAGGCCTTCGACATGCTGCAGGCCATGAACACCGGCCACGAAGGCTCCATGGCCACCATCCACGCCAATACCCCCCGCGACGCCATCACCCGCCTCGAGCAGATGGTGGCCATGTCGGGCATGCGGCTGACGCCGGAATCGACCCGCGGCCAGATCGCCTCGGCCGTGCACCTGATTGTCCAGGTGATGCGCCTGTCCGATGGCAAGCGCCGCCTGACCAGCGTCACCGAGATCACCGGCATGGAGGGCCAGGTCGTGCAGATGCAGGAGATCTTCAACTTTCAGCGCAGCCACACCGAAGCGGACGGGACGGTCGTCGGCGAGTTTCGCGCCACGGG
>DATBYM010000007.1:0-9457 GCA_036513715.1 Terriglobales bacterium
ATATTTCGTGCACCGCACCGGGCACAGCATCGGCCAGGAAGTTCACGGCAACGGCGCCAATATGGACGGTCTGGAAACGCGCGACGATCGAAAAATAGCGCCGCACACCTGCTTCTCCGTCGAGCCGGGAATTTATTTGCCGGAATTCGGAGTGCGCAGCGAAGTGAACGTTTACGTCAGCGAGAACGAAGCGCGCGTTACCGGCGCCATCCAGGAAGAAATTCTTCCGTTGCTGGCTTAGGTGACCGTGAACGAAGCGCCCGGCAGAGAAGTGACGTTTGGCGAAGCGCGGGTCGACCAGGAACCAGGCAGCCAAACCGCCCACCAGCAAGACTCCGGCAACCGGGCCGGCAGCGACACACCTGCTGAAGAATCTCCCGTGGGCCACGCTCCTGGCGACGGTACCATCGCGGCTGGGCATTCCTTCGGAGCCAGCGCCGGTCGGTGTGCCCTTGCGTTGTTCGCAGCGATTGCTGCGTGGCTGGTTCCAGGTCTCGGACATTTGTTGCTGGGTCGCTGGGGGCGAGCGCTGGTATTTTTCGCCGCGGTAGGTGGCTTGGTGCTCACTGGTTATTTGCTGCGCGGCAACGTGTTCCCTCCGCATTCCGGCGATCCATTCGGCACGCTCGGTTTTCTGGCAGACGCGGGCACGGGCGTCTTCTATTATTTTTCGCGCATGTTTGAGACAGCCGGTCCCGACGTTTCGCGCGCCGCGGGAGATTACGGCACGCGCTTCATCGCTGCCGCGGGAGTTGTGAACATGCTGGCGGTGCTGGATGTAATCGAGATTGCTACGGGCAGGAGAAGCTAGTTGAATTGCGGCGCGCTCATCGTCGTCAACCGTGCACTGCGCCTCAGCCACTTCGGCGCGCTGCTGCTGTTCGCGCTGCTGGTTTCGCTGGTGCTGGCGTGCCTGACGCAACGCACAAGCTCGGGCGGCGTCAAATATGCGCTCTGGTCGTTCGCGCTGTTCGTGCTGATCGGCGTAGGCGTGGCTTGGCTGATGTATCCCCTCTCGCGCTGAAGAATTCCGTGGTGGTGAAACGACGCGCTGCACGCCGGCGAACCATTCTCGCGCATCGCGCGCCTGCGTCAACAGGCCCTACCTGTGCGACGACGCATCACGTGCGCCACCGTTTGACAGTTTTTCTCCGCCGATGTTAAAGTCGCGCAGGCGCCGAGGCAGCTCCGTTGGAGCGCAGCCGATTCGTAATCCAAATTCCTGCCAGCGCAGCAAGACGAAATTCTAACGATGTGTCTAACGGAATCCATCTGCTGACTTCTTGCGACTGTTGTTTCTGTTTCCTTTTTTTGCGTCCATTTGGGTCCGTTGATGGCAGTTTGCTGGAAGTCACAGGCTCTGTGCCCGTCCTCAACCGCTTCGTTGGGTGGAGTTGAATTGGCGGGCCGCTGTAGTCAACGAATGGCGCCGAAATGTGGTTGAGTGAAACTCGGTGTCGCCAAATGCCGCTTGCGTCGCAATCTCCCCGAACCCGTCTGGCCAATTTTCGAGCGGCCGCCCAGCCGCAAGGTGGCCAGACCAGTCCGTGACCACCTCAATTCCGGTCATCGAAGGCTTTTGGGCGACTGGCGTTTCGGTTCAGCGCTTGCCAGTTCCCAGGTCGTCCGAATGCCCGGCCTTCAGGCGAGACCACTGGGAGGTGGGACGTCCGTCGGAACGGGTAAAATGGTTGCCTCGAAGCCAGCCAGCCGGCGAGTCCTCCCACGTTTCCTGCCGCCCGTAGACGGTCAAATCGAGCAGCCGATAGCTGTTATCCATCGCCTCCACACCGCGCATTGTGGTCCAGTACGTCTCGAAGACGTTGGAGCCTTGGCGCAGGTAGCAAACGAGGTGCATCATGCCCGCCCCTCGTCCCACCAAGAGGGTGTCGAGCGAGTCTTGGGCCGAGTACCAGGGCATCTTCCAACCCATGAAGTCGCGGTACCGCGCGCTCTCTTCGTACGGGCCTTGGCAAAACGTAGCGTAGGTGACGTCGCGAACCGTGATATAGGACAGCTCCCGGACCTGCGATGTAACCCAGGTGCATCCCTCGCACTGTTCCTCCGCAGGGCGGCCGTTGTGCCACATGAAGTAGTAGGCGATTAGCATCCGGCGTCCCTCAAACGCATCCAACACTGTCACTTTCCCGCGTTCACCAATCAGGGGTGTGGTGCCGTCCACTTCGACCATCGGCAGCCGTCGGCGGGAAGCCGCAATAACGTCGCCTTCCCTTGTGTAGGCCTTCTCTCGAACTCGCAACGCGTCCAGCTCCGCCTGGAAAGTGCTCCGATCAACTATTTTGGGCACTCCAAGTTCATCTCTGTTGATGTCTGCCATCGTTCTCTCCTGTGCCAACCTCGATCATGCCTTGGCTTCTGCGTCGCGCCTTCGCAAGGCAGCTCCTTGAGGGTCGGTAATTATATCGACCCACTTGGGGTCGGGCGAACCCTCGGCTTCGTAGTTGTCGTGCCAGTTCCACCACTTGTACGGCGGGGTCTGCGGGTAACCCTCTGGCGAGTCCTCCCAGGACTCCTGACGGCCGAGCACGGTCATATCGAGGTAGCTCCAGGTGGTCCCCATGGCCTCATCGCCGCGGTTGTTGATGAAGTATGTGCGGAACAGCTTGTTGCCGTCGCGGAAGAATGCATTGTGGCCGTGCCACTGGTCCACGCCGAAGTCGAGGTCGAAGCTGTCGGTCATGGTATACCAAGGCATCTTCCAACCCATTCGTGCCTTCAGGCGCTCGATGTCCTTTTGTGGCGCGCGAGAAGCGTACGCAAGTGTGGTGTCGCGGGCGTGCAGATGGGCCAGGTGGGCCACCTGATCGGCGCCCAGCGAGCAGCCGCGGCAGGCGTGCTCGGGCCAGCCGAACACCCCGGGCTCGAAGAAGGCGCGATAGACGATCAACTGACGGCGGCCCTCGAACAGTTCGATCAGGCTAACCTTGCCCTTGGGTCCGTCGAACTCGTACTTCTTTTCGATCGCCATCCATGGCATCCGCCGGCGTTCGGCCGCCAGTGCGTCACGGGAGCGGGTCAAGGCTTTCTCCTTCACGAGAAGCTGCTGGCGCGCAGCTTCCCACTCCTGCTGCGACACGATCGGGGATGTGTTCACCGCGAGATTCCCTTTCCGGTGTTCCTTGTCTCTCTGTTTGCTTGTTGCCATCTTTTTCCTCCGTTGTTTTCTGAATGAGACCAAGACGATTCGCTCCGAAAAATTTTCTGAACTTGCCGATGCACACCGCCAGAATTCCTCCGGTGGATCCGACTCCGGCAACCATTACTGCTGCGCTCGCGATGCATGCTGGGCACATAGAATGTCCCTCCCGTCAAGGTGAGGCAATTTTTACGTTTGCGGGGACTCCCGCGGGCGCACCTCGGCACTCACGCGCCGCCCGTGTCGTCTCGCCCATCGGCACATACCTCCGAGCGGGCCGATGATGGTTTTCCCCATGGGAGTCAGCGAGTATTCGACGGCAACCGTTTTCGATTCCGTCACGCGCCTGGCAATCAATCCGATGGATTCGAGATTGCGAAGAGTTCTGGTCAGCATGCGCTGTGATACAGTTCCCACGCGGCGGCGCAACTGCCCGTGTCGATAAGGCCTCTGGTTCAGCGAAAACAATATCTTCGGGGTCCATCTGCCGATGAAGATTGGTCGCGCCATATTCGATCCCGAGGTTACGTTCATAGCTGTGTGTCTCCGCCACAAACCAGTGCATGATACGTTTTGTCGCGGTCAGCACCATCCCAAATTGCCAGCCCTTCCGCCGCGAGCGCAATTAGGTACATCGGTGTTCCTCTGCCTTCTTGGCTCGCGGGGCCCGTGCGACTTCCAACTGATCTGAACTGATGTTTGCCGTTCATGCGATATATTTACGCCCGGGTATCGAAGGGGTGGGAGTGACAACTGTGGCGCGATTCCGATGGACTCGCTAATCACGGCCGCTGCACGCGCGCTCGCGGCGGGTGACCCACTCGGCGCATTGAACCGCGTCGCGCTGCGCGACGATGCGCCTGCACTTGCGCTTCGCGGCGTCGCGATGGCGCAGCTCGGCGATTTTGTGCGCGCAAGAGAGCTCCTGCGGCGCGCGGCGCGCGCCTTCACTGCGAAAGAAGCGCTAGCTCGCGCGAGGTGCGTCGTCGCCGAGGCCGAGATCGCCCTCGCGTCGCGTAACCTGAGCTGGCCCTCGAAATCGCTCATCGCGGCGCGACACACACTTGAGCGTCACGGCGACCACTTAAACACTGCGTATGCGCGTTACCTTGAAATCCGGCGCCTTCTACTGATCGGCCGGTTGGAGGAGGCCGAGCGCATGCTTGCCGATTTCGATCCGACTCTGTTCCCGCCCGCGCTGAGAACTGCGCACGAACTTGTGGTTGCGGGGATTGCTGTGCGCCGCCTGCGGACGAGAGCGGCACGTGAAGCGCTCGATCGCGCGGAGCAGGCTGCCCGAATGGCGCATATCCCGGCGCTGACGGCCGAGGTCGAGACCGCGTCTAACGTCCTCAACACGCCAGCCGCGCGCGTGATTGCAGGTGGCGCAGAGAAACTCGTCCGGCTGGAAGAGGTGGAATCGTTGCTGGCCTCCAAAGTGCTTGTCGTGGATGCGTGCCGGCGCCTGGTACGAGATCGCCGCACGACGGTTTCGCTCACGGGGCGTCCTGTGTTGTTCGCGCTCGCGCAGGCGCTGGCGGAGGCGTGGCCGGGAGACGTGCCGAGGGGCATTCTTCTTGCTCGGGCATTTGGGGCCAAGTTCACCGATGAATCGCATCGTGCGCGGTTGCGTGTTGAGATCGGACGGCTTCGCAAGAAGCTTCGGACACTAGCGAGCATCAACGCCACGGAACGCGGATTTGAAATGTCGCCGAGCCGCGCCGGCGAGGTGGTCGTGCTGGCGCCTCCGATCGACGGCGATCGTGCCGCTGTGCTGGCGTTTCTCGCTGACGGTGAGTCGTGGTCGAGTTCAGCATTGGCTCTTGCGCTGGGGACCAGCCAGCGGACCGTGCAGCGAGCGCTCGACTCGCTCGCGGCAGACGACAAGGTGCAGTCATCGGGCCGGGGGCGCGCGCGTCGTTGGATGACTCCGCCCATGCCAGGATTCACGACGACTTTGTTACTCTCAGCTCCGCTGCCGATTGATTAAGGTGGAAGCATGAAACGCACAAATGCTGGAGTCATTCGCGAGTATGGTCCCTATCCGGGCGCCGACCGCGTGCACGGAGTGACCTACGACGGCCAGCACGTCTGGTTTGCTTCCGGAGACAAACTGAACGCCTTCGATCCAGCGACCGGAAAAGCGCTCCGCTCGATTGATGTGGCCGCGGATGCTGGGACGGCGTTCGACGGCCGCCATCTGTTTCAGATCGGCGAAGATCGCATCCAGAAGATCGATCCAAAAACCGGCCGCGTGCTTGCGACGATCCCTGCGCCGCCCGGCGGCAATTCCGGGCTTGCCTGGGCTGAAGGAACGCTTTGGGTCGGGCGCTATCGCGATCGAAAGATTTATCAGCTCGATCCCGAAACAGGGGCGATTCTTCGCACAATCGAGTCCAACCGCTTCGTTACCGGCGTTACATGGGTTGACGGCGAGCTCTGGCACGCCACGTGGGAAGGTGATGAGAGCGACTTGAGACGAGTCGATCCTGGAAGCGGAGAGGTTCTTGAGAGGCTCGATATGCCGCGCGGAGTCGGCGTTTCAGGGCTAGAGTCGGATGGCCGTGATCGGTTCTTCTGCGGAGGAGGAAAGAGCGGCAAGGTCAGGACCGTCCGTCGACCCAAGCGAGGCTCCGCGACGCGATGAGGCGTAGTTGTCCGTCATCCGAGCGGATCGATCGTGAGCCGGCGAACGATGAGCGGCGAGGCGAGACGTCAAACGGCCGCATACCGGGCATGGCTAGAAGAAACATCGGGAATCGAAAAATATTTCGGGCCAGAAGTCCTCGTGCCGTATCGGAAGCGCGGATCAACAGAAGGATGATGTGAGGGCAGGGTGCTCCGGCGCGCTTTCGATATAGCGACTGGAAGGAAACTTCAGCAGTTTTCGCGGTCCGTCGGGACAAAACCCGGCAAGCGCAGCGTCGCCTTGCCGCTTGAGCTGAATGAAATTCTCAAGAAAATGTCGCGCAGGGGACGGGTGTTTGATGCAAGAAACTTGCGAAAGTCTTTTCAACCTGCATGCGTTAAGGTAGGATTGAGAGTCAAGACCCGGGCCCAAAGTTTGGCGGTACAAGGACTTGCTTCTTCACGACTTTAGCCGGAGTGGTGTCAGGAATCTGGTCCACGGCCGAATCGCCATGTAGATTTCGGGGCGTCTGACCCAGTCCACATTTGAAAGGCATTACGTCGTGGACTCGACGGATTTGGACGAGGCAATAGCAAAGGTCGAGAAGATTTTGATGGCAATTTCATGGAAGTTGTGGAAAACCAGCAGCAGGATCGTCAGCAAATGTTTTCTTTTCAACAAAGCCGAGGTAGCTCAGTTGGTAGAGCAGCCGATTCGTAATCGGCAGGTCCCCGGTTCAAGTCCGGGCCTCGGCTCCAACCCCTTTCAATTCAATACTAGGTCAGTTCGCCAAAGCCGGTTTGGTAACAGCTAGTAACAACTGAGAAGCAATTTGATCGAGCGGGCCGCGAAAATCTTCAGTCCTGGTGTGCTGATAGACCCTCATCGTTGTTACCACGCTTGAGTGGCCGAGAATGTCGGATACAGCTTTCGTGGGCCATTGCTTCAATGAGTGTGTTGCCAGCGTATGCCTGAAATCGTGCCATCCGCCGATTTTAATTCCTAGCGCTTTCAAGACTGGCCGAATATTTCGCTTGAGCGTGTTTCCGGGATTTACAGGAGTGTCTGTGCCGGAACGAAATATCCATTCGCCATCGCCTAGCAATCGCATTCGCGCTAACAGCTTCGCCGGAATTGGCAAACACCGCGCAAGAAATCAGTACCCCTCCGTTCTAAGAGCAGATAGCCTGACGGGGAGGGCGCCTATGCGGCGGTTTCTTCTGATAACGGTTCTCGTGGGCAGCGTCGGTCCGGGCGCGTTCGCCCAAGAAGTCTTGCTGCAACAGGAAGGCAAATTCCTGTACCCACCGAACCTGAGCACGCGCGGCGATAACGTCTTGCTGGGTATGACCATCGGGAGCGTGCCTGGCCATCCGATATCGGGCACGATTTACGCAGAAAACACTCGCACTGATTCGCAAGGCAAGAGCGTGATCGTACGTTTTCCAAGCAAAATTTATCGCGATTCAAAAGGGCGGACCAGGCTTGAATGGGACATGACGCCGCTCGGTGAAACGCCCAAGCCGGGTTGGTTCATGATCGAGATTTACGACCCAACGACCAGGACTAGCATCCATCTACAGCCATCGAGTAAGGCTGCTTCCGTGGGCCACTTCCCCGGTCCCAGCGAGAAACCGCAACCGGACTGCAAGGCTTCCGATTTTCCCAAGATGGATCCAAAAGACTGGGCACAAGTGGCTATCCCACAAGTTTCTCAGGAAGAACTCGCGCACGACGTCGTAGATGGCATGGCGGTGCGCCATGGGCGTGAGTCTGTAAAGATATCTCCCAACTCTTCCGGGAAGAACTCGGCTTATGCAAGGGTGACAGATTACTGGTTCTCGCAGGAACTTCAGGCGTTCGTCCTCGTCAAACGTCGCGGGCCCGGCAAGTCGCAGCACACAGTTAAGCTTTCGGATATCAGCCGGGGCGAACCCGACCCTTCTCTCTTCACCGTTCCCCCGGGCTACAAGGTTGCTGAGCCGGAGCCGTGGGACGGAGATTGCTCCCCGAAGCTTATGCTTTGAACCGAGGGAAGCGGACACTTTGCGAAGTGTTGTTTTGGATAAAGACCATCGTGCAGTACCCGAACGAATCTCGTTCAATCAGCTAACTCCCGTGTAGTCGCGTAACCGAAAAGTCAAATCATCTGAAATCCACAAAGACGGTAAGCGCGTCAATTAGGCAAGTGCCTCAGATGCGCTTGCCAAATCGGCCTTTGAGCGGACAGCAGCGGGCATCGAACGCACAGCAGCGAATAACACCGCCATAAGTGCTTTTGGCACGCCGCCAAGAGTCGGGCACTCTGTACGGTGGGACGTTGACAGGGGTCCTTCAAAAAGTTCAACTGCGCTCACAGCCCGACCTCACTTTAAAAAAAGGTAAGCGAAACTTTCGCCGGGCTATCGAGTCTGAATGGGTAGCGCACAGAACCAAGGAGGGCTTATGCCGACGATTTCAAACGACAACAAAGTGGCGACGTTAATTAATGTGTTTACGGTGGAACCGGGGAATCAGCAGAAGGTGGTGGATATGTTGGTGGAGACGACGGAGAAGGCCATGAAACATATTCCCGGGTTTGTTTCAGCGAGCATTCACAAGAGTCTAGATGGAGTGCGCGTCGTTAATTATGCGCAGTGGCGGAGCAAGGAAGATTGGGAGGCGATGATGGATAGTCCAGAAGCGCAGAAGCACATGAAGCCGTTTTTTGAGATCGCCGTGGTGGATTTTCATTTGTATGAAGTGGCGGGCGCGATCGAGGTGCGGGGCGCCTCGGCGTAGGGAATAGTAAAAGAGACTAATCGAATCAGGAGAGAGGAAAGAGCTATTCGCGGCGCAAGAGGATCGCGGTCGCATCATCGCTGAGCGTGCCGCCACTCGCAAACTCCTGCGCCTCGGTCAACACCGACTTGGCTGATACACCTTGTTTCTGTAAGAATTTCACAAGGCGCGAGGTTCCATATTCCTGGCCTTCACCGTTCGTCGCCTCTACCGCACCATCGGTGTACATCAGCACGCGGTCGCCAGTCCGTAAGGTCAACCCGATCTCAGAGTATTCTGAATTCATGAGCCCCAAAGGAAGGCCTTCTTCCGTTTGGAGCTCTGTAATGTTGGTCTGTTCCCGGACGAGTATGGGATAGGGATGGCCTCCGTTGGCGACCCTCACGGTCGCACGTTTAGTATCGAGGATTGCATAGACCAAGGTGACGAATCGCCCCTCAGGCAGGTCCTTCAGCAGTGCCTCGTTCAAGCGCATAAGGACTTCCGAGGGGGCTTCAATCCCTCCGCCGCCGATCGAAACAGACTGCGCGTCGCCGACATGAGTAGTGCCGCCGCCATCCCTCTGCCGCAAACGTCGCCTAGCGCGATTCCCCAAAAGCCACCGCCGAGATCCAGGTAGTCGTACCAATCGCCTCCCACGGCGTTCAATTGCAGACAGAAACCATCAACCGCATAGCCGGAAATTACAGGCTCAGCGTGGCTCGCCAACGCACCGGCTGGATCTGCAAAGACAGATTTTGAAAGCTCACCGTGTTGTCGCGGTTCACCGTGCGTTCAAACTGCAGCGAAAAGATCCCTGCCAAATCTCGCTGCCGACACACCGTAAAGGCACTGCCGGCCTGCGTCGCCTGCACCCGGAATTGCGCGTTGAACGCAGCGATGTACTCTTC
>DATBYM010000008.1:0-67200 GCA_036513715.1 Terriglobales bacterium
TGGGCGATTCCTCAATTCAAGCGCATGCGTCCGACCAAGGTCGCGCTCCGTGACCACTACGATCCGAAGTTTCCCGACTTCAATACCGATTATCCCGACCAACTTCGCGCCGACGAATTCTTGCGCGAGTTCGGCGAGTTCGTAAAGGGCAAGGGAACGGATAAAGAACTTCCCCAATTCACTTTGCTCTATCTGCCCGACGATCACACCGGAGGCACGCGTCCCGCGAAGCCCACGCCGCAAGCCTCTGTGGCGGACAATGACCTGGCTGTAGGCCGCGTCGTCGATGCCGTTTCTCACAGCGCCTATTGGGACGACACGGCCGTCTTCATTCTGGAGGACGACGCGCAGGACGGAGCCGATCATGTTGACGCTCATCGATCGACCGCTCTCGTGATCAGCAAATATTCGCCCCGGCAGCAGCAGGCATTCGTCGACCATAATTTCTATACGACTGTCAGTGCCGTTCACACCATGGAAGCGCTGCTCGGCCTCGCGCCTATGAATCTCTTCGACGCTCACGCGCCGCTGATGGCGCCGCCATTCAGCGGTCCGGGAACGCAACCACCGTACCAGGTTGACGATAGTAATCGGCGCAGCGGCCTCATCTATCGAGTGAACGAGAAGAATGCGCCCGGAGCGAAGCAATCGTCGCAGATGAATTTTTCCCGTCCCGATGCAGTTGATGCCAAAAAGCTGAATGCAATCCTCTGGCAGGACGCGAAAGGGGATGTCTCCGTGCCGCGGAAGTAATCTGCATAAAATCGAAAACTGTAACTTGTTGTTGAAGTCTAACCAGACCGACTGCGCTAAAATGCCCTCGTGGCGGCTCCGATCGAGTGCACCAACCTGCGCAAGACGTACGATGGAAAGGTTGAAGCCGTCCGCGGTCTCAGCCTGCAAATTGATGCTGGCCAGTGCTTCGGCCTCCTTGGCCCCAACGGGGCAGGGAAGACGACCACTATCGAAATCCTTGAGGGTCTGCTCTCGCCTACGTCGGGCGAAGTTCGCATCTTTGGGCACACTTGGAACAACAATCCGCGTCAGATTCGCGAGTGGATTGGGATCTCGTTGCAGGAGACGCGGCTGTCGGAGAAGCTCACGGTGCGCGAAACCATCGAACTCTTTGCCAGCTTCTATAGCGAACCTCGCGCAGCCGCTGAGGTGCTCGACGACCTCGAGCTCACCGAGAAGTCCGACTCGTGGGTGGGCAAACTTTCCGGTGGGCAGAAGCAGCGCCTTGCGGTCGCTACGGCGCTCGTTGGCAATCCGCGCGTGCTCTTTCTCGACGAGCCGACGACCGGGCTCGATCCGCAAAGCCGGCGTCAGCTTTGGGAGATCATTCGCGCCTTCCAGAACAAGGGTGGAACGGTTCTCCTCACGACTCACTACATGGATGAAGCGGAACGACTGTGCGATCGGCTGTCGATCGTCGACCATGGGCAGATCATCGCCGAAGGCACGCCCGCAGACCTAATTGACCGGCTTGGTGGTCAACACGTGGTCGAATTCCAAGTGAGCGCCAACGGCGCTAAGAACGCGAACGGCAGTGCTGAAGATCTTGACCGTTGGCGCTCGCTGCCGAGCGTGGAGTCGGTGCGGCGCGAGGACTCGACTGTTTGCTTGAGCGTTCGCGAGCCGCATCTGACGATTCCGGCGCTGCTTGATGTGGTTGGCAATGACGGTCATCGACTCGAACATCTCAGCACGCGGCAAGCGAGCCTCGAAGACGTTTTCGTCCAGCTTACCGGACGGCACTTGAGGGAAGACTGATTTCCGGAGACCAGCTACGAGAGGATCGAATGGCGACAACCGAAACCAAGGCGCAGACGCTGCCCGCGGACAACAGTCAAATGCCGCGAGCAGTCGTTCCTCCGCGTCGAAGCGGGCGATGGTCGGGATATCGGCATTTGCTTTGGGTGCGCCTTCTCGAACTCAAGCGCGAGCCTGAGGTGGTTTTCTGGGTGTTCGTCTTTCCGCTGCTGCTGGCGGCGGGATTGGGCATCGCCTTTCGCAACAAGCCGGCTGATATCACTTCGGTCGTGATCATCGACGGTCCTGCGGCGCAGAGAACGCTGGCGATGCTCCAGGGATCTGCTAATGACTCGGTGGCCAAAAGTGCGGCTGGCGATAAGACATCGTCGGTTCGCGCCAGCGTGCTCGATCGTGATGCTGCGCTCAAGGCGTTTCACTTCGGCAAATACGATTTGGCGATCGAGGCGAATGGCGATGGCAGTTATACCTACGATTACGATCCGGCGCGACCAGAGAGCGTTCTGTCCCGCGCCGAAATCGATGCTAGGCTCCAATCGGCCGCGGGACGCAGAGATGTGGTGACCACTTCTGCGAAGGCTTCCAGCGAACCTGGCTCGCGCTACATCGATTTCCTGATTCCTGGATTGCTCGGCATGAACCTGATGAATTCCGGAATGTGGGGAGTCGGGTTCGCGATTGTGGAAATGCGCCAGCGCAAGTTGCTGAAGCGCTTTGTGGCAACGCCGATGCGCAGGAGCGATTTTCTTCTGGCGCTCACGAGCAGTCGTCTCGTATTGATGGTGATTGAAGTGGGATTGCTCTTAGGCTTCGGCGTTCTTGTCTTTCACATGCGCGTGCAAGGATCGATCTTGTCAGTCATGCTGCTCGGCGCAATCGGAGCGGTTGCTTTTGGCGGTGTTGGCTTGCTCACAGCTTGCCGCGCACAGAAAATTGAAAGTGTCTCGGGCCTGATCAACCTGGTGATGATGCCCATGTGGATTTTTTCGGGAGTCTTTTTTTCTTATCAGAAATTTCCTGCGATCGCTCAGCCTTTTATCAAGGCGCTGCCGCTCACGGCGCTCACTGACGCGTTGCGAGCGACGATCATCGAAGGCGCTTCGTTCGGCTCGCAATCGGGGAGACTGCTGGTGCTTGCGGTTTGGGGCGGAGTGTCGTTCGTGCTCGCGCTGCGCTGGTTTCGCTGGACGTAGGACAGCTTTCGGCCGTCCGCTATCTGCTATCACTGAAACCAATCCGACCGGTAGTACCCCCTACCCCGCCACCACCCATCTAGGTATTTTAGAATCATCGATTTGCCAATCCGCCCCGCTAAAGTATTCTAAGACGAGCAGTTGGCCGAGTATCGGCGACAACAAGCCGTCCCTGCGCCTTCACCTTCGCCGTGGAAAGCCGATGGAACTGCGCCGCCGCGCTCGTATAGTTGGCCGGCCGCTCCGGCGCCGCAAGAGCGAAGCACTCAAAAACAAACTAGACGCGGGTATAGCTGGCGACCCCTTAGACGCTGGGCAGGTGAGTATCCGGTTCTCGCCGGTTGCATAATCGTCCTTTTCTCAGCGCCCGTGGTTGGCCTCTTCGCCAGCCTGAGGCAAAACAGAGCTGCCACTGCAGATAACGCTGCGGTTTCCGACAGTTTCTATTCGGCGTTTCCTGGTTTGGCCCCGCGGGACACCTTGTCTCCCATTGATAGGAAAGCGTGCCGAAAGCCTGAGGGGGTGATTCTGGCGCCTGAGAATGCGAACCCCAACCCGCCTATTAGACACACTTATGCACTTATGCTCCGGCGCAAGCGGCATCGACCCCGCACTCCTACTCCGTGCCTCCCTGTGGCGGGGTGGAGATACCCGGTAAAGCTTCCATCAGTCCTCAATGGTTCTATTTCGTGGCGGACGGAATTCATCCCCTGGGCGGAGAGCCTGACGACGATACATGCAAGCGCATCACCCCGTAGAGTTCGTCAGGCTGTAAAGCTAGTCTCCGGTATTGCCCTCGGGGAGTGTGGTCAAGAGATTGTGTCAGCTATGCAAAATGGAAAAAGAGCGTGGCGCCGCCGCGGGTGGAAAAGCCTATTCCTGAGTGGCCTGCGCAACGAGCGCTCGCTACGCCTTTATCTTCTTGTACTCATCGAACGCATCCAGAAAGCGATCGATATCCTGCTTCGACAGATAATACGGCGTCGACAGGCGCAGCTTGTTTGGTTCGCCTCCGCGGATGCGAATTTTCCTTTCTTTCCACATCCAGTTTTCCAGGTCGATGCGCACGATGGGCGGTACGTTTACGGTTGCCAGAGCGCAGCGCAACGCCGGGTCGGGAGATGTCCATGATTGCGCTCCTCGTTTGATCATGGCGTTCAGGATGTAGTCGCAGAGCTGGCGATGGCGGCGTTCGATGCGATCCATGCCTATGTCGTTGGCTAGTTGAAGCGAGGCGCGCAATCCCCAGAGCGCGGGAACGTTCGAGCTACCGATGCGCTGGAAGCGTTCGGCGCGGAGCTTGGGGTCGTCCCAGCCTTCGGTGGCGATGGTGCTCCACAGGCGGTCGATCATTTCGTCGCGGACGTAGAGAAAGCCCGAGCCTTTGGGGGCTTGGAGCCACTTGTGCGGGCTGGCGGAATACATGTCGCAGCCGATATCGTGGAGGTTGAGACGCATCATACCGGGGACGTGCGCTCCGTCGACGGCGGAAATAGCCCCTTTGCTGCGGGCGAGGGCGCAGAGTTCCTTGGCCGGCAGGACTACCCCTGTCACCGTAGTGATGTGGCTGAAGAACAAAACGCGGGTGCGCGACGTAATATTGGCGAAAACGAGATCTAGCACCTGCGTAGGATTGATGACTGGCTTCGGCAGGGTGAACTTCTTTACCACGACGCCGTAGCGCTTGGCGCGCAGGTCCCAGGGATGCTGGCCGCCGGGATGCTCCTGATCGCTCATCAGCACTTCGTCGCCGGCCTTGAGGTCGATGCCGTTGGCGATGTAGCTATTGGCTTCGGTGGCGTTTCGGAGGAGCGCAATCTCGTCGCGGTTGCAGCCGACGAAGGACGCCAGCGGATCGCGAAAGTCGTTGCGGGCGTCGTATCCCCAGATGGGATAGTCCTCGGGGTCGGCCTGGTTCATCTTCTCTGTGGTTTCGTAGCCGTCGAACACGGCGCGCAGCACGGGCGCGGGGCTCGAGCCTACGGTGCCGTTATTCAGATAGATCTCGTCGGCGGGAATGAGGTATTGCTTCCGCAGTTCGCGCCAATAGGCTTCTTCGTTCTGGTCGAAGAGGGAGCGGTCGGGGAGTTTGGACGGGAGGGATTCGAGTTGCGCGCAGAGATTGCCGCGCCACGCCAGGCTGGCGCCTACTGCGACCGACGAGGCGAAGGACTTCGATAGGAAATTTCGACGATTCAGCATGAGAAGATCCTCTTTCTGCTGCGCTATCTCAAATCGCGCCATCGTACACCGCGAGGCGGGAAAACGGAAAGTGGCTGGTTTGGGGGCGGGCGTTGGCGGCTCCGAACGCACCATGATCACTACGCAGTGTGAAAATAGCGGGTAACTTTACGGCGCAAGCCTGCGTCCAACTAGGTGGAAAACTCTGTCGATCCTGCTTGCTATCGGGGGTATAATAGGCGCAATCGACGTGGTTTCCCGCGGGGTGTCCCAATGTCCTTCCGTAGATCGCTGATCTCCCTGAGTTTACTGACGCTACTCGCTTTGCCAGGGCTGGCGCAGGATCAAACTTCCCAGAATTCGAATGCCCAGCCGCAGGCGTCCCAACCGCAGTCGAAAGATCAGACTGCGCAGACCCCCAGCACAGCAACACCGAGCACGCAGACACCGAAGACTACGCAGACTCCGTCGACTACGCCAAGTTCGACTTCGACTGCCGACTCTTCCGGCAACACCCAGAGCGATGCTACGCCCAGCGGGCCGCAGCCCGTTCAGGAGCCTCCCGACAGCAAGGTCAAGCACGACGGTGGCGAGGATGACGTCGACGCCATCGGTAATCGCAAAGTCGGCGGACGCGGCTTGGGCGATTGGTACTCGCTCGAAACCGAAATCCGGTTGGGCAAGCAATATTCGATGATGGTCGAGAATAGCGTAAAGATGGTTCAGGACCCGGTGGTGAATGAGTACGTCAACCGCATCGGACAGAATCTGGTGCGCAATTCTGACGCCCAGGTGCCGTTTACCATCAAGGTGATCGACTCCGACGAAGTCAACGCGTTCGCTTTGCCCGGCGGGTTCTTTTATGTGAACTCGGGCCTGATTCTGGCGGCGGATGAAGAGGCTGAGCTCGCCGGCGTGATGGCGCATGAGATTTCGCACGTGGCCGCGCGCCACGCGATGCGCCAGATGACGCGCGCGAATATTGCGCAGATCGCCACCATTCCGCTGATTTTCCTGGGGGGCGGCATCGGCTACGGAATCTACGAAGCCAGCGGCCTGGGCTTGCCGCTTACGTTCATGAAGTTCCAACGCAATTTCGAAGCGGAAGCGGACTATCTCGGCCTGCAATACATGTATAAGACGGGATACGATCCGCAGGCTTTTATCAGCTTCTTCGAAAAGATTCAGGCAAAGGAGAAGAAGAAGCCGGGCACGATTGCCAAGGCGTTCGCTTCGCATCCGCAGACTCCCGACCGGATTGCGGCGTCGCAAAAGGAAATCGCGACGATTCTTCCGGCGAAGGCGCAGTATGTCGTTACCACGTCGGAGTTTGATGACGTGAAAGCCAGGCTAGCCACCATTGAAAATCGGCACAAGGTGCTCGAAGAGAAAGATGGAAGCCGTCCCAGCCTGCGCCGCACTTCGACCAGCGACAAGAGCGGTAATGGCACGAGCACCAGCGATGACGATCGGCCGACGCTGAAGCGACGCGACGACAATCCGGACCAGACTCAACAACAACAGCAGCAGTAACCGCAAGTCGCGTAGGCAAGATAAGACCGGCGGGCAGTCCGCCGGTTTTTTATTTGATATGAAATCGCTATTGTCATTGTGAGCGAAGCTTACGAGCCCGCCGCCACTGATTTCACTGTGATCGTGTCGCCACTGACGTCGCCGATCACTTTAGCTTTTGCGCCTGCCAGGTCGTTTAGCTTATCGAGTGCGGTCTTATCCGACGTTTGCAAAGTATAGACCTTGTCTCCGACCACGAGCGCGTAACTTGCCCCATGCTTCACGCAACCGCGGGTGCATTCCGCGGGCTTGTCGGGCATTTCGTCGTGTTTCGCCCCGCACATGGTATCGCTCACCACACCGGTCAAAGTCTGGCTCTTACCCGCAGCCAGCGCCGGAGCTGCCGCCATGCCGACAAACATCTGCATCCCCAGAACCACAGCCGCAATCTGATTGACTTTCATCTGATGATTTCTCCTGTGAAATGAGACGATCGTCGCGAGACGTCACACTCATCATCTTACTCTTATGATGTCAACAGAAAGAGTTTCGCGCAACCGTCGTCCTACTGCTGCTTGAAGCGTATCTCCACGTCGACAGTCTTGTCTTTTTCCAACGATTCATGAACCGTGACTTCCCATCGCACGCCGCGCGGCAGAAGTTTCCCGGTATCCACGCGAAATTTGTTGGGGTAATCGGCGTCATACGGTTGACCTTCGCGCAACGCCCACGCGGCGCGCAGGTGTGCCGTAGTTTGGGTGTCGAGGCCGAGGATATCTAATTCGCCCATCTTATAGAGATCGCCTTCGACCACATTCAGATCGTAGTGCACCGTACTTTTGGCATCATCGAATTGCGCATCCGGCTTGACTTGCGCTGTCATGTAGCCGCGGCTGCGGTAAAGTTTGCTCACGTTCTCAATGTCGCGGGGCAGCCTCAGGGCGTCCGCAGACTGACCAACTGGCAGGTGGATGAGTGGCCCGATCTCCGCTGTGCTGATCGCGGAGTTGCCCTTCCACGCGATGCCCGAGGTCGAATAGATCTTGCCCGGCGTCACCGGAATGATGGCCTCCACCTCAATCTCCGCGCGCTGTTGCGGGTCTGTGGCTGCGGCTTGGGACAACACGTGCGCATCCGACGGTGCGAATGCCGCCTTCAAATATCCTCGTTGCAGGTAGATCGGCAACAGGTCAAACTTGGCGACCGAGGCCACACTTGAGCGGCTGTATTCTGCGCCCGTGAGGGAGTGGGCCGCGGTTGTAAGCAGGGCCGCCTGATCGGGCGACGCTCCCGGGAATTCAACACTGCGGATTCCTATGCCGACTTCCTCGACGTGATAATCGATGCCGTGCAGGTCGCCACCGGCCGCGTCACCTTCGCGCGGGTAATCGACGCGCCCAGGATATTGCCTGTCGCTGAGAATGGACTGCAACGCTTCGGAAACACGGTCAGGAAGATTGCCCGTGATCGGCAGCAATAACTTGAAGAGTGGCACACGCTTCTGCAACTCCTTCACGAGTTCGTCGTCGGTGAACCAGACAAAGTTATCGAAGTGTGCGGGGACCAGCTTGCTGTCGTCGACATCGGTAAGCTGAAGCTCGAGCTTCATACCCGTAGCCGATGAGGTGTACGAATAGATAACTCCGGTAAACAGTCCTGAGTTGCCCAGCCGCTGCACCGCCTCTTTGAAATCGCCGTCGGCGGCGAGTTGACCGATTTGTAAGCCGCTCGCTGCGAGAACCTCCTTGTCGGTATAGCGCGTCGTCCCCGTGACTTTCAGCACGGTGAGTCTGGGCTGTGCGAGTGAAGATTGTTTCTGGGGGGCTGCAGCCACAGCCAGTGCGAGCAGAGCAAGAATAAGGCGTAGCACGTGCCTCATCGCAACCGGCTTCATCGCAGCCCTGGTCATTTCGATCGTTTCCCGGTGGCTGCGGAAAAATTATTTTCCTTCACCGCGATTTCCATGAAGGCCTTGGCGGCGCGGCTCAGGGCTTTGCCTTTGCGGAACACGAGCGCCAAGTCGCGCCGGATTTGAACGTCGGCCAGGGTAATTGCCACCAGCGCCTTGGCGCGCAAATCCTGGTCGACATTCGAGCGCGGGATAAACCCCACGCCGGCATCGGCTGCCACAAAGCGCTTCAGCAATTCGCTCGAGTCAAGCTCCATGGCGACTTGCGGCTTTAGATGATGGTCGTAGAAGAGGGCGTCGAGTGCATCGCGCGTGTGGCCGAGCTTGGGCAAGACGAGCGGATAGGTTGCGACCTCGCTCACCCTCACACTTTTTTTTGCTGCCAGTGGATGCTTCGGAGATGTGATCACGACGAGTTCGTCGCGATGAATCATCTGCGCCTCGAGGCGATTGTCATTTACCGGCAGCGAGACTACGCCAAAGTCGACTACGTTTTCTAGGATCGAATCGAGAATTCGCGCGTAATCGGAGCGCTTGATGTTGACGGCGACGTTGGGATAGTCGCGTTTGAATTGCGCGAAGACTCCGGGCAGAATGTGCAGACAGGTCCCTTCGTTGGCTCCCACGACAATTTCGCCGCGCGGCACACGCTCGGTTTCGGCGATCTCGTTGAGGATGGTTTTGCGCCGCTCCAGCGTTTCCTCGGCGTATTTGAAAAACAATTTGCCGGAGGCTGTGAGTGAGACGCGGCCTCCAGAGCGGTCGAGCAGGCGGGCGCCAACTTCTTCTTCAAGGGCGCGAATCTGGGAGGAGATAGCGGGCTGGGTGCGAAAACGCTTCTCCGCCGCGCGCGAAAAGCTGGAGAGGCGCGCTACTTCCAGGAAAATTTCGAGCTGATCGAAGTCCATCGTTTGCTGGTCTCAGACACTATAGCGCAAGAGGCACCGCAATGGAGTTCCTCTTGCACACTTCGCCGGGCAATTAGGACGCTGACGTAGATCTCCGGGCGAGAGCTAGGGCGGCTGCGATCGCCAAGTCAACGACGAATCCAGCTACGGCGCATAAAAACGATTTGGAAAATCGGGAGCTTGAGGCGGGGCCAGTTCGAGCACCTGGACCTTGTCAAAAACCGAGGCCGCAAGAAGATCAACGGATAGAAGATATCCGCGCCCCTGTACTCATAACCCCACAAAATATCCCCAGCGATTTGACCCCGATTTTTTGCGTCAGATACAGCGATTACGATCCGCGGCATAGCTGCGTAAAAGACTCGAATCCTTCGCTGATGGTCGAGAAGATTCCATCAGGTAGCCCGAGGGCCCGCAAGGCTTTAAGATCATCTTCGCCGACCAAATGTAGCGCGGGGTGAAGAGAAACGAGATCGGGAACCCGGTGAGCAGTCCTATGAGCGGCGGAATGAGAATCGCTCTCCTCAAACAGTTGGCTCGCTGAAGCCTCGCCGTGTGACGCCTCTCTGCGACTAGACGTTGATGACCGCGATCAGTTCCTTCACCGCGGCCGCGCTCTTATCCAGAGCCGCTTTTTCTTCCGCGGTGAGTTTGATCTCGATGATCTGCTCGACGCCCTGGGCTCCCAGCTTTACAGGAACGCCAACAAAAAGGCCGTGGATGCCGTACTCTCCGTTGAGATAGGCGGCGCAGGGAAGAATCTTTTTCTTGTCTTTGAGAATCGCCTCGACCATTTCGGTGGCTGCTGCCGACGGAGCGTAGTAAGCGGAGCCGGTCTTTAGATATTTGACGATCTCGGCGCCGCCGTCGCGGGTGCGCTGCACGATGCGATCGAGCGTGGCTTTGTCCATGAGTTCGGTGATGGGAATTCCGGCGACCGTTGAATATCGCGGCAGCGGAACCATGGTGTCGCCATGCCCGCCGAGGACGAAGGCGGTTACATTCTCGACGCTGACTTTGAGTTCTTGGGCGATGAAGGTGCGGAAGCGGGCGGAATCGAGCACTCCGGCCATGCCGATGACGCGCTCGCGCGGAAAGCCGCTCATCTTGTAGGCGGCCTGCGCCATGGCGTCGAGCGGGTTTGAAACGATGAGGAGAATGCAGTTCGGCGAATGCTGCACGATCTTGCCGACTACGTCGTTCATGATTTTGTGGTTGGTGTTCAGAAGATCGTCGCGGCTCATGCCGGGCTTGCGGGGAATTCCGGCGGTGATGACGACGATATCGGATTTGGCGGTATCGGCGTAGTCGTTGGTGCCGAGGATGGCGGAGTCGCGTTTCTCGATCGGCATGGCTTCGAGCAGGTCGAGGCCTTTGCCCTGCGGAACTCCCTCAATGATATCGATGAGGACAACATCGGCCAGTTCTTTGGCGGCGATCCAGTGAGCGGCGGTAGCGCCGACGTTTCCAGAGCCGACTATGGTTACTTTCTTGCGCATGTAATTCTCTCCCAGCAAAAGGCATTAACCACGAAGGGCATTAAGGTAGACGAAGGAAAGTCGAAGAGTTCTCAATGTTTCTCGATGTTTCTTAATCCGCGGCGACGGCCACGCGCATATTTTCGATCATGGCTGTGGCGAATTCGCTGGTTTTTACTTTCGTCGCACCTTCCATCAGGCGTTCGAAATCATAGGTCACTTTTTTCTGTTCGATGGTGCGCTCCAGACTCTGCTCGATCAAGTCGGCGGCTTCGTTCCATCCCAGGTGGCGGAACATCATCACGCCGGAAAGAATGACAGAACCGGGATTGATGACGTCTTTGTCGGCATACTTCGGAGCGGTGCCGTGTGTGGCTTCGAATATGGCATAGCCGTCGCCGATGTTCGCTCCGGGAGCGATGCCGAGGCCGCCGACCTGCGCCGCGCAGGCGTCGGAAATATAGTCACCGTTGAGATTGGGCGTGGCCAGCACACTGTATTCATCGGCGCGCGTCACGATCTGCTGGAAGATGGAATCAGCGATGCGATCGTTGATCATCAACTTTTTCTTCCAGGCGCCCTTGCCGTGCGAGGCGTAGATCGAATCGAGGCAATCTTTCACTTCTTTGTAGAGATCGCGGCGGAAGTCATCGCTGGCAAACTCCAGGCCGGGCTCGATCAGATTCGCGTTCTCTTCGATGGTTAGGTTGGGCTGTTTGTCTTTGTTGTCGATGATCCAGCTCTCGCGCTCGGTCACGACCCGATCGCGAAATTCTTCGGTCGCGAGTTCGTATCCCCACTTGCGGAATGCGCCTTCGGTGAACTTCTGGATGTTGCCTTTGTGAACCAGGGTGACAGCTTTATTTTTATTTTCGAGAGCGTGCTTGATCGCCATGCGCACCAGGCGCTTCGTTCCAGTGATCGAGATGGGCTTGATGCCGACGCCGGAATCGAGGCGGATCTGCTTTTTGCCGTTCTTCAGCATGTCTTTATTAAGGAATTCGATCAGCCGCGCGGCGTCGGCCGTGCCTTCTTCCCATTCGATGCCCATATAAACATCCTCCGTATTCTCGCGGAAGATGACAACATTCATGCGTTCGGGGTGCTTCACCGGCGAGGGCACGCCGTTGTAATACTTCACCGGGCGCACGCAGCCGTAGAGATCGAGAATCTGGCGCAGGGCGACGTTAAGAGAGCGAATGCCGCCTCCGACGGGCGTAGTCAGCGGCCCTTTGATGGCCACGCGAAGCTCGCGGATGGCGCTAACCGTGTCGTCCGGAAGCCAGTTCTGAAAACGTGCCTTGGCCTTTTCGCCGGCAAAAACTTCGTACCACACGACCGAGCGCTTTCCCTGATACGCCCGCTCGACTGCGGCGTCGAAGACGCGGACCGAAGCCTTCCAGATGTCGCGCCCAGTGCCGTCTCCCTCAATGTAGGGCACGATTGGATGGTCGGGAACCTTATACTTTCCATTGCTATATTCGATTTTTTGACCGTTGGGCGGAAGTGGAACTCCATTGAACGATGCCATCAGACGTGCCTCCAGAAGCCACTTGGAACGAATTCGTTCATTATAAAGAATATTGAGGGCAGCGAAAGAAGGCTAGCCATCACGGAGAAATGTGACCCTAATCACAGTGACGCCAGTAGCGCGAGCACATAGCGCGAGCTTATGGCAGCCAACATGGCGCTATGCGCGCTCGATTTTTACCGACTTCACCAGTACGTCCTTGGTGGGACGGTCCTGGCGATTTTTGGCGACCTTCGAAATTTTTTCCACTATATCGTAGCCTTCAACCACCTCGCCAAAAATTGTATGTTTGCCGGTGAGCCAGTCAGTATTGGCGACGGTGATGAAGAACTGCGAGCCGTTGGTGTTCGGGCCGGCATTCGCCATGGCGAGCTTTCCCGCTTTATCAAAACGATGCGGCGAACCTTTGGTCTCGTCTTCGAACTGATAGCCGGGACCGCCAAAGCCAGTGCCCATCGGATCGCCGCCCTGGATCATGAAGTCGGGAATCACGCGATGGAAAATGGTTCCGTGATAGAGCGGATCCTTAACCTTCTTGCGAGTGGTTGGATGCGTCCACTCGCGCTTGCCTTCGCTGAGCTCAACAAAGTTAGCGACAGTTTTCGGGGCGTCTTTTTCGAATAGGCGGCAAACGATGTTGCCTTCGCTGGTTTCGAACACGGCATACGTTCCGGGTGTGCGGGTCATAGTCTCCTCGAACTCTTGAATTTTGTCTAACTATTAATACGGCAACCGAGCGTCTCCGACGCGGCCAGCGGTCGCTACATCGGCTTCGCGGCGGCCGATGGTTTAGCCGTGGTCTTATGCGCAGTGCTACTGGCGCGGTGGATTTCGATGTGCGTGATCTTGATCGGACGCAGCGGACGTTCGCCATCCGTTGCCATGCGTGCGATTTTCTTGACTAGCTCCACAGCGGCGTCATCGCACTGACCAAAAATCGTGTAGCCACCGTTCAGGCTCGGGTAGGGAACTTCGGTGATGAAAAACTGCGAGCCGTTGGTGTCGGGGCCGGCGTTGGCGTAGGCCAGACGGCCGGGGCGATCAAAGGTGACATCTGGCGAAGTCTCATTCTTGAATTTATAGCCGGGATCGCCCGTGCCGTCACCTCTTGGATCTCCGCCCTGAATCATGAACTCGGGAATGACGCGATGAAAAATCGTACCGTCATAAAGCGCCACGCTGTGCTTCTTGGCGTGAGAGGTGGGACTGGTCCAGTCTTTGGTGCCGGTGGCGAGGCCGATGAAATTCTCGACTCCGACGGGCGCTACCTTCGGAAACAGCGTGCAGTGCAAGTCGCCGGCCGTGGTGTGAATAATGGCGGTGGGCTCGGTGCTAGCCGGTTTGCTGACCGGCGGCGAAGTTTTTGTCTGTGGAGTTGAGGATGCTTGTGCAGTGCCAAGTAGCGAGGTGGAAATGATCAGGACAAGCGTCTGCAGCAGGGTTCGCATGGATGCTCCTGTATGTGAGTTATGGCGAACTTTGATTGTACGATAAAGGATTGTACGACGACGATGCAGACTATTGGCCGCTGACCCCATGCACGCCGTAAGACAAAGCTGAAGGACACAGGTCAGGGTTTGTTGCCGGTGAATTTCGGCAGTCACCGATTCACTGAGCGCTTGTAATCGCGGTAACTGTCGCCAGATCGGCCGGGTTCTTCCATGTATACGACAAGCCAATGGAAGCAGAGAAAGAGCACGGCCGCCAGCAGAACGATGCAGCCTGACGACTTGTACAACCCGAGACCCGTCATCAGAATTACGCCGCCCAAAGACATTGGATTACGTAGATAGCGAAAGGGCCCGAAAGCCACAAACTCCTTCGGAAACAAACGGTCTCCCGGCGTTTCGTAGATGCCTCGTGTGCTTAGGATCCCTCCGCACGTCAACACCAGCACACCTCCGAAGATCAGAAAAATCAGACCGGGCCTCCACGTCCAGGCGGGTAGTGAGACGCCGAGGGAAGGGTCCCACCGGCGGAAATATAACGCGCCCCATCCGACAAAAAGGACGGACAACGCCACTTTTGCGAGAGTCCAAAGAACCAGCGTCGGCCTATTCATGGTGTTATTTAGACTGCATCTCGCGGCTGATACGCTCGGCCTCGCGGAAGACGCGCAGCAGGTTGCCGCCGAGAATTTTCCGTATATCGCCAGCGCCGTAGCCGCGGTCGAGCAGCGCCTGCGTGATCTTAGGGAGATCGGCGGCGGAGTCAATGCCCTCGGGAGTCGCGCCGCTGACGCCGTCGAAATCCGATCCCAGGCCAACATGATCCACGCCCGCGACTTTGGCGATGTGATCGATGTGGTCGATCAGCGAGCTCAACGGAGGCCTCGGAATCTTGGCATACCACTCGCGCTCGATGCGATCAGCGTCGAGATAGGTGGCGGTTTTGCCGGCTGCTTTCAGTTGCTCGGCGTCGGCCCTGGTCGCGGCCTCGCGGTCTTTCGCTTGCGCCTCAGCCGCTTTGCGGAAGCTCTCGTCGACAAAAGCGCTGTAGAAATTTACCTGGACGACGCCGCCGTTTTTAGCGACGGCACGAAGCATGTCATCGGTCATGTTGCGGGGATGATTGGTGAGAGTGCGAGCCGAGGAATGCGAGGCGATCACTGGCGCTTTGCTGACCGCGATCGCGTCATAGAAAGTCTTGTCGGCGACGTGGGAGATGTCGACCAGCATCCCCAGGCGATTCATCTCGAGAACGATCTGCTTGCCGCCGTCGGTGAGTCCGTTGTGATGCTCGACTTTGGGGTTATTGATATCGCCGGAGGAGTCGGCGAATTCATTCGTGTTCGACCAGCTCAACGTCATATAGCGAACGCCGAGCCGATAGTAATCGCGCAGCAGGCGAATGTCGTTTTCGATGGAGTGTCCGCCTTCAATGCCTAGGAGCGCGGCCAGTTTATGCTCGCGGTGGGCGCGCTCGATGTCGGCGACGCTAAAGGCCATCATCATGCGATCGGGATGGCGGGCCGCCTGTTCATACACCGAGTCGATGAGATCGAGCGTGTGGTGAGCGAAGTGGCCCTGATTGGTTTCTGGTTCCACCCAAATGGAGAAAAACTCCGCTCCCAGATTGCCGGCCTTGGCCTTATCCAGGCTGATATGCCCGCGATCTTTCGGATCGGTCGATCCCATGTCATAGTTTTCGTCGAGAAAACGCTGCGGCGTATCGGCGTGCGTATCAATGACGATCGAGGAGTTTTGAATCTCCCAAGCCTTCTTGCTGACCGGGGTCTGCGCGTGGGTGAAGACGGCGGAGGCCAGTGCTACGGCGACGGCGAGAGTCAGTTTGGTCATGATGAACAAGGATTTTATACGATGCCAGGACCCGAGCGCGGAAGACGTCGCTATCGGGCGGCCAAAGCTGCGAGAGCCTCTTCGATACACTCGTCCAGAGGCTGGTTAGTATTGATCGTGGTCTTCGGATACACGATCGGCTCGAAGTGGTTTTTTACTTCAAGATGAAGCGCATACGTTCGATTGCGCGCAGGGTGCGGCGGATCGGGTGCGAGTTCAAGGCGACGCCGCGCAGATTCATCCGAGCAGACGCACTCGATAATCTTCGACGGCTGGGCGAGTTCGCGTGCGAATTCTACGACGCGATCGATCTGATAGCGACGCGAGAACGGACGCCCATCAAGAACAATGATGCGCGCCAAGTTTCTTTGAAGCAGGTAACGCGCGGTATCGAGCATGACCTCCATCACGAAATCGTCTTGCTCGACGGAGTACTCAATATCTTCCGCCGCGAAAAGCGCAGCACGGATTTCATCTTTACTTAATACCGCGCCGCCTCCGCGCCGCGCCAGTTCGCGCGCGAGAGTCGTCTTACCGGTTCCGGGAAGGCCGGCCATTAGAACAATCATTTGAGGGAGATTGTAGCGGAGGTGAAAACTCAGATCGAAGTTTTATCGAAGAGACTCAGTGCGAGGCCTTAATTAGAGGCAGGCACCGTGGCGGCGGGAGCACTGTCGGTAGTGGCAATCGCGGTGGCGGGCGCAGCCACCGGCCGTTCCACGGGAGCCACCGGGAAGAACGTTTGCATCTGGCGCCAGTCATCGTAGCGATCCGAAACCATGATGTGGAAGCACCAGTGGTGCCGCTCTTCTTCCGGTTCGACCAGGCCGAGCGCGTTCAGATAAAACAAGTAATGCTCGACGAATCGCAGCTGCTCTTTGGTCATGCCGCGGCGCTGCAGGTCGATCGTGATACCGGCGAGATGAGAAGACGCGGTATCGCCATCGATCGGCGCTGCGTTGCGATTGTGGCGCCGCAATTTCTTCTGTACCGTCACTGTGCGCACGGCGGAGTTCAACTGGATTTGCGCGTGAAACTCGCGATAATAGGCTTCGGCAAGGTCTTGCACGAAATCGCGAGTCCAGGGACGACAATAGCGGCGCGAGGGATCGAGGCTGCGTTCAATTTTCAGCGACTCACTGGCTGTAATCGGCACCAGTTCACCGGACGCCTTCAGCGCGTCAAGTTCATCGTCGTCCTGTATTCGTGGCAAATCGAGCCGGTCGATTTCTTCGTTCTGCCGCACCAGGGAATCGTGGGAGGGGCGGAACAGAGGGTTCCAGAGCATGCCGCGCAGGCCGCGAAAACGAAACGCTTGCAGGATACGATGGCGGCGGGGATGATTGATGCGATGCAGCGCGGAAGCCGATGGCGGCGACGCGAGTGTAAATACGATAATCAGCGCGAGCAGAATCGGTGACAACAGCAGCGTCAAGCGCGCTTTGAGTTTTGGCCTCATTCCGATTGAAGAGTCAAGCTTTACACACCATCGTGAAAAACCCCCAAGTCTGTGAACATACCAGTGTTCCCTTGAGGCCCTCGAATTGTAAACCAGAGATGAACAAGTTTGTGAAGGATTTCTAACTTAGAGTACTTACCTAAGGCAGATGTTGATAGTTACCAAAGGGTAACTTATTGATCTCAGGTGCCGAGTTCGGAAATGCGCGGCTTTGCACCCTTACCTTGGCAACAAGTCGCCGAGCGCTGGCTTCATGACTGGGCGGCAAATACCTCGGCTATTCGGATGGTCAGCGGGATTTCCTTTGCGCAAATTTCGACGCAGTTCTGCGCGTAGCCTTTGCGATCTCCGCGCCTCTGTGGTTAAATTTGCTCCGCGCTCGTTGTTAAATACCACTCCAGGAATGCGCGAAAGGCCGCGCCGCGATGGCTGTGGAGCGATTTTTCTTCGGGATTTAATTCTGCGAAGGTTTTCTTGATTGCGGGGAAGTAGAACAACGGATCGTATCCGAATCCGTTCTCTCCTCGTGGCGCGTTGAGGATGATTCCCGCCGCCGAGCCTCGAAAAATTGCCAAAGTTCTTCCATCTCGGGCGGCAGCCAGCACGCAGACGAAACGCGCAGCCCGTTTTTCCGCTGGAACATTCTTCAGTTCACGCAGCACGCGCTGGTTATTGGCTTGGTCAACGTTTCGCTCCGCTGGGTGCGGTTGGCTACTCTGCCCGTCAGTATTTTGGAGGCCGTGATTTTGCAAACCACGGACAGCATAGCGCGCGGAGTAAACCCCTGGCGCTCCGCCGAGTGCATCGATCTCGAGGCCGGAATCGTCGGCCAACACTACTTTGCCCGGAGCCCCGCAACTGTAGGACTCGGCCTTCTTGCGCGCATTCTCTTCAAAGGTCGCGCCATCTTCAATCACCTCCGGCAGCGAAGAGAAGTTTGGTAGGTTGGCGACCGCAATTTCGAACCGCGCAGCCGCCCCAGCAAAATCGCGAAGCTTACCGGCGTTCGAAGTGGCTAATAGAATTAGGCGTTGCATCAGGCTAGTCTTTTCGACGCGCCCTCGCGTCTTGTCCTCATCGAGACCACAACGAAAACGGCCAAACTGATCAGTGACACGAAGTCTCCGAACCCGCGATCAATCGTTCGCGCGAAATGGATCTGCACCTCGTTGTCTCCGGAAGCGACGGGGACGACCAACAGCCCGGTGACGTCAGTCTTCAGCGTTGCAGCGGGCTGGCCGTTCACGACGACCTGCCAGGCTGGGTAGCTGAAAAGGCGCACGGTCAAATTTTCCGCGGCGTCGGCGTGAACGTTGAAACGCTTTTCCGTCGGTCTCCATGCCGCGATCTTCGCCGCAGCGGGTGCGCCTGCCTCGTTGCTGACGAGAGCGAGACTCTTATTGAGTTCGTAGGCGTCGACTCCAGCCGGAACGTATTCGTCCGTGCCCTCGTAGCCCGAGCCGCCGGTCATGGCATCGCTCATTTCGCGGATATCGGCAGCGGTGTCCCACCAAGGAGGTTGAAAGTGATAACCCGCAGCGATCAACGCGGCCAGCAAGAATGCCGATGCCAGTAGGCGCGGCGTCCAGCGGCGCACAGCCATAGTGAGCAAGATGGCTAAAGCGGCGTTCAAGCAGAGTAGCCAGCGGAAAGGAAGTTGCACGAAACGCAGCTTGGGTAGATGCTGCCACAGCACATGGCTCACTGAAAGCATGAGAATCGCACAGCCCACGCCCCACGCGGAAAGAATCAACCATGCGGTTCGATGACTGGCTAGCACGCGCGCGCGGCGCGCCAACACGATCGCCAAAATTAACACACCGATTTCGGCCACAGCAATGCTCGAAACCAGAAAATTGAAATGATTGTGGTCGACATCGGCGAGAGGGGTGAACAGAAAATTATCCTGTGGCCGAACTCCTGGCGATAGCACCTGGCTGACGTCGATCCACTTCTGTTCATAGATAGCCGGGATCAAATAAAACGAAGCTAGCCCGGCGCCGAGAACGAGCGCGATTCCGGTTCGAATCAGTCCCAGCCAGTGCACACCGTGCGACGGTCGTTCTGGTCCCGCACCATCGGGCCAGTCGGTCGTCGCCAACAGCAACGCGAGAGTTGCCGCCGAGTATTGGATCATCACGGCGGCGGGCACATTCGTAAGCCACGCCGCCGCCAATACGAGGCTCAACCACAACGTCGGACGGAGGCCATGGTCGGAATCGCGCGCGAAAATCCGCACCAGGCAAAGCACCAGAAGCGGCAGCAGGGCGGCGGCGAGCAGTTCAGCAAATGCGCTTCGCCAATAGACGATCAGCAAGTGATAGGGATTCAGCGCATAAAAGAGGGCGGCAAATATCGCGTCGCTTGGCGAAACCCACTTACGAGCGAGCCTGTACATGGCCGCGCCGGCGAGGGTGAGCGCAAACCAGCAATACGCGCCCGGCACAATCTTCCACGGCAAAACCGTGCCGAGCGCCGCGCCCAGTGTCCACGAAGCGGGCGGATAAAACAGGAAGCGGGCCTCGCCGTATCCCCAATGCGCCAGCGCCGCCCAACGAGGATAAATGATGCCGTGCTTCCATTGGCCGAGCACTTCCATCCAGGAAAAAACGTGGAACTCGAAATCATGCCCGGACGGATTGCCCCGCCAGAGAAATGGAACGATAGCTGCGAAGGAAGCGCCCGCCAGCAGCAGCGCACGGAAGGTCGAATTTCTGAGCAAATGGAAGGCCCTGTATCAAGTGGAGATGCGGCTCGCCAAGAAGTCAGCCAGCCACTGTCTCGACAGGAAGGGCAATTCTATTCGATCGGAAAAATTCTGGGAAAATTAATCGCTGGGAGACCAAGCGCCAGGCAAGCGGGGTTAGTCAGCGGAGAGCGGAATCAAACCGACCAGCCCTGAACCGGGTCGATGCCAAAGACGGGGTGTCGATTCTGGCTCCCGGTTTCGCAAGCCAAAAGTCGCGGCTTATTGGCTGACCGGAGTTGGAGTTCGTTGCCGGTGCAGTTCGGCGAGAAACGCTTCTTCCTCGAGCGTGTTGCCGGTGCGCAGCAATTCCAACAGTGGATCCTCGGCGTCCGTTTCCGTGGTGCTCTTGGGGTCCAAGTCGACGGAGTTTGCGACCAGAGATCGAGGCGACGTTTCGAGCTGCGGATCAGCGCCGGGCTGGCCTGTCAGGAACGCAATAAACTCACCTACGCTCTTGCGCTGCTCTTCGGTGCGGGCAGGGAATTCAATCCCCATGCCATGCTGAGGATGCATAACCCGGACCAAACCTTCGGTGTGAATTTCCATTCCCGCCGCGCGCAGGCAAAGGTCAACGGTAGAAGATTGAGGAAAGGGAGATTCGGTTTGCACGTAACAGCCACCCAGACTCAGGTCGGTCAGTTTGCAGGGGCTGACCTCATCCGGTTCTTCGGGCAATGCCTCGTGCGCCCGCGCGCCCAACCATTCACTCATGCTCTCGCGGGTCGGAACATCCATTTCGAGAAAGCGCAAGCCGGTTTGACCGTTGGCGGTGCTCCACGCAACTTCCGCCGAGCCTTCAATGACGCCAGGGCAGTCGGGCAGTTCGAAAGAAACGTGGGTTACGGTCGTCGCGGGCAGCGGCTTCGCCGCCAGCACGTCCATGCCACCCATGCTCAAGTCGAGCAAGATGCCTTCAACGGGAGTCGCGCCGCTAACGGTCAGCGAAATCGGCGCCTGAACGGCGATCCGCGCCGATTGCCGCCTTTCGCGACGCAGCAGCGCCGTGGTAGCTCGAAAGGTATTTTGGGCCTGCTCGTTAGCGATAGGCTTGGTCAGGATGAAATGTGCGCCGGCGCCGAGAATGGAGCGAATCTTGGATGCGTCAGGCAGCAGAGCAACGGTCACCGGCGGATTGCGGTCGGCACTGGCAAGACCTCGGCAGCCCTCGAGCAGCTGCGATGCCGCATCGGGGTCGTCGAAGTCGACAATGACTAGATCGAAACGCTCCTCCGCCAGCCGCGACAAGGCGACGTCGGCCGCGTTCGAGCGATCCACGGCAACCCCAAACTGCACCAGAACCTGAATCAGCGTTTCCGCCGTCAGGTCGTCTTTTGACATCAGGAGTGTCTGCAATATCATGACGCCTCGCGCTTCTGCGGTCCCGCCTCTACGGCCACCGTGGAGTTACGCTGCGCCCTGGTTTGCCGGCGGCGGGCGTGGATTGAGCGCTCGCCTTGGCTGCCATCGCGTTCGAGTTCTCGTCCTCGACTTCCGCCAACACCGCGCTATCATCCTCGTTGTCGGTTTCGGCGAGCAAGGGCGCAACTTCGCGAAGCTTTTCCGCTGCCTGTTGGAGCATTTCGATCTGTTTCCCGAGCTGCGTGTACTGCGCCTGCTTGCGGCGCAAAACCTCATGGATATCTTTCATACTTCCCCCTCCGGTGACTCTAGGTTTGTACCAACGTAAGGTCAACGCCAAAGCCATTCTTGACCGTTACGGCGGTAACACGGCAGCCGGGAACGAGGTTCAGGTCAGGATTTGGATACGAGCTGGACTTCGGGAGGTTGATTTGTAAGGTGTGAAGGGCAACTTGAGCGGCGCCGCTCTCCCGCCGGCCATCAGGGCGAGAATCAAAAGCCCCGCCTTGCGGCGGGGCCATGAGTTGAGTGTTCTGGGCGAACTAAAGCTTTAAGTTAGCGACCGATCAGTTTGCGACGGAACATCCCAGCGATACCAACCAACCCCGTGCCAAGAAGACCCAGAGTTCCGGGTTCCGGGACGGCGAGCTGCGTGGTGCCCATGTTGATGTGTCCGATGCCAGCGGCCAATTGTCCCTTGGAGCTATAGATCTCCTGGGTGGTGGTTCCATTGACCATGCGGCCGTTCCAGAGTGTGCCGGAGATGTCGCCGCTCAGTGAGTAGAACACCTTCGCACCCTGCTGCCCGGTCATGGTCCAAGTGATCGGACCGGTAAAGCTGCCGGTGAACAGAGCCACTGGGCTGGTACCAGATCCGGTCAAAGCCTTGGCCCATTTGCCAACGCCGATTACGTCAAAGGACGATCCAGTGGAGGAAAACGTGCCGCCAGTCGCGACCGAACCGCTCAACAGAACGCCCGTCGAGTAGTTGACATAACCTAAGGATTGTCCCTTAGCAGCCGCGATGTTGTTGTATTGAACCAGTTCCGACTCATGCGAACTGATGGTACTCGAACCGATGCCCCCGGACGTGATGGCAATCGATCCGAACTGATTAATGATCGTGATTCCGTCCGCCCAAGCGGCCATCGGCAACGCCAATGCCAGTATTGCTAGAACTACCACTCGCCTCATGTCAATTCCTCCCAATTTCTTTTCCCCGAATTTGCCTCAGATTTTTAGTCTAAGGCGTAAGGTCGCCTGCTCTGTTAAGTGCATTTGTCGTTCCAAAGCTTTAAATCTTCCTTTATGTTTATTTATCAACAGTTTAAAGAGATTTTTTGGATCCGTCTTTAAACTCGGAATGCAAACTGATGCACACTTGGCAACAATTCACTTTCCTTCACAACCCCCAGTCGCTCCGTCCGCAGTCAATACGATTTGACGGCGAAATACAACTACTGGGGTTGGAATCGGCAGGGAAGATCTCACGCTGAAAAGAAAAACCTTAATCACCGGAGATCCGTTTCCAGAACCTGGTGCAACCGTTAGTAACCAGTCGCAAGGTTACCGATGGTAGCACAGAGGTTGCGTTTGGCAAGTGGCACTTTCGTGCTATTTCATATCCCCCAAGAGTGGGATACCGAACCGGAGACTCTTGTCATAATCTTCTAGACCGAGCAGTTCCGGGGGAGGGCTGTTCGAGCGTCCCGAGATCTTTGGATCCGGGGCGCTTTTTATTTTCGGCAAGGATTTATTGGCGAGCGTCTCTGACCGACGACACTTTTTGACTGTTACCTGAGGTCATACTGCGATAAGCAGCGTCCAGGATGATTTGGTTCTGCCATCCATCCTCGCCCGACGCTGGAAATGTTTCGCCGGACTCGAGGGCGCCAGCAAAGCTATCGACCTGCCGAGCGTAAGCGATTTGATTCGAAACGGTCTCCTCGGCGACACGCTTGCCATCCCGCCACAACTCCAGCGTGACCGGCTGTTCCACATTGAGAGCATCGTCGGCGCGGAGCACGCCAGCATCCCCGACGATCTCCAAAGGCGTGCGATATTGCGCCCGCGTGGAAACGAGCACCGTAGCCAGCGTGCCGCGCTCAAACTCAAGGGACACGGACGCTGCCGCTTCCACGTCGCCAGATCGTTCATCCGACCGGGCCAAAGCGCTCACCACTCGCGGCTCATCCTGCAAGATGTAACGCAAGGCGTCGATGCAGTGCACGCCCACATCCGCGACCGGCCCTCCTCCGGCGATCGCCCGGTTATAGAGCCATGTGCGGGGATGGCCGGAGCCGGGATAGGAGAACTCCGCCCGCGCGAAAATGGGACGGCCAATGTCGCCGGCGGCAACGCGAGCGCGAAATCGAGCCGTGCTTTCTTCAAAGCGAAACACCTGGGCGACTCCCAACAAGACGCCAGCGTGGCGCGCCGCTTCGACCATCTGGCGGCATTCGTCTGCATTCATGCCCATAGGTTTTTCGCACAATACCGGTTTGCCGGCAGCGACCGTCGTCAGCACATCCCGCAGATGGCAGGCGTTAGGAGTCGTGACCAGAACCGCATCAACTTCGGGGCAGCGGCAGAGTTCTTCGGTGGAAGCAAAGACGTGGGGAATTGCGAAACGAGCGGCGGCTTCGCGGGCTTTATCCGCGTCACGCCGCGAGAGCGCGACCACCGTACAATTTCGGGCGAGGGCGAAACCCGGCATCAGCCGCCGCACGGCGTGCAATCCGAAACCGGCAATGCCAAAACGAATCATAAGAGACAGCTCTAGCGTCCGCTCTTGGGTGTCAGATTTTAGGTCTCAGGAAAATCAGCGACTTTTTGCACCTCTGATTTTTCAAGACCTAACACCTGAGACTTGACACCGGAGAGTTTCGGCGCAACTCGGCGAGCAGCGCAGGGTCAATATTGCCTCCGCTGATCACAGCGACGTTGATCTTCGTGGCAGGCAGCTCTCGGGCGTGGAAAAGAAACGCCGCCGGAGCAACCGCGCCGCTCGGCTCAGACAACGTCTGCGCGTTGGTGCTGAGGACACGCGTGGCCTCGCGAATCTCCTCTTCGGTCACACTGACGATGTCATCGACATAAGCGTGGATATGTTCAAAATTGATTGCGCCGATGCTCTGAGTGCGCAGGCCGTCGGCCAGCGTCTCGGAAACCTGGTCCGCAGGGAACGAGACAATGTGGCCAGCGCGCAAGCTGGCCCTGGCATCGGAGGCTAGTTCGGGCTCCGCGCCAATGATTTTAATTTTGGGATTGGTGAGTTTGATCGCTGCCGCAACTCCGCTGATTAGCCCGCCTCCGCCGACCGGCACGATCACAGTTTCAACCGAAGGAAGATCTTCGAGAATTTCCAGCCCCACCGTTCCTTGCCCGGCGACGATCTTTTCGTCGTTATAGGGGGGCACGATGAGATATCCGTGCTCAGCCGCCAGCGCCTCGGCGCGCAGCCGCCGCTCTTCGCTGCCCGGACCCACGATAACGATCTCAGCCCCCAGCGCGGCGGTTGCGTCCAGCTTGTTCTTGGGAGCATTGCGCGGCATGACGATAACCGCCTTAACACCGAGCGACCGAGCCGCATACGCCACGCCCTGCGCGTGATTTCCGCTGGAATAGGAAATCACTCCGCGGCCGCGATCGTCTTTGCTCAAAGAAGCAACCTTGTTGTAAGCGCCGCGCAGTTTGAAAGCGCCGATGGGCTGCAGGTTCTCCAGCTTAAGAAAGAGTTTGCGATCGTCCGCTCGATTCGTTCTGTCACTCGTCCATTCGAACAGAGGCGTGTGGAAACAGACGCCCCTAAGCCGCGCCTGAGCGGCGCGAATGTCGTGTAGGGTGACCATATTTTGTTTCTGCCGTTTAAGCGTGCCTTGTCCGAGCGTTTTTTGCAAGGGTCATGCGTTCCCATCATGATGTTAATGTATTGACATCATGATGCCTAGCAATGTAGCATCACAACATGCGAACCACGCTTTCTTTGGATGACGATGTGGCACGGCTTCTCGAGAAGGAGAGCCGCAAGTCCGGCGCCTCGTTCAAAGAAGTGGTCAACCGCTTCCTTAGACTCGGCCTGATGGCCGCCAATCGGCCGCCGCGCAAGCCTTTCGTAGTCGCACCCCGAAAATTGGGATTACCGGCCGGCCTTAACTATGACAATGTCGCGCAATTGCTCGATGAACTCGAAGGTCCAGATCACCGGTGATCGTCCTCGACGCGAATATTCTCCTCTACGCCTATGACAGTGCGTCGCCCCAACATGCAAAGGCCCGGGCGTGGATTGAGCGCGTATTCTCGGGAACGGATTCGATCGGGCTGCCGGGGCAAACGATCGGGGCATTCCTGCGCATTATGACCAATGTCGGACGGCCTGGGGATCGGTTTAGCCTTACCGAAGCCGTCCAGATTGTGGACCGTTGGCTGGAACAACCGAACCTCCGCTTGCTCCTGCCCGGAGACGATCACTGGGTATTCCTTCGGCAGATGATCGTTGAAGGGCAGGCTTCGGGCCCGCTCCTTAGCGATGCCCAACTGGCCGCCGTGACCATCGAATATGGCGGAGTGCTGCACACCACTGACCGCGACTTCGCGCGGTTTCCGGGGCTGAGGTGGAGGAACCCGCTGAGCTAGACGAGCTCAGAATCAAATCTCCAAAATCACTGGCATAATCAGCGGCCGCCGCTGTGTCTGGCGCGAGATATATCTTTTTAAATCCGTACGAATTTTCTCTTTGATCACGCCGTAGTCCGCTTTCTCTTCCGCGCTCGAGGCATCGAGCGTCTCCATGACGATCTCGCGCGCGCGCTCGATCACTCCGTTTTCGCCGGGGGCAAATCCGCGGGTTACAATCTCGGGCGACGTTTCGACTCGTCCGGTCAACTTGTTGATGGCGATGATCGGCATGACGAAGCCGTCTTCGCTGAGATGGCGGCGGTCTTTGATGACAAGATCTTCGACCACGTCGGCGCGTGATCCCGAATCGATGCAGACGCGGCCTACATTGACGCGTCCCGCTTTGCGCGCCCCCAGCTCGTCGATCTCAAGTATGTCTCCGCTTTCAATCAGCATCACGCTGCCGACGGATCCGTGCATCGATCCGGCAAGCTCCGCATGCAACTTGAGCTGCCGGTATTCGCCATGAATAGGCACGAAATATTTCGGCCGCACCAGGTTGATGATCAGCTTCAATTCTTCCTGGCTGGCGTGTCCGCTGACGTGTATCGGAGGGTATGAGCCATCGTCATAGATGACGAATGCCTCGCGGCGGAATAAGTGATCCACCATGCGGTAAATGCCTTTTTCGTTGCCCGGAATGATGCGTGACGAGAGCACGACGGTGTCGCCTTTTTCGATTTTGGCGTGCTTATGATTGTCAACCGCCGCGCGCGATAACGCCGACATCGGCTCACCCTGCGTTCCGCTGATCAGCACGCAAACTTTTTCCGGTGGAAAATTCTTCATCTCCCCGGGGTGAATCATCATGCCTTCGGGAATTTGTACATAACCCAGGTCTTCCGCGATCTCGGAAGAATTCTCCATCGAGCGGCCAATGAAACAAATCTTGCGCCCATGCTCCCGCGCCATGTCGACCGTCAGCTTGATGCGATGGATTGACGACGAGAAGCAGGAGACGAAGAGGCGCCGCTTGGTGCGGACAAACACCTCTTCAAACTTACGCCGCACTGCGCGCTCGCTTGGCGTGTAGCCTTTGCGCTCGACATTGGTTGAGTCCTGCAAGAGGGCTAGCACTCCGTCTTTGCCATACTCCGCGAAGCCGTGCAGATCAAAAAGACGGTTGTCGGTGGGCGTCGGATCGACCTTGAAATCGCCAGTATGCAGCACCACGCCGAGCGGGGTGTGAATGGCGAGCGCAACACAATCGACCAAACTGTGCGTCACCTGCAAGGGATGAATGGTGAACGGACCAACCTTGAAGCGCTCGCCCGGCCGGATTTCGCGCAGGTCGGAGCTATCGAGAAGCTGGTGTTCGTCGAGCTTGTCTTCAACGTAAGCCAGCGTGAACTCGGTGCCCCAGACCGGGACGTTCAGTTCGCTGAGAATCCACGGGAGCCCGCCAATGTGGTCTTCGTGGCCATGGGTAAGCACGATGCCGCGGACGTGCTTGCGATTTTCGAGCAGGTAAGAAATGTCAGGCACGACAATGTCAACGCCCAATAATTCGGCTTCCGGAAACATGAGCCCGGCATCAACCACGACGATGTCATCGCCGAATCTTATGGCCATGCAGTTCATACCGAACTCGCCCAGCCCGCCCAGCGGAACTATATGCAGTTTTCCTGTTGCCATTGTTAACGTCGATGCTAGCACAGCGGGTTGTCGTTGCAGCCAGATCGACAGCCAGTGACCACGAATCCACGACCCAAAAAGGGAACAAGGGCGTGCGCAGGCCGAAGGCTCGAGAGATTTCGTTCGCGCTACTTTAAGTGTTGTTCGTTGTTAAAGAGCGCCGCTGATACACTCATACTTAATGGCCGACGCGAGTAAAGACGAAAAACCATCATGGCTGCGCCGCCGTGTGGAAGGCGCGATCCGCGGCGGTCTGACTCGCACCTACGAGACCATCAGAGTCGATCCGGCACGTTTCCTGATGCAGCTGCGCGTGGCGCACGGCCTGCCCCTCGCCACTTTTCATGGCGTCTACACGCTGCCGATCGAACGCCTCGACGACGTGGCCGAGTCGGTAATCCGCGGCGCTATGAAGATGGCGGCGGCCGAGGGAGCCGGCTTCGGGCTCGGCGGCATCCTCACCATCGTGCCCGACCTCGGCATCCTCTCTGCCATCACCATGCGCACGATTCAGAAGCTCAGCCTGATCTACGGATTCGAGTTGAACACCGACAACGAAATCGCCGAGCTGTGGATTGCCGCCGCCAGCGCCGCCGGGGTCGACATCAGCCGGGAGTTGCTGGAAAAAGAAGTGGTCAATCGCTTCGTGCCGCGAGTCATCCAGCGCATCGCCGCCAGAGCGGGCGCCGAAGTTACGGAAAAGTGGATGGGACGCCTGATTCCTTTTGCCAGTTCAGCCATCGGATGCGCGCTGAACTATTATTTCGTGCGCGCCTGGGGCCGGCGGGCGCGCACGCATTTCCGCAAGAAGCATCTCGCAGCGCGAGCGCGTCTGGCGGCTGAACCGGGGCAGCCCCCGGTTGCGCCTTCGCAAACATTGCCTTCGTGATCTGGTTGTCGCAACCGGCGCGCGTCGCGCGGACACTCACAGAGGTTGATGCATAACTAGCGTTTGAAAACCTTCCACTGGTCACGATCAGCCGGTAGCGCCGATGAAGGCGCTGGCTTTGCTATCCACCTTGCCGAGCGCCGACATGGTACTGCCCACCTCGGATGGATGCGAGATTCGCCTACGTCGGATCACCGAACCCGCGACTGAACAGAAATCCTTGCCACATCAAGTCGGCCTGGAGCTACCTGAGCGTTTTCAGCTCAATCGCAAATGTAGTGTAGACCCGGCGGTTGCCTAAACTGATTCTGAACGGGTTAAATGATTTTTTGATCATTCCGTGACCAAGTTCGGCTCGAGGTTTTCATACTGAGCCTGTCTTCCGGGGTTGGGTACAGAGGAATCCAAACGGGGCATATTCTGTTCAACCCCAGAAAATTTAGTTGTCAGAGAAATGCAAAAAGATTCTCATGCACAGCCGCAGGTGGCCGGCGTGTTCTTATCGCAACCACTCTTCCAATTCAACGCCCCGTTCGGTTTTCTCGTCGCGATACTTCACGATAACGGGCGTGTAGAGCGAAAGATTCCAGTCGTCGGATTTGCCTGCGCCTTTTTTTATCGCGCGCGAGCCGGGGACGACGACCGCATTTTCTGGCACCTCTAGCGGTTGCTCGGCCGATGCGCGATAAATTTCGCCGCGCACCAGATCGTAAAGGGGAGTGGATCGGGTCAGGATCGTGCCTGCTCCCAACACCGCTCGAGCGCGGACCAGCGTGCCTTCATACACGCCGCAATTTCCGCCAATCATCACGTCGTCTTCAATAACCACCGGCGCAGCGTTGATCGGTTCGAGCACACCTCCGACCTGCGCTGCCGCGCTCAGATGCACACGTTTGCCGACTTGCGCGCAGGAGCCGACGAGCGCATGCGAGTCGATCATTGATCCCTCGTCCACATAAGCGCCGACGTTAATAAACATTGGAGGCATGCAGATGACCGACGGCGCAACATAAGCGCCTTCGCGAATGGAAGAGCCTCCGGGCACCAGGCGAACGCCATCGGCAAGTGTGAGCCGGCGGGCAGGGAAGGTGTCTTTGTCGATAAACGAGAGCACGTCGCCATCCGGCATTTCGGTGAGTTCACCGAGTCGAAAGCCAAGCAGGATGCCCTGTTTCACCCAGGCATTGACGGTCCAGCGTCCGTTGATTCTCTCGGCGGCGCGAATCTCGCCGCGAGTCAGAGCGGCGCGAAAGTCGAGAAAGGTCTGGCGCGCTTCCTTGCGATTGCTGATATGTTCGCGATTAATCAGGGATTCAACGGAAGACTTTAACGGGAGTAGAGAATCTGCCATAGTTGTTTGACATTTTCGCCCTCCCGGCAAACAGCAGGTCCTTTGCTGCGCTCAGGATGGCAAATTCTATTGGTTTCCGTGCGTCGCGGCGCACGGTTAGCGGCTAATTGCTAAGTGCCAGTGGCCGCTCTTACGCCACGCACTTGCATTCGCTGCGGATCAGCACTCCTGGCATCTGGTGCGTTGCCTCGCGCGCCTCGGCAATGTTGCCGTAAGGTCCGTGCCAGCGCGAATGGTTGGGATCGTGCCCAGACGGCCGCCCTTTGCCGGAGCTGCATTGCCCGCAAGATGCGCGATGCAGCATTGCTTTATGCGGGCCTGCCGCCCAATTCTCGTAAACATAGAATTCCGTGGCTGCCGCGGGAGGAGCCGCCAGTCGAACGATTACTCCAGCGTCGGTAGCGATCTTTTGCAGTTTCGAGCGCGTGTCGCGGCGCATGGGTAACAAGGGAAGACGGTAAACCTCTTCGATCTTGCCCATCATTGCCAGCACAGCCTTCACCGGCAGCGGGCTCGACTCGATGAAGTTCGCTGTCATGAGCGGAAAATATTTGCGGTGGAGCGTGCGCGCTGCGGGCCAGTCGTTGTTCAAGGCAGCGCGTGTCATCTCCGCCATCTCGCGCGGAATTTCATTCGAAGCAACCGAAATCACACCGACTCCGCCGAGCGCCATCACCGGCAAAGTGACAGCGTCGTCGCCGGACAACACCATGAAGTGCTCAGGTACCACATGCAAAACCTCGGCAATCTGCGTCATGTTGCCGCTGGCCTCCTTCACGCCGACGATATTTGCAACCTCGCACAGGCGCGCCAGCGTTGCCGGTTCGAGATTGGCAGAGGTTCGTCCGGGAACGTTATAAAGAATAATCGGTTTGTCGACCGCTTCGGCGATGGCGCGAAAATGCCGGTATTGCCCCTCCTGCGTCGGCTTGTTGTAGTAAGGCGAAGCGGTAAGAATCGCATCGACGCCCGGCCGCGCTGCCACGTCTTTCGCTTTTGCAACTGCCTCCTGCGTCGAGTTGGAAGTCGCGCCCGCGACGATCGGTACGCGTCCCGCGGCGACCTCGATGGTCAAGTCGATCACTCGCAGCCACTCATCATGATTGAGCGTCGGCGTCTCGCCGGTAGTGCCGCAGGGAACGAGAAAATCGATGCCCGATTCAACCTGCCACGCGACCAGATTGCGCAGCGCATTTTCGTCAACCGCACCGTCCTGGGAGAACGGCGTAACCAGAGCCGTACCACAACCTCGCAATTGCATGTGCTTAGAATAACGCTAATCGCAGGCGCTTGCATGGCTCGGGTATTTACTAGAGTTCCCTCAGAATTGCGGCGAGCGCCCGCTCCCTGCCGAGCTTTCCTCGGCTGGACGGTCGAGGCGTGCGTCCCTCCGCGAGTTCAGCGAATGCCCACCTCGGAGCTGCACTTACAGCTCCCGCCAGACGTTGCGGAACTCGTAGAAACCGGTTTTCCCCGCCAGCCATTCCGCGGCGCGCACGGCGCCTTCCGCGAATCCCTGGCGGGACTTGGCATCGTGGCAGAGGTAGATGCGATCGCTGACGGAATTGAAGACCAGTTCGTGCAGGCCGACCGCGTCGCCTTCGCGAAAAGAGACAATTTCCAACTCCTGTCCCCCCGCGTCGCGCACAATTTTCTGGATCGTGATCGCCGTGCCTGAGGGAGCGTCTTTTTTCTGCGCGTGATGACGCTCGAATATCTGACCCGAGTAATCGAATTTCAGAGCGCATCCGGCGGCGGCCGCAATCTCGAAGAACAGACTGACGCCGATGGACAAATTCGATCCGTAGAGGAAGCCGGTTTGGGCCGAGAGGACCATCTCGCGCAGGCGAGGTATTTGGTCATACCAGCCGGTAGTTCCAACCACCAGATTTGTCTTTGCTCGGATACAGGCCTCGGCATTGGCCAGCGCGGCGGCGGGAGTGGTGAAATCGATCACCGCGTCGGTCCCGGTGAGCGCGTCGGCAGTGAGCGCGCGGCCGCCGGCATTGTCAGCCGACGATAGGCTGCGGACATGATGCCGCCGAGCGCGCGCGACTTCGGCCACCATCGACCCCGTCTTTCCGCGTCCAAGAATCAGGAGGTTCATGATGAGATCTTAAACCGCAGAGTTCGCCGAGTTCGCCGAGAAAATTCCGTAAGAACCTTTGTTTATGGCGCCGGTTGTTTTTCTCAGCGCTCTCCGCGTCCGCTGCGGTGCGATGGCACTAAGCAAACACTTCCGGATCCACTTCCGCGAAAAATGCGCGATGCAAACGCCGCACCACCTCGGCCGCGTCGTCCTCTTCGATTACGAAAGTCAGATTAATTTCCGACGCGCCTTGCGAGATCATGCGAATCTTTACATTCTCAAGGATGCCGAACACCTTGGCGGCGATTCCAGGTGTCTCCCGTAAATTTTCGCCTACCAGGCAAACAATCGCTTTTCGCCCTTCATACTTGACGTCGGCGATCTTGGCTAGATCGGCAGCGAGCGCCGGAATTGCTTCGTTCGTCTCGGCGGTTACGGACACACTCACCTCCGAGGTAGAAACCACGTCCACGGCCACGTTGTGCTGATCGAAGGCCTCAAAGATCGACTTCAAATATCCATGTACGAGCAGGCGGCGCGGCGAGGCGACCTCGACCAGCGTGATCTTTTTCTTGAGCGCGATGGCTTTGAAAATATTCGAACATCGCGGGGCGCGCGCAGTAATCTTGGTCCCTTCACAGGTTGGATTCATCGAGTTCAAAACAAACACCGGAATATTTTGCTGGACGGCGGGCAGCACAGTTGCCGGATGCAGAACTTTGGCGCCGAAGTATGCCAGCTCGGCGGCTTCATCAAAGCTGATGACTTTGATCCGCCGTGCCTCGGGAGTCAATCGCGGGTCGGTGGTCATCATGCCATCGACGTCGGTCCATATCTCTATCCGCTCAGCATTCAGCGCCGCGCCAAAAATCGCGGCGGAGAAATCCGATCCTCCGCGGCCAATGGTGGTTGTGATGCCACTGCGATTTGCGCCTATGAATCCGCCCATCACGGGAACTTTGCCGGAGTCGACGAGAGGCTGCACTCGCTTGCGAAGACGGTCATTCGTTTCATCAAACTGCGGAACCGCGCGCGTATAACTGCTGTCAGTGAGCAGGCACTGGCGCGAGTCGACGTGCACCCCCGGCAATCCGCGCGCAATAAAAGCGGCAGCGACAATTTTGCTCGAAAGCACTTCGCCGAACGAGGCCACGTAGTCGTACGTGCGCGGAGTAATTTCGCCGACCGCGCCAATGCCACGCAGCAATTCATCGAGGTCTTCGAAATCGGCGCCGAGATCGCCATGAAATTCCGTAAACAGCGCGGTGCCTAGCAGTTCGCCGGCAGTATCATAATGCCGCTCGCGCAGGGTGCGCGCCATCTTGAGGGCAGTCTTGCGATCGCCGCTGCCCGCGGCCCGGCCCATGGCCAGGAGGGAATCGGTCACCTTCGCCATCGCGCTAACGACAACCACGGGACGGTCCGCCAGCCTGCCTTGTACGATCTGCGCCACGCGGTCGATCGCTTTCGCGTCCTGCACCGATGTCCCGCCAAATTTCATCACGATCATGGGCGGGGGTGCTCCTTGCAGCCGGCAGAAAATTCACCACCGAGGCCCGGGGACACGGAGGAAAACTGCACCATGGAATTTGGGCACGCATGATTCGGGCCCGCTCCGTGACTCCGCGCCTCGGTGCTGGATTCTCTCTTCACCCGAGGTATCCCTTGGCCTTGAGCCACTCCGCATTCAGCAACGCAGCCCCCGCCGCGCCGCGAATTGTGTTGTGCGACAGCACGGTAAATTTCCAATCGAGCACGTTGCATTTGCGCAGCCGCCCAACCGCGGTGGTCATGCCTGCGCCCAGGTCAACGTCAAAGCGGGGTTGCGGACGATCCGGCGCCGTCATATACACAACAGGCCGATCGGGAGCGCTGGGCAGACGCAGTTGTTGCGGCTCGCCGCGAAAATCATCCCACGCCGCGATGATCTGTTCGGCGGTAGCTTTTTTCTTCAACCGCACCGCGACCGATTCGGTATGACCATCTTCTACCGCGACGCGATTGCACTGTGCGCTCATGGCGAACGGAGCGGGTTCGACCTGCGCTCCCTTTAAAACGCCCAAAAGTTTCTGCGTCTCCTCTTCCATCTTTTCTTCTTCGTTCTTGATGTAGGGAATCACGTTGCCCAAAATGTCGAGCGAAGCCACGCCGGGATATCCCGCGCCGCTTACTGCTTGCATGGTTACCGCCATCACGGCCTCAAGCGTGAACGCGCGATGCAAAGGAGCGAGCGCCAGCACCAATCCCATGGCCGAGCAGTTGGAATTGGTGACCACGAACCCTCCCGACCGTCCGCGCCACAATTGTTTATCGATCAGGCGAATATGATCGCCGTTGACCTCCGGGATCACCAGCGGAACGTCAGACTGCATGCGCAAGGCGCTCGAATTCGAAACCACGGCACAGCCGGCATCGGCAAACTGTGGTTCAAGTTCGCCCGCGATTGCAGCGTCGAGCGCGGCGAAAATAAGTTTGGGTGCGCCGTCAGGCTTGGCCGGCGAAACCGTCATCTTCGCCACATTGGCGGGAATCGCGCTTTTCAGCCGCCAGCGCGCCGCTTCGGCGTAAGGACGCCCCTCGGAGCGGTCAGACGCCGCCAGCCACGACACTTCGAACCATGGGTGATGCTCGAGCATTTGGATAAATCTCTGCCCGACGATGCCGGTGGCACCGAGAATTCCTACAGCAAGTCTGGTGGACATGGTGAACTGTGATTTTATACTAGCGAGTTTTCACACGGGAATGTTCAGTAAGGGGAGTGGGTTAGAAAGGCGCTTCGCTGCCTAGCTTCGACCTTTGCCCAGCTCTTGCGGAAACGAGTACTCGTTGAGCGGGCCGAATTTTCTCTTTTCCGCATAGATCCGCCAGCGGCGCCACACAATGCGCAAACTCGCCATCACGGGGATCGACAGATAGACGCCCAGGATGCCTGCGATTTCTCCGCCCGCGAGAATGCCAAACAGAGCTGCAAGGGGATGCAATTCCACGCTAACGCCCATGACACGCGGAGAAATTACGTAGTCCTGGATCAAGCGCCAGGCCAGCAAAAACAGCAGTAGGAATGCCCAGTGCTGATATCCCGCCAAAACCGCGACGACCATCATGGCCGTACCCGCCAGCAGTGGGCCCGCGAGCGGAACAAACTCGAGCGCGCCGCCTGCGGTGCCGAGCATCAGTGCATAAGGCACGCGCATCAATCCGAGTATCGAAACATAGGCCAGCAAGGAGAACGCCGCCAAAGTCAACTGCGCGCGAATGAACTGCGCCAGCATCTGATTCAGATCTTGAAACACATCCTGCAAGAACTCACGCTGCGTGCGCGATTGCACCAGCGCCAGCAATACTTCGTGAAAGTTGCCGCCATCGCGCAGGAAAAAAATCGCCAAAATGGGCACGAGAAAAAGCACCCACACTTGCTGCGCGGCCTCGGCCGCTCGAATCCCGATGCGCTGCGCCAGCGCCGCCAAGTCTCCGCGGCGACTAATCAAAAAGTCGCGTATGCGTTTCTGGGTAGCATCGCTCCAGCCGTGCTCGTTCCCGATCTTTTCGGCAAGCTGATCGATCTGGCCCGAGAGCTGGCCCATGCTGGCCTTGTCGACAAGTCCGGGCAGCGACTCGCCCAGGCGCGAGCTTTGCCGCGCAATCCTCGGTCCTACGAGCAGCCCGAACACGGCCAGTCCCACAACCAGCAGAAAGTAAATGATCGCGATCGCCCACACCCTGCTCCGCACCAGCTTTTCCAATCGCCCCACGGCGGGATTAATAAGGTAAGCAAAAAAAATGGCGAACAAGAAGACAATCAACGTCCGTCGCGCGGCGTACAAAAAACCCAACCCCAGGGCGAACAGCAGAGCCGTCAGCAGTACACGCGAGGTGCGTGAGTCAAGAATCGTCAAGGGGCTATTTCAACCGGTCTGGCCCGAACGCGATCATCCCTAAGTTTTTCGGCGCCGCTACTATCGTACATCTGCAATTGAGCCATCCCATTGCCAAAAGGGCTGACCGTGAGCGAGCGCTGGCGTCCCGCTAGTCGCGTACCACTTCGGTATTTTCACCCACGATCGTCATCCGCATCGCCTTGAACTGATCGTCGAGCCAAAGCTGCCACGTTCCCGACTCATTCTTGAGTTCGAGCTTGAGCAGATCCTGTGGTCCGCCCTTCAGATTGACTTTCTCCCGGCCTAGAAATTCGACACTCATCGCCGCCGAGGCATGCTGGTGCGGATTTAACGTCCCCATTTGCATGCGCTGTTTCAGCGGACACTGCAGTTGCCCCTTGACCTGTTTGCAGCTTGCTCCCAGATATCTCCACGCCAGCACTTCGCGATGAATGAAGAAATAGTCGTCGAGAATCATGGTCGACGGCGGCAACAGGTAGGGCTGTTCGTGTTCTTTGTCGGTCGCTCCGGTGCTCCATCTCTGATTCAAGAAATCTTCGTTGGACAGCACCACCGATTGCGCCTGCTCCGGGCTCACTTCTTTCCACTCGTAACGATGCATATCGCCTGCCGCGGTTAGCTGCAGCTCAGAAGTTTGCACGTCCGGCGGAGTGTTTTCCGACTTGAACTCAGAGTGAATCACGCTGCCGGCATTGGTTTGATAAATCGAAAACGTCTCCGTTCCCACACGATGGCCATTTTGGTAGACGCTGAAAGAGCCAGAATCGACGTCCTTCCCCTCATGGTCCTTGTCCTTATCTCCATCTCGCGGCATGGGAGCGGCGCTCGCCAGCGTGCCGAGGGCTGCGATCGACCCAAGCAGCGCGATTATCATGATGACGAAAACGAGCAACCGACCATACGACTTCACTGTGCTTCTCCTGTTCGAGAGTTAGTGGAGGGCATTTGAGACAAGCCGGCGTCCACGGCCCTCCCCCAAGATTGCAACTTACGCTCGATCTCGTCGCAAAGGGAGGCCGGATCCCTGCCGGAGGTTACAACAGTAACCGTCGCCTGACGATAGAAGGGCAAGCGATATTGGTAGAGTCGCGCAAACTCGATACGATCATTTCGCAAAGGCCGGTCTTTGGCCTGCTCCAGGCAGCGGTTCCACAGTTCGTCCAAAGGCGCCTCCAGAAATACAGATGGCCAGGAACGCAGCAGGTCGCGATTCTCCGCTTGCGCAAACGCCCCACCCCCCAAAGCAACCACGGTATTGCCGACGAACGATTCCGTCAGAGCGCGCAGCGCGTTGGTTTCGGCGAGCCGAAAGCCATGCTCTCCCCGGTCGCGAAAGATATCGGGTATGTTTTGACCCTCCCGCGTCTCAATTCTCGTATCCAAATCCACAAAATCCCAGCCCAGCCCGCGGGCCAATTCCTTGCCGAGGCTGCTCTTGCCCGATCCCATGAACCCCACCAGAAACACTGCGCGCACCGCCATGGCGCTCCCGGGCAGATTAAAGATAAAGGCGATCGCCTGGGGTGACATCTATCACCCAGGAATTCGCGCCCTTCGGTCCCCGTTCAATTTTGTTGATTCAGCGTTCTTAGCGCTGCTTGAGGCGGATTTTACCACTGAATGAACGGAGTACGACCTCCGATGCTGCCTGCCCGGAGTTGCCGACAAAGGAACGTCCTACTTCTTCGGAAAAGCGCGAGTGCTTCGGTTTGAGAGGAAAATCATGTTGCACCTTGCCGAGCACCGAGTGCGCTCTGAAACCAGCTGACACATCCACCGGTACCAGCGCTTCGATGTCACCGCTATGCGTCGTAAATCTGTAGTCGCCACCGGAACCGAAATCGCCGTCGTAGAAAATCTTGCCGCTGCCCGAATTCACCTGCACCAAAGGCCCTGTGACCGCCTTTAAATGGACGTCCCCACTGATCGAAGCCAGCTCCACGTGCCCGTTGCGAACTTCAGTTAGCGTGATCGATCCCCGCATGGTGCGAACGTGCACATGGCCGTTCTCCACATTGCGGATATTGACCGCCGCATCCGTGCCTTCGAGCGTCAAGTCGCCATGCATGTGCTCTACCGACAGCGGCCCGGTTGAAGAATGCAGGTTCAAGGTCGCATCAGCCGGGATCACCAGTTCATAATCCACCTGGCCCGTGGACTGTCCTGCGCCCTGCAACAGGTGCGAAGCGATTTCAATGCGATTACCAGTCTGCTGCTGGTCGACCTCTACGTCGCCCGACTTAAGCGTGGCGGTCACGATAACGGCGTTACTGCTGCCCGAGCGTACCGAGATCGCCCCGTACTGCGTATCCACGGAAATATTCGCATTGGGGCCGACCGTGTACCGATATTCCTTGATGTTTCCAGCGAACGCCGCCGCCGACAAACACGTCACCATAACCAGAGTTCGAACGCTCGGTTGGTGAAAATTCCGTGGCCGAAGAACCACCCTTTGGAGAATCGCCATAAAACGCCGCCCCTGCGGCCGGGAACGCCGGTCCGCCCCTTCTCCTACTGAATACGATCCAATGCGATCTGGTAAAGAAGTGCTTTCTGTTGATAAGCATCCATCAAATGCTGCCGCGCGTCCGCATCCCCCGGATTTTGATCCAAATAGGCCTGCGACTCGCGTATGTCCGCATTCACGGCCCGCAACTGGCTTTCATAGGTGGCCCGCATGGAAGGAGCGCGCGTCGATACCTCGCTCAGAAACTGCTGGTCGTCCGCGCTCGCTTCCGGTTCGACTGGAGACTTCCCGGCGGAAGACTTCGCAACTGATGCTATCTCATGCTCGCTCCCCGCCTTAGCCGCCTTGTGCTCACTAGTTGCGGTAGTCGTCGAAGTCGCTGCGGTCGAAGCGGGCGTCACCGAAGGCGGAGTGGTCGATGCGGGGACATTCGCTGAAATCTCAGAACCACCGGCCGCCACGGGAGACGACGCCGGAGCCTGCACTTTGGCCACCGGCGGAGCCGGCCTATGATTTACGACGTAGGCACCCGCCGCTATGAGCACGGCTGCGACCGGAGCCAGCCACCACGCGCTCCATCGTTGAAATCGGAATTGGGATTGAGATCTCGGAACCAGCGTTGGCCGGGCGGGAAGGGCCTGGAATTCGGGCACGCGGGATTCACCGTTAGCCGATTCCCGAATCACGCCTTCAGCGCGCAATTGCGCCGCGATCTGCGCCCATACGTGCGGACCCGGCTCTTCGTTGGCTGCCAATCGCGGAGCTTCGCTTGCGATCAAGTCCAGGTCTGACATCAGACCCGAGCACTCCGGGCAATTCCTTACGTGGTCATCAAATTCAGTATGAAATGCGCTCTCCGGAGCGCCGTCCAGCATCTCCGGCAGAACTCGCCGTACATCGGAACACGTCATAGCAACTCTCTCCCAAAATACTGCTACTACCACCTCATCCAGTGTTGGCCTTTTCGGCTCTCATGAACTTCAAATAGTCGCGCAGCTTCAATCGTGCCTTATGCAACTGCGACTTGCTATTGCCAATCGAGCACCCTACGATTTCCGCAATCTCGTTATGCTCGAAGCCTTCAATATCATGCAACACAAAAACCGTTTTATACCCGGGCGGCAGCTTGTCAATGGCCCGTTGCAGTTGTAAGCGATCGATCGATCCCGTCAGCTTCACATCCTGCGTGCCAAACTCTTTTCTCGGAGCTTCGTCGTCCGCTTCGAGCGTCTCTTCGAGCGATACCACGGGCAGCCCCTTTTTGCGCAGTTGCATCAGGACAACATTGACCGTCATGCGATGCAACCAGGTCGAGAAGGCCGATTCGCCGCGAAATGTTCCGATCTTGCGAAAGAGCTGAAGAAATGCTTCCTGGGCCAGATCTTCGGCGTGCGCGGGATTGGAGACCATGCGCAAACATAGTGAATACACACGTCGTTTGTGCAGGTGATACAGGACCTCGAAAGCACCTTCCTGGCCCTGTTTTGCCTGCTCAATCGCTTCTGCTTCTGTTATGCGTTGCTTGTGGTCGGTCAAGTCGCCTTTTCCGGCCGCTACCCGTTCAGATGCGGCTTCAAACTCTTTTCGTTGTACAAATTTGCCGAGCCTGTCGCGGAAGCGATCTCGACCAATTCCTTAGTCGCAAGAATACCAAAAACAGTAGCCTATTGGATGATCTATCCTGCCAAAACGCCCACTAACTAAGCAGCGCACATCACTTTCGTAACCGGTGTCGAGCGGACACTCCTGTCGACACTAACCCTTCGCTGTAATCGTCTCCAGCCCGTGGCCGTGCGGACCCGTTTCCCGAACCCGTAACAGGATCGCGAACGCCATCCCAACAAATCCGAGGACCGAGAAAATCCACATTCCCAGGCCGTAGCCTGCCGGGTTATCCAGGCCCGCGTGCGTATAGTCGTTCGCCTTGCCGATCAGCAGGTTCAAGATGAAAAAGCCAATCTGCTGGATCAGCGTCATCAAGGCGTAAGCTGTCCCCAGCCGGTTCTGATCGACGATATAAGCGACGGAAGGCCACATCACCGCCGGAATCAGCGAGAAGGCAATACCCATCATGCACACAGGCACATACAGCGAAATATTCGTGTATCCCATCATCAAATAGACGGGCATCAGCAGAATTGAGCCAAACATCATCAGAAACGCGCGCTTGCCGATTTTGTCGGCTAGCAGCCCAAACAGCGGCGTAGCAATCATGGCCGAAAGCGGCAGCAGGCCATTAAAGAATCCGGCCCGCTCGTGCGCCAATACTCGGATTGCGTCCGAGGCTGTAACTCCACCATGGACCGCCAAAATCTTGTTGGTAAATAGGTCGATGGCAAAGGTACGGAACGGAAAGATGGCCGAGTAGAAAGTGAAGCAGAGCCCAACTACGAACCAGTACGAGGGGTTGAACCGAAAAAATTCGATAAGAGCCTGCCAGATCTTGGCGGCAGCTTGCCGGAACGATAGTCCGCGGATGCGAAAGCTGTCCCCAAACTCGAGCTTGTCGATCGACCCCGCCTGTCCTAGTCGGTAGCGCCCTTCGGCCCGGTTTTCGAGCAGCCAGTAAACGATGGAGCAAACGACCGCCAGCACTCCTGCTCCGACCGCGATGAACAACGGCCCTTGCCAGCTGGGTTCGCCGTTCGGCCCCCGAGGATAGAAAGCTCGGTTGGCCCAGGTCGGAGAATTATCGGCCGCGACCGAAGCGAGGCGTGAAATTGTCAGGTTGATCCCAAAGGCGAAGCTCAGTTCTTTGCCCTTAAACCACTTTGCGAGCACCGTCGTGGCCGCGACGATCATGGATTCGGCGCCCAGCCCAAGCACAGTCCGACCGACGATCATTACGGCTGGCCGCCCCCTCGAAGCGGTCAACGCCGCACCGAGCAAGCAAAGTGCGGCAAAGAAAGTCATTGCCTTCTTGGTGCCAATCCGGTCGATGACAATGCCGCCGATGAGCAAGGTGGCGACGGCTGCCACGCTATAGGAAGAATTCAGCCATCCAAACGCGGTCGCCGAAAAGCCCAGCTTGTCGATGAAAATCCGCTCCAGCGGATTGATGCTGTCGTAGATGTAGTAATTCCCGCCCATTGCCATGGCGACGAACAGCAGCACCATCCAGCGATAAATCCGAGAAGGTTCCGGTCGAGCAGTCTCAGCCATGAACAGACGCATCCTCGGCGCATACGGGCGCCCGCATGATAGTCGTGGAGATGGTCAACCGCACGAAGATAGCAGATTGTTTGCGAGTTGCCGAACTGATGAAGAACCACCAGACCTTTACCAACCAAGGGCGCGAAGTATCACGAAGGGTTCGGCACCAGCTTCGCCTTCGTGAACCTGGGTGACCTTTGTAGTTAACGGTTTCGCAGATTTTCGATCTAACCGCTCGATGGCGCTTATCGGCTTCCGACTATACCGCGCACCGATTCGATGAGTTTGACCGGGTCGTAGCCAACCCCATCCTTAAAGACCGTCTCCACTTTCTCGATGTCCTCGATCTGCTTTGACGGATCGCCCTTGATCACCACCAGATCCGCCTGCTTGCCTGGCGCGATCGTGCCGACCCGGTCCAGCTCTCCCATGAATTGCGCTCCATTGGCGGTCGCAATGTGAATCGCTTCGAGCGGACTGAAACCGGCTTCGACCAGCAACTCCACTTCGCGCTGATCGCCGAAGCCGGCAATCACGCCGCCCATGCCGGTAGGATCAAGACCGGCCAGGAGCAACCCTCCCGCTTGCGAAAAAGCGTGTTCGAATTCCATTTCTTTCTTGAACGCCGCTGCCCATGGGGAGGAGTCTGAATGGTATCGCTGGCGGATCGCACTCGCGTCGCTCGCCCGCACCTTGTTATTGAGTACCGCGCTGCGGGCATCGGGCGCTAGAGCGTCGAGGATTCGCTGCTGAATCGTGGGCCGTCCCGGAACCGACATCTCGAATACCGGCAGCGTCGAAGTCACGGCGACATGCCGTTGAACAAGATCGACGATCATGTCGTGCACCGGCCCGGCGTTTGCATCCAACTTGGAAATCAAATCGTAGTCAGTTTTCTCCGGACACTCGCCGGGTTTTTTCCAGGGGTAGAACTCGGTGTCGACGAGCAAACCATGCTCGAGATCATCAATGCCTAACGAGGCCGCTTCGCGAAAGCCAACGGCGCAAAGGTGCCCAGTCACTTTCGCGCCGCGCTTGTGAGCCGCGTCAGCGGCTGCCTTCAGTTCAGCCGGAGTTATGAACATGTAGGCCTTGAAATTATCGACACCCTGATCCAGCCAGAAATTGACCGTTCGGGTCGCGTCATCGGGCCCCGAGAGCTGATGCATTTGCAGCGCCCAACTGCCGGCGCCCTCGAGATAAGGACCGGTGACGTGGATATGAGGCCCAGGCGTCTCGCCCTTATCGATCTGTTTTTTTAGCTCAAGATCGGTGTAGGGCTCGAGGGCTCCGGTGGTGCGGATCGTCGTAACGCCGGCGGCGAGGTATAAACGCGGAAAGCTGTATGCCATTTCTCCGAACACGCCATTGCCCATGGGATAAAACATGTGATCATGCATGCCGACGAGACCCGGCATCACGCTATACCCATGCAGGTCGAGCACCTGTGCATCCTTGGCTACTTTCGCGGATGAGGCGTCGGAAATGGATTCGATTTTTCCTCTCGCGATCACGATGGTCTGATCGTCGCCGGCCGCTGCACCCGTGCCATCGATTACTCGCACGTGAGTCAGCGCCACTACCGGAGCATCCACCTTGACAAAGCTCCGCACCAGAGGAGAGAGATTCTGGCTCAACAGGGAAGAGCAGGCGGCGGCCATCCACAGCATAGAAATAAAGAGTGTGCGCAAGGATTCTTCCTCCACATCCGCAGAGGATTCTACCGAAGAAAGCGCGAGTGCGTGCGGATGGTCAGGGATTTAGCGGACGAAAAAAAGCTCCCGGCCGCCAAAAATTCGCGACCGGGAGCCAATCACTGAAAACTGAGAGCTGACAGTCTGCCTTTAAATCTTCTCCGTCTTGTCGTCGTATTTCACCATGCCGTTCTTATCGTTCTGGCGCTTCACGTCGTCGTTCGTATAAACGCGCCCCGCCTTCTTGATTCCGCTGACTTCAGAGGGCGGATTGACCGGCCCATTGATGTAAGTCCAATCCACGCGGGCTTCTTCGGATGAGCGCTCGCCACGCTCTTCACGCGGATGCATCTCCCGCACCTGCTCTTCGCGAGCGCGCGCTTCGAAGGGATGCGCGTCGCGAAACTGTTCCGCGCGCATATGTTCTTCGAGCATTCCGTCGTGCATGGGCCCGCGCATGATGTGCCCTTCGCGTCCAACCGTTTCCGGCCACAGCTGAATCTCCGGCGAGAGCACCGCGGCCCCGCCGCCCTCATACCACACGGCAACCGTAGAAACCGAGCTGGTCGATCCCTGAATCTGGGAAAGGGTCGAGTTGGTCGCGCCCGCGATCAATCCCGTGGTGGCGTTGCGCGCTCCCACTGGATTCGGCGAATACTGTTGCAGGGAAATCTCAGGCGTAGTCAGGCGCGGAACATACGGTCCGCATCCATAAAAACAAGCGCCAGAGTAAGGGAACGACGACTGCCCGAAAGCTGCCGCAGCCATCAAAACTACCGCCACCAAGATCAAATAGGGTCGCATACTGCCTCCACAGGGGACTGACACATCAAGCTGTCAAGTGCAGTTTGCTGGCCAGTTGGCTCGACGGCGAAACAGGCAAGATACAGGGAGATTCGCGGCAGTCTCGGCCAAATCAAGGAGATCCGAGCCTGCCGGAGGCAGCCGCAGATGAAAACCAGTGCGCACATCCTGCAACCGATTAACCTAGAATCCGGCTCGCTGAAAGGGAAATTGGTAGCCCAACGAAAAGAACATGGATCAACAGCTGCGTGACAACCACCGCAGCAGCAACCGGCCTTTTCGGCATCGCCGAGAGCGGCAGCACGACGAGGTTCATCACCAGAAAAACAACGATGCCATATAAGCCGCCCGCAATTACCGGCGAGCGGAGCAACACCGGCAAGAAAGTCGACCCAACAGAGAAAACACAGGCCGCCCCGAGCGCGATCGTAAAGTGCAGGACCAACCCAAGAGCAGCACTCTTCCGGCCTTTCTGAAAGGCGCTCGCGCCGAGCAGACCGCTGGCTACGTTTTGCCAAACCCTTTGCGGTGGAACGCCGCGCAGCCGAAAGGACACGGTCGCCGCGAAAGCGTCGAGCACGCCGCAGAGCATTCCTCCGCAGACGGCCGCTTGAACAATTTCCTTCGTCGCCATTTCACCGGCTCTCAATTCGCGCTCTGCTCGGGTGTCAGCTCCCCACATAGCGCGCATAAAAACTCCGCGCCACCGCCGTGTCCGTCGTTCCCTTTATAATCGCCCGCCCGTCAGGAAACAGCGTCATCTCGTAAGGCTCACGCCAGAATTTCAACACGAATTCGTTATGCCGGACATTGCCGAGAGGCTGCAGGCGCGAGCTTAGCTCCGCGAAATCGACCGGTCGCTGCCGCTCGTGAATCTGCACCGAATTTCTGCCACACAAAGTAACATGCGGACGCCCCTCACCTGCCAGATGAAGAAATTCTCCACCACAAACGCGGCATCCCGCTCGCGGACGATCCGCTGCTAACTCCGCCCGCTCGTTGCTCCATACGTCCCACGAGAGCAAAGTTCGCCGCAGCTTCGACCGCCGGCCTACCAGGAACTTCAAAGCCTCGGTCGCCGCGAGCGACGCCACCAGGTTGACCGCGGAATTCAAAATGCCCGCCGTCTCGCAAGTCTCTACCGTTCCGCGCGGTGACTCCGGGAAGATGCAAGCCAGGCAAGCTGTTTCGCCGGGAATCACATTCATGGTGACCGCGTAGCTGCCGACCGCCGCGGCGTAAATCCAGTTCACTGAGTGTTTCGCCGAATAGTCGTTGATCAGATAGCGAGTTTCAAAATTGTCCGTGCCATCCAGAATCAACTGGCATCCGCCGAGCAAGGAATCGACATTCCCCGGAATCAGGTCGGCAACCTGCGGCTCGACTACGATCTGAGAATTAAATCGTGCAATCTGGCGTGCCGCAGCGATCGCCTTCGGCACGGACTCACCCGCGTCAGCCTCGTCGAACAGCGTCTGCCGCTGGAGATTGCTCGGCTCGACATAATCGCGGTCAACAATCCGCAGTGTCCCCACGCCCGAACGTGCCAATAGCGCAGCCAGTGCCGAACCAGTCGCGCCGCAACCGACGATGGCGACGCGCGCCTGCGCCAGCTTTTCTTGCCCCTCTGCTCCGATCTCTCGAAACAACACCTGCCGCGAGTAGCGATCGTCCGCTTGCCGATCGTCGATTCCCAATGTGCTTACCTCAGCGATTACCTTTCCCCTGCTTTCAAACCAGTATTATAGGTTCCGGTCGTCAAAACTTGTTCTTGAGAGCAACGTGTGCCGCTGCGCGATTCATCGAAACCGAAAGCCCTCATGATTGACGGACCTGAATTTCGGGAAGGAATGTCGTGCATTAGGGACGGAGGCAACGCTTATCGCTGTTCCGACGTTTTTGCGCCTGCTGACCGTTGCCGAGCGTGGCTCGGCTGGGCAGGCGGGGGCACCCTTCGACAGGCTCAGGGCGGGCTCTGTCCCTGCGCGATCTACGCGATCCGCATGGTGCTCGCACTTCTGATGTTGTTATCGCCACGGCCGATTTGGGCCAACGATTCGCCCGAGACCGGGGCAGCGCTCGAGGCCGCGTCATCTCAGCAGACGTCCCCACCCGCGACTCTACCCCCAACTGCCTTCGGATCCATCACTCCCTACCTCGGCCTGGCGATCGACGAGATCGAACTCCCCGGCGTCGCGCCCGAGGAGGCCGCGTCGCTGCTTGCCGCGACGCCGCTAAAAATTGGCGAACCCCTGACAAGAGAAAATCTCCACGACGCCATCCAGGCTCTTTTTGCCACCGGACGCTTCGCCGACATACAGGCAGAAGCCACACGCACCGATACTGCCGGAGTCCGCGTGCGCTTTCTCACCGTCGCCAATTTTTTCGTGGGCATGGTAATCATGGAAGGCGTTTCGACCAATCCCTCCGCGAATCAACTGGCGAGCGCCAGCCGCCTGCAACTGGGCGAACTCTACACGCCCGAGAAGCTCGACCGCGCGGTCGCGGGCATTCAACGAGTCATGGAAGAGAACGGTTTCCATCAATCGAAGGTCACGCACAGCGAACAGCGTGACCAGGGCCAGCGCCAGATTAATCTCACTTTCCATATCGTCCGCGGTCCGCGCGCCTTGGTTGGAGAAATTGCGGTCGAAGGCGATGCCGGTTACTCGCAAGCCGAAATCGCCGCCATCGCCGGTTTACATTCCGGCGATCGCGCCACCTCCGCGCGCATCACCCGCGCGCTGCAACGAATTCGCAGCCGCTATCAGAAACAGGACCGCCTTCTAGCGCAAGTCGAAGTCGCCAGCCGCACATATCGTTCCCATCGCAACACCGTCGATTATGTCTTCAAAGTCGACCGCGGACCCGCCGTCGCCATTGCCGCCGAGGGTTTCAAGGTTGACCATCGCGTTCTGCGCCGGCTCGTGCCGATTTACGAAGAAGGCGCGGTCGACGATGATCTGCTCAATGAAGGCCGTCGTAATATTCAGAACCAGCTCCAGACTCTCGGGTACTTCGAGGCGACCGTAAGCGTGAGCCAGCACAACAGTCAGGATGGGAAGAGCCTGCAGGTCGTATACCAGATTCATCCGGGCGACCGCCACAAGCTCGCTGCCATTCGCATCTCCGGCAACCATTTTTTTTCCGACGAACAGATTCGCTCGCGCATGCAAGACCAGGCGACCGGACGAATCTTCAGCCACGGCCGCTACAGTGAAGCGCTGCTGGAAGAGGATGTACAGGGGATTCAGAATCTCTATCGCGCCAGCGGTTTCCGCCAGGCCGAGGCCGCCAGCAAGCTGATTGAGAGGTACCAGGGCGAGCCCTCGCTCCTGGCCATCCAGATCACCATCAAAGAAGGCCCGCAAACGCGCGTTGCTTGGGTTCGCATCGAGGGAAGTTATACGCTTCCTGAGGAACAGCTACCTGAAATTTCCACCGCCGAGAGCCAGGGCTTCGACGAATCCAGCCTCGCCGCTGATCGTGACACGATTCTCTCCAAATATTTCGACAACGGATTTTCCAACGCCACCGTCGACGTCGCCTATGTTTCGGTCCCGTCAGCAGACAACTTACCGCGCGTCGGCGTTACCTTCACCATTCACGAAGGCGAGCAGTTTTTCGTCAATCAACTTTTTCTCGACGGCCTCAACCACACACGCTCCGGAGTCGCACGCCGCGAAATCCGCGTCCAGCCGGGTGCGCCTCTTAGCCAACAGGATATGCTCGAGAGCCAGCGCCGCCTTTACGACCTCGGCCTCTTCAAACAAGTCGACACGGCTATCCAGAATCCCGACGGCACTGAGGCGCACAAGAATGTGGTCATCACCGTGAATGAGGCGGAACGCTACACTTTCGATTACGGCGCCGGATTTGAGTTCCAAACCGGGCAGCCCGCCGGAAGCGGCCAACCTCTTGGGGCAACCGGCGTCAGCCCTATGGTGTCGCTTGGGGTCAGCCGCATCGACGTCGGCGGCCGCCACCAAACCCTCAGCTTCAGGGGCAACCTTGGCTACTTGCAGCAGAGAGCGCTGGTGAGTTACGACATCCCGAAGCTGCTCAACCTGGAAAGGTTTCGTTTCACGACGACCGCGCTCTACGACAATACTGTCGATGTATCTACCTTTACTTCCAAGCGCCTGGAAGGAACCTTTCAAGTTTTACAAGTGCTTTATAAGGTGCAGGATCGCGACCTGACCACCCTGGCCTACCGCTTTAGCTATCGCCGCGTGGAGGCCACCGATATACAGGTCAGCTCTAACCTGATTCCTCTTCTTTCCGAACCCACCCGCGTCGGAACGCCAAACTTCATTTACATACGCAACCGCCGCGATAACGACCTCGACACCACGCGCGGCAATTACACCACGGTAGAGGGCGGCGTAGCGTCGAGCTATTTTGGTTCGGAAGCCGACTTCAGCCGCTTCCTGACTCGCAACTCCTCTTATTACACGTTGTTCCGCAATCGCAGCACCGGACAGGGCCTGGTCTTTGCCCGCTCCACCACCGTTGGCTTCGAAAACGCTTTTGCCAGCACCGTGGTGCTGGACCCGTCGCAAACGCCATCCTCGACGGAGAGCCTTATCCCGCTGCCCGAGCGGTTTTATAGCGGGGGAGGAAACTCTCATCGCGGTTTTGGGTTGAATCAGGCAGGGCCGCGCGATCCCTTCACTGGCTATCCCATCGGGGGAAGCGCCGTGTTTCTAAACAATCTGGAGCTGCGTTTTCCGAACGTTACCTTGCCGTACCTTAACGACCAGATCGGCTTCACGCTCTTTCACGATATGGGGAACGTGTTTGCGCGGCCACAGGAGATGCTGGCCAGCCTCCCGCGCTTTCGCCAACCGAATGAGCAGGCCTGCTTCCAGCCGGCGCCGGCGCCGGTTTACTCGCTCTGCAACTATAACTACGCTTCTCACGCGGTTGGCATAGGCGTACGCTATCAGACGCCCATCGGGCCATTGAACTTCGACTTCGGATACAATCTAAATCCGCCATACTTTCCGAGCTACACGAACGTCACCAGCAACGGGGTCGCTCCGCCGGTTGGGCAGTTTGCCTATCAGCGGGCCGGGCATTTTAATTTTTCGTTTACCTTCGGGCAGTCTTTCTGATGACTCAACAGCGCATCCAACTCGATAGGATCGTTTGGACAATCATCCCGGGCTGTCGGATGCGCCGCGAACTTTTGCAATTCGTGAAGTGTTGCTCGCTTGCCCTAATACTGAGTCTCGCGCTGGCCGCTTCCGCTTCGGCCGGCGAGATCGTCGACCGCGTAGTCTCGAACGTAAACGGGCATGTGCTCCTGCAAAGCGATTGGGAGCAGGAAGTAGCTTTCGAAGCTTTTTCGACGGGCCGCGATCCCGATTCGTTCACCGCTGCCGAGCGGGGCGCCGCGCTTGATCGCCTCATCGATCAGGAACTTTTGCGCGAACAGGTTCGCCCATCCCAGCCGGCTCCTGCCGAGGAAGTCGCCGCCCAAGTCGCCGAGGTGCGCAAGGAAATAGGCAAAGTCCATCCCGAGGCCACCACCGACGACGGATGGCGCGCGACGCTGCAACATTATGGCTTGACTGGGAGCGCGCTGGAGAAACGTTTGGGCGACCAGATCCAACTCATGAAGCTGGTCGAAGACCGCCTGCGTCCCTCGGTCCAGATCGACCAGCAGGCAGTCGAGTCCTATTATCGCGATCAGTTGCTACCACAACTGAAAAAGGCTGGGGACCGCGCCGCGCCGCTGACGGAAGTTTTCGGCCGCATCAAGAATCTGCTGGCCGAGAAAAAGATGAATGAGCTTCTCACCGGGTGGCTCGCCAGTCTGCGCTCCGGCAGCCACATAGGAACGCCTCAGGCCAACTCCGGAGAGCAGAACCGTTGAGTGAGCAAACGCCCGAATCGACGCCTGAATCGACCCCCGCCACCGTTCCTCTCGTCCGCCGCATCCTTTGGAGGCTGCTTCTCTCCTTCTGCCTTTTCGGCCTGATCGCCTTCTCTCTCCTCGCCTGGTATGTCACCACCGATTCGTTCCAGCAGCGGGTTCGCCGGCAAGTCGTCGCGTCGGTCGAGAAAATGACGGGTGGCCGCGTCGAGCTCGGCGAACTGCATACTATCCCCTTCCGCCTCCGCGTCGACGCCCGCAACCTGACCATTCATGGTCAAGAAGCTTCCGATCAGGCTCCATTCCTACATGTCGAACGGTTGCAAGCGCAGTTGAAAATCATTTCGCTGCTCAGCACCACCGTAGGCCTGCACTCCCTCGTGCTCGACCATCCCGTCGTTCACGTCATTGCTTATCCCGATGGCAGCACCAACGTTCCGGCGCCGCATGTCACCGCGTCCGACCAGAACGCCCTCCAACAACTCGTCGCGCTTTCGGTTTCGCACATCGCGATCGAGCGCGGCGAGTTGCTATGGGAAGAAAAGAAAGTTCCTTTCGAATTCGACGCGCGCGACCTCGCGCTCCGTCTTAATTACTCCCTGCTTCGCCGTCGATACGAAGCGCACATCGTCGCCGGCAGCGTAGCCACACAAGTGCAGGACTACCCCTCGTTCGTGTGGCGAGCCGACGCCTTGTTAATTCTGGCGCGCGAACACGCCGACATCAGCAGCCTCACGCTAACCTCCGGCCAATCAGAAATTCGGTTCGCTGGCAGCGTTCGTGACTTTCACAATCCTCAACTGAGCGGCAACTATCACGGGCAGGCAGAACTCGGCGACGTAGCGGCTGTGTTCCGCCAGCCTCAGATGCGCAAAGGCATGGCTCAGTTCGAAGGCAAAGCGACGTGGAACCTCCAGACTTTTTCAACCGCGGGAACGCTGGCGGCGAAAGACATCGAATGGTCGAACCCGAAGCTCTCGATGCGCAACGGCCGCCTCACCGCCGGATTCTCTCTTACTCCCGAGCGCTTTCATTTATCCGCAATCAGGGCGAACTTGCTCGGCGGCGATCTTCAGGGCGATGCCGACGTAATCAACTGGCAGACCTCTCTCGTAACCTCGCTCAAGAGCTCGGTGGAGAATTCCGTGGAGCGATCGCTCGAACCGACACCCGCGAGGCGCCGCCATGGAGTTGCGAAAATTCCTCCCAAAACTCTTCAGCACGGCTCGGTGCACCTGCAGCTCTCAGGTTTTCCGCTGTTGCCCGCTCTCCAATTTCTCAGCTCAAAAAAGCTTCCGCTCGATCGTCTCAACCTCAACGGCAGCAGCAGTGGCAATGTTGACGTGCTCTGGGTCGGCACGATTCGTGACGCTGAGACTCGCCTCGGCCTAGGCATTGTCCCGGCCGTGCGTCCAGCCCCCGGCGAAATCCCCGTATTGGGCCAGATCTTCGGCGTATATCGTGGCTCGCGCGACGAACTGGAAATATCCCAGCTTCACCTCGCCACGCCGTCCTCCGAAATCAGCGCCAGCGGTAATCTGGCCGCGACCTCGTCCCTGCGCTTCTCCGTAACCAGCCATAATCTCAAGGAATGGACGCCCCTTCTAGACGCCGCCTACGGCTCTCCGAATTTACCCTTCTCCGTTCACGGCTGGGCCAGCTTATCCGGCAATGCCAGCGGCAAGCTATCTGATTTCTCGATCAGCGGGAATCTCGAGGTCTACGATTTTGACACTGTTTTGCCCGCAACCAAACGCGTTTCTGCTCGCGCCGTTCATTGGGACGCGCTCACCACAGCCATCCAATACTCCAGCCATCATTTTTCCGCGCGCGACGGCTCGCTCCTTCATGGCCACACTCTCGCCCACTTCGACGCCAGCGCCGCCCTGACGGATTCCGTATTAGGAGATAACGATCCCTTCACTGTCCACTTTGATCTAGGCAACGCCGACGCAGCCGAAGTTGCGCAGTGGGCCGGCGCGACCGAGCCCCTCACCGGTACGCTCAACCTCTCTGCAACCGTCTCCGGCACGCTCGCCCATCCCCACGGCGACGGACATTTCGAAGTACGCAACGGATCCGTCTATCGCGTTGCCATCCCACTGCTGAAAAGCGACTTGCGCCTTGCCGATCAGGAGCTTCAGTTCAACAACATCGAAACGACTGTCTTCGACGCCCCGCTCTCCGGTAGCGCCGCCGTCAGTACAGCGAACCTCACTGTTTCCAACCGCCTCTCCCCCCCCGGCGGGTTGTCGAAGTCCGAATTTAAGTTCAATCTTTCCGGACGACACTTCGATCTTGCCCATCTTCCGCGCCTTCAGACCAGCCGCTTCACCACCGATGGAATAGCCGACTTCACGCTGCGCGCCAGCGGCACCTTCGAGCTGCCATCGATCGAGGCTCACTTCCATCTGAAAGACCTGGCCTTCGACAAAGAGCGCGCTGGAGATTTCTACCTCGACGCCGTCACCCAGGGTCGCGAACTCACGCTCACCGCGCACTCCGACTTCGATAAAGCCGATCTCACCATGCAAGGCAGCATCGGCCTGGAGCGCGATTTTCCTGCCGATCTCAATCTCGCCTTCCACAATCTCGATGTCAATTCGCTGTTGCGTATTTACCTTCCAGGAAAAATCACCGGCCAATCGCCGCTCGAAGGCCAGCTTCACGTGCGAGGGCCGCTGCGCACGCCCCGGGATTTGAAGGCCAGCGCCGAGTTCCAATCTTTCAGTGTGGAAGTGGCGCACGTAAAAGTGCAGAGTGTCGGCCCCATCCGCTTCGAGGTTGCAGACCAGTCCGTGCTGATCGAAAATCTCCACCTGGCTGGGAGCGGAACCGACTTCACCGCTCATGGTCGCGCCCATCTGAGCGGCCTTCAAGAACTCGACCTCCGCGTCGACGGCTCCATCAACCTCACGCTTCTGCAATCCCTCAGCCCGAAAATTCTCGCGCGTGGCAATGTCGGCGTAAACCTTACGGCCACCGGCATCATCTCAGATCCCATTCTGCAAGGCCGCCTCGAGGTCAAAGATACTTTCGTCAGTCACAACGATTTTCCGAGCGGCCTCAGCGATCTCAACGGCGTGCTTATCTTCGATCGTAATCGTTTCCAGATTGAAAAATTAAGCGGCACCACTGGCGGCGGCGCGATCGCTCTGACCGGTTCCGCAACCTACGAGAGCGGATTGCTTCAGCTGGATTTCGGCGTTACCGCGCACGGCGTCCGCCTCCGTTATCCTCCCGGAGTCAGTTCCACCGCCAACGCCGATCTACGCCTCACCGGAACCACCAACGCGGCCCTGCTGACGGGCGACGTGCTGGTCACTAAACTAGCCGTCACCCCCGGATTTGACTTCGGCGCCTACATCGAAAAAAGCAAACAGGCAATCGTCCTCACTGGCAACGACAGTCTGCAAAGCCGCCTCAAGCTCGACGTGCACGTGACCACCACCCCCGAACTCCAGATGCAAACCGCCATCGCCCGCCTTTCCGGCAACGCCGATCTAAGAGTGCGCGGCACGGCCGATCGCCCCGCCATCCTCGGCCGCGTCGAAGTGCTCGAAGGCGAAGTGACGTTCAACGGGACGAAATACAAACTGGAGCGCGGCGATGTTACCTTCTCCAATCCCGCTCGCACGCAGCCTGTCATCGACCTGCAGGCCACGACGCGGGTGCGCGACTATGACATCACCGTGCAATTCCGCGGCGATGCCAGCGTCACCAACGGATTGAAAGTAACGTGGCAGTCCGAGCCGCAGCTTCCCGAAGCCGACGTGATCGCGCTCCTCGCTTTAGGCCGCACGCAGGAAGAATCGGCTGCCGCTAACAGCAGCGGAGGCTTCGGATTCGGCGGCGAGGCATCCAATCTACTGATCAATCAAGCTCTCAACAGCACCGTCAATAGCCGCCTCCAGCGCCTCTTCGGAGCCAGCCGCGTAAAAATCGATCCGCAGGGCCTAGCCAGCGACACCGCGGTAGTCCGGGGCCCGCAGGTCACGGTTGAGCAGCAGGTGGCCAACAACCTGACGCTCACCTACAGCACCAACGTGACCGTGTCTAATCAGCAGATCATTCAAGTCGAATACAACATCACCAGAAATATTTCGATCGTGGCCCTGCGGGATTGGAACGGAGTAGTAAGTTTCGACTTCAAAATCCGCCGCCACAGGAAGTGATGAGGGGCAGGTTGCAAGGTTTCAGAGTTTCTGGGCGTTCCTTCTTTGAAACCTTTGAAACTCTGAAACTTTGCTCTTCTGCCCTTGACATAACTCCCCAAACCAGCAACCCTAGTTGTTTTTCACCACAAGCCCATAGAAGCCGGAAGGGAAGTCACTTTGCGAGTCCGAGTCTTTTATCACGACAAGTGTTTTGACGGGGCCTGCTCCGCCGCCCTGTTCTCCCGTTTCTACCGAGAGCGCATCCGCGGCGACGTCGAGTTTGTGTACTCCGGCCTGCTTCATCGGGCCGGCTCGCTCTTCGACGAGAAGCAGTTCGACGGCGACGAAAATGCCATCGTAGATTTCAAATACTCCAGCTCGCCCAAAATTACCTGGTGGTTCGATCATCACGAGAGCGCATTTCTTTCCCCCGCCGACGCCGCCCACTTCGAGCAGGATCAGAGCAATCGCAAATTTTACGATCCCGATTTCAAATCCTGCACCAGCTTCATTGCCATGATCGCCAAAGAGCGCTTCGGCTTTGATCCGCGCCCGGTGGCCGAACTCGTCCATTGGACCGACATCGTCGACGGCGCCATGTATGACGATGCCAAGTCCGCCGTCGAAATGCAGGCGCCCGCCATGAAGCTGACCATGGCCATCGAAGCCTCGACCGACCGGAATTTCGTCAAGACCATAATTCCGCTCCTGGCCTACGAACCGCTGGCCAAAATTCTGGAAGCGCCCTTCGTAAGCGCCGTCCTTCCCCCGCTCCTCGAACGTCACCGCCGTTCGATCGACATCCTGCGCCAGCGCACCGAAGAAAAAGACGGCACGATTTTTTTCGACATCACCGACCTCGACCTCGAAGGCTACAACAAATTCATTCCCTACTATCTCCATCCCGATTCGATCTACAGCATCGGCTTGAGCAAGAGTTCATTTCGCGTAAAAGTTTCTGTAGGGTCGAACCCGTGGTCAAGGCGCGAGCCCACCGTCAATCTAGCGAGAGTGTGTGAGCGCTACGGCGGCGGAGGACACGCGAGGGTGGGAGCCATCTCTTTCGAAGTCAACGAGAGCGAGCAGGCCCGCAAAGCCGCGCGGGAAATCGTAGAAGAATTGCGAGCCAGCGTTCGGCAACAAACGTGATTTCGGGAGCGCGGCGATATCTATCTGGAAAAGGCGCCGGTTCAGCCGCGTCTTTAGAGCACGAAATGGATATGCGCCTTTAGCCGCTGCCCTCGAGTTGCGACCAGGAAATCGCTTTGCCCTTTAGAATTAAACCCGCGCCCATGCCCTGGCTACCAAAGACCAAGCTGCACGTAATGCATCCGCACTTCCCGCACCCCAGAATCGACGATCCCGCGCACATCAAAGGAGTGCGCGCCGTAGCCACTCTTGAGTTTTCCAAGGGAATCGTAGTCTTCCTCGCCGGTCTCGGCGTCTTCTCCATGCGCCACAAGGATATCTGGGGGGTCGCCGAAAGCTTCCTAGAATTTTTCCACGTCAATCCTTATCACCACTACGTAGGTGTCTTCATCAACCTCGTCTACCGCCTGAGCGATGTGCGCCTTTGGAAGATCGCCCTCGTAGCGTCCATCTATGTAATTCTCCGCTTCATCGAAGCCTATGGCCTCTGGTACATCCGCCCCTGGGCCGAATGGCTGGCCATCCTCTCTGGCTCCCTTTACATCCCCTTCGAGGTTGCCGACGTCCTGCGCTCGGGCCTGGACGTGCTTCGCGTACTGGTGGTGACCATCAACGTAGGCATAGTTCTCTATATGCTGATGCTGCGTCTCGAAGCGGTCAAAAAGCGCCACGCCGAACGTCTCCACCTATAGCATTTCTGGATCTTTCGGGAAGATGTTGCTCGCGGGCACGCGAGCAGCGTAGCTCCAATCACAGGTTGCGGCTCGGTTGATCCGGATATCTCTTTTGGCGGAAGCTTTGCACGGCATCCGACGGGCTCTCGAAAATTTCGAACATGCGCCCTGCCTTCGTCCATTCCAGGACACTGGCCAACTCGGGAGAAAGGGCCGCGAGCTTAAGGTCGCCATCTCGTCTGCTTGCCGCTTGCAAGCAACGCAGCAGGATATCAACGCCGGCGCTGTCTAGACACTCCACCTCTGACAAGTCAAAAACCAGATGGGGCCGATCACATTTTAGAAGCGGCTTGACCTCTCGAAAGAAATTCTCGGCAGCGCTCCGAATCATGTTCGCGGGCAGCTGTTTTACGGCGACAGCAGCGGCACGCTCGACAGAGGGCAATGCTGCCACCGGAGAAAAGACATCATCCGTGGCCGCAACCATACTTTTCGCCGGGCCGGAACCGGGAATTGCGGCTGCTTCTAAGCTGAAAGCGTTGGCCAGAAATACGGATTTTAGCAAGCGAAGTGTCGCGCGCATGGGCAACTCCCGGCTTCACTCTAACTGGATTAGTGTTGGCAAGCTGATCAGGATTGCTCAGGTTGTGGATATCGACAATCGCAAACACGCCAATCCCCCGTGAGCAAAAGGATACAGACGACGCAAATCGCAGCATGTGAGAATCCTATCTATTCCAGGAAGAGTTGTTGGTGTCCTTTACCGACAAAGGTGGGGTTCCATGTGGCTCTCAGTCAAGAATTTCAGAGGTCGACTCTCCCGCGGTCAACTTGAATCGCTTCTGGCACAACACACCACTGCCCTGCAAAAGCTGTCTCGACAACTTCTCAAAGTGCAGGATGACGAGCGGCGAAGAGTAGCGCGCGATTTGCACGACCACACCGGACAAACACTGGCAGCCCTGAAAATGGCCGCCGCCAGCCTTGAGTACAAGCTGGAACAAGGCGAGGGCACAGCCGGCGTGCTGTGCGATATTGCTGCCTTGGCCGATCAGGCGCTCAAGGAAATTCGCACAACCTCATACCTTCTCCATCCTCCCTTGCTCGACGAAGTGGGATTCACCGCAGCCGCGCAGTGGTATGTGCAGGGCTTCGGCGAACGCAGCGGGATCAATGTCGCCTTGGACTTCCCGAAAGTTCCCGAACGCCTTCCGACCGACGTCGAAATCACTCTGTTCCGCGTGTTGCAGGAGAGCCTAACCAACGTGCATCGCCACTCTCAATCATCCAGCGTCGCCGTTTGTTTTCTCTACCACCCAGAAGGCGTCATCCTCGAGATCTCGGACTCCGGCCGGGGCATACCCGCGGAAATGTTGGAACGCTTGCGCGAGGGTACCGCTGAGCTGGGAGTTGGTTTGGCCGGAATGCGCGAACGGTTGGGCGAACTCAGCGGAGCACTGGAAATAAACTCCAGCGGTGCTGGAACTACTCTGCGAGCCATCGTGCCATTAACTCCAGAGGATGTCACTGCTCGTTTCAGAGATTACGGGAGGGTCCCTTTATTCCCCGTTCCTCAGATGGAAGAAAGAGGTGCATTCCTGTGAGCCCCTCACGAATTCTTGTCGCCGACGACCACGATGTTATAAGGCAGGGCGTTATCTCGCTGATAAAGGATCATCTAGGCTGGGAAGTCTGCGGCGAGGCGTGCGATGGTCGCGACGCCGTGGACAAGGCCAAAGAATTGAAGCCGGATATTGTGATTATTGATATTGGCATGCCGCTGCTGAATGGCTTGGACGCTACACGCCAGATATTGAAAGAGAATCCGATTGTCAGAGTCTTGGTCTTGACCATGGCTGACGGAGATCGAGCGGTTCGCGACGCCTTCGAAGCCGGCGCTCAGGGCTTCGTGCTGAAATCCGATGCTTCGCGCGACTTGGTGGCCGCCATCGATGCATTGGGACACGGCAACACATTTTTCACTGCCCGCGTCTCTAGAATCGTACTCTCCGGATACCTCGAACATGTTCAGAGGACAAAAAACGAGCAAATAGCGCCCACCCTGACACCGCGAGAGCGCGAGGTAATTCAACTGGTAGCGGAAGGCGAGTCATCGAAACAGGTGGCCGCGCGCCTGGGCATCAGTCCCAAGACCGCCGAGACTCACCGCAACAATGTCATGCAAAAACTTAACCTCCACTCCATGGTTGAGCTGGTGCTGTTTGCCGTGCGAAACGGCATAATTCAGGTCGCCATGAGCGGGTCCGATTCGAGATCCGCCGCGCAAAGGAGCCAGAGCTCAGCGGCTTGACGCCAGCCGTCGCCGGACTCAGTCCTGTCTTAAGGTGGCGCAGCGGTCCATCTGCGGACTCACCAGCAGTACGAGTCAGGCGCTACTCGTTCAGCGAACACCCGCAATCCGCCGGCGACACGTGCGCCTTAAGAAATTCCGCCACACGCTTGTAAGCGTCAATCTGATTTTCGACTTTGGCGAAGCCGTGTCCCTCATTCTCATAAACTTTGTATTCGGCTACGCCACCCCGCTTCTTGATCGCATCGACCACCTGCTGCGCCTCGCTCTTCGGGCACCGCGGATCATTTCCGCCCGCCAGCAGATAAAGCGGCGCCCTGATGCGGTCGACAAAGTTGATCGGCGATCGATCTTCATACAGAGCCTTATTCTTCACGAGGTCGCCCATGGTAGCGAGGTCTGACTGCTGCAGCACCGGATCTTCATTCTGAATCTCAGTGAACCAGTTCACAAAAGGCACAATCGGAACCCCCGCCGCCCACACCTCGGGAGCTTTCGTAACTCCCATCATCGTCAAGTAACCGCCATAACTCCCGCCCATTAAAATGAGTTTCTTGGGGTCGACATAGCCCGTCTGTTTTATAAAGTCGGCAGCGGCCAGCACATCCTGCAAATCGCCGCCGCCCATATCGAAGAGATTCGCCTGCTGGAAATCTTTGCCGTATCCAGTCGATCCGCGATAGTTCGGCGCAATCACGATGTATCCTTGATTGGCCATGTATTGCACGAAGCGATTGAACGTATTCATCGTCTGCCCTGCAGGCCCGCCGTGAACATAGACGATCGCCGGATGCTCGGGATTGTGCGGCAAGTTACAAGGCATATAGACAAACGCAGAGATTGTCCACTTACCATCTTTGCTTGGATAGTGAACGGGATACGGTTCGACCATATCCTCGGAGCGCACTCCGCCTACGAGCGAATGCGTAAGCTGATGCGATTTTCCGTCCGCCATGTTATAGACCCACAAATCGCCAGGAGCAGTCGGCCCCATGTGGTTGTAGAGCAGCCTCGAGTGATCTGGAGCGAATGGCGAAGGCCGCCCGGCGACCTGGTTCACCCCTTTAGGCAGAGGCAAGGAATGGGCTTTTCCCGCCGCCACGTCATATAAGTAAATGTCAGTATTGCCATCCAGGTTAACGGTGTAAGCGAGAAACTTGCCGTCGGGAGAAAACTTCTCGCCGGATATTTCCCACTTATCTTGCGTGATCCAGCGAAATTTCTTGCTCGCTAGGTCAAGCAATCCAACATTTTCGTAGCCGTCGGCGGCATTCGATGTAATCAGCACGCTCTTGCCGTCAGGTGAGACATCATTGGCCGAATAGAGTCGTTCGCCGTCATGCGGCGTGAGCAACGTGCTCTGCGCACTGGCCACGTCAACCATAAATACATTCGAGTCCGTACCCTTCGCCTGCTCCTGCGTGTAGACGATAAACGCACCGTCCGCCGACCAGATCGGCGCAACATTCATACGGTCTTGAGAAGTGCCGGAAGTCAGATGTTTAACATCGCGCATCACCGTGTCGTAAACATCAATCTCAAAAACCGACGAAGTCTTCGGCTTGACGATATAAGCAAGGTAACGCCCATCTTTCGACCAGGTAGGACTCTCCTCCGCAATCTCGCGCGTGTTCGTCAGATTGACGACTTGTCCAGTCTTCGGCGACACCAGAAAAATGTCCCATTGCTCGTCGCCATCGTAATCCGACATATAGGCGATCCACTTACCGTCAGGCGACCAAGCCGGACTCGCCTGGCGCTCATTGCTTACCGTAAGTTGCATCGGCCATCCGCCCTCGGCCGCGACCGTCCAAAGGTTGTTGCGTCCGCTCAGATTGCTGACGAAGGCAACCGTCTTCCCATCCGGAGACCAGGTCGCGCCGCCCACCTGACGCGTCATGTAGAGCTTCTCAATGGACAGATTCTTCTCCACTCGGGCATCAGGTTTGGAGGTGATTTGCTTCGGGTCGGTGATGGCTTGAGGCGCAGGCAGAATTTGGGATGTTGCCAGGATACTCATCGTCGTCATCATCATCAGTTTCGGTACGACCATAACCAAGGGAACGGGGACGCGCATGTTGCTTCGAGGTAGATTCAGGAGCATGGCAAAGTTTAACAGGCACAGTTCCCAGTTCTCAGATGAGATTTGAGTCTCGTGCTGGCCGGGCAGGCATCGAACTCCGGGCCGCGAGGCTAAATCCTGGGAGTAACGTTACCTTGGGTTGCGAAGTCGGACCTTTGTGCGCCGGAGTTGTTCGGTTTTCCGAAATAATCAGGCTGATGGGGTTATCAGCAAACCGAGACGGCGCATGCCGAATGTGCTCGAACCGGCTTGAGCCCTACCTCAGCGGAGTTTCGGACCCAGTAACCGGGCTGCAGTTTGACGTGTGGAAGTGCGCGGTATGTGGAATCGGAGTCACGGATCCGGCCCCAGATCAACTGCAGCCTCACTACGCCGAATACTACGGGGCGCGCCACGGGATTACCGCCAGTTTCTGTGATCGTCGCCGGATTGCCCTTGTCACCAGGATGGCGGGGCCGGGGCGCGGCAGACGGCTTCTCGATATTGGGTGTGGAGAAGGAACGTTTCTCCAGGCTGCTCGAAAGCACGGCTGGGAGGCTATGGGGACGGAGTTGAGTTCAGCGCGGCGACTGGGACTCGAAGTCTTCAACAGTCTGGATGAATGCGCCGATCGAGGGCCATTCGACTGCGTTACCCTCTGGCACAGCCTGGAACATATGCCGGACCCCTGGGCGGTGATGGCTAACATTCGACGCCTGGTAGCGAAGGATGGGTTGATATTGATCGCCGTGCCAGATTTTGCGGGATTGCAATCCGAGACCTTTGGATCGAGCTGGCTGCATTTGGATATTCCCCGCCACCTCTATCACTTTACCGCCACATCCATTGACGGGATGCTTCATCAAACCGAGTTTGTTCCGGTAGCTCACTGGCACCAGGAATTTGAATACGACTTGATGGGCTGGTGGCAGAGCGCGCTCAACGCCTTGTTGCCGACACCCAATGTACTCTTTGATTTTCTGAGCGGGAAAAAGCTGCGCGGGACGCTGACGGAGAGGATCTTCAGCGGAATATCCGCCCCCTTCTTGTCTTTTTTCTTGCTGCCGCTGGTCTGGCTCGGGTCTTTCGCCGGGAGGGGAGGCACCTTGCTTGTGGCAGCCCGAACCACCGGACGGATTCAAACTGGGCAGCGTGCCCGAGCGGCCAGCGCGTCCGGCGATTGAAGGCGCTCGAAACTGCGCAGCCATCCGCATCTCCCGATGAATGTTTTTCCATGGTTATTCGATCGTCACTTCGTAGTCCCGCCCTTCCCAGCGCGCGCCGCTTTTCCAGTAGAACGTGAAAATAATTTGGCGCCCCGTGACGAGCGTGTCTGTCGGCAGGTCCACGTGCTGCATATCGCATCCGCCATCGACGGAATCGCTATCCTGATGGCTCTGCCAGCCATCGAAGCTCGAGCGTACGAGCGCGGGTTCAATCATCAGAATCCGCAGCTTCTTTCCGCACGGCATGCTGCGCGGCTTATTGTTGAAGCGCCAGTTGAAATACGTCGCCGAAACTTTCTTAACCAGATAGCGCTCCACGGTTTGCCCGGGCTGATCAAAAATCCTGCCGTCGACCAACGATCTCCGCAGCTTGATATATTCCGAGTGCGCCCACACCAGCGGGCAGGCCGACCCAGAAGCTTTTCCCACGAATAACTCGCGCTCCGAAATGTCCTTCGCATCCCACACCTGTTCGGGAATCAGCCGGTTCGCATCCGTCGAATTCTCCATCACGCCCAATAAGGCCTCGGCGAGGTCGGCCCGACCCGCGGCCAGTTCGTAGTGCGCGCGTTCCCCCGCCAGCAGCGGCCACGGACGCCCCGTGCCGCTCCCATCGAAGGGCGAACCGTCCGCGTGCTCACCGTAGCCATCGCCGTTGTAGCGATACCATGCCGGCCCCTGCGGAAGTTTCACGCGCAGCAGTTCGTCGATGACCTTGATCGTATTCACCATTCGCGGGTCATCGGCCGCCCGCAGCCCAAAGCGCACCAGCGCCAGGGCATCGGGGCTAACAATCTCCACCGCCGCCGCCGTGCCCGAACTCCCGGGTGCGCAATTCTTGATCGGAACGAACCCCTGCAGCGGCGAAGCGGCGCCGTCGCCCGAGGGCGGTGGCGTGATGCGCACGTAATATCCCTCGACGCCCACTTGCCTCGCGAGATCTGTATTCACCGCATAAGTCCGGCGCTCAATGTTGAAATTCCACGTATCGGCCATGTGGCGCAAAAATTCCGCCGCCCGTGATTCGCCGAGCGACTCCGCCATATCGGCGGCAATTAACAAGGCAGAAATCTCCGCCGCCATCGTGAACGTCGAATACCCGCCATCCTCTTCCCAACGATCCTGTTGCGTAACCGGGCCATTGATCGCGATGAAGACTGCTGCTTTCCGCACCATTGGCCACCACCGGCGCTCGTGGCCGAAGCAGCGTGGCGATTCGCGCCGCAGCAGATCGACCAGCAAAACAGGAAACGCCGTCTCATCCATTTGCAGGCCATTCCAATAGGGGCGTCCATCCAGCCACATATTTTGCGGCCAGTGTCCGTCGGCCTCCTGCGTGGCCTCAAGATAATGCAAGACGCGGAGAGCGTCGTCGTGGGCGCCCGCGGCCAGCAATCCGCCCGCACTCTCGACCAGATCGCGCGGCCAGATCAAGTGATAACCGCCCAAATCTTCGTCGCCCTTGTTAAAACCCCAGGGAATAGACAGACTCGCAATGATTCCGCCAAGGAAATCCTTTGATTCGTGGGAACGCAGCACCGCTGTGCTAGCGCGATACAAATCTTTCTCCCGCGGTTTCGCGTCCAGCTTCTTCAGCGTCTGTTGCCAATTCTGCCAGTGCGAAACATAATCTTTGCGCGTCATTTCGTAGGCGGTGAGCAGGGAAGAGATAACCTGCTGGCCGGCCTCCGCCCAGATTGCGCCAAAACCGAGCGCCAGGATGAATTCGCCATTACAGGCGGCCAGATCGACTTCGCCGGTCAGTCCGATGTTCCCGTTTTCCGCGCGGTCATACTCCCACGTCATCTGGAAATGTTGCTCCAGGTCTTGCCAGCTGTCCGATACGCCGACAAATCCGACCGAGCGCTTCAGCCAAGGCACGGAGCAGCCCAGCGCCAGGGCACAGGAATCGCGCTCAGCGAAAAGCATTCGCGTACCCTTGTATTCCCCGGCCCAGCCGGTGTTACCAAATCCGAAATTAGCCAGATGCGGCGCCAGCAGCGCATACAGACGATAGTCGCCGAGCTTTCCCTGCAGCGGCGCGAAACGGATTCTCTGCAACACCACATTTCGCCAGGGATCGGTCAGCACCTCTTTCTCGATCCGGTAACGGCCCTCGATGCTTGTATTCGTTAGTTCGTAGGCGGGCACCCCGGGTTCGATCGGAAGATTTTGGAAGGTGCAATGGCGTTTCTCCTCAGAGAAGAAGCCTTCGCCGTCGGTCACAATCATGCCAAAGTCGCGGATACAGGCCTGGTCAACTCGGGGAAAGTAGATCTCATTGAGAATGCCATGACTCAGCGTGAACCAGACCCGGCTGTGAAGATTCAAGGCAGTGCCCACGCCGGTCTTGGCGCTCGAGGTCCAGCGCGGTTCGATCCCGGGCCAACCCGGCGCCATTCGAAGCTCTTTCTTCACCGGATCACTACTCACCGAAAGTCGTCATCCTCTCCGTCAAGAAGTTTGCCAGAAGATCCAGACTTGTGCTTGACTTCTATCGTGATGCGCCAAAGGAGCATCCAATCGTACGCATGTTTAGCCGTCGACGAATCCGCGTTCTGCCCGCTTGTGGAAGGCTGCTTCGAGCCGCAGTCCTGCCTGCCGCGTTGATGCTCATCCCTTTCAATGCTCCAGCCATGAAAGCCAGCCCTTCTGCGGGCGAGATTCGTTCCGCCGATTCTCCGGCGGCGGGCCTCGATCCGGGATTTCGTTGTCTCTACGATTTAGATTTTACCGGCGCGCAAAAAGATTTCGAGTCGTGGGAGGAACTTCATCCCGGCAATCCCATGGGGCCGGCCAGCGAGGCGGCAGGCATTTTGTTTTCTGAATTCAACCGGCTCGGAGTGCTGGAGAGTCAGTTTTATCAGGACGACTCCGCCTTTCGCGCGCGGAAAAAATACGAAGCCGATCCGCAACAGCGCGCGCGCTTCGAGCAGCAGGTTAGTCGTGCTGAGGATATGGCAAAGGCGAGGTTGAGCCGAGACTCCAAAGACCGGGACGGCCTTCTCGCCATGACACTGGCGACGGGTCTACGCTCCGATTTTATGGCCCTTATCGAAAAGCGCAATATCGCTGCGCTGCATTACACGAAAGAGGCGACGTCCTGGTCCACGCAACTGCTCTCGGTCGATCCCAGTTGCTTCGACGCTCACTTGGCCGGAGGTGTCAGCCGTTACATTATCGGATCGATGGCTGCTCCGATGCGCTGGTTCGCGCGTCTCGGAGGAGTGTCGGGAGATAAGGAAGGCGGAATCGCCGAACTGCAGACCGTTTCGACGCAGGGCCACCTGCTCGCTCCCTTCGCGCGTATCCTTCTGGCCATAGCCTACGTCCACGAAAAGGAGTTGCCGCGGGCGCGCGAACTGTTGGTCGGTCTGCAAAAAGAGTTCCCCAACAACTCTCTGTTTGGCCGCGAACTGGCGCGGCTGGACAAGGGTGCAGGCCACTAGTTTCCTGGCGCGTTCCTGCGTGCCCATTCGTGGGTAAAGACTTTTGCCAGCGTTGGCGGCCAGGTCCGATTGAGGCCGAGCGCGCGTCTCGCAAGCCGTCGTAAGTGCTTGCAAACCAATGTTGGTTCATCAGAAATTTACGGGGCTGTAACCTTCCATTAATATTGTCGCCATAAAACAAAATGGCATACGTAAATCTAAAATCCAGAGGGGTCATAGAGTGAACCATCGCATCGCGCTGCTGTTGGCAGGTCTGGCCTTCGCGCTGCCCGTCATGGGGCAGACTCAACTCAACGGAGCAGGCGCCACTTTTCCCTATCCGATCTATTCCAAATGGTTCAGCGAATATAACAAGTTGCATGCAGACGTCCAGATTAACTATCAGTCGATCGGCAGCGGCGGCGGCATTCGCCAGGTGTTGAACGGCACCGTCGATTTCGGAGCCAGCGACGTCACCATGACCGATGAACAATTAAAGGAAGCCAAAGGCAAAATCCTCCACGTCCCCACGGTGCTGGGTGCGGTCGTGCCCGCCTACAACGTCCCGGGCATCAGCGGCGAAATCAAATTTACTCCTGAAGCTTTAGCCGGAATCTTTCTCGGCAAGGTTCAGAAGTGGAACGATCCTGCCCTTACCCAAGCCAATCCCGGTGTCAAATTTCCCGACAAATCGATCATCGTCATTCACCGATCGGAGGGCAGCGGCACCACTTTTATCTTCACCGACTATCTCTCCAAGGTCAGCAAAGAGTGGGAGTCGACGGTAGGGAAGGGACCTTCGCCGAAATGGCCCGTAGGTTTGGGCGGCAAGGGCAACGAAGGCGTGGCCGGACAACTTCGACAGTTAGAAGGCTCGATCGGTTACGTCGAACTCATCTATGCCGTCGAAAATAAAATCACCTACGGGTCGGTGAAGAACGCCGCCGGCAATTTCGTGAAGGCCTCGCTCGATGGCGTGACCGAAGCCGCAGCCTCGGCCGTCATGCCCGCCGATTTTCGCGTCTCCATCACCAACGCGCCCGGCAAGACAGCCTATCCCATTTCCAGCTTTACCTGGCTCTTGATTCCGGAGCAGGCGAAGGATCCGAACAAAGGCAAGATCATCGCCGATTTTTTGGCTTGGATGGTGACGGATGGCCAGAAGATGACCAACCAGCTCAGCTACGCGCCGCTGCCTGCCAACGTTGCCGAGAAAGTTAAGGCGGCGATTAAGCAGGTTCGCTAAGGCGTCGGAGGGTCCGCGGTTTTGGGCGGCCAACCTCTGGCTGCCGCCATTCCGGTCTAGAATATTGCGGAAGATTTAAAGTTAACACCGCCGGCCCGGAAAGGAGAGTAAGCCATAACCGAGCCAGCGGTGATTCTGAAGGGAGAAAGCCCCTCAGAAAATTGAGAGGCGATACACCTCGTCCGAAGACGGGTCGCAAAAACAGATGGTCCCGCGCCAACCGTGGCGCGGGACCATTTCGATTTTTACGGCAAGTAGTAACGGAACGAGGTGAAGACCATGTTGTCAATCCCGTTCGGTTGACGTCCGTCGCCCACCCAGGTATTGCGCGTCACGTACGAATACTGCGTGCCGTATTGGAACCTGCCCTTGGGCCCGCTGTAAAAGCGATACCAAAAGCCGACAGTTCCCTCGATGAGCGCGCGTGTGTCGCTTGTGCAATTGGCAAGAGAGCCGGGCACTGGACCAGAAACCAAACCGCTCGTCCCGGGTGCACTCTCGGTGTAGCAACCTGTATTGTTAAACCCGGGGGCACCGTAGCCAACCGGCTTGCCACTTATGGGATCAACGCTCCACGTACGGTCGGCGTACTCGACTCCACCGTAGCTATAGAAATCGACATGCTTGGTTTTCAATTCCAGCGTGCCGATTCCCTGGAGGTTTTTGACCAGGCGAACGGTGCCGTCCGGATTGACAGTGGCATCTGGCAAGCCTCCCGGAGCGTACCGTCCGATTCCGCTTCCGCCAAAGCCCTTCAGGCCCAAAGTGAGGTGCTTGGCGAATAGCCAGCGCGCGCTGGCGCCGACACCGCCTCCATTCTTGGAATAGTTAAAGGCGTCTGTCGGATTCGGGCCCGGCGTCGTGCTGCCGCCGCAGGTGGTGGTTGAGGCGATGTCTTCGCAGGGGAATACGCGATCGGTAAAGCGGTCATACAGTCCGAAGATCTCGTAGTGTCCGAAGCCGGGATCGAACGCGATCTTGGCGATGAGGTCGGGCGAGGGATTGAAAGTGTAGGTTGAGAGGGTGTTGTAGCTGTTGCTGGCGCCTGCCTGAGTGA
>DATBYM010000009.1:0-2024 GCA_036513715.1 Terriglobales bacterium
GCTCGGCCAAAATTCCGATCGCCGCTATATTCTCGAGGTGGAAATTGTTGCCTTACGTGAAGAGGCGAGTCGGATCAGCGCTCGAATTGCCGACGTCCTGGAGCGGGATTTACAGCGATAAGGGTGCTAGAAGCCCACGAATACTTTGCGCTGCTCGTCCCATAGGCGAAAGGTGAGAAATCTAAGGCTCGCCAGGAGTGTGATGGGCTTGATCGTATTGAAGAAGGGATCCGCGTCATGACATTGCTGGAGATGGTAATTCGGTATGCGGGGACTCAAATGATGAATATGATGAAAGCCGATATTGCCGGTAAACCATTGTAGAATTCGGGGCAGCTTATAAAACGAGCTGCCTTGCAGGGCCGCGGCAGTGTAATTCCAATTCTCGGTGCGCGACCAAAAAGCGCCTTCGAATTGATGCTGAACGTAAAACAACCACAGGCCCAGGGCGCCGGCGACCCCGGAAACCGTAAGCTGAATCAGCAAGAATGCTTTTAAACCGATAAGCGCGCTCATCGTGAGCGTGATTCCCAACAAGGCCCAATTCGTGCGATGAACCGACTGACGCTCTCGTGCCGGCGCCGTTGATGTCGCAAAACGGTGATGTACGACAAAGACATACAGCGGCGCGACCACAAACAGCACGATGGGGTTGCGCGCGAGGCGGTAAGCCAACCGCCGCCAGCGCGTGCTGCGAAGATATTCCTCCACCGTAAGTGTCCAGATGTCGCCCGAGCCGCGTCGATCCAGGTCGCCGGCCGTTCCGTGGTGTAAAGCGTGTTGCCAGCGCCAGTGTCGATAGGGCGTCAGAAGCAAAACGCCTGCAACAGCACCGGTCGCGTTGTTGGCTCGCTTGGAATTAAAGAACGATCCGTGGCCGCAGTCGTGAAAAATGATGAAGATCCGCACGAGAAAGCCGGCGGCGAGAATCGCAATCGGGAGCATCAACCAATAGGAGACGATCAGCGCGCGGTCCATGGCAAACCAAAGAAGCGCGTAGGGAAGAAACGAGTTGATCACTTGCCATCGGGCTCTCCACCACGACGCTGTCTGAAACTTCGCCACGTTTTCCTTCGAGACGTCCGACGCTACGGAGCGGTGAAGAGGGTCAATATTGGCGATGTTATCCATGCGACTCAAGCGGCAAGAGGATCTACCAAATCTGCGCGCCGGGTCATTTTTAGTCTGTACGCTGGCGTACATTGCCGGATCAAAAAACCTCAGCCAGCCTCCGGCTTGAATGGAGAATTAATATTCGCCTAATTAGGCGAATAAGCATACAAAACACGTATTAGTCGTCATTTAAGCCGATTTATATCACCAGGCATAGTATGCTAGTATTCGCCCTAGAAGACGAGTATCTAGCCGTAATAGCAACAAATCGCCTATTGGAACGAGTTATGAATATCACGACTGACCTTACCGATATAGCGGTCCTGCATGAAATCGGCGATCGCTTGGAGCGTCGCCGAATCGATGCGCAATTGACGCAAGCACAGCTGGCCGAGGAGGCTGGTATTTCCAAGCGCACGGTGGAGCGGATCGAGGCGGGCCACAGCACGGACTTTGTCATGCTACTGCGCATTCTGCGGGTGCTGAAACTGTTCGAAGCCCTGGATCAGTTGGTGCCCAATCTGCCGCAAAGTCCGCTTATGCTTCTCAAGGGCCGAGGTCGCGCGCCGAAGCGCGTGGGACATTCGCGGCGACTGCCGGGGGGCACCGCGGCCCCCAAAGCGGCTGCGCCTTGGAAGTGGCGAGCATAGCGTCTGGCCACCTTCGCGGAAGTGCGGTTGTGGGGCCGAACGATCGGCGCGGTCTCCCTGGAGGAGGGGGCCCGTGTCGCCGCATTCCAATATGAGCCCGCCTTTCTTGCCAGTGGCATTGAACTCTCGCCGCTCACCATGCCTCTGTCGCGACGGATCTATCAGTTTCCTGCCCTTCCGGAGGTGGCCTTCCATGGCCTGCCGGGCCTGCTCGCCGATTCACTGCCCGATAAATTCGGCAACGCATTGATCGATGCCTGG
>DATBYM010000010.1:0-2207 GCA_036513715.1 Terriglobales bacterium
TCGGCAGCGGTGTAAGCTTCGCGCCTGAAGGCAAGCGCATCGTGTTCGCGCGGGCGAACGATCCGGAGGTGGGAAAGTTTCGGGTATTCACAGCGAATGCGGATGGAGCGAATTCGCGCGCACTCTACGACGGACCCACCACGGTGGATCAGCCGGCCCTGGTTGCCTGGTCCCCGGACGGAACTCAAATCGCCTCGCTCCTTTTCTACGCGAACGGCGCGCTCAGCATGATTCAGTTCGCGGATAGCGTCTCCGGCAAAGTGCGGCCATTTGCGCAGTTCAATGATAGGGAGCTTAGCGGTCTCGTGTGGCTGCCGAACGGCAGCGGTCTTCTCACCACCTACATGCCTGGCAGCAGTCCGCCCCCTAACCATTTGCAAATTGGATTCGTCGCGAGGCCCGGCGGGGAATTTCGCCGGATCACGAAGGACACAAACAGCTACCAGACACTTACGCTCTCGGCAGATGGAAAGACGTTGGCGGCGGTCCAGCAAAAAGCCACGCAGACACTTTATCTCATCCCTGCCGCGGGGTTCACAGGAACTCCTCCGGCCCCGGCGGCGGCTCAGAGCAAGGACTCCCATTTCTTCAGTTGGGCCGGCAACAGCGATTTCTACTTCGATGGCGACTTGCGGCGCATTTCTCTCGATGGCGGCGCCAGGACGCTGCTCGCTGACCCCGATCATCTTATTTTTAGGCCGGTAGGGTGTCCGCTTGGAAAATATGTCGTTTTTGTATGGCAGGGGCACCCCGAGAGCAGCAAGGTAGTTCTCTGGCGCATCGACGCCGATGGGCCGAACCTCAAGCAGCTCACCTACGGGGTCGCAGACGTGGGACCTCATTGCTCCGCCGATGGCCGTTGGGTTTACTACAGCGATCTTGTGAACGCGCGGATCATGCGGACTCCCGTCGAGGGCGGCGACTCCGAGGTCGTCAAGGAAGCGGTGGTGCCGGGCATGCTTCTCGGCATCTCGGGAATCAGCCTGTCTCCAGATGATAAGTTTCTTTCGTTTATAGCCTTGAAGAGCGGCGTACAACACATGAAGATCGCGATCGTGAATTTGGTTGCGGGAACGGAGCCGCAAACCCGGTTGCTCGAGCCGGATCCGCGAATTGTGAGAGTGCCCCAGTTTACGCCAGACAGCGAGTCGATCATCTACATCATTCAGGAAAACGGCGCGGACAACTTGTGGCTTCAGCCGCTGGATGGCGCTGCGGGCCACTTGCTCACGAACTTTGCGTCAGACAAAATCCAAAATTACGGATTCTCGCCCGACGGCAAGACTATCGGTGTCCTGCGTTCCCACATAGAATCCGACGTCGTGCTTCTCCACGATACCGGCGGCTCGCCACGGTGACGAACTTCTGGCCCTGCAGCGATCATCAGGATCCTCCCAGCTAGGGACGCCTTCGCTAGTCAACCACGAGCCGACTCCCGAGAAGCTCGAACTGCGTCTTGACCCGTCGCTAGTACCAGAAACTTGGCGAGATTCGTATATTTATTCGACAGCTATGAGACAAGTTCCTGGAGAACGTTACGGAGACCGCGCGCTAGCGAAGTGCTTCCTTACGTTGCAGAACGCAATGGTCGGGTGTATTTTCTGATTGGCGCTGAGACAAAAGTACGAGCTCCAGGATCTCGTGTGTCGGGGGGTAAGCTGATGCAACTTCCGAGCATTCGATTTTCACTCCGGATTCTACGCAAACACGCGAAGCTGGCCTGCATCGCTGTTTTTTCTCTGGCGATTGGGCTGGCCGCGGCGTCGGTTGGGCTCAGCACGTTCCATGCCTTATTGCTGCGGCCCCCTGCGGTTGTTGATCCGGACCGGCTGCTGACAGTTTACACAGTCACGTCGAATGAACCGTTCAACCAAGTTTCCTATCCCGATTACCGGTATTATCGCGACAACAATACCGTGTTCTCCGGCCTCTGCGCGATTCCGTTCAACATCGGCCTGCAGACGATCATCTTCGAGCATCGTGAAAAACGCGGCCTGATCAACGCCGTCTCCGACAACTACTTCTCCGTTCTCGGGGTTCAACCGCTCCTCGGGCGCTGGTTTGGAGCCGGCGACGACGACAAAGTGACGACGTCCGCCGTGCTGAGTTACGGCTACTGGCAATGGCTCGGGGCCGACCCGAACATCATTGGCAAGACCCTCAAGCTGAATGGCGTTCCGTTTACTATCGTCGGGGTAGCGCCCCGG
>DATBYM010000011.1:0-71605 GCA_036513715.1 Terriglobales bacterium
GCGCAATACACGCTCGAGTTCAAGCAGGAAGCGGTTCGAATGGTAGAGTCGGGCCAACGCATAGCGGCAGCGGCACGAAGTCTGGGAGTGGTGGAGCAGACCTTGTACAACTGGGTCAAGGCGAAGCGGGAAGGACGGCTGAAAGGTCCGGGGAGCAGCAAGGGGGTAAGTGGTGAGCAAATGGAAATCAGTCGATTGCGAGCCGAGTTGGCACGGGTGAAGATGGAGCGTGACATTCTGGGAAAAGCGACGGCGTACTTCACGAAAGGCCAGAAGTGAAGTACGCCTTTATTCGAGATCACCGGCGCGTGTGGCCGATCAGCGTGCAGTGCCGAGTTCTGCGGGTGAGCGTGGCCGGTTATCATGAACACCTAGTTCGCCGGCGAAGTGAGGTTCAGCGTCGCCATCTGAGTAAGGAGGCGCTGCTGGTGCATATTCGCGCCGTGTATGCGGCGAATCGCGGAGCCTATGGCTGGCCGAGGATCTGGAGGCAACTGCGGGCGGAGGGCATTCGCGTGGGCAAGCAACGAGTGCAACGGCTGATGCAGCAGCACGGCATCCGGGCCCGGGGCAAGCGCCGCTTCCGAATCGCGACCACGGACAGCGGACATGGCCTGCCGATTGTGCCGAACCTGCTGGATCGCAACTTCACTGTGGCCAAGCCCAATCAGGTTTGGGTTGGCGACATTACTTACATCCCAACCGACGAAGGATGGTTGTTTCTGGCAGTGGTCTTGGACCTGTTCAACCGCCAGGTGGTGGGCTGGTCGCTGGGAGAGGATGTGCGGGGCGAACTGGTGATCGACGCCTTCGAAATGGCCTGGTACAGACGCTGCCGAGGTTGCAGAACAGAACTGATATTTCATAGCGACCGAGGGAGCCAGTATGCCAGTGCGCCATTCCGAGAACTCCTCAGAAAGCGCGGCATCAAGGCGTCGATGAGTCGCAGAGGCAACTGCTGGGATAACGCATGCAGCGAAACGCTGTTCGGATCACTGAAGGTGGAGCGGCTGCACGGACAGCATTTTGAAACGGTTCGTCAGGCAAAAGATGAAGCTCTCGATTGGCTGCTTTGGTATAACCAGACGCGACTTCATTCGACACTGAATTACGTCAGCCCGATGCAGTACGAACAAAACTGGCGCGCGACACAGCGACCTCTGCAAGTTTGACGGTGAGTGCGAAGTAGAAAAGGCTATGGAAAAGTAGGAAAGCGAAAAGCCGCTTTCCAACTTTCCCACAGCCACGACTACTACGAAATACACTCAGTTATGGGATACGGATTCAAGGGGCAAGTCCAGGCCTTCTAACCGCCAGCAAGGAACACGCCATGAACCTCCGCGCCCACATCCTCTGCACTCTGCTCAGCCTCGCCACATCACTCCTCTCCTCCCGAGTCCACCAGCTCCGATCAATCCCAGCACAACCCACGCACCCGCCGAGCAGCCCAAACTCCAATCCACCTACGCCAAACTTCCCCTAAGCTTCGAGCCGAACCAAGGCCAAACAAACTCCCAAGTAAGATTCCTCTGCCGCACCGGGAGCCTATACCCTCTAGCTAACACCAGACGAAGCCGTCCTCCGGTTAGGGTAGGCTCGGGGTTCGTTCACCCCATCTGAGCGAAGCGCAAGAGCAGCGGCGCAGGCACAACTCCCGCTAGAATCTCTAGAGATCGACCATCGACTTGCTCTCCATGAATTCAACCCGCATATCCGCGCTCCTGGAGCCGTTCCTGAAAGGCCCACTCTGCGCTGATCAGCTAAATCAAATATCGATATACATCGATCTATTACAACGCTGGAACGCCCGCATCAACCTAACCGCCATCCGCACCGAAGAAGAAATAGTAACCCGCCACTTCGGCGAGTCCCTCTTCCTGGCCCAACAGCTCAGTCTCACTAGCAACTGGCGACCGGCAACTGGCACCCGAGTTCTAGATATAGGTTCCGGAGCCGGATTCCCCGCCCTACCCCTAAAAATCTGGGCCCCAGAAATCCACCTGACTCTGATCGAATCCAACAACAAAAAATCCGCCTTCCTGAAAGAAGTATCCCGAGCCCTTACATTCACCAACATCAATGTAATCAGCGAACGAGCCGAGGATATCTCCGCCCGCCCAGACCGCCCCCAAGCCGAAGTAGTAACCCTCAGAGCCGTAGAACACCTCGAGGCCATCTTCCCCCAAGCCCTTAAGTTCCTGGCCGGCCAGTCAACCCTAGCCCTGCTAATAGGAGCGTCCCAACTCCCGAAACTAATCCCCAAAACGTCCCTAACGTGGCGAACTCCGATCCCCATCCCCAACTCAAGCGCCAGAGTATTACTACTAGGGTCCCTGCAACAAGGAAGGGATAAATGAAGGCTGGCAGATGGCGAAGTGGAAAACCCGGCCATCATAAGGCAAATTCTAGCAACGGAAATGGTGTTATTGTTAAATAATCTCATTATGATACAGTGAAATCTAGCCGTCTGCAAAGGCGAATATAAAACGAATATGTTCCATGTGGAACACTTAATTTGCATAAAACCGAAATCCCTCCTCTGATCGTCTAGCCGAAAATCTCGCACAATGTTCCCTGTGGAACATCCGCAAACAGCCTTTTACCCGGGAACCCTTATCGCCAGCATGCGAATAGTGTTCCACGTGGAACATTGATCGGAGTTGCACCATAATCTGGCATTGCTTTCAACCGGATGTTCTAATATTCTGGCGCGCAACACACAGAAGACAATCATGGGACGCGTCATTGCTGTTGCCAACCAGAAGGGTGGCGTCGGGAAGACTACGACCGCCATCAACCTAGCCGCCTCTCTAGCCGCCGCCGAAGTAAATACTCTATTGGTCGACTGCGACCCGCAGTCGAACTCCTCTAGCGGACTCGGCTTCGTCAAGGACCCGGAGCGGGTCAGCATCTATGACGTCATGATGGGAGCGGCGTCGGCCGAGGAGGCGCTCCAGCTTACCGAGCTCGAGCAGCTGTGGCTGATCCCGTCCCATAAGAACCTGATTGGGGCGAACCTGGAGCTGATCTCAGTGGAGCGTCGCGAGTACCGCTTGCGCGACGCTCTCGCTTCGCTGCTTGACCGGTTTCAGTTCATCGTCCTCGATTGTCCGCCGGCTCTGGACCTTCTTACTCTGAACGCACTGGTGGCGGCGCATGGAGTATTGATTCCTATGCAGGCGGAGTACTTTGCGCTCGAGGGAGTTTCGGAGCTACTGGACACTATAGAGAGGATACGGGCCGAGCTGAATCCTGGGCTGGTGGTGGAGGGGGTGGTCCTGACTATGTTCGATGAGCGGACCAACCTGGCGCAGCAGGTGGCGGAGGAGTTGAAAAAATATTTTGGGGAGAAGCTGTGCTCGACTACGATCCCGCGAAATATACGGCTGGCGGAGGCTCCCAGCCATGGGCAGCCGGCGCTGGTGTATGACGTACGGTCGCGGGGGGCGGAGAGCTATATACGGCTGGCTAAGGAGATTCTGGATCGACAGGCGGGGATGGCTCGGGGGCCGGGCGAGGCGGCTTAGATTTATAGTTGTAAATATTTATGTGCGTCGATGTAAGTTGAGGTTTTCGGACGGGCGTTCCGGTGGGGTGCTTCGACTCCGCCCGGGATGACAGTTTTTGGCGCAGACCATTTTCAAGAGCGGAAGATAGGACTAATGATGACAACGGCGAATGCGGCGGCTGAGGGGAAAAATTCGGAGAAGAGTCACGAGAAATTGGTAGAGAAGCGGCGGGCTTTGGGGCGCGGGCTGGAATCGCTTTTGCCCGGACCGCGGGTTGTCGCGACTTCTCCCGCCCTTCCTACACCCACCCTTCCTCCGCCCACGCTTCCGCAAAGTGCGCGGAAGGATGGGGCACCTGCTTCTACTCTGCCGCGCGACGCGACCAGTTCTCCGTTGTCAGTTGTCAGTTCTCAGTCTGGTTCTGACGGAGCGGCGGTGGCTGGGCCTGGGGTTGCTCGGACGGTGGGGCAGTTGCAGGCGGCAGCTGATGGGGAGGTTCATGAATTGGCGATCGGTCAGATTGATCGCAATCCTTATCAGACGCGCGCGGCGTTTAACAAAGAAGCGTTGGAGGAACTGAGCCGGTCGATCAAGGTGCAGGGAGTGGTGCAGCCGATCATGGTGCGTCCGGGGGTGGAGGGACGATTCATCCTGATTCTGGGCGAGCGGCGGTTGCGGGCGTCGATGATGGCGGAGTTGACGACGATCCCGGCGATTGTGCGGCGGGTCTCGGAGCAGCAGGCAGCGGAGATGACGCTGGTCGAGAACCTGCAACGGCAGGATCTGAACTGCATAGAGCAGGCGGAGGCGTTCGCGAACTTGAGTACGCAATTCAAGCTCACGCAGGACGAGATTGGAGTGCGGGCGGGGATTTCGCGGGAGACGGTTTCGAATTACATGCGGCTGTTGAACTTGCCGGAGAGCGTGATTGGGGCGCTGCTGACGGGGAAGTTGACGTATAGCCATGCGCGAGTGCTTTTGCAGCTGCGCGATGATGCGGAAATATGGAAGTTCGCGAAGAAGGCGATGGAAGAAAAGATGTCGGTGACGAATTTGGAGGAGATGGTGCTGAGGAGTGGCTTGCCGAGACCGGGCGCGGTGAACAGGTCGGGCGGGGCGCGGTGGGTGGATCCGAATGTAAAGGCGGCGCAGCGGTCGCTCGAGGAAGTGCTGGGGATGCGAGTGCGGATTAGCGACCGGAGAGGAAGAGGGAAGATTTCGATTGAGTATGCGACGCTGGAAGATTTTGATCGGGTGGTGGGGATGCTTAAAGGCAGGTGACAGGTCGCAGGTGACAGGATAGGCAAGGGCAGGAAAGGCGGAAATCAGGAAGAGCAGCGGCTCATCTAGGGGCATGAAGGTCAGGATTTTCTTGGTTTCCTGTCTTTCAATTGAGGGAATCTTCTTAGTAACAAGTGGGAACTGATTCGCTAGTTTGGCTTGGATCATGATGGGGATGTCGTGCCAGTGTGGCCGTAACGTATTGTTGGTGGAAGGAAGTTTGGTTAGAGTAGGAGTCCCTTCGGCTTCGCTGAGGGCAGGCTTTTCAACTTCCCTCAGGATGAGCGGAAAATCAATTTTTTAATCCACTGCACCACGCGAAGCAGGTGCAACGATAATTTCTTTGTTACGCTGATGAGTGAGTTGTCCCACTTGTTACTCTGCTGGTTCCGAATGGGGAATCGGGTTGAGATTACGGCGGCTACACCCACCTTCCGCAAAGTACGCGGAGAGGGTGGGGCGCCCGCTTCTACTCTATCTATTACTCCGGTGATTCTCCCTGGGTGGTGAGTTTCTTATAGGCGTCGGGATTTTCTTCCGGGGAATTGACCGCGGGGGCTAATGGGAGGAGAATTCCTTCGTTCTCGGCGGCCGCGACGTTCCTTCCCCTTATCGGCGGCCGAGCCGGGTCTATTTCTCCAACCTAGAACGTTCGCCTGGAGAGAGGGCGACCTCAGGGCCCAAAGGCGCGATTAAAACAAAGCTATATCGCAGCGGTGAACCGCTGCGCCATCCAAAGGCGAAGATAAACTCGATGTTTCTCCGCAACCTCTGAGGTCTTTCCAAACAAAATCATTCGAAACAAGAGGAATGGCTGAATTTCGCAAGATCGCTTCGGGGCTTGAGTTTTGGTATTGTCGCTGGACTGAAGTTTTGGGGTGAGGCGATATGGGATTTGTGAATGTGTTGTTTGGGCGGCCGCTGGCTTCTTCGGAGGACGAGGGGGAGCGGATTACTCCGGTGCAGGGGATTCCTACGTTTGGGCTGGATGCTTTGAGCTCGGCGGCTTACGGGCCGGAGGCGGCGTTGACGATTTTGCTGCCTTTGGGATTGCTGGGCGTTCGCTACATTGTGCCGCTGACTTTCGCGATCATTGTTTTGCTGATCATTGTTTATTTCAGTTATCGGCAGACGATTGCGGCTTATCCGAATGGTGGGGGATCGTACACGGTTGCGAAAGAAAATCTGGGGGAGGGCGCGGGGTTGGTGGCGGGCGCGGCTTTGATGATCGATTATCTGCTGAATGTGGCGGTGGGGATTTCGGCGGGGATCGGGGCGCTGGTTTCGGCGGTGCCTTCGTTGCTGCCGCACACGTTGGGGCTTTGCCTGGCGGTGCTGGTTATATTGACGGTGGTGAATCTCCGAGGAATCAAGGAGGCGGGGACGGCGTTTGTAGCGCCCACATATTTTTTTGTGGGGACACTGGCGATCGTGATTGTGGTGGGATTTTACAAGGTGATTGCTGCGGGAGGGCATCCCGTGGCAGTGGCTTCTTTGGCGCCGGCGAAGGTGGGGCCTTCTCCGGCGCTGGAGATGGTGGGGGCGTGGATTCTGGTGAAGGCATTTGCTTCGGGATGCACGGCGTTGACGGGCGTGGAGGCGGTGAGCAACGGGGTGCAGGCGTTTCGGAAGCCGGTGGTGGATGGGGCGCGGACGACGCTGACGGCAATCATCGCGATTCTGATTGTGCTGCTGGGCGGGATTGCTGTACTGGTGCGTTACTACGGAATTGTAGCTACGGATCCGGGAGCTCCGGGGTATCAGAGCGTGCTGTCGTTGTTGACGGCGGCGGTAACGGGGAAAGGGATTTTTTACGATGTGACGATGTTCTCGGTGCTGGTGGTGTTGTGTTTGTCGGCGAATACTTCGTTTGCGGATTTTCCGCGGCTGTGCCGGATGATTGCGCGCGATGATTATTTGCCGCATTCGCTGACGACGCGAGGACGGCGGCTGGTTTTTTCGCAGGGGATATGGGGGTTGGCGATATTGGCGGCGCTGTTGCTGATTTTGTTTGGCGGGGTGACGGACCGGTTGATTCCGCTGTTTGCGGTGGGCGCGTTTATGGCGTTCACGCTGTCGCAAGCGGGGATGGTGGGACATTGGCGGAAGACGAAGGGATTTTGCGGAGCGATGGCGGTGAATGCGTTTGGAGCGCTGGCCACGGGGCTGACGGTGATGGTGATTCTGGCCGCGAAATTCTTGGAGGGAGCGTGGGTGGTGGTTCTACTGTTGCCGGCGCTGTTGATTTTTATGGGGAGGATCAAGCGTCATTATGAGCTGGCGAATGAGGAGGTGGCGCTGAAGGGTGGGTTCGAGTTGAGCGCGGAGAATATGGAGCCTCCGATTGTGCTGGTGCCGGTGGATCGGTGGAATGTGGCGACGGAGAAGGCGCTGCAATTTGCGCTGACGCTGTCTCCGGATGTGGAGGCGGTGCATGTGACGTGCGATGCGGATGACGACAAGGCGCCGTGGTCGGAGAAGCCGCCGGCGGGGGCGCGGGTTCCGAAGCTGGTGACGCTGGAGTCGCCGTATCGACTGGTGGTGCATCCGATAATGGATTATGTGTTGAAGGTGGAGAAGGAGAATCCGGCGCGGACGGTGGCGGTGGTGATTGCGACGATGGTGGAGCGGCACTGGTATCACTATTATTTGCACAACCAGCGGGGACAGATGCTGACGGCGCTGCTGCTGCTGCGCGGGGATGAGCGGGTTAACATTATTAATGTGCCTTGGTATTTGAAGGCGTGAGTCAGGTCTTAGTTAGTTAGTTAGGTGTCCGGTGTCAGGAAAGGCAAGAGCGGGTGACAGGTGAGTTGTTTTTGCTTGAATAAGGCTATTCCTTGGGAAGATCGATCATGACGACCTGCGAGTTTTCGCGTAAGCGGTCGAAGACGATTTGTTTCCCGTCGCTGGTGACGTCGAAGGTGCGCATGGCGGCACGGTTTTGTAGCCTGGTGAGAGGGCGCGACTTCATGGAGGCGAGATCGAGTAGCCAGAAGTCCTGTGATGCGAGCAGTCCCTGCATGTAGATCAGACTCTTGCCATCAGGCGAGAAGCGCACGTGCTCGCCCAAGCGTCGCAAGCTGATATGGGGCAATTCGACGCTGGTTCCGCCCGGACGTACGGCAAGGAGCGGAGCGAAGGTGCTCACATTCGTACCCGCATATACGATCAGGCTTCCGTCCGGTGACCAGACTGGATTGAGTGCTTGCCCGGCGACCAAGCGAACTGGCGATCCGCCCTCCAACGGAATCTTGAAAAGCCCGGGACCGGTGGCGTCGCTGCCACCAGTGACGATCCATCTGCCATCCGGCGACCAGCAACTCGTGCCCTGGGCGACAATTCCCTCCGCGATCGGCTGGAGTTCGGCGCCGTCTGAAGAGAGGACATGTAGTTGGCGTTTCCCGCTCCGCCGTAGCACAATGGCCACGCGACCTCCATCCGGCGAAACAGCGGGCGTTTCCAGGAGAGCACCATCGGCACCCTTCCAGACCTCAGTGGCCTGCCCGTCCCGAAGGCGCCACAGTCCGTCCCCCGTCCCGAGGGAAGATAAATAAAACAGCGACGAGCCGCCGAAACGGGGCGCCAGCGCCCGTACGGTCGGCACGGTAAGCGGTTTTACATCGCGTTCTTCGGCGACGCGATCAAGAATCGGAACAGTCCAAAGTCCCGCCACGGGATTGCTGATGGTGGCCACCAGCTTGCGGCCGTCGGCGCTGGCTTGCACGGACGTATATTGCTCGAGACCGATGCTCGCACGCCGCGAGTCCTTCCGTTTCAGATCAAACATCCACAGCCACGGTCCTGAACCGTCGCCGTCCCGCGCGACGTAGAACACTCTGTTTTTGCCGGACGGCGTGGGATACGCGATGTCTGTATTGCGTTGCGTGAGGTGCTCTGGGTTCCGGCCGGCCGGATCTGTGCGCCATAAATCCATCTCCCTCGTCGCCGGCGTCCCATGCACGAAATAGATCCAACGGCCGTCAGGCGACCAGGTTGGAAAATGGTTGTGAACTCCGGGCCGGTCCCCGAATATCTTCCGTGCATTGGCGCCCGTGCGGTCCGCCACGAACATGGGGTCGCCATTACCGAAGGCTAGCGGCCGCCGGTTACGTCCAGGAGGGTGCCGGTTATGTAGCTGGCTTCTTCGGAGAGTAGGAAGAGGATGGCTTGCGCTACTTCTTCGGGGTGGCCGCCTCGCTGCATGGGGATTCCTGCTTTGACTCTTTCTACACGGTTGGGCTCGCCTCCGGCGGCGTGGATTTCGGTGTGGATGATGCCGGGGCGGACGGCGTTGATGCGGATATTTTCTTCGGCTACTTCTTTGGCGAGGCCTAGAGTTAGCGTGTCGATCGCGCCTTTCGTCGCGGCGTAGTCGATGTACTCGTTGGGCGAGCCAATGCGGGAGGCTGCGGAAGAGACATTGACGATTGCTCCGCCATGGCCTCCGTGGCGCGGGGACATGCGGCGGACGGCTTCGCGGGAGCAGAGGAAGGCGCTGAAAACGTTGGTCGAGAAAAGGCGCTGGAGGCGGGCGGCGTCGATCTGGTCGAGGCGAGTTTGGCGTTCCACGGTGCCGGCGTTGTTGACCAGGGCAGTGATGGGGCCCAGGTGGGTGGTGGTTTCGTTGAAGAGGCGGACTACTTCGGCTTCGTTGCTGACGTCGGCCTGGAGAGCCATGGCGGTGCCTCCGTGGTCGCGGATGGCGGCTACTATTTTTTCGGCGGCGGGCTGGTTGCGGAGATAGTTGACGGCGACTTTGTATCCGCGGGCGGCGGCTAGGTGGGCGGTGGCGGCTCCGATGCCGCGGCTGGCGCCGGTGATCAGAAGCACTGGCGGAGGTGGGGTTGGGGGCTTTTCTTTTTTTTGCGGCATGGTGTTTAGATTGATGCGGGAATTTTAGCAGGGGCGGACGGAAGGAACATTGACGGGAAGAATCTCTACCGCGATGCGGAAACTGGCATAAGAACAACGCGATTTTTGACAGAAATTTGACACTGCTAAATTCTCACTTTGCCGTATAATTGCGGACTCGCGCCGATTGGCGCGGGATTCGGCCCGTGGTCACAATGGTTGCGGGCTGATTTCTCAGGATTCTCTCTCCCCCCAGGAAAGGTGTTCCCTATGCGTCGTCAAGCGTCTTTTGCGTGCTGTCTATTGGCTGCGTGCGCTTCTCTGTGTCTGCTTGCGATTCCGTCCGCGCAGGCGGAAAGCGTCCAGCCTCTTCTGATCACCCAAAGTATCGATGAGAACAAATTGGTCACGCTGGGCGGCAATACGCGGCCCGAAGCGAAGGCCAAGTACGATCGCGGAGCAGTGGCCGATAGCCTTTTGATGGAGCACATGCTGCTCCTCTTAAAACGCTCGCCCGAGCAGGAACGGCAATTGGACCAGCTGATTGAGGAACTGCACGACAAGTCCTCTCCCAACTTTCATCAGTGGCTTAAAGCCAAGGAACTCGGGGATAGGTACGGGGTTGCGAACCAGGACCGCGAGACGATTAAGAATTGGCTGCAGTCGCATGGTTTCAAGATCAATGTGGACTACCCCAACGGCGTGATGCTTGATTTTTCGGGAACAGCTGGCCAAATACGAGAGGCCTTCCACACGGAGATTCACAATCTGGACGTGAAGGGCGAGAAGCACATCGCCAACATGAGCGATCCGCGGATTCCGGCCGCTCTGGCCCCGGCGGTAGCCGGCGTGGTGTCATTGAACGACTTCAAGCCCCATACCATGTACAAGCCACGGGTCCAATACACCGGCGGCGACAACTGTTTGTTTGGAACATGTTATTTGGTGGTTCCGGGCGATCTGGCGGAGATCTACAACCTGAATCCACTTTTCACCGAGGGCATTTCAGGACAAGGCCAAACCATCGTGGTGCTCGAAGACACGGACGTCTTTACCACGGCGGATTGGACGTCGTTCCGTTCGGTATTTGGGCTTTCGGGGTACACCGAAGGCTCGTTCACGCAGATCCATCCTGCTCCTCCGAGTGGCAGCAATAACTGCACTGATCCGGGAGTGAACGGGGACGATGAGGAAGCGATTCTTGACGCCGAATATAGCAGCGCGGCAGCTCCGAACGCGGCCATCGTGCTGGCTTCGTGCGAAGACACGGCGGCCTTCGGCACGCAGATTGCGCTGCTGAACCTGCTCAACGAAACCAGTGAGCCGCCAGCGATCGTGAGCATGAGCTACGGCGAATGCGAAGAGATAAGCGGCGCGTCGCTCAATGCATCCTTTAACACAACCTTTCAACAGGCGGTGACGGAAGGCGTCTCGGTTTTCGTTTCCTCGGGCGATGCCGATGCCGACGGCTGCGACAGAGGCAAACTGAACGACACGCACGGTATCAGCATCACGGGCTGGGGAGAGACAGCCTATAACGTGTCTGTGGGCGGCACCGACTTCGGCGACACCTACGAGAAGGAAAACAGCACTTACTGGAGTGCCACCAATTCGCCTACGTATGAATCGGCGCTCTCCTATGTACCCGAGATCCCGTGGAACGATTCCTGCGCCAGCGTGTTGCTGTCGCAATATGAAGGCTTCAGCGAACCATACGGAACAAGTGGGTTCTGCAGTTCCTCCGGGATAAACGAAGCTTTTCTGGGTCCGGCGGGAGGCAGCGGCGGGCCGAGCGAGTGCGCGACGGGATCGCCATCCATACTCGACGAAGTGAGTGGAACGTGCGCCGGTTATCCCAAGCCCTCCTATCAATCGCTACTCGGAAATCCGAGCGACGGAGTGCGCGATATTCCCGATGTAGCGCTCTTTGCCGCGAACGGAATCTGGGATCACTATTATCCAGTCTGCTTTAGCGGACCCAAAGGCGCTCCCTGCACCGAGCCGCCCGATGAGTGGCCGGGAGGGGGAGGGACATCGTTCTCCTCGCCGATCATGGCTGGCATTCAAGCCCTGGTGAATCAGAAAGTCGGTGAACGCCAGGGTCAGCCCGATTACGTGTATTACAGCCTGGCGGCTACCGAGTATGGCGCCAGCGGCAACTCTGCTTGCAGTTCAACCCTGGGAAACAAGGTGGGGAGTTCGTGTATTTTTTATGACGTGACGCTCGGCGACAACGATTCGAATTGCACCGGCACGGTCAACTGCTACCTACCCTCCGGCACTCGCGGTGTGCTCTCCACTTCGAATAGTGCGTATCAGCCCGCTTATGGCACGCAAACTGGCTGGGACTTTGCCACCGGAATCGGGTCAGTGAACGCCTACAACCTGGTTAACGCCTGGCCGGCAGGCGCTGCCAATTTCAGTCTCTCAGCCAATCCAAGCAGCGTAGTCATCACGCAGGGCAGCAGCGCCACCAGCACCATCACCATCACTCCGGTGAACGGCTTCAGTGGCAGCGTGACTCTTTCTGCCTCGGGGCTGCCGAGTGGTGTGACGGCGGCTTTCAATCCGAATCCCACAACCTCGGTCAGCACCTTGACCTTGACCGCCAGCTCCACCGCGGCCACGGGCACGGTCACGGTAACGATCACCGGTACGTCGGGCAGCTTGACCAATAGCACGACAATCAGCCTCACCGTGCAGGCCCTGGTGCAGAGCTTCACGCTCTCGGCATCGCCGACCGCAGTCACCATCGCAAAAGGCGGAGCCAGCGGAACGAGCAACATCACCATCACTCCGGTTAATGGATTTTCCGGCAGTGTAACGCTGACCACTTCCACGTTGCCCAAGGGGGTGACGGGTTCGTTCAGTCCGAACCCGGCAACTTCATCGAGCGTGCTGACGTTGACGGCGAGCAAGACGGCGAAGGCAGGCACGGTGACGGTGACCATTACAGGAACATCCGGCAGCCTGAAAGCAACGACGACGATAACGTTAACGGTGGATGCCTTGGGTAGCTTTACACTCACGGCCTCGCCGAAGACACTGTCAGTTGCGATAGGTAGCAGCGGGGCCAGCACCATCACCGTCAAGCCGACACTTGGCTTCGATCAGGAGGTCACTCTCGCGGCAACCGGAATGCCGACCGGGGTAACGGCGACGTTCGGCACGAATCCGACCACTTCCTCCAGCGTTTTGACGCTGACGGTAGGCGGATCGGCAGCGGCCGGGAAGTCAACGATCACTATCACCGGCACGTACGGAACGATGATCAAGAAGACAACTGTCCATCTCACGGTCACCAAACCGTAGGCTCGACGAGTGTCGTAATACCGAACGGTATGTGAAACTAACCTTGAAACTCAGAGGGGCCGAGCAATCGGCCCCTTCACTTTTTTGCAGGGTGCCTGGTGCTAACGCCTTCCATCTGTTTATGTCAACTGAGGCCTGAACCTGCAGGCAAAGAGCTGATTTCGCCGGCCATAAATTTTTGGATTAGCGCCAACCGGTCCCTTGTTATCTCTTCCTTCGTGGAGAGCGGGGAAAGGGGCCTCGTTCGCACGGATCACGGATGAGAAGCGCCAACGGCGGCCCCCATCAGTGCCCCAGCACCACCGAACAAAATGGGTGCAATGACACGCGCATGTGGGTCTTGGTTCCCTTTGGCGCCGATAGCAACGCCCAGGCCAAAGCCGACGAGGGCTCCAATCAAAGCGTGGCGCCCGTTGCCGGGTTGCCGCCACATTCCCCCATAGCCCCGCCCGCGTGGATATCGTATCTGGAGCGGAACCGGAGGGATGGGTCTGCGTTGGGCGAGCTCTAAAAGTGTCTGGCCATCGCTCGGGCCACGTGCGATGTCGTCGCGCTGTGTGTATGGACTGCGCGCAATCAGAATCTCTTTCGCAGTCAGACTATCGTCGGCAGTTTGCTCCTGTTCGATTTGTGCCACAGCGCGCGGCAATAAACTCAGTATCGACAGAAGGGAGGCAAGCAAGAAATGAACTATTTGTTGTCGCATAGCCGCAGATTAGCGGCATGATTGAAAAGTACTCGGGTCTTTGTGACACTTTCACGAGTGTCACAAGTCGAGCGGGCTGCGGATAAACTGTTCGTAACTTCTCAGTTCCGTCAGCGAAGATTCTGCTAGCAGCTGGAACCGAATGACACGTTTGGCCCTCAGCAGATCGGATGCGGTGACCGAATCACAGATCACCGCCTCCGCTTGCTCTAATCCTCTTTGCCAATCTAATTTCTTGGCGTCTCGAAAGAGCAGGGCGTCGGATTCAAAACCTGCTGCAATCAGGAACGTGCGAGCCATCTCTAGGAAGTTGTCCCACCTGGATGCTATCCCGACAAGCGCACTCGAAGGTGCTGGCAACCAACCAGACAGAGTCGAGGGCACGGAACGCACTTGCAGAGTCAGCAACTCAGTCCCCAACGGCAAAGCTTGCCGCACGACTCTCGCCTTGCTCGGAAGCGCCACTACAACCGCACCTTGGATTGCCTCGCCAAGATCGCCCTTCAGGAAATCGCCACTCCTGATGGGAAGAGTTACAGCTGATCGCATCTCCATCGCCACAATTTTTCTTAGCTCTTCATCCGGCTCGATTAGCAGGAAATGATCGGGCGGCTGCAAATTCAGCCAGTGCTGGATCCGCGAGCGCACGCCTGCCAAGGGAACACCCAATTCACGCGCCGCGCGAAAGAAGCTCGCGACAATTTGATCGAGTGCGACCGCAGGCGAGAGCGCTACGTTCGGTTTAGTCTCGCGCACATACACACCGCTTCCATGGCGGAACTCAACCCAACGTTCCCGTTCCAGTTGCCGATAGCCTGCACTCACCGTGTTGGGATGAAGATGAAACCGCCGCGCCAGTTCTCGCGTGCTCGGCAGGCGCTGCCCTGAAAGCAGGTCGTTACTTAGAATGCCCAGAATGACTTGAGTGACCAGCTGTTCGCGGACGCTCACCACACCGTTACAGGCGAACCACAGTTGCATGATGGACTATCTTAAACTCAGCTGTTGCTTCGGTACGCGAATGGGCCTACGCTCGCCATTGGACCAACTCCGACGAACGCGACCGGCACCTCCTACCCTGGCGCCAGCACTACAACTTCGCCCGCTCGCACGGTAGTCTCGGCTACGCTCCACCCATCAGCCGCGCTCTTTCCCCAGGTACAACGTCTTGCTAAACCACAGTTATCCCGGTTTTGGTGGTGCTGGCAAAGGCAGGAGCTTCCTTCCGACATTTGGGGACGGTTGGAGAGCGCAGCGTCCCTTCGGCTTCGCTCAGGGCAGGCTCTTCGGCTCCGCGGAACGATCGCTTCGCGAATCGTTCTGCTCCGCCCAGGATGACACAGGGTTGGCCGGGATTTGTTGCGGTGGCTTGCTGACCGGTGGGCGATGGGTGTGGTAGCATCGGGAGTTTCGCGGGCGGGGTTGGGCTGGGCTGTTGCCTGTTCTCATCTCTCATCTTTTTTTATTGTGATTGTGGGACTTATCAACCTTCCTGGTTAGCCTGCGGAAGGAGAAAACAATCCGTGAAAGCTTATGAAGGAAGTAATCTCCGCAACCTTGCCTTGATCGGACACGGGCATGCGGGGAAGACCACGCTCGTGTCCGCCATGCTTTATACATCCGGTAGCGCGCCTCGGCTGGGACGGGTCGATGATGGGTCGGCTCCTACGGATTATGACGAGGAAGAGATTGCTCGGAAGATGTCGATCTCGACTGGGCTGGCGTTTGTGGAGTGGGGGAAGCCGGAGGCGCGGGTGAAGATCAATCTGCTGGATACTCCGGGGTTCAATATGTTTGTGCATGAGGCGAAGATGGTGCTGCCGGTGGTGGATGCGGCGCTGGTGGTAGTCGATGGCGTGGCGGGCGTGGAGGTGGTGACGCAGCGGGTTTGGGGATACTGCGAGGAGATTAATCTGCCGCGGATGATCGTGGTGAGCCGGATGGATCGTGACCGGGCGGATGCTATGCGGGTGCTGGAGTCGCTGACGAATGCATTCGGGAGGGCGGTGACTCCGCTGCAACTGCCGATTGGGAGCGAGAAGAGCCTGAGCGGGATCGTCGATCTGGTGCGGATGAAGGCTTACACCTATGAGATGGGCGGGAATGGCAAAGGAAAGGAAGGGCCGATTCCGGCTAGCGTGGCGGATGCGGCTAAGGAGGCGCACGAGAAGCTGGTGGAGTTGGTGGCGGAAGGGAAAGATGAGTTGATGGAGGAATTTTTTGAGACGGGGACGATTCCGGAGGAGCATCTGGTTCCGGCGCTGCATGAGGCGATTCGCGAGGACAAGCTTTTTCCGGTGCTGTTTACTTCAGGGCTGGGGAATATCGGCGTTGATGAGCTGATGGATTTTATTGTCGATTACACGCCGGCGGCTACCGAGCATCATGCGATTACGGGGTGGACTGCCGATGGCAAGGAGCAGTCGGAGCGCAAGGGGACGGATAATGAGCCGGCTTCGGTTTATGTGTTCAAGACGGTGTCAGACGCTTTTGCGGGTCGGATTTCTTATTTCAAAGTTTTTTCGGGCGTGCTGAAGAACGACGCTTCTTTGCAGAACTACAACCGCAACACGCTGGAGAAGTTTGCGCATATTTCTTTGATCCAGGGAAAGACGGCGGTGCCGATTCCGGAGATTCATGCGGGAGATATTGGTGCGGTGGCGAAGTTGCGGGAGACGCTTACGGGCGACACTTTGGGAGATAAGGCTTCGCCGATACGGTACCAGGCGGTGCAGCTGCCGGAGCCGGCGATCACGTTTGCGATCGAGCCGAAGAGCCGGGCGGATGAAGACAAGCTGGGAGTGGGGCTGCACAAGCTGATGGAAGAAGATGCGATGCTGCGATTTTTTCGCGATCCGCAGACCAAGGAATTCTTGATTGCGGGGACGGGACAGCAGCATATTGAAGTGGTGGTGTCGAAGATGCGGAAGCGGTATCACGCAGAGGTGGTGCTGAAGGCGCCGAAGGTTCCGTATCGCGAGACGATACGGGGGAAGGCGGATGTGCAGGGGCGGCACAAAAAGCAGACGGGCGGGCACGGGCAGTATGGGGATTGCAAGATCAAGATGGAGCCGTTGCCGCGCGGGGCGGAGTTTGAGTTTGTGAACGATATTTTTGGCGGGGCGATTCCGCGGAATTTTATTCCGGCGGTGGAGAAAGGAATCAAGGATGCGGCGGCGCGGGGATTTCTGGCGGGGTATCCGGTCGTGAACTTTCGGGTGATCCTTTATGACGGGTCGTATCACGATGTGGATTCGAACGATTTGTCGTTTCAGATGGCGGGGCGAATCGCATTTCGGAAGGCGATGGAACAGGCGAAGCCTACACTGCTGGAGCCGGTGATGAATGTGGAGATCACGATTCCGGATGAGTTTGCGGGAACCATTATGGGCGATTTGAATAGCCGGCGCGGGCGGATTCAGGGGATGGACAACAAGGCGGGGAATACGATTGTGAAGGCGGAGGTGCCGATGGCGGAGATGCTGACGTATGGCGCCGATCTGACTTCGATGACGCAGGGGCGCGGGAGTTTCGCGATGGAGATGCATCATTACGATACGGTGCCGCAGGCGTTGCAGGACAAGATTATTGAAAAGGCTAAGGCGGAGCGGGGCGAGGTTAAGGAGGAGGAGGAGTAGGGTTGTGCTGGCTTTCTAATAGTGTTGGTAGTGTTGGCGAGGGCGGGGCCTCCCGCAGGACGAAGCAATCCCCAAAAACAGGTTCGCTCGCTGGCGGGTTCTGGCGTACTATTCTTTTTTCTTCTTCTGGTGCCAGGAGGGATGCATGGTTAGGCCGACTTCGCCTTTCGGCTGCGGGGTTTCGTTCGCTGGTATTTTTCTTATGTCGGTGATGATTACCTATCCAGCTATGACTCAGGACAAGAAAAACGTGGTGTTGGAGTTGGACCACGTGTCGGTTTGCGGATCGAATCTGGATACGCTGCGGCAGATGTTTACGGATGTGGGGCTGACTCCGGATATGGGCGGGCCGCATGGGAACGGGGTTACGCAGATGGCGTATGTGGGATTCGATGATGGGACTTACATTGAATTGATTGCGCCGATCAAGGCGGGGGTGACGGCGGGGTCGGAGTGGGCGAAGTATATGTCGGAGGATGCGGTTAGTTGTGCTTGGGCGGTGGGGACGAATGTTTTGCTGCAGGAAGTGGATCGGCTGAAGAAGGCGGGGATTGCGGTGACGGCTCCGGAGCCGGGGAGTCGGAAGCGTCCGGATGGGATGTCGATTGAGTGGATGACGGCGGGCGTGGGACCGGGGACGCGCGGGTCGGTGCTGCCATTTGAGATTGAAGATCAGACGCCGCGGGCGTGGCGGGTGCAGATATCGGAAAGCGTGCATGGGGCGCCGGTGACGGGTGTGGAGAATGTGGTGATCGCGGTGAATAATCTGGATGCGTCGGTGACGTTGTTCCGCAAGGCTTATGGGTGGTCTGATCCGCTGATTGAGACGGAGAAAGATTTTGGGAAGATGGCGTATTTTCCGGGGGAGCCGCTGATCTTGGCGGCTCCGGCGAATGCGCGGTGGCTGTCGGATTGGCTGGCGAAGTATGGGGAGAGTCCGGTGGCGTATTTGCTCGCGACGACGGAGTTTTCGGCGGCAGCGAAGAAGTATAAGTTGTCGGGGAGCAAGACTTGGTTTGGACAGAAGGTGGGTTGGTTTGATGAGCGGAAGTTGAAGGGGGTGCGGTTGGGAGTGATTGGACAGTAGGAACGTTTAGAGATCCACTCGCCGCATCCAGGTTCCCACCCTAACGTCAATCATTCGCACAAAAAGTCATTTGCACAAGAAGATCAAGGGCAGCGGACAAGAGTGTCCGCTCCACGCGTGCACAGGTGAACTCGGAACTGCTAACATCCTTTGCAGTGTCTGCCGCTAAGAACAATCCTCATTTGAATTTGAAGGATCGGATGGTTTCGGCTGTTCCGGTCGAGGATGATTCTTCTTTTGAGCTGAAGCTGCGGCCACAGCGGCTGGCGGAGTTTATCGGGCAGAACAAGGTTAAAGAGAATCTTTCCGTGGCCATTCAGGCGGCGCGCAATCGCGCGGAGGCTTTGGATCATGTGCTGCTTTATGGGCCTCCGGGGTTAGGCAAGACTACTCTCGCCAATATTATTGCTAATGAGTTGGGCGCGGCGTTTCAGCAGACCTCCGGGCCTACTTTGCAGATCAAGGGCGACCTGACGGCGATCCTTACGAATCTGCGCGACCGGCAGGTTTTGTTTATCGATGAAGTGCATCGGTTGCAGCCGGCGCTCGAGGAGATTCTTTATTCGGCGCTCGAGGATTACAAGCTGGACATCATGATTGGGCAAGGGCCGTCGGCGCGGACGCACACGATGGATGTGAAACCGTTTACTTTTATTGGGGCGACGACGCGGGCGGGGTTGCTCTCGGCTCCGTTGCGCTCGCGGTTCGGGTTGTTGTTGCGGCTGGAATTTTATACGCATGAAGATTTGCGGGTGATTGTGGAGCGGTCGGCGGAGATTTTGGGAGTGGGGATTGATCGCGCGGGGGCTACGGAGATTGCTTCGCGGTCGCGCGGGACTCCGCGGATTGCGAATCGCTTGTTGCGGCGGGTGCGGGATTATGCGCAGGTGCGGGCGGCGGGGAGGATCGATCTGGCGGTGGCGCAGTCGGCGCTGGGGATGCTGGAAGTGGATCGGTATGGGTTTGATGAAGTCGATCGGAAGTTGCTGCTGACGATTATTGAGAAGTATCAGGGTGGTCCGGTGGGGTTGAATACTTTGGGGGCGGCGCTGGCGGAGGAGCCGGACGCGATCGAGGAAATCTATGAGCCGTTTTTGATTCAGATTGGGTTTCTGAATCGGACTCCGCGAGGGAGGGTGGCGACACAGCTGGCTTATGAGCATTTTGGGATTGTGCCGAACCGTAGGCAGAGTTCGTTGTTCTGAAGGTCGGCGTTTTGAAATTTTATGTGGGCCCACCCTGACGTCGCACAGACGCGCGACGCTTAGGATGGGGCACCCGTTCGTTTTACTTCGATCGTTTTTTTACTCCGATCATGGGCAAGGAGGAATTATGCGTGAGGTGATTGCTACTTCGGAGGCTCCCTCGGCTATTGGGCCTTATTCGCAGGCGATTCGGGCGGCGGGGATGATTTTTACTTCGGGGCAGGTGGCGATTGATCCGGCTACGCAGCAGGTGGTGGCTGGGGAGGTTGGGGCGCAGACGGAGCGGGTGCTGCGGAATCTTGACGCTATTTTGCGGGCCGCTGGGAGTTCCCTGGGGAAGGTGGTGCGGTGCACCGTGTTCCTTAAGAACATGGGGGATTTCGCGGCTATGAATGAAGTCTATGGGAAGTATTTTAAGGAGGCTCCGCCAGCGCGGTCTACGGTGGAGGTGGCGCGGCTTCCGCGGGAAGTGTTGGTGGAGATTGATGCGATTGCGCTGGCTTGAGGGATGGGTGGTTAGGCGGGGTTGAGATCGGGCAGAGTTCGTTGTTTTGAGATTTCGCGGGCCCACCCTAATAGAACGCGACGTTTAGGATGGGGCAACCACATTGTCGTAATTAAGGGGAGATTATGAAAACTTTTGTGGCTATTTTTGTGGTTGGGATGATTGCGGTTACGGGGTGGGTTGGGGCGGCGCAGACGGCTCCGGCTAAGAGGGCTCCGGCGGCGCCTATGGGACCTACCAAGGTTACGGGCGAGCCAACGAAGACGGCTAGCGGGCTGGCGTATTGGGACATTAAGGTGGGGACGGGGGCGGTTGCTGAGGCGGGGAAGAAGGTTAAGGTTGATTACACGGGGTGGCTGACAAATGGAAAGAAGTTTGACAGCTCGGTGGAGACAGGGCGTCCGTTTGATTTTTTGCTGGGCGGGGGCCAGGTTATCAAGGGGTGGGATGAGGGGATTGCGGGGATGAAGGTGGGAGGGAAGAGGCAGCTGCGGATTCCTCCGGATCTGGCTTATGGGGCGGGCGGATATTCTTCGCTGATTCCGGCGAATGCTACATTGATATTTGATGTGCAGTTGGTGGATGTGAAGTAGGGCCCGAAAAATTCTGCCGGGCTTTTTTCTTCATCGGGTTGTTTTCGCGGACAGGAGTGTCCGCGCCACACTACGCTTTGACTACTTTGCCGCTTCTTAGGCAGGAGGTGCAGACCCGGATGTGTTTGGTCGCGGCTCCTACTTTGGCATGAACAGGGCGGAGATTGACGTTCCAGCGGCGCTTGCTGACGTTGTGGGCGTGGCTGATAGTGTTGCCGAACTGCGGCCCCTTGCCGCAGATATCACATACTCGTGCCATAACTCTTTGGTTCCTTCCAGGCTGATGCCGTAGGGTGTTGCTGATTCGTTTCCGAAACTTAATTTTACAGGAATGTGGGGGATTGCGCCAGACTGACTGCTGCAGCTTGCGCTGCTTGCGGCGTGAATGCCGCCTACAAAAGCAAGATCCTTCGCTTCTCCACCCCAACGCGTCAACCACGGGCGCGCAGGGGACCCGGTTCGCTCAGAATGACAAATCGAAATGATCTATTCGCTCGTTAGGCGGCTTTGCCTAATACGGGCTCGGCGCAGTGGCTGCAGCGGCGGGCGTCGATCGGGATTTCGCTCAGGCATTCGGGACATTTTTTGGTGGTGGGATCGGGAGGGACGGCGTTGCGGCGCATGCGGGCTACGAGAGCATTGACCGGGGTTACTACGAAGAAGTAGACGGCGGCGGCGATGAGGACAAAGGATACGCAGGTGTTGAGGAAATCGCCTACGGGAAATTTCGTGCCGTGGATGGTAAAGCCTAGATAGGAAAAATCCGGCTTGCCTACCAGGGCGGCTATGAACGGAGTCAGGAGATCTTTGGTTAGGGCGGTGACTACTCCTCCGAAGGCAGCGCCGATTACAACGCCTACTGCCATGTCGACTACATTGCCGCGCAGGATGAATTGTTTGAAACCGGATAGCATGGCGGTCCCTCCTAGTGGCTGAATGGCCGCAAATGTACATGCTGGCGCGGGTTTGGTCAAGGTGGTGGTTCGCGGCGCATCGTTTCACGATGGAAGACACAAAGGTTGCTTCAGACAGAAAGCAGGTCCTTCCCCTTCGGCAAGCTCAGGGTCAGGATGACAAATCTTCGTTATGGGGTTATGTCGAAGATGTCTTTGATCAGGTAGTCGTCGGAGATGTTGGCTTTCAGAGCGTTCCATTGTTGAGCGCCGGATTTGTTCAGCTTGTACATGGCTTCGAGGGTGCGGAGGAGATTTACGTGGGTGACGCCTTTGTCTTCGGAGTAGTCGCCAGGCTTGATGTGGGCTCCGGCGAGGATGGTGGGGATGCGATTTCTCTTGTTGGGATTTGGGTCGGCGGGATTGGTTACGCCTCCGGTGAAGGTGTATTCGTCGCTCTCGTCGAAGGTTAGGATCAGGAGGCTGTTGTGCTGCTTGGCCCATTGGTAGTAGGCGTCGAGGTTGCGGCGGAGCCATTTGTCGCCGGCGGGGATGGAGGAGTTGGGTTTGCCGTCGTGCATGTCGTCGGCGAGATTGGGGATGACGAAGGCTACGGTGGGGAGCGCATTGTAGTCGGTGGGGAAATCTTGTGGGAAACGCAGGGTGGAGGCGTCGGCCGCGGTCGTGCCGTTGGAGAGGTTGGAGAAGCTTACCCAGGGGCAATGCTTGCGGGCGTAGAGGCCTTGTCTGGCGACGGTGGAACCGATTGCGGGAAGGCCTTCGGAGTAGCCTTTGAAGGAGTGGCCGCTGCGGATCAGTTCGGAGCCCAGATTGGGGGCTTTGATGGCGGACGTCGGGATGTCGTCGAGATAGCCGACTTTTTGGTTGTTGCCGGAGAAGAGCCAGAAATAGTTGCCTTCGCTGTGGTGTTCTTCGGCGTACATCTGGGTGAGGTTGGCTCCCTCTTTTTTTAGGACGTCGTTGATGTAGGGGCCGTGATTGTTGCCGATGATTTCTTCGTAATTTTTGTTTTCTTCGATGACGATGATGATGTGATCGTAGACGGGGAGGTTGGAGGGCCAGGGAAGCCCGGGCGGGATTACGGCTTGGGCTGCGACGTTGATTGGTGCTAGCGCCAGCAGCAGGGCCAGCGCGAGGGGTTTCACTGAGCGGGGTCTCCTAATGGGTTAGATGCAGGTGGGTATACTTTAGTTTGGGGCGGCTTGGTCGCGTCTCGAACAGTGAAGGATGAGTAAGGGGTCCTTCGACCTCGCCGCGCCATTCGCTTCGCTCATGACTCATCTGCGCCCAGGATGACACCTCAAAAAATAAAGCCCTTTTATCGCAGCGCCGAAGCACTGAGCCACCCAAAAGCACCGTATCAGATGCGCATGGGCATTACTATGTAGCGGTATTTATAGTCTTCGGATTCGGCGGGGCGGAGTTGGCCGGCGGATTGGGCGTCCTTTAGTTCTAGTTTTACTTCGGTGCTGCCGGTGGCTTTGATGAAGTCCATCAAGTATTGGGCGTTGAAGCCTATGGCTAGCGGGTCGCCGTCGTAGGCTACTTCGATGGAGTCTTCGGATTCTCCGGTTTCGGTGGAGGAGGCGGAGATTTTTAGTTCCCCTTTTTCTAAGCGGAGGCGGACGGCTCTGGAGCGCTCATCGGCGAATTGGGCTACTCGGGCTATGGCCGAGCCTAGTTCTTCGCCGTGGAGGGCGATTGATTTAGTAATGTCTTTGGGGAGAACGGCTTCGTAGTTGGGGAACTGGCCGGTGAGTTGGCGCGAGGTCAGGAGGCGCAGGCCTACGCGGAAGAAGAGAGTGGATTCGTCTTTGGCGAAGTCGATGGTCTCTACTTCGTTCTCGCTGTGGGCGTCGAGCAGGGATTTCAGCTCGTCCATGGCTTTCTTTGGGACCAGCGTTTTCATTTCGCCGCTGACGCCTTCGAATTTTTCGCCGGCGCGTTCTACGTGGGCGAGGCGATGGCCGTCGGTGGCTACCATAGTGATGGATTCGGGCTTGAGGACCATGAGCGCGCCGTTGAGGGTGTAGCGGGACTCTTCGCTGGCGATGGCGAAGCCGGTTTTGGCGATCATGGAGCGCAGGACGGACGCAGGAATTTTAATGGCTCCGGCGGCGGGGAAAACGGGCAGGCCGGGGAAATTAGATTTCGCCATCCCAACCATTTTTGTGTTGGAGCGTCCGCAGCGGATGCTGACCCAGTGATTCTCGAGCAGGCGAATGGTGATTTCCGCGTCGGGCAGGAGTTTGACGTAGTCGTGAAGCTTGCGCGCGGGGATGGTACAGGAGCCTTCTTTTTTTACTTTGGCGTGACAGGAGGTGCGCAGGCTGAGATCGAGGTCGGTGGCGGTGAGCGACAGTTTGTCGCCGGAGGCCTCGAACAAATAATTCGAGAGAATGGGAATGGTGGTCTTGCGCTCGACGACACCTTGCGTCGCCGTCAGTTCACGAAGCAATTCAAATTTGCTGACCGTAATTTCCATGGTCGTTGATGATGCGGCAACGGCAGGGGCGACTTCCACCGGCATATTGGGTCTCCCGACTCTACTTCTGTTCTCTTCTTATATCAAATACAAAAGCAATTAAACCAGTAGTAACCGTAGGCGGGTCGGAGAAGTGGAAAACCGGGGCAGGTGCCTGCGGTTCAGTTGCTTCGGCGTCGACCCCTCGTGTGGAGAATCGGACCCTACTCCAGCGGAAGACCATGTAAGGGATGGACCCTGCTCAAGTTTCGCTCTGGTCTCGCACACTTTCCACAAACAACTCACAGACCGTTGGCTGGAAGAACGGCTCGATGAGTGGAAAAGGTGGCGCAAACCGCGTCTACGCGCCCAACTGCTCGGTCAATTTATTGAGCAGCCTGTTCAAATCCTTGTCGTTCTTGCGAACCCCTTCGATCTTATCGACCGAGTGCAGGACCGTGGTGTGGTGCTTGCCGCCGAATTGGCGGCCGATTTCGGGGAGCGACGCTTCGGTCAAATGTTTAGCGAGGTACATCGCGATCTGCCGGGGATAGACGATGGAGCGCGAATTGTTTTTCGCTTTGATCTCGACCAGGCGCAGTCCGAATTGCTCGGCTACAGCTTTCTGGATGGACTCGATGGTGACCTTACGCGCCTGCGAATCGATAAAATTTTTCAGAACCTGCTGGGTGTAGGGGAGCGTGATGTCGGCTCCAATGAGAGATGAGTGGGCGACGAGGCGGATGAGAGCGCCTTCGAGCTCGCGGACGTTGGAGCGAATGTTGTTGGCGATGAAGAGCGCGACGTCGATCGGCAGAGTGACGCGCTCCTGCTCGGCTTTCTTTTGCAGGATGGCGACTTTGGTTTCGAGATCGGGTGGTTGAATGTCGGCGATCAGGCCCCACTCGAAGCGGCTGCGAAGGCGATCTTCGAATTCGGCTAATTCTTTGGGAGGGCGGTCGCTGGCGATCACGATCTGCTTCAGGGATTCGTGCAGGGCGTTGAAGGTGTGGAAGAATTCTTCCTGGGTGCGCTCTTTCTGAGCGAGGAACTGGATGTCGTCGATGAGGAGGACGTCGACGTTGCGGAATTTATCGCGGAAACTGATCATCTTCTCGTAGCGGAGCGAGTTGATCATCTCGTTGGTGAATTTTTCGCTGGACAGGTAGCAGATGGCGGTCTGCGGCGTGCGGCGCTTGATCTCGTGGCCGATGGCCTGCATGAGGTGGGTCTTGCCCATGCCGGTGGTGCCGTAGAGGAAGAGCGGATTGTAGGCTTTGGAGGGGCGCTCGGCGACGGCCTGGCAGGCGGCGTGCGCGAACTGGTTGCCGCTGCCGATGACGAAGGCGTCGAAGGTGTAGCGCGGATTTAATTGCGCGGCGCTATCCCAATCGAAGCGCGCCTGTGCAGGATGGAGACCGGTGGCGGCTTGCTGGCTGGCGGAAGCCTGGCCGCCGGTGCTGGAGTTGCCGCTGTAGCCGTGAGCGGAGAGGCCGCCATTGTGGCGGATGGGGGTGTTCGAAGGATCGTCCTCGGCGGTGACGAATTTCACGTCCTGGTAACCGAGGCCGAGATTGTCGACGGCTTCCTGAATGAGGTCGGCGTATTTGTCGCCGACGTGGCGGAACTCGGCGGTGGGAATGCGGACGAAGAGAACACCGTTGCTGGCGTGGCTGTAGCGCGTGGGTTTTAGCCAGGTGTCGTAGGAATGGCGGTTGATTTTTTTCTCCAGGGCGTCGAGGATGCGCACCCACGGATTCGGAATGATGGCGGAAGCGGTCAGGGATGACATGATTTACCAGAATCGTTTTACAGAATTACGGACAGCGGCCGGAGCAAAGAACGTCCGGGAACCACCGCAAATCTTTAATTATGAGTCTACGTTTCCTGCAGAGCAGCTTCTGTTTTGCAGTACGGGTTGTGGTTGAAAATTAATAGGAGACGAACGGCATACTAGCATAAAAAAATCGCCGCGTCGGTGCGTTGCAATAAAAAAATTCATCGCAAGCGCTTTATAGAATCGCGATTTTGGCGTGCTGTCAAGTGTCGAGAAACTAACTGCCGCGCAATGGGTGCAATTGGAAATCAGGTCAGAGGCTAGAGGTCAGATGGCAGAGGTGAAAATCCAAGACACGTAATGGTTTTGCTTCTGACCGCTTACCTCTGCCCATCTAACCTCTAGCCTCAGCCCGTTCTCCGCTCGCGGCGGGCGGGGGCTGAGGTTTTGTAGGTGCCGGGATAGACTACTACGGAGCGCCTGCCGCCTTCGCCATCGCTTTCGGTGCGGAGATCTTTTTCTTCGCGCAGGGCGAGATGAACGATGCGGCGCTCGCGCGACGACATGGGACCGAAGCGGTAAGGCTCGCTGGTGCGGCGGACCTGTTCGGCGGCGACGCGGGCGGCGAGTTGCAATTCGTCGATGCGCATGGCGCGAAAATTCTTGCAGTCGAACCAAATTTTTTCGTGTTCGTTGCCCTGGAGATGCAGGACTTCGGAGGCGAGGAGTTCAAAGGAGCGCAGGAGTTCGCCGCCGCGCTCGAGTAAGAGAGATGAATCGGGGCCGGCGAACTCAACGAGGATTTCGGGATGCTCCCACTCGCGATTGTCGGGGATGGGGGGATCGACGGTTATGCGGTATTTGAGTTTGAAGCCGCCATGGGAAATGACGGCTTGAAGGAATTCTCCAATTTGTTTTGCGGCAGCGATTTTGTCGGTGATGGGCATAAATAAGCTCCCAGCCGTCAGCTTTCAGCTCTCAGTAAAGCCAACGGCGTAAAAACGACTCGATATCCGATACTGAGTCGCGCGATATTCAAGCGCCCGTTTTGAGGCGGACGACACAAGATTTTAACCGGCGACTGACAAGTGAAAGCTGACAACTATTTCTCTTTCTTCCTGGCGCGCTTGGCCATCATTTCTCGCATTTCGCGGCCCAGCGAGGTGCGATTGAGGGCGGCCTGCTGCACGATGCCGATGACCTGGCCCATCGCCCAATACAAGCTCAGGCCAGCCGGAAGAGTAAAACTGATATATCCCAGCATGGCGGGCATCATGAAATTCATCATCTTCTGTTGCGTCGGATCCATGCCCGCCTGCGGCGTCATGCGCTGCATGAAAAACATGGTAACCACGATGGTGATCGGCAGGATGTAGCGGGGATCGGGAGCCGAGAGGTCGTGAATCCAGAGCCAGGGCGCGTGGCGGAGATCCATGGCGACGTTGAGCATGCGGTAGTAGGCGAAGAGAAAGGGCATCTGGATCAGGAGCGGGAGGCAGCCACCGGCCGGATTTACGCCTTCCTTTTTATAGAGGGCCGAAATCTCTTCGTTCATCGCGGCTTTTTTCGGATCGCGCAGACTGTATTTTTTGTATTTCTCCTGGATCGATTTGATCTGGGGCGCGACGCGCTGCATTTTGAGCATCGACTTCATCTGAGAAAGACGGAGCGGGAGGAGCGCGAGATTGATGACCAGGGTTTGTAGAAGGATGGCCCAGCCCCAGTTGGCCACGATGTGCAGGTACATCCACTTGAGCCAGAGGAAGAGCGGACGGGCGATGATGCCGAGCCAGCCAAAGTCGATGATGGCACGGAGGTCGGGTTCGGCGCCGGTAATGCCGGGAACGGAGACGGCTTCGAGATCGGCGAGGGCTTTGGGGCCAACATAGAGGCGGGCGATCGTCGGGCCGCGGAGGTTGCCGACGGCAGCGCCCAGCACGTCGACCTTATCCATCTGCTTGTCGGAGGCGCTGTGAGGAATTTCGATGGCATTGCGCAGGGTAACGATTGAGGTGTTCTGCGGATCCTGGGGCACGAAGACGGCGGCGAAATATTGATCGGAGACTCCGGCCCATTGGAAAGGGCCGGGGATGGAGCCATTTCCGCTGATTTTCTTGATGGCGAGGCGCTCGACCTTGTCGTTGTTCTGATAGACGATCTGGCCAGTGGCGTATTGCGGTCCGGTGAGATCGGAGCCGAAGCCGGCGGGCCACATGGGGAAGGCAGTTACCAAAGCGCCCTTCTGATAGACGGCGGCCTGGGTGCCGATTACGTAGCTGGTGCGATCGAAGGTGAAGGTTTTTTGGACGGAGACGTCGCCGTCGTCGTAGACAAATTTGATTTCGGTTGGCGGGGCGGCGGCTTTTGAGGCAGCGGGCGCGGGAGTTGCATAAAGGGCTGAATTTATTTTGTTGCGCAGCGATTCGTCATAGGTCCAGAGGGTGAGTGGATAGCCGTATTTTTCTGCCGCGACGGTGTTGACCAGTTCGAGCTGGCCGCCCTTGTCGTCGGTATATTTTTTCAGAACCCAGGATTTGACGCGGGCTCCGCGATTGGTGAAGACGATGCGGTAGACGTCATTTTCGATGACGGTGTAGGACTCAGCGGTGGCTTGCACCGGGGTGGAGGACGCTTTGGTGGCGGCGGATGGTTGTGGCGGCGCGGGAACCGGCGCGGAGGGCTGAGTTGGAGTTTGTGTCTGATTTTGCGGTGCGGGTTGCGCGGTCTCCTGCTTGGCGGGAGGTTGCGGGCCGTACTTCTTCAAGAGCGGCTGGAAGAGCATGATGACGAGGAAGGTCAGCGCGAAGACGATTAAAAGTCTTCGCTCCATGCCGGGTTCTTGTTGAGGATTATTAAATTCGGCCAAATCAGTTGCTCGTCATTTCTTTGTGAGTTGGTGCAGAAAATCTTGCGTCGATGAGACTCGCCTCAGAATTCTTAACCACTGCATCGAGACCGCCTTTGGCAAACGGGTGGCAGCGCAACAAACGCCAGGCTGCGATTCGTCCGCCGCGAAACGGGCCATAGCGCTCGACCGCTTCCATGGCGTATTCGGAGCAGGTCGGGACATAGCGGCAGGAGGGCGGGAAGGCCGGGGAAATCCAGCGTTTGTACAGTTGGAGTAGCGCGAGAGTAAGAGACTTCATTGCTTAATTTCTCTACTTCTACTTTCTCTGCCCCCGGCAGATTTCTCCGCCAGTTTCTTGGCGACGGCATCGAAGGCCTGGCCGACTTCTTGCAGTACTAACGAAAATTCTAGGGTCAGCACCGACTTCTTTGGGTTGATGACTATATCGGCAGAGCCAGTGCCTGCCAACACTGCGCGACGCTGGCGAACTGCTTCGCGAAGGCGCCGCTTGATACGGTTGCGATCGACCGCGCCGCCGAGAGCGCGTCCGACGGTGAAGCCGACGCGAATCACATTCTCAGGCGACGCACCGGGTAAAACTCCCGCCGAAGCGGCTTCTGTCCGGCGCAAATAAAACACGGTCAGATGAGACGAAAAATGCCGCCGCCCTTGTTTGTAGACGCGATCGAAATCGGAATGTTTCAGCAGCCGCGCCAAACCGGTAGAGCCACGCGGAAAGTTTGCTCCGGAAATCGCCGCGTGCTGTTCTACACTCCGCTTAGGAGCGTCGGCCGTCACCAGCTCACAATCCTGCACGATAGTTACTACGACAGTTATGACGACAGATATTAATGATAATGACGGCCTTTGCTGTCCGTTGGGAGAAAATTAATCGCGGAAACCGGGAGCCACGGAAACACGCTTGCGCCCTTTGGCGCGGCGGCGCGAGAGCACGGCGGCTCCGTTTTTGGTCTTCATGCGGGTACGGAACCCGTGCTTTTTGGAGCGCTTGCGCTTGTTGGGTTGAAATGTACGTTTCGGCATCGAAAGTCTCTTGCTCCTGAGTGAAACAGATGGCCAAAGGCAAACCGTAAGTATAAATGAGGGGCGGCGGATGGGGCAAACGGAAGCACGTTTGCCGCATCTAATTTTTTCCCCCAGGAAGTATCGCGTCTGGGGGCGAGAGGGCAAAACGGTGCCGCAGCTCTGGCAAAAATGGCAGGTGTGGCTATGGCCGGCGATCATCCTGGCCGGTTCGGTTTTTGTGGCGTTGATTGTCCACTCAGTCTTTTTCGCGGTCGCCAAGCGCGTGACAAAACGTACCGGCGGACCGATCGGAAATTCTCTAGTTCGGCACGCCGAGGCACCCACCCGCTGGATTTTCCCGCTGCTGGCAATTATTCTCGCCCTCCCGATCCTACCCGTCCGTGATGAACTGGTGCAGATCGTTCGGCACGTGGTGGGCCTCGGTACCATCGCTGCGGTGGCCTGGGTGGTTATTCTTCTGGCAGATGTTTTCGGCGACTCGGTCTATGCTCGCTACCGCACGGACATCGCCGATAACTTGACGGCGCGCCGCATTCGCACTCAGATTGCCGTTCTCAGAAGGATCGTCACCCTACTCGTTATCGTCATCGCTGCCGCCATCATCTTGATGACTTTCCCAGCGATTCACCAGCTAGGAACCAGTCTGCTCGCATCGGCAGGCATTGCTGGCATCATCGTTGGAATGGCCATGAAATCGACCCTCTCGAGCTTGATTGCCGGTTTGCAGATTGCACTCACCCAGCCCATCCGCATTGATGACGTGGTGATTGTCGCGGGAGAGTGGGGGTGGATTGAAGAAATTCTTACCACCTACGTAGTGGTGCGCACGTGGGATCTTCGCCGCCTGGTGGTGCCGTTGTCCTACTTCATCGAGAACGTCTTCCAGAACTGGACGCGGAACACCTCCGACCTACTCGCCTACGTTTACATTTACACCGACTACACCGTCCCCGTCGAAGAGATGCGCCAGGAGTTTCGCCGCATCCTTGAATCCACAGCGTTGTGGGACCAAAAGGTCTGCGTGCTCCAGGTGAGCGACGCTTCCGAACACACGATGCAGATACGTGCCCTAGCGAGCGCGGCGGATTCCTCGAAGGCTTGGGATCTACGCTGTCTGGTGCGAGAGAAATTGATCAAGTTTCAACAGGAGAAATACCCGAACAGCTTGCCGAAGGCACGGGCTGAAATTCATGGCTTTTCGGCCAATGGCCAGCCACCCAATGGCCAGCCCATGGAAACTGCTCCATCCTATGCGCGCACAAGTAATCCGTATTGAAGGGCTTGGCGCAACATCATCCAATACGAATCGGGGAGCGATGGGCGTAACGTTCCCGTTACACGCATAGACCGTGCGTTGCGGTCTAGAAGTTCGCCAAAGTCCCGTCTTAGCCACTCCGAACCTCAATATAATTGGTTTTCGTCAACCGGCTGTTGCTGACTAGCCGCGTTGACTAACTACGATGAATCTTGATGACACAATCGTTGCTATCGCTACGCCAGCGGGACGCGGCGGAATTGGCGTGGTGCGGCTGGCGGGAGCGGATGCGCGAGCGATTGCGGGGCGGATGCTGCGGGTGGGGCGGGAGGTTGAGGCGGGACGGGCGGTGCGTTGCGATCTGGTGGAGGCTGGCGCACGGATCGATGAGGTGGTGGTTACTTTTTTTGCGGCGCCTCATTCTTATACCACCGACGATATTGTTGAGATTTCGGCGCACGGGTCGCCGGTTGTGTTGCGGCGCATTGTCGAGCTGTCGATGGCTGGCGGAGCGCGGCTGGCGGAGCCGGGCGAATTTACCATGCGCGCATTTCTTAATGGGCGCATCGATCTAACGCAGGCGGAGGCGGTCCGAGATCTGATCGATTCGCAAACGCTTTTTCAGGCGAAGGTGGCGGCGCAGCAATTGGAGGGGGCGCTTTCGAATCGGCTGAAGCCGATCAAGCAGAAGCTGGTTGATCTGATTGCGCTGCTGGAGGCGGGAATTGATTTTGCCGAGGATGATGTCTCCGTGGCGGCGGATGCGACGATTGTTGAGCGCATTGGGCAGGTCAAGGCGCCGTTGCTGCAAATGGCGGCTAGTTTTACTTTTGGGAAAATCGTGCATCAGGGGCTGACGCTGGCGATTGTGGGGCGTCCGAATGTGGGTAAGTCGAGTTTATTTAATCGGCTGGTGGAGCGGGAGCGGGCGATTGTGACGGCGCAGCCGGGGACTACGCGCGACTTAGTCAGCGAGACGGTGGCGATTGGTGGAATTCCTGTGGAACTGGTGGATACGGCGGGGATCAGGCGGGCGCTGGACGAAGCGGAAAGCATGGGGATTAAGAAATCGATGGAGGCGCTGGCGGATGCGGACTTAGTGCTGGTAGTTATCGACGCGACTGAGGCGATAACTGAGGAGGATAGGGAGTTACTAAGTCAGGTTAGGGGGCGGGCGGCGATTGTGGTGGAAAATAAGAGCGACCTGGTGAGCGACGAGAGGGGGCGTCCCCGTGTCGATGATTCGGGGCAGAGCGCATCGGCGTTGAGCATTTCTACTTCAGCGCTTACGGGGGAGGGGATTGCCGGATTGCGGGCGGCGATCCTGGAGCACATTGGTGGGGACGCGAGCCGGCAGGGGGAATCGGGGTTTCTGACCAGCGTTCGCCATCAGAAACTCGTGAGTGATGCGCTCACGTCGCTGGAGGCGGCGCTGAAAGCCGTGGGGTTACGCGTGCCGCACGAGATGTTGCTGCTCGATCTTTATGGAGCGCTGCGGCTGCTCGACGAAATCACGGGGGCGACTACGAGCGACGACATACTTAACCTTATTTTTGGCACCTTTTGCATAGGAAAGTAGACCTAGGTTCGGTTCGCGACGAATCTACTTCACATACTTCGGCGCTTCGCCTTTTGACCAGGGATCGTAGGTGGCGACAAAATGGACGCGTTGCGGCCGAGTCGGATGATCGAAGAACCAGATCTCGATAAATTTGCTGGGATCGGGATCGGCTAGATTTCTCTGGCCACTTTTCTGGAAATATTGAACGGCGACTTGATTGGGGTTGGGGACGATTCCGTGGATCACTTCCAAGCCGTAACGGTCGGCCTCGTGCTCGAAGTGGCGGCTTACTCCGTTGAATAGGGGAGTCGCGAGAAACGCCAGCAGAGTAATCACGAAGAGCAAGGCGGGGAGCGACGCCCAGTCTTGCAGGTCGCGAATGGCCCACTGGGCTCCCCATTTCGCCAGCATCCAGTTGGCGAGGCGATAGCCGACATATAAGAGGAAGAGCAGAATGGCGGAGTCGATGCAGATTTCTTTGGGTATGTGATGCAGAACGTAGTGGCCCATCTCGTGGCCGAAGACGAAGAGGGTTTCGGGAATGGTGGCTTTGGCGATGGTGTTGTCCCAAACGACGACGCGCTTGGACGCGCCGAAGCCGGTGACGTAGGCGTTGAGGCCGGTGGTCTTCGAGCTGGCGTTCATGACGAACATGCGGTCGGCGGGAATTTTCATTCCTCCGCGAGCAACGACGCGCTGCATCTGCGCGAGCAGGTCGGGTTGAACGGAGGCTAGTGGCGTGAATTTGTAGAACAGGGGATCGATGACAATGGGCTGGAGGAAGAAGAGCGCCAGCAGGATGGGGATCGAGGCCAGCCAGAAATAAAACCACCAGCGGCGCGGGCTGCGGCGGATCACGAAATAGAGAACGCCGACCAGGAGTGTTCCGACGATTAGCATGATGAACTGGGTCAGGATCCAGTCGCTCGTCCAGGCTGCCCAAGTTTGTACAGAGAGGCCGTAGGCACGCTGGAGGGATTCATCCCAGATGTCGGTTGCTACGCTGAGCACCGCGATCGTTAGCAGAGTGAGGGGAGCGAAGATGATGAGTTGCACGAAACGGTGCGACGAGGCGCGTTCGGCTAGGTTGCGGAAAGCGGGCGCTACGCGCCAGCGCAGGATTACTAGCAGGATGAGGCAGCCGTAGAAGGCGCCGAGGAAAGTGTGGCGATATTTGGCGTTGGAGTAGGCTTTGGCGCGGGCGTATTCGGCCGGCGGGGGAGAGTATTCGGTGGTCGCGGGCGCGGGCTCGTTCGCTTGGGATTGCGGCGCGGTGGAGGAGTCGGTGGTTGCGGACGACGGGGAGTTGGGAGTGCTTTGCGCGAAGAGAGTTGTCGAGAGGGCGCATGCGAAAAGGCTGAGCAGAAGTAGAACTCGCAATTTTTTCATAAGACCTTCGGAGGCTGATTATTCCAGATTTCCGAGAGAAAAGCGGAGAAAGAAACAATACAACGATGGGTTGTGTGGGGTAGGAATGGTCGAGGAGGTGTGACATCCGAGCGGGGGCCGAGCTTGCTCGGCTGGGCAGGTGAGGGCACCTGCCCCTAAGTGATTGTCGTTGTCTGCGTGATTATCGTGAATTCGCTACGGTAGAATGATTTTGGGTTGATAGGCATCCAAATTAAATTATGAAGATTCGACAGCTGCCGCGTTTCGTTTCTCTGCTTCTGCTTTCCCTTACTTTTGCCTTGCTGCTGCTCTGTGCGCCAGCGTTTGCGCAGGATGCGCCCGAGGCTTTGCGTCCGCCTAAGGGGGCGACGCTGGCTCTCGTTGTGTTTGAGGATTTGCAGTGTCCGCAATGCGGGCGGGTTGCGCCTTTGCTGGCGCAGGCTTCAAAGACTTATAAGATTCCGCTAGTGCAGCACGATTTTCCGCTGCCGATGCATAACTGGTCGTTTGATGCGGCGGTGTTTGCGCGGTACTTCGACACGCATTCGAAGGATATGGGCAATGAATTTCGGGCGGATGTGTTTGCCCACCAGTTGGAGATTAATCCGCAGAATTTAAGAGGGTTTGCGGAGAAGTTTGCGGCGGAGCGCAAGGTGGGGCTGCCGTTTGTGGTCGATCCGGATGGCAAACTGGCTGGGCTGGTTAGGGCGGATAAGGACGTGGGCGTGAGTTTGCATATTGATCACACTCCGACGATTTGGATTGTCACGAGCAAACACACCGGTAAACCGTATGTTGAGGTAACGGACCCGAATCAACTTTATGTGATGATTGACGCGATGAAGAAGGAGTAGTCATCGGCGGTTGTGAATGGCGTTTCCGCCGAAACGCGGAAACTTTTTGGTGAACCCCTTCAGAACTCACATTCTGCGACTAGCTTCAAAAGCCGAAGAAGCGTTTCGCGCTCCTCCAAGCTCATTTGCCGCCGGACATTCTCATCGGCGGTCACCCGAGCTTTGATTAGCCGTTCTCGGTACTTCCTTCCTTTGGCCGTCAACTGGACTAGAATCGCTCTGCCCGATTTTGCCCTGTGCTCCGACACGAGTCCTTCCTTGGCCAGTGACTTGATCGCCCGGTGCACGACGGTCCGGTCTAAACCGAGGAGCGTGGCGATCTGATTCTGATTCGGCGTCGTTCCGCCACGCAATGTCGACAGGATAAAGCCGCGTGTCGCCGAGCACTGAGTTTTTCGCTCCAGTCTCTTTCCCACCGAGAAATACGCCGCTGCGATATGAGCGAGTACCGAGTCCTTCAGAATGTCATCGGGGATCTCTTGCTTAGGGAGGATGTTCATAGGACGGTCACCGTTGCATCGAGAGGTCTTCGCCATTGCGGGGGATCATTGTGGGCACGGGATTTCTTCCCGATCGCAATCACCATCACAATCTCGTGGTGCCGGCCGGACAAGCCCAGATATTGAGAGAGCCTGCGGCCATCAAAGCCTTCCATCGGGCAAGTGTTCATTCCCAGCGCTTCGGCGGCGATCATCAGATTCTGGCAAGCTAACGAAGTACTTTTCGTCGCCCATTTGAACAAGTCCTCCCGGGACAGCGGCGGCATCCCGACCACCATCCGCAGATTTAGCAGCCGGAAAAGGGCCCGTTTGAGCGCGGCAAACATTCCGAATGGCCCAGGCATGAACAGGATCCGGCCGATCTTTGCGGTGCGCTGGTAGTCGCGAATTTTTTTTTCGGTGAAGTTGCTCCGGCGCATCCACTCCAACTGTCCTTGCGCCGTGGCAGACAGCGATTTGAGGTCTGCCACGGCCACGACCAGTGCGGAGGCGGTTTCCGCCGGCTTCTGTCCGAGGCACAGTTTCGCGACGACGGCCTTCTGTGGCGCAGATCCCACCCAGTAAAACCTGTAAGGCTGGCTGTTAAAGCTCGAGGGGGCGTGGCGGGCTGCATTGAGAATTTGCTCGCGCAACCCTTCGGAAATTTCGACGGGTTCAAAGATCTTAACCGCTCGCCTTTGGAAGATTGCGTCCAGGGCCTCGTTCATGGCTCGCCTCCTCTATGTTGCTATTACAACATACTTCTGCTGCAATTGCAACATGAGCCACTGGCGGCCAGCCGGAAGCAATCTGTCGGGTGGCAATAAGATACGGTCCGCCCGACTCCGTCCCTACGTGAGCTTATTCCGGCCAGCGGCGGAACAGTAGGGCTCCGTTGGTGCCTCCGAAGCCGAAGGAGTTGGACATGGCGTATTCGAATTGCGTTTTGCGGGCTTGGTTGGGGACGAAATCCATCCCGTCGGTATCGGGATCTTGATTTTCAAGATTAATCGTGGGCGGCAGGATTTGATCGCGCAGGGCTAGAACGGTTACCCCTGCTTCCAGGCCGCCCGCTCCGCCCAGGAGATGGCCGGTCATCGATTTGGTGGAACTTACCGGAATTTTTTTCCCGAATAGATTTCTGATGGCGTGGGCTTCCAGCGTGTCGCCGAGTGGCGTGGAGGTGCCGTGGGCGTTTACGTAGCCGACTACGCTGGGCTCTAGTTTCGCGTCGCGGAGGGCATTGCGCATTACGCGGAAGCCGCCTTCGTGTTCGGGGGCGGGCTGGGTCATGTGGTAGGCGTCGGCGGACATGCCGTAGCCAATCAGCTCGGCGATGATGGGTGCGCCGCGGCGGCGGGCGTGTTCTAGTTCTTCCAACACCAGGATGCCGGCGCCTTCGCCCATGACGAAGCCGTCGCGATCTTTATCCCAGGGACGGCTGGCTCGAGCGGGATCGTCGTTGCGGGTGGAGAGGGCGCGCATGGCGGCGAATCCGCCGACGCCCATGGGAGTGATGGCAGCTTCGGAGCCTCCGGCAATCATGACGTCGGCGTCGCCGTGTTGAATGATGCGGAAGGAATCGCCGATGGAGTGAGCGCTGGTGGTGCAGGCGGTCGCGGTGGCTTCGTTGGGGCCTTTGGCGCCGAAGCGCATGGAGACATGTCCGGCGGCGAGGTTGACGATGGCGGCGGGAATGAAGAAGGGCGAGATTTTGCGTGGGCCGCCCTCCATGAGCGCGGTGTGCTCGCGCTCGATCACGTCGAATCCGCCGATGCCGGAGCCGATGTGAACGCCGACCATTTCGGCGTTTTCAGGAGTGACTTTGAGCTGAGACATCTTCATGGCTTCGTCGGCGGCGGCGATGGCGAAGTGAATGAAGCGGCCCATCTTCTTCACTTCTTTTTTCTCGATGAACTGGAAGGGATCGAAGTTGCGGACCTCGCCCGCGATCTGGCAGGCGAAGGCGGAGGCGTCGAATGCGGTGATGCGGTCGACGCCGCTCTTGCCGGCGAGCAGAGATTGCCAGACGGCGTCGGTGGTGTTGCCGACGGAACAGATCAGGCCGATGCCGGTGATGACGACCCGTCTTTGTTGGTTAAATGACAGAGTGTTCTCCGAATTGGCTAAAGGCGACTCTCATAAATGGGCCGAGGGGGTGGCCGCGTGCTCCCTCAGGGGCTAAGGCCCTGGTTTTCATTCGCTCTCGCCGGCACCCTTCGGCTCCGCTCAGGGGCAGGCTCTGAAGCCGTGCCCTTCTTGTTCATGCTCCGATGTAGGTCTGGACGGGGCAAAGCCCGGTCAGCACACGGGCGTTGCTACTTGCCGGCTTTGGCGTGCTTGCCGATGTAGTCGACGGCGTCGGAGACGGTGCGAATCTTCTCCGCATCTTCATCGGGGATTTCGATGTCGAAGGCCTCTTCGAAGGCCATCACGAGCTCGACGGTGTCGAGCGAATCGGCGCCCAGGTCGTCTACGAACGAAGCGCTGGGCGTCACTTCGCCCTCATCCACACCTAGTTGCTCGACGATAATCTGTTTCACTTTTTCATCAACGGCTGCCATTGTTTCTCCTCGTTTCTGAATTTGTGGAATCGCGGGTCCGGAGTGCGGGCCGGCGTTTTGCTGATTACGACTGCTGAATTTACGACTGCGTGTTGCTCATTGTGTTGTATGAGGTCGAAACCAGTAGTCTAAAAGGGATTGGGAAAGTATGCAAAGGAGGTTGGGTGGGGAGAGTGCTTAATTCGCTTTTCACCACGAAGGCACGGGGGAACCTAGCGGCTGGGTAGAACCTCTCCACCCGTGTGGAGATGACTACGAAATCCTAGCTGGGGGCGGGGAACGGGGTCAAACTTGGAGTCATAGCGAGCGAAGCCAGGGGGCTTGCCGTATCCGGCAAAATGCAGATCCCTCGCTTCGCTGGGGATGACAATTCATGAAACGTGTCCCGCCTTCGAACCGCGTCACTTCGAGTATTCGTCGCGCAGGCGCGTTTGACGGTTGGTCATAGGAATTGGACGGCCTTGGATGTAGACCTGCTTGACGTCGGTCTTTACGTCTAAGGGATCGCCGTTGGCTACGACTACGTTGGCGGTTTTGCCTACGTCCAGTGAGCCTAGTTGGTCGGCTACCCCCCAGATTTCGGCGGGGTTTAGGGTGATCGCTTTTAGGGCTTCGTCGTAGGGGAGGCCGAAGGCGGTGGCGAATCCGGCCTGGTCGGGGAGATTGCGGACGTTGTGGGCGTTGTAGGAGGCGAAGATGATTTTGACTCCGCGCTTGTAGAGCTGCGCGGGGAGGCTGTAGACAGCATCGTAGCGCTCGTCTTCTTTGGGCGCTTCGTAGATGGGGCCAACGATGACCGGAACCCTGAGGCTGGCTACGTAGTCGAGGACGGTCTGCGAGTGGCTGATGTGGTTCAGAACGAACTTGAGTTTGAATTCCTGGGCGAGGCTGACGGCGGTTTGCAGGTCGCTGGAACTTTCAGCGGCAAGAACGATTGTCTTTTTGCCTTCGAGATATGGAACCAGAGCTTCGAGTTTTAGATCGCGCTTGGGTGGGGTGGGCTCGGACTTTTTTTCTTTATTGTTATTATTTTGGGCCGCAGTCTTCCTGTCCTTTTCTGTCTCTTTTCCGGCGGAACTCTTTGCGGCTTCGGATTTTTTGCGTTCGTAGTCGGCCCACTTGCTTTGGTAGTCCTGGGCATCGATGAAGGCTTGGCGGAGTTGTGCCGCCAGGCCCATGCGCGTCGAGGGGAATTTGTGCTTTTCAAATCCTCCTTTATTGCGGCGCTGATCGCCGGTGAAATTGAGAGGCATGGCGTTGTCGCGGATGAGGAGCATCTCGGTGGCGTTGGCTCCGGCGAGTTGAATGAAGGAATCCTGGCCGGGAAGCGTGTCGCTGCTTTCGGGAGCGACGATGGCGTTGGTGATTCCGTTAACGCGGGCCACGGGGATGAGAGCGGACTCGGCGTGGAAGGCTTCGGCGGTGTGCATGTGGGGCATGATCTCGTCGCTTGGCTCGATTAGATCGTTGGTCATGGCTTCGGCTTCGATTTCGGTGAGGCCGAGGTGAGTCTCGGAATCGATCAGGCCAGGGTAGATGGTCATTCCGGTGGCGTCGATTACTTCAGCTCCGGCTGGGAGGTTGACAGAGCTGGCTGCGCCAACGGCGGTGATTTTTCCGGCCTGCATGAGTACCATGCCGTTTTCGATTACTCCGTGGGTGATGGTTAGGAGCTTGCCACCTTTTAGGGCTATGGGGTGGTCTTGGGTTTGGGCTGGCTTTGGGACGGTCAAGAGCAAAAGCAACATCAAGAACAACGGCAGCAGGCGGGGGCGCCCGCTCGACAACACTGGCTTGGTTGATGGGCGCATTATTCTCCCTCCTTGTAGTGCGTGGTGCCCAGGCCGGGTTGGGTGCGGTCGAAGTAGAGGTCGCCATCGATTAGGACTTTTTCGGGAACTCCGTAGCTGGAGAGAGGATAGCCGTCCCAGATGACAAGGTCGGCGTCTTTGCCTACATCGATGGAGCCTACGCGATCGTCGATGCCGATGATCCACGCGCCGTTGAGCGTGATCATCTTCAGTGCTTCTTCTTCGGTGGCGCCGCCGTAACGCATGATCTTGGCGGCGTCCTGGTTAAGGCGGCGGGTGTAATCCTCGGAGTCGCTCTTGATGGCTACGCGGACACCTTTGCGCATGGAGATTACGGCGTTCCATGGGATGGCGTCCCAGGCCTCCTGCTTAAAGCCCCACCAGTCGGCCCAAGTGGCGATGCCGATATTGTTGGCGGCGAGCTGATCGGCAACTTTGTAGGCTTCGACGGCATGGTGGAAGGCGCGGAGGTTGTAGCCGAATTCCTTGGCCATGGCGATCTCGGTGAGCATTTCGTCGGCGCGGTAGCAATGAATCTGCACCATGAGTTTGCCGTGGAGAACGTCGGCGAGCGCGTCGAGTTTGAGGTCGCGCTTGGGAGGCATGGCTTCTTTGTCGCCACGCTTGACTTTGTCGTTGTAGGCGTCCCACTCGCGGATGTACTCCTGCGCCTCGACCAGAGCTTGGCGTTGCACTTCGAAGTTGCCCATGCGAGTTGAGGGGAGCTGATCGCGACTGCCGTAGACGCGCTTGGGATTTTCTCCGCTGGCGAATTTGATGGAGCGGGGCGCGTTGGGGAAAAGCATTTCATCGCGCGCGGCTCCAAACTTGTGCTTGATGACGACGGCTTGGCCGCCGATCATGTTGGCGGAACCGTGAAGCAGGAGCGAGGTGGTGACGCCGCCGGCGAGGGCGCGATAGATGGCCTTGTCCTGGTAATCGAAGGCATCTTTCATCATCATGTGCGGCGTGATTGGGCTGGTCGCTTCGTTGACGTCCTCGTCGAGCGCGATGTGCGAGTGGCAGTCGACGATGCCGGGTGTAAGGTATTTTCCTCCGGCATCGATGACGGTGGCGTCGGCGGGGGCGCTGACGGTGGCGCCTACGGCGGCGATTTTGCCGTCCTTGATGTAGATGGAGCCGTTTTGGATGTTGCCGTGGGTGACGGTCATCACGGTGGCGTTCTTGATTAGGACGTCGTGAGCGGGGGCGGCTTGAGCCTGGGCCGGGGCGGCGAAGGTGGCTAGGAGGAGGAACGCTAGGTGAGCGCTGCGGAGCGCTGGGATTTTTTTCGGCGTTAAGGGCATGAACGGGACTCCGAAGAAGATGTGGCTCGTGGAGCATTGGGATTGTAGGAGGAGTGGGGGGAGGGGGTCAAATTTGGGCGGCGAAGTTCTCCAGGTGGAGGCGTTTCGCGCGTGAATTAGAAAGTGAAGATCGTTGGAAGCGGGGTTTACGAGTGCTGAGTTAATTTCGGACCGGGATCACGGATTTATTTTGCACGAGACGGAGAACACTTGGTAATCCTTCTCGCGGGCGGCACCAAGAAAAGAACAGTAGAGAGACATTGAAGACGCCCTGGCGAGATGGATCGATTACAAGCAGAGAGAGACTTTGGAGTAGATCAAACATGCCTTTAACCCGAAGTTTCAAAGAGACGGCTCAGCGCGTGTGCGGCGGGACTCCGCAGTCTGTGAAGCCGCGCTCTGCAAAACTCTACAGCGGAATATTCCCGTGCTTCTTAGGCGGGTTCTTGTCTCGCTTTGTCTCCAACATCTCTAGCGCCTGAATTAATTTTTTGCGGGTTTCTCGCGGTTGGATTACTGCATCGACGAAGCCTCGGTCGGCGGCTACGTAGGGGTTGGCCAGGCGGTCGCGGAATTCTTCGATTTTTTGTTGACGCACCTCTTCGCGGTTTTCGGCTTGATCGAGTTCGCGTTTGTAGACGATATCGACGGCGCCTTCGGGGCCCATCACGGCGATTTCGGCGCTGGGCCAGGCGTAGTTGACGTCGGTGCGGATGTGCTTGGAGGCCATCACGCAATAGGCTCCTCCGTAGGCTTTGCGGGTGATGACGGTGACTTTGGGAACGGTTGCTTCGGCGAAAGCGTAGAGGAGCTTGGCGCCGTGGCGGATTATGCCTCCGTATTCTTGCTGCGTGCCGGGGAGGAAGCCGGGAACGTCTTCGAAGGTGACTAGGGGGATGTTGAAGCAGTCGCAGAAGCGGACGAAGCGCGCGCCTTTTACGCTGGCGTTGATGTCGAGAGTGCCGGCCAGCATGGCGGGTTGGTTGGCTACGATGCCTACGGGCTTGCCGTTTAGGCGGGCGAATCCTACTACGATGTTTTTGGCGTAGTGCTCGTGGACCTCGAAAAAGTAGCTGTCATCGACTACGGTGTGGATCACGTCTTTCATGTCGTAGGGCATGTTCGACTGATCGGGGATTAGCGTGTCTAGCTTTTCATCTAAGCGATCGATTGGGTCGTTACAGAGCTTGCGCGGTGGGTCTTCGAGATTGTTTGAGGGGATAAAACTCAGCAGCTCGCGAACCATGGAGAGACATTCGGCGTCGTCGCGGCACATGAAGTGGGCCACGCCTGAGGTTTCATTGTGAGTGTGGGCTCCGCCGAGCTGATCTTTGGTGACCTCTTCGTGGGTGACGGTTTTGATCACGTCGGGGCCGGTGATGAACATGTAGGAAGTCTGATCGACCATAAGGATGAAATCGGTGATGGCGGGAGAGTAGACGGCTCCGCCAGCGCAAGGGCCCATGATGGCCGAGATTTGGGGGACGACTCCGCTGTAGAGAGTGTTGCGGAGAAAGATGTCGGCGTAGCCGGCTAGCGACATGACTCCTTCTTGAATGCGGGCGCCGCCGGAGTCGTTGAGGCCGATGACGGGCGCGCCCATCTTGGCGGCCAGGTCCATGATCTTGACGATTTTTTGCGCGTTGGCTTCGGAGAGCGAGCCGCCGAAGACGGTGAAGTCCTGGGCGAAGGCGTAGACGAGGCGTCCTTCGATGCGGCCGTAGCCGGTGATGAAACCGTCGCCGAAATACTTTTGCTGCTCCATGCTGAAATCGTGGCAGCGGTGGGTCACTAGTTTGTCGGTTTCTTCGAAGGTGCCTTCGTCGAGGAGGAATTCGACGCGCTCGCGGGCGGACATTTTTCCTTCTTTGTGCTGGCGTTCGCGGCGTTTGGCGCCTCCGCCTTCTTCCGCCATCTGATCGCGTTTTTTCAATTCGGCGATTTTTTCTTCGAGTTTCATGATGGACATTATAGGCGCGGGGCTGTGACTGGTAGCATGGGCAATGGGATGGTCGGTCACCTCCCGTAGAACATTTGCGGGTGATTTATGGACAGCCGTCCAAAGGCTTTAACGCCGGGAGCGAAAGCAAAACTGGTTGCGGCGCTGTGGCACTCCCTGGGCCTCCTGATCATTTTGCTAGCCATTTGTTGGGGTCTCTTGCGCATGCAGAGTCGCAGTCTGGCGGCTGGCGAGCAGCACCACGGAAATGTCGAGGTCTACCTCTCCGTCATTGCCTCGGAGCGGCGCCGGGACGGCGAGCCGTTGCGTTTGCTGTGGGTTCGTCTGCCTGCTTTTCGCTGCGAGAGTTGTAAGCTACTGCGATGATTCTGAGCACTAATCACGGGTCAGTTCGGGAGCTGCGGCTGAATCGTCCGCCGGTAAATGCACTCAACCTCGAATTGGTAACGGCGCTGCGCCAGGCTGTGGAAGCGGCTCCGCAAGTCGGCGTGCGCGCTCTGGTTCTCTCGGGTGCGCCGGGCAGATTTTCCGCGGGTCTGGATGTGCCGCTGCTGCTCGATTTGGATCGTGTGGCCATGACTGCGCTTTGGCGCGAATTTTATGCGCTGCTGAAGGCGCTCGCGGTTTCGCCGATTCCGATTGTTGCCGCCATCACTGGCCACGCACCGGCGGGCGGGACGGTGCTGCCACTGTTCTGCGATTGGAGGGTGGGCGCGGACGGAGAGTTCAAGCTGGGGCTGAGCGAGGTGCAGGTGGGAATTATTTTGCCTCCGATGATTCTGGCGGCTCTGCGACGTCAGGTCGGCCCGCGGCAGGCGGAGCGGTTGGCGGTTACGGGAGCACTGATCTCTCCGCAGGAGGCATGGAAGGTCGGCCTGTTGGATGAAGTGGTTGCCGCGGAACGCGTCGTCGAGCGCGCGGTGGAGTGGTGCCAGGCGCTGTTGGCCTTTCCTGCCGAAGCGATGGCGGTGACCCGCAGAAATGCACGCGCTGACTTGGTTGCTCTCTGCGCCGATTTCGAGGCGGAAATCGAGGCTGTCACGGAAGGCTGGTGGAGTCCGCAGACGCAGCAGTCGTTGCGGAAGATGGTGGATCGGCTGAAGAAGAAATCCAGCTAAATGGTAGAGCCGGGAAATCGGTTCTGCGGCCATGCCACTATCCCTTTGGACAAAATGAAAATACAGATTCGGTTGGCTGAGGCTCGGGATATTCCGGCGCTGCGCGAATTGATTGAGGCATCAGTGCGGGGATTGCAGGCTGCGGATTATTCGGCGGCGCAATTGGAAGGCGCGCTCCGGACGGTTTATGGCGTCGACACGCAACTGATCTCGGATCGAACTTATTTTGCGGCGGAGGAGATGGAGGATTTCGCGGAATCTGCGAGAGCGCCTTTGCTGGTTGGTTGCGGAGGGTGGAGCAGGCGGAAGACTTTGTATGGGGGCGATCAGTTTGCGGCGCGAGAGGATTCGTTGCTCGATCCGGGTCGGGATGCGGCGAAGATACGCGCATTTTTTGTGCATCCGGCGTGGGCGCGGCGAGGAATTGGGAGCATGATTCTCGACGCTTGCGAGACGGCGGCGGAGGCGGCGGGATTTCGGCGGTTGGAGATGGGGGCGACGCTGACGGGCGTTCCGTTTTATCGGACGAAGGGTTATGTGGAGTTGGAGGCGGTGGAAGCGCCGCTGGGCGCTGGGTTGGCGCTGCCGATTGTGAGGATGGGGAAGAGGGTTGGCAATTTGTAGTTTGTTGTGACGCTATGGGAAGAGTGAAGCGGGTGTCTCCGGGGTCAGCGGCGTTCGGCGGCACGCATGATCCCTGCGGTGATCATCGGCATTGAGGTTGGGAGAGTTTTGGACAAGGGGTCGCTGGGGCGCGGTTACGAAGGTGACGGGGCGCGCGGAGTGAGGTTTCCCGAAGGCGACAATTCCCGTTATTGGCTCAGGGCTTGACGCCTAGCTCGGAGTAAAGTTCGGAGGGTTTATAGAGGACGCCATCTTTTACTACCAGGACGGTCTTTCTAATGTCGCTGATGTTCTTGGTTGGGTCGCCGTCAACTAGCGTCAGATCGGCGAGTTTTCCGGGAGTGATGGAGCCTAGATCTTTATCCATGCTCATGATGCGGGCGGCGTTGAGGGTGGCGTCTTGCAAAACAACATTCGCGGGGATGCCAGCCTGAACGTCGAGTTCGAGTTCGCGATGGAGGGCGAATCCGGCCATGTTGTCGGTGCCGTCTTCGATGGAGAGGCCGGAGCGGTAAAGAAGGCCGGCGAAGTCGAGCATCTTGGCGAAAGATTTTTTGTAGGTGTCTTCCATGCCTGGAGGCGGAGTCATTCCGGCGGTAAGGAGATTGCGGCGGACTTGCGCGGGCAGACGATTGGCAACGGGAAGGAATCCGGGAGAGATCTGACCGGGACGAGCCATGTATTGATCTTCGAAAACGGTGAGCGTCAGGTCGAGTTTGGTGTGGTGATCTTGTAAGAGCTTGATGAAGGATTGCACTTGAGGCGAAGTGAGGTCGAGGCCGGCGGCGACTTCTCCGGGTTTGGTGAGGCGGGCGATGGTGTTGGTGTTCTTGATTTCGGGGAAGAAGTTGAGGACGAGAAAGTTGATGTGCTGGATTTCGTCGTAGCCGTCTTCGACGCACTGTGAAGCGATCATGTTGGCGGGGATGTGCCCGCTGACGCGGAGGCCGTTTTTGTGGGCTTCCTCGATGATGATGGGGACTAGTTCGGGCTTGACGGAGCTGTAAATTTTTATTTGCACGTAGCCGAGGCGCTTGTAGTTGTCGACCGCGGCGCGGGCTTCGGCTTCGGTGGAGACGAGAACTTTGGTGGGTCCGTGAAAGGCGTCAGGACTGTCGATGATTCCGGCGAGGACGATGCGAGTGCCGACTTCTTTTCCGTCGGCGATGCGCTGGCGGCGGGCGAGGAGAGAGTCGGTGTCGTTGGCGAGATCGCGGACGGTGGTGACTCCGGCGGCGAGATTGAGGAGGCCGTCGTTATCGCCTACGTGGGCGTGCATATCCCAGAGGCCGGGGAGGAGTGTTTTGCCGGTGGCGTCGACGACCTCGGGCCGCATCATCCCTGGGTACCCGATTAGACTTCTCACAAGAGAAATACGGTTGCCCTGGATGAGGACGCTTTGGTCTGGGATAATTTTTGCTATCTCAGCATCGAAGACATTGGCGTGGTTGAAGATGATTCCGTCGGGCGCGTGGTGCGCGAGTTTCGCGGCGAGATCGGCGGAGCGGGAATCTTTGATCTTGCTTTGGGCGGCGAGCAGAGCGGGGATGGAGGCTTCCCAACCTTCGGGAACAATCGAGCCCCATTCGTCGACGGTGCCGAAGAATTTGTCGTTGGCTTCGTTGGCGGCCTCGGCCCAGAAATAGGTGGGAGAGAAATCGAGTCCGGCGATGGCGTAGAGGGTGAGGTGCTTTTTGTGTCCGCTCGCTTCAACATCCACCTCGGTCATGCGCTGGACGCGGGCTTCGCCTTCGGGGAGCAAAGCGATTTTACCGCCGTTTTGCAGCGCGGCGTGCGCCAGCAGAGCAATCTCGGATGGTCCGCCGTTGAGGGCTGAGTAGAAGGCGGGACCTGAGACTTTCTTTTCGCCTTGTTCGGCGGTGTTTTTCCAGCGCGCGGTGCCGGCCTCGATCGAATAATTTTCGCTGACTGGAGACTTCAGATAATCGTTGCCGGTGACGGCTTCGGATACGGGAATGCCGTTCGCATCGAGTTTGAGGATACTGGTGGTTTTGGGTCCGCGGCCGCGGTCGTTGAACTGGAAGAAAATGTGGAGCGTGCCATCGGAGGCGGTCCAGACAGCTTGCTGGCCGGCCAAGGTGCCCATCAACAACATGGAGTAGCGTTCGGCCGAGGCGGGAATGTCGGCGGGGAGAGCTGGGGCGGCGGATTGTGGCGGCTGCGCGCTTGATGATTGAGCGGTCAGGCGCGGCGCGCAGAGAATGGCGGAGAGAAGAAACGGAACGATGGTAAGTAGGGTGTTGTACCGGGCTAATTTAGGGTTCATGGTGATCCTCTCGTCGAGACCTTGCATTTTGGCGCAGGCGAAATGCATAGGTCCTTTGCTGCGCTCCGGATGACAACTCAGTCTGGGTGCCGTGCAAGCGCTCGCTCTCCGCGATGGTGCAGTTTTTCGTTGTGTGCCTGGATTCATAGGAGCGCGCGCTACAGTATAATCTTCGCCTTGAGCAAAACTGCATGACTGACACGACACACGCTACGCCTTACGAGCCGGTGCCGGTGAAAACCGGCATGGATATTGGCGATATTTTCAAGATCCTGCCGCATCGCTTTCCTTTTCTGTTGATCGACCGGGTGGTCGAACTGGAGCGGATGAAGAGTATTGTTGCGCTCAAGAACGTGACTATCACCGAGCCTTTTTTTCAAGGACACTTTCCGGAGAAGCCGATCATGCCGGGGGTGCTGATCGTGGAAGCGATCGCGCAGGCGGGAGGGTTGCTGTTGCTGACTGAGATTCCGAACCGCGACGAGATGCTGATGGTGTTCACAGGGATTGAGAAGGCGCGTTTTCGGCGTCCGGTGGTGCCGGGAGACCAGTTGCGCATTGAGGTGGTGGTTAAGGCTTGGCGGATTACCGCGGCGCGGCTTGAGGGCAAAGCGTATGTGGATGGGAAGATGGCGGCGGAGGCTACGGTGACGTGCCGGCTGGTGCCGCGGAATATGAGTGCGGCGGATGCGACGGTGGAGGAAGCGTAGCTTGCAGCCCAGCAAGACATTGGTCCACCCGAAGCGTTTGGCGAGCAGTAAGGGGCCTTCGGACACGCGCACCCTTTTTCGCAGAGTACGCGAAAAAAGGATGGGTCACCCGCCTCCCGTACCGCGCGGCGGATGCTCCGCTGCCGATGACATGGGAACTGCGATCTGACGATGTCTATCCAGCCTACGGCGATTCACCCCACAGCGATCGTTGATCCTAAGAGCAAGATACATTCTTCATGCGAAGTGGGGCCTTATTGCGTCATTGGGGCTGGCGTGGAAATTGGGGAAGAGTGCCGTCTCGATTCGCATGTGGTGATTGAGGGCGCTACTAAGATTGGCGCCGGCAATCATTTTTTTCCGTTCACTTCGATTGGGCTGGCGCCGCAGGACATTAGTTATGCGGGCGAGGCTACGCGGCTGGAGATCGGCGATCATAATGTGATCCGCGAGTTTGTGACCATCAATCGGGCCACGGCTAAGGGCGGAGGATGCACGCGGTTGGGCAGCCACAATTTGATCATGGCGTATACGCATATTGCGCATGATTGCCAGATCGGGGATCACGTGATCATGGCGAATGCGGCTACGCTGGGCGGGCATGTGCTTGTCGAGGACTGGGCGACGGTCGGGGCGCTGTGTCCGGTGCATCACTTCGTGCGCATAGGGACGCATGCGTTTGTCGGCGGAGGCACTACGGTTACGCGCGATGTGCTGCCGTTTTCGAAGACGTCGGCGGAGCGCGGAACGCGGGCGTATGGATTGAATGCGGTGGGGCTGGAGCGGCGGGGATTCAGCAAAGAGCGGATAAGGAAGATTCATCACGCTTACAAGGTGCTGCTCGCTTCTAAGCTGAATACTTCGCAGGCGCTGGAGAAGTTGCGCAGCGAAGCGGATCGCGGGGATGATACGGACATGCTGATTCGATTTATTGAAGCGTCGGAGCGCGGAGTGATTAAGTAGTGGATGCCGGCGGAGCGTTCGCTCCGCCGGGCAGACGAGGGCGTCGGTCCCTACGTGATTCTTCTTATGGCGCGGCTTGGGCTTATCGCGGGCAATGGCAAGTTCCCTTTTCTGGTGCTGGATGCGGCGCGGGCTCAGGGATATGACGTTGTCGTTGCTGCCATTAAGGAAGAAACTTTTCCCGAGATTGACTCGCGTGGCGCGGCTTCGGTGCACTGGCTTTCTCTCGGCGAACTCTCCAAACTCATCGACACTTTTAAAGCTGCGGGGGTGACGCGCGCGGTGATGGCGGGGCAGGTGAAGCACAAGCAGATTTTTTCGGCGATCAAGCCGGACTGGCGGCTGGCGAAACTGCTGCTTGCGCTCGGCACGCGGAATACCGATTCACTGTTGGGCGCGGTGGCGAAGGTTTTGGCGGATGAAGGGATCGTGCTGGAGAATTCGACAGCGCTGCTGGAGCCGCTGCTGGCGAAGGCGGGAGTGCTCACGAAGCGGGCTCCCGGTGAGCAGGAACGTAAGAACATTGAGTATGGGCGCACGGTGGCGCGGCGGCTGGCGGAATATGACATTGGGCAGACGGTGGTGATTGCGGAAGCGGCTTGCGTAGCCTTGGAGGCGATGGAAGGGACGGATGCGACGATCGAGCGCGCGGGGGAGATTATGAAAAGTCTGGCGCCGGCGGAGTTGGCGGAGGCTCCCACTCATGGCAAAGGGCGCGATGAGGGGATTCTCGATTCTCACCTGCTGAGCCGGGCGCTGACGGTGGTGAAGATGGCGAAGCCGAAGCAGGATATGCGGTTTGATGTTCCGGTGGTTGGGGTGAAGACGATTGCGACTATGGCTGGAGCGGGAGCGAGTTGCCTGGCGGTGGATGCGGGACGGTGTTTGTTGGTAGATGGGGCAGAAGTTATCGACGCGGCGGATCGCGCCGGGATTGCGGTAAGCGCGGAATAAAGGTTGATCAGCCGGTGCCTTGGGCGCGGTGGCGGACTTTTGTGGGGGGCTTGACTCTAGTGCTTCCACCGGGGTGCTTGCGCCTGGCTTTCCGCATCTCTTGGCGCGCGCGCGAAAGATCGTGCGCGGTTTGGAGGTTCATCCAAAATTCAGGGGAGTTCCCGAAATATTGCGAGAGGAGAAGCGCGGATTGGGGTGTGACGCCGCGCTTGCCGCGAACCAGTTCATTGACACGGTTGAGGGGGATTTGCAGAGATCGGGCAAGTTCGGCCTGACTCAATCGCTGCGGTTCGAGAAACTCCGCGAGGAGAATCTGGCCGGGATGAGTTGCGATGCGAAATTCTGGCAGCATGTCGGGACTCCTCAAGGGTAATCGGTGCCGCGAACCTCTTGGCAGTTGCAGTTCGCGAACCTAAAGACGATTCGATCCTGCTGATTAACGCGGACACTCCAAAAGCCAGCGAGATCTCCGCGAAGCTTTTCGAGGCGATTGGCGGGAGGTGTCCGCAGATCCTCGATCGAGGTGCTGGCATTCAAGAAGTCGAGTTTTTGCTGCACTCGGCCCCAGAGTTCGCGCCCGATCCGGCGGGCGGCTTTCGTGTCGTTCCCGTGATAGATATCGGCGGTCGTGGCATCCCCGAAACTGGAGATCACGGGAAGAGTATACCTGAATACACGATATGCGTGTATACTTTCGCGGCGGAGGCGTTCCATGGCTGTAACGACTCAATCGGAGGCGGCGCGCATTGCCGATCAGCTTCGGCGGGCGTTTGCGGGCGAGGCTTGGCACGGCGATTCTGTGCTTGAAATTCTTAAGGGCGTTTCGGCGGAGCGGGCAGCGGCGCGTCCGATTAAGAATGGGCATACGATTTGGGAGTTGGTGCTGCACATTGCGGCTTGGGATGGCGCGGTGCGGCGGCGGATGGGGGGCGTGGCGGTGACGCTATCGGATGCGGAGAATTTTCCTCCCGTCAGAGATACGAGCGAGGCGGCTTGGGGCAAGGCTTTGGCGGAGGTGCGGCTCGCGCATGAGGAGTTGATGACGGCGGTCAGCGCTATGACGGACTCGCGGCTATATGAGAGGGTTCCCGGGAAAGAGGGCGCGCACTACACGTTCTATTACGTGCTTCATGGTGTGGTGCAGCACGAGCTTTATCATGCGGGGCAGATTGCGCTGCTGAAGAAGATGTGAAGACGACTTGGGGCGGTGTCGGGCCCACCCTAACGTTGCAAAGGACGCGACGTTGTAGGATGGGGCACCCTGGGTGAGCCGCTTCTCCAAACACCGGATCTGGGCGCGGTCTTTGCGGGGCTTTGCGCCGCTGGGCAGACGGGGGCGTCTGCCGCTACGTGGCCTTGGTTGCTACGGGAACTTGTTCCTACCCGTGCACTGTTCTATTCGAGGGATTAACTGCGACAATAGCGCGATGTTTCTTCGCTGCGGAGCACTCATCTGAGCCAGGAACTTCCCATCAATGTGGCGGTGATTGGAGTGGGAGCTTTTGGGCGCAATCACGCTCGTGTTTATCGGGAACTGCAACAGGCTGGGAGTGTGCGGTTGGTGGGGGTGGTGGATCCGGACACGGCGCGGGCGGACGCGATGGCGCGCGAGTTCGGCTGCAAGGCGTTCGGCTCGGTCGAGCATATGCTGACGACCCACAGCGAGGTGCAGGCGGCGTCGGTCGCGGTGCCGACGGCTCTGCATAGGGTAGTGGCGCGGACGCTCCTGGAAGCGGGAGTTGACGTGCTGATTGAAAAGCCGCTGGCGGCTACGCTCGACGAGGCCGACGACCTGGTTCATGTTGCCGCGCAGCACAAGCGGGTGGCGCAGGTGGGGCATTTGGAGCGATTTAATCCGGCGGTGCGGGCGACGCTGCCGCTGATTAATCGTCCGATGTTTTTTGAAGTGCACCGGCTGAGCGTGTTCTCGCCGCGGGCGCTGGATGTGGATGTGGTGCTCGACTTGATGATTCACGATCTGGATGTGGTGCTGACGTTCGTGAAGTCGGAGGTAAAGGAAATTCGGGCGGTGGGGCTGCCCATTCTTTCGGGTAAGGTCGATATTGCGAATGTGCGCGTGGAGTTCGAGTCGGGCTGCGTGGCGAATTTTACGGCGAGCCGGGTTTCGACGGAGCGCGTGCGCAAGCTGCGGTTTTTTCAGCCGGGACAATATATTTCGATCGATTACGGGCGGCAGGATGTGCTGGTGTTTTCGGTTGGCGGCGTTTCTGACGGCTCCCAACCTAACGCCGCAAAGGGCGCGACGTTAGGATGGGGCAACCGGCTTAGTTCCCAGCCTAGCGTGAATCCGCAGATCGCCGTGGCTAAGCCTGCGGTCACGGCGGAAGAGCCGTTGCTGGCGGAGATCAAAGCCTTTCTGCACGCGGTGCGCGAGCGCTCCCATCCGGTGGTTTCGCTCGATGATGGGCGGAGAGCGCTCGAGCTCGGGCTGGAGATTCTCGCGGAGATTGGCCGGCACGCGGGGCGGATTGGCGTGGGAAAAAGTTAGAATTCGAATGGATCGGCTGAGTTAAGGCAGGATCAGGAATCTGAGGCTACGATCAGTTTGGCGAAGATGGCCAATTCTGTTATGGCGCGATGAAAATACGGGCAAGTAATGCCGCCGCCGTGTCCGCCTTTCCCGGGAGGCCCCATGAAGTTTTTCAAGTTCGTCTGCTATACCGCCGGTTTCACAATTTTGCCGGTAGTGGCGCAATGGAACTGGGTTGCCCGTGCCAATCAAGCAACCGGGCAACTCGATGCTCAAGTGGTGTCTGAGCGTGCGTTAAACAAACTGGCGCCCGCGGGCCCGGGATCGCCAGTAAAGTTTGGGACCGCGATCGACTATCCTTCCGGTGGATCCGAGGCTGATTCGGTTGCGCTAGGGGATTTAAATGAGGACGGTATCGTTGACGTGGTGGTTGCGAACTTCTGTCTAAGCGAGAGCGACTGCTCCGAGGGTACTGTGAGCGTGCTGATCGGCAACGGCAAGGGTGGGTTCCAGGCCGCAGTCAGCTACGGTTCGGGAGGTGTAATGGCGTCGTCGGTTGCAATTGCGGATGTGAACGGCGACGGCAAGCTGGATCTGGTGGTGGCCAACTACTGCCAGAGCAGCTCGACCTGTAACTATTTGTTTGGCCCCGGATCAGTAAGTGTGCTGCTCGGCAACGGAGACGGCACTTTCCAGGCTGCGATCAGTTTCGGCTCCGGCGGATGCAATGCCGATTCCGTGGCGGTGGCCGACGTGAATGGAGATGGGCACCCCGATCTGGTGGTGGCCAACTATAGCGCCTTTCAGCCCGCCGTGCCTGCCAGCACTCGAGGAAACTATGCGGAATCGGTGGCGATTGGGGACGTCAATGGTGACGGCCGTCCCGACCTAGTGGTCGCAGATTCGAAATCGAGTACGGTTGCCGTGCTGGACAACGAATTCACTGCCAGCCCGACGGTCAAGGTAACATCTTCGCCCGATCCATCGCTCATCAATCAACCGGTCACTTTCACTGCTACGATTACTGCAAAGTTACCGATTCCGAATGGGCAAACCGTGACCTTCTACAGCGGTTCGACTGAGATTGGAACGGGCGCCACATCGAATGGCGTCGCGACTTTGAACACCTCCTTCCCGAAAGCGAAGACTTACAAAATTAAGGTGAAGTACTCGGGAGGAGGGTTCCTCAAAGCGAGCTCGGGAAGCGTGGAGCAGGTAGTGAATCCTTGAGGTTGGCGAAGTCAGACGAGAGCGCAGCGGGGGCGCAAGCGAGATTCAAATTCAGAGGCTGGTCGTTCTCAGGTTGTCACCTGTGAGAGGCCGGCCAGCCCCCGCAATTTCCGGTTACTCTTCTAAGCGAGAGTTATTGTTGAGGCGGCGGGGCTTGCTGGTCATTGGAGTTCGAGTTTTGCCCACCGCGGCGATGTCCCCATTGCCCACGCTTGGCCTGCATGGCGTCCCACTTTTTCTGCTGATCGGGATCGAGCAGGGCGCGGATCTGCGTGTCTGCGGCCTGGTGAATGTCCATCATTTTGCTGTGGCGATCTTGTTGGGAAAGCGAGCTGTCCGAACGCAGGCTTTCCATCTGTGAGGATTCGGACTGAATGATTTGTTGCACTTTGGTTTGCTGATCGGAAGTGAGGTTGAGCTTCTTGGTCAGTTCCTGGGTGCGCTGCGCCGGGTCCATTGGGCCGCGATGGCCGCCGCCGTTTTCCTGTGCGGATGGCTGATTGTTGGGCGCCGCGTCCTGCGCCACCGCGAGTGGGGCAATCGAGATGATGGTGGCCGCGAGAAGAGTGAGAAGACACTGTTTGAACATGGAGATCTCCTTTGTTGAGGGACGGTTAGTTTTCGAGACGAGATGTCTATATCTAAGAATGGTGTTGCGGGCGAGAAGTTGCGCGAAAGACGCGATTCGGACAAATCTTTGCAAAACTTTACGAAGCTGGTATTTGGAGGTTGGTGCGCAATAGGCAATTGGGGAGCACGGAGCAGGTCTGGCTTCTACGAATCAGACCGCATCGGTAATGGCTCAGTTTGAAAAATGCATTCCCCCTCAGCGGCTTAAAGCCGGTACTGAAAAAAAGCGTCTTATCGCAGCGGTGCACGGCTGCGCCACTCGAAAGCAAGGCAAAGTCGAGTTTTTCAGCAAGCTGTGAAGCCGTGCTCTTTCAAAACGGGTGAAACTGAGCCGCCAATTACCGCTCCGGCATTGTGCATTTAGCTCCGCAGTCAACTGTCAGGGTCGCTGGTGTCGCGGTGACTTCGTTCAGCGTGGCCCCAATCGATGTCGATCCTCTGCCGGTGGTTAAGGCCAGTCCCGTGCTGTTGATAATGGCGACGGCTTGGTCTGACGAAGTCCAAGTGACTTGTTGGGTCAGATCCTCAGTTGATAGGTCGCTAAAGGATCCCTGCGCCGAGAATTGCTGACGGGCGCCGAGGCCGACGCTTTTATTAGCGGGCGTGACGGTAATCGACCTCAGGGTCGCGTCGGTTACGTTCAAGGAAGCTACTCCGACCTGTCCTCCGAAGGCGGCTATCACGGTTACGGTGCCGGGCGCGATGCCGTTCGCCCAACCGTACGAGCCCAACGAGTTGCTCATGGTTGCGAGCGACGGGTTCGACGAGGTCCAGAGAACAGAACTAGTAATATTCTGGGTCGTTCCGTCGGTCAGCGTTCCGGTTGCGGTCAAGGCAATCGATGTATCTTCCGCGACGTTGCCGTTGTTGGGCGTGATCGCGATTGCCGTAAAGCCTTCCACGGTTATGCTTGCGGTGCCATTCACTTCACCAAGAGAGCAGGTGATGGTCGCGGGAGTCTCCGAGATGGAGTCTCCGGTGACAATATTTCCGCTGACGGTGGCGATGGTCGTATCCGAGGAGGCACAGGTCACGACGGATGTGATGGGCTGAGAGCTGCCGTCACTGAAGTTGCCGGTGGACTGCAAGGCTAGATTGGCATTCACAGCCAGGGTCGCAGTGGCGGGAGACACGGTGATGGTGTTTAGAGTCGCCGTACTCACGGTCAAATCGGCGGTGCCGGTCGTTCCTCCGAAAGCGGCGGAGATGATCGCGGTGGCGCCACCGGGCAATACGGCCGTTGCCACGCCGATGGTCCCCGCTGTATTGCTAATGGTGGCTACTGAGTTGTTGCTGTCCCACGTGACATCCTGCGAAATGTTCTGGGTGCTATTGTCGCTGAAAGTGCCGATTGCGGTGAAGGTTTGGGTGGTGAGCGGAGCGATCGATGCGCCGGAGGGTCCTACTGCGATGGATTGAATGGTCGCGGTGCTTACAACGAGCGTGGCCATTCCGCTCACACTGCCTAACGTTGCGCTGATGGAAGTGGACTGGTTGGCTCCAACGGCTTGGGCGCGCCCGTTAGCCGTTCCGATGGTGGCCGCTGCTTGATTTGACGAAGCCCACGTCACTTTTGTGGTGAGGTTGCGCTTGCTGCCGTCGTTGTATAAGCCGTAGGCCGCGAATTGATAACTCGTGTTATTGGCGATGGTGACGGTGTTCTGAGGTCCGCTCGGAATCACAATGGAAGTGAGCGTCGCGTTGGCTACGGTCAGGCCGGTGTTTCCGCTGATACCGCTCGATGTTGCCGTGATGGTGATCGCGGTGTTGGCGAGCGCGAGCGCGGTTACCACGCCGCCGGGGGAAGTAATGGATGCCTGTGTTGGACTCGAGGACATCCATGTCGCTGTCGAAGTCAGATTCTGAGTGGAGTTATCGCTGTAAGTCCCGGTCGCGGTAAAGGCCGTGATTGTACCCAGGGGGACGGTGTCGTTCGCCGGCGTCACCGCAATTGACTGTAGGATTGCGGCGGTCACGGTGAGAGAGCCGGTGCCGGATACGGTGCCGACGGTCGCGCTGATGGTAACTGGAGTGGCGTTCGCCACCAACCCTTTGGCGAGACCGCCCGCCGCGACGGTTGCCACTGAAGTATTCGACGAGGACCAGGTGGCAGTGGCCGTTAGATTTTGAGTGGTGTTGTTGCTGTAGTTGCCGGTAGCGGTGAACTGTGACGTGAGACCAGCTGCGACGGACGGAGTCTGGGTTGAAACCGTAATTGAGGTCAGGGTGGGAGCGGGAGCTGAACTACCGCTGCTACAGGCTGCCAGCAACCCTGCCAGTACCAATGCGAAGAGCAACGCAACGTTTTTCATGAGGGAGATCTCCACTTACAGCTAAATGTCTTTTAACTAACCCGGTGGATGAAACACTCTACAAACTCTTATTCCGTTCCGAGGGACTTCTCGCGCAGGTGAGCTGCGAAACAATCCCAAGTAGCACGGTCGAATGCTAAGGCCAGAGGAAGAGGAAGAATAATAACAGGAAATAGTCGATTTTCAAGTTTTTGTCGTAAGTTTGTCGTAAGTTACGGCGTTGGGTAGCGCAGCTGTGCCGAGCGGAGTGGTCGGCCTAGGCGCGGCGGGCGTGACGCCCGCCGGACAGCCGCCCGGGACGGCGGCGCTCCAAGCGCGGCGTCGGGAATTGGACTCCGGGAAGTTGTAGGACTGGCCGATTGACGAGTTACGAAAGTATCTGACGTAACCTTGCTGTTACCCGGCCCATCCGCCACACTTCTCATGATGCAGTTTTCGCGCACTCATCTCGCGATTGCAGTGGGCTCGGCGGGCTTGCTGGTGCTGGTTTTCCTGGGCTATCTGTATTGGCTCAGCAATCAGCCGCCGGTATTGTCGCGGTCGGAAGAACGCGATCCGCTGACGCAGATGCCGATCAGTATTACGATGAATCCGTTTCGCGATCGGACGATCGAACGGACGGCCAACAAGTTTATTGGGGAGATGCGCGACGGGAATTGCAAGAAGCTGCTGGCGCAGTGGGAAAGGGATTACCGCAGGAAGCGGGCCGACTTTCTTTGCAGCTCCGAGGTGCAGCATCCCCTGATTTCATGGAACCTGGTGGAATGGGAAGATGCGCCGCCGCTGGTGATTCTGCATTACAAAGGCGAGCGTTATAGCACGCCGGCGCAGGACGCGACTTACAAAGACCTTTTCTCGATCACCGAAGAAAAGAAGGATGATGGGTGGATGGTTACTAAGTACGATTCGTTTTACTGACCTGCTTCTATTCAACGCTTAACTTCTTTTTGTCTCCAGCCACAACTGGAAGCCATCTCATAATAACCCTGGGAAGTAAACATAGCGGCTCCCTCAGGGGCTAAAACCCTGGTGTTTACAGTCCTTTGCGGCACGGAGGAAGCCGTGCCCTACCGAAGACCGTGCCCGGCCCAGAGCCGAGTTATTGGAGGCGTTAATTGGGACGGTCGTTCTCGGCGCTCTAGCCGCCGATGTGGACCATGGTTCGCGAGGCGGGGACGAATCCTGGCTCGCCGATGTGATGACGCTCTTCTTTTTTCTCGACCACTTGCCGGATGAACTCGACCAGATCCTCGTCGGTTGCGCCGCGGCGTATCAGTTCGTGAAGGTCATGATCCCAAACGGAAAATAAACAGGTGCGCAGCTTGCCGTCGGAAGTAATGCGGATGCGGCTGCAATGGCCGCAGAAGGGATGCGACACGGGGGCGATGATTCCAATCTCGCCTAAGCCATCGGAGAAGCGGTAGCGGCGGGCGGTTTCGCTGCGCCGGTGCGGGATCTCTTGTAGTGGCAGATATTCCGACATGCGCGCGAGGATCTCATCGAGAGGGACCACGATTTCGGGGGTCCAGACGCGGTCTTCTTCGAGCGGCATGAATTCGATGAAGCGCACGACTACGTTTTCTTCGCGCGCGAATTTGCCGAAGTTCACTACTTGATCTTCGTTGAAGCCGCGCAGCAGGACACAGTTGATTTTTACGGGAGCCAATCCGGCTTGGCGTGCGGCACGGACTCCGGCTAATACGCTCTCATATCCATTGGGCACGCGAGTTATGCGGGCGAATTTTTCGGGATCGACGGCGTCCATGCTGACGGTGACGCGGTCCAGGCCGGCGGCTTTGAGGGGCTGCGCGATTTCGGCGAGGAGATGGCCGTTGGTGGTTAGGGCGATTTCGGGCTTCCTTCCCTGCTCGGTGCGGAGCTGGGCGAGGTCGCGCACGAACGGCACTATGCCTTTGCGGAGCAGCGGTTCGCCGCCGGTGAGGCGGATTTTAGTGATCCCTAAGCTGACCAGGATGCGGGTCATGCGGAGATAATCTTCGAAGGGGAGCTCGGCGTAGGCTGCACCGTTGGTGCCGGTGCGGCAATAGACACATTTGTAGTTACAGCGATCGGTGATGGAGATTCGCAGGTCGTGGATGGAGCGGCCGAATTTGTCGGTTAGCGGCATGGAAGGCAGCGGTTAGCCGTTGGCAATTAGCTTTCGCCGAGCAACATCGTCGTTTTGGCTAATTGGCAAGTGCTCATTGCTAAGTGTTTAGCCCAGGAAAGAAGACAGGATGGAGAAAATCCCGGCTAGCGTTTCCTTTCCAACACGGGAGGCGTGGACGTTTCCGTCCGCACCCTTGAATTGCGCCGGTGGCGCTGGCGCAACTCTCGTCTCCGCGGCCACGCCTGCTGAGGCCGCGGAGATCGGAAACTCGATCATCATTATAGATGCCGACGGTAGTCCGCGAAAAGCAGCATTCCGCGCGCTAAACAGTTGCCGGACCCCGCGAGGTGCCGTTGTCTCCCGCGGTGGCTAAAGCCATCACTGAAATTCGCCAAGCTATCGCGGCGATGAACCGCTGCGCCCCCAAACCAGACGCTGGTAAACTTGCGGCATGAAAGCACTGGTTATCACTCGCTTTGGCGGGCCGGAGGTTCTTGAGTTGCAACAGGTGCCGGAGGCTCATCCTGCGCCGGAACAGGTTCTGGTAGAGGTCGAAGCGGGCGGCTTGAACTTTGCCGATTTGATGACCACGCACGGCGGATATGCGGGGACTCCTAAGCCGCCGCTCACGGCGGGGCGCGAATTCGCGGGGCGCGAAGTCGGCGCGAACGATTCTGGCGGGCGGCGGGTGATGGGATATACGCAGTGGGCCGCGTTTGCGGAGAAGACGGTGGCTAAGCGCGATCTGGTTTGGGCGGTTCCGGGAAATTGGACGGCAGAGCAGGGCGCCGCGTTTCCGGTAAACTTTTTTACCGCGTATTTGGCTTATTGGAAGGCCGGTCTGCTCGGCCCTATAAAGGAGACAAGTAACCAGGCTGGCGCGCGCGTGCTGATTCACGCGGTTGCTGGCGGAGTGGGGACCGCGGCGGTGCAGATCGGAAAAATTCTCGGCATTGAGATGTATGGGACATCTTCTTCAGACGAGAAGCTGGCGAAGGTGCGCGAGCTGGGGTTGCAGCACGGGATTAATTATAAGCAGTCGGATTATGCGGAGGCAATTAAAGAGCTGACGAATGGCGAAGGAGTCGACGCGGTTTTTGAAATGCTCGGCGGGCCGCATGTGGCGAAGAGCGTCAAGTGCGTGGGCGAATTTGGACGCGTGATTGTTTATGGCGCGGCTACGGGCGAGACTCCGACACTTGATACGCGCGTTCTGTATGCGAAGGGTGCGAGCGTTCATGGACTGTGGCTGTCGTATCTGAGCGCGAATCGTCCTCTGATGGAAGCTGCGTGGAAGCAGCTTTCGGAATGGATTGCAGCGGGGCTGCTGCATCCGGTGATTGGGAAAGTTTTTCCGTTGGAGCAGGCGCGCGATGCGTACACGCTGCTCAAAGAAGGAAAGAACTACGGCAAGGTTGTGCTGAAGATTCGTTAGCGCGATGCGGCGATGTCTGGCATCGTTTGATGGGGTGACGATGAGAGTTTTAAAGCGATGACAATGAGAGTTTTGATGCGAGCTCGCGGGACAGACTAGACACAAGACACTTCCAAGCTGTTGTTCATTCATCACCAATTTCTGCTAACGGCGCGGGCGTGTGTTCGTCCAATAGGCATGTTGGCTAAAGCGCTTAAGGCGAAGAACTTTCGCGTAAAAAGGCGCGGCCATGGCCCATTGCGTTCGTTTTCGGACAGCAATGTGCGGATGGGAACAGAGGATCGAGCGGACGTGCAGGGCTCGCGTACTCTGTTCAACAACTTACGCTCTCTCTGATCTGGCAGCAGAAATGCCATACACGAGATGAGTGGTTCGCTAGAAAAAATGGGAACTTACTCGAAACGAGGTTCGTATCCTGTAGCGAACCGAGAGTAGGTCATAGGTGAGAGGTCAGATTGCAGAGGCGAGAAGCGCGACTTCTTATTTCTCCAAATTGAACTTCACACCTACGACGGATGAGGTGGATGAGAGCTGAGTCATCCGCCTGAAGGAGAGATTGCAGGGTGATGGGACTGGCGCAGGCATGGTTTGGCGGCCCTGGATGCGCCGGGTTCCAATAAAAAGAACGAGTCTGAGGCCCGCATCTTTTTGCATCACCCTGACATGCGCATTGTAGGACTTTGCGGGAAAAAGGCAAGCCTTCAGTTCAGCGTCCGAACCAATCACCAGCCGCCCCTAATGCCCGGCCAGAAGCCGGGAGAAAGATAAGGAGCATATGAAACTGACGAATCTGGCAAAGACTGTCGTGCTCGGGCTGGCCGTGCTGCTCGCATCGAGTGCTTTCGCAAGTAACAAGAGCACGCTGCAAATAGGAGAGACGTTTGAAGTCAATGGGCAGCAACTCAAGCCGGGCGAGTATCAAGTGCGCTGGGATGGAACGGGTTCGACGGTCGAGGTAAGCTTTTTGAAGAATAACAAGGAAGTGGCGAAGGCGTCGGCGAAGGTGGTTACCGTCGACAAAGCTTACAGTTCCGACTCCGCGGTGATCGATCACAGCAGCGGCACGGCGACGATTTCTGAGCTGCGCTTTGCGGGCAAGAAGTTTGCGCTGGAGCTGGGGCCGACTGAGAAGGCGGAGAAGTAAGTGAGTTAGTAACTCCTGGAAGGCGAGGGGAGCGCTGCGGCGTTCCCCTTTTCTATTTGTGTGACTCGCTTGGCGGCAGCGATGGGTTAGCGCCGCTCGCGTCAGCTTTCTCTAACTCGGCACTGAGGTGGACGTTGCTGCCGGCGCTGGATTTTAGTGCGCGTTCCCAATTCTTGAATCCTGATTTCTTGACGACTATGGTGTGGTCGCCCTCGGCGATTTGAACGTCGGACGGTGTGTTGCCGACAAAACTGCCGTCGACTTCGATGTCGGCGCCGGGGGGAGTGGAGTCGATCTGGAGTCTAGTTGCGGGCGGACTGGCATTCTGAATGTTATTGCTGGCACTTAGATTTTGGTCGGCTGGGGGTGTTACTGGCTGAAATTTGGCGAGATCGAGCTTCGAATCTCCGTTGACATAGGCAGTGAACTCCGCTCCCTTCGGCATGGTGATGTCTTTGCCGTGCATGAAGAGAAAAAATGGCGCGGCTGGAAAAAACACGATTCCGGTGGCGACGATTCCTGCGGTCATGGCGCCAACGTGACCGCCGCCATTGCCACCTTTCACCGAGCGCAGGGCTGCTTTGTCGCCGTTCACTAATTTCACGTAATCGACATTGATCTCGAGTTTGCCTCCCCGTGCCATCCTTCGTTTCGGCTGAGCTTCGGTGACCGTTCCGAGCGCTATGCCGCCCTTCGGAATTACCAGCGTCCCATTCACGCTGATGTCATCCAATACTTCGAAATCCACGGTATCGCCGACGTGCGCGTCGGCGGAGGAGACAGTGCGATTGAATCGCAATCTTACGGGGACAGCGTCTTCGAGGACAAATCCTTTTGCGGAAGTAAAGTTCGACGTTTGCTCTGGCTGCTGTCGAGCGGCGGGCGCTGCTGGCTGCGCGTTAGTCGCGTTGCTCTGAGTTTGCGCTTGGGCGGATTGAACGACTAAGAGAAGAGATAGGAACAGGGTCGTGACGCGCAAATGTAAGGTGCGTTTCATCGAGTCTCCGATGGCTGAGATTTATTAGTGCGGGGAAGAATCAGTGAACGAGATAGTATGAACCTTGTTAGTGCTAGTTCAAAGGGAATAGTGCTGGGCCTACAAGCAAAGCCATCGTGCTCTAGAAACGGAGGCAAGGTCGGAGAGCGCAGGGTCCTTCGACTCCGCGAACGATCGCTTCGCGAGTCGTTCCGCGCTCAGGATGACAGGGTTAGGTTATCGTCGAACTTATAGGCTTCCTCGAATTTGCGCTTGGCGGAACATCGACCTTGGCTAGTACTTCGGCATCTTGGGATCGATGCGTTCCGCCCATGCTGCGATTCCGCCCGTCAAGTTATGCACTTTGGTGAAGCCGGACTGCTTCAGGAAGGCGACGGCCTTGGCGCTGCGGCCACCCATTTTGCAGTGGGCTACGATTTCTCGGCTACTGTCGAGTTCGGCGATACGCTTGGGTAAATCGTTTAGCGGGATGAGATATCCGTTCAGGTTACAGATCTGATATTCGTGGGGTTCGCGCACGTCGAGAATAAAAATGTCGTCTTTATTGTCGAGCTTTTTCTTTAATTCTTCCACGGAAATTTCGGACAAGTCGCCTCCAGGTGTGGGCGCGGCTTCGACGCCGCGGATGCCGCAGAATTCGTCGTAGTCGATCAGTGCGGTGATGGTGCGATTAGTGCCGCAGACGGGGCAGTCGGGATTCTTGCGGAGTCTCAGCTCGCGAAACTTCATGGCTAAGGCATCGACTAACAACAGGCGCCCGACTAGAGGATCGCCCTGGCCGAGAATCAGCTTGATGGTTTCGGTGGCTTGAATTACTCCGACTAAGCCGGGGAGGATGCCTAACACACCACCTTCGGCGCAGGACGGGACTAAGCCGGGCGGAGGTGGTTCGGGATAAAGGCAGCGATAGCAGGGACCGTCTTCGGTGGCGAAGACGCTGGCCTGACCTTCGAAGCGGAAAATCGATCCGTAGACGTTGGGCTTGCCGGTCAGGACGCAGGCGTCGTTGACTAAGTAGCGCGTGGGAAAATTGTCGGTGCCGTCGGCGACGATGTCGAACTGGCGGAATAAGTCGAGCGCGTTGGCGCTGGTGAGTTTCGTATCGAAGGTACGCAGGTTGAGGTAGGGATTGATGGCCATCAGTTTGTCGGCGGCGGAGTCCAGCTTTTTGCGGCCAACGTCGGCGGTCGAGTGAATGATTTGGCGCTGAAGATTGGTGTAGTCGACTACGTCGAAATCGACGATGCCGAGCGTGCCTACTCCGGCGGCGGTGAGGTAGAGGGCGAGCGGCGAGCCCAGGCCACCGGCTCCGATGCAGAGGACTTTGGCGGCTTTGAGTTTCTGCTGGCCCTCCATGCCGACCTCGGGCATGATGAGATGGCGCGAGTAGCGCAGGATTTCGTCGTTGCTGAGAACGGCTTCGGTCGGTTTGACTTCGGAAATTGTGGCCATAGGGTCTCTTGTTATTGCAGCTGAAGATTGGGAATTTCTCTCGCTCGCCAGCATCACCTCAGCGGCTAACGCCGCAGTTAAGGTGCGATTCTTATCGCAGCGGTAAACCGCTATGCCACCCAAAATCTGCGCGCCACCAAAATCTCTTCAGGGCCGTGATACGGCGCAGGATCCGCCGGCGATGGACGGCACTATGGAAATCGTATCACCGTCTTTCAGCTCGGTCGCTTCCTTCTGGAGATAGCGCATGTCTTCGTCGTTGACGTAGACGTTGACGAAGGTGCGGAGTTTGCCCTCGTCGGTATAGAGGTGACGCTTGAGATCGGGATGCTGGGAGACGAGGCCGGCTAGAGCCTCGCCCACGGTTTTCGCCGGGACGTCGATCGAAGCTTGTTTGCCCGAATATTGGCGAAGGGGAGACGGAATCTGAATCTGCGGCATATAGATAAAGATGCTATGGTACGGGCGGAAGATGCAAGCGGGAAATGGAGTGGTCGGCGAGTTCGCGTGTCTGGAGCGGGCGGATCGCCGACAAACCATGAGCGAGGACCAACCTTCACGGCCGCTGAGCGTCACTGCGATGGGCCTGTTTTTCGTGTTTGGGGCGACGATGGCCGCCTATACCGCGATCACTTTGCTTGATCCGGGAACCGTGCTCGCCGGTTTGTGGGCGCTGGTCCACCACTACTGAGACGGGCCGCACGAGGCAGACCCAAAGAAAAACAGACGCAGGGATCAAAAGGGCGTAGAAGCTCGCTCCCTGGCCGCGTGTTGCTATTGAAACAAGAATTCCGAAGGCAGCCAGGAGGGTCAGCACCGATCTGACTGGGGTCTGCATCCGAGTCGTCGGAAAGAATTCCAGCGCAGCGCCGTCCTGCCGCGGGTGCTGGCGAAGAGCTGCGCGCTTGATCGATGAGAAGAATGCGCTGACACAAACGTAGAATCCTACCCGCAGCAATAAGGCCAGCAGCGTGCCGAGAACCTGTTGCATTTCCTAGTCCGACCTTCACGGGCGGGGGCGGCAGCGCCACATTGTCAGACGACTTCGGTCTTTTCGTCTACTAATTTCTTGTTGGGTTCGTCGTTGCCGGCTAGTTCGAAGGAGTTGGTCAGTGCGGCGGCGCCTTTCTCTACGCTGGTGATCACGTAGGAACAGCCGAACCAGTGGGCTTCGGCTAAGTCGGTAGAGGACCATTGCGCGGGGTGGTCGGGGTGGGAATGATAGAAGCCTACGATATCTTCGCTGTGCTCGCGGCCTTCGCGCTGGATGCGGATGAGTTCTTTTGGATCGATGTTGTAGCGGTTATGAGGGGAGTCCGCGCGGGTGTTGCCGCAGCGGGCGACGCGCGTCACGGTCTTTGAGCCATCGTCGTTGAAGCGGCCTAGAAGGACTCCGCAGCATTCGTGGGGGTAGGTTTGCTCTCCGTGTTGGCGGAGGGCGAGATAGTCGGCTTGGGTGAGTCTCAGCATAAAATAAGAAGCCATTTCACCGCGGAGGCACGGAGACCCAGAGAAAATCCAGAGAAGCTTCTCTGGAGTGAGGTCGCTTCAGAAAATTTCTCTGAGACTCCGTGCCTCCGTGGTGAACTCGATCTTATTCTTCACTCCAGAATCTCTCGCTTAGATACTTTTCGCCGGAATCGCAGAGGATAGTGACGATGGTGGCACGTTGATTGTTTTTCAGCTGCTCGATGATCTTGAGGCTGCCGACGATTGCGGCGGCGGCGGAGACTCCGATGAGCAGACCTTGTTCGCGGGCGAGGCGGCGAGCCATGGCGTGCGCGTCTTCGGTGGCGATTTCGAGGTTTTCGTCGGCCAGGGAGGCGTCGTAAATGCGCGGCACGATCGCGGAGGGCAAGTGCTTGGTGCCTTCGATGCCGTGAAAAGGCGAGTCGGGTTGCAGCGAGACGCAGTGGATGGTTGGATTCAGGTCTTTCAGGCGACGCGTGGTGCCGACGAAGGTTCCGGTGGTTCCCAGCATGGCGACGAAGTGAGTGATGCGGCCTTCGGTTTGCTGCCAGATTTCGTTGGCGGTGGTGTCGTAGTGGGCGCGCCAGTTGGCGTCGTTCGAATATTGATCGGCGTAAAAATAAAGATCGGGCTGTTGGGCGGCGAGCTGGCGCGCGATTTTGATGGCTCCATCGGAACCTTCGGCGGGATCGGTATAGATGATATTTGCGCCGTATGCCTGTAGAATCCGTTTTCGCTCGAGCGAAACATTCTCGGGAACGCAGAGGGTGACGGGGAATCCCAGGGCGGCACCGAGCATAGCGTAGGCGATGCCGGTGTTGCCGCTGGTCGAATCGAGCAGGATTTTTCCGGGAGCGAGTTGGCCGGCGCGGTGCGCTTCCGCCACGATGCGGGCAGCGGCGCGATCTTTGACCGAACCGCCGGGGTTATACCATTCGGCCTTGCCCAAAAGATGTATCTGGGGGAAGTCGGCGACGAGCGCGTCGAGCGGCAGCAGGGGCGTGTTGCCGATAGCTGTGAGAACAGCCTCGCCGCGTGGCGCGCGAGTCGCGTCAGGCGGCAAGGGCGCGGAGCTGAAGGCGGTTGCGGTCATCGGGTAATATTTTTATGCAGCGATACTCATTAACGATACTCGGAGCAATACTCGTGACGGCTACTTTGGCACGAATGTTCCTGTGACTGACGTAACGTGCCCGCAAACTCAAAAAGGTATATCTATACTAACGTTGTTCGGGCGCGTTGCTGAATCGCGCCATTGCATTCGATGATTCCAAGGTAATTGGATTCGCGGCCGCGAGTTTTGGTTCATCAAAACGGCGAACGCGGCATCTAAAGATCTGATGTCGCAAATAATTTAGAAATCATCGGTGAGAATTGAGTTTATAAAATGGCAGCGAAAGTTGAAGAGAAAACCTACGAAGAAGCGGTGCAGTGGCTGCGCGATCATGGCTTTGACCTGATCGAGGCTCCGGGGGCGCAAACCCGCGTGTTCCTGAAAAAGTACAACTGCTCGGCGGCGATCCAGAAGACGGACGACGGCGGCGTGAAAATTTTCGCGTATCCGGGATACTTAATCGGCAGCGAAATTTCGAAGCTCGTCAATCGCGGCTATCAGCAGTTTCTGAAGACCAGCAAGACCGAAGTGCCGGCCACGGCTGATCATCTGAAGGCGCTGCAACAGTTCTCGGAAGAGCTGAAGGAAGCGCTCGGTCTGCCGAGCCTATACAACGAATCGCTGGGCACGGTAAGCGAATCGTACCACTATGATCGGGTGAAAGACCGCGACGAGCCCGAGGTAGACCGTCCGAAGCGGCCTTGGGAGACGGTGAAGGTTAAGGCTGTGGCGGCGGCCTCGAAGAAGAGCCGGGCGTAGGCAGCTGTCGCAATCAGCTGTTAGCATTTAGCGCTTAGGCTTCTCAGTTCTTTTCGGCGGTGCTTTGCGCCTGGCTTTCTGTCGAGAATCCCATCTTTCCGCAGCGGATACTTCTTCTGTTGTTCCTCTTCGTCTGCCATTCCCTAATTTCAAATTCTTCGTCAATAATCCTCCCTACAATCGTGCGAAACTTACGAACGGAGGGGCTATGCGAAACTTGGTTTTGCTTGTGGGAGTGCTTGCTTCATTAGTTATTTCTGCTGGTGGGCAGGAAACCTCCGATCGTGCCCGGACGGCGATTCGGAAGGTGATGGAGGAGCAGCAGGCGGCCTGGAACCGACATGATCTGGAGGGCTTCATGGCGGGATATTGGAATTCTCCGGAGCTGACATTTTTTTCAGGAGCGCATGAATCGAAGGGGTGGCAGGCGGCGCTTGATCGCTACAAGAAAAATTATCAGGGCGCCGGTCACGAGATGGGGAAGCTCGAATTCGCTAATCTGCGCATCGAGATGCTCGGCCCTGAGGCGGCGTTCGTGCGGGGGGAATTTCATTTGACCATGCCGGATGGAAAGACTCCTCATGGTTTGTTCACGCTGATTTTTCGCGAGTTTCCGGAGGGATGGAAGATTGTGCACGATCACTCGGCGGGAGAGTGAGGGCGGAGAAATCTCGCCACGGAGGCACGGAGGGAAAACGAGGGGTGTGAAAGCGATTCTCCATGTGTCGGATTTTCGTTAGCAGTTTTCCTGGCCCTATTTGCCTCTGTCCATGGCTTCGTTCGCCAGGCGGTCGGCGGTTTTGTTTTGCTCGCGCATAGCGTGGCGGATTTCGAAGTGCTCCAGACGGCGTATCAGTTGCTGCGCTTCGTCGTATAGCTGGCGCAGATCGGGATTGCGAACCTTGTAGATTCCTTTCATCTGGCGGACCATCAGCTCGGAATCGCTGACTACTCTGAGCGCTTTGATGTGGTTTTCGGCCGCGTAGCGGAGCGCGGCCAGGAGGCCCTGATACTCGGCGTAGTTGTTGGTGCGATGGCCTAGATATTCGCTTAGCTCGGCTACGGGATGGCCGGTTTCATCTCGGATGGCTACACCGTAGCCGGCTGGACCGGGGTTGCCGCGGGCTCCGCCATCGACGTGAGCGGTGTGGGCGGGGGGCGCGGATTTTGGCGGAGGAAAAAGATCGCTGGAATCGGACGAACGCGAAGGCATGGGACGAGTTTACAACGTGGTTGATGAGGAATTCTCGTGGCCCACCCTTTTCGCAGAATGCGCGAAAAAGGATGGGGCACCCGCTCCTTTGGCATCCGCTTGACCTTGGTCACAACAGACTAGGGCTGCGCGGCATCTTAGCTGATTGGATCATTGCCGGGGGTGAAAAGCGTGGACGAGAAAGCTAGCGACAAATCGACCAGTAATGCAGCGGATACAGCTCACAAGGGCGCAGATGGAAAGACCGGGAATGGCAATGGCAACGGTCAGTCGAAATTTGACTGGGTGACGGTGCGGTCGGCGTGCACTTTGCCTAAGATTTTTGCGACGCTGCGGCAACAGGTGGAGGAGGACGTGAAGACGCGCAATTCGCAACGTCCTAAATACGCTGTTTACGAGTTTTCGGTGGCGGATGATATCGACGCGTTTACGGTTTTTCTGAGGGCGAAGGATTTGAGCCGGTCGGTGATATTCAAGCTAAATGAGCATGCGATTACGGTGCAGGACGACCAGGGCAGTCCGAAGTTTCAGGTGAGACTGCACTTTACTGATTCGGGAGAATGCAGGCTGCGGGTGGATGATCAGGAGCGCGAGTATTGGCAGGTGCGACGCATGGCGCTCGAAGATTTGATGTTTCGGCAGGAGTAAGCGGAACACCTCCATACTTTGCTCGGGCGGGGATATTTGCTGCCCACCCCTTTTCGCAGAGTGCGCGAAAGAGGGTGGGGCACGCGCTTCATAAAATGGTGCGGCGTTATTTTAGTGGTGATCGCCGTGGCCGTGACGCCAAGTCCAGTATTCTTTCTGTTCATTCGGAGGCAGGTGGCGAAAATCGCGATTGGGATCGCGGTGGTATTCGCGCGCCCATTGGTTGTAGTAGACGACTTCGTCGTGGTTCCAGACGTGGTAGTCGCTGTAGTACGGATCATAGACCTGGTAGTAATGATGAGCGCAGGCCGTGCCGAATGCGGCAGCCGCTAATGCGGCGGTCAAAAAAAGCGATCTGGCAAAACGAGATGCGGTGTTCATCTGTCGAGTGTCCTCCTGAGGCGTCGACTTCGAAATATAGATGCCGAAAGTAGATCGATAGTGCGCCCGAAAAATGAAGCGCACGGATAAGGAAACCCTGGAAACCCAGGAAAGTTTCACGGAAAGTTCAGTTGCGCGCAGCACTTCCCTCGCGGCTAAAGCCAGTTGAAAACAATCGTTGATCGTAGCGCTGAACCGCTGCGCCACGCAAAGGCAAAAACGAAATCTAGCTTTTTCGCAGCCTGTGCCTGGTTAGATCTGACGTCTTCATCTGCCGGTGGCTAGGCGGGTGGCGAGGCGCTGGGGAAGATTAGCGGCCAGGATTTTTTCCTGGGCTACGCGGAGGTTGTAGGGGACGCGATAAAAACTGACGATCCAGGAGTCGGAGTCGAACATGGCAAAGGCGGCACGCCAGTCGCCGTCGCGGGGCTGGCCGACGGAGCCGGGATTGATGAGATAGCGGCGATCTTTGCGCAGCGGCCAGTCGGAGGATTCGGGCTGACCGACGGTGCGATAGCCGGGACGATAGGCTTCGCTGATCTCGCCGCTGAGCACGAAGCCGCCTTGCAGATGAGTGTGTCCGAAGAAGGTGACGGGTACGGGATTGGTGATGAGGGGAGCGATGGCGTCGCGGGCGCTGACCATGTATTCGTCTTCGTCGAGCGAAGAGCCGTGAACGAATTGGAGGCCGGGGAGTTCGTCGAGATGAATGGGGCCTTGAGGAAGGGCGCGCAGCCATTGCAGATTTTCAGGTGTGAGTTGCTCGCGAGTCCACAGGGTGGCGAGGCCGGCGACGGGATTGAATTCCTCGAGATTCATGAGGCCGCTGACGGCTTTGTCGTGGTTGCCGCGGACGAAGACGCGTCCGAGGGATTGCGCTTTAGCAATCACCTCGTTGGGATTGCCGCCGTAGCCTACGGTGTCGCCGAGATTGACGACGAGATCATGCGCGGGCGCGGCCGCCAGACAGGAGTCGAGCGCCTCGAGGTTGCTGTGAATGTCGCTGAGAACAAGGATGCGCACAAAGGGAGGATTATAGCTTTTGCGGTTCGGCCACGCCATCTGGTTAAGTTTCAGCGAGTTTGCGCTCGGGAAGGAAGTAGGACAGGGCGACGAACACAAAGATGGCGAAGGCCATGCGGACGTCGACAAAGGCGAGGGGCGCGGAGGCAAGGTAGAGCGCCATGGAGTAAAGATTCTTGGCCTGGATGCGGCGATGGTAGCGGACTAACTCCTGGTTATCGAGGTGATGCTGGATGATGGCGGTGCGGAGGAGGGCGAAAGAGATGGAGCACAATGTCAATACAATTCCGTACAGAGCGACGGCGCGGGGATCGCGCGGATTGTTGCCCATGAAGGCGGTGACGAAGGGGACGAGGGACATCCAGAAAAGAAGAATGTTGTTGGACCAGAGGAGGCGAGCGTCGGCGCGGCGTGCGGAGTGGAGCATGTGGTGATGATTGACCCACATGATGGCGATCACGACGAAGCTGAGAAGATAGCTGAGAAATTGCGGAGCGAGACTGCGCAAAGACACGAGCGTCGAGTCGCGCGGAACTTTTAGTTCGAGCACCATGATGGTGATGATTACGGCGATGACGCCGTCGCTGAAAGCTTCGAGCCGGTTGGTGCCCATGCGATTCCCGTTCTGCAGATTATGTGTATCAGATTCTGGGCGGATTCACGACCGGGCAACGGGCCCAATGACCGGTGGCCACCTCGACCAGCGGCGGGAGGGCGATGGCGCATGAAGCGATGCGATGAGGACAGCGCGGTTCGAAGGGGCATCCGGCGGGCAGCTGCGCGACTGACGGGACGGTGCCTTCGATGGTTGCTAGGGGATGATCGCGGTCGGTGGTCAGGGTGGGGATGGCCTGCAACAGGCCTTGCGTATAGGGATGAGCGGGGGCGCGGAAGATATCGGACTTTGCGCCGAGCTCGACGAGATTGCCGGCATACATTACAGCGACGCGATCGGCTACGTGGGAGACGACGGCGAGGTCATGGGAGATGAAGAGCATCGCTAATCCAAATTTGCGGCGAAGATCGTTGAGCAGATCGAGGATTTGCTGCTGAATGGTGACATCGAGCGCGGTGGTGGGCTCGTCCGCGATGAGAAGCTGCGGACGGTTGACGATGGCCATGGCGATCATGACGCGCTGGCGCATGCCTCCGGAGAGCTGATGAGGGTAGCTGCGGGCGCGCTGCTCGGGGTCGGGGATGGCCACATCGCGCATGCCTTCGACGGCTCGGCGCCAGGCTTCGGCTTTGGGGACGCGATGGTGAGCGAGCACGGCCTCGGCGATTTGATTGCCGACGCGCATGACCGGGTTGAGGGCGGTCATGGGCTCCTGAAAAATCATGGCCATGCGCGAGCCGCGGAGCTGGCGGAGCTGATGGGGCGGGAGCGTGGTGAGGTGAGTGGGGGCGGCGGCGTCATTGCCATTGCCATTCTGAAAAGTGATTTCGCCGGTGACTTGGGCGGATGACGGTAGCAGGCCCATTATGGCTAGCGAGGTGACGGATTTTCCGGAGCCGGATTCGCCGACGAGGCCGAGGACTTCTCCGGGCGCGATGGAGAACGAGAGGCGGCTCACCGCGGTCGCAGTGGCTGACAGCTGAGCGGTGGCGGGATCGCGCCCG
>DATBYM010000012.1:0-63307 GCA_036513715.1 Terriglobales bacterium
CTCCCCGCAAGACGGCCACGCGTTCGGTTACTTTGGATCCGCCGTCTGGGCCGACGATGTCTTCCGATTTCTCGACCAGCATTGTGGTAAGAAGTAGTAGATCCTCCCTGGTCGCCCAGTGTTTACCCGTCCCGCGGCCCCGCCGTGGTTCAATGTGGTGCTCCCAGAACCCTCATTTAAGATCCTTGACGATTTCTCCGAAGGGGCACAGCTCATGAGGATGGTTCACGATGCACGTCACTTTCAAGAATATGACCTCGCTAATCCATGCGGGCTCCTCACGCACTCCGCCCCAACTCCAAAATCCACACATCTCCACTCAGCGCCCCACGCACCACACCCAGGGGCAACAAAGGGACGCCCGACCCAGACGCGAATAAGCGGAGATGCGATGAGTTGATCTGAGTTGAGGCAGAGATGATCTTATGTGAGTCCCAGTCCAAACGTGATCAGAGGCGTTGTCTCCGGGATCATGTCTTTCCCTTCTCCCCGATGCGGGTTGACCGATTCTTGGCCAGCGGCCTAACATAGCGCCGACGGCACTGAGGCCTCCGGAATGATCGGCCAGACAGTCTCCCACTATCGCATTGTGGGCAAGCTCGGCGGTGGTGGCATGGGTGTGGTGTATGAGGCGGAAGACACGCGCCTCGCGCGCCACGTTGCGCTCAAGTTTATTCCTGAGGAAATGGTGCACGACCGCAAGTCCCTCGACCGCTTTATGCGTGAGGCTCGCGCCGCTTCGCAGTTGAACCATCCTGGCATCTGCACCATCCACGACATCGATGACAACGGCGGGCATCCCTTCATTGTGATGGAGAAGCTGGAAGGGGTGAGCCTGAAGGAACGGATACGCGGCAAGTCGATGGAGGTGGATGAGGTTCTCGATATCAGCATTCAGGTGGCGGACGCGTTGGCGGCTTCGCATGCGAAAGGAATCATTCATCGCGATATCAAGCCGGCAAATATTTTTGTGTCGCAAAGCGGGCAAACTAAGATTCTCGATTTTGGATTGGCAAAGTCGGCGCGCGATCCGGGGTCGAGCGAGGCGGCGCTCGAAGACTCGCTAACCGCAATGGGCGTGATTCCGGGGACGGCGGTTTATATGTCGCCGGAACAGGCGCGCGGTGAAGACCTGGATCCGCGGAGCGATCTGTTTTCGTTGGGCGTCGTGCTGTATGAAATGTCGACTGGCAAGAAGCCTTTTGCCACTGGCAATGTGATCACCACGCTGGATGCCGTGCTGAACCAGAAGCCGGTTTCCCCGCTAAGTCTCAATCCCGCGCTACCCCAGGATCTGGAAGGCATTATTGGCCGCGCGATGGAGAAAGATCGCGGGCATCGCTATCCGAATGCGCTGGCGATGAAGGGCGACCTGCAATCGCTGCGTCGGGAAACAGAATCGGGGATGACCAAGAGTGGGATGCGGCGGCCAGTTTTGCCGTATCGCATCGCCACGAGCACGTTTCAGGCGACGAGTAAATTTTCGACCTATCTTCTGTTAGGTGTCAGTGCGCTGTTGGTTACGGTTTTGGCGGCGGTAGGAGCGGTGTGGTTCAAACAACATCGGATGGAAGCGGCCGGCGCGCCGAAGAATACGATTGCGGTGCTGCCGTTGCAGAACATGAATGGGGATATCAGCGTGGAGTTTCTTCGCTTCGCGCTGGCTGATGAAATTGCCAATACGCTTACCTACACACGAACGCTCGATGTTCGGCCGTCGGCGATCACGCGCAAGTTTGTGGGGAATGATGTGGATCCGCAGCGAGCGGGCAAGGAAGTGCACGTCGCCAACGTTCTTACGGGACATTTTCTGAAGCAGGGCGACCGGCTGATGATTACGCTGGAAGCGATTCAGGTCGAGGGAAACAAGCTGGTATGGCAGACCAACATGACCGCGCCCGCCCAGGATCTGATTGCCTTGCAGTCGCAGATGGCAGCGCGGATACGGCAGGAGTTGCTGCCGGCGATTGGCGTGGCCGGCGGATTTCTTGACACAGGGACGCGCCCGAAAAATGCCGAGGCTTACGACTTGTATCTACATAGTCTGGCGCTGCCGCATGATGCGGGACCAAATAAGGATGCGATTGCGGTGCTGGAGCATGTGGTGGAAGTGGATCCGACTTATGCGCCAGCGTGGGAGCAGTTGGGTTTGCGTTGTTACTATGACGCGGATTATTCGGATGGCGGAGAGCCAATGTTCCAGCGCTCAAACAAAGCTTATGAACGCGCGATCGAGCTGGATCCGAATCGTGTGTTTGCGGCGGGACAACTGATTACGAATCATGTGGAGCGCGGTGAACTGGGCAAAGCGTATCAATCGGCCCAGGCTCTGGTGAAGCGGCGTCCGGAGAGCGCGCAGGCTCACTTTACGATGAGCTTTGTGTATCGCTACGCGGGAATGCTGGAACAGGCGACGAGTGAATGCAGTACTGCGCTGGCCCTTGACCCGGGCAACTACGCGTTTCGGTCGTGCGCATGGGCGTTCATGGAGTTGGGAAAGACGGACCGGGCGCGGGACTTTGTGCGGCTGGATGCGGGATCGGAATGGGCCGCGTATGTGACGCCGTCGCTGCTTTTGCGCGAGGGCAAGGTGCAGGAGGCGCGCGAGATGGTGAAACGGATGCCGACCACGCCGCGCTATCATCGTGATCTGATGGAGGCTTGTCTTGGCCTGCGTCCGGCGTCGGAACTGGACCGGATGGCGCAGGAAACGGAAACAAATTTGCCGACCGAGCCTGATCCCGAGACGTGGTATTACCAGGGATCGATTTTCGCTTACTGCGGAAAGCGGCAGGCGGCACTACATTTGTTACAGAGCGCGGTGGAGCAGAATTATTGCGCGCATGAAAATCTGCTGGCCGATCCCTTGCTGAGCAAGCTTCGAACAGATACAGCGTTTGACAAAGTGTTAACCGCGGCCGGCGCCTGCCAGGAAGCGGTGCAATCTTACTCGGTCGCGCCGGCTCAATAGAGATAACTGGATGAAATGTTAGAAGGGCAGCGGCGAAGCTGATACAATCCCGCTTGTCAAAAATGGTTTTCTCCTGTTACTTACTCCCCGCAAGAAATCTCCCTATGAGGATTCGCATGATTTTTATTCGACGGTTTTGTGTCGTCGTGATTATCAGTTTTGTTATCGGCTGCGCTTGCCTGATGGCGGCCCAGGAAGCGCAGGAAGGGCGACTGCTGCGCTTTCCGGACATATATAAAGACAAAATCGCATTTATGTATGGCGGCGACCTCTGGATCGCGTCGAGCGCGGGGGGCGGGGCGCGCCGGGTTACTTCAGATCCTGGGCGCGAACTGTTTCCGAAATTTTCGCCGGACGGAAAGTGGTTGGCATTCACGGGGCAATATGACGGCAACTTTAACGTGTATGTGATGCCCTCGGACGGCGGACAGCCGAAGCAGTTGACTTACTATCAGGGAGCGGCGCAACCACTCAGCGATCGCATGGGCGTACTGAACGAAGTGATTGCTTGGACGCCGGATAGTAAGAACGTTGTTTTTCTTTCGCGGCGATACGCTGCGAATGGGTGGGCGAAGCGGCCGACCATGGTGAGCATTGAGGGCGGCTGGCCTCAGCCGATGCCGATGGATGATGGCGGACTACTCTCATTCTCGGCGGATGGGACGAAGGTCGCTTACAACCGGATCTTCCGCAATTTCCGGCAATGGAAGCGATATACGGGAGGGATGGCGCAGGACATTACGATTTACGACGTTAAGAATAATGTCGTCGATGGGGTTGTTCCGCACACGGAGTATACGGACACGTTTCCGATGTGGAAGGGGAACGCGATTTATTTTACTTCCGATCGCGGAGTGGAGCATAAGCTCAATCTTTATAGCTATGACTTGGGGAGTAAGCAGGTCGAGCAACTTACTAAGTTCGACGAATTTGATGTCATGTGGCCCAGCATGGGGTCGGACGCGATTATTTTTGAAAACGGTGGCTATCTTTATACCTTCGATCTCGAAACCCGGCAGCCTAAGAAGTTGACTATTTATGTGAATGGCGAACGCGATCAGGCGATGAAACATTGGGTGAATGCCAGCCGGCATATTACGGACTTCAATATTGCGCCGGACGGGAAACGGGCCGTGTTTGCGGCGCGGGGCGAGGTATTTACGGTTCCGGCGAAAGAAGGGAGTATCCGCAATCTAACGAATTCGCCGGGTGTGCGCGAGCAGAAAGTGGCGTGGTCACCGAATGGGCAGTGGATCGCGTATGTGTCGGATCGGACTGGAGAAGATGAAATTTATATCACTCCTCAGGACGGGCTGGGGCCCGAGGAGGAGATCACCAGCGGCCATAAGGGATTTATGCTCACGCCGGCGTGGTCTCCGGATAGTTCGAAGATTGCCTGGGCCGACCAGACACTGAAACTTTGGTATGTCGATATCAAAGAGAAAAAGCCGGTGCGGGTGGATAGCGCCAAGTTTTTCGAGATACAGAATTATAACTGGTCTCCGGACAGCAAGTGGCTGGTTTACGACAAGAATTTGGATACGGGGTTTGCGGTTGTATATCTGTATAGCTTGGCCGATCGCAAGATAACCCCTGTAACTTCGACATTGGAAAATAGCTATGCAGCGGTGTTTGATCCCGACAAGCGCTACTTATACTTCCTGTCCGACCGGGATTATAACGAGGTGCTGGGTAACATCGACATCGAGTTCGCGAATCCTAAGACCACTCGCGTCTATGTTGTCACACTGACAGCGGACGAGCCTTCGCCATATCCAGCTTTAAGCGACGAGGTGAACGTGAAGAGCGAAGAGCCGGCGGCGAGTGAGCCGGTGCCCGAGTCAAACAAGAAAAACCCGAAGCAACCGCCAGATAAGAAGAAGGAGGCGGAAGCGAAGACTGAGGAGAAGACGGTAGAAACTGCGACGAAAGAGCCTCCGAAGGTGTTTCGGATTGATCTGGAGGGGATTGAGAACCGCATTGTGGCGCCGGCGGTTCCGCCGTCGCGGATTGGGAGCTTTGACGCCTCGAAGGATGGAATCTATTACTCGACTTCGCCGATTCAGGGGCTGTCAGGGCCGCTAGCCGGGGAGAATCCGGCGATTCATGTTTACGATTTGAAGGAGCATAAGGACAAGGTGCTGCTGGAGGGTGCCGACCGGTTTGCGCTTTCTAGCGATGGATCGAAGCTGTTGTACCGGGCGGAGGGCGATGGGCCGAGTGGGATTATCGACGCCAAGCCTCCGGATTCGCCGCATAAGGTGGGAGATGGAGCGCTCAAATTGGATGGCATGCGTGCGGAGGCCGATCCGCCCCAGGAGTGGAAGGAAATCTACAACGAAGTGTGGCGGCAGGAGCGCGATTACTTTTTTGAAGCAGCGATGAATGGAGTGGATTGGCCGAAGATCAGGGATAAGTACGCACAGTTACTGCCTTATGTGGCCGATCGTTACTCGCTGACTTATATCATGGCGGAGATGATTGGTGAGTTATCGAACTCGCATACATATGTTGGGGGCGGAGATTATTCTGACTTACATCCGGTGAATGTCGGGCAGCTCGGCGCGGACTATGAAGTCGATGCGCCGAGTGGGATTTATCGCATCCAAAAAATATATTCGGGCGAAAACTGGGACGCGCATATGCGCTCTCCGCTGACGGAACCCGGCGTGAATGTGAAGGAAGGCGAGTACATCGTTGCGATTAATGGGCGCGCTTTGCGGGCGCCGCAGTCGCCGGACGAGTTACTCACAAATGCGGCCAATGAAGTGGTCACGCTTACTATCAACACGAAGCCGAGCGCAGACGGGGCGCGCAAGGTCGTGGTGAAGCCGATTGCCGACGAACACAGCCTGCGGCAGTTGAATATGGTCGAGACGAATCGCAAGAAGGTGGACGCGGCCAGCGGCGGGCGCATCGGCTATGTTTATCTGCCGGATATGGGCGAGGCAGGACTGAACGCTTTCGTCGAGCAGTACTTTCCGCAGATTCGGAAGGAAGGCATTATTTTCGACGTGCGTTACAACGGCGGCGGATTTGTGGATGAGCTGATTTTCGAACGCTTGCGCAGGGTGCTGGCGGCAATGGGTGCGGCGCGCAACTTTGAATCGGGCACGACGCCGTCCAATGTTTTCTATGGGTATATGGCGTGCGTGACCAATCATATGGCGGCATCGGATGGAGATATTTTCAGTTACATGTTCAAGCACTATCAACTGGGACCGCTGATCGGCTCGCGGACGTGGGGCGGAGTGCGCGGGATTCGCGGGGAGATGCCGCTCATGGATGGCGGCTATATCACGCGGCCGGAATTTTCCATGTATGGGCTGGACAGCAAGTGGCTGATCGAGAACCATGGCGTGGAACCGGACGTGCCGGTGGACAATCCTCCGGATTTGGTGGTGAAGGGACAGGACCCGCAACTGGAGAAGGCGATTGAGATGTTGATGGAGCAGATCAAGGCGCATCCGAAGAAACTGCCGCTGCGGCCACCGGATTTGCCAGCTTATCCGGAGGGACCGGGACTGTAACCGCGAGCGGAAAAGTATGATGAGGCAAACGGTCCTCGTGTTTGCGATGGTGGCCGCAGTTAGCGTGACCGCAGCAGCGGGACAGACTCAATCGGTCACGCGATTGGACGGCAGCACGATTACGGCAACGGAAATCGATGCTACGGTAACGCGGTTGATGAAGGCCGCGGAAGTTCCGGGCGTGGGGATAGCGATCTTCGATGGGGGGAAGGTCGCCTACCTGAAAGCGTATGGAGAAAGGGACAAAGAGAGAAATCTGCCGCTGACGGTGAATTCGGTGATGTACGCCGCATCGTTTTCTAAAGTAGCGTTCGCATACCTGGCAATGCAACTGGTGGACGACGGCACGCTGAAGCTGGATAAGCCCATCTATCAGTACCTGCCGAAGCCGCTGCCGGAATATTCCAAGTATTCGGATCTGGCGGGTGACCCGCGGTATAAGCGCATTACGGCGCGAATGCTGCTCAGCCACACGGCTGGTTTCGCCAATTTTCGTTGGGTTGAGGACGACCGGAAGTTGAGAATCCATTTTGAGCCGGGATCGCGCTTCGCGTATTCGGGCGAGGGGATCGATCTGTTGCAACTGGTGGTGGAGACAATCACGAAAAAACCATTGGATGAACTGATGCGGAAACGTGTCTTTCAACCGTTGGGAATGGCGCGGACTGGCATGCTATGGCAAGAGAACTTCGAAAGCGACTATGCGAACGGCTATGACGAGCACGGGCGGTCGCTCGGCCCGGACAAACGAAATAAGGCGGAAGCTGCTGGCTCGATGGTCACGACGGTTGCCGATTTTGCGCGGTTTATGCAGGCAGTGATGGCGGTGAAGTTAGTGCGCAGTAAGACCCGGGACGAGATGCTGAGTCCGCAGATTCAGATCGTGTCGAAGCACGAGTTTCCGACGCTTAGCGACGAAGCGACGGAGGAGAATAAGGCGATCCGGTTGAGTTATGGACTGGGCTGGGGGCTTTATTGGATTCCTTATGGGAAAGTGTTTTTCAAGGAGGGACATGACGTGGGCTGGCGGAATTACACGGCGTGCCTGGATAAGCGGAAAACTGGCATCGTCATCATGACGAACAGCGGAAACGGGGAAGGGATTTTCAAAGAGCTGCTGGAGACGTTGCTGAGAGACACCTTCACGCCGATTGAATGGGAAGGCTACGAAGCTTACGACAAACTGCCTCCGCGAGGGGCGCTCGAGGAACACAAGTGAGCGGTGGCGGACCCGAGTGTAACCCGCTTCTCCGATTAGCTCTTGCAACCGACCGGTCGGTTTGTTAGCATTTGAGCTTAAGTTCTAGTGCATCAAGGGTGTAGTGGGCCTTAGACCGCGTGAGGAACTTCGCTTTGCGAAATTCTGACTACGCTCAAGATGACAAGGCAGATTTATCCCATTCGCTCCGGCTGGCGGCGTAGATTTGTGCCACGAAGACAGGTTTTGCGATATTAGGAGTCAGCATGACGGATCAAGAAAGCGCGCCAATTTCGGGCCCGCTAAAGGCCGGGAAAAAGACGATGACGGGCGCGGGCATTCTCTGGGAATGTCTGGAGCGAGAAGGTGTGCGGGTGGTCTTTGGGTACCCGGGCGGAGCGATTCTGCCAGCGTATGACGCGCTGAAGCACAGCAAGATTCATCATGTGCTGGTGCGGCATGAGCAGGGAGCTACGCATATGGCGGATGGCTATGCGCGAGCGAGCGGAGAAGTGGGCGTAGCGATCGCGACGTCGGGGCCGGGCGCGACGAACATGGTAACGGGGATCGCTACGGCGATGCTCGATTCGATTCCGATCGTTTGTATCACGGGGCAGGTGGGAAGCAAGCTGATCGGGTCCGATGCGTTTCAAGAGACGGATATTACGGGCGTGACGCTGCCGATCACGAAACACAATTATCTGGTGACGCACGCGGGCGAAGTGGCGCAGACGATTCGCGAGGCGTTTTATGTGGCGAAGTCAGGGCGGCCGGGGCCGGTGCTAGTCGACATCACTAAAGACGCGCAGCAGGGGACGTGCGAGTTTGATTGGGAGGCGGCGAAGCCGCAACTGCCGGGGTATCGACCGGATCTGTCGCCAGCTCCGCGCGAGTACGCGCAGGCGCTCGAGTTGATCCACAACTCGAAGCGGCCGCTGATTCTGGCGGGGCACGGCATCATTGTTTCGGGGGCAATGCGCGAGGTGCGGGATTTTGCCGAGCGGGCGGGAATCCCGGTGGCGATGACGTTGCTGGGGCTGGGGGCGTTTCCGGCGTCGCATCCGCTGAATCTGGGGATGATGGGCATGCACGGGGAAGCTTGGGTTAATCACACGATTCAGGAAGCGGACCTGCTGCTGGCGTTTGGCATGCGCTTTGATGATCGCGTCACCGGCAATCTGAAAACCTACGCAACCAACGCTAAGAAGATTCACATTGAGATCGATCCGGCGGAGATTAACAAGAACGTGAAGGTGGATGTCCCGCTGGTCGGTGATTTGCGGGAAGTGTTGCTCGAACTGATGCCGAAGGTAGAATCCGTTGATCGTAGTGAATGGCTGGATTCGATTGACAAACTGAAGGGCGATGCGGCGGTGCGTGACATTCAGAATTTGCCGGACAGCGGGCACCTTTATGCGGCGCATGTGATCAACGATCTGTGGCGGCAGACGCGGGACGCCAAGACGATTGTGGTCACGGACGTGGGACAGCACCAGATGTGGGAGGCGCAATATTACAAGCATGAGCATCCCCGGACGCTGATTACTTCGGGCGGGCTGGGCACGATGGGTTTTGCGTTGCCGGCGGCCATTGGGGCGAAGGTCGCGTGCCCGGAGGCGGAGGTTTGGGTGGTGGTGGGGGATGGCGGATTCCAGATGACCATGTGCGAGCTGGCGACTCTGGTACAGGAGAATCTGAAGATCCATATCGCGATTATTAATAATGGGTTCTTGGGGATGGTGCGGCAGTGGCAGGAATTTTTCTATGACCGTAATTATGCGGCGACGCCATTGCTGAATCCGGATTTTGCGAGGCTGGCGGATGCTTATGGGATTCGGAGCATGACCATCTCGGAGCGGTCGGAGGTGGTGCCGGCGGTAGAGGCGGCGCGCGCGCACGAGGGGCCGGTGCTGATCAATTTTAAGGTGGAGCAGGAAGACACGGTGTATCCGATGGTGGCGGCGGGCGCGGCGCTGCACGATATGATCCGGCGGCCGAGTCCGATTGTGGAGACGGCGGAGGATGAGTAAACCTGCTCTTAGCTTTTGGCTATTGGCTTTTGGCTCAGAGCCAATAGCTAAAAGCCAACAGCCAACGACGGTCGTAAAACTATGCTGAATACCTTTATGGTGTATGTCGAGAACAAGCCCGGAGTGCTTACCCGGGTTGCTTCGTTGTTTCGGCGGCGGGCTTTCAATATCGACTCGCTGACGGTGGGGCGGACGGAGAAGCCTGAAGTGTCGCGCATGACCATCACGGTCGATGCCGATCATGATCAGGCGCGGCGCATCGAAGCGAATCTATACAAACTTGTAAACGTGTTGTTGGTCGAAAACATTACCAATCAGCCGGCGATTGTGCGGGATCTGGCCATGATCCGCGTCGCGGCAGCACACGACGCGCGATCGCACGTGCTGCAACTCGCTAGCGTGTTTCGGGCGCGGGTAGTTGATGTGGCTCCGGAGTCGTTAACGATTGAGATCACCGGGGCGGAAGACAAGATCGACGGCCTGCTCGAATTGCTGCGTCCTTATGGAATCATGGAGATGGTGCGGACCGGAATTGTCGCCATGCGGCGTGGAAGCAAGTCGGGCGAGGCGATGGCGCTAACGGAATATCCGTCGGCGGAAACCGACGCGGCGAATGGTGATGTTTCTTACTCCGTGTAGGTGAGCTTGTTTATTCTAAAGCGCCGGGTGAGTGGGCGCGTTAAAGTTGGATTCTAAGATCGGCATTTTGGCATTTTGAACCTGCTCGCAGTGGTCGAGCTCGTTCGGCGGGGCAGGCGACGGTGCCTGCCCCTACGAAAACCTCGCGCTGTCCGAGCGCTCTTTCCCAAAAACAATGCAGAACCTGCCCTCCGGGTGTGGCGTGCGTATACGTCCTTCCGAGTGAGAGCTAGTGCTCCGTCTTGCGGCCGGACCGCTCGCCTGCCTCGTCCATTTCGGCGATCTTCTATGCCGCGCGCGCTATCTGGGATACGGCTACGACGAGATCATGGGCATTGATCTTGGTGGCGACGCGGCATGGCAAATCCTGCTAGCCAACTATCCGGCGCTGGAAAATATGGACGTGGTTCGTTTTACGCTCGACATCGACGGGGCGATGGATCAGATCGTAGCCACGGTCGATTCAGCTTTTGGAAACAAGAAGGTCGCCGCTCCCGCTGCGATTTGAGTTCGCTTTGTGCTTTGCTTGGCTCAAGGCTAGCCAATTCAGCTCCGGGCTGAAGCCAAAATGAAAAACGTTCTGAGCGATGAAGCTCAGAACGTCTCTGGCAGCCCTCCCCCAGAACTGCCAAACTACTCGTTCATCCTATGTCCGCTTGGCCGTACTGTAAATGTCACTTACGTAATGGGTGGCTTGCAAATGAGTACCGCAGTTCACCGTTCGAAAGTAACATTACCGTGGGGAGTTACTACTATTGTGACCGTCTAGAATGGCTATATTTGGCTATATTACTTGATTTCCCAGGTCTTTCCGCCATCCACGCTCATCCAGATTTCGTGGTTGCCGCTGGAAAGGACGATCTTGGCCGGACCTTGAGTGTCGTTGCTTCCTAAGTTGTTGCTGGCCAGATTAGAGCTGCGTAAATCGATGCGATTTATGTCGGAAGCGAGTTGGCGGCCATTAAAAGAAGGGCGCACCTGAACCCAAGTGATACCGCCGTCTATGGAATGGTAGATCGTACCGCCTTGGCCGCCCGTCCATATCTCGTTGCCGCGGGATGCGTAGCAGAGTAGTGGATGATCGGCGCGCAAATTGTCTTGCCAAGTCTGGCCGTTGTCCTGGGACCGTCGCAGGACACCGGAGTTGATCGTCCAGGCGAAATTGTTTTGCGCAACATCATGTTGCGCGAGGTCTGTTGCTGACTTTTGGCTCGCGGCAATTTCCAGCTTGGCGGCCGACGCCCTTGCCCGAGCTCGTAAGGCCGGGGCCAGCGCCGAATCTGTTTCCTTTTGCTGATCGGCATCGCTTGGCGCCAATTCGTTCATCTGAGTTGTGCCGGGCGCGGCGGGCTTGGCCTTCTCGATCGCGGGCGCGCCGCTGTTCGCCATCAATGCAGGGTTGGCGGAGGATGAAGCAAGTTCGCTGGCGGCCGAGACGTCGGTGGTCACAGTTGCCGATCGATTGGTTTCTCCCACTGTTTCCTGGGCTGCGGAATCATCCAAGGCCAGCGCTGTTGATCCCGGCAAGTTAGCCAGCCCGCCAGGTTGCCGCGGAGACTTGTGATTGCGAGCTAGCAGCATGGTGTGTTCTGCCTGATGCGGCGCGAGGGATTGTCGCAACGTAAATCTCGGATCCGGAGCTTTCTGGGATTGCGGCGTCACGGTTATTAAGTTCGCTTCGTCGGGATTCGCGGCGACGGCTCCATGGTCGTTAGTCGATGATGTGGCGGCGGGCGGAGGTAACTTCGTGGACGCGATCCGCTGACTTTCCGAGGACTGATTCGATTGGTTCAGCTTTCCGGGGCGCAATAGAAACACGGAGCCAACCACCACGACGCCCGCCGCGAGCGCAGCCCAGCGTAGACTTGGCCAGGCAAAGACCCCGCGGGGTGCTGGTTTTGCCGGGTGCGGAGCCGGGGCTTGCATCGCGTCGCTCTCTGGGGAAATTGGAATGGCTACGACATTTTCAGCCGGAAGAGCCAATGCGACCGTGTCGCGGCAGTCGGCGCAAAGCACGAGATGCTCGAGGACGCCGTCGCGTTCTGCCCGCGAAAGCGATTGCTCGGCAAAAGCGGTCAGGAGGTCCGGGCCTGGGTGATTCGGCTCAACCGCGTTTGTGGCCGGCAAACCCTGATCGAGGGCAGCTGCCCGGAGGCGATCGTGTACGATTTTTGGTACTTCAGTCATTTATAGTCAATTCGCTTTCATCAGTCAGCGCTTTCTCCCGGCCCTTGAACGGGGACTTTTCCGCTACTACCGGGGAACGTTTTCGCAGAGGAATCTTGCGTCAAACGGGAGCGCAAATTCAGCTGCAAATCCCGCACGTCGGCTTCCAGAGCTTCAGCGGCCTGGGCGTGGCTCATTCCCCGCATTCGAAGGCCTGCCAAAATGCGCTTCCGGAGGGCGGTTGCAAGGCGGTCGAGGCGGCGGCTGACACTTGATTCGTGCAATCCGAGAGTGCGCGCGATCTCGGCCAGCGTGCGGCCATCGAGATAATACGATGCCAGCGTGAAGCGGTCTTCCGCCGAAAGCTCCGCTAGAGCCTCGTCGGTGGCCGATTCCAGGTGTCGATCGGAAGCGCCGCCGGAGACTCGAGGGGAAGTGCGCTCCCGATTCGCGGGCGCCGCAAACTGCACACCTTCTTCTATTTGCTCTTCGAGACTGACGGTGCGTTTCTGTTTGCGATAGCGATTGATGAACTCCTGCGCCATCACGGTACGCAGCCAGCCTTCGAGCGAGCCTCGGCCGGTATAGGAGACGAGTTTGGAATTACGGACTCCGTCGCGAACATTGACGCCGTACAGATCGGCAAAGAGCGAATCAGCCAGTTCGGTGGCGTGCGCGCTGTCGCGCGTAATGTGTAGCGCCATGCTGTGCAATTTCTGGCGATAGCGGCTTATGAAGTCGTGCCACGCTCGCTCATTGCCAGCGGCGCAGGCGCGGGCGAGAGCTAGTTCCTCGAGACGAAGGGCGGAGCAGAAATCGGCGTGCTGCCCGGCGCTTGAAGCCGGATTCGAAGAAATATGTTTGTGCAGGATCTCATCGATGATCGCGGTGAACTGCTCCGCACTCAATCCATAGGCGGCGGCTCCGCTGCGCTCGTATAGAGCGGACGCTATCGACGGTGCGTTATCGGATTGCGCGGGATTGGGCATGGGGCGAGTACCAGTTGATGCTAGCAATTTTTTAGACGCAAGGAATTAGAAATCGTACGTTCTTCGATCAGCGAGCAGAGAAAGACACTCCTGGAAGACTCGCGGTTGAACTCCCCGGCACGCTCCGTCTTGGCGTGCCGGGGCGACGGCAGCGCAGAGAAATCGCGCGGACGCGGGAGCTAACGTGTCTTTACTGGTTTGTTGCTACGGGGAGGCCCAGTTATGCGGCTTGTCGTCGTGGTCGCAGGAATCGCTCTCTTAGTAGTAGTTGCCGCGGTTATTGTTCCGTGCCCTTTGCAAGCTGGTGAAGCGCCGCCAGCGTCTGGTTACTCTCTCCTAAGCCCGCTGCGCAGCGGGAATCTAACTGTGTTTCCGGTGCTGGCCAGTAAGTCCTATGATACAGCGGAGTTTCTCACCCTGGATGAAGGCCTGCGCGCCGGCGATGTGGTGGTCACGGAAGCGGGGCAGGCCCGCGGCCTCGTCCGGCGCCAGCCGGGCGATCCGGCGGTCATTCATCCCGTACGGCCGGTGCGCGATGCGGAGGTCAATCGTCTTGTGCTGGTTAATAACTCGAAGCGGCCGTTGTTGCTGCTTGCGGGTGAGATAGTAACTGGCGGCAAGCAGGATCGAGTTATAGGCAAAGACCGGATTGTTCCCGCGGAAAGCGATCCGGTCGATCTGAGTGTTTTTTGTGTGGAGCCAGGACGCTGGGTGGCGCCGAATGGAAAGAATGAATTTGGCAACGCGCCCGGCGTAGAGAGTGGCTTGCTCGCGTCTCCTGTGGTGCGCAGCAAGGCGATGGCGGCGAAGGATCAACAGCAGGTGTGGGACAGCGTGCGAACTTCGCAGCAGGCGATGGCGTTGGCGGTTGAGGCTCCGAGCGCTGCATCCGCCGTGACTTCGACCTCGTCTTATGCTCGGGTCATGAACAATGACGAAGTGCAAAAGAAAGTGGATGCCGTAGCGGAGCCGGTGCAGCGCAACTATGAAAGTGTGATCCGGCAGCTGCGCGATAAGAATGCAGTGGGGGTGGTGGTCGCCGTGAATGGAGAAATTGTCTGGGCCGACATTTTCGCGAGTACGCAATTACTGCAAAAGTATTGGCCGAAGCTGGTGCGCTCTTATGCGACCGAGGCAGTGGTGACGCGGGCTAAAGGCGGCGAGACTAGCCTGAAAGATGCGGAAAGATTTCTCGACGATATGCAAGGTCGGCACGAAACGGCGGAGACCGAGCCCGGCCTTTATCGTCAAGCGGAGATCACGGGTGAGGGCTTTAAAGTATTTGAGTTGAGGTCGCTGCTGCCGAAAACAGGATTCACGGTGCACGTGGCTAAGATGACAGACTAAAATGCACGTGGCCAAGATGACAGACTAAAATGAAAGATGAGCGACTAGGCTTCGATGCTGGCCAATCCTTTGCGCACTACCTCATTTGCGTCGTGGGCGAGATTGAGGGCGGGTAATTCTTCGCCGGTAAACCAGCGCACGTCGGCGGCGTCGCTTCCCGCTTTGAGTTTGCCGCCGACCGGACGACACAGGAAATCGATCAGGACGTAGTGATAGCGCACGCGACCGTCCTCGCCTCGGATGACGCGTTCGTACACACCGAGCATCTCGCTTGGCTCGACTAGCAATCCGGTTTCTTCGTGGGCCTCGCGGGCTGCGGCTTCGCGCAGAGTCTCACCACACTCTAAGACGCCGCCGGGTAAGGACCATTCGCCTAGCAGCGGCGCGGTTCCGCGGCGAATCAAGAGGACGTGATTTTCGTCAGTGCGATGGTCGACGATCACGGCGCCGACTCCCACTAGCGGAGACTCGGGATATTCACGTTTCATTCTGTGGGCTTTAATTTATCGCTTCAATCATTGCGTAGCGATTATTTTGCGCTCACCTGATACTGCTCGATTTTACCGTCGGGCATAATCCGTTCCCAGACCGCGACCGTTTTTTTGGCGAAGTCGACTTCGAATGCGCGGAAGGTCATTCCTCCGCGATCCTGCGTGAAGGTTTGCGTAAACTCGGTGGGCGAGCCGAGTGGGCCGAGGCTGGCGGCAAAATCTTTGACCGCCTGATCGGTGAAATAACTGTTGCAGTTGTCGGTGAATAATGCGCGATTGATTTTGCCCTGCAGCAACGCCGCGAAGATTGCGCGTGCCTGCTCTTCTTGCTTGCCGGCGTCGTTCTCGCGGAAAAGAAGGCCTCCGATTTTGCGGGCTATGTCGCCCGAAGCGCCAGCCGAGTCTTCATTGGTCAATACAACGATGGCCATTTTTGCGTCTGGAAGAACGATGTTGGTCGCGGTGAATCCGGAGACCTCGCCGCCGTGCTCGATGGCGCGCTGGCCAAATTCTCTGCGCACCGAAACGCCGAGGCCATAGCCAGTCCCGAGACCGTTCTTGAGTACGATTTCTTTTTCTATTTCGGCGTAAGAGGCGGGGCGGAGGACGGTCTGGTTGATCATGCTGATATCCCATTTGGCGAGATCTTCGGCGGGCATGGCGAGTTCGCCGGCTGCGAAGAGCCAGCCCTTGCCTTCTTTGGGAGCCAGGCGCGGCGGCCCGAGGGCATAGCGGAGATAGCCGGTGGCGTCGGTTTCGGGGAGGCGATTCTGATCGATGTTCATGACGCTTTTCATGCCGAGCGGGGCGAAGATGTGCTCGCCCAGAAATTGCAGGAGCGGCTGGCCGCTGGCCTTCTCGATGATTAATCCGGCAATGACGAAATTGGTATTGCTGTATTGCCAGTCCGTGCCGGGATCGAAATCGAGCGGCTTGCGCGCCCAGACATCGAGAATTTTTTCGGCGGTGATGGATTGCAGCATGAATGGGGGAACGTAATCTTGCGGCCAGTAATCCTGATAGCCGGAGGTGTGCGAGAGCAATTCGCGAATGGTGATTTCGTTGCCGCGGGTGAGGTTGGGCACGAAGCGCGAGACGGGATCGTCGAGCGAGAGCTTGCCTTGCTCGGCCAATAGGAGCACGGCGGCTGCGGTGAATTGCTTGCTGATGGAGCCGATGCTGTAGCGCATCGATGGCTGGGCGGGCGCGCGCGGATCGATGCGGGCATCGCCGTAGGCCTGGAGGTAGGTGGTGGCCGCGCCTTGCACGATGGCGATGGAAGCGCTGGGAACTCCGGTGGCGGTTAGGGTCTGGCGGACGATGTCGTCGATTTTTTCGCGGGGCGGAGTGGGCGGGGCTTGGGCGGGGAGAAGCGTGGCTGCTGACAGAATAAAGATAAGAACGGAGCCTCGTTTATATCGCGGCGAGCGATTCATGCATTACTCCTTAAGAAACCGGAACAGTATACGGCCTAGCGTGAATTCGGCGCAGTGACGATACGTACCGGGCGCGTTCGTGCACTTGCGGATTTACAATAGGCGGCATGTCGCTTGAGGAATACAAACGGAAACGGCGGTTTGAGGCGACGCCCGAGCCTCCGCCAAAAGTAGAAAAAAAATCGCAGCATCGCTTCGTAGTGCAGCGCCATGATGCCACACGGCTGCATTACGATTTTCGGCTGGAGATGGAAGGCGTGCTCAAGTCGTGGGCGGTGCCGAAGGGACCGTCGCTTGATCCTGCGGACAAGCGATTGGCGATGCAGGTGGAGGATCATCCCGTTTCCTATTTCGATTTCGAAGGGACCATACCCGAGGGGAACTACGGCGCGGGCACGGTGATGGTTTGGGATGTGGGCACGTGGGAGCCGCTGTCGCCGGTAGCGGTCAACGGCGAATACGTTTCCGGTACAGAGAAAGAAGCGGCGGCGATGCTGGCGAATGGCGACCTGAAGTTTCGCCTGCACGGGAAGCGGCTGGTGGGCGATTTTGCGCTGGTGCACATTAAAGCGCGGCGACCGGGGAGCAAAGGCAACGAGTGGTTGCTGATCAAGAAGAAAGACGACCATGTGGTTGGGGGATTCGACATTGATGCGTACGAGACTTCTGTCCTCACGAATCGTACGATGGCCGAAATCGCGGGCGATGCAGGATCGGCGGAGTGGACGAGCAGCCGTCCGGCGTCGCGCGGGAAGTTGAAGGCGGCCTGGCTGGCGGATGCGATTGCGCGTGCGGATTCTAAGCGGAAGGTTTCACCCGCGAAGAGCGCCGAGACTGGCGAGAAAAAAAAAAGTAAAGACCCAGCGCAGGCTCCGCAGAAAGTAGTCCGCGCGGGAACGTCGTCTGCGCACACGGCACCGAAGGTTGCTGAGGCTAGATCAAGATACAAGAAAAGCTCTGCGAACTCCGCGGCCTCTGCGGTAGAAGCGCTCGTGGGCGCTGAGAAAAAGCCTATGCCTACGATAATTCATCCGATGCTGGCGACGACGGTCGAGAAGGCGTTCGACAATCCGGAGTGGTTGTTTGAAATTAAATGGGATGGATACCGGGCGGTCGCGTTTATGCGAGGTGGGCAGGTGCGGCTGGTTTCGCGCACTCAGAACGATCTCACGCCGCAGTTTCGCGACCTCAGCAGCCTGCCGGAATTCGTAAAAGCGGACAGCGCCATTCTTGACGGCGAGATTGTCGCGCTCGATGAAGAGGGACGGCCTTCCTTCAGCCTGATGCAGCAGCGCACGGGCTTTCAGCCGGGCAAGCGGCGGCTGCCTGGGCGCGAAGGAGTGCGGGTTGTCTATTATGCGTTCGATCTGCTGTATCTTGATGGTGTCGATTTGCGACGGGTTCCGCTGGAGCGACGCAAGCAGTTGCTGCAGCAAATAATTAAGAAGAGTGAGGTTATTCATTTTTCCGATCACTATCCGGAAAAAGGTCTGGAGCTGCTTGAAGCGGCGAGGCAGCGCGAACTGGAAGGCATTGTCGCGAAGAAACGCAATGGCATTTACGAGGAGAAGCGGTCGCGCGATTGGCTAAAGATCAAAATCACGCAGCGGCAGGAGTGCGTGATTGGCGGGTACACTCCGCCGGAGGGCAGCCGGGAATATTTTGGCGCGCTGGTGCTGGGGCTTTATGACGCGCAGGGGCGGTTGATTCACGTGGGGCAGGTGGGGACCGGCTTCGATCACAGCACGCTGAAGGCGATGTTTGGGCGGATGCAGCCGCTGAAGACGAAAGAGAATCCGTTTTATGGCGAGATTGGGGGGCTGAAGAAAGTGCAGTTTGTGCGGCCATCGCTCGTGGCGGAGATCAAGTTTGTGGAGTGGACGCATGAAACAGCCGAGGGCGGGACGAAGCTGCGGGCTCCGGTGTTTATGGGGCTCCGGGAGGATAAAACAGCAGAGGAATGCCGGTTGGCGGAGGCGGTGGCAAGCTAGCTACGAGTTTGTCATCCCGAACGAAGTGAGGGATCTGCATTGGGGCGCGGGAAACTGCAGATCCCTCACTTCGTTCGGAATGATAAGCGTGTTATTAAAATCCTATCTTAGAAGGCGCTGCCGCCACCTCCGCCGAAGCCGCCTCCGGAGAAGCCTCCGCCCGAGAAGCCGCCTCCGCTGCTGAATCCCGACCCGCTCGAACTTGATCTCGGTGCCGACGTAAACACCTGGTGCATGTCCGTTGCCATGCTGTGCATGGAACTGGAAAAGAAAAGCGGACTGAAGCCGACGTATCCGTTTGGCGAGACGTACCAACTCGGTGGATCTTTGACGATTCCGTCGAAGGCTTGCGCCCAGTGGTGCTCGACGCCGAGCGCCATGGCGTAAGGAAGAAACTTTTCAAAAGTGTCGGGCGGCATGCGCTTGATGCGGTCGGCGTCGACGCGGTTCATGAACTCCTGAAAACCGAGAACGGCAATTCTGGTGCGCGCGCCGGCGACAGTTTTTGCGGTCATCTGGCGCGCGAACAGCCACCAGATCACGGCGGAGACTAGAACGCTGCCCATCACGAGTGGAATGGAATAGAAAAGATTCATCCAACCCATTACCTGCACGGCTACTACGAGAATCGCGATCGCGATGCCAGCGGCGATGCCGTATCCATTGGCGGATTCGGGATCGAGCGCGTAGATGCCTTTGCTTTTTAGGGCGGACATGATGTCCTGGCGAACGATTGGAATCACAGCGTAGAAGCGATTCTTGAGATCGGAAAGACGGGTTTCGTCGCCGCTCACAAAAATGTTTTCCAGCATCACGCGTTCGTGCGGCGTGAGATCTGTGCTCCACTGTTCGCGCGGCTTTAATAAGTGGAACAAATAATCTTTGTGATGGAAAACTAAAAAGGTGTCGACTTTTTCTTCGATCTTGATGTAGCCGCGCACGGCGAGGTCGACGATGGTGCTGGTGATGTCGCGAGGATGGATGGCGTCGTCGAGCAGAGTTCCGGCTTCGGCGGGACACATGCCCTTGGGCGGCTCGTATTGCGGCGCGACCGAAACGCCGGGATCGGGATCGCGTCCGACGGAATACCAGAGGGTAAACATCACAACGCAGGTAAAGAGCGGAAGAAACAGGATGGGATTGCCGCCCAGAAACCAGAAAAACTTGGTGAGAGCGGACGGAGGTTTGAGAATTCCTTGGGGAATGTAAACGTCGATGGTGAGGCCGCCGCGCATGGGGAGCGCGCTGATGGTTTCGGAGACGACGTCGGCTCCTTTGACTTCGGCGGTGGCTTCGCTTTGCTTCGAACCGTAGGCGCCGGTGAAGGCCTGGGCGCGCAGGCCGTCGGCGGCATTTTCGGGAAGGGTCACGAAAGCGGAAGCATGGTCGATGGGGACGGGCCAATCATTGCCCGTCACGTTCCAGTAGAACTCATCGTAGTTATCGAAGAAGCGGACGGCATTGCGCACGGAGTAATCGATGTTGACGACACGCGTGGTGTCAACGGCTCCGGGAATGTAGATCTTTAGATCGCGATAATTGCCGGATTTAGTGGAGTCGTATTTCAGCTTGTTTCCGTTTTCGTCGGTGACGCTCATGACGTCCACGAAGAGGGTGTAATTGGTGCCCTGCGGACCGGGATATTCGACGGGGATGGTGCGGTGAATGCCGTGCCACTGGCCGACGAAGGTGAGTGTGATTTTTTCGCTAACTAGAGTCTTGCCGTCAGGAGCGATGGAGATGGTGTCGTTGAAATCGGATACTCGCCAGTTGTGCGGTTGGGCGGAGGCGGAAGCGGCTAGCGCGAAGAGCGAGATCAAAAAGACGAGCCGGCGATTTGGATTAGATCGGAGAGCACTTAGAACGTAGTTCATAGTCGGATGGATGGAAGCAGCTGGGTCGTCGCTGCGGAACCTGAATCACCCCAATCTTCGCAAAGATCTAGAACTTCACCACTACTGGCTCGCGATCGGCGGCAGCGGCTTCGAAAAATTGTTTCTGCTGGAAGCCGAACATCCCGGCCAGAATGTTGGTCGGAAAAGATTGAATCTTGGTGTTGAGATCGCGCACGACGGCGTTGTAGTAGCGCCGGGCGTTTTGAATCGCGTCCTCGATCTCGCTCAGGGAGTTCTGGAGTTGTGTGAATTCCTGCGAGGCCTGAAGCTGCGGATAATTTTCGGCTACCGCGAACAGGCTTTTGAGCGCGCCGGAGAGCTGATTTTCGGCGGCTGCCTTGTCGACCGGGCCGGTGGCCTGCATGGCCATGGAACGGAATTTGGCAATATCTTCAAAGGTGCTCTTCTCGTGGGCAGCATAGCCTTTTACGGTTTCGACGAGATTCGGAATCAGGTCGTGGCGGCGCTTGAGCTGAACGTCGATGTCGGACCAGGCCGATTCGGAGCGCACGCGCAACTGCACGAGGCTGTTGTACATCACGACCAGGAAGATACCCAACAGAACTATGACGGCAAAGAAGGCCACGATCATGTGTGTTCTCCTGGAGGTGGATTTAAGGCGACGCTAACAGCAAAGTTTCGAAGAAGCAAGGTTTCAAAGTTTCAGGTTTCAAAGTTTCAGAGACCGGAACCATACTCTGAAACGTTGAAACCTTCCCTTATTGCTTCGGAGCGTAGTAGCCGCGCCGGGCACGAACTTGCAGATCTTTTTTCAGGGCGGTGATTTCAATAGAGCGGTAGCGTCCGTCGGCGTCGAAGTCGGAGGGCTTATAGGAGACGGCGTACTGACTTCGGAGTTCGTCCTCGATAGAAGCGAAGGAGTGCGTGATGTCTTTCATCTTGTAGGGGAAGAAAGCGCGGCCGCCGGTGGCGGAAGCGAGATCCTCGAGAACCTTGTCGCCACGCAGAATCAGGCCGCTGTCGTCGGTGGAGATGGCATAAATGAGAACCTCGGCGCGCTGCGCCATTTCGATGGCCTGGGCTCTGGTGTGTTCGCTCTGATTGTCTTCGCCGTCACTGACCACGATGATGGCTTTGCGAACGGGATGATCGAATTGTTCGCGCAGCAACTTATCCTGGCACGCCTTGTAAACGGCGTCATAGAGTGCGGTGCCGCCGCCATTGCTCAGGCGTTCGACTCCGGCAGAGAGTAAGGGGAGTTTGTCGGTGAAATCCTGAGTGAGGCGACTATCTTTATTGAAGCCAACGATGAATGCACGGTCGTAGCCGGGACGGATGAGGTGCTGCAAGAATCCGATGGCGGCGTCTTTTTCGAATCCGAAGCGCCCCTGGACGGAGCCGCTGACGTCCATCAGCAGGCCGAGTTCGATGGGCAGATCGGTCTCGCGGCGGAAGTTGAGTATCGATTGCACGGGCTTGTGATCGTCGAGAATGGAGAAGTCGTCCTCGTTGAGATTGCGGACGAATTTACCGTGGCGATCGGTGGCGATAAAGAGCACGTTGACTTCGTCGACGCGTGCTTTGATGGTCAGTATGGGTTCGCTCGCGTCGTCGCTAGCCGTGGAAAGAGTGGAAGAGTCGACAGCAGGTGTCGAAGCGGCAATGACGTAAGGGCTATTTTGCGCGAATCCGTCAATAAACGGAACTAGAACAGAAGTGATTGCCAGCGAGATGATTGCGAATGTGCGGGCTGGAAATCGGAATTGGTTGCTTTTTGTCATGCCCTTATTAGTTTATCTCGCGACTTTGTTTTTCCTGGCCTGCGCGGCGAATGGAACGCACGTATATCCGTTGCGCTTCCAAATACTTCGATGCACGCCAGGGGCCGAAAATTGATCCCCAAATGACTCTAAGCTGGGTTCGGGTGGACCACCAAGTTACAAAAGGAGTACGCAGAGGGTGCTCGCTCTAACCGCAGGCTGGTCAATGAGTTGGACGTTGTGACTGGAAACGGGCCAACGACGCGGGCCGGGCGCGAATCCGCCGCCGCGTGCCCTTGGGGTTCTCGGACAATTTTCCGATGAATAATTCTTAGGATATTTTTCATGATTGGTTACGGTCCGTGCAAAAAATTCGGCAGCCTGTCGCCGCGGCTGGACCTGTACTTTGGAACGGAAACGGTGCTGCCGACGCCGGGCGAGGGTGGTAATCTTAAAACCGAATTTGGTGGTGAAAACGTCGACGGTTCTGCGAGTTGGAGTCGCGATATGTATTTTGAACAATTTTATTTGACTTGCCTCGCCCATGCGTCGTACCTGATTGGGTCGGAGGGCGAGGCTGCGGTAGTGGATCCGCAGCGGGATGTGGACATTTATCTCAAGGCGGCCGATGAGCAGAATCTCAAAATCACGCATATTTTTGAAACTCATTTGCACGCCGATTTTGTTTCTGGACATAAAGAACTGGCGTCACGGACGGGCGCGAAGATCTATATCGGGACGCAGGCAGACGCTGCGTTTCCCCATGTGCCGCTGACGGATGATTTTGAACTCCAGATGGGAGCGGTAAGGATTTGCGCGCTGGAGACTCCGGGGCACACATCGGAGAGTGTCTGCCTAGTGATCACAGACGGAGATAAATCAGTGCAGCCTTGCGCTGTGCTGACGGGCGATACGTTGTTCATCGGCGATGTTGGGCGTCCGGATCTTTCGCGCACACACACGCCGCGCGAGTTGGCGGGATTGCTTTATGACAGCCTGCATCAGAAGCTAATGGCGCTGCCGGATGCGGTGATGGTATATCCGGCGCATGGGGCGGGCTCGCTTTGTGGGCGTGCGATGCGGGCCGAGCGCTCTTCGACGATTGGGACGGAGCGGCTTACGAATTATGCGTTGCAGATTCGAAGCCGGGAAGAATTCGTCGCGCAACTGACGGCGAATCTTCCGACGCGTCCTGAATATTTTCTTGAAGATGCCGAGATCAATCGCTCGGGCGCAGCGACATTGACGGAGTTGCCGCCGCTTCCGAAACTTTCTCCATCCGAATTGCGGGTGCTCTTGGATCGCGATTCCGATACCAATGTGCTGGACGTTCGCGTGGGCGATCTCTTTGCGGCCGGACATGTGCCGGGATCGATCAACATCGCGCTGGCGGGGCAGTTTGCTTCGTGGGCTGGGGGAATTTTGGGCATTCACTCTAAGCCCGTTCTGATCGGCGATAACGATACGCAGATTAAGGAAGCGCGGCTGCGCTTGGCTCGCGTGGGTATTGAAGATGTGCGAGGTTATCTGGACGGCGGCGTTGCAGCGTGGGGGAAGGCCGGGCTGCCGGTGGCGAAGACGGCGCAGATTTCCGCCGAGGGATTGAATCAAAAATTGAGCGAGGGAAGCTGGCGCGCGCCGGATGTGCTCGACGTGCGGCGCGAAGGGGAATGGCAGGCGGGGCACATCGCAGACGCGTCGTGCTGCCCGCTGGATACTTTTCCGCAGAGCTTGCCCGCAGTCGATCGGGAGCGACCGGTTGCGGTTCATTGCAAGAGCGGGTATCGCAGCATTATCGCGTGTAGTTTGCTCGAGCGTGCGGGGCATCGCAACCTGGTCAATGTGGTCGGAGGGTTCGACGCGTGGCATGCTGCAGGACTTCCGGAAGTTGCGGAACAGCTTGCCGGGGCCTAGTGCGGCGGTCGGCTTTCAGTCGTCAGTTTTCAGTAAACCCCGCTATTTTGTCGACGTCTTACTCCAACGTCGCGGCGTGGGCCCTCGCTAGAAGCACTTCGCGGCGGACCGGCACCTGCGGCAGAGCGGCCATCAGGCGGCGGGTATAGTCGTGGGCGGGTGCGGTGAAGATCTGTTCGGTTGGACCACTCTCCACAATTTCGCCTTCGTGCAGGATGGCGATGCGCTGGCAGATTCCGGCGACCGAAGGTAGATCATGCGAGATGTAAAGAATCGACATTCCGATCTCGCGATTCAGGCGCGCAAATAATTCCATAATTTCCGACTGCGTGATGACGTCGAGTGCGCTGGTTGCTTCGTCGGCGATCAAAAGCGCGGGACGGTGCATGATCGCCATCGCGATCAGCACGCGTTGCGCTTGGCCAACGCTTAGTTGCGAGGCGCGCTTGCGCAGAAAATCGGGATCTTCGGCTTCGCTGGGCAGGCTGACGCTTTTTAGCGCGGATTGAACGGCTTGGTGGCAATCTGCGCTGGTGGCGCTACGGTCGCTGTGGGCGCGCCATGCTTCCTTCAATTGCGTGCCAAGCCGCAGCGCGGGATTGAGCGAAGCTAGCGGACTTTGAAGGACGAGGCTCAAGGAACGTCCGCGGTGGTTGCGCAATTCACGTTCAGACATGGCTAGGAGATCGGCGCCCTGAAAAATAACGTTGCCTTCTACGGTGGCGCGCTGGCGGCCGAGCAATCCGAGGATCGCCATGGCCAGCGTGCTTTTGCCGGAGCCGCTTTGGCCGACTAGGCCTAAAATCTCGCCGCGCGCCATATCAAGCGAGATTTTCCGGAGGACGGGTGGTTTGCCGGGATAGCTCACAGTGAGCTGTGCGGAGAGCAGGCTGGCTGCCTTGTCCCGTGTCGGCATTGTCGTTGTCGTTGCCATGGGAACTCGTTATCGGCTCGCCCGGGTCGTCGGATTCAGCGTGATGCGATCGGCGTTCCAGAAAGTTTGGGGGCTTAGAATTCCAGGGTCTGCCCCTTGGACTGCGCTCGAGACGGCTGACAGTGCGTTCTGATTAACCAGGTAAATAAAGGGCGCTTGCTCGGCGACGATTTCTTGCACGCGGTCGAAACTCTCTTTGCGCTTCTTGGGATCGGCGGCGGAGGCTTGTGCGCGCATCAGGCGGTCAATCTCGGCCTCCCATGCAGTATCCGGAGATTTCTGTTGTGGATTCCAGGCATGATTTTCGGCCGAGCTCAGCCAGATATTCATTTGGCCGTTCGGATCAAGATCGACGTTGCGGAAGCCCAGCATCGCGGCTTCGTAATTAAATTTCTGCGAAATGCGCTCGATGAGCGAGGGGAAGTCGAGCGTGACCACGTTGACGTTGATGCCGAGTTTGCTTAGATCCTCTTGCACCATGACGGCCATGCGTTCTCTTGGCTTGCCGCCGGCGTTGGTGACGATCGAAAACTCGACGGCGTTGCCGGCTTTGTCGAATAACGCTCCGTTTTGCAGGTGGAAGCCGTCGGCTCGCAGGAGTTCGAGGGCGGCGTCGGGACGATAGGGTTGGGCTTTGAGATTGCTGTTGAACCAGAATTTATTGGCAGGCGAAACCGGGCCAGCGGCAGGCTGTGCGTGCCCGTTGAAAACCACGCGGCTCAGATCGTCGCGGTTGATCGCCTCAGAAATCGCCCGCCGAAAATTACGGGAGCGGAACCATGCGCGCTTGTACTCGGGGATGGGCGCGCTCGCGACCTGATTGAACCACATGAAATCGGAATCGAGCGAGGCTCCGGCATCATGCGCGAGGCCGGGCGAACTTGAGGCCAGACGGTCGAAGTAATCGCTATCGATGACGTTGATGAGGTCGAGTTCGCCGCGCTTGAAGCGCAGCATTTCGACGTCGCGATTCGATTGAATGTCGAGACGGATAGAATCGAGATACGGCAAACGGCGGCCTTGGGAATCTCTTTTCCAGTAGTTGGGATTGCGGCGGAGGAGGAGAGTTGATCCCGCTTTATACTCGGCGACCATGAAGGGACCGAGGACTGCGCCTTCTTTTTTCGCTGAATGCGCGGACATGATTGCGACCTGATCGAAGAGGCGATCGAGTCCGGCGATGGGCGCGGGAAAAGTGATGGCGATCTGATCGGGCGCGACGATTTTGGCGGTGACGGCGCCGCTGCCCGAGCGGAATGCGTCTCCGGTGGAAGAGTGGAGCGCGGGTTCCATAAGGCGCTTCATGGTGAAGGCAACATCTTCAGACGAGAACGGGCTGCCGTCGGAGAATGCCACGCCGCTGCGAAGTTTGAAGGTGATCTGCTTTCCGTCTCTTGAGACTTTCCACGATTCTGCCAGTTCGGGCTCGAGCTCTTGCGTGTGGCGATTCAAGCGCACCAGCACGCCGCCGGTTAGATAGCGGATCGAGAGGGACGAATCGTCGTCGACGAGGAGGGGATCGAAGGTCTTCGGCTCAGAGCGCAGGCAGAAGCGCAGTTCGCCGCCACTCTGCGCGAAGGCTGCGGCGCCGAGAGAGAGCAACGCGACACAGAAGAGAAGGCGTGAAAATGCCGGGTGGCCAGTTCTATTTATTTTCATGCGGTCACCTCTTCGTTCGATAAGAGCAATTGAAATGACGTCATAACGACGATCAGCAGAAGCAGGGGCACCAGCCGCCACGGCTCTTCACGGAAGGAAATTAAACCTTCGAGTTCGCGCAGAAGGCTTCCCCACGAAGGCAGCGGTTCGGCAACGCCCAGGCCGAGGATGCCCAGGTTCGCCTCGCTCAGGATGAAGACTGGAATCGAAATCCAGAATTGCGCGTAGAGAACCGGCTTAAGGTTGGGCAAAACGTGAATCAGGAAGAGCCGCGGACCGTGCAATCCCGAGGCACGTGCCTGCAAGATGAAGTCGGAGTTACGCAAAGCGTCGGCGCTGGTCGATAGTACGCGCGCAGAAGCGGCCCAGCCCAGCAGGCCGAGGATGAGAAAAGTAATCAGAACCGAGGTCAGCGGGGAAACATTCAAGGGCAGGAGCGCGCGGACTGTGATCAGAAGGAAAAGCCAGGGCAGGGATAGAAAGAGATCGGTGAACCCTCGGGCTAGACGCAACCAGAATCCCCCAAGATAGCCGGCCAGGCCGCCGACTAGCGCTGCTAGGGCCGTGGAGACGAGCGCGGCGGCTGGAGCGAGCAAGAGTGAGATGCGCGTGCCGTAGAGAACGCGTGCGAAGCGATCGCGACCGACCTCATCGGTGCCGAGTAAGTGCTGGCGCGACGGCGGAGCGTCGGGAGCTTCGCGAAACTGTTTGGCGTATCCGGCGGGCGCAAGCCAGTTCGCGGCCGCGGACATCGCGCACACGACGAGCACAACGACACACGCCAGCTTGCGAACTTGGTTCATGCTGGGTTCACGCGTCCGCACTTTCTCGAATATGTTTGGCGGCTTCTTTTCATTACTTTGTCCCGCTGCTACGACTCACCGCGCGCCAACATGTAGACCATTACATCGGCCCCTGAGTTGGCCAGCAAGGTTACCAGCGTAACCATCACGGTGAGGTTCACGAGCAAAGGAAGGTCGCGGGAAAGCGCAGCCTGCCAGGTGAGCTGACCGATGCCGGGCAATCCGCAGAGGGCTTCGACGGGAATGGCGGCGCCGAGAGCGATGCTGACGGTGATGCCGGCGAGGGCGATCATCTGCGGGCCGGCGACGGGCAGGACGTGGCGGGCGAGGATGCGAGTTTCGCTGAGTCCGCGGGCGCGAGCGGCGGTGATGTGCGGCATGGCGTAGGCTTTCGCGAAAAGGTTGCGCGAATAACGGTAGACCTTGGGGAAGACAATCAGGGCGATAGCGAGGTAGCCGGGAGCGTTCAGAACCACGGAGAGCAAGGCGAGCACGGCGGCGGGGATGCAGAGGAATGCGCCGCTGATCGTTGTGCCGAAAATTTCGAAGGCGGGTAAACGCCATAGGCAGGCGGTAATGGCGAGCATTGACGCGAGTATCCACGCTAGTAAAAGACCGATGCCGGCCACGCGCAGGGTGACAGGCCACCGCTCGCGCAGAAGGCTTTGGACAGGCTGACCGAGGGCATGAGAAGTGCCAAGGTCGCCGTGGACGGCTCCGCGAAGATAGCTGGCGTAGAAACTAAGGATGTTATGTTCTCCGGCGCGCGACTGGCGCAGGGCGCGCTGACTTTCTTCGTTGAGGCCGGGATCGAGTTGACGCTCGTCGGCATCGAAGCCGGGAGCCATACGGACCAGTGTGGCTGAGAGTAGTCCGCCGAGGAGAACGAGCGCGGCGATGGCTGCGAGTTTTTGCGCCACACGTTTGGCAATTTTCCAGAGCTGCAGTTTGCTTGGGAGCATGGTTTGCTGCGGCATGGTTCGCGCCCTAATTTACCGTTGCACCGCGGGCACGCGAGGGCGGAAGGGTCGTGTCGCGGTCAGGGGCGGGTTCGGAGTGGTGAATCTTCTTCATGGAATACATGCGGCGGTCGGCTTCGGCGAGCAGGCGTTCGACGTCGAAACTGTCTTCCGGACAAAACGCGGTGCCCACGCTGAGGCCGACCAGATCGCGGCCCGCCACTTTTCTGCCGGCTTCTACTGCCAGTTGATGCAGGCGACTCGCCTTTTCGTCGGATGCGTCGGCACTTAGTCCGGGAGCGACCACCACGAATTCATCGCCGCCCATGCGCGCGACATAATCGTAACCGCGGCAGACCTCCTTCACGCGGCTGGCGAAATCCTTCAGCAGGTTATCGCCCTCCAGATGGCCGTAGAGGTCGTTAATCTGCTTGAAGTTGTCGAGATCACAGACCATCACGGCAAGCGTCGTGCTGGTGCGGCGGCAGCGCGCCAGTTCGCGCGACAGGTGAACGAATAAGGATCGAGCGTTGGGCAATCCGGTGAGGTAATCGGTGGTGGCGGAATCTTCAGCCTGCTGATACTTGAGAGCATTTTCGACAGAGAGCGCGATCTTGGAGCTGACCGCGAGCAGGATGCGCAGATGATCGGCGGAGAAAGCGTCGGGCTCGCTGCGATACATGGCGAGCACGCCGACCACGCCATGGAGACCTTCGAGCGGCACCGCGAGGGTCGATCGCAAGGTGGTGAAGCGCGCCGGATCGCAGACATATCCGGCTTCTACCTCAGGATTGCCGTTGATTATGGGCTTGCGTTTTTCGGCGACCCAACCACACAGCCCTTCTCCCAGCCCAATGTTGAGTGAGGAGAGCAGGCGGAAGTTGTCGCCACTCACCAGTTCGGGTATCAGGCGATTTTCCTTCAAAAGAAATACTGCCAGCGAATCGTAAGGAATCATTTTGCGCAGACGCACGGAAAGCACGGAGAGCGTTTCGCCGAGGCTCAGAGAGTTGCCGAGATCCTGGCTGAGTTCGAACATGGTTTGCGCTTCCTGGCGGGCCGAGGCGATCGAGGAGAGGAAATCAGTTTCATTAGATGAGCTGAGAGCAGGTGCGGGGCGCTCGAACTCACCCGCCAGCTGTATCATGGTCTCACTATGAACTTCAGCGGACGTTGCCGGAGTAGCCTGATCTGCGGTGGCTGAGACGGCGGTTGACGGAGTGGTCGAATCCGATTGCGCCAACTTCTCAAGGTCACGATAACGGCGTTGCAGGACTTCGACGACACGGGGGTCAAAGGAAGAGCCCGACAAGGAGGCAACCTTGTCCATGGCGGCGTCGAGCGACATGGCGCCGCGATATTGGCGGTGCGAGGCGAGTGCGTCGAGGCAGTCGACGGCGGCGAGAACGCGCGCGCCTGGCGGAATCTGCTCTGCCGTCAGACCGTCGGGGTAGCCGCTGCCGTCCCAGTGTTCGTGGTGCGAGCGAACAATGGGCGCGACAGGATAGGGAAAGGCGACACGCTGGAGGATTTCGGCCCCCACCTGCGTGTGGATTTTCATCTTTTCGAATTCTTCCGGGGTCAGGCGTCCGGGCTTGTTGATAATGTGTTCGGGAATCGCGAGCTTGCCGATGTCGTGCAGTAGCGCCGCGGCGCGCAACGCTTCAATTTCGCTTTCCGGGAAGCCCAATTCCTTGGCCACCTCGATCGCGAAGACGCGCACGCGCTGCAAGTGCTTGTGCGAGGTGTGATCCTTGGCCTCAATAGCAAGCGCCAGGCTCTCGATGGTGCGCAAGTGGAGCGCGGCGACGTTTTCGGCGTGCTTCTTTTCGATTTCGACTTGTTTCTTTTCGGCCGCTAGTTTGGCGAGATAAAGGTGATAAGAGCGATAGACCCAATAGACCAGCGGGAGAACTAGGAGAGAGGTTTGCCATCCCACCTTTTTGCTGAGAAAGCCTACTGCGAAGACGACGGCCGCGCCCACCATGTAGAAGGGGAACGACCAGAAATGGCATTCGGCCCAAACCTTATGAGCCGGCTTTTTTTCCGTGACCGAAATGATGACGGCTACTGGGATCGTATTCGCCAGGAAGAAAATCAGCGAGGTGATGACCAGAAGTGGAAGCGTTCCGGCGCCAAGCACGCGCTGCAGCGCGTGGTAGGCGAGATACGATAGGACGATCGCATTCGCCATCATGCTGAAGACGTTGAAGACGATCTTGAGGGGAACCCGCTTCTGCCGTGTTCCGAACAGGCATTGCGCCAGAGTGGCGGTGCAGCCGAGAACCAGCGTTTCGGGAAGGTTCAGCTCGAGAATGCTGAGCAGAATAAAGAGGAAATTGACCGACATCGTGCCGTCGAGACCTGGCAATTGAATCTTGAGGCTCGAAGCAAGAACGGCGACCAAGAGGTAGCAAGCGAATCGCGTGAGGTCGACACTCTGCCAGTGTAATAGGGCATCCGCCAGCGCCCACATGCCTAGCGCCGCGGTTACTCCGATAAAGAGTTTTGCCCGAATAGACATAGATCGACTACCAACTCCCCTTATCTTCCGTGCACCTGCACAGCCACGACCTCGCCGATCGTTACCTTTGATAAAGTCTTAATTTCGCGCCAGTTACGACGACTAATCCAGTCAGCTACAGGAACTTCGCCGGATCATTACCAAAAGCGGCCTGCAACGAGCCATTTCTTGGCACATTAGCTGATTTCTGGCAACGGGCTCAAACACTAACCCTCCCATTCTCAGCGATGGTAGTGCAGTGCTTGTAGGGTGAGATAATTACTGAAGTAACTGCAAAAATAGTCGCGCGAACCTATCTTCATAGTGCCTCCATCTGCAGTTACTTTGGTGTGAGCTGCGGTGCATAACCTAGCCTCCAAGTGACCGGGACTGTGTCAGCATCATGGTGTTTCACATAACGACTGAGGCGTAGCTGTACTCGTTTGAAGTGGATCGTGAAGTTAGCGGGCCTGGCGGTTGCCGCGCGAAGTTAACACTCCCCAGTAGCTAACGACACCAAAATGTCAATTCCATCGAAGACTCCGCCGACCGGGAGCACGGAGCCATCCGCCGCTGACGGCCGACGCGGCCAAACCGCACGTCAGGGCGAGCCGTCCGCTCGCCATCCACTCGCGAGCCTAGGCCCGACTGAAGAGTCAGACGCCGTCTCAATTTTCACCGCTGACCTCCATGGCGTCATCACCAGCTGTAGCCAGGGCCGTGATGGGGATCGCAATGGTTTCTCACCGCAGGAGTTAGTCGGGCGAAGCTTGGCGGACATTTATGGCGTCGGTCATGTTTCTTCGTCGGCGGAGCGTGCGCTGTCTTCGGCTCTGGAGAGTGGGAAGTTTGAAGGCGAAGTCCGCTGGCGCACAAAGTCAGGTAAAGATATCCACGTTGGTCTGCGTTTGACCCTCCTGCGCAATTCGCATGCAGAGGCCGCTAGCATCGTGGGGTTTGCGGTTGACATCATTACAGAGAAATCGCCAACGCAGGTTGGGAGCGCGGCGGGTGCCGTTCCACTGGCGCGTCGCGAAATTGACGGGACGCAATTTCTGATCGCCAGTCCGCTCATGCACAAATTCATGGGCATGGTCGACCGTGTGGCTGGGCATACGGAGACCGTGTTAGTAACTGGCGAGACGGGAACGGGCAAGGAGTTAGTAGCGCGTACCATCCACGAATCATCGTATCGCCACACGAAGGCGCTGGTAGATATTAACTGCGCGGCGCTGCCCGAGAACCTAGTCGAAAGTGAACTGTTCGGTTACGAGAAGGGGGCGTTCAGCGGCGCCGACTCCTCGAAGCCGGGATTGTTTGAGCTGGCCGACAAGAGCACGATATTCCTCGACGAAATCGGCGAGTTGCAGCCGCAAATCCAAGTGAAATTGCTGCGCGTGCTGGATGGCGCTCCGTATTACAGGTTAGGTGGGCATCGCAAGATCATCGTCGATGTGCGGGTAGTGGCGGCCACCAATCAGGATCTTGAACTGGCAGTGCAGGAAGGGCGTTTCCGCAAGGACCTTTATCACCGCTTAAGTCAATTCCAGTTGCGCGTGCCGCCGTTGCGCGAGCGTCCGGAGGATATTGCAGCGTTGGCACGTCATTTCCTTTCGTTGAAAGCGAAAGATAAAGTTCTTACGGCCGACGCGTTGGTTGCACTTCAGGGTCATCCGTGGCCGGGAAATATTCGCGAGCTGAGGAACCTAGTTGCGAAACTGGCAATGGCTGCGGGAGAGCGGCAGATCACCGGTGATGAAGTTAGGACTGAACTCTGCGGCGACTTATCGCGCGGCGAAGGCGCGGCCGCGAGGCGGGGCAGTGGCGCGGTTCCGCTAGGCAACCTCGACAACATGAAAGAACAGATGATCATCAGGGCGCTCGAACAGACGGGCGGGCATCGCGCCCAGGCAGCGGAGCGTCTGGGAATTTCGCGGCGCACGCTCAGCCGCAAGTTGCGCGAGTATGAGATTGACGTGCCCTCCGGGGACGGCTCGGCAAAGCTGGGCGTCATCAGCGAGGACCAGCAGAAATTCTTTCGCGCCAAGGTCAATATTTCGGTGACTTTGAAAAACGCTCACGGCAAGGAATTGCAAGTGCAGGCCGTCAACCTGAGCACAGGCGGCATGGGGCTTGATGTGGTGAGCGATCCGAGCGGCTTTGCGGGATTAATCGATGTAAGCTTTCTGTTACCCGATAGCGAAACCGAGATCCGGGCGAAAGGCCGACTGGTGTGGTCTGATGCCGGGGGCAGAGCTGGCTTGCGTTTTATCGTGATTGAGCCTGCACGGTTCGAACAATTACAGCACTGGACGAATCGGAAGATGAAAGATGAAGGATGGGAGATTCCGTCGTGAACGGGCGGCGGGAACGGCGAGCCAGGGTACAAGGCCTTCTGTAACCTGTCGTAATACGTACTTTCGTGTGATTCTCATCTTGCCGTTAGAAGCCCATCAACCGCGACCGCAGGGCCAACTCCCACTGCGGTCGCGGAATCTCAAGTGAGGTCATTTCATGTTGCAGTCTGCCGAACCGAAGTTCTCTCCAAACGCGGCTCCCACCAACAGCTACACTCCGGTGAAGCCGGCCACCTCACCCATGGATCAGGCCAACATCGGCCGCTCGCTCGTGATCAAGGGCGAAATATCGGGTGCGGAATCGCTCTTCATTGATGGACGCATCGAAGGCACCATCAGCTTTCCGGAAAATCGTGTCACCATTGGCCGCAGCGGAAACGTGGCGGCGAACATTGTTGCCAAGGAACTCGTGATCATGGGCAAAGTGCGCGGCAATGTCGATTGCGCGGACCGGCTGGACATCCGCAGCGAAGGCGAGCTTTCGGGCGATGTGATTACGCATCGCATCAGCATTGAAGAAGGCGCGGTTCTGAAGGGTGGCGTTGAAGTACGACAATCCGACAAGAACGATCAGAAGACGCAGGCGCAGAATAAGCCGGAGCCGCCCAAGGCGCTGGCCGCGACTGCTGGCAACGCGTAATTTCACGAAGTTAGAATTCGAATTCGGAATTCAAGAACGGCGATGGAGGGACGGGCAATCTGCCCCGTCCAGCCGGAGAATAACTCCGGCGCTCCATCGATTTCTTTTTGCAGGAAGGTTTACTTCTTCGGCTTAAAGTCGAGCGACGCCGAGTTCATGCAGTAGCGCAGCCCAGTCGGCCCAGGTCCATCGGGAAATACGTGGCCGAGGTGCGCATCGCAGCGGGCACAGCGCGCCTCAGTGCGGCTCATGCCATAACTAGTGTCGGTGTGTTCCTTGATATTCTGTCGGTCGGCAGCGGCAAAAAAGCTAGGCCATCCGGTGCCAGAATCAAATTTTGTATCCGAGCCAAACAGCAGGGCCCCACAGCAAACGCAGTGATAGGTGCCGTCGTCGTGTTTGTTCCAGTATTGGCCGGTGAAGGCGCGCTCAGTGCCGCAGGCGCGGGCTACCTGATATTGTTCCGGCGTGAGCTGCTGGCGCCACTCGGCGTCGGTCTTGCTGATCTTGTCATGGTCGGTCGGTTTGTCTGTAAGTTTTCCCGTCATGTTGTGTCTCCACCAATAAGATGAAGGACGGCGGGGAAAGTTGCAACACAGGGCAGCCGGGTCATCGGGCGATCGAAGATCAAACGCCAGTCTTCAGGCATTCCGAATCTGTCGATCGAAGAGCGGATTTCTATTAGTGAGCCAGGGGTTGATGTGCGCCCAGCAACAACCCTATGCCGGCGCGTTTGCGCAATTCGGTCAACAGGGCAGTGGCGGCGTTCAGGTAGGTTCGATTGGGATCGGAGGTGTCGGCCCACACCGCCTCATAGACAATCTTCGCGGCTTCTTTTGTATCTATGTGGAGAGCGGCTTCCATGAGGTCAGCCTGCTGGCGGACCTCGCCGTAGCAACTGTGGCAGACGGCGGCAGGTTCGGTGGCTCCGCTGTGCTGGTGCTCGAGGACGCAGCGGAAAGTGGCGGCGGCATTGATCTGGGTATGCGAGGCGAAGGCCTGGGATTTGAGTTCTTTCAGAAAGCGCTCGCGGTCATCGTCGATGGGTGCAATAGCCGGAAGCGGCGACGCGGCCTGCACGGCGGGGGGTGCGACAGTGATATGCGCCACGGGTGCCGTCGGTGAGACGCGATCGGGCGACTTGCAAATCGGACAGGCGGGCAGGTCGGCGGTATAGTAGGCGTGGCAGCGCGAACAAGGCAGTCCGTAGCCAATCGCCCTTTTTTCTGGCGCCGGGGTCGCGTGCGGGGCCGATGGCGGCATAGGACGGTCCGGAGTCGAGAGTGCAGCGGGGTTGACGGATTTTTGCCGGGCTAGTTGGGCAGCGCTAGTTTCCATGGGCCTTCCCTATCCCCGAACTGGGCTCTCTCCGGATTATCCGGCCGCGGGCCCCGTCCAGAGCCATCTTTGACTCTTATAGTTTAAGGTCGTTGATCTCCGAAGGCGATGCACGCCGGTGCAATGCGGAGTATGTCCTATGGTTCATGTCGTCCCGATTCATGTCACCCGATTCATGTCATCTAGGTTACTTCGCGAATTTTGCTCCGCACGCTAGGTCGCGGGTTAGTTGGATGAGGTGATGAGCCGGACGAGTTCCTGCATCCGCGCTCGGTATAGATTCTCGCTGGGATCCATGCGGGAGGCGATTTCGAGTTCACCGAGGGCCTCTTCATTGTGATTAAGAGCCATCAGGCAGGCGGCGAGAGAATAGTGATTCTGGGCGCTTGGCTCGAGCCGCAGGGCCTCCCGAAACTCTTTTTCCGCTTCCGCGAGTTGTTGAGTGTTCACAAGCGCAGTGCCGAGAAAATGATGGCCCAGGCCGGATTCAGGATTGAGCGCAATTGCTTCGCGCAGCACCTCGACCGCTTCCTGATCTCTGCCCGAAAGCAGCAGGGCCTGGCCCAATACGCGATGCTCGGCTGCGCCCGCAGGGTTGACGACGATGGCGGCCTTCAATTCGCGAATCGCCGACGGGTAGTCGCGCTTCGACATGTAGGCGCGGGCGAGGCAGTTGTGGCCGCCCTCCCATTCCGGATTTTGCTGATAGAGGTCCGTGAATTCCGCAATCGCGCTATTGAAGTCTTCTTTGTCGCAAAGGGTGTTGCCCAGATTATTGCGGACGCTGGCTTCGTCAGGGTTAAGGCGCTTGGCTATGCGATATTCGGCAATCGCCTCATCGAACTTGTTTTGATCGTGGAGGACGACTCCAAGATTGCTGTGCGCCTCCCAGAAGTCGGGACGCAGGCTGAGTGCGTGGCGATACGCGATGGCGGCGCGGCGTAGGTCTCCTGCATCGCGGTAAGTGATGCCCATGTCGAGGTAGACGTCGGCGTTTGCGACGGAGGCGGCGGGTTCGCGTTTAATCGATTCGTCGAACGAATGCAGGGCGGCGTCATATTGGCCGCCTGCGTAGAGCGCGAGTCCGAGGTAGCGGTGAGCCTCGGCGTTCGCGGGATCCATGCTGAGGGCGGTGCGGGCCTCGGAGAGAGCACTGTCGGAATCTTCTGTCCGATAAAACAGATAAGAGAGCTGGTTGTGCGTCTCCGGGAAACCGGGCATCAGGCGTGAGGATTCCGTGAATTCATCGAGCGCTTCGTCGAAGCGGTCTTGCCGGCGGAGGACGGTTCCGAGAACAAAATGCAACAGCGCGAAAGTTTGCGAACCATTAATCTGTATAGCGTTCTGCGGCGAGGCTTGCCCCGTTCCTGGTTGATCGCGCAACAGGTTACTAAGCTGCCTCTCAGCGGCATTGAAGTTCTTGTCGTGAACCAAAGCGGCGATCTGCGCCGCTCGGCTGTCGCAGGAGCAAGGCGCACCGGCAGCCGCATTGCGGGCCGAGCTTCGAGCAGCGGAGCGACGACCGAGATTCTCAATCAATCCTGCGTCGGCTCCGGCCTTCTGTAAGGCGCGGGCACATTGGATAGTGGCACGGCAGGAAAGCTTTTGGGCTGCGTCCGGCGTTTGGGCCAGGCGTTCGATCCGCGCGCTGGATGTGCCTCCCGCCAGCCACCAGAAAATGTCGTCGCAAGCGGGCGACGCGACTTGTTCAGCACGCGCATAACCTGCCGCCAACAAAAGTAAAACCCCTCCCCAGACACAGCGTTTCACAAATCCTCCGACTTTTTTGGCGGTGATGGCGCGCGAGCCTCGCCCTTTGCCAAAATAGCCCGCCACAGGGGTTGCCGATAGGTCACGGAGGTAATCTTGAGGGAGATAGTCCAAACGGGGGACTCGAGCCGCCGCTCGAGTCGGCAAGACTGCTGGGGACGGGTTGCGGTACACTACCGTTTAACCGGAGGCCCCTATGTTTGAAGGTCTGTTCCAACCCATGCACCTGCTGGTCATCTTCTTTATCGCGCTGCTGGTGTTTGGCCCCAGGAAATTGCCAGAGCTCGGCAAAGGGCTGGGCGAGGGCATCCGCGCACTTAAAGAAGGCATGAAAGATCATAGTAACGATGCCAAGGTTGAAGCCAAGACGGACGTCAAACCCGACGCCAGGCCCGATATCAAGCCAACGGTAACGCCAGAAAACAACCCTGAAAATAAAGCTTGAGTTGAAGCGCGATTGTTCCCGCGGGCCCCGTCAAATTTCAAGAAAGCTGAATTGTGCTGGTGGAAGTTGGGGGGATTGCCATCGTTCCTGCAACCTTCGGGACGGAATTCACTTCTATTGTTAATCACTTACTTAATAATTACTGCGGAGGTTCCTGTGCATTTGAAATCTGTGGCAGTCATTCTTCTGTTCTTGACGATTCCCGCGTTTGCCGATCAGGTTGCGCTGAAGAATGGCGATCGGTTGACTGGCTCGATTACTAAATCCGACGGCAAGCAACTGGTGATCAAGACCGACTACGCCGGCGATGTAACGGTGAAGTTTGACGCCATTCAAAGTATTATGTCGGCAGGAGACTTGACGGTAATGCAGGGCAGTAAGACGGTGGTCGGACCGGTGACCACCAGCGGCGCAGACCTCATGGTTGCGACCAAGGCTGGCGGCACCGTAGAAATTCCGATGGCTTCGGTCACGACGCTGCGCAGTCCAGGCGAAGAGGTGGCTTATGAGAAGAGCCTGCACCCGGGGATACTCGAAGGTTGGAAGGGCGGGCTAAATCTGGGCTTTGCCGTGACAACCGGTAACAGCGAAACCAAAAATTTGAATCTGGCTTTTAACGCGGTGCGAACCGGGTTTCACGACAAGCTGACTTTGTACGCCAACTCGATCTACGCGGTGAATGACAAGGTCGCGGCGCCGCAGACCGCGCCGCAGACCACGGCAAACTCTACCGGTGGCGGAGCCGTCTACAATCGAGACCTTTCGCCGCGCACGTTCTGGTACGTGAGTGGCGATTTTTTTGCCAACTCGCTGCAAGACTTGGACCTGCGCTCGATTCTAGGGGGCGGCGGCGGAGTGCACCTGGTTAAGAATGCCGTCACCACTCTCGATTTTCTGGCCGGATTGAACTACACCCACGAAAGCTTCGCCGATGTGCCCAGTCCAACTCCTCCACCGGCCACCTACTCCTATAGCAATAGCCTGGCGGCCTTGACGGTTGGAGATACATTCATGCATAAGGTAGGGAAAGGCACGGTGATAACGCAGAGCTTCCTTCTGTATCCCGACCTCAGCAAGACGGGCCAGTATCGCGGCACTTTCGCCCTCGGAACCGTGACCAAACTTAGCAAGTGGCTGGGCTGGCAGAATTCGTTTGGCGACGTGTTTGATACGAATCCTCCGGCAGCGCTGCCCCGAATCGAAAGGAACGACATGCAGCTTTCGACGGGGTTGAATATCGCTTTCACCCATTAGAGGTTTGATCGCGTGCCAGTTTTGAGGGTTGAGCGCCGAGCGTCCCGGTCCGACGGGGATGGCGTACGGCGTTCGATCCGCGCTTCACCCGCCTCTTTGTTATCCTACCCCCGTGCCGCGAACCTTTCTGATCGATACCGATACGGCGTCGGATGATGCGGTCGCCCTCATCATGGCGCTGCGCTCGCCCGACGTGCGCGTGGTTGCGATAACAACGGTTGCCGGAAATGTGCCGGTGATGCAGGCGACGCGGAACGCTCTCTATACGGTTGCGCTCTGCGACGCGAACGTGCCGGTTTACGTCGGCGCCGATAAACCGTTGCTGCGTACTTATCAGAATGCGACGTGGTTTCATGGCCGCGATGGCCTGGGAGATCACGACTATCCCGCCCCTCGTCAGCCGGCGGCAGCCGGCCATGCAGTGGATGCCATCATTGCGACGATCGAAGCGACTCCCGGAATCGTCCTCGTCACGCTGGGGCCACTGACCAATATAGCAATGGCGCTGGCGAAAAAGCCGGAGATCGCCGCGCAAGTCTCCCGCTGCGTGGTCATGGGCGGAGCGCCGTGTTGCGAGGGCAACGTAACTCCGGCGGCGGAGTACAACATCTGGGTCGACCCTGAAGCCGCGCGAATGGTCATGCTTAGCGAGCTGCCCATTGAGCTTGTGGGCTGGCAGCTGTCGCGCGGTGACGCGGTAATCCACGAGCATGATGTCGCGCACATTCTCGGATTCAATACCGCACTGGCGAACTTTGCCGTCGAATGCAACAGCCACGCGCGGCAGGCCTATAAGGTGCAGACGGGCGAGGATGGTATTTGCCTCCCGGATCCAGTGGCCATGTCGATGGCCCTGGATCCGACGATAGGAACGGATTGGAGCGAGCATTACGTCGATGTTGAGACGCGAAGCGAACTGACACGAGGGATGACGGTGGTCGACCGGCTGAACGTGGCTGATGATGAGCGGAATCAAGCGGTGTGGGCGCAGGTGCTGGCGAAGAAGTGCAAGGCAAAAGTTTGCTGGGAGCTTGATAACCTGCGATGGAAGGAAGCGCTGTTCGCGGCGCTGCGGTAACGCTGCAGCACTCAGGAAATGAAGAGGCACGTCCGTAGTTGACGCTTCGGCGACGCTGCGACCGGCTTGCTCCGCGTTCGTCGTCTGATATATTGGCCTCTCTCGGAGGTACGTCACATGTCCCGAACTGTTCGCTGCGGTCTCATTCAGGCAAGCAATGCGCTGGGCAACAGCCGTTCGCTGCCAGAAATAAAGAAAGCGATGATCGATAAGCACCTCAAGCTGATCGATCAGGCGGCGAAAAAGAAAGTCAAAATACTCTGTCTCCAGGAACTTTTCTACGGTCCTTATTTCTGCGCCGAGCAGGACATTCGCTGGTACGACCTGACCGAGCGCATTCCCGATGGCCCAACCACGCAACTGATGCAGAAGATCGCGGCCAAACACGGCATGGTGATTGTGGTGCCCGTATACGAGGAGCAGATGCCCGGCCTCTATTTCAACACCGCCGCCGTTATCGACGCCGACGGCAAGTATCTGGGCAAGTATCGCAAACATCATATCCCGCACGTGCATCCCGGATTCTGGGAGAAGTTTTATTTCACGCCGGGCGATCTGGGCTATCCGGTGTTTGAAACGAAGTATGCGCGGGTCGGTGTTTACATCTGCTATGACCGGCATTTTCCCGAGGGCGCGCGCGTCCTCGGACTGAATGGCGCTGAGATTGTTTTTAATCCTTCGGCGACGGTGGCCGGGCTTTCGGAATATTTGTGGGAACTGGAGCAGCCCGCCCATGCCGCGGCGAACGGATATTTCGTGGGCGCGATCAATCGCGTGGGCCGGGAAAAGCCGTGGAACATCGGCGAGTTTTACGGCAAGAGTTATTTCTGCAATCCCCGCGGAAAGATTATCGCGCAGGCCAGCCGCAACAAAAATGAAGTGCTGGTCGCCGATCTCGATCTCGAGATGATCGAGGAAGTGAGACGGGTGTGGCAGTTCTATCGCGACCGGCGTCCGGAGACTTATGGCGCGCTGACGACGCAGACGGGCCAAACAGCCGCAGGGGACTAAACGAGAAATTGGCGTCTCATTTTTTTGTCATCCCCAGCGGAGCGAAGGACCTCTGCATTTTGACAGCACCCAGAACGTTCGCTTGCTCAGCATGTCAACCGGCTTTCGCTGAAAGCTGATAACTGACAGCTGAGGGGCTGACGTCGGGCGGCGGTTGAAAGCTCAATAGCTTCCATGTCCATATCTTCACGAATCGAATCCAGTCCGCTCTACAACGCCGATCTGGCACCCGCGAACAGCGAGCGGCGTACCTGGGGTACCTACAGTTTTGCCGCGCTGTGGGTATCGATGTCCGTCAATATCCTCACCTACATGTTGGCGGCCAGCCTCATCCAGGGCGGAATGAACTGGCGCCAGGCGGTCGCCACCGTGTTTCTCGGCAACACAATCGTGCTCATTCCGATGCTGTTGAATTCACATCCGGGAGCGCGCTACGGGATTCCGTTTCCAGTGCTCGCGCGGGCGTCGTTCGGCGTGCTCGGGGCGAATGTCGCCGCGGTCTTGCGTGCGCTGGTTGCCTGCGGGTGGTTTGGCATCCAAACGTGGATCGGCGGCGAAGCGATAAACACACTGATCACAACTCTGGCGCCAAGCTGGGGGAAAGTGGCGCACGGACCTGCGATCTGCTTCCTTGCCTTCTGGCTGATCAATCTCGCCGTCGTTCTCAAAGGCATCGACTATATCCGTTTTCTACAGGGAATCAGTGCGCCGGTTTTGCTTGCAGTCGGCTTGTTGTTGCTGGCGTGGGCCTATAAATCGGCGGGCGGATTTGGGCCTATGCTGTCAGCGCCGTCCCGCTTTGTCCGCTTTTCTGATTTTCTGAAATTTCTCATCCCCGCGCTCAATGGGACGGTCGGTTTTTGGGCGACTGTGTCGCTGAACATTCCGGACTTCACGCGCTTTGCCCGCAGCCAGCGCCAGCAGGTAATCGGCCAGGCGCTCGGCCTGCCGACAACCATGACGCTTTATTCGCTGATTGGAATCCTGGTGACGTCGGCGACAGTGGTGATTTATGGCACGGCGATCTGGGATCCGGTGCAACTGCTCAGCCGCTTTCATTCGCCGGTGGCTGTAGTGATTTCGCTGCTCGCGATTTTACTGGCCACTTTGAATGTGAATATTGGCGCGAATGTCGTTTCGCCAGCCAACGATTTTTCCAATCTTTGGCCGCGCAAAATTAATTTTCGTACCGGCGGCGTGATCACCTGTTTTATGGGAATCGCGCTCATGCCGTGGAAGCTGTTGTCTGACTACGGCACATTTATTTTCGGATGGCTGGGCGGCTATGCGGCCTTTCTCGGCCCCGTCGCGGGCATCATGATCTGCGATTACTTCGTAATCCGCAGGCGCGTGCTCGTGGTCAATGATCTCTATCTGCGCGGCGGCATCTACGAATATTCAAACGGCTTCAACTGGCTGGCAGTGCTGGCGCTGGCTTTGGGAGCCGCTACCGCGCTGGTGGGATTGGTGGTTCCGGGGCTGCGCGTTTTGTATAGCTATTCGTGGTTTGTCGGATTTGCAGTTTCGTTTGTCGCTTATTACGCGCTGATGACCTTACAGGCTGACCGGGAGCGCGCTAGTGACTCTCCTTCACGACGCGTCCGTTAAGAGGCTGTATGGGCCGGACATCGTGCGGATAAAGCTTGGCGAAAGCGTTGATCTCCTCGGGCGAGATCTCCACAGGGGTCTTCAGCACGAACCATGTGACATCCTCGCTGCAAGGCGGAGCCGTCAGCGAGCCTCTGTACGTGTAGTACGCGAAGCTGTGGGGCAGCAGCCCAGCGGGATTAACCTCAACTCCGGCGATCTCTTCTTCTTTCCCCTCCATCTTTGGCATGTGATCCCAGATCTGCTGAATGGTGTCGTTCACGCTGCCTGCCTGCAGAAAAACTGTGACTCCAGCAACCTTGCCGTCGCTTGATGTGTGCATCAAGTGGACTTCCATATCGTAGGGCTTACCGTGAATGTGCTCTTCGCTGGGACGATGAAAGTGGAATTGCGTGAGTTGGTACCGCTTATCTCCGACAATCAGAAAGTTCCCGCTTCCCGGACCGTCGCGGTAGTTCACTCGGATCGTGTAACCATTGTTAATTAGATATTTGAGTGGACCGCCTTGGTATTCAAATCGTAGGGTGGGAAGTTCAGCTTTCTCCGCATTGCGAATGTCGATCGGAGACTGTTCCTTGCCGATCTTGCAGGGAGCATACTCCGGGTCGAGGTCACCCCAATGTTCGGCTCCGGTCGCCCCTTCGTAGGTCCAATGTGTCTTCCACTGCGCTTGGGAGCCCGAGGGCCGCGCAAGAACCGAACCGACCACCAGCACTACAAATGCCACCCAGTCATCTCTCAAATTGCACCTCTGCTCTATGCCCAAAAAACATCGCATCTGCACCAGGTTCGCCGCAATGAGTATGCCAGCCGCTGTGAATCGACAATTCGTCCGCAAACAAAGTATGAATGTAGACGGGCCAATGGGTTTCCGGTGAAGCGGCCATGCTTCAAAGAAGTCGTCATCGTGACTTACCGGAACCCCGTCACCAATTCGCTGAATGGCTCGGAACCGACGTTCCATGTTCCCTCAAAGGGATTGTCCAAGTCGGTAAGCACAAAGTGCGCGAAGAATAACAGCATGGTCGTTATTGCGACCGAAACAGTTCCAAGCGCTATATTTCGAAACGGATAAAAGAAAAGCAGAAATAGAATGGTTGACGCGGTCAACGTCACAAATAAAAAAAGAGTTTGCGGCATTCTTTTTGCGCTGAGAGATAATCTTTCGTCCCGATGTGCGCTGGCCTGATTGGCAATGTCGAGAAGCCGCTCATATAGCATGCGTTGCGTGTCGTTTTCCGGCTTTATGTTCGTTACGGTGGAGATTACTTCGTGAAAAAGCCGGTCAGTCTTCTCGGTTGCCTCATTGTTAGAGAGCGCCCTCCATTCCGTTTCTACCACTGCCCGCGCATAAATCCTTATAGCGCGCACCATGGGCTCGCGAGTTGCTTCTTTCATCTGGTTACTGAAAAGCAGCAAGTCCTTAAGAGCTCCCGACTCTTTTCGTATCTCATTTTCTACGGAGGTGAACTGTCCCCAGATCACATAGGTAGCGAAGGCGTACACAACGCTATAGAGCGTGCCTATGATCTGCAGAAGGGCGGCTAATCCCTCAGCATCGTTCAGAAAAAATCTCTGAAAACCGAGCAGCCAGAGAGCGCCGTAAATAGCGGCCGCGCCGGCAACCAGCTTCGCACCGCGAACACGAGCTGCCGAGGGAATCACGTCGAGCGCCATGTTAGGAATCCCCAGTGACGAAGGTTACGACACAAATCTACAGCAAACTCCAACCGGCAGTACGTGGTTCTCCAGATAATTTCCACCCTGCAAACATTTAGGGCTGGTCCCGGCATCTTAGTCGTGCGAGGTGCCATATTAAGAACCTGATGCTAATCGGCGCATGTCTGATGATCTTGCTCGGCTCCGCTCTGGCTCGACAAGGTGCGAAAGATGCCGACGATACCACCACGGTGCTGGGTTGTATCCAGCGCTCGCAGCAGAACTACACGATTACTGACAATTACGGAGCCAGTTATCGTCTTGACGGTGTGGGAGATCAGCTCAGCGGCGAAGTTGGGCACACACTCGAGGTGAAGGGCAAACTGATTCAGCCGGCCAAGACGGCCAGGCACACCGCGAAACAGAGCTTGCGTGCGAGCGACGATCATGGCGCGCAGTTTGCGACGCTGCGGATTGCGAGTGTTATCGACGATGTGCATCGCCTCGGCAATAGCTGCCTATCGCAATAGCGCTCGGCGGATTGGCGTGCCTTAGTCTGGACGAAAGGCCGGCAAGACGTGCTTCTTGTAGGCGTCGAGCGTGTCCTCCTCGTCGCCACACATCAGATAAATATTGAACTGCGTTACTCCGGCGCGCGCGAGGGCTCGAATCTTTTCCACGTGGGCCTCGGCGGGACCGAGCAGGCAGAACCGGTCAGTCACTTCATCCGAAACGAAGTTTCGGTTGCTGCTATCGACCTCGCAGTGGTGCAGGTAATCGTATTGTCCGCGATCGCGTATATAAGAAGTGAGGGCGGGCGGAAGTTCTTCCGGCTTGTAACGCGAAACCAGATCGACGACGTGATTGGAAACGAGGGCAGGGAACCAGCGCACTCGCTCGCGGCCGACCTTCACGTCGTCGGAGACCCAAACCGGTGCGGCCGACATGATTTCGATTTTGCGCGGATCTCTGCCGACAGCCTCGGCGCCCTTGTTGACGAAGCTGACGCACCATGCGATCAGGTCCGGGTCGGCGAACTGTAGGATAACGCCGTCGGCGATTCGCCCCGCTAGTTCGAGCACCTTGGGTCCATATCCCGCAACCCACACTGGCGGAACTCCACCCGTTGCCCAGGTAAGGCGCGCGGTCAAGCCTTCGTATTCGGTTTCTTTTCCGCCTGTGAGATCGCGAAAAGCCTTTACTGCTTCCTCTAACTGCGCCGACGTGACTGGTTTTTTTCCCAGCACTCGCCGGGAACTGTCGCCGCGTCCAATGCCCAGTTGCATGCGTCCGCCGGAAATCAAATTCAGAGTTGCGAATAGGCTCGACGTAACCGTGATGTCGCGCGTCGCCGGATTCGTGACGCAGGTGCCCAGGCGCATGTGCTTGGTGTTCGTCGCCATCAGCGTGAGCGTGGGATAAGGTTCCAGCCAGAGGACATGCGAATCGAAAATCCATCCATACTCGAAGCCGGACGCTTCCGCCTGGCGCGTGAGCGCGACTATCCGCTCCACGGTCATGTCAGGCTTAATGGTGATGCCGAAACGCATGGTGTCTCCTCCGGTTCAACAAAGCGGCGTAGCGAAAAACATTTAACCGCCGAGGCGCCGAGGTCGCGGAGAGAAGCCCTTGAGAAATGAGCCCGAGAAACCGCCGCCCTAACCAGGGTTAGGCGAAAATTCCGGGATTTTGCCGCTAAATGCAAAAGTAGAATTCTCTCGGCGCACTCTGCGTTTCTGCGGTGAAAGCCCTCGCTGATGGCAGCTACTTAGTTTCGGGAGTTTAGCATAAAATCTCTACTTCGCCGCCAAAGGAGAGTCGATAACCATGGGTTTTGACACCCTCATCGTGAACGGTCGCGTCGCCACCGCCTCCGATACCTATACCAGCGATGTCGCCATCAATGATGGAAAGGTTTCCGCCGTCGGTCAGAGCCTGCCGCGAGAGAACGCTGGCCACATTATCGACGCAGCGGGTAAATATATTCTCCCCGGCGGAATCGATGTGCATACTCACCTCGACATGCCCTTCGGAGGGACGACGAGTGCTGATGATTTCGAGACGGGCACACGCGCGGCGGCGTTCGGCGGGACGACAACGCTGATTGACTTCGCTATCCAATACAAAGGCCAGACGCTGCGCACGGCATTCGATACCTGGATGCAAAAAGCCTCCGGCAAAGCGGTTTGCGATTATGCGTTTCACTGTATCATCACCGATCTGGGCGGGGCGCAACTCGACGAGATGAATTCGCTCGTGCGCGAAGGGGTTACGAGCTTCAAATTGTTCATGGCGTATCCCGGCGTCTTCATGCTCGACGACGCCAGCATTTTTAAGACTCTGCGCACGACTTCTAAGAACGGCGGACTGGTCTGCATGCACGCGGAAAATGGCGGTGCGATTGACGTGATCGTGCAGCAGGCGCTGGCGGAGGGGAAGAAGGCTCCGAAGTATCATGCGTTGACGCGGCCGACTACGGCGGAGGCGGAAGCTGTTTCGCGCGCGATTGCGCTCGCGGAAATGGCGGGAGCACCAATCTACATCGTCCATTTGAGCTGCAATGAGGCGCTGGAAAAAGTTCGCGAGGCGCGCGATCGGGGGCTTCCGGTGTATGCGGAAACCTGCCCACAGTATCTTTATTTATCGCTTGAAAATATGGATGCGCCGGGATTTGAAGGGGCGAAATATGTTTTCACTCCGCCGCTGCGCGAAAAGTGGCATCAGGAAAAATTGTGGAATGGACTAAAGCGTGATCATCTGCAGGTGGTTTCGACCGATCACTGCCCCTTCTGTTTCAAAGAGCAAAAAGAATTGGGCCGCGACGACTTCACCAAGATTCCGAATGGCGGTCCGGGAGTCGAGCACCGCATGAGCCTGATTTATTCGGGAGGCGTTGCAGGAGGACGGTTTAGCGTGAACCGCTTTGTGGAGCTAGTTTCGACCACTCCGGCCAAACTTTTTGGACTGTATCCGCGGAAGGGTACGATCGCGGTGGGTAGTGATGCGGATCTTGTGATTTTCGATCCCGAGCGCAAGCACATGATCAGTGCGAAGACGCACCACATGCGCGTCGACTATTCGATGTTTGAGGGAATCGAAGTGACGGGCATGCCTGACACCGTGCTGTCGCGCGGGCGCGTGGTGGTGGAAGGGGAAAGATTTCTGGGACGGGCGGGTGCAGGAGAATTTTTGAAGCGGGCGCTGTATACGCAGCCCTAACTGAAGCGAACCCATTCCTCATTGTCATCCTGAGCGAAGCGAAGTTCCTATGCACTTGCGCGAGGTAGCGAATTTAGGGCCGCCCAACTAGTGTTTGTCGCCTTGCTCCACAAAAAATTTCCCGGTTTCCCCGGCTGAGAAATATCGCGACGTCACCGTCTTTTTGCGCGTGAAGAACTCCACAGCGTCCCAGCCATGCACGTGCAGGTCGCCAAAGAACGAATCCTTCCACCCAGAGAAAGGAAAATAAGCGGGCGATGCGGCCACGCCGATATTTACCCCAACCATGCCGACTTCGATGCGCCGGCTGTATTCGCGCACGGCCGCGCCGTTTTCGGTGAAGATCGAAGTGCCGTTGCCGCGCGGATCGCTATTCACCAGCGCAATCGCCTGCTCGAGAGTGTCGACGTGCATCACGGAGAGCACCGGGCCGAAAATTTCATCGCGGGCGGCGCGCATCTCGGGCGTGACGTTGTTCAAAATCGTCGGACCAACAAAATTTCCTCCGGTTGGAACCCCTTTGGGACGTCGGCCATCCACTAGCAGCTCTGCTCCTTCCTTCAGTCCAGTATCGATGGCGTCGTGAATGCGCTCGCAGGCGGCGCTCGAAATCACCGGGCCGAGGCTAGCTTTCGCATCCATGCCGTCGCCTGCAACCAGCTTCTGCGCGGCCTCTTTGAGCGGGCCCATGATGGCGGTTTTCGCGGAGCCGACTGTTACCAGCACCGATCCCGCCATGCAGCGCTGACCGGAGGCGCCAAAGGCGCTGCCGAGAACATTCGACACGGTCTTATCGACGACGGCATCGGGCATGACGACCATATAGTTTTTCGCCCCGCCCAGCGCCTGCACGCGTTTTCCTTTCTCTGCAGCGCGCCGATAAACATATTTCGCTGTATTGACTGAGCCGACGAAGGAAACGGCGCGAATTCCAGGGCTATCGAGAATCGCATTGACCGCATCGTGCGCGCCATGCACCATGTTCACGACGCCATTGGGCAGGCCGATTTCTTCGAAGATATGAAACATCAGTTCGGCGGTAAGAGGAACCTGCTCCGATGGTTTCAGCACAAATGTGTTCCCGTAAACAATCGCGAAAGGCAGAAACCACATCGGCACCATGGCCGGAAAATTGAATGGAGTGATGGCGGCGCACACACCAACAGCTTGGCGAATGGTTTCAGTATTGATGCCGCGAGCCACGCCTTCGAGAATGCGCCCCTGCATGGTCATGGGTGCGGAGCAAGCCACTTCGAGCACTTCGATCGTCCGTGAAACCTCGGCACGCGCGTCAGAAAGAACCTTGCCCCCTTCGCGCGTGATGGAAGCGGCAAGATCGTCAATCCGCTGCCGGAATTTCTCGCGCAAAGCGTAAATAAATTCCGTACGCTCACCGACGGCCCGGTTGCGCCAGTCAGGCAGCGCTGCGCTGGCGGCGGCAACCGCCGCTTCCACGTCGGCAGATCCAGACAATGGGACACGCGCCAAGACCGCCCCGCTAGACGGATTGGTGATATCGACAGCACCGGCGGTCTGCGCTCGGACCCAGCGGCCGCCCACGTAGTTCGCAAGAATTCGCGTCGAAGCCATATTCGCGGAGATTGCCCCTGCGCCGCGATTCGTGCCGGTGGTGGTTGTATCGTCCGATGTGAGATCGGTAAGAATATTCGTTTCAGTCATGGCTACTCCTTTGTCTCCGCTGCAATCTGTTTCCTGCCCATTCGGCTTTGCACTCCGGCCCGCTGGCTTGGTTTTACCACGTTTTGCGACCAACCGACAGCGCAGCAGGCAATCGTAGAGAGAGGCAGTAAAGACTAAAGCACGTCGCGTTATTTTGCAGGATAAGATTCGGCATCGATTTGGTTGACCGTGATGCCGGGCCAGTTATCCGTCCGAAATGGAGACGCTGGCAATCCATCCTTATTAAAGAGATTGCAATGCGGGCTGTCACCCCAGGCGTAGCGGACTGCTACTGGTGCCGCCACCTCGGGACTCGATACCACCACCGAGTCTCCATCGATGGTCGCCTCTGCCCAGTGGAATTGCCGATTTGCGCCGGCGATTGCGAAGCCGGTCAAGGGGCCTCCACCGCGTGCTTCCAGGGCGCTACTCGTATTTGCAAATCGAATCTTGATTTTGTTTCCTTCAACGGTCATCGATTGGTAAAGCGGCCCGGAGTACACAATTGATTTCTTGTAGGCAATACCCAAAGCCAACAGCGCCAGGCGCTCCCCAACTTCTGCTTTGCGATGTGGGTGAACGTCGTTCGGGTCACCTAAGTCGATCGTCACGGCGATTCCGGTATTCGAGACCTGTTTCGTTGTTAGGAACTGCGCCTCCCGCAACTCGGCCCAGGCGGATTCCGAGGGCTCTTCAGGGATCGCACCGTGATTCGGTAATTGCACGATGAGAAAGGGGAGGTCTCCTTCATTCCACGATGCCCGCCAACTCTGAATTAGTGCAGGCAATAATTGTCGATACGTATAAGCTTTTAGGGCATTGCTCTCGCCCTGATACCAGATCACACCGCGCATCGAGTAAGACGCTAGAGGAGCGATCATGCCGCCATAGAGGGTTGCCGGAGGACGAGGCGGATAGCCGGTCGCTGGAAACATCTCTAGGGCAAAACCGATGAGCGACCGAGGAGTAAAATCCTTGGTTATGCCCCAGCCCTCCTGGTGAAGGTCGCGGAATAGTATGACAATCGGTTTCCAGTCAGAAGACGCCTGTAGTAAGGGCGTGCCGTAGTCGTCCCAATCAGTGATCGCTGGCTGCAACGTCAGTACGCGAAACGAACCCTCTCCTCGCACCCAGAAACGGATTCCTGCGTAAGAACTCAGGTCTGCGGCAGAGTTGTCCAATGTGAAGTGTGCGGTCAGTCGCGAATCATCCGACGCGTCCACCGTCCCCGCAACTGTAGCGGCAAAGCCTGCTCCGCCACGTCCCGGAGCGGCGAGGTCAAAGGAAGTCTCTGGTGCATCCTGCCAGCCGTAGGACCATTCGCCGCCCATAGTATTTCGCGAAGCGCCGTCATCAAAGTTGCTGAACATGGCGCCCGGGCTGGATGGATCGCGGATCAATTCGAAATCATCGAACTGCAGATGGAAAGCCGTACGTCCGACTCCGGGCGCCTCCGTTATCGAAGCGGAACCGCTCCCACCCCATTGCTCGGCAAACGCCTTGAGAACTGGCGTTTGCCGCAGAGTTTTGGCGTCGATCCACTCTTCGATGGTCGTTCCTGGCCATGCACTCTCAATAATCCCGATCGGCACGTTGAGTTTGCGGTGCAGATCTCGCGCGAAGTAATATGCCACTGCGGAAAATTTCTTTGCGGTTTCCGGAGAGCAGATCTCCCAGACGGCGCTAAGAGTGTCCGATTGCGCCTCCAGCGCAATCTTCTTAGGCACCGTGAACAGGCGGATCTGTGGGTAATCCGCTTTGGGTATCTCTTCGGCCGCGCCCACTGAATCGCTCAAGGCAAACGTCATATTCGATTGCCCGGACGCGACCCAGACCTCCCCGATCATCACATCTTTGAGGAGGACGGTTTTATTGCCATTAACCACCACAGTGAATGGTCCCCCCGCGCGCATAGCGGGAAGAAGGACGCTCCAGCTCCCGCCAGCATCCGTCAGCGCAGAAGTCGTCTTGTCAGCCAGCGTGACCGCAATCTTTTCTCCCGGATCAGCTTTGCCCCAGATATGAACCGGGCGCTCCTGTTGCAGAACCATGTGGTCGGCCAGCAGATGGGGAAGAACAGGATCTGCCCAGGAAAAAGACGTGAACCAGCACAACACTACCAGGGGGAGGAACCGAATCTTCGGTCCCGAAGAAAACGAGGAACGCTTATGCTTCATGCTGAGCATTCCAGTCTATTTTATTTCTCTTCAACCACGACAAGGTCCCAGGGTTTCAGCGTAATTGTCTGCCTGGGCGAAACCGCAGTTTGTGTCAGCAAATCGGAACCGGCCCCATACGAATACGGGAATGTCTGCGTTTCGCTCGAGTAATTGAAATAATAGTGAATCGTCTTACCATCACGGTTTACTCCGTGCTTGACGCGTACGGCTGCCGGAAGTTGCTGATCTGACCCGATAAGCTCCGCCATCTCCAGTACATCCAACAACACCTTCTCTTGCAGCTTATCGCTAAGAACTGTTCCCTCATAAGTCAGCGTACCTTTGCCAAAGCGGTTTCTAGTAATGGCTGGATACTTTCCAAAGAAAGGGTGATCATAGAAAGCGAGCGGCTTGGCCGTATCGAGGATAAGCATCTCCGCCCACTCCGAGACTTTGTTTTCGGAGCCTGCATGGAAAGGATCGTCCCTGAGCGCCAACGGAGAGCGTAAATTGGAGAACTCCTGATAATGAAAGCCTGCCGCTTCCTGAAGCGGCCCGGGAGCCATGCCGGAGCGTACCGAATCGTATTGATCGGTGAATCCGCTCTTGAAGCACATAACCAGATTGCCGCCATTGCGGACATAGTCCACTAACTTGTTCAAGAGCTCGTCGCTGGCAACATAAAGCGGAGAAGCTACCACGATCTTATAACTCGCAAGATTTGTGCTTTCCGGAAAAACGAAATCAACTCCTATATTCTCCCAGTACAGTGTGTTGTACATTTGCTGCATAAGCGAACGGTAATTCGCGTGGTCGCTAAACTTCATAAACTCGATGCCGTAATAGGAGTCGTTGCTGTAGAGGATCGCGACCTTATTAGTTCGCTTGAGGTCAACGATGTGGGGACCAACCCGCTGTAACTCATGCGCTGTACGGCTCACTTCTTGGTAGGCGCGGTTTGGTTCCAAATCGTGGGAGAGCACGCCTTTCCAATACGTTTCCTGACCATAGTGTATCGAATGCCAATGCCAGTATTCGACCATGTTGGCTCCGGACGACAAATGAGTATAAACATCGAGGCGGAGTTGCCCATCATAAGGCGGGAATTGTTCCTTCGAGTCCCAGCCTATGGTCTGTGCATTGGTTTCCGTAACTAAGTAGTTAGTCCGCTTCAGTGAGCGTGTGTAATCGCCTGGCATGCTCGAACCAATCCCGTCGAATTGTTCCTGGGTGTCGTGATAAGGATTGACGGCGACAATATCCAGCGACCGGCTGATGTCATGCTCATTGACCACGGGGTTGGGCGGTCCGGCGAGATCGTGTGTGATGAACTGGTCCGGACGCTTGTATTGGTTGACTATAGCTGCCTGCCAGGAAAGAAAATCGGTGGTAAGCCATTGCGAATAGCGTTGCCATTCGAGCTTCCAGCCCGGATTGATGATGCCTGCCTCCGGAGGAATCTCTGTCCAATCGTTCAGCCGCTGCCCCCAATAATTCAGTCCCCAGACTTTATTCAACGCATCGACCGTCTTGAATTTCTGCTGAAGATATTGCACAAACCCAGCCTGTACGTCCGGATTCGCGGCGCCGCCGGACGAAGTTTCGTTATCGATCTGCCAGCCGATGATGGTGGGATTGTCTTTGTAATGTTCGAGAAGTTTGCGGATGATTCGCTCGCAATAAGAACGATAGACAGGATTGGCCAGATCTGTGTTCTGGCGAATACCATAAGTGATCGTCTGTCCGCCAAATCGAGTTATAAAGATCTCCGGATGTTCTTTATACATCCACGCCGGAACCGAGTAAGTCGGCGTGCCCATGATGACCTTAATGCCGGCCTTTTGCATGCGATCAACTACCCGATCCATCCACGCATACTCGAAACGTCCGTCCTGCGGCTCCCACAGCCCCCAGCTTGATTCCCCCATGCGAACCACATTGATGCCCGCCCGCAGCATAAGTTGGACGTCTTTCTCGAGCCGCTCGGAAGGCATGTATTCCGAATAGTAGGCGACGCCGTAAAGCACGGTGTCCATCTTGTCGGGGGCAAACGGCGATGGCGATTGAGAGAGTGCGGCGGCACTGAATAGAAGCACGACTGCGCCCACGACCAACAAAAGCAGCCGTTTGAGACTACGCTGCATGATCTGGATGTCGCATTCTCCTAGAATATAAACTTAGCGGCTAGTTGCACCTCGCGCATAATGCCCGACAGTGTATTGATTTCCCCAAAGGTACCGTCGGTGAAGACTCCATCCGGAGCGCCGAAGTGCGGAGTGTTAGTTGTGTTGAACGTCTCTAAGCGCGTCTGCAGTCTGTATTTCTCGCCAATGCCGAACTCTTTGAATATAGAAGCATCAAGGTTCTTAAAGGAAAGACCGTGAACGAGGTTTCTACCCGCAGTACCAGGAATGCACGTATTTGCGAGATTCATCGGGATGCTGAAGGCGTCGATATTAAAGGCATAAGAAGGAGCTCCCGGAGAAAGCTGCGGTGGCGGAGGGCCGTTGGGATTGCCGACCAAATCAGGCCGCACTCCGGGACAGGTGCTGAGACTTGCTCCTCGAACGACATTTACCGGCTCACCCGAATGTGCCAGGACAAGGCCGTTGAGTTGCCAGCCGCCCAGCAGGAATTCCTGTACTTTTCCCCAGTGGCTGAATAGTGCTTGCCCCCGCCCGATTGGCAAGCGATAAAGCCCACTGAAGGTGAAATTATTCCTGACGTCGGTGTCAGAAGACGCAATTTCCGATTTCAGATTGTACGCATCTTGTGGGTAATCGCTGTTTTGGCCGAGATCGAATGGCGAAGGCCCGTTGTCGATCGAGTGGGACCAAGTATAGGTAGCAAGAAAGTTTAGATTACGAGAAACTCGCTTCGTCAACTTGACCTGAAGCGAGTTGTAGTTTGATAAACCCGCGTCGGTCTGAGCTTCAATCTTCCCAAGGTTCGTCGTGATACGGTCATCTTTCCCGTCGACAGGATTGAAATTGAAATCTCCAATTGCATAAGAAAGTCGCCGTCCTCGCGATCCTACATAGGCAATGTCGAGAGCAAAATCCGCGGTCAGCTGTTGCTGAAGAGATAAATTGTAGTTCGCCGTGTACCCCGTCTTCATATCGGGATTTACGTAGTATGAGGTCAAAAGGGGCCCTTGCCCGAACGGAATCGAGGCGGAGGGAATGCTGCTCGCCCCCGGCGGAATATTGAGTGACGTGTTACGCGGTATACCCGTATCTAGCTGGTAGTTGTATATACCGTCGCAGTAAGGCTGCGGAGGAGCCGCGCATGGACCGTCATAGTAGTAATCTTCGTATTGGCTCAGGTTTGAGAACGGATAATTTCGGGAGAGAATGTCTTCGCGCCCGTCATTTTCCGGCGAGTAGAACAAACCAATTCCAGCACGCACCACGGTTTTGGGGTGCACCAGAAAGGTGAAGCCAAGACGTGGAGCGAAGTTCGTCCGGTGTGGATTGATCAAACCTCGAGAGTTCGAACCGCGCCCCGCCAAAAGGAAGCTGTCAGTTGCTGGATCGTAGTTTGAGGCGTTGTTATTTGCATCTAGATAAGGGGCCTGATATTCGTAGCGGAGCCCATAATTCAGAGTTAGGCGGGGAGTTAACTTAAGAGTATCTTGCGCGTAGTAGCTCATCTCCCAGCTCTGGGTATGTGGGTTCGTTAGTTGCAGACCGATATAAGTGACAAATGGCAACCCCGTCAATAGATCCGAGATGTCAGACCCGCCATTTGGAAACCACGCGTAGGGATTGTAATAGCCAAACGTGGGATCGCTGGTCGAAGGCGAGAAGTAAGCTCCATAGTATTGGTAGCCAGTTGGGAAGACCGTATAAAACGGAAATGAATTCAACCTCCTGAAATCGCCACCGAATTTTATTTCATGCTTTCCAACGCCGCTCAGGGTGAAGTTGTCGGAGATCTGCCAGTTATGATCCTGGAGTAACAGCGGTTTATAGCTCGACCCACCCGTGAAATAACCTGAGTACAGCTGGATATAGGGATATGCATCGGTGGCCGGGAATCCCGGGATGCCGACGTTGTTCATGCCGTATTTGGTACTGTAATCGGTGCCGTCGAGAAGACTGTACTGGTTAATGTAGTAACGCGTGTATCCGAAACGTGCCTCATTCAGGAAGCGGCTGGAGAAAAGATGGGTCTCGCTCACGATATAAGATTGAGCCCCCGAATTCTGTTTGTTGGCGAAATCCGTGTCGTCGGCGCCCGGCACGACGGTGTGTCCGTAATAGATATTTTCATCAAGAATTTGTGAGTCGTTGTAGTGGAAAACTGCCGAAAGCCGATCCTTCTGGGAAAAATTGTGGTCCAGTCGAGCGTCCGCTTGCTTCTGCCGGTACGTAGTCGGGTAGTGGTACTGATAATTGTTGAACCATCCGTTGTGGTCCCCGGCTCGATTCGGCGCGGCAAAAAAGTCAAGAACGGTGTTCAGGCCAGCCGTGCTGACCTGACTGGCGGGGATAATATTTCCCGCAAACTGCTGCGAAGCACCGCCATATGAACTGAATGAAACTTGAGGGTTGAAAATCGGGACAATCTGGCCCGCCGGGACGTTAGGCGTGCCCGCCAGCGGATCAATCAATCCCGAAAGATCCACGGAACCGTCGGGATCAACCTTGATCTGGTTTATGGGCAATGTGTTAAAGACGCCGTCGTTAGCCGAGTTTTGATGAGTCCCTTCGTAGGAAACGAAAAAGAACGTCTTGTCTCGCCGGATGGGACCGCCAAACGTGCCGCCATAGTTGTGCTGCTTTAAGTCGGACGGGGGCGTCTTGATGCCGAGAAACCCATAGTTTCTGGCGGTCGTGAAGTTCGGACGAAAGAATTCATACAAATCACCGTGCCACTGATTCGATCCCCCTTTGGTTTGAATCGAAACTTCCGCCCCCGCCGATCTGCCAAATTCCGCGGAAAACGAAGACGTGGCCACTTTGAACTCCTCGATCGCATCCACGCTGGGCACCACAGTTAGGTCCTGGGTACGGTTCGAGGTGGACTCGATGCCATCAACCTGAATGGAGTTGGCGTATTCCCGCTGACCATTCACCTGAAAGCCGAAGGTGTTCGTAGAATTGTTCGTGACAACGCCAGCGGTCAGCTCTGTAAGGTCGTAGAAATGGCGTCCTAGCAACGGCAGATCGAGAATGTCACGCGAACCAATGACCTCGCCGGTTTCCGAAGACTCCGTTTGTAGCATGGTTGGCGCTGTCGTCACCGTCACTTCGGTTGACGCGGCGCCGACCTTCAATTCGAAATTCAGAAGCTGCTTCTGGTCGATCTCAAGCACCACGTTGGTTGCCTTTGCGGTTTCGAACCCTTCTTTTTTGACCTCGACAGTGTAGGGCCCGGGCGGCAAGTTAAGAATGGTGAAGTTACCGAGACCGTCTGAGCTGCTCCGGTAGCTGACTCCGGTGCGGTCACCGATAGCGGTCACTTCCGCACCCGGGATTACGGCTTGCGAAACATCGGTGACGCGACCGTAGACTGAACCGGTTGTGGCCTGCGCCCAGGCACCTTGGAGGGAGAGCGAAAACATCGCTGCCGTTATGAGGAGGAGGAGGAGAGGAAGTGTGGAGCACCACTGGAACATTCGCCGCATAGAGCCTCCTGGCCCTTATTCGAGTAAACGTGCACTCGGCGCATGAATTACGTCCCGCAATCGCAAATGAACGCGGGATCGTCCGAAACGTTAGTCGCGTTCCGGGCAATTGTCAACCGGCTGCGCTAGTGCAAACTGCGAGGAGAATCCACCGCCGCCGCTAAACTCTGACCCTTGCTGCCCACCTAGTATTCGACGCGGTAAATATGCCCTTCGATCTGGACGGGGGCCTCTTCCGCCGACGAACACTTGATCGTTACTGGCACTCCCGGTCGCAGCGATCCGTGGTCGATGTCTCCGACTGCCCATGACAAACCGCTCCAGATCACCTTGTCGTAATTAATCTCAACCGGCAGCGGCTTTCCGTCCTGAGATGCGCTCAAAGTAAAAACTTTCCCCATATTCGTTCCATTGGGCGGACCACCCTTCCAGCTCCGCATGATGCTGCCGTCTTTCGTGGACCGCTGTTGCATGACGATCCGCAAACTGCCTTGTTGCGGCGCTGGCACCGTAGCCTCAATCGTATTTTTCTCGTGAGGCGAAAACACCGCGTCCACCGGCGCGATCGAACGCGGGATCACTATGTCCTCCTGAACGCCCAGGTAATATTCCGGGCGCGCATACTTGCCGAATCCAACGAGTGCCATCTGTCCCGGTCCCAGTTTGATTCTGTCGCCTGCGAGCACCGGCTGAAAGCCCGCATCGCGGAAGAGCACACGCCCATCCTTAATCGCATTTTGCTCTTGAGAAAGACGAGCCATCTGAATTTCTTCGATACTCTGTGCCGGATTCACCACCGCATAAACTTCGCCGTCGGCATCGAGCGAACCGAACCCGTAGGGCTGCACCTCTCCCGGAATTCCTCCGAAGGTCTTGCTGCGCCCCATTGACTGCAATCGCAGATAAAGCGACTGGACTTTGGCGAACCAGCGCGCGTCCTCATCGCTCAAGAACTCGAGGTTGCCGTGGACCGTGTTCACCCAGCCGCCGCGCGCCATCATCAGGATCAGCGCTCCCTTCCAGGCATGGTTGCGGCGATAATAAATCGTGCCCGTGTTTCCCAGCATGAAGCCAGTGGAATCGATCCGCTCAAGGGGAAGAAAACTTTGTTCATAGCGCCGCACCATGTGGTCGCTGTATATATCCATCGAGCGCCAGAAATTCATCTCAGGCACATCCGATGGCCGAGGATCTCCGGAATATAGTGAATCGAATACCTCGAGCCAGCGCAGATCGACCGCGCTGTGAAAGGGAAAAGGTCCGGCGGTCGATTCTACGTCGCCGCCGAAACCGTTGAAGGCCACCAGGACGACGTCCGGGTTGCGCTTCCGAAATTTCTTCAGCGCCTCCCGAAAGGCATCGACGTTGCCGGACTGGATCTCCTCTGGAGTCTTGGACTTTTCTGTCGCGGGAGTCGCCGCGCGAAAATCCACGAAATCGAACTTGAACATCCGAATGCCGTGGTCGTACCAGTACTGCAGAGTATCCATGAAGTGCGGTAGAAAGCCGCCTTCAAAAAAGGACATCTCACCTTTGTTCGCAGTGAGCGACGTCTGCCACTCAGGAATGGGGTTGATTTTCACCAGCTCATTCGTGCCAAACCAGAGCCCGGGCAGGATGCCATTGTCGCGGCATTTCTTGATCCATGCCTCCGGGCCATTCGGCCAGTTCGGCTTGCGCCAGGTACGATATCCACCATCCGGCGCGAACCAGAAGGCATCCATCATGTAGTAATCGACACGCACTCCGAAACGCCGCAGACGGAGGATTTCATCCAACTCCTTCATGGCGAGTTGCTCAGTCAGGGGAATGTTGTCGGACAGTTCATCATAGGCAGACCAGTCGTTGTAGACAAAAATAGGGTCGCGAGCCAGCGGTGCTCCTAATTTGTCGGGCTGCCAGTTCGCGGACTCTTGAGAGGTGCGGTTTTCCGATTGCGGAACCCTTTGTCTAGCGGAAAGAGTCGGAGATCCGAAGACGAGAAAGACTAGTAAAACAGATAGGAGCCGAAGGAACCGGGGACAGCCGACTAGTCGTATCATTGCGGCAAGCGACCTCTGAAAAGATCCTACATAGCTGGACGGGAATTATACTTCTAGGTCCATGGGCTGGAGCAAACCAGAAGGGAACTGATGTCATACCTGATTCAGGATGTCTTGCCCCGCGGCCTGGCAACCACTTTGGCGCTGCTTGTGTTTTTACTCCAAGCAGGCTCGGGGCAAGGTCATCCGGCCTCCGTTCCATCCCCACCCCGTTCCGCCACCACTCATTACGTCGATTGTTCAGCAAGCCAAAACGGCGACGGCACTCAGGTTTCGCCTTGGAATTCGCTAGTGAGCGCGAATGCATTCGCATTCCGGCCCGGCGATCATCTCCTCCTGAAGCGCGGCACGCTTTGCCACGGAGCCCTGGCCCCTCAAGGCTCTGGTGAGGCAAACTCCCCCGTCGTGATCGACACTTACGGAACAGGTGCGCCGCCGACGATCGACGGCGGCAACGCTGAGGCCGTTCTGAAGCTCTTCAACCAGCAATATTGGGAGATCAACAATCTTGAGGTCACGGGCGGCATCAGATATGGCGTCTACGTTTCCGGCAACATTCGCAACACGACCATCAATCACATCTATCTGAGGAATCTGAACGTTCACGGGGCTACCTACACCTCCACCAAGCGAGCCGATTCCGGAGAAGTTTTTATCTCTACCAATGCGGCCGCACAAATTCTGAATGATGTTCTCATCGATGGCGTAACCGCCCATGACAGTCACGTCTCCGAAGGCATATTTGTAAGCGCTGGTGGTTCTTGGATCGAGGGGAATGGGGTGTTCCAGCCCCTGGGAAGCAACGTGACTGTGCAGAATTCGACGGCGCACGATATCTACGGCGATGGCATCCTTATTACCGAGTTGAACCACGGATTACTACAGAGGAATGTCGTGTACAAAAGTGGCCTTTGTCCAGATTGCACCGGCAGCACTCCCGTAGGCCTGTGGGAGTGGTATTGCCATACCTGCACGGTTCAGAACAACGAATCCTACGCCAACCAGAGCTGGGGCGGCGATGGTGGAGACTTCGACATCGACTATTTCAACGAAAACAATGTCGTACAGTATAACTACGGACATGACTCCGCGGGCTATTGCGTAGCTTTTTTCGGCGCCGGCGGAAGAGCCAGTGTGAACAATGTTTTCCGCTATAACGTGTGTTCCAATAACGGCCGAAGGAGCGACCTGGCGAAGCAAGGAGAAGTATTCGTTCACACTTGGGACAATGGTTCGCTCGACGGTGTTCAGATTTACAACAATACTTTCTACTGGAATCCAGCCTCCAACGCGCCCGCCTTTAGCACGAGCGACGCGACCTATTCGGGCAGCGAGCCACGTTTTTTCAAAAACAACATTATCTATGCCACGGTCCCGGGCATGATCGAGACAACCTCTGCGTTCGTTTTGGACAACAACATCTATTGGACGACTTCCGCATCTCCCCCGACCTGGCAAGTTGACGCCGCGACTTACGCCAGCTTCAGCACATATCAATCTGGAGCGATGCAAGACATCCACAGTCATTACGCGGACCCGATGCTAAGAAACCCGGACTATCACGCCGCAGGGATGCCCGCCAGTGCCTTCGAACCGCTTCCTCGCTCTCCGGCTGCGGGCGCGGGGGCCAATGTTTGCAGCGGAATCAGCGGATGCTCCATGGGTACACAGGATTCTCGGGGCCATCCGCTTCCTGCCGGAACCGGAGAAAACATTGGTGCTTATCAAGGCCCGTGAAGCGTTACTGCTGGATGCGTTTTCAAGAGGTTTCCCCCCAGCAGTCGTTTTGTGTGACACTTGGACCCTAAAAAAGCGAATCCACAATGAGGTAAAATGACCCGCTCCAAACTTGCCTTGATCGTCATCTCTTCTGCCTTGTTCTCCAGTACATGCTTCCTCACCGTGCCCCTGCTTTCCCAGGAAATGAACTCAACCTTCGCCCGCGATCCCGGCCAGCCCATCGATCGGCAGTACACGGACCAGATTCACAAATACACCACGGATCCTTCTTTCATCTCTCCGCTGGTCGATTACCTTCCGGCCTCGAAAACTGTCCCCACCCCCGCCAAGGTGCTGGGCGACGTCTCCGGCGCGCCCGACATGCTCCCCTACGCCGAAGATGTTTACAAGTATTTCCGCCTGCTAGAGGCAAGCAGTCCGCGGGTGAAGGTCTTTACTATAGGACACTCCGAGGAAGGGCGAGAGATGATAGCCGCGGCCATCGCCGACGAAAAGCTTCTCGCTAACGCGAAAGAGAATGACGCGCGTCTGGCCCAGCTTGCGGACCCGAGAAAGATCGGCCTTGATGACGCGAAAGCTCGCCAGATCATCGACCAATCCTGGCCCGTCTATTACATCACCGGCACCATCCACTCACCCGAGACGGGAGCGCCCACAGCCCTGATGGAACTCGCCTATCGTCTGGCCGTCGACGATGCACCTTATATCAAGTACATCCGCTCGCACATGATTGTGCTGATCACGCCGGTGGTCGAAGTGGACGGCCGCGACCGCATGGTTGACATCTACAAATGGCACAAGGCCCATCCCGGCGAGGTGTGGCCGCGCCTTTTGTATTGGGGACACTACGTCGCGCACGATAACAACCGCGACGCCATGGCCATGACGCTCGAACTGACGCGCAACGTTCTCGACACTTATCTTGGCTGGCATGCGCAAGTGTTGCACGATTTGCACGAGTCGGTTCCTTTTCTCTACGACAACACGGTGGGCGATGGACCCTACAACGCGTGGGTCGATCCGATTCTCGCCGACGAATGGGCGGAACTGGGCTGGAACAACGTTGCCCAGATGCAGAGCTTCGGCATGCCCGGAGTGTTCACCCATGGCGATTTCGATACCTGGAGCCCCGGGTACCTGATGTTTCTGGCCAGCATGCATAATGGCATCAGCCGTCTCTATGAAACTTTTGGCAACGGTGGGGCCGACACCGAGAAGCGCATCCTCCAGCCAGAGGATTACTCGCGCACCTGGTACCGCCAGAATCCGCCGCTTCCCGTGGTGACGTGGTCGCAGCGCGATAACAACAACTACGAAGAAAGCGCTTTGCTCTCTACCATCTCTTATTTCTCGCACAACACGCACCATTTCCTCGAGAATTACTACGGCAAGAGCAAGCGCGCCATCGAAAAACCATCGCTCGAAGGCCCCGCCGCCTATGTGATCCCAGCCGACCCAGCCGATGCGAATCGCCAGGTCGAGTTGCTGAAGGTATTGAAGCGCCAGCATGTCGAGATCGAACAACTATCCGAGGCAGTGACTTCCACCGTCCCGGCGGAAAAGCGCGGAGACAAGTCAAAGCAAGAAACCTTTCCTGCTGCCAGCATTGTCATCCGCATGGACCAGCCCTACTCGCGCGTCGCCGATGCGCTGCTCGATCGCCAGTTCTGGGCTGCCGGCGACCCGCAGAAGCATCCCTATGACGATACGGGATGGTCTTTCTCTCATCTCTTCAATCTGAAAGTTGTGCGCGTTGTCGACCCCGCGATTCTCAAGTCAAAGATGACGCGGCTTGACGATCCGTCGACGCTAACCGGCAAGGTCTCTGGCTCGGGTGCTGTGCTGGCCGTGGCGGACACCGGCCAGATTTCGCTTTTGCCGCTGGTCTATTCTCCGAAACTTAAAGGTGCAACCGTTCAAGTCGCGGAAAAAGCTTTCGATGCTGACGGCAAACATTTCGCGGCCGGTTCGCTGCTCATCACCAATGCTGCCAATAACGATGACGGTGTGACCAAAATTCTGCGCGGCTTGTCTCTCGATGCATCGCGACTCGGCGCAGCGCCATCCGTGCCGGCCCACGCGGTCACGGCTCCGCGCATCGCATTCATGCACACTTGGCTGGGCACGCAGACCGAAGGTTGGTGGCGCTATGCCTTCGATAACGCGGGCGTGCCCTTCGATTACATCAATACGCAAACCGTGGCCAAACAAGCGGATCTGCGCGCAAAATACGATGTCATCGTCTTTGCTCCGGTGGGTCGCGCGTCTACGCTTGAAATTCTCAACGGCATCCCGCGGTGGAATAATCCGATGCCGTGGCAGAAATCCGAGCTGACTCCGAACCTCGGCGCCATCGACAGCACCTCTGACATCCGTCCCGGCTTGGGTTATGACGGGCTTGCTCATCTGAAAGAGTTTGTCGAGCAAGGTGGGCTGCTGATCACGTGCGAAGATACGGCTCAGTTCGCCATCGATACGGGTCTTGCGCCGGGAGTGAGC
>DATBYM010000013.1:0-33697 GCA_036513715.1 Terriglobales bacterium
TGATCGTTGTGACTGATACCTATGAGCATGAGGACAGGCGCGAATCGTATCGCCGGGTAGCCGACATTGCCAAGATGATCGAAGCGAATCCCAAGGTAGCTGTTGGAGCCAGACAATTGCCGAACTGTGGCAGTCAGTGAAATGAAGTGAATGGCTGTCTCACTCGAACTGCACAACACAGGTGACCCTGGCGCCGGCGCTGAAGTTCGGGCGCTACTGGAACACGCTTTCGGTGACAGGCCGGGAGACTGGCGGGTGTCGATCGTCGGCTCTCGCGAAAACGACAGTTGGGGAATGAAGATCCTGGGACCGAACGGGTTTGAGCGGTCCTACGCACTGATGGGAAGTGCGGGAGAGCACCAGCCTGTGGTGACTGTATTTGTGACAAAATGCGTAGCTGTCCGGGGCTGTTTCCCGGTAGCGCTACCGGCCTTCCAGCAACTTACAGGCTCCCGAATCCTAATAATTTCTCGGTATGACGTGCGTATGTCATTGGACGCGATCCGTTGCGGCCTGGGCGTCAAGCAACGCCTGTAGGTTGGCTGTCTGCGAATGCTGTATTTCATGGCCACGTGCGGGCCAGTGTGATCGCCGATGTCGATGAGCGCGGCTGTGGGAACGATGCGACCAAGGTCTGTCAATGCGCTGGGGGGCGCCGATTTTGATCTTCAGCAGTTCGCCGGAGATCAAGCCTTTTTCCCTCGCCAGCGTCAGTAGGTGCCGGAGCGTGCGAAATGCTTTGTTGGCGTTATACAATCCACCCGGAAAGATTGTTGTTGTTGCAGTCACTCCGAGTGATGGAGCCGAGCCTTATCCCCGCCAGTTTACTAACATCTGTTGTAGTTTAGCGATTATGCTGTAACTGCTTGGCGCTCGTTGAATCGGGTGCGGTTCATTATGATCAAGCGATTTATGTGGTGGCCGGTCTATGCTGTCCGTTATTGTGGGTCTCAATAAAAATGAAGATTGAATCTCGAACCTCCGCCGTTGCCCTCACACTTTTTCTGATAGTTACTTTGTCGCAGCCGATGCCCGCGGCCCAAACAGCGACAACGCTTTCTGAGCGCGTTCAGGCGATTGTGCATCGTCCCGAATTTGCGCACTCCATTTTCGCGGTTGAGTTTTATTCCCTGTCGAATGGCAAGATGATTTATCAGCTCAATCCGAACCAGTTGATGGTTCCGGGATCCACCACGAAGTTACTCACCGAAGGCGCGGTTCTCAATCTGCTGGATGGTTCCTATCGCTTCGATACTCGCGTGTACGGCACGGGACCTGTCGAGAGAAATGGAACTCTAAAAGGCGACATCATTCTGGTCGCGAGCGGCGACCCGAATCTCTCCGGCCGTATTCAGACAGATGGCACGCTGGCTTACGAAGAGACGGATCATTCATATGGGGGTCCGGACAGCAAGGGACTGGGAGACCCGCTGCTGGTGATTCGAGAGCTCGCGGCGCAAATCGCGCAAAAGGGAATCAGAGCGGTGAAAGGCCGCGTGCTGGTGGACACATCGCTGTTTCCTGAAGGCAGCCGCGAACTCGGAACCGGCGTTGTGATTTCACCGATCGTCGTCAACGACAATGTGATCGATGTTGTTGCCGGTCCGGCTGATAAAGAAGGCGCGCCGGTCGATTTGCAGATATCGCCGCAAACTTCTTATGTGCGCTTTATCAACCAGGCGACTACTGGGAAGGCTGACAGCAAGGCAGACCTGGACTACACGGCAGAAAAGATCAATGCGGACGGCACCCGAACAGTTATTGTTACCGGCAATCTTCCTTTAGGAAAGCCATATGGCATGGCCGCGTATGCCGTCCCCGAGCCGAGCAACTTTGCGGCGACTGTGCTGACCGAAGCGTTGCGCGAAAAAGGAGTGTCGATTGGCCTTGCCCTTACCGGACCGGCGCCTGATTTCAAGGCTATTTCTGCGAACTACAAGTCTGAAAATCTGCTCGCCGAGCATATCTCGCCTCCGCTAAAAGAAGAGATCAAGATTACTCTCAAACTCAGCCAGAACCTGCATGCGAGCATGGGACCCTTTCTGCTTGGAGCGTTGGTGGCGCACAAGCAGAGCGAAATCGATCAGGCAGGATTCGACGCCGAGCACGAATTTCTGAAAAACGCGGGGTTGGATTTGACCGCGGCAGCGCAGAGCGATGGGGCGGGCGGTAATGCATTTTTCACACCAGATTTCATGGTGCGCTACCTCGACTTCATGTCGAAGCAGAAACAGTTTGATGATTTCTACAAGGGGCTGCCGATTCTTGGGCGCGACGGAACGCTGGCCCAGATCCAGGTGAGCTCACCCGCCGCCGGTCATGTGCACGCGAAGACCGGAACTTTTCTAGTTTATGACGCGTTGAATAAAGATTTGATGGTTACCGGCAAAGGGCTCGCCGGATATTTGGATACGACGACGGGGGAACGGTTGGCGTTTGCGGTTTACGCCAACAATGTTTCGGTCGAGAGGGACGATCGCGAGGCAACGCGAAAAGTCGTCGGCGAAGCTCTGGGAGAGATTGCCGCGGCGGCGTACGACGCTCCGCTGGAGTCGGAAGGCGCGACGCAAGGATCGAGGCCAGAGGCGGGCGAGTATGACGTGATTATCAAGAACGGAAAAATCATCGATGGGTCGGGTAATCCATGGGTGTCGGGCGAGGTTGCGATTCGGGGCGATCGTATCGCCGCGGTCGGCCATCTAGGTCCCGGGGCGCATGCGCGAAGAGTGATTGACGCGGCTGGACTGGTGATTTCACCGGGATTTATCGACATGCTCGGGCAATCGGAGATCGCTCTACTTATCGATAATCGTTCGCTCAGCAAACTCTCCCAGGGTATCACTACCGAGATCACAGGCGAAGGCGGGTCGATCGCGCCGCAAGACAAATTGACGCTCGCCACACTACAACCAGATCTGGAACAGGAATACCACCTCAAAGTCGATTGGACGACTCTTGCCGAATACTTCGAGCGATTAGAGAAGAATGGAACGCCGCTGAACATCGGAACGTACGTCGGGGCGGCGCAAGTAAGAGAAGCCGTTATCGGCGACGAAGACCGGGCGCCGACGGCCGAAGAATTGGAGAAGATGAAGTCGCTGGTGGCCGAAGCCATGCAGCAAGGGGCGTTTGGGATCTCGACGGCGCTCATCTATCCTCCGGGCCATTATGCGAAAACCGAAGAACTGATCGAGCTTGCCAAAGTGGCCTCGCAATACGGCGGCATTTATGGCACGCACATGCGCAGCGAAGGACAAACTGAAATTGCAGCGATCAACGAGGCGCTGCGGATTGGCCGGGAAGGCCACCTGCCGGTTGAGATTTTCCACTTGAAAGTTGTGGGCAAGGCGCGCTGGGGATCGATGCCAAAGATCGTTGGTATGATCCAGTCGGCGCGCGACGCGGGGCAGGATGTCTCCGCCAACATGTATCCTTACGTTGCCGGCGGAACGGCGCTGGCGTCGAGCCTTCCACCATGGGTGGCGGACGGCGGCACCGAAAAACTGCTGCAGCGCCTGCACGATCCTGCCATTCGCGAAAAAATAAAAAAGGAAATGGCAACCGAGCATCCGAACTGGGAGAATCTCTACCTGGGCAGCGGAGGCGCAAGCGGCGTTCTGGTGGCCGAAATCGCGAACCCGGATCTGAAAAAATTCGACGGCCAGACGATCGCACAAATTGCCGCGGCACAAAAGAAAGCTCCCCTCGATGCCCTCTTTGATCTGGTGATCGATGATAAGGCTCGCACCGGCGCGATCTACTTTATCGCCAACGAAGACGACCTCAAATTCGGATTGCAACAGCCCTGGACCAGTCTTTGCCTCGATGCCGGCGAGCTTTCGCTCGACGGCCCATTGTTCGAGCCTCATACCCATCCCCGCGCCTTCGGAGCCATGCCGCGCTTCCTCGGACATTACATCCGCGACGAGCATCTGCTTCCACTCGAACAAGGCATTCGCAAGATGACATCGCTGCCGGCGCAACGCGAACACCTGGTCGATCGCGGACTGCTCAAAGAGGGTTACTTTGCCGATATCACGATCTTCGATCCCGCAACCATTCTCGATCGCGCGACCTACGAGCGGCCGACGCAACTTTCAGAAGGAATCAAGTACGTCTTCGTCAACGGTCAGCTCGAATATGAGGATGGACACCTGACGGGAATGAAAGCTGGCGCCGTGCTGCATGGTCCGGGCTGGACAAAGAACTGAAAGTAGACGGAGTGAATCGGCCGTCTTCGACACGGGGAATCCCAGAACAACGATTTCGGCAGAACTACCTTGACAACGGCTAGCCCAAGAGCGATACTTTTAATAGGCGAACAAAAAGCGAAATATTAAAGCCTAGGGCTGTTCGCCCTCTATGTTCCCTGATAATTGCGAGAAAGTATGTCTGCCTCTCCGGTTTTTTCATCGGCGGCCACAGGCCGCCCTTTTATTTTTTTCCCGCCGTCTTCTTCGCGCTCCACTGCCGCGAAGATCACCAGTAAAACCGCGGAGATTTTGGCCCACGTAAGGGCAAGCCCAAAATTGGCAGCGGTCGTTCCCGCGTCGCGCCTCGATGTACGTCCGGCGCCAGAAATGGTTTCGAGCGGCATTCCGCAACTGGATTCGCTGACCGGCGGCCTCGCTCGCGGTTGCCTCACGGAAATCTACGGCGCGCCCTCTTCCGGAAGGACCAGCATATTGCTCTTCGCGCTGGCTTGCGCCACCGAGCGCGGAGAATTATGCGCTCTGGTGGATGCGAGCGACGCGTTCGATCCTGCATCCGCCGCTGCGGCGGGCATGGAGATGAGCCGTTTGCTGTGGGTGCGCTGCGGAGAAAAACGCAACTCGTATCGAGGGGGAGAAAAACAAAACTCATGCCCGGCTATGCTCGATTCATCTAGTTCCAGCGGGCGACTAAATCCGGACACCCGGCGTTGGGAATCGCGGTTAGGACAAACGCTGAAAGTCACCGACCTGCTGTTGCAGAGCAATGGTTTCGGAATGATCGCTCTCGATCTCGGCGATGTTCCGGTAGCGAGCGCGCGGCGAATTCCCCTGGTGACATGGTTCCGATTTCGCCGCGCGGTTGAGCATACATCGACCGTGCTGCTGGTATTGGAACGTCAGCCTATTGCCGGGAGTTGCTCGTCGATGCTGGTGAATGTGTCAGGCGCGAAAAAGCTATCAGCCAGCTATCACCCGTCAGTAAAACCTCCAAGGCATGCGGAATTATCGCATGCGGAATTATTAGATCGATTTGAAATCACCGCCGAGCTAATACGTTCGCGGTTGGAGTGCAAGCCAGAACGCAAGTCGGTGCAATCGACGAGAGCAAGTTTTCAAAGTCGAGCCGCGTGGGCAGGATAGCTATTCCGTAAGTTCGAAATCCCTGGTTCTCAGTTACCAGGCTCAGAAATTCTTGTCGCCATCATTCGTCATTGTCATTTAAAGCATGAGCCTCTACTGAGAGCTGACAACTGAGAGCTGATCTCCCATGTTTGCCTGTGTCTTCATTCCCGATTTCTCCGTGCAGGCGCTCATTCGCTATGAGCCCAAGTTGCGCGCGCGTGCGGTCGTGGTGCTCTGCGGCCGGCCTCCGCTGGAAAAAGTCGCGGCGCTCAACGAAAGAGCGCGGCTATCTGGTGTAGAGATAGGCGCAACCAAGACGCAACTCGAAGCATGGGAGAACCTCGAACCGCGCGCTCGCTCGGAATCGCAGGAGTTGTCGACGCACGCCGCTCTGCTCGATTGTGCGCAATCATTTTCTCCAGAGGTAGAAGATACATCGCCCGGTACGGTGTTGTTGAACCTTGCCGGCCTTGAGCCGCTGCTCGGTCCGCTGCCGAAGATTGCTGGCGATTTGTCGCACCGCGTTTCTCAGATAGGACTGGAAGCGAACATTGCCGTGGCGGCAAATCCAGACGCCGCTGTGCTCGCGGCACGTGGGTTTCCCAGCGTGACTTTGATCCCCGAAGGTCGTGAAGCTGAGCGGCTCGGAGATCTGCCGGTGGATGTGCTGCTGGAAAGTTTTTCTTCCGATGTGGACGAAGCTACGCGCTGGATGGAAACTTTTGATCGCTGGGGCATTTGCAAATTGCGGGCGTTGGCGGCTTTGCCCGAAGTTCCAGTCAGCGAGCGCTTGGGGCAGCCGGGAATCCGTCTGCAACAGTTGGCGCGGGGCGCGGTACGGCGCAATTTGCGCGTGTGGGAACCGCAGCTCGTTTTTGCCGAGAGCGTGGAACTGGAGTATCCCATCGTGTTGCTGGAGCCGCTGGCATTTTTGCTGAATCGCATGCTGGAGCAAGTGTGCGCGCGCTTACGAGCGAGAGCGCTGGCAGTGCAAGAGTTGCATCTGGAACTGCAACTCGCCGCATCGCAGGCGAGCGATTGTGCGTCTTGCGGCGAAATGTCCACGCGCACATTCAGGGGAAAGATCGCCCAAAAATTCGCGCGGAGTGTGTGCTTGCCGACTCCCATGCTGGACGCGAAAGTGTTCCTGAAATTGTTACAGCTTGATTTGCAGGCGCATCCGCCGGGAGCGCCCATCGTGAAAATTGATTTGTTGGCGCAACCGGCGCGTCCACGATCGTTGCAGAGCGGGCTGTTTCAGCCAGTTTTTCCCGAGCCGGAAAAGCTGGAGCTGACGCTGGCGCGCATTGCGGGAATTGTCGGCGAGGAAAGAGTGGGGTCGGTGGAGTTGCTGGATACGCACCGCGAAGGCGCGTTTGCGATGCGGCATTTCGCGCCGGTAGAGCCTGCGGTCGAGGAGTGTGCGGCGAGGAAGAAAGTCGAGCGGTCTGGAAACGGGAAAAAAGATAAAGAAGGTATGTCCATGCAAGAGAACGACAGCGTGTGCGAATCTGCAGAAAAGTTCGCAGAAAATACAAAAATAAATGGCGAAGAAAAAATGAGTGCCGTGATTGCGCTGCGCCTGTTTCGTCCGCCGCTTAACGCGATCGTTACTGTGCGCGAAGCAAAGCCGGTGCAACTGCGCTGCTTTGATCGCGAGGACATCAACGGTGAAATCGTCTGGACCGCGGGTCCCTGGCGCTCTTCCGGCGACTGGTCGGAGCAGGAAGGCTGGTCGCGCGAAGAGTGGGACATCGCCGTTTCCCCGGAAAACAGTTGCCAGCGGTCAGTTGCCAGTTGCCAGTTGAATGAAAGAGGACAAACGCTCGGTGACGGGCAGCCAGCCATTGGCCTCGCGTTGTATCGCTTGGTGCAAGACAGGCTGCGTAGGAAGTGGTTTGTAGAAGGAATGTATGACTGAAGAGCAGTTGCCGGTTGCCAGTTCCCAGTCAAAGTAACTGGCTACTGGAAGCTGGTAACAGGCAACTGATGTATGTTGAACTCCATTCTCGCTCCGCGTTCAGTTTTCTCGAAGGAGCTTCTCTTCCCGAGGAATTGGTTGCGGTGTGCGCGAACCTCGCGATGCCGGCGATGGCCATGCTCGATCGCGATGGTCTATACGGCTCGCCGCGTTTTCATCTTGCCGCAAAAAAAGCGAAGATCAAGGCGCATATTGGAGCGGAAGTCACATGCGCTGCTCTTTCGCCCTCTCTCTGTGCTGAATTCCGACTTCCGCTGCTGGTTGCTTCGCGCACGGGCTATCAGAATCTTTGCCGTCTGATAACGAAAATGAAATTGCGCGCTGGCCGCAAAGAAGGAGGCTGTGCCGCCGATATTGATTTTATTGAGCATGCCGACGGGTTGATTTGTTTGACAGGCGGAGACGAAGGGCCGCTGTCCGCGGCGCTCAAGCAAGGCGGGCCCCAGGCGGCGTGCGAAGCGGTACGGCGATTGACGGAGATATTTGGGAGAGCAAATGTCTATGTCGAATTGCAGCGGCATTTTCATCGTGACGAAGAATATCGTAACCGGGTTGCGATTGAGATTGCGAACGTTCTGCATCTCCCGCTGCTCGCGACCAATGGCGTGAATTATGCGACGCCTCGGGAGCGCGAATTAGCCGACGCATTCACCGCACTGCGGCATCATCGCACGCTCGCCACTGCCGGACGCCTGCTGGCGCGCAATGCCGAGCGCTCTCTCAAATCTCCCGCAGAAATGCGAGCGCTCTTTGCGGATTTCCCACAGGCCGTCGCCAACACTCTCGAACTTTCTTCACGCCTGGAATTCACACTCAACGATCTTGGATATGAGTTCCCGCGTTATCCCGTGCCGGAGGGGGAGACGATGATGTCATTTCTGCGCGCGCACGCGTGGGAGGGATGGCAGAGCCGGTATGGGCGCGCCGAGGCGGAATTGAAGAAGCGCGCTCGCCGGCAAATCGAGCGCGAATTGAATTTGATCGAACATCTGAAATTAGCCGGGTATTTCCTAATCGTCTGGGACCTGGTGCGCTACTGCCGCGAACAGAAAATTCTGGTGCAAGGCCGAGGATCGGCCGCCAACAGCGCGGTTTGCTACTCGCTCGGGATCACTGCGGTTGACCCCATCAGCATGGAATTGTTATTTGAGCGATTTCTTTCCGAGGAACGCGGCGAATGGCCAGATATCGATCTCGATCTGCCGAGCGGTGACCAGCGTGAGCGCGTTATTCAATATGTCTATCAACGTTACGGACAGCGCGGCGCGGCGATGACCGCCAACGTGATCACTTATCGCAATCGCATGGCAGCACGCGAAATGGGCAAGGCGATGGGCTTCGATGCGGAGACGCTGAAGAGAATTTCAGCGGCGGTCGCAACCTGGGAATTCAAAGACGAGCACGATGCGCTTGATCGCCGCCTGTGCGATGCAGGGCTCGAACTTAAGCATCCGCGGATTCGCAAATATTTCGAGCTGTGCCTGGCGGCGCAAGATTTGCCGCGGCATCTGGGGCAGCACTCTGGCGGCATGGTCATCTGCGAGGGCCGTCTCGATTCGGTCGTGCCGCTGGAGCCAGCTTCCATGCCGGGCCGCGTGGTCGTGCAATGGGATAAAGAAGATTGCGCCGACATGGGCATCATCAAAGTCGATCTGCTCGGTCTCGGCATGATGGCGGCGCTGAAAGATTCTCTTGAACTGATTCGTGATCACTACCACGAAGAAGTGGATCTGGCGCATCTTCCGGGGGATGATCCCGCCGTTTATTCGACCCTTCAAAAAGCCGACACGGTAGGAATGTTTCAGGTGGAGAGTCGGGCGCAGATGGCTTGCTTACCGCGGCTGAATCCAAAAAAATTCTACGACATCGTCGTGCAAGTGGCGATCATACGCCCGGGGCCGATCGTGGGAAATATGGTCAATCCATTTCTCAAGCGGCGGCAAGGCCGCGAGGAGGTCACCTATCCGCATCCGTCGCTCGAAATGGTGCTTGGCCGAACCCTGGGTGTGCCGCTGTTTCAGGAGCAGTTGCTGCGCATGGCCATGATCACGGCCAGTTTCACCGGCGGCGAGGCGGAGGAGTTGCGCCGCGCCATGGGATTCAAACGTTCGGAAGCACGAATGAAAGTGATCGAAGAAAAGCTGCGCGTGGGCATGACGCGCAATGGAATCCTCGGCGAGACGCAGGAGCGGATTATCCAGTCGATCACTTCGTTTGCCCTCTATGGATTTCCCGAATCTCATGCCGCGAGCTTTGCTTTGATTGCTTATGCCAGCGCTTATTTGAAATGCCATTACCTAGCCGCATTCACCGCGGCGCTGCTGAATAATCAACCGATGGGTTTTTATCATCCTTCGACAATTGTGAAGGATGCGCAGCGGCACGGATTGAAAATGCTGTCCATGGATGTGACGCGGTCCGATTGGAAGTGCACGCTGGAGCCATCAGTTGTCAGCTCTCATCTGTCAGTACGTCTGGGGCTGAAATATGCGCGCGGCTTGCGCGAGCCCGCGGGGCAGGCATTGGTCAGGGAGCGTAGTTTAGCGCCGTTTGCTTCGATTCACGATCTGGCTCGGCGCGTGCCCGAGTTGCGCAAAGATGAGTTGACGACGCTGGCGGAGATCGGCGCTTTGAACGAAATCGGAAATCCACCACGGAGGCACAGAGACACGGAGAAAAACATGGGGGACAATTCTCATTTTGCTGTTGACCTCGATCGAGAGAATTCCTCCGTGCCTCCGTGTCTCCGCGGTGAAAAGCTGTTTCATCGCCGCGATGCGCTTTGGCAGGTGGAGCGGGCGGTGCGCTGGTCGGGTCCATTGCTGGATGAGTTACAGGAATTTGAGCAAGGCTCTCCGCTCGCGGCGATGACGAATGAAGAACGGCTGGTGGCGGATTTTCGCGCTACCGGGCTGACAGTGGGGCCGCATCCCATGCAGTATCGGCGGGCAGAGATGAAGCAGATGGGGATTATTCGCGCTTGCGATCTGGCGCATCTTCCGAATGGACGGCGCTTGCGAATTGGTGGATGCGTGATTGCACGCCAGCGCCCCGGGACGGCAAAGGGCATGATGTTTATGAGCCTGGAAGATGAAACGGGAATCGCCAATGCAATCTTCAGTCCCGATCTGTTGCAGAAGAATCGCGTGCTGCTGATCTCCGAGCGCTTTGTGATGATCGAAGGAATTTTGCAGAATCAAGACAACGTGATCCACATCCGGGCGGAAAAAGTTTCGCCGCTTCAGATTACTCGGGCAGAGACGGTAGCGCACGATTTTCACTGAGTGCGACCTGCCGCTCGTGCCCACTGATGACATCCTCTTTTACAAACTCTTTACACTTCGCCCGGCAACCCAGCCAATGGATGCCCAATCTAAAATACTAACTAGAACCTATCTACTATGAGCGAAACCGCAGGCTGTGGCGGGCTCACGGGCCAAATTCTGCGCTTCTGATTGGATGACTGATATCGCCGCTATCGTCTCAGTTCGAAAGTCTTGTCGCTTCTAACCCGTTGCGTTCTGGCCATAAGGAGTGCCTTTCCCATGAATGAAACACGGATTTTTCCACGCCTTGGCCGCGCTGCGAGGTCGGTTTTGCGGCCGGCGATCATTTCGGCAGCAATGCTGATGATTTCTATCCAGGCGTTTGCCGGACTGGGCGAGAACGTAAGTTCGGTGCTAGCGGACCAGGCGCGCATGCAAGGCAGTCTGCGCACTACGCAATCCGCAAGTTATACCGTCCACGAGATCACGGCCGCGAGCGGAGTGGTCGTGCGCGAATATGTCTCGCCGGCCACGGGCAAGATCTTTGCGGTGGCGTGGCAGGGCTCATGGCCGCCTGATATGCGGCAGGTCTTAGCCGATTATTTCGCGCCGTACCAGCAGGCCGCGCAGGCGCAAGCCAACTTGCACGCAGGACGAAGGCCGCTGCTGATTAACCAAGCCGGGCTCGTGGTGGAGTCGGGCGGGCACATGCGCTCGTTCACGGGCAGAGCTTATATCCCTGACATGCTGCCTGAGGGAGTCAAGACGGAGGCGATCCGATGAAAGGTGCGTGTGCAAGGGTGCGGAAGATGATTGACGGATGTCGAATAGAGAGAACGCCGATCAAGAATGGAGTTTTGACCGCCGCGGCTTGCGGAGGATTATTGTTCGCCGTTGCGTGTGGAGGCACCGGATCATCGACTTCGACGCAAACGCCGCCGCCCACGGGATCGAATGTGGCCACCCTAACCGTGAACGCAGGCCCTGCGGGCAACTACGCCAACGGCGCGTTTACCAGCGTGACCGTGTGCACTCCCGGCACTTCGACTTGTCAGACGATCGACGGTATTTTGGTGGATACCGGATCCTCCGGCCTAAGACTTATCTCTTCCCTCCTAACAGTTTCGCTCCCGCAGCAGAACTATTCCGATGGCAACCCCGTGGCCGAGTGTCTTCCCTTCGTGATCGGCTATACGTGGGGCCCGGTTCAGACCGCGGATGTTGAAATTGCGAGTGAAAAGGCCAGTTCGGTGCCCGTTCAGGTGATCAATCAATCGGCTTATCCGCTGCCGTCAACCTCGTTGTGCGCAGGCAATCCTGGAGGACCGGCCGATACAGTTGGGAATTTGGGCGCGAACGGCATCATCGGCGTAGGAAGTTTTGCGCAAGATTGCGGCGGCGCGTGCGCATTGCCGCCCTCGGGGGGCCAGAATCCCGATCTATATTACGAGTGTCCTCACGCAGGCTGCACCGCGATTGCGGAGAGTTTGACGCAGCAGGTGGCTAATCCCGTATCGCTTTTCTCCGCGGATAACAATGGAGTGATCATCGAACTGCCAGCGGTCAGCGGACCTGAGGCGAGTTTGACCGGATCGCTGGTGTTTGGCATCGGAACTCAGTCGAACAATGGACTGAACGGAGCGACCGTCTATCCCGTCGATGACAACGGTAACTTCATCACCAATTTCAACAATGTGCAGTACGGCGAGAGTTTTCTGGACAGCGGATCGAACGCATTCTTTTTTTCGGACCCGGCAATTGCAGTCTGCGGCGACGACACCGCTTTCTACTGCCCGAACTCAACCTTAAATCTCGCGGCCACAAACGCCGGATACGCTGGAACGCCCACGGGGACGGTCAACTTCAGCGTGGCCAATGCCGACGACCTTCCGAACGATCCTGTACTAGGACAACTCGCCGGGCCGAATACGATCAATGGTTTCGATTGGGGATTGCCGTTCTTCTACGGACGGCATGTCTATACGGCGATTCAGGGGAAGAGCACGCCGGGTGGGACGGGGCCATACTGGGCTTATTAGAATTTGAGATTGGTTATTGAGTGATGCTGGCAGGCCGCGCCACAAAGTAGCTAGGCAGTTGATAGCTTTCGCGCGTTGTGACGCAGCGAGCGGCCTTCGGATAAGGCGTAGATTTCTTCCGCTAAGTTCTTGGCGTGATCGCCAATGCGCTCGAGGGCCTGGGCCGCGAGCAGAATGTCAAAATTCTTTTGGCCACTTGGCGTATTGGGTTCAGCCAGGTGGCGGTGAAACAGAGAATGACAAATCCGGTCTACCTCTGGATCGGATTGCAGAACGCTCTGCGCGTGCGCCACATCCCGGTTGGTGAATCCCTGATGGACATGATCGAGCATGGTGCAGAGTAAAGTCGCCATCTCGACCAGTTGACGAGTGTCGGCGGCCGGCAATTTCTCGCGGCGCGATTGCAATTGCATGACGGCGCTGTAGGCGAGGTCGCCGATGCGCTCGAGGTCGGTGATGAACTTCAGGCAGGCGAGTAACTCGCGGGCCTTGGCTTCACCGACGCGGGTGATGGCCTCGGGGAGTTGCTCATCAATCTTGCGCTCGATCTGGTCGAGTTCTTTTTCGCAATCCTTGATGGCCAGAAAAGCCAGACGCGAACCTTCGGCGAGGAAGTCCCTAACATTGAAGACGGCGTCGCGGGCGATCAGGCAGCCGCGAACGACCAGAGCCGAGAGTTCGTCTTCGGCCGTCTCGTGATTATTATCGCTGCGAACGGCGGCGGGGCGAGGGTGAGCGTCCGCAACTCGGGGTCGCGCGGAAGCTGAGCGGCGTTTTACTCGCGCTGCCGGCAGTGGTTTTCGGGCCATGGAGTACTCGCGCAATCTTAGCCGATATGCTGACTACAATGAAGCTAGCATAGAGCGGAAATGTGAAAGGAATGTAAATGCGTGGCGACGGCACTGTCCTAATTTCAAGAACGAGCGGAAATCGTAATGCGGCAGGAATTCGTCGATCCGCGAGCGCGCTTCGGGCGACGGAGGCAAGGCACTCACGCCTGAACAGGAGCGTGCGTCTTCTTTGCCAACGTTAATTGGCGTAGAACTTCGATAAATGCGGTGGAGGCGCAGGAAAGTGTTCGGTCGCGCCGGTAGGCCAAACCCAACTCGCGAAAAAGTTCAACATCCTCCAGTTCGACCAGTTTGACTCTTCCGGTCGCGACTTCATCGCGGGCGAAAGAAGCGCTGATGATGGATACTCCCAAGTCGGCCGCGACAAAACTCTTGATCATGCCGATGCTGGGCAATTCCATGCGAACCTGCAATTCATCGCGATGAGGGCGAAACAACTTGTCAAGAAGCCTGCGCGTATGGCCCGTCTTGGGGAGAAGCAGAGGATGCTTGACGATATCGCGCACCGCCGCGCTCTTCTGTTTAGCCAGAGGGTTCTTGGGGCTGACCATCAGCACCAGTTTGTCGCGAAATATGGTTTGGATCTCGAGGCTCGGAGACTGAATGGGCAAAGTCAAAAAGCCCACTTCGATGGCGCCGTTCTCCAGTTTTTCCGTGACCTTGTAGCTGAAATTCCGATAAATGTTGATCTGTACAGGTGGGTAGCGCCGACAATATTCCGCAAAAACCTCGGGCAGAACGTAGAGACAGGTAGCCTCGTTGGCGCCGACGCGAAGCGTACCGCGGGGCGTGCTGCTGTGGTCGGCGACCGCGATCAGGGATTCTTCGCGCAACAATTTGAGACGCTCGGCATAGTCATAAAGCACTTGCCCGGCGGGGGTTAGCTTGACTGTCTTGCCGGAGCGGTCGAGCAGTCGATCGCCATACTCCTGCTCAAGCTGGCGGATTTGGGCGCTGACGGCGGATTGCGAGCGAAAGACCTTCTCGCCCGCGCGCGAAAAGCTGCCCTGTTTCGCCACTTCGAGAAACGTGATGAGCTGATCGAAATCCATCGCGATGCCGGGATTATAGCGGACTCTTGCTGCGTCCGTTGCGAAATTAGGAAAAGGGCGTACCGAAGGCCACCGGCGCTCAAAAAATCGCATCCCTCGCATCGAAATTCTGAATTGTACTTTGCCTCACGGAAGCCTCTAAATAATAGCTTGCAGTAGTGCGTTCCTGAGCCGTAGTGTGCCGCCCCGCAGCCTTGGCGGAGAAAACTTCCACTCAAGAACAACTCATGTGGAAGCGGCTCGCGCCGCTGACGAGCCGATCCTGCAAACGTGCCCATGATGACGCGTCGCGACAAATCGACTGCTCCTCCGCCTGCCCAAGGCTTGTACCATCCTGCGCAAGAACACGATGCCTGCGGGATCGGATTCGTCGCCAATGTTCGCGGCCGCAAAAGTCATGACATCGTGAGCAAGGGCATCGAGGTGCTCCTCAACCTGACCCATCGCGGAGCTTGCGGATGCGATCCCGAGACCGGTGACGGAGCCGGCATCCTCCTCCAGGTTCCGCATCAATTTTTCAAGCGGGAGTGCGGCAAGCTGGGCTTTGAGTTGCCCGGGCCCGGTGCTTATGGCGTAGGCATGACATTCTTGCCCGTGGAAAAACATCCGCGCCTGCAATGCGAGGGCGTTCTCGAGCGCATCATCCGCGAAGAAGGATTGACAGTACTTGGCTGGCGCGACACGCCCTGCTTCGCGAGCGCGATCGGACGGGTGGCGCGCGGTTCGCAACCTTACATCCAGCAGATTTTTATAGGATGTGGCGCATTCGCAGACGAAGACGCTTTTGAGCGGAAGCTGTATGTGGTGCGCAAGCGCGCCGAGAATGAGATTGCCGCGTCTGCTATCGAGGACGCAGGCACATTCCACATTCCTTCGCTCTCCTGCCGCACCATCGTCTATAAGGGATTGCTGCTCGCGCCGCAGATCACCAATTTCTACAAGGAGTTATCTGACCCTGACGTCACCAGTGCGTTGTGTCTGGTGCATCAGCGTTTTTCGACCAACACTTTTCCCAGTTGGCAGCGCGCTCATCCCTATCGCTACATCGCGCACAACGGCGAAATCAACACGCTCAAGGGCAATGTTAACTGGATGCACGCGCGGCAGTCGCTGCTCCAGTCGCCGCTGTTCGGCGAAGATACCCAGAAGCTGTTCCCGATCATCGCGCCGGGCGGCAGCGATTCGGCGAACTTCGATAACGCGGTCGAGTTGCTGGTGCAAGCAGGGCGGAGTTTGCCGCATGCGATGGCCATGCTGATTCCGGAAGCGTGGGCTGGCAATCCGCATATGAAGCCGGAGAAGCGCGCGTTTTACGAATATCACGCGTGCCTGATGGAGCCTTGGGATGGACCCGCGGCAATTGCGTTCACCGACGGCCGCGTCATTGGCGCCATCCTCGACCGCAACGGCTTGCGGCCTGGACGATACGTGGTGACGAACGACGATCTAGTCATCATGGCTTCTGAGGCGGGTGCGCTCGATATTGAGCCGGAACAAGTGAAGATGAAAGGGCGCCTCCAGCCGGGAAAAATGTTCCTGGTGGACACGATCGAAGGCCGCATCGTGCCTGATAGCGAAATCAAACAACGGCTGGCTTCGCGGCAACCCTTTGCGCAATGGATCAAAGATAATCAGATCACGATCGATCAATTGCCCGCACCGTCGCGCATGCATCATCCGCCCGCGGAGACTTTGCTTCGCCGCCAGCGTGCGTTCGGCTACAGCGACGAGGATCTGCGCATGATTCTTGCGCCTATGGCTTCGAAGGGCGAGGAACCGGTTGGCTCCATGGGGACGGATACGCCGCTGGCTTGCCTTTCGGACCGGCCACAGTCGCTATTCAATTACTTCAAGCAACTCTTCGCGCAGGTTACGAATCCTCCGATTGACTCGATTCGCGAAGAGATCGTGATGTCGCTCAGCAGTTACATTGGAAGCGAGCGCAACATACTCTCGGAAGAGCCCGAGAACTGCCACATGCTGAAACTTGCGCATCCATTGCTGACCAACTTAGATTTGGAAAAGCTGCGCCGCGTCTCAACCGGAGACCTGCTCGCGATCACGCTGCCTGCTCTATTCCGAGCCGGCGAAGGAGAAGAGGGATTGAAGCGCGCGCTCGAAGAGTTGTGCCAGCGTGCGTCGCTCGCAGGCAGAGCGGGCTACACGTTGTTAATTCTCTCTGACCGCGGGGTAAATAAGGAACTCGCACCTATACCCAGTCTGCTGGCGCTTGCCGCCGTGCACAACCTGCTCCTCAAAGAGGAGACGCGATCGCAGGTCGCTCTGATTACGGAATCGGGCGAGCCGCGCGAGGTCATGCACTTTGCGCTGCTTAGCGGCTATGGAGCAAGCGCCATCAACCCTTATCTGGCGTTTGAAAGTGTTGAAAATATGGCGCGCCGGGGCGAGTTAGCTGATGGAGTAACTTCCGAGCTAGCCGTGAAGCATTTTATCAAGTCAATTAATAAGGGCTTGTTAAAGACCTTTGCGAAGATGGGTATCTCGACTTTACAGAGTTATCAGGGAGCTCAGGTATTCGAAGCCATCGGATTGAACAAGGAGTTGGTGGAAGATTACTTCGCGGGTACGGCATCGCGCTTGGAAGGCATTGGGCTCGATGTGGTCGCCCGCGAAGCACAACTGAAACACGAGCATGCCTTTCAACCGCTCAGCGAGTCGGAAACCGACCTGGCCGTCGGCGGCACGTATCATCAGCGTGCCAACGGCGAATATCACCTGCTGAACCCGCTAACCATCGGCAAATTGCAGCAAGCGGTGCGGCAGGGAAGCTTCCAAACTTTTCAGGAATACACCGACCTCATCGACAAGCAAAGCAGCAACATGGCGACGCTCCGCAGCTTGATGAAGTTTAAGAAGAGCGCCAAGCCGGTTCCCATCGAAGAGGTTGAGCTCGCCAAGGAAATAGTGAAACGTTTCACGACTGGAGCCATGTCGTTCGGTTCCATAAGCAAAGAGGCACACGAGACTCTGGCCATCGCCATGAATCGCATCGGCGGAAAGTCAAACACCGGCGAGGGCGGCGAAGACGAAGAGCGCTTCAATCCGGACGCGAATGGCGACTTACGCCGAAGCGCTGTTAAGCAAGTAGCGTCGGCACGCTTTGGAGTTACGGCAAACTATCTCGTAAACGCCGACGAGTTACAGATCAAGATGGCACAGGGAGCGAAACCCGGTGAGGGTGGCCAGCTCCCCGGCCACAAAGTCGATGAAGTGATTGCGCGGCTGCGGCACTCGATTCCTGGCGTGGGTTTGATCTCGCCGCCCCCTCACCACGACATCTATTCGATCGAAGATCTGGCTCAGCTGATTTACGACCTCAAGAATATAAACCCGCAAGCGCGCATTGCAGTGAAGTTGGTGGCCGAGGTCGGAGTAGGCACGGTGGCCGCTGGCGTTGCCAAGGCCCACGCCGATGTTGTGCTCATCAGCGGCGACAGCGGAGGCACCGGAGCGTCTCCATTGAGTTCGATAAAGCACGCCGGTATTCCCTGGGAGCTAGGTCTCGCCGAAACGCAGCAGGTACTTTTGTTGAATGACCTGCGTAGTCGAATCCGTGTGCAGACCGACGGCAAGCTGCAAACCGGTCGTGATGTGGTGGTCGCGGCGCTGCTGGGCGCGGAAGAATTCGGTTTCGCCACCACACCCCTGATTGCGATGGGCTGCGTCATGATGCGCAAGTGTCATCTCAATACCTGCTCGGTGGGAATCGCGACGCAAGATCCCGTGCTGCGCAAGCGCTTTCAAGGGCAGCCCGAGCATGTCATCAATTTCTTTTTCTTTCTGGCGGAACAGGTGCGGCAGTATATGGCTGAACTCGGCTTCCGCCTCGTGGACGAAATGGTCGGTCGCGTCGACATGCTCGAAACGCAGCCGGCGGTCGATCACTGGAAGGCCAGCGGCCTCGATTTGTCGGCGATCCTTTACGCCCCGCCAACCCCCTCTCGCGTGGCTCGCCGCTGTGTGCACGCGCAAGAGCACGGCTTGGAGCAGGCGCTGGATCATCAACTTCTCGCCAAATCGCGGGTTGCGCTCGAGACGCGTACGCCGGTCGTGATCAAACTGCCCGTGCGCAACATTCATCGCTCGGTCGGAACCATGCTCAGCGGAGAAATTGCCCGCCGCCATGGTTCAGCCGGTCTGCCCGTTGACACGATTCGAATTCATCTCGATGGCTCCGCCGGCCAGAGCATGGGAGCGTTTCTGGCCAAAGGAGTTACTCTCACGCTCGAAGGCGACGCGAACGACTACGTAGGCAAGGGCTTGTCTGGCGGTCGTTTGGTGGCATATCCGCCGCGGCGGTCGAAATTTGCCCCCGAGAAAAACATTCTCATAGGCAACGTTGCACTTTACGGCGCAACCAGCGGCGAAGCGTTTTTTAACGGAGTGGCCGGCGAGCGCTTTGCCGTTCGCAATTCGGGAGCGACCGCGGTAGTTGAAGGCGTCGGCGATCATGGTTGCGAGTACATGACGAAGGGTCTTGTGCTGGTGCTCGGAGCCTGCGGAAGAAATTTTGCGGCCGGCATGAGCGGCGGCGTCGCTTACATTTTCGACGAGCGCGGAGACTTCACAGAAAGGCGTTGCAATCTCGATTCGGTTGACCTCGAGCCGGTTGTCGATTCTCATGATCCACAGTTCAATGGAGGTCGGGTTGCCGAGGCAAAACTAGTAAAAAATCTTATCACTCGACATCTCGGACTTACTGGCAGCCCGCGCGCTCTTTGGATCCTCAACAACTGGGCTGAGTCTCTGTCGCGATTCATAAAAGTTTTCCCGCATGAACACAAGCGAGTGCTCGGAGTGAGCCGCCGCCGGCAACCCTACATCCCAACTGTGCCGCTGGGCGACCCAGCCGCGGATGTGCAGGTGCAACATGGGTAAGGACACCGGATTCCTGGAATACGGTCGCGAACTTGCGCCGCGGCGGCCGGTTACGCAGCGCGTCAACGATTGGTTCGAGATTTACCTAGACTTTCCGGAAGAAAAGCTTCGCACGCAGGGGGCGCGCTGCATGGACTGTGGCGTTCCTTTTTGTCAAACCGGATGCCCCGTCAACAATCTGATTCCCGACTGGAACGATCTGGTGTATCGCGGACGTTGGAGAGATGCCGTTCGCCAGTTGCACGCGACCAACAACTTCCCGGAATTCACCGGGCGGATCTGTCCCGCGCCGTGCGAAGCCGCGTGCGTGCTCGGCATCAATCAACCCGCGGTCACGATCAAGCAGATAGAAAAAAATATCGTCGAGCGCGGTTTTGCCGAGGGCTGGATTCATCCCGAGCCTCCGAAGATCCGCACCGGGAAAAAAGTGGCGGTCGTCGGTTCAGGGCCTGCGGGATTGGCCGCGGCGCAGCAGTTGTGCCGCGCGGGGCATACCCTTGTGGTCTACGAGAAGGCAGACCGCATCGGCGGTTTGCTGGTCTATGGCATTCCGCAATTCAAGATGGAGAAGCGCATCGTCGATCGCCGCGTGGAACAGATGTCTGCCGAGGGCGTGAAATTTGTTACGAATGCGGAGGTGGGTAAGAATGTTGCGGTTGAGGATTTGCAGCGCGACTTCGATGCCATCGTGCTGGCCGGAGGAGCGGAGCATCCCCGCGATCTAAATGTCCCCGGGCGCGAACTGAAGGGCATCCACTTCGCAATGGAATTTCTGCCGCAGCAAAATCGCCGTTCTCTCGGCGACGTCATCGAACCGCACAAAGAAATTCTGGCCGCCGGCAAGCGCGTCGTCATCATCGGAGGCGGCGACACGGGCGCGGATTGCCTGGGCACCTGCCATCGCCAAAAGCCGCTCTCCGTCCATCAATTCGAGATCATGCCGAAGCCTCCCGACGAACGTTCCCCGCTCACGCCTTGGCCGCTTTGGCCGATGCAGTTGCGTATCGAAGGCGCACACGAAGAAGGTGGCATCCGCGACTGGAGCATTGCCACGACGAAGTTCACTGGCTCTAGCGCTGGCGAAGTGCAGCAGTTGCACGCCGTGCGCGTCGGGACGCCGCCAAGATTCGAGCCGATTCCAGGCACTGAATTTACGATGGAAGCCGATCTCGTGTTGATCGCGATGGGTTTTATGGGGCCGGTGCGAAACGGAATGATCGAGCAGCTTGGCGTGAAACTAGATGCGCGCGGAAATGTCGCGACGGACCAAAACTACATGTCATCGGTGCCCGGAGTCTTTGCCGCGGGCGATATGCGACGCGGCCAGTCGTTAGTAGTGTGGGCAATCGCCGAAGGCCGCAAGGCAGCCGCGAGCGTCGATGCTTACTTGCGAACGCAAGCGCTGCCCGTGACGACCCAACCCGTATCCAGCGAGCAAAGAGTTTCCTGATTTCGCGCCAGTCCCAGTCGCGACGCGCTGCCCTCGTACCAAACGGCGGGTCAGAAAATCGCAGCCTATTTCCCCGCCCCGTCCAACTCCCGCGCCGCCGATTCGATCAGCGCCGATTCGTCCTCCAGTGCCTTGGCGACGCGCACCATCTCTTGCTCCGCTTCCGCATAATTCTTCTGCTCGATCCCCTCGCGCACTCCGGGCACCGTCTTCACTCCATATCCCGAATAAACGCCGGGAGCATACAAAAGATGCTTGTACCACGGACGCCGCGGCAATCCGTCGGCGTTAGTGAGGCGGCGCTCGCTTTCCATCAGATCATGATTCAAAGCGGCTAGCTTCACTGCGACCGCATCATCTCCCAAACTCGCTTGCTTCTGTGAAAGCGCTTGCTGGTAGTGCTTGGCGCTACGCGTTAGCGAGTCAACCGCATTCTCCATCGGCGCAAAATTCAAGTGCGGTGGAATCTCTTCTTTCGCTGGAGCGACCGTCGGACGCCGCGGATCGAATGTCGCTTTGAACATTCCCTCATCTATTTCCTGATTGCGTTCGCGAATCTCATTCTGTTTGTCGGCGAGCAGCTTCTCCAGATTCTTTGTGTACATTCCCACCGTATCGGCGAAATCTACGAAATCAAAAGGCAACACTTCCGCATCGGCCAGGCGCACCACCGACGTTCCGATAGTTTGCGCCATGGCTCTGCCGTAGACAAAATCGGTGTCAGAGAAGTGCGTGTACCAATAAAAGTCGTCATAGATGGAGTGATAGATCCCCTGTTCATCTTCGCCGCCGAATCCCAGGTTCAGGCAGGCGATGCCAAGGTGGTCCAGGTAGGCCGTGAAATCCGTGCCAGAGCCCAACGCTTCGATGCGGAGATCAGCGCGCTGCCGCAGTTCCTTTCGATCATCCGCAGACTTCGCTTCAGCGATCGCACTCAACTGCGCTCGCTGCCACACGCTCATTTTCGTTTCTGGATCTTCGATGTCGCGCGCGACTCCATTGATGAATTGCTCAAGGCTGTGCGAACCGCCCATACTCAGAATGCCGCGATCGTTGCTGTCGGTGTTGATGTAGACGGCGGCATGCGCGCGCAATTCATCGGCATGGGTTTCCGCCCACTCGGTCGAGCCCAAGAGCATGGGTTCTTCGCCGTCCCATGCGGTGTAGATAATCGTGCGCCGCGGCTTCCAGCCTTGCTTCAGCAGCAGACTGAGGGCACGTGCTTCTTCTAGAAGGGCAACCTGTCCTGCCGTTGGATCCTCAGCTCCGTTCACCCATGCGTCATGATGATTGCCGCGAACGATCCATTCGTCGGGGGCGACGTTGCCCGGAATTTTTGCGATTACGTCGTAGACGGGTTTGATATCCCAATTAAAGGCGAGCTTCAGATGAACCTGCGCAGGTCCCGGTCCGACGTGATACGGAATCGGCAGCGTGCCGCGCCACTCATCCGGTGCCATCGGTCCCGCCAGCGCCGCGAGCAGCGGCTGCGCGTCGCCGTAAGAGATTGGCAGCACCGGAATTTTCGTGAGGCTCTTCGCATCTTTCAGCGCGAGGCGCTTCGCGTCAGGAGTGGCGCCGACCCCCGGAGTCAGCGGATCGCCAGGACTGGCAGACGCGAAATCCATAACGCTGCCGCGCTGCACGCCATCTGGATTGCGCATCGGCCCCTGCGGAAAAACATTGTCACGCGTGTAACCATCGTCCTGCGGCTCAGAATAAATCAGGCAGCCTATCGCTCCGTGCTCGGCCGCAACTTTCGGTTTCACTCCGCGCCAAGAGTGCAAGTACTTGGCGATGACAATTGCGCCTTTCACCGAAATGCCCAGCCGGTCAAGCTTTTCGTAGTCTTCGGGCAAGCCGTAATTTACGAAGACCAACGGGCCGGTGACGTCGCCGTCGATGGAGTAGGCGTTGTAGGTAGGCAACTGTTCCGACTTCTGATTCGAAGTCGGATCGATCGCCAGCGCGGGCTCTTCAAGTTTGGCGGTGAATTTCGTCGGCGCCAGCATTTCCAACACGCGCAGCTTAGGCGTGGGAAATAAAACGTCGAATCTTTCGATGTGCGCGTCCAGCCCCCAATCCTTGAAATGCGCCAGAATCCATTCGGCATTGTCTTTATCGTAAGGCGAGCCCACATGATGCGGGCGCGCACTTAAGCGCCGCATATACTCCCGGAGGTTGGCGGGATCAGGGATAGCCCGGAACTTGGCTTCCCACTCGCGCTCGCTCTGACTGGCACGCGGAGAGTAGCCCACCAGCGCAGACTGATTCGACATGGCTTGGTCGACGCCGAACAGAGATGGAACAATCAGGGTGAAGATCAACACAATGGCGGAGAACGTTCGCATGCAACTCCTTTTTGTTAGAAGGCTGCCATTATAGCCGTTGGAATCCGTTGTAACCTTTTGTTATCTGCAATATTTGGGAGGCGCAGAAAATGGCCCCTGTTCTACTGAAGGTAAATGGTCACGTTCACGCGGTTGACGCTGATCCTGAAACCCCGCTGCTCTATGTCCTCAACGATGAACTTCAGCTGCGCGGACCGAAGTTCGGCTGCGGCGTAGCACAGTGCGGAGCCTGCACAGTCATCATCGGGGGCCGCGCGGTGCGCTCCTGCGTGATGCCCGTCAGCGCCGTGAAAGAGGAGGAGATCACGACGCTCGAGGGTTTGGGAACTCCTGAAAACCCACATGCGATTCAGCAGGCGTTTGTCGATGAGGGGGCCGCGCAATGCGGGTTCTGCCTCAGTGGTGTGATCCTGACCGCCAAGACGCTGCTGGATGAAAATCCGAGAGCCTCCGATGAGCAGATCCGTGAATCAATGTCGAATGTGCTATGCCGATGCTTTACACATACGCGAATGATGCGGGCCATCAAGCGCTACCAGGGGAGGCGTGCATGAAAAAAGAAATTTCCCGCCGCGGCTTTATCAAGGCTTCTGGCGCGCTCGTGGTTTACTTCAGTGCCACATCCTTAATCGGGCCATTCGCCATCGCCCAGGGGCCATTCGACACACATCCGTCGCATGTTGATCCAGAGAAACTCGACTCATGGCTTGCAGTTGCCTCCGATGGCGCGGTGACCGCTTACACGGGAAAATGCGATTTTGGTCAGGGTATGTATACCGTGCAGACACAGCTAGTCGCCGAAGAACTGTGTGTATCCTTCAATAGCGTCAAACTAATTCAGTGCGACACGTCCATCACACCGGATGAGGGAACGACCTCCGGCAGTCAGTCCACCCCGACCAATTTCAATACGCGAAATCTGGCGCAGGCGGCGGCGACCGCCCGCGAGGCTCTCGTCGGAATGGCAACACGGAGGCTCGGCGTGCCTGCGAATCAACTTGCGATCGAGAACGGGGTTGTTATCGCGAAGAGCGGACGCCGCGTAAGCTATGGCGAACTGGTCGGGGGCAAGCGCTTCGATATCAAAGTGGACTCATCAGCGAAACGCAGGTCGCCCAGCGACTGGAAGGTGCTGGGCAAGTCAATTCCTTCAACGGACCGAGTTGCACTTATGACCGGTACGTTCGAATTCGTTCACAACGTTCAGGTGCCCGGAATGGTTCACGGTCGAGTCGTGCGTCCGCCGGAGATCGGAGCGACGGTTGCGAACGTGGATGAGAAATCGGTGCAGCACATTCCTGGGCTCATTAAGGTGGTCGTGCGAAAGAATTTCGTGGGTGTGGTAGCGGAGAAGCAATGGCAGGCAGCGCAGGCGGCCAAGAATCTGAAGGTCGACTGGAGGCCGAGTCCCGGACTGCCGGCACAGAAGGATTTCTACGACTACATGCGCCAGCAACCGTCGCGCGATTTGATGCTGGTTAACTCGAAAAATGTGGATGATAAACTGAAGTCGGCGACACAGGTGCTGAAAGCCACTTACTCGCATCCCTATCAGGCGCACGGTTCGATCGGTTCGTCATGCGCAGTAGCTGATGTGCAAGCCGATCACGCGATTGTATGGTCGCCAACCCAGTCGGTGTATCCGACGCAGCATGGCGTCTCGACGCTCACGGGTTTGCCGCTCGATAGCGTGCGCGTGATTTTTGTCCGCGGCTCGGGCTGTTACGGACTAAACGCTGCGGACACCGTATCCTACGATGCCGCGCTGCTCTCGCAGGCCGTCCACAAACCGGTTCGCGTACAACTCACACGACACGACGAGTTCATCTCCGAGAACTATGGCTCCGCGTGTGTTATCGAGCAACAGGCCGGAATCAATGCCAGCGGTGTGATCGATGTTTGGGACTGTGAGACATGGGCTGCATCGCTCGGCGGCAGACCGGGATATGACCGACCTGGGAACGTAATCACGGGCATGCTGGCCGGCTTCGACTCTGAGACGATTACTCCGCGGACAGCCATTGAGCCTAGCGGAGAACTGCGCAACGGAAACAACGCAGTTCCGTCGTACGTAACGGGATGTATCAACGGCAAGTGCGGCGGAGCGGGTTCGATCCGGAGCGAGCGAGTATTGACGCACGCGGTGAAATCACCTTTCTTTACCGGGCCACTGCGCTCGCCCTTGCGCTTGCAAAACACTTTCGCGCACGAATGTTTCATGGACGAGATCAGTGCGCACGTCAAAGCCGATCCGGTCTCCTATCGACTGCGGCATCTGCGAGAGAGCCGGATGATTGACGTGGTGAAAGGCGCAGCGAAGACGGCGAGCTGGGAAACGCGCCCCTCACCGAAGAGCGATACGCCGCGCACCGGGGCTGTCATCGGACGCGGTATCGCGTGCGTCGCGTACGAGGGCGACAACGGATATGCCGCGCTCGTCGCCGAAGTAGAGGTCGATCAGGCTAGCGGGAAAGTGCAGGCCCAGCGGTTTGTCGTCGCCCACGATTGTGGACCGATTTCGAATCCCGAGGGCTTACGCAACCAGATCGAAGGCGGAATATTGCAAGGAATGAGTCGCGCGCTTTTGGAAGAGATCACCTGGGACGATCGCAAGGTAACTTCGATCGACTGGCACAGTTATCACACGCTGCCGTTGGGAATCCAGGTGCCACCAATCGATATTGCTCTCCTCGATCGGCCCGCAGTGAAAGCAACCGGAGCGGGAGAGACGGCGATCACGCTGGTTGCGGCAGCAATCGGCAACGCAATTTTCGATGCGACAGGCGCGCGGGTTCGCGAAGTGCCCTTCACGCCCGATCGCGTGAAAGCGGCATTACTCGCGCGGGGATAAGAATACAGCGTCGCTACCATCGAACAGCGTGCCGTGGGCGCCGAACACGCAAGCCTTAATGCCCTGCAGCTTCGGCGCCATCGTTGAATCTCCGTTTCACTCCCAGTCGTCGCTGCCGATAGGGTCGCCGTCGGGCGGCGTAGCCGGCGAAGTCAGGTGTACTTCGGCGGGATTTTTTTGGAAGTGATCGATTTGACTCTCCGCAAAAAACAGCTGCGCGCGCGCCGCATCGTCTTTCGTCGTCGGCGCTTGTATTGCGATCCATTTTCTCAATTCGTTGAGCTTGAGCGCGGCCACGCCTCGAACTTGCTCGGACGCGTGCTCATCGCTCGCCAGCGTAATCAGGTGATCCAAAACAACCGAATTAACCGTCCGCTGAATAGCGCCGTTATACCCGGGAGCCACCTGCGACTTCCACGTCGCGGCGAGCAAGTCGCTAACCAATTCATCAAAGCCCGGATTGTTCGACTCAAGCGCACGATACTCGATCATGCGTTGGGCACGTTCGGGCTGGAGGAGCACGTTGGCCACGATTTCCGTGGCTGCTTCCGCGGGCGCAAGCGCGTCGAATCCAGGTGAAGTACGCCGCGAAAAATTCTCGCGGCCCGTCGGATACTCAGGCGGACGCGGCGGAATCATCCTGAGCAAAGGCTCGGGCAGAGCGAGTACATGCGGCGAGAGTGTATCGAGTACAGCACGAATAGAAGCTCGTTGCTGTGCAGCGGATACAATCTTCGGCGATGTTTCGTTGTCTTTGACGCCTTGCAGATTGAATGAGTAGTCGAGTCCGCCGATCGATTTCGCCACTGCCGTCACCTGATAACGGTGGTAGAGGTACATAGGGACCAGAACATCCTCGAGGGTCGCCATCGGCGTGTGCTCAGGAATCGCGCTCTCAGAAAGATTCTTCAACGCCGCGGCACGCACGGCCATCACACGAGTCAAGCCATCGAGATCGTTGCTGCCTGTATCCCAAAGGTGCGCAATCGGGCTGGCGGAGCCGAGCGGGCGCGCGTCCTGATCGGTGACATAGAGAAGCCCGCGAGAAAACGCATCGGCAAGAATCTTGTCGAGGGCCGCTGTCTCATCCCTCTCTTGCGAAAAATCGCTATAGCCATAGGCGATCGAAACTTTATCCCACTCGCCGATGCCGACCGCATAGGCATCGGAAACATCGGGCCGGCCATCGGCGCCTAGAGCTATGGTCGGCGGCGGGTAGTCCATGACCGAGCTGCGATTGACGATGCTGGCAGCGTAATTGTGCATGAGGCCGAGCGTATGGCCAGTTTCATGTGCGGCTAGTTGTCGAATGCGGGCGAGCGCCATATCGTTGGCGCGTTTGAGCGCCGCCGGGTCTTTTCCGAACGGATCGAGAAGGCCTTGCGCAATCAGAAATACCTGGCGGATTCTCAGCGCATCGAGATTAACGTGGCCATTGATGATCTCTCCCGTACGCGGATCAGCAATGGCGCTGCCATAAGCCCAGCCGCGCGTTGCGCGCGGAATCCATTCGATGACGTTGTAACGCACATCCATCGCGTCAACGCCTTCGGGCAGCAGCTTTACCTGGAATGCGTCTTTGTAGCCGGCGGCGGTGAATGCTTGATTCCACCAGCTCGTACCTTCGAGAACGGCGGAGCGAATCGGCTCTGGGATAGCGCGATCGATGTAATACACGAGAGGCTTCACGGGCTCGCTCAGCGCCGCCGACGGGTCTTTTTTTGCGAGACGGTGGTGCGCAATATACCGTTTCACGATAGGTTGATCGACCGGCGTCGCGAAATCCATGTAGCTGATGCCGAAGAAACTCGATCGTGGGTCGTAGGCTCGCTCGCGAAATCCAGCCGGTGGAGCCTGGATGAAAGAGAAGTGCTCGTGCACAGTGATGGCGCGAGGATCGGGCGTGACTTGTTCGACCCAATGGCCGGGATTTTCTCCGACGAAAGTCAGGGTTGATTCCACATCGGTGTTCTCAGGAAAATTCTTGGTGCGCGGAAGGTAGATGGCAGAGCGCGATGAATCGACGTGATAGGTGCCTTGTTTGAGCGTGGCAAGTTTCGATGCGACCTCGTGCGCATCGCTCAGGAAAAACATCGTAGCATCGACGAGAACGGACTTGCCGTCTTCATCCTCGGCCGCCGATTCGAAGCCCCAGAGAACCGATTGGACGAAGGCCTGCTGCACGGCCGTTTGTTGCTCGAGGTCGTCGGTGATCGCGCGGTATCGCTCATTGTCAGCGACGAGAAGAATCTTCGGGCCACTGCGTTCGAAATGGACGACATTCGTTTTGCCAGGCTGACCGCGGTCTAGGCCAACTTCGTTCGACCCCACACCATTGGGAAGCGATTCGTAATAGAGAAATGGGGTATTCAATTTGTCGATTTGCAGCCAGATTTTGCCATCGCGCGCATCCCAGTAGCAGGTGAAAAAACCGGGTAGCTTCTGCATGCCTGAAGTTTTCTGGTCGATGGTCTTGCGCGCGGCATCGACAGCTGGCGCTGCCTTGTGCGGAGTGTCGGCAGTTGAATTCTGGGCAGTTGCGACTAAAGCGAACGACAGGAATACCAGGAACGCGATCACGGCGCGTTTCATCTATGTGTCCTCCTCGGAACGCAGTGGTTATGGTAAATGAGTTGGCCTTCGACGTGTCGCAACCGGAAGGCGCCGACGTGCGTCGCGGTCGACGCCTCAGGCAACGCTGCGGACCGGCTGATCTGCGGAGAGAACTTGCGCGGGAAGGTAAGGCAATCGCGCCGCGGAGGCCCAGCGCGAGCGTACCGGGCCTAGCAATACGCTGGACAAATCTTTCTGAGCTCTTCTCATGGAGAAAAATTTCTTAGACGTTCGCGCAACCCAGTCGCCGCTGTAGCAGCCGCGGAAGCCTTGTTCGAGCAGCGATTCCAGCACCCCCGGGGCGCAATGAGGATGGTTCCACACGAGATGCTTGGTGTCAAACTTCGACCAATCCTTTTCAAAGATGCCGTAACCGGAATCCAGTTCACGCCACATTTCCGTTTGCGGATGCGGCGTGACGATGGTGATTTGAGTAACGTCGAGCTTTAAAGAAGCCAACGTGCGCAAATCTTCCGTGATCGATCCCGGCGTCTCCGGCGGCAGGCCGATGATGTAATAGCCATGGGCATAGAGACCCGCGCCGTGCAGTCGGTCGACGAGTTCAAACGCGGCCTGTGCCTTCTCGTTCTTGTGCATCTGCTTCAAAATGTCCTGGTGGAAACTCTCGATGCCGAAGAGCGCGCCTTCCATGCCGCAGCGCTTCCATTCATCGAAGTTTCTAAGAAGCAAGTCGACGCGCGACTGCACCAGCCAGCGAATTCCGTGATGCGCCAAAAGTTCGATGACCGCGTCGGCATGCGAAGGCAGGTTGCCGAAATTCTCGTCCAGCAGTAGCACAAAACGAAGGCCGTGTTGGACATAGAAACGCAGCGTTCTATCCAAAGATGCCAGTGAGATTTCCTTTGGCTTCGGCGCAAACGAGGTGGTCTGACAGAACGTGCAGCGAAAACTGCAACCGCGCGAAGAAAACAAAATACCGAGCGGAAACGACCAACCTCCGGGCAAGCGGAAGCGCGTGATCAGCGGCGGATGCTGAATTTCATCCACAGGCGCACCCAGCTTTTCCGCCACGGCGCTTTCACTGTAGCCGGTGAATACGTGATCGAAGTGGGAATGGATAGAGGGAGTCAACGCGCCGTAATTCCCCGCCCACAGTTCGCGAACGCCCGCCTGCCGCGCCTCAGCGGCCATCTTCAGGATGTCATTAGTCTCTTCCAGATAAAAAGAAAAACCAACCGCGTCCCAACCGCGCTTGAGTTCGGCGGTAAACTCGGCATGCGTCGGGTATTCCAGGATGTTTATGTGAGGCAGATTCTGTCGCAGAAATCGTAGCCCGAACGAGATCGTCCGGGGCATGCCGAAGCGCCAGCGAAAATCTCGCGGCGCGTTCTCGCGAAAATAATCATAGAGGCCGGAGTCGCGGCAACGCGTTGTCAGCAAAATGCGAGGCAATCTTTCCTCCTCGGTGCAACTGACACAGCAAGGGACGGGGCGCGAACAAAATCTAGCACACCTTGGGCTCCGAGTGCCAGAAGGGCATCTCCGACCGAAAATCTCGCACACATCGTACCGATCTAACTAACTAGCAGGTACGCTATCAACAGCTGGCACCCGTGCTCGATGAAGCAACGGACTGGACCTGCGGTTTCTTGAGTCTACCGCTTATCGAGCCCGACGATCCCGCCGGGCCTAATCAGATCTAACGAGAGCAGTCACTCGGTTGCGTAGGGGTATCGGGAGAACCGAAATTTGTGACAATAGCATTCAGAACCTGCACCCAAACTGCGTTATGCACATCGTTCTTGCTGCCTGCCGCCTCGGCGGTCCAATCTTTTATTCTGGATCGCACGAACAGAGCGCAACGCTTTGGCAAGGGCCCTGAGCTCTTCTGAGTCCGCTTCCTGAGATTGTAGGCGCACGAAGATGGCGGTTGCGGCTGCTTCAACGAGTGACGGCAATTTGCCCGGGTCAAACTCAAGAATTGCATCTTGAAGTTGAGGCTGCCACTTTGGGAACTTCCATCTGGGAATACTTCGTAACGGATCTGTCGGCATAGCCGCTCCTGCTGACCGACGTTCACTGCCAGATTTTCACAAGAAAACGTCGCCCTATGTGCTCGGCGGAAAGATGCCCAAATGAATGGTCAGATCTTACACCGTGCGTCAACCTCCGTCTACTAACCGCAAGTTATATGCCCGCTATCGCGACTTGCTCGAAGGCAAACACAGGTTGCGACGAACGATGTCTGCATCAGCGCGAAAGAAAATCGCAATGGCGCAGCGAGCCAGGTGAAAAAAATCAGGACAGGGAAGTAGGATCAATCACACGAAGAAAACGGCTGCTTAAGACTGTTCAAGATTTTTGCTTTTCATTTTCCCCTTGGTAGGTGACTGCATTCACGGAAACAACTAGCTTCACATTGCGGGAAATACTAGCTTGCACTGCTCAAGGGCTGCACAAGAATCCGGCATTTTCTGCTCATCTCGCCCATTGCGCCCATCGCATTATCTCGTGGCTGGGTATGGAGCGGAGGAATCGGACTGGTTGGTTTTTCCCGACCAGCACATGCTTTCGTGGAGATTTTTCCAAACACCGGTATACGGCAAACCCGAGCTACTCAAATGGGGGCTCGCAAACATTGACGCAAAGCCGTGCGCCAAACTTCGGAACAATTTTGTGCACTGCGTCGGAACACAAATTTCCCCTGACGGGGAGTTGCAGCATGTGGAGTAGGTTCTCGGGGATCGGCCTGGAAGACCGCGCGAATCCACGCCGCGGAAACCGCCTTTCCCTCTTCAAGTGGCAATCCCCTCCTGAGACGAACATCGCCTTTGCGCCCACAACCGGTATCCCTGGAAAAAGGATTGTTGTCGCAAAACCGCCTTTGCACCGCCAGGCGGGCTCTGAGTGTCTGATTACAACATTTGCTTCCGGACCGCCCGTGATCCGGGATGTTTCTGCACTGATTCATGGCCTGGTTTCAAGACTGATCGCGCTTTTCATGGGATGGGATGTTTCTGTGCAAGCCGAACCCCCAGACGCCGCAAGCGAACGGCGTTTTCTGGGGGAACGGCTCGCGCGATCTGCTATGTGTGAAGCACCCGGCTGGTCGCATCTACGGTCGAATGAATGTGAAGACCTGATTGGAGGGACTGACTCCAAACACGCCGGTTCCGGATCCGACGGCAATACTCTTGAGACTACCCGGAACCTGGACAAAATTCTCGGCGCTGGAATCGAATCGCCAGATATTGCCGGATGTGTCGATGAGCCAGACGCCGTCTCCGCCAGCCGCGACCTGAAAGGTGCTTCCGCTTACGAAGTTGAACGCGCCGGTGGCGGGGTCGTTGCGAAGGACGTCATTGGAGCTGGTGACTCCCCATACGTCATTCACCCCTACGGCGATCTGGGCCAGGCTCCCTGACACCTGGACGAACTTCTCTTGGGCAAAACTGTAGTGGAAGATCTGGGAATTGATGTTGATCCCCCAAACATCGCTCCCGCCGGTGGAGATCTGAGTCAGGAGACTGCCTGGGCTTTGGTTGAACTGTCCGGAACAGTAGTCGAACCTGAAAACGTCCTGGCTAGGGTTGATGCCCCAGACTTCATAGGGATGGCACTGATCCTCGTTGCCCACACCCACTGTGATTTGTGAGAGGACAGCACCCGTTATTTGATCGAAGGTTTTGGTGCTGTAGTTGAACCTGTAGACGTTGGAGTTAGCGTGGATACCCCACACTTCGTCAAGCTGAGAGAGGGTACCGCCGCCCACGGCGATTTGGTCAAGCGACACGCCGGCTATCTTACCGAAGGAACTCGAGGCGGCATGGTATCGCCAGACATTACCCTTTGTATCGAGGCCGAAGACCTCGTTTCGGCCGGCAGAAACTGCGGCAAGGGTACCTTTAACCTGCTGGAAATGTTGTGCTGATGCGGGCAAGGCAAGTGATACCCAGCCAATCAAGATCAGAAGACCGCTCCAAAAACCGTTTTTGTGCGACATCGGAATCTCCTTCAGAGGAATTTGTTTTGTTCTGGATAGAGCCAACAGAACTTCTTTCTTGCGTCCTTCGTTTTTTATTGCGTTCCGTTAAGATCTCACCCTAGAAACGCGGGCCATCCTGCCGCAAAATGAGACTTCCACTCAATAGTGGGCGCCTGTCGGACGTCTTAATTTTCATGTCGCGGTAACTTACGGGAAACAACGACGATGTTGTGAAGCTTGAAAATCGAATAGAACGTTGCGCTTACCGTTTGGGGGAGTGCCGTGTCGTTGGAACCAGCCAGAATTCCAAGACTTACTCAAAGATCGGGTTCGCCGGGTTGAACAAACCGCAACATGCCGGAGATCTCTAGCGCAGACTCAAGACGAACCCCACTAATCCGGTCACTCCGAGGTATTCTTCGTGTCCTTCGAACACCTCGCGCAGCAGCTTTTCAAACCGCTGTTTCAGCGTGACGAGCGGGTAACTTTCATACGCCGCTTTCGCCGTACTTACGCTCAATTCAGGGGTGGCAATCGCACTCGTTGCCATAAGTAGACTTCCTCCTTCCGAGGTTGAAAATCGCCCAACTACCGCGGTCAGCACTCTACTGCAGCGTCAATTTCGAGCACGTCGCCCGGTTCATATTCCGTACGCGCGCCGCGCATTTGCCCGGAGTCGGCAGGGCTTTGCACATCTCCGAGGCGCGCGAGCCGGAGTTTATCGAAGGCGCGCCGCGCCTTGCGACTACGCAAGGGCCGCAAGCCATGCCGGGCGCGACCTCTCATGTACGGTGAATGTACACAACTCATTCAAAAATAAAAAAACCCGCGTTTGGCGCGGTTGTCCGTTCCGAGACATAGGTAACAGAACGTTCCGGAGACATGGGTTACACTTTTCGGCCCGAAGGGGGCGGAGAGGAGATGCCATGGAAGGAGAGTTCTGTGATGGACGAACGAATGCGGTTTGTGATCCGGCTCAAGGACGGCGAGACAATGGCTTCGCTGTGCCGGGAGTTCGGCATTTCGCGCCAGACCGGCTATAAGATATTTGAGCGTTATGAG
>DATBYM010000014.1:0-4103 GCA_036513715.1 Terriglobales bacterium
GCCGCTTTGATAGCGATTTCGGATAGAGAAATTGCGCTCAGTTCCAAGATGTTTTCCGTATTTCGCAAAAGAGCGGTCGCGCGCTTGGTGAGTCGTTCCGGTGACTCTACTGCGAAGATCAGGACGACCGTGTCCAAGAGCAACCGCATTTAGTCTCGTCCTTCGATGAAGGCCTCGACTTCATCATCGGACATGGGCTTCCACCATCCCGGTTCTAGAACTTGAATCGTACCCTTGAGGGTCCCCAGGCGCCGCTTCTTGCGAGTGGGCTTCTTCGTTCGGACAAGATCCACAGCAGGCACCCCACGACGGCAGATGGTCACGGTTTCGCCATCCTCGGCGGCCCGGATCAGTTCGGGAAGCTTGTTCTTAGCATCTGCCACGCTTACCTTCATGCTCTGTATGATAGCTATCTAACATAGCTATGTCAACAGAGGCCTTTTTCGAAGCGCGACGGGAAATCAGGAAACCTCGCAGCAGGCTGTTGGAATTTTCTCGCCACGGGGGTCTGCTTCCGCCGTTCCATGGAAGACGGCAGAAACAGCCTAAGCCAGTCCGCTCAGTATGGTCATAAACGCGAATGGCTTTTGTTCTGTCGACGGCTCTCCCGCCAAAAGTCGTAGAGTGAATTGTTACTGTGTTCGGCTTCGAGCGAAATAGGAGGACGGAAAAAACGTCCATAAATCATTGGAACAAAAAAGAAGGACGATGGCTCCCCTTCGTTGACACGCATCGAACTTTCTGCCTAGCTCCGTGGCCTGATGCAAAGGAAATCCTACTAGGCATTCACCGGTTTACTCCCCTGTCTGCCTCGCGCCACAGCGACGGAACTGTATCTGTCTCGTGAGGATCGTATGGCCGGATTAGGCCTCGGCTCAGCTGTTTGCAGAGATGGGCGACATAGGAACCAAAGGACTTGGCGATCGATTACCATAATCGATTTGCGGACTTTCAGTTTCCGATTCTCCGTTGAAAGAAAGGAGTTGACCGATCGCTCGCAGTTGTCCCGCGGTGGGACTGAATCTGAGCTTAATTTAAGGCCTTGCTCCGGGTCCTTGCAAATTCGTGCTCGGCAGCACTCGAAACGGTTTGTTCTTGCCCCAGCGGTAGATCGCGAAATCCCGGTCCAGCGTCAGAATGTCGGCGGTCCCAAACTCGTCCGCCAAACGAATCAGACAGGCATCCGCGAGATCAATCTTCCGGTCCTTATATTTTTGCATTACTTGTCTCACACCGGCAATATCTCGAGAAAGCTGAAAAGGAACCTGGAAAATCCCGGCGGCAATGTTCTCGATCACCGCCCCCGACGCGCCTGACAAGTTACGCAACAAATAGCAACTCTCAGCAATGACGGCTTCGCAAGTCACGAGCGGTGCCTCCACTTCTCGAACTGTTTGAGCGCACGCCCTGTGAAAACTCTCGCTGCGGTCTAGCAGCGCAACTATGACACCTGTGTCGAGCAGGACCGGCTTCATCGCCCAAATTTCCCTAGATGCTTTTTGTTCGATCCCAGATCTCGCACACCGGATTCGAACTTACCCAGGCCGATGACGCCTGCCTTCTTGCGCCGCAAGTAGCTCGCTTCCAGAGCACGCAACCCCTCGCGTACGACCTGCGAAGGAGTCCAACCCAGTTCTCGCACCAGAACAGCGAGTCTCTTCCGCGATCGGTCATCCAGCCTAGCTTGAACTGCGAATCGCATGGACCAATTGTACTACAAATAGCCATTTGTATGACACAGAATTCGCATCTTCGTGTGGTGCCTTTCCCGCCGCTCTAACTTCGAGCTGAGCGCGAGAAAGAACCGGCAGCCGAGGCGACAGCAGAACCTCCGGAGATCAACCAACCAGCTTCGACCTGCTGCCCCAGCGTTGTTGCCACTATTCGCGGGCGCGTGAAACCAGTGCGGAGAACTCTTGCCCCAAGACGGATCGCTGAAATACCAAGGAAAAAAGAGAATAACGAATTCCTTGCTCTTGAGTCTTTCGCAACGAAAGTTCTGACGTTTGGCAATTTGCGGTATGCGGAGGAATAAGAAGTTGGCTCCCCGGGCTAGATTCGAACGAGCAACCCTTCGGTTAACAGCAGCGCCCCGCGCGAGCGCTCCGGGGATTCGTTGACGCAAGTTACGCTTTCGCTAGTTCCTGGGTTTGGAATGGGAGACGCCTTAGACGCTTGCCCGTTGCGGCATAGATTGCGTTGGCGACTGCGGGGGCGGTGGAAGGCACGCCGGGTTCGCCAATTCCTCCCGGCGGTTCGTGGCTGGGCAGGAGGTGGACTTCGACCTTGGGCATATCCGCAATGCGCAGCATCGGATAATTGTCGAAATTGGATTGCTGTACCTGGCCGTTCTGAATCGTGATTTCGTCATAGAGAGCCGAAGTGAGGCCGAAGACGACGCCGCCTTCGATTTGCGCGGCGACCAGGTCGGGATTGATGATTTGGCCGCAGTCCACTGCGACGACGACGCGGTCGACGCGCAACGTGCCATCTTTTGCGACTGTTACCTCGGCAACGTGAGCGACGTAGCTGCCGAAACCATAGAGGCCTGCAATGCCGCGGCCACGCCCTGCGGGTAGCGGCTTTCCCCAATCCGATTTTTCTGCGACCAGATTCAGGACGCCGAGCAGCCGGCCCACATTGACGGGCGTCTCGCCCTCATTGTTACCTCCGCCGGCGGGTTTATCCTTGGTTGCGATCAATTCGCGCCGCAGCGCGAGCGGGTCTTTGCCGGTGGCTGCCGCAATTTCGTCCATGAAGCATTGCACCGCGAAATGATTCCAATTGGTGTCCACAGCTCGCCAGTAGCCGCGCGGAACAGCAGTGTGCAAGAAACTCTGCTGCAGCAAATAATTCGCCACCGTGCCATTGGGAAGTCCGGTGCCGGCAATTTCGGTGCCGCCCGTGTCGGGCAGTTCGCCGCCGAGGAAGGTGCTGTCGGTAGAGGGAGCGGCGATGTGATGCAGCCACGAGGTAACTTGTCCCTGCGCATCGAGGGCGGCGCGCAGGCGATGGTGAGAGATGGGGCGATAGTAATCGTGGCGGATGTCGTCATCGCGAGTCCACATGACTTTCACGGGGGCACCCGCCGAACGTGAAACCAAGGCCGCTTCGACGCCGTAATCAATGCAGAGGCGTCGGCCAAAACCGCCGCCGATCAGGGTGATGTGAATGGTCAGAGCCGATTGCGGCAGATTCAGCACACTGGCTAATGCGGTGGCCATGCCGTTGGGATTCTGCGTCGGTGCCCAGACTTCGCATTTGCCGGCGCAGACCGAGGCGGTGCAGTTCACCGGCTCCATCGTCGTGTGCGCGAGGAAGGGAGTTTCGTAATCGGCTTCGACGGTTTTGGCGGCGGAGGCGACAGCCGCATCGGGATCGCCGATTTTTTTCAGCTCCTTCCCGGGAGTTTTCAGCAGCTCCGTCAGCATGGCGCGTTGCTTCGCGGTGGATTCCTCGGCGCCGGGACCGTCGTCCCAGTCCACCGTGAGCGCGCGGCGGCCGGCGATGGCTTGCCAGGTGGAATCGGCGACGACGGCCACGCCGCCCCACAAATAATGCTGGTGGCCGGAATCAGGCTTGCGCTCTTCGCCAAAGAGCGGCGGCATTTCGACGGCGGGAACTTCGAAAACTTTTCGCACGCCGGGCACGGCCAAGGCGCGGGTGGCGTCGAATTTTTTCACTTTGCCGCCGAAGACCGGCGGGCGCGCGACGACGGCGTAGAGCATGCCGGGAACTTTGGTGTCAATGCCATAGTGCGCCTCGCCGATGACGATGTGCTGGCCATCCACGCGGGCGCGTTTGGTGCCGACGATGCGATAGTCCTTGGGATCCTTCAGCGGAACGTCTTTCGGTACCGGCACGGATGCAGCTTTGATCGCGAGCTGGCCATACGTTATTTTTTGACCGGTTTTTTTGTGTTCGATCACGCTGCCGCCTGCGGCGCTGCATTCATCTTTCGCCACGCCCCAGCTGTCGGCTGCAGCCGTGAGCAACATGTCGCGCGCGCACGCTCCGGCTTTGCGCAGCGGGTCCCAAGTGCTGCGGATACTCATGCTGCCGCCGGTGGTCATGTCGCCATACTGTGGATCGCAATCGCCCTG
>DATBYM010000015.1:0-72665 GCA_036513715.1 Terriglobales bacterium
CAGCGTCTTCAAGCGCGGAAGCCTTTGAGGGAACAGCTTCCGCTGCACTTGCCGGGCGATTTCCATTTCCTGCGAAACGGCTCTTTCCGCCAGCAGACGTTCGGCGATGTTTTCGGCCAAGGTCAGATTTTCCAGTGTCACCCCTGCCTGGCTTGCAACCGAGCGCAGAAGCATTTTGTCTTCGCTGGAATAAGGCTCATCGGAGAGCCTGGGGCCGAGGACAAACAATCCCAGCAGATCGCCGGAGCGGCTTGGGAAAGGAACGATGCACTCCGGCAGAAGCGGAGCGAACAGGGAAAATACCGCATAGGCAGTCGGACTGAGCGATGCATCCCAGGGCTCGCCGTCAGCACCTAGGTGCTCCAGTCCAGGCGAGTCTTTGCGGATCCTCTTTAACTCTAGCGGCAGTATGGCGTCATCGCTCTCCAGATAATCAGGTCCGGCCTCCACATACGCAGCCGACCAACTGGGGTGAAGCGCTTCGCCGACGCTCGGACCCATTTCCAGAGCCAATTCCTGGCCTGCTTTGACGGTGCGCGCTTTCTCGGCTAAGTCCTGGAGAATTCGGCGAGCATCGTAGGCGCCACGGAAGAACGCCCGGTCAATTCGCCCCGTAATCTGCTTCAGGCCTGGGGTCGAGACCCACGCGAGCATCACCCCGAAACCCACACCGGCTGCCATTGCAGCTGTCGACCCCAAGGCAAAGAATCTCGAAAAGGAAAGCGTAAACAGCACGGTTATCGAGACCGCCATGAGCAGCACGAAGACGATCAGTCCCCGGCTGACCAGAAGATAGCGGGCACTGCGACGGAGCAAGACTGGAATCGCAAGCACACGATGCTTCACAACCGCGTACGCAAACGACGTCGGGAAAATAAAAAGCACGATGATGTCGAAGAAGTCCAACCAAAACGGCACATGAAATTGCAGGAAATCCGCAGTGCCGCGGGCGATCGCCGCCGGCGTGACACCAACCACAGTTCCCCAAAAAATCACCCGGATCTTTCGGCGCGCCTCTCTGGTGGGCAGAACGAACGCGTTCCAGGTTAGTGAGAGCAAACCTAAAACAAGGCAGCCGTAGATAAAAGCCAAGACGGCACGTTCGGCGACCCGCTGTCCCAGGAAGCTGACTAGCGCCGGCCAGGGCTCAGGTCCTCCTTTGTCCAATCCAAAAACGCCGAAAGAGATACCGGTGCCGAGCAGCACCCATTTCAGCCACGGAAGATGACGGTCGAGGGGAGATCGTGCCGGAAAGACCGCAAAAAAATGGTAAAACAATGGAGTAATGGCACCCACGAACAAAGCTCGGTAGCCCAACATGAATGGCAGAACGATTCCGTGTAACGCCATGAACGAACTGGGAAGGTCCGAGACGGCGATAAATCCAGCAAAGAGAAGCGCTAAAAGCCATGCGCTCGGATCCTCCAACCGCATAAACAACACGGACAAACCGACTATCAGGAAGACGACCGGGTAACTTCCCATGATCTGGAGGGCTAGGCTTCGGGCCAGCGGCAGAGTTGGACTAGAGGCGGCTCGGAACGTCGCTTTTATGACAAGGGGTTGCGGCACGCCCGGCCTTTGAATCGTCAGTGTAACCACATCGCCCGGTCGCCCGTTGGACCACGCAGAACTCAGCGCAGTCGCGTAAGCATCGAGTTTTTTCCCATCAACTCCGATAATACGGTCGTTAGTTCGCAGACCCGCTTCGTCCGCCGGACTGCCTTTCTCAACCTTGGTAATCTCGCTTACCTCGGTTGAAGAAAAAAGCGTTGTATCCATCCCTAGTTCTACGTGAGGATGAAGCCGAACGTAATACATCCATACGCAGCTATAGGCCACGGTCGCAGCGGCGAAAATGAGCGCTGCCGTCAGCAGCAACGTGTAGAGAGCTGACTTTGGCCCCTGCGGAGTGACTGGAGGCCGTGGCAATTTTGGCGATAGATACGCCTGCGCTGGCTGACCGATGATCTCCACCGCTGGAGGCGAAGCGGCTGGCAACATATGCGGAGGATTATAGCGCCGGCCCTCACTTGTGAGCCCCATGAATAGCCTCTATGATCCGCTGAAAACGATCGTTGAGAGCGAGTTGGGTCGGCAATTCGGAAATTGAGCCGCCCCGAGCGACTCAGGTTGCTTCTTCAACTGCAGCGACCTCTTCCGCGTGCTCGGTCTCTTCCGAGAGCTTGCGCAGCGACAAGCGCTCCTGATGGGAGAGCAGCAACCCTACGGGAACGATTGCGAAAAATGTCACCAGCCACAGCATGATGCCGCAACTGACGGCGAGTTCTTTGGGGACGATGTGAAAGATATGATCGAGCGCGCTGATGGTGGCGAGTTGCGAGCCGCCGCCGACGCCGGGCAACTGGACCATGGAGCCAATCATGCTCGCTCCCATAAGCAGGAGAACTTTAGTGACGCTCATCGCCGCCATGGGAGCGCCATAGGCGTGCGTCACTTCTTTGTAAGCCAGCGCAATGATCCACCACATCAGAACCGACACAGCGGATAATTCGAGAAATGCGACGGGGCCGTGAATAGTATTGAGTCCGATGGTGAACTCGCGAATTTTTTGCGCGATGCGATGCCCGAGATTTTCGGCAAGATGCGCAAACCGATCTTCGACGAATTGGGCAACACGATTTCCGCGGTAGGCGATCAGCACCGCTCCCACAAACAATCCGAATACGAGGGCGATCAGAGCGTAGCCAGTGAGATGAATCCAGTGGCTGACTTCGGGCGGAGCGGTGAGCATGAAGGCGCGCAGCTTTGAAGGCAGAAAGATCGCTGCCACCATCAATACGGTAAAACCGCCGACATCAAAAATGCGCTCGACTGCCCAGACCGCGACTTGCGAGGCGAAGGGCAGGTTGTTGCGGCGGGCGATCAAGTAGGGGCGAATCAGTTCGCCAGCGCGGCCGAGAAGGGCGAGCCCCGTGAATCCGATCATGGTGGGCGGGACTAAGCCGAGGATGGATGCTTCCTTGCGCACCGGGCGGAGAAAGATCTTCCAGCGTATAGCGCGCAGAAAATAGGCGATATAGATGTAGGCGACGCCGTGCAGGATGTGGCGCCAGCTTAGTCCGAATTGAAAGAGGCGCGCCCAGTCGAAGTTCTTCCAGGTGCGGAACTGGAGATAGACCAATCCAGTCAGCACGAGAAAGACAACGGCGTAAGCCAGGTATTTCTTCTTGTTCATGCGCTGCGAAACGGCAGAGAGGCGCAGCTGTGGTGTGCACGGCCCCAGTTGAAGGTAAATCAGGACGCAGCGAGGGTCAACGTCGGGGCGGGTAAGGTCAAGGCGGTGAAATCCAAAACCATCAAGGCTGCGATTGGGCAGCGACAGTAGTCACGACTGGCTTCGTGGTGCGCTGAGCTTGGGCTGGCGTTTTGCTCGGAGGCTTGGTGGCTGCGTGGGCTGAGAGCTGTTTTTCTTTGGCCGCCGCTTTTTCTTGCGCGATCTTTTTGGAGTTGTACTCGTGCACGATGCGCGCTACGTAGGCGCGGGTTTCGCGGAAGGGCGGGACTCCCTGATACTGCTCGACGCGCTCCGGGCCGGCGTTGTAGGCGGCGAGCGCTTTGATTAGATCGAAATTGTAGCGCTCGAGGAGTTCGCGGAGATAACGGCTTCCGCCGGTGACATTGGCTTCGGGATCGAAGACGTCGTTGACGCCTAGTTGATTGGCCGTGCCGGGCATCAGCTGCATTAATCCGCGAGCGCCTTTAGGAGAAACGGCGTGGGCGTTGAACCCGCTTTCGGCGTGGATGACGCTGTTGACGAGATCGGGGTCAAGATGGAAGGTGGCGCTGGCTGTGTTTACTACCTCGTTAATAGGGAGTACAGATGCCGATTTTTGGAGCGCGCGTGTGACCGAGGCAGCGGATAGCTCGGGCGGCGGCGCAGAAAGATCTTTTTCGTAGCTGGCGATTTCTTCGGTCGGTACGTCGGTGAAGCTGGAATCGTCGGCGGAGAAAAAGAGGCGAGTGGTTGCTCCGATTACCTGGCGATGTTCGTGGCGTATGGAGAAGCCGTTGCGCAAGACGGCGAGATCGGCGGCGCTCGCGGGACGAGCCATCAGAACTAAAGTCACGACACAAGAAAGTGCGATGGCGTTCGCCGCCATCCTTGAAGCTCTCTCCCTCGTTAATGATGTTCTCGGAATCATCTTCTTAAAATTTAAAGGCTAACGCCGACTGTCGATCCGCAAGCTTCGTCAAGCTCTATCGGGTTGATCGCTTTGCCATACAGCACATGCTCGACCGCTGCCGATACGCCGCTTTCGGCATTCGTGCGAGTCAGCGTCCAACCCCTTCCACGCAGCTCTTCGGATGCATTCCCCATGATAAACGGATGGCCGGCAAAGGCCAGCATCTCAATATCATTATAGTTATCACCAATGGCCATGACCTGATCGCGGGTAATCTGCCGGTAATTGGCCCAGCGCTCGAGCGCGTGCCCCTTGGAGCAGCCGGCGTTGAGCACATCGACAATTGAAAGGTCGCGGCCGGGATACTCGGTGCGGAGAACGGTGATGGGCAGGCCGCAGCTTCCGAGGACTTGCAAGACGCGCTGCATGTCGGCGATTGGCCCGCAGAACATCGCTTGCACTGGATCGGTGGTGAGCGCGTTCTCGATCGGGACCACGAATTTTATGTACTGCATATTTTTTTCCAGCCAGCGCTGGATGCTGCCTTCGAGATACTCGAGGCGCTCAATCACGATCGTGCCCGGCCCGTTACTGTCAAAAGTGAGAACGGTCTGGCCGCGAAATTCTTGCATCACTTGGACGAGTTGGCGGCAGGTGGGTTCGGGCAGCAGGTCGCGATGAAAAGTCTCTCCGCCGAGCGAGCGCGTGATGGCGCCGTTAGAACTGATCAGCCAGAGGTCAAATCCAAGTTGCTGGGCGATGGGCAGAGCGAAGGTGTGGCGGCGTCCGGTGACGAGAATAACCTCAATGCCGTCGGCGTGGGCGCGCCGGAGGGTCGCGAGATCGGTATCTGAAATCTTGAATTCCGGGCTGAGCAGCGTGCCGTCAATGTCGATGGCTATGAGGCGAAGAGAATCGGCGGGCACGGCTAATTCTAGCATTGGCACTGTGGCGGTCGAGGGATCGTGTCTCGCCAGTGGTCGCGGGAAAATCCCGCCAAATCTTTGGATTATAAGAACTTATTCGTAAAATCTTACGGGATGACGAGCTCAGGGCTATTTTTCGGCGAACAAACTGTCGTTTGCGGCGTGAGTGCGACGCCGATCAAACCAAAAAGGGCGAGGAGCCATCCTCACCCTTTTTAATTCTTACCTCTATCACTATCGCATCAATTTCGACCTACCCGTACCGACAGATTCGGCGAGTTTATTTTTCTCATTGAATCATTGACTTGTCGGGAAAATCATGGGCACGGGGGCTTGACGGGATTTTCCTCGGCTGTGTAGATCGCCCCAAGCCCTACGGTTGATAAATCTGCACGTTGGCGTAGACGTCGCTGGCGAAGAGGGCTCCGGTGTTGGCTCCGCCGATGCAGTAGAGCTGATTTTTCACCACCGCCGAGGCGGGAGCGACCGTTGCCTGCGGGATGGCGGCGAGATCGGTGGTCCACGATTTCGTCGCGCCTCCGGTATAGGCTTCAACCGTTGCATTGGGTCCGCTGTTGTCGGAACCGCTGGCAACGTAGAACTTGCCCGAAATGGCGCCGAAGCATGACGCGCTCAGAGCCGTGGGCACCGCCGTGAGAGTCTTCCATTTGTTCGTGGTTGTGTTGTAGACCTCGTTGTCGTTGGTTACGCCGCCGTTTCCCAGACCTCCTGCGACGATGACGCCTCCGAGATAGCCCGTCGCCGGATTCGACCTGCCGACATTCATGGAAGCCAGTTGCGCCCAGGTGTCGGTCGCGGGATTGTAACGGTACAAGGTGGCCACTCTTCCCGAGCCCTGAACATAACCACCGACTACGTAGATGATGTTTTTCGATTCGACCGCGTAGACGCTGTCGATCGCTACTGGGATGGGAGACTTCTCTGACCACGTGTTGGTTGCGGCGTCGTAGGCCTCTACAACTGTCGTCGCGCCGCCGCCACTGGCACATGCGCTGTTACAGCCGCCAATCACGTAGAGAATATTTTCGACCACGGCAGAAGCGGGCACGTAACGGGCGGTGGGGATGGGAGCGCCCGTCGTCCACGTGTTCTTGGCTACATTGTAGATTTCATTGTTGGTGACGATGGCGCTGGTGGTGGCTCCGCTGACCACGTAGACCTTGCCTTTGATTACGCCGAAAGCCGCTCCGACGCGAGGAGTGATCATGGGGGCACCGCTGGTCCAGGTGTTGTGGGTGACGGCGGGGATCTGTGCCTTCACTAGTGCAGCCGCGCCGACGAACAGAATTGTTGCGAACATCAATCGAAAAGCAGTCTTCATATTTTTCTCCGATAAAAAGTTTGGTCGCGTAATGGCAGATCCCTGGCATTACGGCTGATAAATCTGCACGTTGTCGATGATGGGCCCTCCAAAAGATGACCAGCCGCCGATGCAGTAGAGCTGCCCCTTATAGACTGCGGAAGCGGGGAATAGCACCGATTGCGGGACGGAAGCAAGCGTCGTCGTCCATTTATCCTTCGACAGCTGGAAATCATCGGCGAAGGTTTCCGCCGTGGTTCCGCCCATGTCATAGAACTTGGCACCAACGGATCCGAAGCAAGACGCGTACCGGGACGCGGGGTCGGACGCGAGCGACGTCCAGGTATTCGTTGTGGCGTCATACCCTTCGTTGTCGCCGGTGTCCCCTCCGCCATTGGTCGCTCCATCAGCGACCACGATCGTGTATCCGGTCTTTGCGGTTCCCTGCAGGCCGGCTGCAGGCTGCGACTTGACCACCAGCAGCGGCGCCTCTTCGGTCCAGGTATTGGTTGCGGGATTGTAGCTTTCGACCGCCGCGGTAAAAGTTGGGCTGGCGTTGATCGTGCCGCCGACAACATAAATGATGTTCTTCTCGACCACGACCGCGGTACTCCACCTCGCAGTCGGCATCGCCGCTTTTGCACTCCAGGTCTTGGTCTTGGGGCTGTATGCCCAAACGGCATTCGAGGGAGTCTCCCGGTCGCTGGTGCCGCCAAAGACATATAAGACGTTTTTCACCACCGCAGCGCTCGCCGATGCGATCCCCGCTGGATAGGACACGCCAGTGCTCCAGGCGTTGGTGGCGGGATCGTAAATTTGGGTGTCGGCAATGATCGTGTTATCGGTGTTCTCTCCACCGACCACATAGATTTCGGCCTTGAGCACCGCTGCGGCCGCGAATGTGACGGCCGTCGGCATGGGCGCACCGCTCGTCCACGTGTTGTGCGTGACCTCGGGGCTCTGGGCCTTCACTAGGGAAACCGTCCCGACGAACAAAATCGACGCCAACATCAATCTAAGTGCAGTCTTCATTGTTTTTCTCCTGTACCAAATTCTGCTCGCGCAATAAGCAGCTCTCTGACTTCTACGGCTGATAAATCTGCACGTTGCTAATTGGGGCCCCTACCCATGTAGCCCAGCCGCCGAAACAGTAGAGTTGTCCTTTGTAAACGGCGGACGCGGCGAGCATCGTGGCCTGGGGCATGGGGGCGAGCGTCGTCGTCCATTTATTTTTCGACAGCTGGAAGGACTCGTTCACAGCCGATGCCGCTCCGGCATTGTTGAGGTAGCCACCGACGTCGTAGAACTTGGCACCGATGGATCCTGAGCAGGAATAAACGCGCGAAGTGGGATCGACGGCGAGTTCCCTCCAGGCATTCGTCGCGGCGTCGTAGCCCTCGGTGTCTCCGGTAATTTGGCCGGGTTCCGGAGCGCCGTCGGCGGCGATGATCGTGTATCCAGTCTTCGCTGTTCCCTGCAGGCCGGCCGCAGGGCTCAACTTGCTCCCTAACAACGGCGCTTCTTCTGTCCAGGTATTGGTCGCGGGGTTGTAGCTTTCGACGGTCGCCACGAAATCACTGTCGCTGACGGCTCCGCCTATGACATAAATGATGTTGCTCTCGACCACAGCCGTGGTGGAGAACCTCGCCGTTGGCATGGCCGCTCGCGCAGTCCAGGTTTTGGTCCTGGGGCTGTATGCCCACACCGCATTGGACGCCGTTCCGTCGCCGGTGTTGCCGCCAAAGACGTATAAGACGTTCTTCACCACGGCGGCGCTCGCCTCTGAGATGGCCGTTGGATAGGATGGGCCAGTGCTCCAGGCGTTAGTGGCGGGGTTGTAGATTTGTACGTCGGCGATGTTTTCCGAAGCCGTGCCCCCTGCGACCACGTAGATCTGGTTCGCGAGGATTCCGGCAGCTGGGGATGCGACGGGCGTGGGTAGCGCCGCGCCGCTTTTCCAGGTGTTGTGAGTGACAGCGGGATTCTGGGCCTTCACCAGCGAAGCAGTGCCAATGAACAGAAGCGATGCCAGCATCAATCGGAATGCAGTTTTCATTTTTTCTCTCCTAGAATTTGGTCGGCCAACAGCAGTTCCCTGCGGCTATGGCTGATAAATCTGCACGTTGCCGAGGACTGTAGACGACATCCGCCGATGCTGTACAACTTTCCTTTGTAAATTGTGGAGGCGGGAAACACGGAGCCCTGTGGCATCGGGGCGAGCGTTGCCCATTTATCCTTGGAGAGCTGGAACGATTCGTTCAGGCTGAGTGCCGCCGCGCCCTCCCCCCCGCTGGTGCCCCCGATTACGTATAACTTCGGCCCCACTGCCCCGTAGCAAGACGCGCTTCGTGATGTAGGGTCAGGAGTGAGAGCGCTCCAGGTATTTGTCGCGATGTCAAAGCCCTCGGTGTATCCCGTGAACCCCGAGTTTTCGGCGCCATCGGCGACAACCATGCTCGTCCCAACCACCCCGGCCGACGGTTCCGACACACCCACCAGCATCGCAGCCTCGTTCGTCCAGGTGTTGTGAGTGATTTCGGCATGCTGCGCCTTCACTAAGGCAGCGGTGCCGAGGAACAAAAGCGATACCAACATCACTCGAAATGCAGTGTTCATTTTTTCTCTCCTATCGGAAATCTTGGTTAGGAAATTTTGGTCGAGCAATGGCCGTTCGCAGGTGCTACGGCTGATAAATCTGTACGTAATCGAAGACAGTGTTGTTGGGTGGCACGGCCCAGTTCCCGCCGCCGATACAGTAGAGCTTGCCTTTATAGACAGCGGAGCCCGGATCGGTCACCGTATTTGCCATGGCAGCGAGCGAAGTCCAGACGTTTTTCTTTAGGTTGAATGCCTCCATTACGGCGATTGGGTTATTGCCGGTTGCATTACCGTCAGAGACGTAGAGCTTCTGAGCGATTTCGCCGAAGCATGAGCCGTTCCTTGGGTTGGGATCGGACTTAAGAGATGTCCAGGTATTGGTGGCGACGTCGTAAGCTTCGGTGTCGCCGGTGTCGCTTCCGCTGAATCCGTCGGCGGCGACGATGGTGTAGCCGGTTTTTGCCGTGCCGAAGACTCCGGCTGAAACTTCGCTCTTGCCGAGGATCAGTTCAGCTTCTTCGGTCCAGGTATTGGTTGCGGGATCGTAGGCTTCGACGGTGTTGAGGCGGCCGCCGTTGTAGCCGCCGATGACGTACACGATGTTGTTCACGACGACTGCGACGGCACTACACCTTGCAGTCGGCATGGTCGCTTTCGCAGTCCACGTGTTGGTCTTTGGGCTGTAAGCCCAGACCGTGTCGAATACGGGCAAACCACCGGTGCTGGTTCCACCGAAAAGGTATAAAACGTTTTTGACGACGGCGGTCGCTGCCTGGGCCGTGGCGGCTGGAATCGGAGCGGCAGTGCTCCAGGTGTTGGTGGTCGGGTTATAGACCTGGTTGTTGGTTATGGCTGGAGCGCCGCCGGTGTATCCGCTGACAACATATATTTTGCCGCTGATCACTCCGACGGCTGGCCAGTTGACGGCGATTGCCATGGGCGCGCCGCTGGTCCATGTGTTGTGGGTGACGGCGGGAATCTGAGCTTCGACGACAGAAATCATCCCAGTCAGAAAGAGCGACATCAACGCGAACCGAAATGCGATCTTCATAGTTATCGTTTCTCCAGTGCGAAATTTTGGGTTCATTCCTATCCCTATTTCTTGGCCTCGCCCTGCGGCAAGTCGTAAGCGCATTCATTGTTGTAGCTGCAGACGCCGTAGAGAGTTCCGTTGGCAACCATGGGCTGAGAACTTGTGTTGCCGCCCTGAGGAGACTGCCAGAGTATGGCTCCGGTAGCAGCGTTCAGGGCGCAGGTTCCGTAGCATTGCGCATAGATCACGCCGTTAGCGAGGGAGGGGCCGGAGGTAAAGTCGTTCGAGCCGGGACTCGTCCAAAGCAGTTTGCCGGTCTTCGCCGAGAGGGCATATTGCAGGCCATAGTAAGTGCCCCCAACATAAAGCACGCCCTTGGCGACGGTCGGGCGGTTATTACTATTGCCACAGTCCAAGCCCGTAACCGTCCAGAGCTCGGTGCCCGTCTTCGCGTTTAACGCATAGAGCGTGCCGCTAAATGTGTTCACGCAGACGGTATTGCCGGATACGGATGCCGGGGAGCCCTCATCGCCGGTCCCACAGTTGATGCGATCCATAAATTCCTCCCGGAGAAGGTAGTGTTGAAATCGGTTTTCCGCGATCGACTGCGCGATCTTCGGTGTCTGGATTGCGGCGCGCTTACATCCCAGGTCTACGGGAGCGCGGTGGAAACGGTCACCGCCGCTAGAAAGCTGCGTTGCTCGCCTGAATTTCCGTTGTCGGTGATGGTGATGCTGACCAGGGTCTGCGTTCTGAATGCTGCGGGCAGTTCAAAGACTTGCTCGTCGAGCCGCTGGCCATCGCCGTTTACCCAAGCGTTGATGGTGGCGGATTTCCCGACGCCGTTGGGGAGTTGGCACGCGATCGTGTCGGTATAGCTGCCATTGTTGTAGTCGCGGAGGTTGGTGCCGCCGATGGGGTCGAAAGTCCAGGTGGCCCCAGCGCTTCCCGTAAACGTAATGCTCAGCAGACCCGATTGCGTTGATCCCCAAAGCGAGTTCATGAGGGTATAGACCGTCTTGACTTTGGCCTCGTTGACCGGGATCGTGACTGAAACCGTACCGCTGCCCCCTCCTGCCGCCTCATCGGAGAACCAACCGTTGTTCGCGGTCCCCTCCGTGTTTCCTGGGATGAGGAAAGGGATGCCATCGTAGGTTTGCTCGCCAAAGGGAAGGGTGGAGCAGTTATATTGCTGGCCAATCTCCGCGCACCATGTATTGTTGGTGACGGAAGAAATGTCGATCGTCGTTGTGGGCGGCTTGACTGCGTGCGCTAATGTCACGCCGAGACAAAGCGTCAGCATCAGGATTGAAATTTTTTGAACTCGCATGATTCCTCCAAAATTGTTGGTCGGGTTTTTGCCGAAAAATCTTTTCATTTTTTTCGCGGGCGATCGACCCGTCTTTCGCCTACGGACCGATGGTCGAAACCGTTACCGCCGATAGAAAGCTGCGTTGCACGCCTTCGTTGCCGCTGTCGGTGATGGTGATGCTGACGAGGGTCTGGGTGGCGAACTCGGCTGGGAGTTCATAGATCTGCTCGTCGAGTCGCTGGCCCTTGCCGTTGACCCAGGCGTTGATGGTGCCGGCCTGGCCGACGCCTCCGGGCAACTGGCAGATGCAAGTATCGGTGTAACTGCCGTTGTTGTAATCGCGGACATTGACACCGCCGATCGGGTCGAACGTCCAAGTGGCCCCTTCGCTTCCGGTGAACGTAATGCTGAGCAGGCCGGGCGCGGTCGAGCCCCAAATCGTGTTCATGAGGGTGTAGACCGTCTTGACCTTGGCGACGTTGATCGGGATGGTGATGGAGACGGGCGAGCTGCCGCCTCCGGCCGCGAAGTCGGCGAACCAGGCGCTGTTCTCCGTGCCCTTCTTGTCGCCCGCGATGAGGAAGGCGATGCCGTTGTAGTGCTTGGTGCCGTAGGGTAGCGTCGAGCAGTTGAGGTCGTAGACGCCCAGGTCTCCGCACCAGCTGTTGTTGATGACGGATGCGAGACTGATCGTCTTATTGGCTGCGTGGGCCAATCCGACGCCTAGGCAGAGGATTAGCAGCAGGATGGCGAGATTGCATTTCTTCATCGTTCCTCCAAATGATTGCTCTAAGTAATTCGCGAGATGTTTAGCTTCAGAGCGTGCCGCGTGTCGCAGGGTTTCTGAACACGGCGGCCAATGTGCCCTGAAATATGCGCTCGGGTCAATGTTTTGGGCGTGATGCGTTCGTGCAGTGAATGTGACGCGCTAAGAGGTTTTAGTTGCAGTAGAATACGCGCAGTTGTTGTCTGGGGAATGAGGTGCAAGGCGCCCTTAAAAATACGGGTGCGGCCATGCAAGGTTTGCTTTCGCTGCTCGCTGATTCGATGGTAAACTTCTGATCTCCCCTGAAGTGCCTCCCGTTCTATGCCTTTAAATTCGGTAAATCGCACGCCCAATACCGTCGTATTGTTCGGCGTGTTCGAGGCCGACTTCCGCTCGGAAGAGTTGCGCAAAAATGGAGTTAAGGTCAGGATTCAGGACCTGCCCTTTCGCGCCTTGAAGCTTCTGCTGAGCCGTCCGAACGAAGTCATCACGCGCGAGGAATTTCGCCAGACGCTGTGGCCGGGCGACGTCTTCGTCGATTTTGATCTTGGCATCCGCAGTGCGATCAAGCGCTTGCGCGACGCGCTTGGAGATTCGGCCGAGAATCCGATCTTCGTGGAGACGGTTGACCGCCGCGGCTATCGCTGGATTGCTCCTACGCATGTCGAGCCGCCTCCGGAGGCGACGGTTGCGGCCGAGCTCGAGGCTCTGGATCTAGCTGCTCCCGGGCTGACTCCGGGGCCTGTCGATATATGGGATTGGATCAGGAATTGGAAGATCGCCGGGCTGGTGGTAGCGGCCGCATTCGCCCTGGGGGTCTTGGGGGTCTTGAGTCTGGTGATGCTTCGCCGCCACACCAGCGCCGATTCCATCGCCGTGCTCCCGTTTGCTAATGGGAGTGGCGATGCCAATACCGACTATCTCAGCGACGGCATCACCGAATCCTTGATCGGCAACCTCGCACACGTTCCCCACCTGAAGGTGAAGTCGCGCAGCTCCGTCTTTCGCTACAAGGGTAAGGACGTGGACGCGCAAAAGGCGGGTAACGAACTCGGTGTGCCGGCGCTGGTGAGCGGACGGGTGACATCGCGCGGCGACACTATAGACGTCAGCGCGGAGCTGATCGATGTTCGCGACAACACCGCCATCTGGGAGCACCACTACAGCGGCAAAAGCGCGGATATCGTCGCGTTGCAGATGCAGATCGCGGGCGACATCGCGGGAAAATTGCGTTCGAAGCTGAGCAGCGCGGAGAAGCAGCAGGTCACGCGGCAAGGCACGCAAAATCCGGAGGCTTACGACCTTTATTTGAAGGGGCGTTACGCCTGGAACATCCGGACCTACGATGAGCTGGAGAAGGCAATCTCGTACTTCGATCAAGCAATCGCGAAAGATCCAGGCTATGCTCTGGCTTATTCGGGTCTGGCTGACGTTTACAGCGTACTGCCGAACTATGGTGGCAATCAAAACGAAGACTTTCCGAAGTCGAACAGCGCCGCCCGCAAGGCCTTGGAACTAGATCGGACTTTGGCCCATCCTCATGCAGTTCTGGGCAGCAACGAGATACAGCATGATTGGGATTTTGCGAGTGGGGAGGCGGAGTTTAAGAGGTCTTTCGAGCTCGACCCGAACGATGCCACGGCGCGGCAGTGGTATGCCGACGATATTGCCATGATTGGAGGCAGAGAGGCGGAAGCGATTGCCGAAGTCGATCGTGCGCATGAACTGGAGCCGCTGTCTCCCGTGATCAGCCGGGTGGCGGGAAGTGTTCGCGTGTGGGAACGGCGGTTCGACGAAGCGATTGTGATTTGCACGAAGCTGGCGAATGACAACCCGACGTTTGCGATCGCGCACGATTGCCTGGCGCAAGCCTATTGGGGCAAACGCATGTACCCGCAGGTTATTGAAGAGACGAGCACTTACCGTGAATTGTCAGGCAGTCGGATGGACTCCGAATTTGCTGGCGCAATGGAACAAGGATTTCGGTCGGCTGGTTGGAGGGGCGCCGTCGCTAAAGCGATTGAAAGCCGGACAGCGGAGCGTAAGGATGACTACTACTCGGCGTTCATCATTGCCACCTACTACGCCGACTCGGGGGACAAAGAGCAGGCTTTCCACTGGCTCAACATCGCATATCAGGAACACGATTGGCTGCTGATCAGTTTGAAGACCAACTTCCGGCTCGACCCTATACGCAGCGATCCGCGGTTTGGCGAACTGGTGCGCAAGGTCGGGCTGCCGCAGTAGCGGAAACCGTCTCACAAAATTGACCTTCAGCGCCTGAAGGCCGCAGTCAAATAAGGTTCGGTTATCGCGGCGCTGAAGCTCTGCTCCACCCGAAAGCCGGATCGAGTTTTTTCCACCCGAAGGCAAGCTTGAGTTGTCCGCTGCTTCTTCGTTCCTCCTCACATTTTCTTCCGTTGTGCGACAATCTTGCCGACGAAGATTCCCTATGGAGGCTATCGATGAAGTTGAGATTCCTTCTGCTGTTGCTGACTCTACTGCCCAATTCCCTTCCCGCCCAATCCGGGACGGAGACCGGCAAGCCTTTTGTCATCGAGTATTACTACAAGACGAAGTGGGGACACGCGGACGAGTTTCTCCAGCTCTTTAAGAAGAATCATTATCCGTTGCTGAAGAAGCAGGTGGAAATGGGGCGCATGCTCAAGGTTTGGATGGACCAGCCGCGCTACCACACCACCGAAGACGGGCGCTGGGATTATCGCGTGACTATTGTTTTCAAGAATTCTGTGGCGGCCAATGAGCCTTTTGACGAGGACGCGATGAAGAAACAGCTCTGGCCTGACCAAGCGACATATTTGAAAGAGGAGCAGCGGCGCTTTGAAATTCTCGATGCCCACTGGGATTTGCCCATCAAGACCATGGACCTGGACGGGAAGTAGGCGTCCGACCGTCCGGCTCGGCAGACAAAATATTTTAACAAGACACTCGATGTGCGTTATTATGCCGCGACTCGCGGTCATGGATTCGTCGGAGACGAGGCTGAGGCTGTGGGTCGTGGTTCTGAAATGTGTTGTGAAATCTGGAAAAGCGAGAGGAAAGAAAATGAAGATAATGGAACGCTCTCTCCCAAGAGTGGCCGCCCTTCTTTGTGCGGCTACATTATTCCTGTTCACCATTCCAGGGCAGGCGCAGTCTGTCTTGACACGTCATGTGCGCGATGTAGTTGCCAATGGAGAGGCAAAGCTCGTCGGGCAACTCCCGCCAACCGATACACTGCGCTTCGACATTGTTCTGCCGCTGCGGGATCGGCCAGGGCTACAAAGTTTTCTGCGGCAGCAATACGATCCAGCATCCTCGTTCTACCACCAGTTTCTTACGCCGCAGGAATTTACGGCTCGGTTCGGCCCCAGCCAGGAAGACTGGAATGCCTTGGTTGCTTTCGCGAAAGCGAACGGCTTTGAGATCATCAGTGGAACCCGCGATGCCAGGGACCTAAGGCTCAGCGGCACGGTGGCGAACATCGAGAAGGCATTCCATGTGAACCTGGGTGTCTATCACGATCCCACCGAAGACCGCACATTCTTCGCAGTGGACCGCGAACCCGCCGTGGACCTTCCCTTCCAGCTTTGGCACATCACCGGTTTAGACAACGATTCCAAGCCGCATCCGATGTACGTCAAGAAGAGCGACTACGCGAAGGCCCATGGGATCGATCCCGATAAGGTCGTATCTCATGCCACCACCGGCTCTGGCCCCGATGCTTCCTTTTTGGGCAGCGACATGCGCGCGGCCTATTACGAAGGAACGGCGCTCACCGGCTCCGGCCAGAACATCGCCCTGTTCGAATTCGCGGGCACCGATTTGGCTGATCTGACCACGTATTACAAGAACGTTGGGCAGACGGAGCCTTACACTCCCACCCTCATTTCCACGGGCGGGTACAGCACGACCTGCGTCGATAGCGGCAGTAAAGCATGTGATGATACCGAGCAAACCTTGGACATGACGCAGGCGATGGGTATGGCCCCGGGCTCCACCATGCTCTACATGTACGTCTGCGGCGACGTCCTAGCCAATGGATCGGGAAATATCAGCGACACCTCCTGCATCAGCGCGATGGTTACGGATACGGATGCTCCATTGTCCAAGCAGATCAGTTGCTCGTGGGGTTGGACACCGGCGGACCCCAGCACTCTCGACCCGTACTTTGAGCAGATGGCGTCGCAAGGTCAGAATTTCTTCGCGGCGTCGGGCGACAGTTCCGCCTGGTCTTCGTCGAATGAGGCGTGGCCGGCGGACGATGCGAACATTGTTTCGGTCGGCGGCACGGACTTGACCACCACCAAAGCGGCTGGCCCCTGGGCATCGGAAACCGCCTGGGCAGATAGCGGCGGTGGCATTTCTCCCGATTCCATTCCGATCCCGTCGTGGCAGCAGCTTTCGGGCGTAATCACTTCCTCCAACAAAGGGTCAACCACCTTACGGAACGGCCCGGACGTCTCGGCCAACGCGAACTTTACTTTCTACGTTTGCGCCGACCAAACAACATGCACCGCGAATGACTATGGCGGGACGAGCTTTGCGACGCCGATGTGGGCGGGCTACCTGGCGCTGGCCAATCAACAAGCGTCGGCCAACGGCAAGACAATCGGTTTCATTAATCCGATCATCTACCCGGCGGCTCTCGGCTCGAGTTATTCCACGCTTTTCCACGACATCACCAGCGGCAGCTGCGGCACCTACTCAGGAATAACTGGTTATGATCTCTGCACGGGTTGGGGCAGTCCGAATACGACCGGCCTGATCAATCTTCTTGCCGGCTCGGCGACGCCGAGCTTCACGCTGTCAGCTTCGCCGAGCAGTCTGTCGGTGACAGAAGGCAGCAGCGGTTCGAGCACGATCTCGATGACCGACGTAAACGGATTCAGCGGGAGCGTTACTCTGGCCGCGTCCGGTTTGCCGAGTGGCGTGACGGCGGCGTTCGGTACGAATCCGACTACCGGCTCCAGCGTTCTGACGTTGACGGCGAGCAGCACGGCCACTACGGGAACGGCGACGGTGACCATCACCGGCACGTCCGGCAGTTTGACCGCAACCACTACGATTGCTCTCACCGTTACCGCGACAGCAACGCCAAACTTCACTATCGGCGCCTCGCCCGCATCGCTGACCGTAACGCAAGGTGCCAGCGGAACGAGCACGATCACCATCACCAGCACGGGCGGGTTCAACTCAGCTACTACGCTGAGCGCGAGCGGCTTGCCTTCGGGCGTGACCGCGGCGTTCTCTTCTAATCCGGTGACTCCGACGGCGAACGGCAGCGTGACTTCAACCCTTACGCTTACGGCGTCGGCTTCGGCGACCACTGGAGCCGCCACGGTGACGATCACTGGAACATCGGGCTCGCTCACCCACAGTACGACGATCGCACTCACGGTGAATTCATCTTCGGGAACGAAGAATTTCACCATGGCTGTATCGCCTTCTTCGCTGACCATCGTTGACGGCGGCAGCGCATCCCTCACTCTCACCATCACTAGTCAGAACGGGTTCAATTCTCCGGTCGAACTGAGTGTTAACGAATTCCCCAGCGGAGTGTCGGGGACGGCTACGGCCAACCCAGTAACTCCGCCGGCAAACGGCAGCGTCAACGTGACCATTACGTTCAGTGCCAGCAGGCGGGCGCCGAGCGGCACCACCACGATTGAGTTGATCGGAACCTCCGGATCGCTCAGCCACTACGCGAATGTCACCCTAACGGTCGAACGATAAGACGTTGGCCACGAAACCCATCGAGCCGGTTCCGCCAGGGGCCGGCTCGATTTTTTTACAGGAATTCTCTTTTGGAACTTTTTTGGGGAATTTTTGAGGCGAGACAGATGCACAACTATTACAAAAGATTGTAAAAGAACGATGAAATCGAACGCAGAAATCCCTGATGACCACTATCGAAATTTGGAATTCGACATTGGCCGCGCGATGCCGATAATAAGTCTATGGATAACGCAATCATGGCCAACGCTATTTGGGTTGAAGATTCACCCGTCGACGTATTACATGAGATCGGCGGCCGGCTGTCGAACTGCGGCGGGTTTCATGAAGTGCTGGACCGTGTGGTGGAGTTTGCCTCGGCCCTGGTGCGGTGCGATTCCTGCCTGGTTTATGTAATCGAGGGAGAACATTTGGTTTTGCGCGCCTCGAAGAATGCCCATCCCGACGTGGTCGATCGGCTCAAACTGCGCGTCGGTCAGGGCATTACGGGCTGGGTGGCGGAGCATCACGAGCCTGTGGCGATTGCTGAAAAAGCGGCGCACGATCCGCGATTCCAGGTTTTTCATGAGCTGCCTGAGGATAGTTACGAAGCGTTTCTCTCGGTGCCGCTGATGTCGCGCGGGCGCGTCGTAGGGGCAATTAATTTGCAGCATCGCCTTCCTCATGCTTACAAGAGAAAAGAAATTCGTTTGATTTCAGCAATCGGTTTTCTGGTGGGCGCGGAAATTGAATTGGCGCGCCTGGAAGAAATCAATTCGAACCTTACCGATCAGTTGCAGACGCGAAAAGTTGTGGAGCGAGCCAAAGGAATTTTGCAGCGCGAGCTGCGATTAAGCGAAGAGCAAGCTTACCTGGCGCTCCAGCACCAGAGCCGGCAAAAGCGCAAGCCGATGAAGGACATCGCCGACGCGATTATTCTGGGCGAAGAAGTAAGAGAGAACTCGCGCGGGGCTCGAGTGGACTGAAAATTTGCAGCACGATCGATGTTCGATGCCCAGCTCGAAAGGGCATCTGTCTTGGAGAGACGCGGCCAGCCCGCGTCTCTGCCAGACTCCTGACTCTAGCGCTTCCGAATCGCGCGCCGAACTGAATCACTCCCAACAAAATCGGGTTCACTGGACAAATAAAAACCGGGAGCCGGCTAGGTTGAACCTGCTCCCGGTAATACAGCTGCGAATGGGATGTGGGCCCTCCACAGCTGAATTTCGATTTACTTCGACGCGCCCGCACCGGGCACAGCGAAGCGCAACGACATGTCGTAGTAGGGCAGCTCCATCGCGCTCATGAAGCTTCGCCCATTGCGCGACACCAGCACGAGGCGGCTGGCTTGATCTGGCTTCGACGCCTCAACCGTGTCCACCATGAGCATGGCGCTCGTACCGCCGTTCGATCCGCGCAACGTCACGAACTCGAACGAGCCCTTGGTGTCGACGGAAAAGGTGTAGTCTCCCGGACGCAGAACAACGTTTTGGCAGCGCACCTCATGCGACAAAGTGAAGCTGCCGCGCGCCTCCTCGGCAGCCGCCAATGTAGGTTGAATAGCGAGCAGACTCAAGCCCAATGCGGCGGCATATGCGAATTTGCGAATTGATCTCATACTCTCTCCTGTTCTTGTCTATGAAGCTCACGGCCATGGCTACGGCAGCGGAACGTGGGCTCAGATTAAGGTGGAGCACATCGAGGTCAGCAGATTTGCAACGCAGCGTACACGGCTGAACGCAAACATCGAGTTCAGAGAGCCGGCTGCTTAGCAGGCTTCTGAGCTGAAAACAGTGTGAAGGAATGCGGCATCGTCGTCCAACGAAAAAAATCGATTGGCCGGATTTGCGGAGAGCGTCATCGCGGCAATTGTGAATCCCATCCAATGCCCGCTGGACGCCATTGAAGTGACTTTCTTGCGACTTCAAGCGCGCGTGTTTGCCAAACGCTCATCCGATGCGAGAACATACCTGGTTTGCACATATCTGAATGTTCCTCTAAGGAAGCAGCCTAAATATGGCGAAGGTGAAGAAGTCTACCGCGAAGCAAATTAATCGAGCGACGGTCGAAGTTAAGTCCGAAGCGAATCCGGCGGCGAAATCGGCCGAGCATGCGCATCGCGCCGGGCGCGATGGTGCGATCGAGCCCGCCAAGGGCAAGCTGGGCGTGATGATCCCCGGCATGGGCGCGGTGGCTACGACGTTTGTCGCGGGCGTGGAAGCGGTGCGCAAGGGTATCGCGCAGCCGATCGGCTCGCTCACGCAGATGGGGACGATCCGCCTCGGAAAGCGCACCGATGGCCGGTCGCCGAAGATTAAGGAGTTCGTTCCGCTCGCCGGCCTCAATGATCTAGTCTTCACCGGCTGGGATATTTTCGAAGACAACATGTATGCGGCCGCGCAAAACGCCGGCGTGCTGGAGCGCGACCTTCTCGCCAAAGTGAAGGGCCGGCTCACCGCCATCACCCCGATGAAGGCCGTCTTCGATCACAACTACGTCAAGAAGATCGATGGGCCGAACGTGAAGAAGGGCAAGAATAAGCTGGATCTCGCCGAGCAGCTGCGTCAGGATATTCGCGACTTTAAGAAGTCGAGCGGCGCAACCCGGCTGGTTACGATCTGGTGCGCATCGACCGAAACTTTCATCGAGCCGAGCGCCGCTCACCAGAGCGTGAAGGCGCTCGAAAAAGGGATGAAAGAGAACGACGAAAATATTGCGCCGTCGATGGTCTACGCCTACGCCTCGCTGATGGAGGGCGTGCCCTTCGCTAACGGCGCGCCGAACTTGACGGTCGATATTCCAGCAATGCATGAGTTGGCCCATGAGCGCGAGTTGCCGATCTGCGGCAAAGATTTCAAAACGGGTCAGACGCTGATGAAGACCGTGCTGGCTCCGGCATTCAAGGCGCGGCTGCTCGGCCTGAGCGGATGGTATTCGACCAACATTCTCGGCAACCGCGATGGCGAGGTGCTCGACGATCCCGGGTCCTTTAAAACCAAGGAGGAATCGAAGCTCGGCGCACTGGAGCATATTTTGCAGCCGGCCTTGTATCCGGAACTTTACGGCAATATGTATCACAAGGTACGCATCAACTATTACCCGCCGCGCGGCGACAACAAAGAAGGATGGGACAACATAGACATCTTCGGATGGCTCGGCTACCCGATGCAGATCAAAGTGGACTTCCTGTGCCGCGACTCGATTCTCGCGGCGCCGATTGTGCTCGATCTCGTCTTATTCCTGGATTTAGCCCAACGCACGCCCGAACTGCGACGGCTGGGTATTCAGGAGTGGCTGAGCTTTTACTTCAAGTCGCCAATGACCGCGCCAGGGCTGTATCCCGAGCATGACTTATTTATTCAGTTGATCAAGCTGAAGAACACGCTGCGTCACTTGAAGGGCGAAGAGCTGATTACGCATCTCGGGCTGGAGTACTACGACTAGAATTGTGCGGGCGGACACTTGTCCGCCCTACTTCTAAGTAAAGTCGCGGTCGTTAGCTTCGATAGGGGCTTCGAGGGATTCGAAACTCCCGCCTCGCTCATCCGGTGGTTGCTCAGCAATTGATTCCACGCATTGTCGCTCTAGATCAGCAGCACGTTTTGGATCGAAAGGGATTTGATAAAAGTCGGCGCTCTGAACGCTGTAGAATCCCGACGAGGTTCTGGAAACACTGACACCGTGTAACCCGCGTTTGAGAAACCTTTCGCCACACATCAATGGCTTGGTATAAGGGCATCATCCCTGGCGCTTACCACACGGTCCGAAGCAGCGGACTGCGCCGTATCCGCTCATCGCGCGTCACGAGCGTCAACCCTTCAGCGCGGGCAGTGGCCCCGATCAGGCGGTCAGCTAGATCGCGCGGATAATCCTCCGGGAACTGCGCGGCAAGGGCCGCAATCTCCGGAGTAATCGGCCGCATCGCCACCCCCTCGAGAAATCGAAGTACCGAGGTTTCGACCGTACCGTATCCCTGGACTCTTCCCGACGCAATCTGCCAAGCCAGCTCGTAAGCAGTGATCGCTGATACGGCCAGACCATCGCCACGACGTGCGCGACGAATCGCCGAGGCTGCGGCTTTCGAAAGCCGCTTCGAATCGGCCACCGCCCAAATCAATACGTGGGAGTCCAGCAAAATCACGAGGATTCCCACTCATCGATGGGCGACACGATATCTCCGGTGATCTTGAACTTGCCGTCAAGCCTGCCGATCCAATCGTCTTTCTTGCCGTCGACCGGCACCAGCTTGGCCACCGGCTTGCCGCGCTTAGTGATGATCAGCGGCTCGCGCGTGGAGCGGACGTCTTCCATGAGGGTAAGACAGCGCGCCTTGAATTCTCCGGCGGCGATTTTCTTCATGGTCAGAGTATAACATACATGGTCATATCAACATGACCACAAGAAAAGGATCCGGCATCTCCTATTCATCTAGCTCATACGCTCTCTTAAGCCAGCGCTTCACCTCATCGTCAATATCGGCCTTCGACTTAATTTCAATCCGCCGCGTGATGCGATCTTTCTTTTCATAGCCTCCGGTATCGATCAGGCGCGTTGGCGTTTTCATGTTACGCAGGGCGAACCCGAGATCGATGCGCGTATTCGTCGACGGCTTGATCTGCGCGAAGACGTGGTTGCGATAGAACGGGACCATCGTTTTGCACGGGCAAGCCTTCACATCTTTGCCAAGGGAGAATCCTAACTTCAGCAGCTCGTCGTAGAGCGGGCGCAGCGCAGCGCGTGGGCCGGGGTATTGCGCTTCCACCCATTCGGCGGCGGTTTTCAGGTACGCCTCGGGAGAGTCGAATGCCGCCGTGCCTTTATCGTCGGCGCGCTCCGCGATCCAGGTTGCGTTATTTCTGCCGAGCTTGTGCTCTTGCGTCAGCCACTCGCGGCGTTCTTTCTCCGTGGGCGGACCGGACTTCTTCGTGAGAGCGATCCATTCTTCGAGCGAGCGCCCTGTTTTCTGCGATAGTTCCGCGAGCGCCTTTCGCGCCATGGCTACGCTGGGGTGAACGGAGTACGGTTCGCGGGTTTTAGCGGCAGGAGACATCGCGACCTCCTAGACATCGACAATTTGCAGGCCATGATACTCAATCCCGCAGCTGCCTCGCGATAGAATCTTTCCATGGCCGGTAAGAAAATGGCTGCTAAGAAACAGACCCGCAAGAGACACGCGGGTAAGAGGCACGATGCCGGGCACGACACGCGCTACATAAAAATGCAAAAGAACGCCTGTTTCGTCTGCGGCACAGACAATCCCGCGGGCATGAAGCTGCGCTTTAACTACGACGAAGAGCGCAACTGCTACGTCTGTCGCTTTCGACTGGGCAAGCGTTACACCGGGCCGCCCGGACACTGCCATGGCGGCATCATTGCGACCATTCTCGATGAAGCGATGGGCAAGGTGAACAAAGTCCGCCACGTGATCGCGGTAACTTCGGAGATGACGGTGAACTATCTGAAGCCGGTGCCGCTCCATCAACCGCTGCGCGTTGAGTCACGCGAGGTCAGTGTAGAGGGGCGCAAGCATATCAATATGGCCGAGATCCTGAACGAAAAAGGCGAGGCTCTGGCGCGCAGTCAAGGACTGTTTATCGCGATCGATCCGCACCGCATGTTCGCGAAGTTTGCCAAGAAGTAAAGGCTGGCGTGATCAGGGTCGGGCGGAAGGACGCAGTCGTGGGTGACCGCAGAAACCCATCGGCGATGTAAAATATTGATTCGGGACAGAGTTCTGGCGCGTTCGCGCCTGATCCAGACGCCCGATCCAGAAAAGAGTAATCCTATGTCGCAGAATAACGGACACAACAACAGCCTTCGCCTGAAGACCGGCCTCGCCGAAATGCTCAAGGGCGGCGTCATCATGGATGTCACCGACGCCAAGCAAGCCGAGATCGCCGCGCGCGCCGGAGCCGTAGCCGTCATGGCGCTAGAGCGTGTCCCGGCCCAGATCCGCGCCGAAGGCGGCGTGGCGCGCATGGCCTCGCCAAAAAAGATTCGCGAGATTATGGCGGTGGTCGATATTCCCGTGATGGCGAAGTGTCGCATCGGCCACTTTGCCGAGGCGCAGATTTTGCAGGAACTCGGCGTCGACTACATTGACGAGTCGGAAGTGCTCACGCCCGCCGACGAAGCGCATCACGTCGACAAGCATGCCTTCACCGTTCCGTTTGTTTGCGGAGCGCGCAACCTGGGCGAAGCTCTGCGCCGCATTGCTGAAGGCGCGGCGATGATTCGCACCAAGGGCGAAGCGGGCACGGGAGACGTGGTCCATGCCGTCCGCCACATTCGCCAGATCGTGCAGGAGATGAGGATTCTGACCGTGCTCGGCGAAGAAGAACTTTACGCCAAAGCCAAAGAGCACGGCGCTCCCTACGAACTGATCAAGATGGTGGCGCGCGACGGCAAGCTGCCGGTGCCGAATTTCTCCGCCGGAGGAATCGCAACTCCAGCGGATGCGTCGCTGGTGATGCAGCTCGGAGCCGAAGCGGTATTCGTGGGCTCGGGCATCTTCATGTCAAGCTCAACCGAGTTTGCCGACCCCGCCGAAGCCGAGAAGCGCGCGAAGGCGATTGTGCAGGCGGCTACGCACTTCAAGGATCCTAAAGTGTTACTTGAAGTTAGTGAGGATCTGGTCGGAGCTATGAAGGGACTGGCTGTGTCTGGGCTGGATGAATCGCAAATGCTGCAGACGAGAGGCTGGTAGGGTTTCAGAGCGCGCGGCCCATTCGCCTGCGTAGGCCGTGATCGTGAGCTCTACCACGCCCTCGTGGCTCCGGCTGCGAACGGATCGGCCACTCTCACCGCTGAGTGGTATGAGGCTCTGTTGTGCTGGCAGGATTCAAGGAGACACCCGTTCGCCTCACGGATATGGTTAACAAGGGCCTGAGGCCGGACGCGCCACGTTTCGCGGTTTTCGAAATGTGGGGACAGTCCGCAGTCCGAACGTTCCGATTGTCCATCCTCCAATTTGTCAATCATTGACAATCCTTGCTATCCAGGCCATTCTGGCTTCGGAACGCGCCGGGCCACTCCATGCCTCTAAACATCAATCTGACCCCGCAACTCGAAAAGTTAGTCCGTCAGAAAGTCTCTTCCGGACGCTACAACTCCGCCAGCGAAGTCGTGCGCGAGGCATTGCGCCTTATGGAAGCCCAAGACGAGTTGCGCTCACTGAAACTGGAGCAGTTGCGCCGCGACATCCGCGAAGGCATGGACAGCGGCCACGCTGGCCCCTGGAGCCCCGCGGAAATGAAACGCGAAGGTCGCAAGCTCCTCAAGAGCCGCTCGCCGCTCCGCCGCGGCGAAGTGGATGCCTAGTCTCGTGGTGCGTCCGCGCGCCCTGGCCGATCTGGCAGAGATTTGGGCGTACATCGCGGAAGATAGCCCTGATCGAGCGGACGCCTTTGTCGATCCCGTAGATGGAAAGTTCCAAGCTTTAGCTCGCCGACCCGGTTTGGGACGACGGCGCCCCGAGCTAAGTTCAGACATTCGAAGTCTCGCTGTGGGCCGCTATGTCGTGTTCTAGCTACCGCTTTCTCGCGGTATCGAAGTCGTTCGCGTGCTTCACGGCTCGCGCGACATTGAATCGATATTTGAGAACGAGCGCAATTGGGCTGACCAAGATTCCTAAGAAAAGCAAAAGCCCCGCTGGTCACTCAGGCGGGGCTCGGCACAATTGCCAGTAAGTACGCTGTTTACCAAACACGGCCGGTATAACATTAAGAAGCCTTGTGCCGACTAGTCGTGCGGAGGACGACGGACTGGAACCGTAATGGCTGACTAGGCCACTCGACTGTTTGATAAACGGCGTCCAGTACCCACTGGCAACGTCCTCCAAACGCAACCTATCGCCTGATCAGTATTTCCCTCGCCACGAGCGCGCGCAATCCCACAAAAGTAGCTACTCCAGATTAGGAAGGAATCTGTTACCTTTGCGATTCTCGAAGCATTGAACTATGTTCGCGGGGCGGACAGTCCGAGTGGCCGGTGGAGATGCCCGCGGTCTTTTCTCCTCCGAGATTCGGACTGTCTCGCCATACGGATGGAACTGGGAACGGATCACGGACGCGAAACCGGGTTGTACGGGAGCGCAAAGGAAATGAATCGAATTCCCGGAGCCACCCGGATGGCCTGGGTGCTACCGCGAACGCTGGACGAACGGAACTCGCTTCTCTCGGTTCTGGGAGAGAAATCTGAAATTTATGTTAGAACTAAGAACGCTCATGCCACCTGATATCTCCACTCAAACCGTCACAGCGCGAATGCTGGCGGCGGTACGCCGGCAGGTCCGTGTCGACGAGGTTGGGAGCGCGTGGCGACCGGCCTTGGATAACGTTTGGGAATTCTTGCGCCAACATCCCGGGCTGCGCACCGACGGCCGCAACGTGTTCCTTTACCACCATCCGGCAGGTCTTGAGTTGCCCATGGACATCGATTTCGGAGTTGAGGTCATTCGTCCGTTCGAGCGATCGGGAGACGTCTTCTCGACTGAAACTCCGGCAGGTAAGGTCGTCACGGCGCTGCATGTCGGCCCCTATGCACGATTGGGCGAAACGCATCAGAAGATTCATGTTTGGGCGGCATCCAACAAGATCACATTTGCCGGAAGATCCTGGGAAATTTACGGCGACTGGACAGACGACGCCTCGAAGCTAGAGACGCGCATCGAGTACCTGCTGTCGTAGGTGGATGGCCCAAGCCTAAGTTATTTCAGAAAATCAAAGCTCCGCTAGTCAGGCGGGGCTCGGCACAATTGCCTATTTGAGGAGGATCAATAGGCTTATAGTCGGGTGCTAAAATACGCGCATGACTCTCGATGCTGGCATCGGCATCGGATACGAAATCCTCTGACTCACAATGGCTCATAAAATAACCCTCATCCCCGGCGACGGAATTGGCCCTGAAGTTATTCAGGCCGCGGTTCGCATCCTCGAAGCTACTGGCGTTAAGTTTGAATGGGAGAGCTTCGCGGCAGGCGCCGAAGCTTTTGAGAAATATCACGAATATATTCCCAAAGAGCTTAGCGAATCCATCGAGCGCACTCGGGTTGGGCTGAAGGGGCCCGTGACTACGCCCATTGGGGGCGGCTTTTCGAGCATTAATGTTGAATTGCGCAAGCGCTTCGAACTTTTCGCCAACTTCCGGCCGATCCGCAATCTGCCACATATTCCTACCCGCTACCCGGGCGTTGACCTGATTGTTGTGCGTGAGAATACGGAAGGACTTTATTCCGGCATTGAGCACGAAGTTGTTCCGGGTGTAGTGGAGAGCATTAAGGTCATTACCGAAAAGGCTTCAACCCGCGTCTCGCGATTTGCCTTTGAGCACGCACGCAAGAACAAGCGCAAGAAAATTCACTCCATTCACAAAGCCAACATCATGAAGCTGTCGGATGGATTATTTCTGCGGTGCTCGCGTGCCGTCTCGAAGGAGTATCCCGAGATAACCTACGGCGAGCACATCGTGGATAACACCTGCATGCAACTGGTGATGAACCCCTATCAGTACGACATGCTGCTGCTGGAGAATTTTTACGGCGACATTATTTCCGATCTCTGCGCGGGACTGGTGGGCGGACTCGGGCTGGTCCCGGGCGCGAATTTCGGACACACCTGCGCCATCTTTGAGGCGGTGCATGGGTCGGCACCCGATATCGCGGGAAAAAACATTGCCAATCCCACTGCCGTGCTGAGGTCTGCCCTGCTCATGCTGCGGCACCTCGGGGAGGCCGACGCCGCCTGGAAGATTCGCAACGCCATCGACGAAGTTTACCGCGACCGTACGAAGCTCACGCGCGACGTAGGAGGCGAGGCGGGAACGTCGGAGTTTGCGGACGCCATCATACAGGCGATGGAAACGCAGAAAGCGATGGAAGAACACGCTAATCAGTAGAGAAGCGAGTGTTCAACCGCTAGCGTGGACCTCCCCGTATTCAAGTTTCTGCATCATAAAACGATGGAGACCACGATGCCTGCCATCAACGTATTTGCGTCGATCCGCGAAGGGGTTAGCGCGTCGGTCAGGGTCCGCAAACGACTTATTCGGAATTCGCGGAAGCGCGATGGAACCGATGCGGAGCAGTGGATTGAGGAACTCGAGAGTTTATCCGGTGGCGGTCACTCGGACGGATGGAGTTTCGATCGCGACGAGGTCCATCGGCGCCACCGATCCGCCGGGGCGGCCGCCCTCTGTTAAACTGTTCCGTTTCGAGGAGCGTCCAGTTGCACGCTGTTTCGTCATGGGGGCATTTTGAAAGGCATCGAGGCTCCATATAACCGCGGACTGCATCGCTTCGCCATCTTCGTGGCGTGCGCGACTTTTGTTTTGATCATTGCCGGAGCGCTCGTGACCAGCAATGATGCTGGCCTTTCCATTCCCGACTGGCCCCGATCCTTCGGATCGTTCAGCGTTCCTGAATTGCATGGAGGCGTTCAGTACGAGTGGAGCCACCGCGCCATTGCGGGCTCGATCATTCTGCTGACGATTTCGATCGCGGTGTGGACGTTCTTTGCTGACCGTCGCCGCTGGATGAAATGGCTCGGTATTGCCGCCTTCGGAACGGTGATCACGCAAGCAATTCTTGGCGGCCTTACGGTGCTCTTATTCCAGCCACCCTGGGTGTCGACGGCGCATGCTACCGTGGCGCAGACTTTTTTTTGCATCGCAGTCGCCATCGCTGTTTTCACCGGACGGCGCTGGATTGAAGAGCATCCGCGGACGGAACTTGACCAGCGCCGGCCTGCTCTGTTTACACTCACGCTGCTCTCGATTTTTGTGCTCTATGTGCAATTGATTCTCGGAGCCATGTTTCGTCACCACGGCATGAGTTGGTGGCCGCACGTCGCCAATGCGGGAGTTGTCGCCATCGTTCTTTCATGGACCGCGATTCGCGCCATCTCCGTTTATCCGAACGTCGAGGCCGTTCGCCGTCCCGCGATCGCCATGCTCGGTCTCATGGTTGCGCAGCTTTGCCTCGGATTTCTCGCCTTCATCACCCGCGTGATGTGGGGACGCGACGCGGCTCAGCCCGAGACGCCGATGGTGACCGCTACCGTCACTCACGTTGCGGTCGGCGCGCTGCTGCTGGCAACCACCGTCGTGCTTGCCATACAGGTCTGGCGGCATGTTCCAGTGGCTTTCGAAGAGCGCGTGCCGGGTCACGATCCGGTGGCTGCTTAGCCGCTTCGCGATCGGACCATCGGATGATCAGTCACCGGGTCATCCAAAACCGGCGTGAGCTTGGTATTCGATCAACCGATCACCCGATGGCGAGATGACCGACCCTGTGGTGATAATTCCCTGTTCTCCGTCGTAGAATGAATTGTGACCTCGAATTCTACGGCTCTCGACTTCGCTCCTCCCGCCCAGTCTGTCACGCCAGGTGGCCAAGCCATCATTAGCGTGCGCAACCTGGTGCATCATTACCAGGACCGCGCCGCGCTCAACGGGGTTTCGTTCGACGTTCGCCCTGCGGAACTCTTCGGACTGCTCGGGCCAAATGGCAGCGGCAAGACGACTCTGTTTCGCATTCTTTCGACGCTCATGGTGCCCACTTCCGGCAGCGCGACGATCACCGGCCTCGATGCCGTGCGCCAGCCCGGGGCGCTGCGCCGACGTATCGGCGTGGTGTTTCAGGCACAAAGTGTTGATTCTAAGCTCACCGCCTACGAAAATCTTTGGCATCAGGGACATCTCTATGGCCTGCGCGGCACCGAGCTTAAGGTGCGCATCAACGAAATTCTTACGCGCGTGGGATTGCTCGATCGCGCGGGCGATCTCGTGGAGACTTTTTCCGGCGGCATGCAGCGCCGCATCGAACTCGCCAAGGGCCTGCTCCATCATCCTGAAGTATTGCTGCTCGACGAGCCGACAACCGGCCTCGATCCCGGCGCCCGACGCGACCTTTGGCAGTATCTGGCGATTCTCCGCGACCAGGAGCGCGTCTCGGTCATCGTCACCACGCACCTGATGGAAGAAGCGGAACGCTGCGATCGTCTTGCTATTTTGAATGAAGGGAATCTGGTAGCTCTCGGCACACCAGAGTCTCTGACCCGCGAGATCGGCGGCGACGTAATTCTGCTCGAAGCGCGTGATCCGCAATCACTGGCCGAACGTATTCGCAATAAGTTTCCAGTCGACGCCACTGTCATGGACAAACACGTCCGGCTGGAAATTGAAAACGGACATCACTTCGTGCCGGAAGTGGTCGAGGCGTTCCCGGGAGAAATTCAATCGCTCAGCGTGAGCAAGCCGACGCTGGAGGATGTGTTCATTCACCGCACCGGACACCGGTTTTGGAGCGAAGATGCTGTAGTGGCGCCGGAGACCGGCAAGAAAAAAAGCAAGAAAAAACCTTCTTAGTCGTCTATTATCCTGACCATCGATTTTGGATGAGGATTGACTAGGAGGAACCATGTTCTGCCCTAAGTGCGGCGCCGCGCTTCAGGAGAACAGCCGTTAAGGCGTCGATGGCATGCGCAGCGGCGTCGGCGCGCTCAGCAAATCCACAAGCAGCTTGTAGAACTTCTCAGTATCCAGATCGACCTGCACCTCCACCGGTTGCACCTCGCGCTCCGGTTTGTCTTTCTCAGACCAGGTGAGCGTGTCTCCGTAGCCAGCGCCGCGGTCGAGTTCTACATCCATGTAGCGGATTTCCTTTTTCGTGATCACACTGGGATCGAGCCACGCGACCGACGCGAGTTCATCCCACAGATAGTTATAAGATCCGCGCAGGTGCGCGTACCTGCCGATGTACTGCGCCGACGGCGTGTTGCTAGCCTTGATTTTATCGATCAAATCGTTGGTCATTCTCGTCTTCACCGAAATGTCCACCGTCGTGCAAATAATCTTTTTCCACGGAGCGCGCAAGGCAATGTGCGCCGCTTCTGGATCGAACCAGATATTGAATTCGCGGCGCGGCGTGTCGACGAACTCAGGATCGTCCGTCTGCGGCCTCAGACTGGCGCCCATGAACACCAACTCTTTGGCTAAACTCGGAAAGTCGGGATCGATAGAGATGGCAAGCGCCAGATTGGTCATCGGCCCGCCCTCGTAGATGGTGATTTCGTGCGGATACTTGTGCACCATGCGAACGAGAAAGTGCGCCGCATCTTCATCGGCAGCCTTGATGGCCGGCTTCCCTTCCGGCATCGCGCCCAGTTCGCGCGGTGCGTGATACCTTGACGGAGTCCAGGCGCCCAGCCAAGCGACCGAGCCATAACGCTGCTCCCATAGCTCGGCCTCCTCTTTCGTTCTGACCAGCGGATACTCGGCGCCGCGCAGAACAGGAATGTCGGTCCGTCCGATGATCTCAAGCATGCGGAGCGTGTGCGCTACCTCTTCGGTGAGCCACGCGTCGCCCGTCACCACGGTGATGCCCAATACTTCGGTCTGCGGAGATTGAATGAGCAGCAGGATTGCCTGCTGGTCGGTGCCGGCGGGTCCAGCCGCGTCCTGGTCGATGATGATCTTACGCTTGTCTTCGGATTGCGCTTCGGATTGAGACACCTGGGACCGGGTCAGGAGGCTCGTGACTAGAAGGAAAACTATGATTGCAACTGCCCTGAGATTCGGAAACCGATACAACCCCATTCACCACTCCATTCACGAATAACGATTCTGGAAAGCTTGCCATTGTAAAGCTTATTCAACAGACTACGCCAGTTTTACATCAGGATGCGTCATTGCCGATGATGCTAAGCGGCGAATAGAATGACCACCGGTGACTTCGGCGGATTCCATTTTGTCATTTTTGTCTTTAGCGATGGTCGTGCGGCTTTTCGTTTCGCCCAGAGGCCGATCGACGTGAGTCTCATCAACTTCAGATCAAAGCGAATTTGCGCGGCGTGCTTTCTGGCAATTCTGGCTGTTCTCGCTCCCGTCTGTGCGGATTCGCAAGAGGCAGCGAATGGCGGCATCTTGAAAGGATATGTGCGCGATTCCAACGGCCTGCCGGTCGTGAAGGCAACTGTCTTCTTAGAGTTTGCCACCGAGTCTCCGACGCCGGCCGTAGCCCCGCAAAGCACACAAACGGATTCCAATGGAGCGTATCGCTTTGTCGCGCTGCCAGCGGGCGCATATACTTTGCGCGCACAGATGCACGGGCTTGGCGAAGCAATCGCCAGTCGTATCCCACTCGCGCGCAAAGAGCTGAAGAAGATTGACCTCGTACTCGGTCCGCTTAAAGCCTCTGAAGCGCAAAACTCATCTTCCCGAGGAGCGTCAAGCCAAGGAACGTCGAGCGCCAAGCCAAGCGCAGCAGCGCCCGAGTTTTTCGACGAACCGCAGTTCACCGTGGCGGGTGTGACTGAGGCGGCGAACGCGGGCGGACACGGCTCCGACAGCGTGCAGCGAACCAGTGAAGCGCTAGCGCGGGCGACGGTTTCACTTGGCGCTTCATCTGGCAAAGGATCACCCGGAGCAGCAAATTCGCCGCCGTCGGCGGCGGACGAGAGTTCGCTACGCGACTCGGTGGCGCACGATCCTAAGAATGCCCGCCTTCATCATCAACTGGCTGACGTCGAAGAGAAGCTTGGGCATCCGCTGGAAGCGGTTCACGAATATCAGCGCGCGGCGGAACTCGATCCGAGCGAACCCTATCTATTCGACTGGGGAACCGAGTTGCTCACCCATCGCGCGCTGGAGCCGGCGACCGAAGTTTTCACCAGCGGCAATCGCCTTTTTCCGAAGTCGGCGCGGGTGCTGATTGCGCTTGGCGCCTCCTGGTATGCTCGCGGCGCATACGATCAAGCGGCGCGCTGTCTCGCGGCCGCGTCGGATCTGGAGCCAGCGAATCCGGCCCCGTATCTATTTCTTGGAAAGATTCAGAGTGCTGGCGCGGGCGCGGACGCTTCGCTCGCGGAAACCGCGCAAGAAAAGTTGGCGCGCTTCGCCGAACTACAGCCCGACAATGCGCTCGCGAACTACTACTATGCAGTGAGTTTGTGGAATCGCTCAGAGAGCGCGGCGGATGGCGAGAGCGACGCTCAGCGGAATTCTGAGCATTCGGAGCGCGTGGAATCTTTGCTGCAAAAGGCGGTCCATCTTGATCCGAAACTGAGCGGGGCCTATTTGCAACTGGGAATTCTCTATGCGCAGCGCGCGGATTATCCGCAGGCGATTGCAGCGTATCGAAGAGCGATCGAGGCCAATCGCGATGACGTCATTTTCGAACCCTCCAGTCCCGATGGCGACGAAATACTTGCTCAAGCACACTATCGATTGGCGCAAGCCTATATGCGAACGGGCGATAAAACTCGTGCTCAAGAGGAACTTCAACTCCACGAGCAATTAGCGAAGAAAACAAAAGAAGATGCGAAGCGCGAGCGACGCGAAATTCAGGAGTTTGTGATCACCCTTCAGAAACAGAATTCCGCCTCGCCAACTGAGCCCTAACCTCCCGCCCCTCACCTCGGAGCGGGCGGTGTCGGGGCGATCATAAGATTCACGAACATTCGATCAAACTTTTCTTTGTCCAAATCAACCTCGATCTCGACCGGTTGCACAGTACGCGAGGGCTTGGTTTTCTCCGTCCAGGTGAGGGTGTTGCCGTATCCTGCACCTCGATCGACGTCAACGCTCATGTAACGGGTCCCGCGCTCGGTGATGATCGAGGGATTAATCCACGCGGCCGCGGCCAGTTCGTCCCACATAATATCGGCGCCTGGAAACAACTGATAAAAGCGCGCGAGGTAATGCGCCAGCGGAGTGCCGGCCTGGTCGATCTCACCGACCATGGCGGGCGTCAGGCTGGTCTTCACAGAGATGTCTACGGGCGTGCATACGATTTTCTTCCACGGAGCGCGCAACACGATGCTCGCGGCTTCTGGATCGAACCAGAAATTGAATTCGTGGCGCGGGTTGTTGACGAACTCAGCGTTGTTGGTTTGCGGGCCGAGGCTTCCACCCATGAAGACCAACTCTTCCGCTAGTTCCGGAAATTGTGGATCGAGCGAAATCGCCATGGCCAGGTTGGTCATCGGTCCGCCCTCGTAGATTGTGACCTGGTGCGGATAGTTGTGCACCATGCGAATCAGAAAGTGGGCAGCATCTTCGTCCGCTGGCTTGCTTGTCGGCTGACCCTCGGGAAACGTGGGCACGACGAAAGGTTCGTGCCACCAGCGATCATCCCAAGCACCGGCATAGGCGACTTTTCCGTAGCGCTGCTGCCACCATTGCGCTTCCTGGCGAGTGCGAACCAGCGGGAAGGCCGCGCCGGGGACCACGGGAATGTCGGTGCGTCCGATGATCTCGAGCAGGCGGAGCGTGTGCGCTACTTCTTCATCGCGCCACTGGTCTCCGCTGACCACCGTGATCCCGAGCACGTCGATTTGCGGCGACTGGATCATGACGAGGAGGGTTTGCATGTTGCTTCCGCCGGGTCCGGAGCAATCCTCATTGATGATTACCTTGCGGCGGGGCTGGGCGGAGGCGATCAAGCTTGTGAGAAAAAATAGCAAAAGCAGATCGCGTTTGAAATTAAGAATACTAGGGGCGCTAAGCCTCACGAAAGAATCTCCACCGTAATGTATTGGCTCCGGTCAAAGTGCTCGGCAGCAGTTTTTTTGCGACTGAAAACTTAGGGGCAGACCGGGCTGCTGAATGCAGCTGCCGGTCTGCCCGAAGTTGAAAACGGAATCCAGCCGTCTAGAACTTAAACTTGAGCGCGAACTGAATTAGGCGCGGGTTGTTCACGGTGTTGTTGATCACTCCGAAACTGGAGGTCGAGTTGATGTCCATTTCCCCGGTGCCTGCGGCGCCTGCCAGGTAGTATTGCGGATGATTGAAGAGATTGAAAAACTCCGCCCGGAATTGCAGATTCATTCCCTCCCGGAACGACAACGGAATGTCCTTGATCAAGGAGAAGTCCGTATTCACGAAACGCGGACCGTAAACCGGCGCGCGAACACCGGTGCCGAGTTCTCCGGCAGGGGCAAAAGCGAACGCGCATGGATTGAACCAAAACTGAATTGTGTGAACTTGTGTAGGACAGCCCGTTTGTCCGCCCTCGTTCCCGCCCTTGTTGGGGTCGCCTACTTGGTTCGGGCGCGAGAAGTTATTTCCGTTGTAGGAAAAATCCACTCCCGAACCCTCACTGCTATCGACTACGTACAACGGGAATCCGGACGTGGCCCTTTCGATCAGATTGACTTGCCAATGCCCGAGCGCGGCGTCAACCGGACCGTTCCAATCACCGCCCCAGTGCTTGCCCTTGCCGAACGGGAGGTTATAGATGATGCTGGCGGTAAAACTGTTATTGAGGTTGAGTTCCGATAGACCCCAATCCAGCTTCGCAGTTCCGGGCAAAGGATAGTACAACGCCCCGGGATTGGTACCCAGACCGTCGGGCATGCCGTTGTCAAAGTTGCGGGAATAGGTGTAGCCGATTAGGGCGTACAGTCCATTTCGTACGCTCTTGGTTTCAGCCTTGATCTCAATTGAGTCGTAGCGCGCCTGACCGATGCTGTTGTTGGTGTCAACAGATTGAAAGATTCCTCCGCCCGGCTGGTTTGCGGCGTACGGGAAAAACCCAAAGTTGCAGCCCAGCGTGTAGCCCTGGACGGGATTGGAGCCGTCCGAGCAGGCATTGGGGTCATTCAGGTTTTCGTTCAGCTGGCTGGTGAGGATATGCGCGCTGCGAGTTCCAGCGTAGCCCACGGTCAGCACGACGTTGCCGGGAATCTGGCGCTCAACGTTAAGGTTGAACTGCTGGATCATACCCTGTAGGAAATTGCGATTCTGAGCTTGGATGCTTCCGGTGTAAGCGGTAGGATCCACGGGCGAACTATAGACGGCACCAAGACCGCCGTTGACGGTCGTGGAAGAAGGAGTGCCGACCGGAAGAAGGAAGCCTCCTGACAATGAACCGGCGGCAACTCCATAGGTGAGGCAAAAGGTGCAGGGATCAACTTCCGCATAGTAGGGTGGATTCTGCCACAAACCCTGTCCGCCCTGATCCCACGAAGAATCATGGTAGATGGCATAGCCGGCTCGGATCACAGTCTTGTCGCCTCCAAAGGGTTTCCACGCCAGGCCGATGCGGGGCTCCAAGGCCTTCTTGTCAAACTGAATGCCAACCCTTCCATCCGTGGCAACGCAGTGCGTGCAGCCGGTTATTCCGGGGCTGCCCGAGGGAACATACCATGTGAGGTCGGTAACGTCGTACTCCGCCTGGCGATTTTTGACCTCGGTTTCTGGCGGAACGATTGCCCATGCGAAGCCCAGGTTCAAGGTGAGATTGGGGGTTACGCGCCAATCATCCTGAATGTAAGGGCGAAACAGTTTGAAGCGGCGGCCGGTGGTGGCCCCGAGGAAGGTTTGATCGTGAGCTGCAAAAACACCCATGCTGCCGACGAGTAGATCGGCAATGTCATCGCCTGTTGCGGTGCCAAAATTTACGACGTAACCGTCCTGAAACGCATTGTTGCGCACGTTCATTTCATTGGCGCGATATGTCATACCTATACGGATGTCGTGCTTGCCGCGAATGAGATCGATCGTGTCGCCTGCCGAGTAGACGTTCGTTCCGCCCTGATAGGGCGCGTAACCGCGGTCACCGATGGAAAAATAACTGCCCATCTGGAAGGAAGTGAGACCACAACTTTCGCAATCCTTGGTTGACTGGTTCAGGCTGGCCGGGTAGCCGGTGATGGTGTCACATGAGGCACCCAGATCCGCGCCGGGAATGCCCAGATTTGCGGCTTCGCAAGTGCCTGTGCCGAAGGAGTTGATGTGATTGAAGATTCGGTTATATCCAAGGTTGAGTTGGTTGATAGTGTTCGCGGAAAAAACGTGAGTCTCGGATACCATCGCGTTGCGGCCGTGGTTCTCGATGTGCTGGTTGCTGCCGAAGGCATTTTCTTCCGACCAGGTTGGCGATCCGCCGGGGACGAAGTTGGTCGCCTGATCGTAGCTGAAGCGCGCAAAAATCGAGTCCTTACTGGAGAAATTGTGATCGACGCGGATGTCGCCTGTGCCTTCATTGAGCTTGCGCACGGGCAGGTTGACATAGTTAAACCCGGTGGCGCTTGGAGGGGCATTCGGTGCTGGGTAAAGTGCGGCCACCGCCGCACCTTGCGCGTTGATCAAGGCTGCGGGAATGACGGCGCAGGCTGTCCCCGGGGTCTGGCTTCCGTCGGCTAGCACCGGTTCCGGAGTAACCGTGTTTCCCACGCATTGAAAGGGCTGGTTCGAGTACGGGTTGTTGAGCGTTGTCGCACCTAAGGCAGTGGGGCCTTCCTCGTAGTTGCCATTCGCGTCGGGAGTGACCTGGGCGACGGTCGGTACGTAACCTGTAAAAGGCACGCCTTTGCGCTGCATCTTGGCTTGATAATCGATAAAGAAGAAAGTCTTGTCCTTCTGAATCGGGGCGCCTAGAGAGAACCCGAACTGGTTAAGGTTAAATTTTCCCACGCTGTTGATAAACGGAGTCGATGCGTCGAGCGAAGTGTTGCGGAAGAATTCAAACAGGGTGCCGTGTACCTGATTCGTGCCCGCTTTGGTCGTGACTAACACGGTTGGGCCAGCGCGCTCTCCATACTCCGCGGAGTAGTTGTAGGTCAGCACTTTGAATTCCTGGATGTCGTCCATATCCGGGAAAATCGCGATTCCGCCTTCGTCGAGTTGGTTGTTGTCGTTGCCATCAAGCAGCCAGTCGGTGCTCTGTTCGCGCGATCCGCCGACCGAGAGCGAAAATGCGCCGCGCGTGGCCGCTTCGCTGCTCGCAGCTTGGGTAAAGAAACTGTTCGGGTTCGTCGATGAGGTCGTGCCCGGAGTCAGCGTCGCGAGCTGGACGAAATTGCGACCGTTCAATGGGAGATCGGCGACCTCCTCGGCAGTGATAACCTGGCCGAGGGTTGGGTTCGTGGTCTCGACGGCTACTTCGGTGGCGTTGACTTCGACGGTCGAGCTGACCGAGGCCAGGACGAGCGAAAAATCAATCTCGAGCTGTTCTGCGACTTGCAGGCGGATGTCTTTCTGCTCGGTGGTTTTGAAACCCTGCGACTCTACGTGAATCGTGTAGATGGAAGGCGGCAGGAGCGGGACGAGGTAGTGTCCGGAGTCGTCGGTCTTGGTTTCGCGGGTCAGGCCGGTGGCTTGGGAGGCAATCCTCACGCTTGCGCCTGCGATAACCGATCCGGTTTTATCGACGACGTTTCCGGAAAGACTGCCATTCGCCTGGCTGTAAAGAAGCGGACAGAGGAAGAACACCGGGCACAGAACCGCTACGAGCAGCGCTAATTTTTTCAGCATCAATCTCCACCTTTTGCGACCACGGCTCTTCGTCAAACGCAGTGGCAATTTAGACTTGACGACTTCCCGCGAGTGAATCCCGCCGAGACAGTCGGGAGTTATCCCTTTTTTAGCGATGGGCCATATAAATAGATTGGAAATGCAAAGTCAAGAGTTTTCGTGGCCGAGGGAGCGAATGCGACTACGCCCCGGACCCGGAATTCAGTTTTTCATAATGCCTATGCTTTCGTGGATTTTTGCAGACGTGGCCGATGGCCCCAGTTAATCCGCGCACACGCGAGGAAGCTTGCGCGATGGCAGCACGGGCTGATCTTCGCGTCTTCTAATTCCAGTAGAATTCGGGTTCGGCGTTCGCCGAGTTTTTCGCCTGGTGGTGGTTGGTAGAGATCTCGCGATAGTTCAGCCATTCGCCCGCGCTACAAGCAGAATTCCCACGCAGTAAAAGATGAACATCAGGGCGAGATACATTTTGGCTTTGCTGGGAGCGCCGGCAAATTCTTTCCAAGCGAGAACGCCCCAGAGCGCGGCTACCATGGGCGCGGATTGTCCGATGGCGTAGGAAATGGCCACGCCGGTGAAACTGGCAGCGACCAGATTGAAAACCATGCCGATGCCCCAGATAAATCCGCCGAGCAGTCCGAGAGCGTGTCCGGAAATGGGCCCGCTGAAAAGGCCGGAGAAGTTCACCGGTTCGCCGACCAGCGGATGCTTCATAAAATAAACATTCCAAATGGCGCAGGAGAGCAGCGCTCCGAGCGTGAGAAAGACGGCAATGCTATAAGGGCCGAGCGTGTTGCCGTGGGTCATGGCGCGAGCCACAAAGGGCGCCCAGAGCCCCATCAGAACGCCGGAGACGACGCAGGTCACGATGCTCTTTTTGGAAACCGATCGGCCAGCGATTGCCAGGCTGCCATAGGCTTTGCCGTCGAGCACGACGGCGATGAATGCGCAAACCACGCCCGCGCCGAGGAGCGCCGCATTCCCTCTGGGCTGCAAGGCGTAGCTTGAAATCACGCCGACGACGAGCGCGATTCCGATGGAAACCGGAAAGGCAATAGCGAGTCCGGCCATATCGATCGCCGCCACCAGCAGCAGGTTCGCGAGATTAAAGATGGCGCCGCCAATCATGGTTGAGACGATGTTGGTGGCGTCGGCAGAGTGCACGTTGTTCAAGAAACTGTCGGCGTCATGGCTGGTGCTGCCCATGGTGAGCGCAAGGATCAGCGACACCAGAAAAATTCCAACCGCATAGTCCCAGTAGAACAATTCGAAGCGATAATTCTTTACGCCTTTATAGGTGTTGGCCCACGAACCCCAGCAGATGGCGCTCGTAATCATCATTGCCAGTGCGATACCCAGACTGTGGGGCGTAAACATCGTTTCTCCTTCGGTACGGCTTCTTCGATCGGCAGTGCTTTGCGAGTTTACTTGCCGCGAATTCTCGAAACGAACAGTTGCAGGAATCGGTCGGCGTCGACGTCGACGCAGACCTTCGCGTTGGGCTCGACCTTATCGACTCCCTCGACCATGTAACGGTCGCCATGCAGCACGTTGCGCTCGACCATGTTGCGGCGATTGGCCACCGTCTCGCCGCGCGTGAAGTCGCCGCGCGTTTCAACGTCGACGTGCATCGGTGGAGCTTTTACGAGCGTGGCGTCGATCGCTACCCCGACGGCCAGCGGATCATACATCGGCGCGCCACTGAAACCGAACTTCGCTGAGAGATCGATGAGGTAGTGCGCCACCTGATAAATAAAATCGTTCACCGGCCCGTGCGTCTGCCCGAGTTGCTCGAGATATTTCGGCGACAGCAACGTCTTGTCGCCGACGTCGAGGCCGACCATGGTCAATGGCCAGCCCGCCTGAAAGACGACCTGCGCCGCCTCGGGGTCGTTGTAGATATTGGCTTCGGCCGCAGCCGTCGAATTGCCGCCCGTAATCGACCCGCCCATGAGAATAACTTCCTTTACCAGCGGCACGATCGACGGATCCCTCTCGACGGCGAGCGCGATGTTGGTGAGCGGGCCGACCGGGACGAGCGTGATCTCGTGCGGCGCGGCGTGCACCGTCTCGATAATCAGGTCCGGGCCCCAGCGAGAATCAACTTTGCATTTGCTCGGCGGCAGTTCGATATCGGCCAATCCGTTCTTGCCGTGCCAGAACTCGGCGGTGATCAGCTTTTGAAACAGAGGATGCTGCGCGCCGGCGGCCACGGGAATATCGCAACGATGTGCCAGCGACATCATGCGCAACGCGTTCTCCAGGCCCTGCGTGGCAGTGACGTTGCCCGGAACGACGGTGACAGCTTGAACGTCGAGTTCCGGCGAGTTTAGGGCCAGCATCAGCGCCATGGCATCATCAGAACCAGGATCGGTGTCGAGGATAATTTTCTTGCCGGCGGCGAATGCCGACATTGACAGCGTGATTACGAGGAATGCGGTGAAAATTGCGGCAAGGGAGAATTTTTGGTGGAATCGAAAATCGTGGCCCGAGATAGTCAGAAACAACCTCCACAGTACCAATGGCAAGATGATTGGAATCGCATCGTAGCCTAGCCGCGCAACGTCCGGGTGTCAACGCGAAACCAGATTTCATCTTTCGTCGGATCGGCTTTCATCGTAATCTGCCGTACAATTGCACGGCACCGACTAGCCTGTCGGGATTTTGAGGCTTGCGACCCGTCGCCAGAACGAACATCTAAGATTGAGAGATTCTAACGGCATCACTAAAGCAACGCGTGATGCCGAGCGAGTTGCGCAAAACATCATGGAACAAGAACACAATCGCAGCATCGCGGCTCACGCTTCCGGTGGCGGAAGCGTGATCGCCGAGCTCTCGGGGCAGCCTCTGCTGGCCAATGCCGGCATTGCTCTCAATCTCGATTGGGTGCGTGAGGTTCGGGTCAATACCAGCGCGGTCGAGCGGCGCGCCCAGTCGCAAGTCGCGCGGCGCACGGTGAAAAAAGAATGGCAGGCGGCATGGCTGCTGCGCGCGGTCACCTGCATGGATCTGACAACACTTTCGGGCGATGACACCGACGAGCGCGTTCGCCGGCTATGCGCCAAGGGACGGCATCCGATTCAGCCAGAGTTAGAAAAGAAACTCGGAATCGAAGAGTTGCAAATTAAAGTTGCCGCCATTTGCGTCTATCACACATTTGTGGAAACCGCCCTGCACGCGCTGGAGGGCAGCGGAATCCATGTCGCGGCTGTGTCGACTGGTTTCCCTGCCGGATTGTCGCCGCTGGCGGAGCGAGTCAGCGAGATTCGCCGATCAGTCGAAGCGGGCGCGCACGAGATCGATGTCGTCATCACTCGCGCCCATGTTTTCGGCGGACGCTGGCAGGCGCTCTACGACGAAGTGGCGGCGTTCAAGCAAGCCTGCGGACCGGCGCACATGAAGGTGATTCTCGGAACCGGCGACCTGCTCACGCTGCGCAACGTGGCGCGCGCTAGCGTGGTGGCGATGATGGCGGGGGCTGACTTCATAAAGACATCGACGGGCAAAGAACCGACGAATGCAACTTTGCCGGTTGGCCTGGTGATGACGCGCACCATCCGCGAATATGCGCAGCAAACAGGGATGGCGGTGGGATTCAAGCCAGCCGGAGGAATCCGCACGGCGAAACAGTCGATCGACTGGCTGGCGATGATCAAGGAAGAGCTCGGCCCATCATGGCTGCGTTCGGAAATGTTCCGCTTTGGAGCCAGCGGACTTTTGGGCGATATCGAGCGGCAACTGGAGCATTACGCGACCGGGCGATATTCGGCCGAGTATCGGCATCCGATTGCGTAGACTCGCAGGGACTGTCCCGAACAAATCGGCAGCCTACGATTCGCTCCCGAGGCATTTTATTCGACGTTAGGAGAGACACTGTGGCTCGATTGGTGGTGGTTTATAAAACTCCGAGGGATGGCGCCGCTTTTGATCAACATTACTTCGGCACCCACATCCCGATCGCAAAAAAAATACCGGGTCTTCGGAAGTTCGAGATCAGCCAGGGTCCGGTACTGACGCCGGCGGGGTCGTCCGATTTTCATCTCGTCGCGACCCTACACTTCGACGATATGGCGGCAATCCAAAAAGGCCTTCGCGAGCGCGGAGGGCCAAGCCGCAGCAGCAGACGTGCAAACCTTCACAACCGAACCTCCGTACATGCTGGTATTGGATAGTCGCGAGGTTTGAACTGAGCCAGCGCCGTCGTATTTTGACTGAGTAAGAAGTAGGAGTCGAGCCAACGCCAATGAGCATTGCGGAAAAGTTCGTGAGCATGGAATACGGTCCTGCTCCAGAAGATTCGAAAGAAGCAATCGCCTGGCTGGAGCGTCATGGCTACCGCTTCCAACATTTCATCGGCGGCTCATGGCGCGCGCCGTCGGCAGGCGAGTATTTCGACACCGTCGATCCTTCGAATGGAGAGAAGCTCGCGTCGATTGCGCAAGGCTCGACGGCCGACATTGACGCCGCGGTCAAAGCTGGGCGGGCGGCCTCTTCGAGATGGCAGGCTCTCACTCCGCACGCTCGCGCGCGTTATTTGTATGCCATCGCGCGGTTGGTGCAGAAGCATTCGCGGCTCCTCGCGGTTCTCGAGACCATGGACAACGGCAAGCCCATCCGCGAGAGTCGCGACATCGACATTCCGCTGGTCGCGCGACACTTTTATCACCATGCCGGCTGGGCTCAACTTCTCAATCAGGAATTTCCCGAGTACGTCGCCTGCGGAGTTGTCGGCCAGATCATCCCGTGGAATTTTCCGCTGCTGATGCTGGCGTGGAAGATTGCTCCCGCTTTGGCGACTGGCAACACGGTCGTCTTGAAACCGGCCGAGTTCACGCCGCTCACCGCGCTGGTCTTCGCGGAACTCTGCCAGGAAGCAGGGTTGCCCGCTGGCGTAGTGAATATCGTTACAGGAGACGGCGCAACGGGCGAGGCGCTGGTCAAACATCCTGACGTCGACAAGATCGCATTCACGGGGTCGACCGAGGTGGGGCGTGCGATTCGCGCGGCCACTGCTACGAGCCACAAGCGGCTATCGCTTGAACTCGGCGGAAAATCTCCGTTTATCGTATTCGAAGACGCCGACCTTGACAGCACGGTCGAGGGCCTCGTCGATGGAATCTGGTTCAATCAGGGGCAAGTATGCTGCGCGGGCTCGCGCCTGCTGATGCAGGAGAGCATTGCGGAAGTGCTGATCGCCAAGATTCAGGATCGCATGAGCACGCTGCGCATCGGCGCTCCGCTCGACAAAGCCATCGACATCGGCGCAATCGTCGCCCGCGTGCAGCTTGATCGCATTCGCAGGCTCGTCGATCAAGGCGTAGCGGACGGAGCCACTTGCTGGCAGCCGCAGGTAGCGCTGCCGTCGCGCGGGTTTTATTATCCGCCCACGCTATTGAGCAATGTGCATCCGACGTCGATTGTCGCGCAGCAGGAAATTTTTGGTCCCGTGCTGGCAGCGATGACCTTTCGCACGCCGTCGGAAGCAGTGGAGTTGGCCAACAATACGGTTTATGGATTGGCGGCTTGCGTCTGGAGTGAGAGCATCAACGTCGCCCTGCATGTTGCCTCGCGAATCAAGGCGGGAGTGGTCTGGGTGAACTGCACGAATCTGTTTGACGCATCGTGCGGCTTTGGCGGCTATCGCGAGAGCGGCTACGGGCGCGAGGGCGGACGCGAAGGGCTGCTCGAATATATGGAGCCGGCGTGGTTCAAGAACGCACCGCTGCTGCCGGCGGAGAAGACACGGACGCTCGACTCGGAACTGGACGAGGATTCCGAGACGCCAACCAGCCTAGCCGACGGCGATGCTCCGGCCATCGATCCCCCGACAATCGATCGCACCGTTAAGCTTTACATCGGAGGTAAGCAGGCGCGCCCGGACTCCGGCTACAGCATGGAGGTGCGCGCAACCGATGGACGATTGCTGGGTGAAGCTCCGCTTGGCAACCGCAAAGATATTCGCAACGCCGTAGAGGCGGCACGCAAGGCCAGCGGATGGGCGAAGGCGACGGCTCATAATCGCGCCCAGGTTCTTTATTATTGCGCCGAAAATCTTTCACAGCGCCGCGAAGAGATTGCTCAGCGGCTTGGCGACGCGGTCGGTAAAAAGCAGGCGGCCGCGGAAGTGGAGCTCAGCATCGAGCGCATCTTCTCCTATGCAGCGTGGGCCGATAAGTTTGACGGCGCGGTGCATAATCCTCCGTTCCGCAATGTTGCCCTCGCCATGAACGAGGCGATTGGGACGGTCGGCGTCATCTGTCCGCGAGAGGCGCCGCTGCTCGGATTTATTTCTGTCGTGATGCCCGCTGTTGCGGTGGGGAACACATTGGTCGCCGTGCCGTCCGAAGCATACCCGCTGATTACGGGCGATCTTTACCAGCTTTTCGACACCAGCGATCTTCCCGACGGCGCGGTGAATATCGTTACCGGATACACTTCGCAGCTTCTGAAGACGCTCGCCGAACACGACGATGTGGATGCCATCTGGTGCTTCGGCGATGAGGCGAACGCGGCGGCAGCCAAGGCGATGTCGGTGGGCAATCTGAAGCAGGTATGGACGAACGAAGGACGCGCTATCGACTGGTTCGACCCGAAACTGGCCGAGGGCCGCTGGTTTCTCGAGCACGCTACGCAGGTGAAGAATATCTGGGTTCCCTACGGCGAGTAACCTTGTTTCAGTTTGTGATGACTTCCCGGCGAACCCTCTGTCCTCCGTGAAAGATCTTTCTCAACCACGGAGGACACAGGGTTCACCGGGGAAACCTTATGAAGGCGATCCGCGCCGCTAGAGTAAAAATTTGCTGCATCGGCAGCATCGACGAAGCCGCTCTGGCTGTCGAGTGCGGAGCATCTGCGCTGGGTTTGGTTTCTCGCATGCCAAGCGGACCGGGCGTAATCGACGACGAGCTCATTGCACAAATTGCCGCGACCGTTCCCCCCGCCATCGGCACCTTCCTGCTGACTTCGCGACAGGGCGTCGCCGCTATTATCGAGCAGCAGCGCTTTTGCCGCACGAATACCATCCAGCTTTGCGATCATCTCGCTCACGGTACGCACCGCGAACTTAAAGCTGCTTTGCCGGGCATTTCTATAGTTCAGGTGATTCACGTGACTGGACCGGAGTCGGTCGAAGAGGCTGAGCGGGTCGCTCCGCATGTCGACGCCATCCTGCTCGATTCCGGCAACCAGAAACTTGCCGTCAAAGAATTAGGCGGCACGGGCAGAACGCACGATTGGACGCTTAGCCGCGCCATCCGAGAGCGCATCGGAATTCCGTTATTCCTGGCTGGTGGTCTCACGCCGGAAAATGTCGTACAGGCGATTGACGACGTTGGCCCCTTCGGACTCGATGTTTGTTCCGGCGTGCGCAGTGGAGGCAAGCTGGATGCGGCTAAACTGAAGCGATTCTTCGCAGCCGCGCGTAGCGTTGGTGTATAAAGACGGGAAATCTCTAAGAAGAAATTCAACTCGATGCCAAGAGTCACCAGAACCATCATTCCCCGGATCAAGAAGTCATTGCGAGAGCGCGGGCTCGCAACCAGCCTCTTCCGGAGCGTCCTCTTGCCTATTCATCTTTTTAAGGAGTATCGCGCAGCCAAGTCGCTGCGTCCGGATGATCAGGTTAGCGAGTTTGACCACAGGTATGGAGTTGACACAGAAGGCGGGTACGAAGGATGGACTTATCTCAGCGATCTCGACATTCCGAGCTCGAACTGGATCGACGGGAGTGACTATTTGGCGATCGGCACTGACCGCTTCGAGTGCGTGATGGCCAGCTTTGATATTGCGTTCGAGGACTACATATTCATTGATTTTGGCTCTGGGAAAGGGCGCGCCCTGCTCCTGGCGTCAGACTATCCATTCAAACGGATCATAGGCTTGGAGTTCTCGCCCGAGCTTCACCGGATCGCTGAAGAGAATATAGGGCGCTACCGTTCTTCGGCTCAGAAGTGTTCCGAAATTCAATCTGTGAAGACGGACTTCGTGGACTATCCGCTTCCTCCGGAAGCATCGGTGCTGTTTTTCTTCCATCCGTGCCGCATCCGTGTGCTGGCGATGGTCATGGCGGGGATTCGCCGGTCGCTGCTATCGTCCCCGCGCCCGCTCTACATCGCGTACGTCGCTCGTACACTGGAGCAACAGCGACTTTTCGCATCGGCCGGATTTCTGGAGAAAATTGTCGATAACGAGGATTTCAAGTTCTGCCTTTATCGAGTTGCGTCATAGAGGACATCTTCCGCCGGCCGTGAGGATTCCCTTCCCGGCTACTTCGAGATCGCTGCTCCGATGGCGAATGAGGAAACGACCAACACAGTCAGGGCTGCAACAGCCAGCGCCACGACCGTTAGGCATCCGTACGGAATTGGAATGTGGCTCAAATAGTAGCGGCTGGGCTTCGCGACTTCCTTTGTTGGACTACCATGCATCGAATCCTCCTGCCACTCATTTCGTCTATCAGATGCAGGGAATTGAAAACGCGAACGCAGTGTCCCATTTCTTCGCAATGCCATTCCAATGCGCTTGGAACAGCCTACGCGTGCGATATCGCGTTGACTTTTCTTAGCCCTACAGGCAAACTCTCAATTCGCCCGTTCGCCGCATTCGGGGCGCTCGATGAGCACGGTGTCATCCTTCGCAACGAGGCGAATTGAATCAGGAAACCATTCACTCTATGACCGCAGACCGCGTCTCCTACACGCTCGATTCGACCTTGGAGACGGTGAACAATGCCGAAGAAACCGCTGGCCGCATGGCGACCGAGGCCGGTTTTGACGATGAGGAGGTCATGAAGATCTCCATGGCGGTCCGCGAAGCTGCGGTGAATGCGGTTTTGCACGGCAACGCCTACGACCCAAGCAAGAAGGTTACACTAGCCTTTGAGCGTACGAGTCACGACCTGGTCATCGTCATTAAAGATCAAGGCAAAGGGCTCGACGCCAGCAAGATTCCTGACCCGCTGGCGCCGGAAAATCTGATGAAAACGTCGGGGCGTGGTATTTTCCTGATACGCTCGTTCATGGATGAGGTGGAAATCCACCCCTCTCAAACGGGCACCGAACTTATAATGATCAAGCACGTCCACGGCAACCCCGCGGACTCCAAGGAGGCTCCTCAGTGACAATGAAGTCCAGCACTCGACAGGTGGATGGCGTCACGATTGTCGATCTCAGCGGCCGGATCACCCTCGGCGAAGGCAGCGTAGTTCTGCGCGAGACGGTTCGCGACCTGCTTTCCAAGGGGCAGAAGAAGATCCTGCTCAACCTCGGCGACGTGAACTATATCGACAGCTCCGGCATCGGCGAACTGGTCAGCGCCTTCACTACTTCCAAGAACCAGGGCGGAGAACTCAAGCTGCTCAACCTTACCAAGAAAGTGCACGACCTGCTCCAGATCACGAAGCTCTACACCGTCTTCGACGTGAAAGAAGACGAAGCGGGCGCGGTAAAGTCTTTCACTAAATAGCGGACGCGGCCTGTTCATCAGGAATTGTTGACCGCGAAAATGTGGCAAGCCGGGGCGCGGCCCCGGCACTCCACCTGCTTTCGTAGCCGCGCTTCTTCCCCTTTCGAGACGCCGCGGCGAAAATTTACGCCGCGGATCGGCGTCGGACCTCTCCTCCAGACCTACAATCAAAACTGAGGACGCACTTCTCGCCGCCTCAGTCTATATGCGTTTCCCCGCTCCGATTTCCTCCGCTGGAATTATTTTTGCGATCGTTCTTGCCACAAGCGCGACGAGCGCGGCTGGCAATGCGAAACAAACGCGGCGTTAGTGGTGGTGTTATCACAGTTACGCGTGACCTATCTCACAGCATACCTTTTCGTAACTCGTCCAGAGGATACTTAGTCCCGCGCCACACAATTCCATCATTCCACAGTGTGTAGATCATGGAACGCAGCAGCGTGTACATGAACAGGCTGGTGCTTACCGGATGCAGAAAGACATAATAGGACGGGATCGCCGACCTGACCGACATTCCGTGATAAATCCCAAACAGCGAAAGTAGCGCGATGGCATAAGGAAGGCGCGCCCATCCATGGGCCAGGAAGACACCAATAAATGGACCGAGATTCAGAAAGCCCAGACCAATAATGGTGATCACGGTGCGCCACCACTGGAAAGAAAGCACGGCGAAAAAATTCTTGGTGAGATTGTTGACGATTCCCAATGCGCCCTCGGCCCAGTGGAGAGAAATCAGATCTTCGCCAAAAACATTGCGCTGGGCGAACCCGGCATTCTTGACTATCTTGCCGAGTTTCATGTCGTCGACCACTTCCATACGCAAGGCGCGATACGTTCCCACCGCGTCATAGACCGAAAGCCTTACCATATTGAAAGCGCCGATCCCCATGTGGTCGCGCGCTTTCGGATCAGCCACTTTCCATGGCCGGTGTCCGAAGACAAAAAGCGCCTGAAAGAAAGCGATCATCATTCGCTCGCTTGGCCGTTTCATGATCATGCGTGGGAAGAGGACGACGTGATCGGCGCGCTCGGCTTCAGCATAGGCAATGGCGCGCCGCAGGGCATCGGGCTTGAAGAGCACATCGGCATCGGTGAAGAGCAGCCAGTCTCCGGTCGCTTGCTTGCTGGCCGTCCACATGGCGTGCGTTTTGCCTAGCCACCCCGAAGGCAGTTCCGAGACGTGGATCACCTTCAGACGTGTGGGGGGGCCACTCGTGCCCGCCTCTGTCGGCAGCGTGGGTGCTCTTAGCGCGCGGGCGGGGGCGCCCGCTCCCCACGACGCCATTTCATCCATGATCTCGCCGGTGCGGTCGGTTGAGCGGTCGTCGACCGCGATTACTTCGTAGTTCGAGTAATCAAGGACGAGCAACTGCCCGAGCGTCTCGCGAATATCTTCTTCTTCATTGCGCGCAGGAACAATAATGCTGACTCGCGGCTCACCATTTGCAGTAACTGGCTTGCGATCCCATTCGGGCTGCGCGATGTCGGGTACATGAGGCATACCGATGGCCGCCTCCACGATGCGCGAAAACCAGGTCAGTGCGAGGATCGTGCCCGCAATCCAATCCATTGTTTGCCAATGCATTCTGCTGGGAAGATGCCTTTCAGGAAACCGGCGATGCCGGCGACTTTTCAGTAACAGGTACTGGCGGCGCGAAGCGCATGCCATAAAACAGTATGGCAGACGAGAGCGCGATCGCGACGACCGGAGCGACAAAGGCGAGCCGCAGCGAATACTTGTCCGAGATATAGCCGATGAGAACTGGCGACGGCACGTCGCCGAGCAGGTGGAAGACAAAGATGTTGGCGGCGAGGGCGGCGGCGCGCACGTGCGGTCCGACCGAATTGATCACGGCGGCATTGAGCGGACCGGTATTTAAGAGCAGTAAAAATTCGGCGGCAAAAATCCCGATGATCATAGGCCTGCCGTTCGCAAACAAGGCGACGCACATCGCCGGAATTCCCAGCGCCAAGCTGACCGCGGACACAAGATAATGCGCTGACTTCGTTCGCCGCAACAACCAATCAGAGATCCAGCCGCCAGCGAGAGATGCAACCAGTCCGTTCGTAATTGTGCTCAGTCCGAAAATGACATTGGCATCGAGCAGGCTGTAACCGTGGGCGCGATGCAGAAATGTCGGCATCCAAACCTGGAGTCCGCCCAGCGCAAACGTCATCATCGCCATGCCGAATGTTGCGGTGAGGAATGCTGGATTGCGAATCAGGCTGGGCAGCGTATCTCGGTCTTTCGTTTTGATTTCGGGGACATCGAAATGGCCGAGCGGTGGTTCCGGGACTAAGAGCAGCAGCAATGCCAGGAACGCGCCCGGCGCGGCTCCTACGTAAAAAGGTGTGCGCCAGCCGTACTTTGAACCCATCACCCCGCCGAGCAGATAGCCGAGCGCGGTACCCACCGGAATCGCCAGATAAAATACTCCCATGACGCGGCCGCGTTTTTCGACGGGAAACATATCGGCGACAAAGGTCGGAGAAAGAATGACGAAGCTGGCCTCGCCAATGCCCACCAGAGTATGGCGTATGAGCAGTTGATTGAAGTTTGTCGTGACCGCGGTGAGCAGAGTGGCCGCGCTCCAGATCAAGGCGCCGGCGACGATCACGCGTTTGCGCGAGAAGCGGACCGAGAGCGGACCCATGAAGGGCGCGGCGCACATGTAGAAAACGAAAAAAATGCTGGTCAGCAAGCCGAAGGCCGCGTCGCTGCGATGAAATTCGGCTTTGACCAGATCCTGTACTGCGAACAGGACGGAGCGATCGATGTAGTTGAGCAGGTTCAGCGCCGTGAGCAGGGCGAGCGCGGTGCGTGGATAGAGTTTGATCGGAGCCACGAGTCGAGCGAATATAGTTCGAGCGAATATAGCACGACGAGAAAAAAGTCAGTAAGTGCGTTCGCGGGAGCGCATAGGATGCGTCGAACCAAAAGTCGATCCGACGTGAATCAGTCAAACATTCGCGAAGTCTTGCTGGAAACTTATGCCGCGAATGACCGCATGAACCAGCTTCTCCTGAAACACATGGATGCGCGCGCCTGGCGAGCGAAAGCGCCGGGCATGCAGGCGACGGAAGGACGTACCATCGCTGCCATCTTTGCCCACATGCACAACAATCGCCTGGTTTGGCTGAAAGGGTCTGCGCCCCATCTCAAATGCCCGGCGCCGCTCGACTTCGCTCGCTGCACCATTAAGCAAGCGGCCAGCGCTCATAGGAAAAGTGACGCGGGCTGCCTGAAAATGCTGGAAGAAGCGTTGTCGGAAAGCCCGGATCGGCGGGTGACAATATTTTCGCGCGGCAGTTGGGCGCCACATTGGCCGGCGGGGCCGACGATGTTTGTCTACATGTTCGCTCATGACGCACATCATCGCGGCCAGATCATCGCCCTCGCACATCAACTCGGCTACCGTCTGCCCTGTGAGGGGGCGTATGGAATTTGGCACTGGGACAAGATTTGGAAAGAGTTGGGATTCGCGCAGGGCCCTAGATAGAGTTCAGTTCTTGCTTTTTCCCCGCGGCCAGCGTGCAATCACTACCGTCGAAATTCCGCCGCGCGGACGGAACTCGCCTTTAACCTCGGCCCACACCGGCTTCGCCCAGCGCACAACATCGTCCAACACTTGATTCACCACGTTTTCCTGGAAGATGCCGAGGTTGCGATACGCCTGCAGATATTCCTTCAGCGATTTCAATTCCAGGCACAGACGATTGGGTTCGTAGCGGATCACGATATTGCCGAAGTCGGGCAAGCCTGTCTTCGGGCAGACGGATGTGAACTCCGGATCGTCGACCACAATTTCGTATCCGGGAAACTGATTTGCCCACGTCTCTATTTCCGGGAAATCGTGGTTGAGGCCGGCGCCGGCGTGCTCGGCGGTGTAGCGCGGCGAGGTAGTGCGGGACAAATGGGAGCGGGAAGATTTTGGCATTTGATTATTGTACCGAGAGCGGATGCTGCGATTCATTGCTTGGCGAACATGGCGTCGTTCGTCCGGTCGACGCATCAATTTGAGCGCCATTTCTGACGCAAACAACCCGTCCGCAGCATCTAAAAGGGCAAGTCGCACGTGCATTTGCCTGCGTCTCGCAGCGGGTGGATGATATACATTGAAGCTTGTGCTTTTCTCTGCATGCCATTGAATGGAAACAGTTCGAGAAGCCAGCCGCGGCGCTGGTGGCCAACGGCGCTCGCGATTCTGGCGGCGGTGGTTGTGCTCGCCGCCTTCGTCTCCCGCCGCGATGACTCCGTACCGGTGCGCACCGCCATCGTAGCGGAAGGTTCGATTCGCAGCCTGGTTTCGACGAACGGAAAAATTGAGCCGCTGAACAACTTCGAGGCGCACGCTCCGGTCGCGACCAGCGTGCAGCGCCTTCTGGTCAAAGAAGGCGATGCCGTCAAGAAGGGACAATTGCTGGTTGTTTTGGACGACGCCGAAGCGCGCGCCCAAGCGGCTCGCGCCCAGACTTTACTAAAGGGCGCGCAGGCCGACCTGAGCGCCGCCGAACGCGGTGGAAGTCAGGAAGAGATGTTGAGCCTTAATGCCCAATTAGTGAAAGCCCGCACCGACCGCGACACAGCGCAGCGCAATTTGGACGCGCTGAAAAAACTTGCGCGTGAGGGTGCGGCCACAGCGGGCGAGGTTCGCGAAGCCGAGAACTCTCTTTCGACCGCTGAGGCGCAACTAACCTTCCTTAAACAGAAGCAGACGAAACGATATTCCAACGCAGATTTAGCTCACGTCGAAGCGCAGCGCACGGAAGCTGATGCCACCTATGAAGCCGCGCAGGATGTGTTGTCCAAATCAAACGTGCGTGCTCCATTTGATGGCATCGTCTACTCGCTGCCCGCGAAGCAGGGTGGTTTCGTCTCGGCTGGAGACCTTCTGCTGCAACTCGCCGATCTGCGCAAGGTGCTGGTGCGCGCTTTCGTCGACGAGCCCGACATGGGCAGGCTGGCTCCTGGCGACCCGATTGAGATCACATGGGACGCAGTCCCTGGCCGCGCTTGGGGCGCCTCTGTGACCGCCGTTCCTTCGACCGTGAAGCTGCACGGCACGCGCAACGTCGGCGAAACAACCAGCGTCGTCGATAACAAAGACTTGAAACTGCTTCCGAACATCAACGTCGGAGTAACCATCGTCGTTGCCGAGCACGATCACGTGCTCGTGGTGCCGCGCGAAGCGGTGCGCATGGATGACACCAGACCCTATGTGCTACAGGTCTTCGGCCACGAACTCAAGCGCCGCGATGTAGAGACTTCACTCTCCAGTCTCACTCAAGTCGAGATCAAGAGCGGCCTCTCGGCCAAAGATGTTGTCGCAATCAGTTCGATTAATGGCAAGCCTATCGGCGACCGAACGCAGGTCAAGTTTTAAATGACCAGTCGCGTATCCAAAATTTTCCTGGTTTTGCTCATTCTCATTGCCACGTTGACCATCAGCGCGGCAGATACTCCTCAGGATATGCTGGCAGCTGGCCGCATCGATGAAGCCATTGCCGATCTGAATCGCCGCCTCGCGTCCGTCCCCTCTGACGCCGAATCTTCCAACCTGCTCTGCCGCGCTTACTTCGCGCTCGGAGAATGGGATCGCGCGGACGCATCGTGCCGAAGAGCGACAGCGCTCGATCCCGGCAACAGCCGTTTCCATCTGTGGCTCGGGCGCGTGTATGGCGAGAAGGCGGATCGCGCAAATTTCTTGTCGGCGGCAGGCCTCGCCGGAAAAGTTCGCGGAGAATTTGAGCGAGCGGTGCAATTGGATCCAAAGGATGTGGATGCGCTCCTCGATCTGGCGGAGTTCTATCTGTCCGCTCCCGGCATCGTCGGCGGAGGCGAGCAGAAGGCCCGCCAGCAGGCTCGGGCGATTGGCGCGATCAACCCCGCCCGCGAGCATTGGGTTTACGCGCGCATCGCCGAGAGAAAAGACGACGCCGTCACCGCCGAACGGGAATATCACCAGTACATCGATCTCAGCCATGGGGACTCGGAGGCCTGGCTCAATCTTGCGCTTTTTCTCCGGCGCCAGAAGCGCTTCGACGAGATGGAGCAGGCCATCGTAAAGCTCAGCCAGGCGCCGATGACAAAGCCCGATGTGTTGGTGGAAGGAGCCCAGATGCTCTACGGCGCCGGTCGCAATTCTCCGCTGGCTGTCGAGATGGTGCGCCACTATCTTGCCGGCCCCGTCGAAGCGGCTCCAGCGTTCAAGGCTCGCTATCTGCTCGGCACGCTGCTCGAAAAACAGGGTGACAAAGACGGCGCTGCGCGCGAATATCGCGCTTCCCTGGCCTTGGTTCATAACTTCAGCATGGCGCAGAAAGCGCTCAACCGAGTTGCTCACTGAGGATGGCGAGACTCTTCCTCGTCGTCAGGGCATCCACGATAACTTGCCGAGTCACTCCCGGTCTCGCGCCGGGAGCACTACAATTTGTGGGTCGTGCATTCGTAAATCCAGCGCGCCGCAGCCTGCTCAGGAGGTCGATCGCTTGGACTGCCGACTGAAATTTTGGGATCAAATTTACTGATCGAGATTTCCAGGTCATTTTTCTTGCCGATGACGGCTAACCGATGAAGGTGACGAAATGAATTCCCAATTACCGCGGCGTTCGCGCTCTATGAAATTGTTGGCATTCCTGGCGACGGTTCTCTCGACCATACTGCTGGCCGAACCTCTCGGTCACGCCGAACCATTACCTCTCGAACGCGCCGTTCGGCTCGCGCTCGCGCATAGCACCACCTCGGCAATCGCCGATGCCGATGTGCAGCGTGCTTACTCCTCTTACCGCGAACTCCACAGCGCCTACATCCCGCAGCTCTATATCGGATCCGGGCTCGGTTATACCTATAATTACCCGCTGAGCATCGAAGGAAGCGCACCGGCCCTGGCGAATGCCATCGCGCAGAGTTCGGTTTTCAACCCCGCGCAGAAGCAGTTCCTCGGCGCGGCGAAAGCGGAATGGCATGCAGCCGAATTTCAGGACAAAGACCAGCGCAATGCCATCATCCAAGATGTCGTCTTAACCTATGCGGAACTGGTGAAGTGGGAGGCAAGGCTCGTGCGTTTGCAGCAGGATCAATCGCAGGCAAATCAAATGGAGCAAGCCGTCTCCGAACGCCTGCAACAAGGAGTGGACAGCGCGGTCGATCTGAATAAAGCCAAGCTGACCGCAGCCCGTGTTCGTCTACACCAAGCGGAAGCGCGCGGCTCGGCTGACGTGCTTCGGAATCACCTCGCCAATCTGACCGGTGTGCCCGTTTCCGCCATCGCAATTGAGCCGGAAACAATTCCGTCTCTGCCGCCGGTCGCGGCAGAGGAAGATCTTTCGGAACGGGCGGTGGCTTCCAGCCCGGCGGTCAAAGTTGCCCAACAACATTCTCTCGCAGAGTCGATGCGGGCACTCGGCGAGCATCGCTCGCTACTGCCGTCCATCGATTTCTCTGCCCAGTATGCGCGCTTTTCCACCTTCAATCACTATGCCGAGTACCTGCCCACCGGAAGCTTTAGGCCTGACAACGCCACGATTGGCCTTGCCTTGAAAATACCGCTCTTCAACGTCAGCCAGCGCGCGCGAGCCGACGCGGCCAAAGCCGACGCTCTCAAAGCGAAGAATCAGGCGGCCGCGGCCCGCAATCAGGTGGCTGAGGAAACTCTCAAACTGCAGCGCACCGCCGAGCAACTTGAAGCGGCCCGCGAGGTCGCGCAACTGGAGTATCAACTTGCTCAGGCCGGTCTCGAAGCGGCCCAGACGCGGGTCGACGCCAAGACCGGGACGTTGCATGAGTTAGCCGACGCACGTGTGCAGGCGGCGGAGCGCTATCTGCTTTTCCAGGATGCCGATTTTGAGTATCAGCGGGTCCGGTTAACCCTGCTGCGCGCCACCGGGGATCTGGAAAAGTGGGCGTTGCCCGACGCCGCTTCACCGGCCTCGGCTTCGAAATAATTGCTCGAGCTGAAAGGCGGTATCCGGCGGGCCCGCGATTCTCGCGCCTCAATGTGCCAAAACGACGTTCGGCGTAGTTCTTTTGCGCTTTAGCCCCGGCTAAGGCACACTTGGACAAAGACTTCCACGCTTTCGATAGACATAGCGATGTACCTGAATAGTAGCGTCGTATTAAGGTAAGAGCGGTCCCCGGGGTGTTAAAATAGAGAATCACAATTATGCCTTTAAAAACGCTGTTTTTAAATCCTCCCTCTTTTGAGAACTTCGACGGCGGCGCCGGTTCGCGTTGGCCCGCTACCCGTGAGATTGAGTCTTATTGGTATCCTGTCTGGCTCGCCTATCCGACCGGAATGCTCGAGGGCGCGCGCCTGCTCGATGCTCCGCCCCACCACATCACGGCGGAAGAGACGATTCGCACCTGCAAGGACTACGAGCTGCTCGTGCTCTTCACCAGCACTCCGGGATTCGCGGGCGATGTGCGCATCGCCGAAGCGATTAAGGACAGCCATCCGCACATCAAGATCGCCTTTGTCGGCCCCCACGTCAGCGTGCTTCCCGAGAAATCTTTGATGGAAGCGAAGGTCATCGACATCGCCTGCCGCAAAGAATTCGACTACTCCATCGTCGAATACGCGCAGGGCAAGCCGCTCGAAGATATCTTAGGCATTTCCTATCGCAAGAATGGCGGCGTCGTGCACAATGCCGACCGGCCGACCATCCAGGATCTCGATTCCCTGCCACACGTCACCGATGTTTACCGGCGCGATCTCGACGTGCGTCGCTACAATGTGCCGTTCCTGCTTCATCCTTTTGTCTCGCTTTACACGACCCGCGGATGCCCCGCCCAGTGCACCTTCTGCCTGTGGCCGCAAACGCTCAGCGGACACCCGTGGCGCAAACGCTCAACCGACGATGTGGCTCGCGAGATGGCCAAAGCGAAAGACTACTGGCCGTATGTGAAGGAATTCTTTTTCGACGACGACACCTTCAACCTGCAAAAGGCTCGCACCGTCGAATTGTGCGCTAAGTTGAAGCCGCTCGGCTTGACTTGGTCGTGCACCTCGCGCGTCACCACCGACTTTGAAACGCTCAAGGCAATGAAAGAAGCTGGATGCCGGCTTCTGATCGTGGGCTATGAGTCGGGTGATCAACAGATTCTGAAAAACATAAAAAAGGGCGCAACCGTCGAGCGCGCGCGGCAGTTCACCAAGGATTGCCACAAGCTGGGCTTGGTGGTGCACGGCGATTTCATCCTCGGCCTGCCCGGAGAAAGCCGAGAAACCATCAAGAACACGATCAATTTCGCCAAGGAACTCGACGTGGAGACGATCCAGGTTTCGGTGGCGCACGCTTACCCGGGCACGGAATTGCACGAATTCGCCATCAAGAACGGCTTCATGACCAGCGACTCAAAGATGGTGGACGACGGCGGCCACCAGATGGTGCAGATCGAATATCCCGGCCTGCCCGCCGCCGAACTTATGGAAGCGGTCCATCATTTCTACGACGAATATTATTTTCGTCCCAAGGCGGCCTACCGCATTCTGAGGAAAGCGATGTTCGACAATTCCGAACGCAAACGCTTGTATAAAGAAGCTCGCACCTTCCTTAAATTGCGCGCCCAGCGCCACAAGTGGGTCAAGGAAAACCGCAAGGAAGCGCCTGCGCCAGAACCGGCCAAGGCCTAGCGGTGCATTGAGTCAGTGACCTTTCGAAAATACCTGGTCCTCGCCGGCATCACCGTGTTCAGCACCGCGGGCGATTCCCTGCTGGCGCGGGGCATGAAGGATATCGGCGCTGTCTCTCTGCATAATCTCCCCGGCCTCTTGCTCGCGATCCTTAATCCGTGGGTGGCTCTTGGGATTCTCTTCCTGCTCACTTTTTTCACCTGTTACATGTCCGCGCTATCCTGGGCCGATCTCACCTACGTGCTGCCTGCCACATCGCTCGCCTACGTGCTGGTCGCGCTCGTCGGCCACTTCCGATTGCATGAAGTAATTTCTCCCACCCGCTGGCTGGGCATCGCGCTGATCGCCGCCGGTGTGGGCTTTGTGGCTGCCGGCCCTTCGCTTACGCCAGTTCGCGCTCAGGAGAATTCTTCTGAGTCGCCAAACGCAGTGACCGAGGAGGTGAAATTGTGAGCGACCTTTACGCCTGGGCCGCGATTGCGCTCATCGTCCTGGCGTCGACGACCGGCGATGTTCTGCTTTCCTATTCCATGAAACGAGTCGGCGACGTCGGTGAACTCTGGAGGCGGCGCGGCACTCTGGCCGTGATTCGGCGTGTGCTTTCGACGCCGACATTTCCGCTCGGCGTGGCGGCGATGGGCGTCGCCTTTTACAGCCTGCTCTTTGGACTCTCCTGGGGAAACCTCAGTCTGGTCGTGCCCGCGTCCGCCTCGCTAACTTTTGTAGCCAACGCCGTGGCCGCGCGCATCTTTCTGCACGAACTCGTAGGACGCCGTCGCTGGATTGCCGCGCTGCTCGTGGCCGGAGGGGTGGTGCTGATGGCGGTCTGACCTCGGACGAAGGGTTGGCGTTTTGCCTGAGGACGCGGCCTGCCTTACTCGCTAGACGAATAAATCCACGGAACGACGAGCGGGGCAGCTTCTGATCCTGATTTTTTTCGGCGGATGCAGCTTCCAAATTACGTTCCACAGTGCCCGCCCTCAGCGTAATCCCCAGAATCAGCGGACGGTCATTTGAAGAATCTCATCAACCCGCTTGGAGCCAGATCAGGCACAAGGAAACCGACGTTCTTGCGTCCGGCGAATTTCGCCACCGCTTCTGCCGCGAGATAGCCGCTGCGCACCGCGCCCTCCATGGTGGCGGGCCAGCCGGTCGCAGTCCAATCGCCCGCCAAAAAAACTCGCGGCCACGCGGTCTGCGGCTTGGGCCGATATTGCTCAACTCCTGGTCGCGGCGAATAGGTCGCATGCACTTCTTTGATCACAGTCGACTTCAGTAAGACCGCATCGGGCGCGTGCGGGAAAAACTCCTGCGCCTCTTTCATCGCCATCTCCACGATTTCCGTCTTCGACTTTTCTACCAGGCTGCGCGAGGAGCTCACGACCAGCTCAATGTAGCTGCCGCCGTCCCGCTGACTGCCGGGACCGAGCATTTCTTGGTTTCGCGCTGCAATGATCCGCGATTTGTGAAACATCCACTGAATGGTGCGGTCGAGCAGCACGGCGTGATCAAGATCGCTGATCTGCCGATCGAACCAGAGATGAATGCCAGTGATCGGCGAAGTCGAAAATTGTTCGAGTGCCGCAGCCAGAGGCGCAGCGGACGCAGCATCAGGCAACACACGCCCCAGAGCATCGAACGGCAGAGCCAGAACCAGGTAATCGAATTTCTGCTCCTGTCCGTTTGCGGTTACGCTGACTTCGAAGCCTTCCATCTGAAATGATTCAAGGCTCGCGCGAAACTGTATGTCGCCACCACGCGCGCGAACATAGTCTCCGGCCGTACTGTACAGATCGGTAAGCGGCACGGTCGGAATTCCCATGCGCCCCGCCGCCGCCGATTTAAGAAAAGATTCGCGCACCACCTGCGCCGCGTAGGGGACGGAAACCTGATCGAGATCTTCATTCAAAGCGCTGACCAGAATCGTCTTCCAAAAACGTTCGATGGCTTGCGGCGTTTGCCGGTGACGCTTCAGCCAATCAAGGAATGACCCACCGCGATCTGCGGGAGTGGAGGGCGCGAGCGCAGCCATGGCACGACTGATGGCCAACTTGTCGCGAAAATTCAAACACTCCGCCCGCAAAAATGCCGGAGCCGTATGCAGCGGAGCCGGGAGAAACGACGGCGCAATCTCGGAGACGCGGCCGCCCGGCTCAAGAAACGTCAACTTCTCATACCAGCGAATCTTGTCCTCGACTCCGGCGCGCCGATAGAAATCGAGCAGGTTGGTGCAGCAGCCGAGCAGCACGTGCTGGCAATTATCGACAACTTCGCCGGTGCCGGGATGCTGGTACGAAGAAGCGCGGCCGCCGAGATAGGGTCGCCGCTCAAATAACGAAACACGAAAACCGGCCTCCGCCAAGGCGCAGCCCGCGGCCAAGCCGGCCAGGCCGCCTCCGGCGATTGCGACTGTGGGAGTTTGTGGCAAAGGTGGCATCACAGCAGGCGCTTGAGGATTCCTTTGCCCATGACCCTGAGCTTTTCACGAACGCTAAGCTGCGCGCGCTCCGTGAAGACGTCATACTGCTGCGCAATAATTTTTTCGAGCAGGCGGCGATAGATCGTAATCAGCACCCAGAGCGCGGGCTGACTATCTTCATTCACCAGCGGCATCAGCTCTTCTCCGGCGCGATAGCAATCGAGGGCACGATCAGCCTCCAGGGCGAGCAACGGCCGGATGCGCGCCAAGTCGACCGGGACCGTCGCTAGATCGGCGGCGGAGAGGCCGCACCGCGCCAAATCCTCCTGCGGAAAATAAACGCGACCAACGCCGACGTCTTCTTTCACATCGCGAATAATATTTGTCAACTGAAACGCCAGGCCGCAACGCTCGGCAAGTGACTCAGCCGCCGGGTCGCGATATCCGAAAATCTTGATGCACACTAATCCCACCACCGACGCCACACCGTAACAATACTGGCGCAGTTCCTCGAAAGTCTGGTAACGCGCCGCCAGCGGAACATCGCCAGCATTCTCCGGCCGGCCGTGATCGAGATCGGCAGCCGTACCAAAGGCAAGCTGATCGAGCAGGCCGATAGGAATCTGATAAGCGCGCTGCGCATCGGCCAACGCCAGTAGTACTGGATCATCGGTCGGCTGCGCGGCTAAAGCGCGATGGACTTTGTCCAACCATTCAGCCAGCTTGTTGTGGCGATCGACGTGGCCGAGTGCGGTGTCGTCGGCGATGTCATCGCAGTGCCGCATGAAGGCATAGACGGCGCTCAACGCATTGCGTTTGCGCCGCGGCAGCACCATGAATCCATAGTAAAAATTCTTGGCGGCGGCGCGGGCGATGCTTCGGCAAACGGAATACGCCATTTCAAGCTGGGAAGCGGTGGGCGCAAATTGGACGGGGGCATTTCCCACGGCGGCGGTCATCTTTGCTTCTCCCGCGGCTTGGGCAGCAGTTTCGCGGCCGCGGCGCGGGCGACCAGAGTCAGTTTGCGCGACTTGGAAATTGCCGGACGCCGGCCCAGCACGGCGTAGTTCTGGCTCTCGATGGCGCTGAGGATTTCCTGTCCGCCGCGGCTGAAAAGTTCGATGTCGGTGGCCAGCGCACGATCAACCGTCGCGACCAGCGGCAAGCCTTGCGCGAACCACTCGCGCGCCCGTTCGACTTCAAACTTCATCATCGCGCAGAATGCCGCGGTGTTTTGGCCATTGCGAATTTCCTGCTCGTTGACGCCGAATCGCCGCACGTCTTCGAGGGGAAGATAGACTCTTCCCTTGGCGAAATCGGCGCTCACGTCCTGCCAGAAGTTTGCGAGTTGCAGCGCGGTGCAGGTGTAATCGGAGAGCAACTGGCGCCTAGCATCGCTATAGCCGCAAACATAAAGCACGAGATGGCCCACCGGATTCGCTGAATTCTGGCAATAGCCCAACAGATCGCTGAAGGTTTCGTAGCGGCTGACAACTTGATCGCGGCGGAAAGCGGTCAGCAGATCGGAAAATTCACGCTTCGGAATTTCAAACGTGCGCACCGTCTCTGCCAGGGCTACGAACACGGGATGCCGCGGATCACCGTCGTAGCATGCATCGAGCTCGGTCTGCCACTCATCGAGCAATTGTAGAGACGCCGCCGGATCGCCAACCTCGTCGCCCAGATCGTCCGAAATGCGGCAATAGGCATAAACATTAAAGAAATGCTGTCTCAACCGCGACGGGAGAAGCCAGGACGCAACCGAAAAATTCTCGTAATGCGCGCGCGCCAGACGGCGGCAATATTCGCGCGCCTCGGCGAGTGAGGGAGCACGATCAGGAATGGCGTACTCCGGCGGAAGCGCACTCCATGCAGCGGAGAGCGGCGCGGTCGGCGGATGGCTGGTGACAGTCGTCATGAAATATTTAAAAACATGTCATCTTGATCGGAGCGAAAGACCGATGGATTTGTTCGTGGCGCCGAAATGCAGAGATCCTTCGCTCCGCTCAGGATGACAACTGAAACGGTATGGCGAAAAGTTGGCGGCCTGCTAGTGACCCGGAATAATCGCAGTCTTGATCTCTCCGCCGCGGTTCAGCATATGGCGCAACACATCTTGCAAGCGGGAAAGCGGCGCTTCGCCGGTAATGTAGTCGTTGCCGCAAACTTTCTTCTCAGCAATCAAACCAAAGGCCCGGCGCACCGTCTCGGGGGTGTGATGGAAGGTCGCCTTCAAGGTGATTTCCGAATAATGCAGGCGGTTGGTGTCGAGTTGAACTTTTGTTCCCGCCGCGCACCCGCCAAAGAAATTCACCGTGCCGCCCTTGCGGACCATCTGCACCGCCCACTCCCAGGTTTCGGCAAGGCCGACCGCTTCGATCGCCACGTCGGCGCCGCGCCGCTCCGGACTCAACTCGCGCACCGCCTCGACCGCATCTTTGACCTTGGTGATCTGCACCACTTCGTGCGCACCTTTTTTTCGCGCCAACGCCACCTGCGAATCGCGCTTCACCACCGCAATCACATTGCAGCCGATCGCTTTCGCTACCTGCACAAACATCAAGCCAATGGGCCCGCCACCTATTACGGCTACGGTATCGCCGATCTGGACCCCGGTTTCATGCAAGCCGCGCAGTACGCACGCCAGCGGTTCGGTCATCGCCGCATCTTCGAACGTCACACTCGAAGGCACGACGAGCATATTGGTTTCCACAATGCGCCGCGGGATGCGTATGTACTCGGCATACGCGCCATTGTTGAACAGCAGGTCTTCGCAGAGATTCAGCTGATGCTTCGAACAGTAGAAACACATGCCGCAGGGCGCAGAATTGAGCGCGACCACGCGCATGCCCTTCTTGAAGCCGCGCACGCCTTCGCCGACCTCTTCGACAGTGCCGGCCAGTTCATGACCGAAGAGCGCCGGCGGCACAATCATGCGGGCGTGATAGCCGCGCTGATAGACCTTCAAATCCGTGCCGCAGGTCAGCGCTACGTGGACCTTGACTAAAACTTCGCCCTCGCCTACGCGCGGGATCGGCACTTTTTCAATCTTGATGTCCTCTTTGCCATAGAGAACCGCAGCTGTCATCTTGCCATTCACAGTTGATTTCCTTCCCGTGCTGGGGCGCCCGGCTGCATGACAATCTTCATCGAGTCTGACTGAGGATGGGCGGCCAGATTCAGCGCTTCTACACCGCTTGCTAGCGGGAAACGGTGGCTGATGAGCCGTTCCAGATCCATTTCACGATTCATGACGAAGCGCACCGACTCCTCTTGCAGCTCTACTGACGCGCTATAGGATCCGAGCAAAGCCTTTTCGTCGACACATACGGACGCTGGATCGATGGTCGCATCGCCTCGCACCGTCTGCGCAAACAGCAACACACGGCCCCCCGGGCGCGTGGCATCTATGGCAGGTCGAATCAGGCCGTTCCCGCCGACCGCCAGAATGACAGCGTCGGCTCCCCGCCCTTCCGTCATTCCGCGCACCGCTTGCCCGGCGTCAGCCTTGGACGCGTCAATAGTATGTTGTAGGCCGAAGCTATTAGCTATTGTAAGCCTCGCCGGATACAAATCGGAAGTAATCACCCGTGCCCCTGCCCGCTTCGCCAGAGTCGCCAGGATCAGGCCAATCGGGCCCTGCCCCATCACCAGAACAGTTTCCCCTGCTTCGAGGCCAAGCGTCTCGATACCTTTGATGCAGGTATTCACCGGCTCGGCAAAGCAGGCCTGCTCGAAGCTGACGCCGTCGGGAATGCGTACAGTACCCTTCTCGACGATCCAGTCCATTACCCGGACATATTCCGCAAAGCCTCCCCCCGCTGGGTCAAAGCCGGCGGTGCAGCCAACCTTCTTGTAAGTGGCACACTGCGCAAAGGTCTTGTGGCGGCAGTAAAAACATTCTGCGCAAGGGATGTGATGGAAGACGACAACGCGGTCGCCCACGCTGAATTTGTGGACGCCCTCGCCCACTTTTGCGACGACGCCGGCCGTCTCATGACCGAAAATACGCGGCGCCGAATGCGAGCCCGTTGCAATTTTCTTGAGATCAGTGCCGCAGATTCCGCAGGTGTGGACGCGCACCAGAATCTCACCCCGCCCGATCTCGGGCACGGGAACTTCTTCCAGGCGCACGTCGTTGATGCCGCGATAGACGGCGGCCCGCATCGTCGCAGGAATTCTTGAAGGAATCCCCCGCCCTTCGCGTTCCAGCGTCTTGTCCTTATCAATGGTTACTGTCGATGTTTGCGTCATTGCCATAACAAATGTGATGAGTTCCCTATTGCTGTCCGGTAACTCGAGTATGGGGCTGCGTACCGGTTGTCGTATGTGCGCTAGCCGACGGTTCGTTCATGGGCCGAATCAAAGTCATTTGATTCAAAACAGAGCCTGACGACGCATCCCCCGTCGCCGAATGGCTTTGCGCTTCGCGATCCAGGTAACTCGCCAGCGCGTCGCAAAGAGGCCGGCTCGCCTTGGCGCTGTTCCGCGCCAGCGCAATCGTACTTGCCCACAGCCATGGTCGCAGGAGGACGTGACCCGCGAATTTTGCCGAGCGAAACGTTCCATCGGTTGCGACAAACCTCTCCATCTTCGCAGGCATACTGCAATCAGCCTCGTCGGAGATTGCCTTCACAGCTGCAAACTCAACTCCACGCGCCTCAGCACCTTGCGCCACGGCCGCCGCTTCCATGTCGACGGCGATCGCGTTATAACTTTTCGCCAATCGAGCCTTCTCATCCTCCTCCGCGATCGCCGCCGAAGTCACCAAAATTCCTTCTCCCCATTCGATCTCTGTCCGCGCGCCGTCGGCCGCATTGATTACCGTGCGCGGCTCCAAAACATCTCCGACCTTAAGCGCAGAATCGAGCGCACCGGCAAAGCCAACCGAAATTACCCGCCTCGGCTTGACTTCACAAATGATCGCCTCAGTCGCGCGCCGCGCGGCGTCCGCCCCAATACCGCCGCATATCAGAAATGTACTTCCATTCTGCAAAACACTTTCAAAAAGGCGATATCGTCGCCCGCTGTGCTCGATCGTCCTGACTTTCCAATTTCGAATCAACGGGCGCACTTCGCGCTCCATCGCGGCGATGATCGCAATCTTGTTTTCAAGCATAGCCATTGGCGCGGAACCACTCCGCCGACCGCCGTAGCGCTCCGTCCACCGGAACCGTTCGCCAACCTAATTCCCGCTCGGCTTTTGCCGAACTGACAAACATCATCTTGCGCCCCATGCGTACCGCATCAATCGTAGCGCGCGGCTCGCGGCCAAGAAGTCGGCCGGTTATCATCTCGTCGACAACTCCCGTGGCGAACGCGAAGACGTAGGGCAATTTCACCGTCGGCGACTGCAAACCTGTGATCGCGGCCAGCCGGTCGAGAATCTGCTTTAGCGTTAGATTTTCTCCGCCAAGAATATAGCGCTCGCCTCGTCTTCCCTTCTCTAGCGCCTGCACGTGGCCGCGAGCGCATTCGGTGGCATCCACCAGGTTCAATCCCGTTTCCACGTACGCCGGAAATTTCCGCTTCAGAAAATCGACGACGATTCGTCCCGTAGGAGTCGGCTTGATATCGCGTTCGCCAATCGGTGTCGTCGGATTCACAATCACCACGTCGACTCCCGATTTCACCGCCTCGACCGCCACTTGCTCGGCCATGAATTTCGACCGCTTGTAGTGCCCAATCATGTCCGCGATGCCGACCGGACTCTCTTCGTCGGCCACCTTGCCATGATTCAAACCCGACGTGAAGCCGATAGTCGCGACACTCGACGTGTACACGATCCGGCGCACGCCTTGTTTCCCGGCGGCCGCAAGCAAACACCGCGTACCCTCGACATTCGAGCGATACATTTCAGCGGGATCACGCACCCACAGCCGGTAGTCGGCCGCCACGTGAAACACAACATCGCAGCCCGCTAAGGCTTTCTCCATCGAAGCCGCGTCGCGCAGATCGCCGGTGACGCGATCGGCATTGAGATCAGCAATGTTGCGCAGATCGCTCGTCGGCCGCACCAGAAGCCGCAGCTCGGCTCCCTGTTCGGCTAGGACACGCGCGACATGACTGCCCAGAAATCCCGTGGCGCCAGTGACCAATGCGAGCATTCAGCACTCAGCATTCAGTTCTCGACTCCGCGAAATCCGGTTCGTTCTCGCTGCTGGCTGAATGCCGATTGCTGAATGCTAACTGCTGCTCTTCTCCGCCATAACTTTCGAGTAGGTGGTCAGCGCGATCAGCGGAAAATACTGGCGGTACAGGTGATACAGCAGATAGAACACGCGCGGGAATCCCGTTCCGGTGAAGAAAGGCTCGTCCCACGAGCCCTCTTTCTTTTGCGTGCGCAAGAGGTACGCCATGCCGCGCGTCACGCATTCGCTACGCGTATCGCCCACGGCGAGCAATCCCATAATCGCCCATGCCGTCTGCGAAGCCGTGCTATCGCCTTGCCCGCGCAGGTTCGGATCGTCATACGACCCGACAGTTTCGCCCCATCCGCCATCGGCGTTCTGCACCGAGCGCATCCATTCGGCCGCCTGCTGAATCATGGGGTCGTTGCGATCCACGCCCATCGCTTCCAGGCCGCGCAGCACCTGCATCGTGCCGTAAATGTAATTCACGCCCCACCGGCCAAACCAGCTTCCATCCGGCTCCTGCTCTTTGCGAATAAATTTGAGCGCGCGCTTTACTGCCGGATGACTCTGGTCGTATCCGTAAGTCGCAAGGCACTCGAGAATGCGGCCCGTTATGTCAACCGTCGCCGGATCGAGCATGGCGTTGTGATCGGCAAAGGGTACGTACTGAAAGACCATGCGGTCGTTATCTTTATCGAATGAAGCCCAGCCTCCGTTTTTGCACTGCATCGACAGAACCCAGTCGATGGCGCGTTGCACGGACTCTCGCTGATAACGGCCGTTCGGATGTTCGACGCGACTCAGTCCGAGGCAGACCATCGCGGTATCGTCGACGTCAGGATAAAACTCGTTGTTGAATTCGAAATACCAGCCGCCCGGCTCGCCCTTCGGATTCTTAATTTTCCAGTCGCCGGGCTTGCGCACCTGCTTTTGCAGCATCCAATCGGCGCTTTTTACCAGGCGCGCATCGTTCGCCGGAACGCCCGCTTCACCGAGCGCAAACAGCGCATACGCCGTATCCCACACGGGAGACATGCAGGGCTGCATGCGGAAAGTATCGCTTTCTTCAATGCCCAATTTTTCGAACTCATCCATGGCGCGGATAAATTGCGGATCGTCGACCGAATATCCCAGGCAACGCAGCGCGATGATGGCGTTCATCATCGAGGGATAAATCGCTCCCAGGCCATCGCTCATCTCAAAGCGTTCGAGCATCCACCTCTCAGCCTGGCGGAGAGCGAGCGAACGCAGCGGCCGGATATACAAACGCTCCGCCCAGTGGGTAATGCGATCCAGCACCAAAAAGAAATTCCGCCACGAAATCCGCTTCTTCGCCCAGTGCAAATGCATGCGCGACTTGTCGCGGCCGCCGACAAAAAGTTCTTCGACTCCCATCTCGTCGGGAATTTTCTTGAATGGCTTCTTGGCATAGCAGATGGAAAGCGGCACCAGAATGGCGCGCGACCACGAAGAAATTTCGTAAATGTTGAACCAGAACCAGTTGGGAAAGAGTACGATCTCCGGCGGAACCGCGGGCACGGCATCGTAGTCGTACTGCCCAAAGAAACAAAGATAGATTTTGGTAAATGTATTGACTTCGGTGACGCCGCCCATCTCCAGAATCTTCTTGCGAGCGCGCGCCAGCGCGGGATGATCCACCGTGAATCCAGCCAGCTTGAGGCCGAAGTAGGCTTTCACCGAAGCGCTGATGTTGGATGGCCCTGCGGCGTAGATGCTCCATCCGCCATCTTCATTCTGGTGGTTGAGGATATGGCGCGCGGCCTTGTCGAAGCGCGCGCGGTTGCCCGTGCCAAGAAGCGTATGGAGCAGGATGTAATCGGATTCGAGGGTAGTATCGGCTTCCAGTTCTCCGCACCAGTAACCTTGTTCGTGCTGCTGCGAGAAAAGATAATTGCGGGCCGCATCGACGGCAGCCGCGACCCGGCTTCCCAGGTCGTCAATCTTTCCAAATCGCATCTGCGGCGCAGAGGCCGAACTATAAGGGGAGGAATCGTCCATAAAACTCCAAACTACGAATCCAACTTCGACCAGCAACTATGACGGTGCGGCTACGGCCGGTGCGGCGGAGATCGTGGCCACAATTTCCGGCGGCAATCCAAAGCGCACATTTTCCGGCATGATCTCTAACTCCTGCACGTCGCCAAAGCCCCGTTCCGCCAAGTATTCAACCACTTCCTGCACCAGATGCTCGGGAGCCGATGCGCCTGCGGTCAGCGCTACGGTCTTCACCCCATGCAGCCACTGCGGCTGAATGTTGTGGCAATCATCGATTAGATGCGCCTCGGTGCCCAGACTGCGCGCTACCTCGACCAACCGCTTGGAATTGGAGCTGTTATCCGAGCCAACCACCAGCAGTAAGTCGGCGTCGGACGCAACGTGCTTCACCGCCACCTGCCGATTTTCCGTGGCGTAGCAGATATCCTGCGCCGCCGGACCCTTGATGTTGGGAAACCGCTGGCGCAATGCGGCGATAATGTCGCGCGTCTCATCCAGGCTGAGCGTCGTCTGCGTCAGATAAGCGACACGATTAGGATCGGGCAACGTCACCGACGCAACTTCCGCCGGCGAGCCGACCACCTGCGTCACGGCGGGCGCCTCGCCGAGCGTGCCAATCACTTCGTCATGATCGCGATGGCCAATCAGAATCAGCGAATAGCCTTCTTTCGCAAACTTCACCGCCTCCACGTGCACCTTGGTGACCAGCGGGCACGTCGCATCGATCACGCGCAGCTTCCGCGCCTTGCTCGCCTCGCGCACCTCAGGCGACACGCCGTGCGCGCTATAGATGACGCGCTCGCCCTCGGGCACTTCATCGACGCTATCGACAAAAATCGCGCCTTTCTGCTGGAGCTCTTCGACTACGAAACGGTTGTGCACAATCTCCTTGCGCACGTAAATCGGCCGCCCAAAAGCCTCAAGCGCAATTCGGACAATATCAATCGCCCGCACCACCCCGGCGCAGAATCCGCGGGGCTTCAAGAGCAGCAGCGTCTTATTGTGCACGTTCTTCCTCGGCATACTGACGGTCTCGGACAAGTCGGCTCTCCCACCCATAAAGGGTACAGTTTCGCACTAGAAAAGTTACTTTAAGAGTATCGAAAGATGTACCCTGAGGTCAATGTAAGCCTTTGAGGCTGTGAGGATTAGCAGCGAGCGGGGAAAAGGGGAGGGTGAACGGGATCCCCTCATCCGGTGATATCACCACACTCGTCGAACGCCGTACCGGTCAAAGACTTTTTCGTCGCTGACGATGAAAAGCTTTTCTATCTCGGCTTGCGCAAGCAGCTTCCGGTCAAAGGGATCCTGGTGAGGTCCGGGTAGCATCCCCGCGCGAATTCCGTGATCATATGACACTGGCAGACTTAGGAATTTCTCCTGATCAAGGTAACCTCCGAAGTTTTGCACGAGCTCGGAAGCACTGGGCAGCCTGCCTAGCCGAAAATTTCGTCGCAATCTCCCAAGCGGATACTGCGCTGACAAAAATGCCGTCTCCTGCTGGGTAATGATTTTTCTGCAAGATTTGGGTAGCGCGGGATCGTCGCCATACCACCAAAGCAACGCGTGGGTATCCAGTAGGAGACGCAGGCTATTGCCCGCAGGCGTCAAGTTCTTCCGGTGGCAACGGCGCAAAAAACTCCGGCACGACCTTCAGCTTCCCGCGCAAAACGCCAGGCTTCCGCTGGCCTTGTTTATCTTCGACAGCGACCAAGCGTACCACCGGGTTCTTTCCCCGGGCGATCACGATCTCTTCGCCTCGGCAGACCCTCTCGATCAGGCGAAAGCTCGGTTTTGGCCTTGTGGATGGTAATGGTTTCCATGACTAATGTTTGCTAACTCAGATTAGCTAAGTCAAGGGGTCACCCATTCGCCTTGATCATCTGCTCCGCATGTCTCCGCGAAGTCTCGGTCAACTTCGCCCCGGACAGCATGCGAGCCACTTCTTCCGTCCGTTCTTCGCCATTAATCTCCCGAACCGTGGTCGTCGCCCGGCCTGCAGTTTCGCGCTTCTCGATGACGAAGTGATGATCGGCGAAGGTTGCGATCTGCGGCAGGTGGGTCACGCACAGTACCTGGTTGCCGCTGGAAAGCGCCTTCAATTTCTTCCCTACAGCCTCGGCGGCGCGCCCTCCAATTCCGGTGTCGATTTCGTCGAAGACCAAAGTGCGCTGTAACGCAGCCGACTTCTTCTTCGAAGTGCCCGCCGCGTTCGTCCCAGCTTCGACGCTCGCTTTCAACGCCAGCATGACGCGCGAAAGCTCGCCGCCCGACGCAATTTCGTCCAGCGGACGCAGCGCCTCGCCCGCATTGGTCGTGATGCGATAGATCACCTGATTGATGCCGGACGGCGTCCAATGCGTCTCGTCGTCGGACTCTTCTACCGCGATCCGAAAGGTGGCGCGCATGGCGAGATCATTAATCTCGGCTTCCACCAGCTTTTCTAGTCTTCGCGCCGCCTCTGACCGTTTGCGCGACACCGCCCGCGCCGCTTTGCGATACTCCCCGCCGGCAACGGCGAGCAGTGCCCGCAGCTCAAGTAATACCTGATCTTTATTCTCCATCTCCAAAAGTTTGCGCCGGATATCTTCACCAAATGCTATCGTCTGCGGGAGCGTAGGTCCGTACTTCCGCTTCAGGCGATCCAGCCCAGCGAGCCGCTCTTCAATCTCGGCGAGACGCTCGGGCGATGCCTGGATTCCTCCGGCATAATCGCGCAGGGTCGCGCCCACATCTTCCACGCTGATACGCGCCGACTCCAAAGCCGCCAGCGCTTCCTGAAACTGCGGCTCATAACGCGCCAGCTCCTCGATGTGTTTCTGGGCGGCGCGCAGGCTGGACGAAGTGGAAGCGTTGCCCTCATAAAGCAGATCGAAAGCATTGATGGCCGCGCCGTAAATTTTCTCGGCGTTGGCTAGGACGCGCTTCTCGGCCTCGAGTTCTTCGTCTTCACCGGCTCGCAGCCGCGCCTCTTCGATCTCGCGGCACTGAAAATTCCACAGGTCGAGCAGCCGCATGCGGTCTTGCTCATCCTGTTCGAGTTCCGCGATCCGCCCCCGAATCTGCTTCCAATGCGCGAACGCCGCGGCGACATCTTTCAACTCAACTGCGGCATACGCGTCCAGCAGATCCTGCCGCGCGGCGGCATCGAAATGCAGGATCGATTCATTCTGCGCGTGGATCACCGCTAGGTGGGGCGCGATCTGCTTCAACGCCGCCACGGTTGCGGGCTGATTATTGACGAAGACGCGACCCTTGCCTCCGGCGGCAATCTCGCGCCGCAAAATCAGCGAACCGCTCTCGGAGCCATTCGCCGAACTATTCTCCGCATCCAGTCCGTTCGTCTCTAAGATGGACTCGATCGAGCGCGCCGCGCCTCCTTCGCTCTCAAACACTGCCGCAATCACCGCCCGCTCGGTGCCCGCGCGGATCACATCCGACGACGCTTTTTCGCCGAGCAGCAAGCCCAGCGCATCGATCAGAATCGACTTCCCCGCCCCGGTCTCGCCGGTTAAAAGATTGAGACCCGAGGCAAATTCGATCGCGACGTTGTCGATCACCGCGTAATTTTCCAGTCGTAGTTCAACCAGCACAAGGTTCCTTAGTTAAGTTTGTTGGCACGCGCCACAAATTCACGCGCAGCATAGCACAGTCCACTGCAGGGGGCAGTACGAACTGCCGGTACCCAACTAGCACTAAAGATGTGACAAATGCACTTCCGAGTTTGCCCGCCAGGCAAGCGCTTCGCGAAGATCAATGCATGCGATGCTTCCCCCTGTTTGTGATCGCAGGCCTCGCCAGCGGCCTGGCGATTGCTCCAGCCTCCGCGCAGCGGTTGCAATGCAATCCCTGCCAGCACGCCTTCGGCAAGGTGCAGATCGGCGAATCCAGCTCCTACTCGATACAGCTCACCAACACCGGCAACGGCCTGTTGCGGATCAGTTCCTTATCTGTGGACGGAAACGCCTACTCGGTCGGCAACTTCCCTCTTCCCGTAAAACTACGTTCCGGCGCAAGCGTCCAATTGCCCGTGACCTTCGCGCCCACTGTCCAAGGGTGGACTCACGGAATTGTGATCCTCACCAGCAACGATCCGCACTCCCCGCTTTTCGTTTCCTTATGGGGACACGGTATCAGCCAGGCCGGCACCCAACTTGGAATCAATCCAGCATCGCTCAATTTCGGAAACGTCAACGTTGGCTCCAGCGCCACACTGCAAGCCAAGCTCACCGCGTCAAACGGCTCGGTCACGATTTCTTCGGACGGATCGACGAGCTCAGAATTCGCCATCACCGGCCTCAGCCTACCCGTCACTCTTGAATCCGGCCAGAGCCTACCTGTTACCGTTCAATTCACACCCAACGCTTCAGGCGGAGCTTCCGGCCAAGTCGGGTTCACCAGCAACGCCGAGAACTCACCCACCGTGGAACAAGTGGCGGGCACAGGCGTGGCGCAAAACGCGCACAACGTCTACCTTTCCTGGCAACCGGGGGGAGGCAATCCGGTTGGCTACAACATCTACCGCAGTACTACCCAAGGCGGCCCGTATCAGATGATCAACTCCGGGCTCGATGCCTCGACCAATTACACCGACTACACCGTTGTATCCGGAACCACATATTTCTACGTGGCCACCGAGGTGAACGAAGAGGGTGAGGAAAGCGCCTATTCGAACGTGGCCAAAGCAGTGATTCCCAATTCCTAGCCAAGACGCATTCATCGAATTACTAAGCCCGAATCACTAGCATTCAGTCATTTGATTTAAATGATTCGATACTTCCTTTAAATGATTCGGTTCTGCACGACAATCTGGACAAACGCGCATTCTACGCGGCTTTCCGGAAAGCGACGAATTCGGTCTTGGTGGCTGCCAAGCGCTGTGCCTTCAGCAGCAGATAGTTCATGTCTCGATAACCGCGGCCGCGGCGTA
>DATBYM010000016.1:0-20817 GCA_036513715.1 Terriglobales bacterium
ATAGCTCCACTTGCCAATTGTCCTCCGCCACTTCCCATCCAGCATCGCGCACCGCGCGATGCTCGCGACTCGCGTCATTCAGCATCGGATTCGTATTGTTGAGGTGAATAAACATTTTGCGTCTCGTCTTAATATCCCGGAGCAGCCGCAAGCTTTCTTCCACCGGAATGTGCCCCATCTCGTGCGCCGTCTCGCCGCCGCCCTGCACGCGTATCAGTTCGTCATCGCTCCAGAAGGTCCCATCGAATAAAAGCAAATCAGCCTGATCAACCTTAGCCAGCAACGCATCACTGAGGCTGCCGATCGCAGGCACGTAAGCGACTCGCTTCCCCACGGACGATTCGAAGAACAGCGCCGCCGTTGCCTCGTCGTGTGCCAGGTTCTCACTCCTAACATACTTGGGATAGCGACCGGAAAGATAGCAGACCTCGCAGCGCAATCCGGAGTCCTGACCATCGCCCGGTAGCAACGGGAATGGCGTTCCCGCCTGCAGCGGCGTCCAAACGACCTGCGGCTCGACGCGGTTCAGCATTCCGAACATGCTGTTCTCTTCCCGCAGAATCCGCAAGATCGAGGGGGCAGCATAGACGCGCAAAGGCTGAAGTTCGCGGAGCAGAAGCAATCCGAGTACCTGATCGAGATCAGCGCTCCCGAGCACTACGCCAACAACAGGCGAATCGCGCGGACTATTGCCCGAAGGCCGCGGATGAAGCTCGGGGGCACTTTCAATTTGAAAGGCAAGATCGGGAGAGGCTCCGGCGAGAAACCATGCGAAGCCGTCGGCGCTAAGCGCAAGTTGAGCCTGCGTACGCGCCTGAAGAGAAGATCTGTTTTTACGCGCGTCAACCCGCGAGTGCGCGTTCGCATCTTCGCGCACCTGGCCCCGCACGGCAAAACAGTTTCCGCAGCCGCAGTTCCACTGCGGGAACCTACCCCCGGCCGCAGAACCGAGGATCCGAATGCGCATCGAGCAAGGTTAGAGTTTTGCGCTCACGTAGGAGTTGATTTCGCAGCAAAGAACTACTTCTTCAAAAACAGGACTGGTCCAAGCCATAACGTATCCACCTTCAGAAGCAAAGATTCTCGCCAGCCGAGCGCCCCACGGGCTGCGGCATAGCTCAGTGAAGGAATCATATCATTGCTGAGGTCGCTGTTGCTTGCGAAAGTTGGGCGACGCGTGGCCCGAAAGGGCCACATTTGATCCCGGGACCCCTACCGTAACATACTTTGAATCATGGACTTACATAATACATACCAATTTCGAGCGACGCCCAGAAAAAACCCTCCGCCAATTCGACGGAGGGGCGAGGAAGGAGTCACCCATGGATCTCCTCAACATCGCATAATCAACATTGATCTAATCAACATTGATCACGCCAAAAATCCCGTTGAGGTTGTTCTTTGGTCCGGACGTGTAGAAAAGTTGGTTGGTGTTGCCGTTACTTGACGATCCGCCGCCAAACTCGATACCCCACAGTTGATTGATGACAATGTTCGCGCCCCCGGAATTCTTGATGGTTCCTACGAAAGCGCCGGTCGTCGGATTGAAGCCGTTGATGGTGCCGGCATTGGTGTTGTTGCTGATCAAAAGCGTACCGCTAAGAACGCCAAAGTCGGACGGCGCCATAGCAATACCCCAGGGCTGGTTGAGCGGCTTGCCGTGAATAAGAGTCTTCACGAACGTTCCGTTCTCATCGAAGATATCGATGTATCCACCGGTTTTGCCATTGGTCCGGGCAAAGGCAACATATACCTGGCCGCCGATGTCCTGGATACCAAAAGGCGCGTAGCCAGCAGGCAGAGAAGTGTCGGTGAAAGAATTGACCAAATGGAAGTTCCCGTTATAAACGTCGACTTTGTTATTCCAGAAGTCGGCGGCATACAGCAGATTGCCCGACGGGTGGCTGGTGATCGCCAGGCCGGTGTAGATAGCGCCAGAAGCGGAGTTATTGACGCCGACCAACGCGTTGTTTGGGTCGAAGTGCGACCATCCGCTGATCGTGCCGTCGAGGGTGGCGAAAAGAAAGGCCGATGTCCAGGTGTCAATCTGGAATTCCGACGAAGCGTTGTAGACGATGCCCGTCGGCGAACCCACGCCGCTGCCGGACGCGGTCGGAATCGTGACCACCAAACTTTGCTTTGCGCCCGCGCCCGTGTAGAGCGTCGAGAGGCCTGACCCTTCATCGCTGAGCCAGAACGGGCTGGTCGGCCCATAGGCTAGTCCCCAGGGGTTGATCAACTGCTTATCGCCCTTCTTGCCTGTATTTTTCACCAGCGTGGTCGCGCTGTATGCCAGTCCGCACTCGGCGAAGGCGAGGTTGGAAACCAGCGACAATGCCAGCACCAGCAGCGCTGCGAATAGTAGATTGTGACGAGATGCTTGACGCATAGACAAACTCTCCTTGAAGGGAAACTTGATGGCGGCTTGGACGAGCGCCACGCCTGCCCGCGCAGAATTGAACTAACGATTCCAATTCTGCGGCGACGGCAATCTTAGGAGGGACTCAGAAGATACTTGTCAGCGGCAAGTCAGCGGTTTGTAAATTTCTTGTAACGGAGTCTTAGAGGCAGAACGGCTACATCGGAACGCGCTGTAAACACCAAAGGCTTTGGGGTTGAATTTTCGATCGCCCGACGACCCGATCGCCAGAGCACCCGATGACGGGCTACTGTGCGGCTTCGAGCAGTCCCTTCTCGGCCTTTTCCTGGCACTCGATGCAGTGACGCGTCCAGGGCACAGCTTCAAGACGCTTGGCATTAATTTCTTTGCCGCAGGAGACGCATTCTCCAAAACTACCCTCGCGGATCCGTGCGAGAGCCCCGTCGACCATATTGAGCAACTGCCGGTCGTTATTGCTCTGGCTGAAAAGAAATTCCTTGTTGTAAGAACTGGCGGCGCGATCGGCGACATCCTGCGTGGCCTCATCGTCGGCGGTGCGCCCGTCCTTCTGGTTGCGAACAACCATATGGCTCAATTCCTGGCGCCGCGTTTCCAGTCTCTTTCTGAATGTCTCGAGTTTCTTCTTATCCATGATTGCTGCCCACGAATGTTGAATCCGATCGCTGCCCGCCCAAGCAGAACTCCTTTTCCACAGACCCTATCCCGCATTAAGTACAAACCGTTATCGTAAGCGTGAAGAGAAAAGGCGTCAACTGGGCGGGGCGGCCTGTTGTCTCCAATTACCACGGCGGACATGCGATACTTTGTGTGCCGTTATGGATCTGACTCTCAATTCAAAAGTCGCCCTCATCAGCGGAGGCTCGCGCGGCATCGGCGCAGCCACCGTCCGCATGTTTGCCGCCGCTGGCGCGAAAGTGGTCTTCAATTATCAAACGGCCAAGGTGCAGGCGGACGCTCTGGTGCGCGAATGCGGCGCCGAAAATTGTCGCGCCGTGCAGTGCGATCTTTCCGCCCCGGCGAACGCCCAGCAATTAGTAGCATCGGCTATCTCCGCCTTCGGACGCCTCGATATTCTCGTCGCCAATCACGGCATCTGGCCTCCGCAGGATGCGCCCGTCGATCGCATGTCCGACGAGCAATGGCATCGCACCATTGCCATAAATCTCGACAGCGTTTTTGGCCTGGTCAAGCATTCGGTGGCGCAGATGAAGAAGCAAGGCGCCGGGCACATCGTGCTCGTGAGTTCGACTGCGGGGCAGCGCGGCGAGGCGTTTCACTGCGACTATGCCGCGTCGAAAGGGGCGCTGATCAGCATGGTCAAGGGGCTTTCGACCGAACTCGCTCCCGATCACATTCACGTCAACTGCGTGGCGCCGGGCTGGGTGAATACAGATATGTCGGCCGACGCGCTGAATGATCCGCCGACACGCGAGAGGGTCTTTCGGACCATCCCGATGGGACGCGTCGGAACGCCCGAAGAAATCGCCGCGCCAATTCTGTTTTTGTGTACGCCGCACGCCGGATTTATCACGGGCGAGGTTTTCAACGTCAATGGTGGAGCGGTGCTGGTGGGGTAGAAATGCATCCTTATGAAGTGAAGCGCGGTTTTGGTCTCAATTTTGTCGGATGTGCGGTTTTGCTCTCATCGCTGGTTTCGGGTCAGAGTTCCGATGATCGCGCTCACAAATCTGGACCAGGTCTGGCCCATGGTGCAGGCGTCTCAAGAGTTAAGGACCTGTGTGCAGGTAACCTCTGCCAGACCGGGCGTGGGCAATTCGTACCAGGGACCAGTGCGCAACAGCGACTATGACTTTAAAGCGCTTATTCCGCCAAATTTGACGGCTTGGAGTGGCGTGAAGCGCCCTTTCATGGACTCACACCATTTTTAGATTCCAAAGAGCAAAGCTGGATCGTATTTGAGGTTCATATTCGAGTCGAAGAGAACGCAGTAGTTTAGCGCCCACCTGGCGCCAAGAGTCTTGCCCCCGGCCAGGCAATCGGCTGGCAGAAGACAAGTAGCGGGGTCCTCAACGGCATCCGACTTGAGAACACGACCACCGCTTTCTCTTTTGTGCGGTCGGATCAGACTGATGATGGACAAATCAATCTAGTACGCCAGTTTCACAAGCAGAAAGATCAAAGAAGATTTATGACGAATTTCTTCGCAGCCTGATTTTCGGTCACTGATGTGGCTGTCCGCCACCAACCAGAACAGGTACAGCTAAAATGGTTCCTAGTGCTTCTAACCAATAGGATCATGAATCGTTTTCCTCTCGTCTTCCTGCTATGCGCGCTGACCGCCGCCCAAAATGCGCCGACTGCCGCGCCCGCACCCGCCGCGGCTCAGCCCGCCATCAATCTCAATGACTCCGACAACGCCCGCAAAGCGCGGGCGATTCTCGATCAGACCATCCAGTCTCTGGGCGGAGAACCATACCTCACATACACAAATCGCGTCGAAGAGGGCCGCTACTACCCCCTCTACCACGGACACACCGACAGCACCGGAATACCCTATCGCTATTATGTCGAGTATCCCGATCGTGATCGCTTCGAAGTGCTCCACACCAAGGACATTCATGTGCTGCCGGGAACGATCGACATTGGAGGTGTGAAGGTCAAGAACAAGTTCGATGTTGCCCTCATTCACAACGGCGACAAAGGCTACGAGATTACCTACAAGGGAACGGCGGCGCAGGATAAGCTCGATTTGACGAATTATCTTCGGCGCCGCGAGCACTCGATCGAGTGGATATTCCGCAAATGGCTACGTGATCCGAATGTTGCACTCTTTTACAATGGCGCGGCGGTGGTAGACGGCAAAGAAACTGAAGGGGTCACGCTGCTCAACAACCAGAACGATTCCGTCAACGTCTATGTCGACATCAATACGCACTATCCGGTCAAGATCAGCTATTCGTGGCGCGACCCGAAAGACAGGCAGAAAGATGTCGAGGACGAGGTCTATGACAGCTACAAATTAGTGCAGGGTATCTGGACGCCGCACTCTATCACCCGCTACTTCAACGGAGAAACCTCGCAACAGCGCTTCATCACCACCGCTAGCTATAACCTTACTCTCGCCGATTCTATGTTTGAGGCGTCGGTCACTTACGACCCCGCGGTTCCGATCAAGAAGCGATGAGAGTGGGGGATCTCGAGCCGCGAAAACAGTCGAAGTTAACCCTTTGGTAACCCGCAATCATCCACAACGACTTGAATGACTTAGCCCCAAACCTGATGCACTCCACCACGGAGTGTGGCTATTTTGCCACACGCGAAACTTGGGTGCTCGCGGTAAGCTAACACAGAACATTAGACTTACAAGCGCTCTCCCCTTGACGCACGAGCAGACAATTCGTGCCGCCGTGACCTGCACTGGAGCAGGACTGCACAGCGGCGCCCCGGTCACACTTCGAATCCTCCCCGCTCCTGCGGGCACCGGAATCGTTTTTCATCGCACCGACCTCGACAGCTTTCCCATCGAAGCCAGCGGACGCAACGTGGCCCGCGTCAGCTATGCCACCAGCTTGATGAAAAAGGGCGTGCTGATCTCCACTACCGAGCACCTGCTGTCGGCCTTTACCGGCATCGGGCTCGACAATGCCATCGTCGAGCTCGACAATCTTGAATTGCCCATCCTCGACGGCAGCGCCAAACCTTTCGTTGAAATGATTCAGAAGGCTGGCATTCGGAAGCAGCGCAAGGCTCGCACTTATCTCCGCATTGTGCGCGATATCGAGTTGCGCGAGGGCGACAAATTCATAGCTGTCTATCCCGCCGACACCTATTCCGTTTCTTATTCGATCAACTTTCCTCATCCGCTGATCGGCAAGCAGAGCTTCTGCGTGCGGCTCACCAACGGCAGCTACCTGAAAGAAATTGCTCCGGCCCGCACCTTCGGCTTCCTGCACGAAGCCGACGCCATGCGCCAGCAAGGCCTGATTCGCGGAGCATCAACCGCGAATGCCATCGTGATGAACCGCAGCGAAGTGCTGAATCCGCCCCTGCGTTTTCCCGACGAGTTCGTCCGCCACAAGGTGCTCGATCTGATCGGCGACCTGGCTCTGCTCGGAAAGCAGATCCTCGGCTCGGTGGTAGCCGACCGCGCCGGGCACGCCATGCACACCGCGCTGGTGTCACGCATCCTGCGCGATAAATCGTACTGGGAAGAGACCGCTCTGCAAGACGAACCGGCGGCGCGGCCTGCGCTGGCGTCCGCAGCTAGCGTTAGTGTGTGAATAAGTAGTTGCCGCGGCGGCATTCCTCTGTGCCCTTGTGGTTCAAGATTCTTGCCTGGCGGCGGAGCAACCCTACTGGCGATCGTCCCCCACGCCAACCAGCACTCCCACGCCAATCCCCGATGGCTCGGCTTTCGTGTGGTAAATGCGCTCGGTTGCCTTCACAAAATCGCTAGCCTTGGCGTCGGGAATGTTGACAAACGTCTGCGGATTGCGATCGGTGAGCGGAAACCACGAACTCTGCACCTGCACCATGATGCGGTGGCCGCGCCGGAAGGTGTGATTCACGTCCGGAAAAGTTGTGTCGATCTCTTCCACTTTGCCGGGAGTAAACCCTTCGGGCTTCTCGAAGCTGTGCCGGAACTTGCCGCGAAACGGTTCGCCGCGCACCAGTTGCTGATATCCGCCCATGGTAAACGCCGGTGGAGGCACGTCGGTTCGCGGTTTGCTTTCGTCGCCCCGCGCATCCAGTTTGCTGTCGGGATAATCTGGCGGATAAACATCGATCAGCTTCACATCAAAATCGGAATCGGTCCCGCTCGTCGATACAAAAAGCCGCGGCGAAACTGGCCCGGCAATGGTCACGTCTTCCTGCAACACCGGAGTTTGATAGACCAGCACATCCGTCCGACTGGCGGCAAAGCGCTGATCGGACACCATGTATTCCTGTGGCACATCGGTTGCCTGGTAGCTCACGAAAGGCACAGGCTTGGCCGGATCGCTGACGTACTCGTCATAATCCGTAGACTCGGAAGCTTCCGTCGACCCGGAAGCGGAATTTCGCGCAGAATCGGCTTGAGTTGCCCCGTAGCCCGGCGGAACGAACGACAGTTCGCCGTGCGCGTGAAAATATAAAGTCTTCGCCTCAGCATTCTGGGGAGGCCAAGCCGAATATTTTCTCCACACATTCGTGCCCGTCTCAAACACATAAGCCTTCGGCAGCTTCGCATCGCCGCTGCCCTTGAGATGCTGCTCAAAAAATGGAAACAAAATATTGCTGCGGTAATAGTCACCGGTGTTGGCGGCAAATTCCACCCGACCCAGATGCTCGTCATCCAGCCGCGCCCATCCGCCGTGAACCCATGGCCCAACCACCAAAGCATTAAAGATCCCGGGATTATTCTTGTCGATCGCGCGGAACGTAGAGAATGGTCCTTGCAAATCCTCGGCATCGAACCATCCCCCCACCGTGAGCACGGCGCAATGGATGTTCTTCATATGCGGCGCAAGATTGCGCACCTTCCAGTAATCGTCGTAGGTATCGTGGTGCAGTTGATCGTCCCAGAGCGCGCTCCGGCCGGCTAGATATTTCGACAGATTCCCGGTCGGCCCCACCTTTAAATAAAACTCATAACCATCTTTTGTGCCGTAATCGAAGGGCACAGTTTTCAACGGCAGTTGCGGGTTATCCTGCGGCTTGAACGAGCTGTAGAAATCAAAATTCGCCTCCAGCATGAACGCACCGCCATGATAAGAGTCGTCCCCCATAAAAAGGTCGGTCATAGGAGCCTGCGGCGATGCCGCTTTCAGCGCGGGATGCGAATCGATGATGCTGGCCGAGGTATAGAAACCGGGATAAGAGATTCCCCATATGCCGGCATTCCCATTATTGTTGGGCACGTTCTTTAGCAGCCAATCGATGGTGTCGTAAAGATCGCTGGCATCGTCGACATCGTGTTTCGACTGCTTATGCTCGATGTGCGGAGTCATCTCCACGAAATTGCCCTCCGACATGTAGCGACCGCGCACATCCTGAAAAACAAAAATGTATCCCGCCCTTTCGAACTCAGGCGACGGGCCGAGCCCCTTGCGATACTGATCGACACCGTAAGGCGCCACACTATAAGGAGTGCGCACGATCAGAAACGGATAAGCCCGCGAGCTGTCTTTGGGCACATAAACCGCAGTGAACAGGTGCATGCCATCGCGCATGGGAATTCGGTATTCATATTTCGTGTAGTGCTCCTTGACGCTGAATTCCGGCGCATCGGATTTGATTTGGGCAGCGGCATCAGAACCGAAGGCCAACTCGAGCGGAAGCACCAAGAGAAGAAGAAAGAGCAAAGTAAACGACCCAGACGCACAGCGACGCCGCATTAGCGCTCCTATACCCGGCTGGAAGCCGAATAGGCAAGCTAACGGGCCATCGGTAAACGAGTCAACTTGAATTTATCGATTGAATTGGAAATCTGCCTCAGGCGCGCACCGCAGGGTCAGCTGGAAAAATCCGCACCTAGGGCAGCGCCACCTTCCATTCGATTCAGTCGGCAGGCTAAGCTACATTCCCTTCGCGGGGCGCGGCGCGTTGGGCTAACAGTCGCTGCAGTTCTGCCTCGGCTTCGGCACGCACCCGGTCGGCAAAGGCGTTGGCGCTCTGCCGGTGCTCAGCCCCCAGCGGCGATAAGCGCACATGCAGATACGGCTGGTCTTCTTCCAAGCGCCGCAGCAGGCGCTCGGTCCGAGCGATTTTTTCTTCCAGGGTAATCATGCAACCTTATCGAGGCCCGTCTCTCTACATTGCCACAGCAGCGGCCGCGCGCAAGTTGCAAACTGGATACCGTCTGAATAGACGGTAGAAAGGAATCTTACGAAGGAGAAAGTTAAAGAGCGGTTAGCCAAGCGTACTGCGGCCTTCGAACGCTCCGGGCATCTCATCCTGCAGGCGTTCGGTCAGCCACTTTTCCAGTTGATACTGTGAGCTCTGCGGCACTTCAAGAAAGCGAATCCCAGCCCGGCCGGTTCCGTCCGCCCACGCGATTTCGCATTTCAATTCCAGCGAAACATTCACCACCGGAAGAGTGAACGTGATCTGACCTTGCACATCCTTGGCCAACTTGCCGAGAACCCGAATGGCCATGCCGCCCTCGCTCAAATTCGTGGCTGTGGCCGTCGTTTCTTGATTTTGTGGAAGGCTGATTCGCACCGGCATGTCCACCGGATGGCGAAAGTACCGCCGCCGTTCCCGCACCATGAAATTCAGCGCCGCATTGAAGCAGCGCGAGGCATGCATCAAAGTGAGCGGTTTCTGCAGTACAAAATTCGCTCCCGATTGAAACGCCTGTTGGGTCGTCGTCTTTCCGTTCACCACCGCAAACGAGACGGCCTTGGCGTTGCTTTCTGTCTGGCGGAGCATACGCAGCAGATCAAACCCGTTCTGCACGTCATCGCAATCGATGATTACCGCGTCAAACTTGCGTTTCGCCAACAGATCGTTGCCCGGCGGCCCGCCTGCGCAAACCTGCAGATCGACCGAAATCTTCTCCAGTGCCGGACGTAGCACACCCAGCAAAGCAGCATCCCGGCTGATGAGAAGACTCTCCAGATTCATCGCACTTCATACTAACGGGGACACACAAACTTAGAAAGTGACCGAGGTACAGGGGGCGGTTACCGAAAACCCTCAATGCAACTGCAAGACGGGGCAAAACGCCGACTCCTCCTGAGGCTCGAACACCCAACCATCTTTCCTAACTTTCCGCTGGATTCTCCCGACTTTCCCCGCGAAACTGTTGGCGTGAGCGAAACCGCGTATCTCTCCCTCGGCTCTAACCTCGGAGATCGTGCCGCCAATCTGCGCGCCGCGCTCGCGCAATTAAACGCCGCCAGCCCCCTGGCGGCCGTCTCCGCTTTCTACGAGACTCAACCGGTCGACGTGCCCGACCAGCCCTGGTTTCTGAATTGCGTAGCCGTCATCAACACCGACAAGTCCCCTCGAGAATTGCTGCAACTTGCGTTGAAAATTGAGTCCGAGATGGGGCGTCTCCGCATGCGTCACAAAGGCTCGCGCAACATCGATATTGACCTGCTCTTGTTCGGTGATCGAGTCATCGACGAGCCCGGCTTGAAGATCCCGCATCCGGCCATGCATAAGCGCCGCTTCGTCCTCGAACCGCTGGCGGAAATCGCACCCCAGGCGCGTCATTCGCAACTCGGCAAAACTGCGCTAGAACTTGTGATGGCGTTGGGCGATGGGCAGACGGTGAGGCGGTTGTGAAGACGGAGTTTCCTACGCTCAAAACTGCCTATTGGATTGTATGTTTGCTCCTTCTTGAAGTGGCGTTTATTGGTATGGGCCATCTTATGCTCTTCGATCCTAAGAGACACCCCGATCTTTGAAATCGGCATTCGCAAGGAGCCTGGCATGCAAAGCGACTCACGGTTGAAAAATGTTCTCGAATTGATCATCGCGCGGTGGGACTGTTCTTCATTCTGTTTGGGATAGTCATGCTTTATCCGGAGGTGAAGATTCTGTCACAATGACCGGGTAGTGCACTACGGAATCAGAATGCGGCTCCCCGCCGCGTCTGGTCCAGCAATCGCCGTCTGCTTCTCCGGAAATTGCGCAAACAAAAAATCAACAAATGCCCGCGACTTAGGCCGACCGGAAGTGCGTCCCCATGCCAGCCGCAAAAGAAATACCAGCGCCTTCAGCACCTCGGAATCGCGCAGCCGCGTGTGGCCGATATGCCGTTGCTCAGCCTCACGAAATTCCCCCACCATCGTCTCCACCTCGCGAGCGATGCTCTGGTGCGCCAGATTGGCGGTCGTCTGTTCGTAGATGAGATTTGAGTTCACCAGCGTTTGATAGCTTTTCGCCAGCGAACTCAACGCCGCCATCAGGTCGCGGTCCATCAGCGGCCGCCCGTCGAGAGAGCGCTCAGCGCGGGCGCTCTTGGCCAGCGCATAACTCAATCCAAGAATCAGTTCCTCGCGTTCATAAAGAAATTGCTCTGAGATCTCAACCTCGGGAAACAAAACCGCGCCCTCGTCGGCACCCGCCTGTTCCTCGTAGGCACGGGCGGTCTGATGCTCGCGCGCCTGCTGTCGTGCTTGCAAAAGATAAGGACACTCGCTCGGACAGTCGAGCGTGACCTCGCGTTGCTCGCCACAGCACTGCGGACAGATCTTCCCATGCACGGCCGGGCAAAACCGTTTCTCTTTTCGTTGTTCGCAGATCGTGCAACTCAAATTAACGTCCCTCGAACTCGATTATTTCACGGAAAGAGCGAGGATCGGGTTTCCCCGCGCTTCCCTGTGTTCCCCGTGGTTAGGCCTTTTGCCGCCAACGCAACCACTTCGGAGTGTTCGCCATCAGCGACTAGTTAGAAGCGAGCGCCCCGCTTGCACCATCCCTGATGCAAATCGGAAAACTTGATCGTTGCTATAACCGATTTCTATTTGTGCCTTCGCCTCCCCGCGCGATAGCCTAGTTGGTTATCATTGGTTATTCTCTGAATTCTGGGCAACGCCCCTACGAAGGAGAGGCATGTCAACTGAACTACGGAATTTTCTGGCGATCCCCTACGACGAATTGCAAGAGATGAATCTGAAGGCGAAGAAGCAACGTCTCGACCGCGTCGCTCCCGCCAAGATTCAGGATGAGCGCCTGAAGTATCTGGCCGACGAGGGCCGCATCAAGGCTGTAACCGTGATGTTCAGCGATCTCGAAGGCCGCCTGCACATGCTCGACTACGATAAGAAATTCCTGCTCAAGAGCTACGACAACCTGACCTTCGACGGCTCGTCGATTCGCGGCTTCACCGCGCAGCGTGAGAGCGATCTGCGTCTGGGCATCGACTGGAGCGCTTTTTACTGGGGCCCGGCCGACGTCTTCGGGCCCGGCAAAGTGATGGTTTTCGGCGAAGTCATCGACAAGGGAGGCGAGCCCTACGCCGCCGACATGCGCGGAGTCCTCAAGGGTTTCGCCGAGGGCCTACACAAAAAGCAGGGCTACACTCTCAACGCGGCCAATGAAATCGAAGGGTTCCTCTTCAATGGCCCGGACGCAGAGCGCACCTATCATGAGACCGGCAAGTTCGAGTACGTGAACACGGGTGGCTATTATCATTCGCTGCCCGGCGATCCGCTACGCACCTTCATCGACACCACCGCCGAGGTGCAGCGCGCCATGGGATTCGAGAATGAAAAGGACCACCCCGAGGTTGCGCCCTCGCAATTCGAAATTAATTACAACTATGCAGAGGTGGTTGCCGCCGCCGACCACATCCAGCTCTATAAACTCATCTGCCGCCAGGTCGCCCGCAACATGGGATTCACTGCCTGTTTCCTGCCGAAGCCGGTCGTAGGCGTGAACGGCAGCGGCATGCACACCAATGTCTCCATCAGCAAGGGCGGCAAGAATCTGTTCTGGGATCCGAAGGGCGAGGAAAAACTGAGCAAGGCGGGATGGGAGTTCATCGACCGCATCCTCACCCACGGCAATGACATTTGCCTCTTATTGAATCCGAGCGTCAACGCCTATCGCCGCCTCGATCCACACTTCGAAGCCCCCAACCAGATCAAGGCCTCAGCCGTCGATCGCGGATCCATGATCCGCATCCCCATCGGCAACGAGCGCAGCATGCGCGTCGAAGTGCGTTCCGTAGCGCCCGATGCCAATCCCTATCTGGTTATGCTCTCAATCTTCAAGACCGGACTCCAGGGCAGTACGGCAAAGATCAAAAATCTGCGCCAGGCTGAGCGCTATCTCCCAGACAACATTTACAAGGCGCTCGCGGATTTCCGCAAAGCCGAGTGGACTTCGGAATTAATGGGCGAAGACGTAAAAGGCCGCTACGCCGACCTGAAAGAGGCATCGGCCGATCGCTGTCCGCGGCTGCTTGGCACATTCGTAAAAGCGCCCGAAGTGCAGTATCACCACGACGTATACAACCAGTATCTCTGGAATAAGTTCTAGCAATGTGCTTTGAGAAAAGTGTGGCGCGGACACTCCTGTCCGCGTAAGGCTGCCGGATTCCTCGGTAGCCGTCTCTGTGCGATTCTGATAGCCATCCTAATCTCTGTGCACTCAGGGATCGACCACCTGCTTCACGGTTCCCGAGCTGGGTGCGAAAGCGTCGTCCCCGGAGTAAGTGGCTTTGATGGGGTAGGTCTTGGCTTTGGTGAAAGTTGTGGTCAAGGTGGCGACGCCGTTTGTGGTCGTGCCCTGTCCCAGAGTCGTCTTACCCTCGTAGAAGGTAACTTCTTCCCCCTTCTAGTGCATCGCCGCCGTATTCACCAGGTTGGCATTCATATAGCGATTCATCGCCAGATCGACGATGGAACCAATCATCTCCGTATAAGACAGTCCCGACGCCTTCGCCGCCATGGCAAACTCCTGCCGGCTCGCCAGCCACGGATTCGGATTCGCCTCAATCACATAAACGTCGCCATTAGGAGCCAGCCGCATGTCGATGCGTCCATAGTCGCGCAGCTTCAGCGCACGATAAGCAGCCAGCGCTGTATCTTCCAACAGCTTGCGCGTAACTTCATCAAGATTCTCGGCGATCGCCGACTTAGTCAACTTGTAAGCTTCCGTATTTTTCTCGAATTTCACATCGTAACTCGCGATGCGTGGCGTGCCTTCTGGTAAGCGCGACAGATCAAGTTCGACTAAAGGCAAAACCTGGGTTCGATCATAACTCCCTAGAATCCCCGCATAAATCTCGCGCCCTTCGATGTACTCCTCGATCAAAGCTGGCGAATCAAATTCATCCTGTATGTATTCGATCCGCTCCATCATCTCCTTGATGTTCTTAACTACCGACCCGGAATCGATGCCGATCGATCCATCCTCCCAAGAAGGCTTCACGATGAGCGGAAAAGAAATATCGTGCGCATGCTCGATGCGCCCGCGATACGAAGTGGCAAAAAAGGGAGTCTTGATGCCGTGGAATGCAAAAATCTTCTTGGCAATCGCCTTATCCTGCGACATGAAAATCGCGTGCGGACCCGCGCCCGTATAGCGTAATCCCAGCAGGTCGACATACGCGACCACGTTCATTTCTTTGGTGTCGTCGCCGCCGAACGATTCGGTCAGATTGAAAACCAGGTCGGCATCGCAGCGCGAGAGCGAATGCAGCGACGCCGGACGCCCATCCAGTTCGAAAAATGAAGGCTCGTGCCCAAGCTTTTGCAGCGCCTCAAAGATTTCCTCGCGATCGGTCTTTTCTTTCTTTACGGCCTTAACTTTCTTGTGAGGCTTGCGTGCTGCCCCCGCCTCTTCCTTAGCCGCCGCCGCGACCGGATCCTCATTCCACAGGTCGTAAAGCAGCGCGATCTTAAGCTTTGCACCAATCATGCGATCTCCTCGAAAAAGCAGGCCCTAGGTGACAGCTAACAGCTGACAGGAACATCTCAGCGTGACTTATGTCGGAATCACTGCCTTTCCCGTCACCTGTTACCTGTTGCCTGTCCTTACGGTTGTATAAACTTTCCCTTCGTCACATAAGTCATCACCAGCGCCGTCGCATAAGCCGTTACTTCCGCCAGATGCTCGGCACTGCGTGTCTTATCAACGCGCAGATCCAGTTCCCCCGCGCGCTTTTCCATCGTATCGATCAAAGTCCTAATCAGCGGACGCCGCGCTCCCGTCCATTGCGCGACCTTGTCGATCACAGCCTTGCGATGCGCATGCAGAAAATCGTGCGCGGCAACTGCTGCTTTCCTGCGCTTCGACACCGGAAAAATATCCCGCAGATCCGCATCCGGAGTAAGCTCGGTGACTGCAACTTCCTCGCGTCCATTCTGGTGGCCATTGTGACGATAAAACTCGGCCACCGTATTCTCCATATCGTCGACCGTGATATCGGCCTGCCCTCGCCGCCGCGGAGGATCGATCTTTTTCAACCGCCGCGTCAGCCGATTCAGATAAAGCAACTTCTCCATCGCGCCCCAGCCGCGATATCGCTTGCGCCAGTTCGAGCGCGGCGTCAGCCACACTGCAAACGTCTCGGCAAAATCTTCGTCCGGATGCTTCTGCGCATACCATCCTGGCAAGTGCCGCACATAGTCGCGCGAAAAAGGCGTGGGCCGGTAGTTATCGTGATAAGGCCGACGAAACGGCCCGAACATCTGCTTCCACTCCGGCAAGTTATGCAACTTATAAGCATAAGTAAAAGCGTGCCCGGCCTCGTGCCGCAGATACATCATGATTTCGCGCGCATCCTCAAGATCATGCGTCTCTTTCTCCAGCTGCGCCAATGCGGCGTGCGCCAGATAAAACGGAATCCCGATAATCGGCTCGCCGGAAGGGCATCCCCACTCATCTGTCAAATAACAAGCTGGGCGGAACTTAGTGAGTCCCTTAGCCTCCAATTCGCGATAGAGCTGTTCCACAAAGTGCTCCACCGGAGAGCCCGCCAGCCGAAGCCCCAACTCACGAATCGGCCGACCAAGAAGTTCCTGGTAAGCGGCGGGTTCGGGTTTCGCGATTACGGTGTTATGCACAAACGCTCGCTAAAAATAGGGTGCAGCCCGCGAACACAGGCTGGGAGAGGTGGTATCACCAAGATTAACGGTAATGGAAAGCAGGGTTGGTTAGAAGTTACGGGGGTAATGAAGGATGGAATTCGCAATCGCGCGAAGTTGTCAGACGGAAGCCTCCGCGTGAGTTTCCGGATGAAGCATGAAGGACTTAAGAGCGAATGAAAAACGCACTTGATGCCCGTCAGCTGTTGGCGCGAGTGTACATACATATTTATACCTACAAATGTTCCCTGCGGAACACTTGTATATACATCTACTGAATCAGCGTCCCATTCCCATTCGGCTCTTCCGGAGGAATCACCACCGCCGCTGCCACGCGGTCGCCTGGTTCGACGTGCAGCAGGCGTACTCCCTGCGCCGAGCGGCCTGACTCTCGGATGAACTTCGATTCGATGCGGATGATCTTGCCGTACTGGCTGATGAGCATCACTTCGGATTTTTCTGTCACCTGCGAGATGCCGACGACTTTGCCGTTGCGCTCCGTAGTCTTGACGTTGATCACACCCTTGCCGCCGCGATTGGTTAGACGATACTCGTCCGCCGGAGTGCGCTTGCCGTAGCCGTTCTCAGTGACGGAAAGAATCAGCGAACCTTTCTCCGGAACCAGATCCGCGACCTCGGGTGCGACGTCGCCTTCTTTCGCGACCGCCTTCGCTTCGGGCTTGATCGTGGTGGCCATGCCGACTATGTAATCCTTCTCGCCGAGGTTCATGCCGCGCACGCCCGTAGCGTTGCGTCCCATGGAGCGCACGTCGTTCTCGTCGAAGCGGATCGCCTGCCCGTCGTGCGAGGCTAGAAAGACGATCTGGTTGCCATCGGTCAGCGAGGCCGCGACCAGTTCGTCTCCCGGCTCGATGTTGATGGCAATGATGCCGCGCGACATCACGTGCGAAAAGTCTTTGACTTCCGTCTTCTTCACGGTGCCGTTGTGGGTGGCAAAAAAGACGTAGCGATTTTCCTCTTCCAGGTCGCGCACCGCGAGCATGGTGCGGACGGTTTCTCCCGGCTGCAGGCCGACGAGATTGCCCACGTGCTTGCCCTTGCCGGCGGCAGCGATGTCGGGGATCTCATACACCTTCAGCCAATAGACGCGGCCGGTGTTGGTGAAGATCAGAATGAAGGCGTGAGTGGAGGCGATGAAGAGATGCTCGACGAAATCCTCATCGCGCGTCTTCATGCCGGTGCGCCCGGTGCCTCCGCGACGCTGCATGCGATAGGTCGAGATCGGCGTGCGCTTCATGTAGCCGGAGTGGCTGACCGTGACGGCGACTTGTTCGTCGGCGATCAGGTCTTCGAGCATGATCTCGGCCGCTTCGTCTTCGATGACGGTGCGGCGCGCGTTGCCGTAAAGTTTCTTGACCTCTTCCAGTTCTTTAATGATTAGCTTGCGCAGCTTGGCTTCCGACGCCAAAATCGATTCATATTCGGCAATCGCCTCGCGCACCTGCTTCAACTCATTGGAAATTTCGTCGATCGAAAGCTTGGTTAAGCGATGCAGTTGCAGTTCGAGGATGGCGTCAGCCTGTTTGAGAGTGAAGGGTTTGTCGGCGTCGAGCTTCGGAGCGCGTCCCGTCGTATTAATCTCAATCTTCTTGCCAGCGAAGTAGGCCACTAAATTCTCGCGAGCATCGGCGCGATTGGCGCTGCCGCGAATGATCACGATTACGTTATCGAGGTGATCGAGCGCGGTGAGGTAGCCTTCTAAAATGTGCTCGCGATCGCGCGCCTTGGCGAGCAAATAGGAAGTGCGCCGCCGCACCACATCGACGCGATGGTCGATGAAGTGCTTGATCGCCTGGATCAGCCCCATTTCCTTCGGCTGCCCGTTGACCACGGCCAGCAGAATCATGCTGAAGCCCTCTTGCATCGAGGTGTGCTTGTAAAGCTGATTGAGCACAATTTGCGGCTCGGCTCCGCGCTTGAGTTCGATCACGATGCGCATGCCGTCGCGATCGCTTTCGTCGCGCAGGTCGGAGATGTCGTCGATGGTCTTGTTATTGACGAGGTCGGCCATCTTCTCGATCAGGTAGCGCTTGTTCACCTGATACGGAATCTCGGTGACGATGATCGCCTGCCTGTCTTTGTTGATGTTCTCGATGGCGGCGCGGGCGCGCATCATGAAACGGCCGCGGCCGGTGCGGTAAGCCTCGAAGATTCCAGCGCGCCCATGAATAATTCCAGCCGTCGGAAAGTCAGGCCCTTGCACAAACTTTAGAATCTCCGGCAACTGCGCGGCAGGATTATTCACCAGCGTGATTGTGGCATCCACGATTTCAGTGAGATTGTGCGGCGGAATTTTGGTCGCCATGCCGACGGCGATTCCATCAGAGCCGTTGACCAATAGGTTCGGATAGCGCGCGGGCAAAACCGCGGGCTGCGTTTCCGTGCCGTCATAGTTGGGATAAAAGTCGACCGCTTCTTTATCGAGATCCTCGAGCAGCGCGGTCGAGACACGCGTCAACCGAGCTTCGGTGTAACGATCGGCCGCAGGAGGATCGCCATCGACAGAGCCGAAGTTTCCCTGGCCATCGACCAGCGGAGCGCGCATGGCAAACGGCTGCGCCAGGCGAACCAAGGCGTCATACACCGCTAGATTTCCGTGGGGATGATACTTGCCCATCACTTCGCCGACGATGCGGGCACACTTGCGCGTGGCGCGCCCTGGAGCGAGGCCCATCTGCTGCATCGTGTAAAGAATGCGGCGATGCACCGGCTTCAATCCGTCGCGCACGTCGGGCAGCGCGCGGCCGATTATCACCGACAGGGAATAGTCGAGATACGACCGCTTCATCTCCTCTTCAATGTTGACCGGCTGCATGTTGAGCGCGCCGGGGCCGGTGGGTCCGTCGCCGCCCGGAGGAGGAGTTAAGGGAAGTTCGGGATTCTGATCGTCAGCCATTATTAGCTCTCAGCTCTCAGTTGTCAGCTCTCGGCAAAAGCCCAGCGGTTCGCGCCCATCTTACCCATGCGGTTGGAGCAAAAGCTTGCTCACTCCGGCCGCAGCCGAGATGCGCTAAGTTATTGTATCTACAAGTGCTTATATGAGCTTATCTAGATAGGAATTATAGCATGTTTTGGACCGCGAAGGTGGCGGGCGGCGGTTGGCTTTTCAGGCTCTCCGCAGCGTCAGGAGAGTTATCTCTGGAGGCACGCCGATGCGCACGGGGAAGCCGAAGGTACCCAGGCCGCGATTCACGTAGAGTGCGGCTTTCGGCGCGCCGTTGCTCGGGGGCGCAGCGGCAGCGTGGCCGTTGCTCGTCATCGGCAGCCGATACAGGCCGGCGACAAAGGGCGTGATCAGCCTCGCCGGACTGACGCTGTGGTCTACGATTTCGAACTTTACCTGGCCGCCGTGGGTGTGGCCAGCGAGACTGAGTTCGATGCCCAGGTCGGCGGCACGGCGGAAGGAATTTGGATTGTGAGAAAGCAAAATATTCGGCATGTCGCGCCGGAGGAGAGGCTCGATCTCGCGCAGCATCTGTTCTGGTGACGCGTGCTCGCCGCTGACCATATGGTCGCGCTGGTAATCGACGCCCAGCAGATTAAAGCGGCCTCCGTTGTGTTCGACGACGGCGTTGGCGGCGCGCAGCAGGCGCATTCCCTTTTCGTGGAAGAGGCGTTCGGCCTCGTCTTCGACGCCCGCATAAATTTCGTGGTTGCCATTGCATCCCCAGACGCCAAGCGGAGCGCGCAACCGGCTCAATTCGCCGATGCAGGCGTCCAGTGGGTCGCCTACGCTCGAAACAAAATCTCCCGTAACGAACGAAATATCGGGGTGCAGATCGTTCGCCATGGCTACGGCGCGCGCGATTTCGCGCGGCGGCATGTAGTCGCCGATGTGGATATCGCTCAGCTGCGCGATGCGCAGACCATCGAGCTCTGCAGGCAGATTCGCCACCGGCACATCGACGCGCTCAACCGTGTAGCGCAAGCGTCCGGCAGCAAAACCATAAGTCGCGGCAAGGAATGGAAAGCCCCCAGCGACGACGGCGAAGTATTGAAAAAAAGTTCGCCGCGAGTGACTAAAGCCGCCAGCGACCGCCCCGGGCCGCAGGCGCGCCGCCACGTTCGTGAACCATTCGATTGCGCCTACCGATTCGACCGCCAGGAATCCAAAGATGGAAGCCACCAGCCACAAACGGGCAAAGGTAGTGAGTGTTTTGCCAAGATGGAATGCACCGATGTTGAGGCGCGAGATGCCGCGGCCGAGCAGGGGATCGAGCAGTGTAGCGAGAAGCACAGCGGCCAGAGCGATCACTCCGGCGTGAAGCCCAAAGCGCAGGTCACCGCTGGAGAAGGAGCCAACCCAGCTCCACGCCCGCAAGAACCAGAAGCGCTGGACGGCATAGAGAGCTAAGAGAAAAAGCGCGAAAAAAAGAATGCGCGAAAGAATCAGGGCATTACTCCAACTCGGATTTACTGATGGTTAGATGCGGGCTGTGCGGGCCAAGACTCGACTGGCGGAATCACTTCAATATCCCACCAAGGTGGTCTCACCCGGTCGCCAAGCAATTTGCCTTGGAATTTGAGGTGCGTCGAAGCCGAACATGGAGACCGCTCCCACGTCTGCCTTAAGACTGCCCAAGCCGATAAGGATGGGCAAATTTGAGGTAGCCGGGATTCTGCCGCGGAGGACCGGCTCGAATACCTCCGCATCAACCTTCCATTAACCCCGCAGCGGGTTTACGACCTCAACCGCGCCATAACGCCGCCCGTGTGACAAGTCCTCGGAGTAGAGAACGTCCGCACCGCAGCTCTCGGCAGCGCGTGTGCTTTCGGCAAGGTTGCGTAGTACTGGGCGGGACGGCGTGGTTCAGAAGCAGTAGCCCTGTGCCAGCCAGTAATGCCAGTCGCCAATGGCTTCTGCGGTGGATTGGTCGGGATCAGTGGCGACCAGTTGTGACAGGG
>DATBYM010000017.1:0-2577 GCA_036513715.1 Terriglobales bacterium
ACCACCACCGCCACCGCCGCCGCCGGCGGCAAAGACCGGAACAACCGGAGGCGCCGAGACCAGCGCCATCAGCAACGTCGCCAGCGTCACAAACCTGAGCACTAATTTTAACATTTGATCCTCCTGCTTTCGTCTGGGCGATCTCTCCAAGGCTGCACATGTTAACTCCCCTTGGCTTGAAACATTCCCCTCGGAAGGATTCTTGTTTTAGCAAAATCTCGAAATGGAATCCCTATAACGCGGTTGCAGCCCAAACCGCGTTGGGGCGCGCGGTGAAACCCGAGTATTTCATGATGGTGGGTGTGACAGTTACACTGCCCTTTTTTGGATAGCAGGTAATTGCTTGGCGCAGCCGCCTCTTGCTCCGCTGAAGTTCAGAGAATTTTCCCAATGCGAAAATCAAAACTCCGCATTTAGGTCCCCTTTGGGTCCAGGCTGTGTGAAAACTCTTCCCATGCCATGATCCCCTACTGAATCGACGGGGGATTTGATGCCAGGCTTTGTGGCGGGACTGGATCGCGGGCAGGCGACGTTGCTGCCAGAATGCCTTGAGGATTGGGTCGACGAGAGCAATCCTGTTCGGGCGGTCGATGTGTTCGTCGATGCGCTGGAACTCCGCGACCTCGGGTTTGACGGCGTCGATCCGGCAGCGACCGGTCGGCCTGCGTATCATCCTTCGGCGATGCTCAAGCTTTACATCTACGGCTATCTGAACCGGGTCCAATCGAGCCGGCGGCTGGAGCGTGAGGCTGGCCGCAATGTTGAGGTGATGTGGCTGACCGGGCGGCTCGTTCCGGATCACAAAACCATCGCCGACTTCCGCAAGGACAATGGCCCCGCGATTAAGAAGGTTTGCGCGCGATTCGTCGCCTTGTGCCGAAAGATCGGCCTGCTGGCGAAGGCCAGCGTTGCCATCGACGGCAGCAAGTTCAAGGCCGTGAACAGTCGTGACAACAACTTCACGCAGGGCAAGATCCAACGCCGCCAGAAGCAGATCGAAGAGAGCGTGGCACGCTACATGAGCCAACTCGATACCGCCGACCGCCAGACTGCCGCAGGAGAAGAGCCGTCGGAAACAGTGCTGCTTACCAAGACACGGCTTAAGGAAAAGCTGGCGAAGCTCGACGAAGAAGTGAAACGGCTGGCCGCGATTGAAAAGACATTGCTCGCTTCGCCCGATAAGCAGATATCGCTGACCGATCCCGATTGCCGCTCGATGGCAACGAGCGGGCGCGGCTCAGGCATGGTTGCCTATAACGTGCAAAGTGCGGTCGACATTACGAACCATCTGATCGTCGCGCATGAGGTCACCAACGTCGGCACCGATAGATCGCAACTGGCGACGATGGCGCAGGCGGCGAAAGCCGCGCTGCGCAGCGATAACTTGGAAGTCGTTGCGGATCGGGGCTATTTTAAAGGGGAGGAAATCCTGGCCTGCGAACAGGCCGGCGTCGCAGTCACGCTGCCCAAGCCGCAAACCTCTGGCGCCAAGTCGGCAGGCCGTTTTGGGAAACCTGATTTTGTTTATTTGGCCAAGGACGATGTCTATCGCTGCCCGGCCGGCGAGACGCTGGCGCACCACTTCACCGCTGATGAAGATGGCCAGAAAATGCTGATTTACTTGACGAAGGCGTGCCGCACATGCCCGCTCAAGGATCGGTGCACAACGGCCAACGAGCGCCGCATCAAACGATGGGAACACGAACACGTCGTCGAAGCCGCGCAGACGCGGCTCGATCAGAACCCGCAAGCCATGCGTGTGCGCCGCGAAACCGTCGAGCATCCGTTCGCCACGCTGAAGATGCGGATGGGGGCGACGCACTTTCTGATGAAGACGCTGCCGAAGGTGGCGACTGAGATGGCGCTGCACGTGCTCGCCTACAACCTCACGCGCGTGATGAATATCGTCGGTATCAAACCGTTCCTCGCGGCGATCCGGGCATGAGGAGTGTTGTGTTGTACGCGCTTTGTGACCCTTCATCTCGCTCAGCGCGGCCCCCAGGTCGACTCCAGGCTCGATACAGCAAAAATAGACTCAGACGGCCGCGTCGAGGCCCATCGCGCTCGGTTGCGTGGGAAACGAAAACGTTTCCACACGGCCTGGGTCAGACCCGGACCTGAAGGCCCCGAAATCCGACTTCCGTTCTACCACCTCAGAAGCAGACGTCGTCAGGCCACCTGCGCATGTCCGAAAAGTGCCAGCAGCGGAAATCGGTGCACTAGGTCGCTCCGTCACAAACCACCGGGAAGCAACCCCGGTGCGAGCCAAGCGATCAGCGGATCGATCAGGAACGGTTGCGCATTGAATAGAAAGTGGACGAGCCACCCGGGAGAGAGGGAGTCGTAGCGCAGGCGTATCGCGAATAATATGGCGCCGAACACGACCATGACGGCGCTCCAAACAAGGCCCAGGGGGATCAAGTGATTGGCTCCGAAGATCAAGCTGCCCGCCAGCCAGATGGCGGAGTCTCTCCAGCCAACGCGACGAAGCCAAGCGACCAGCAAACCGCGATAAAGAATTTCCTCGCACACCGGAGCTGTGACCACGAAAAGCAAAACGTACATTGCGACTGATTG
>DATBYM010000018.1:0-27214 GCA_036513715.1 Terriglobales bacterium
GCGGTGAGCCCGGAGCCCAAGCGAAGATCGCGCGCTGTCCCCGCAAGGGAAGCAGCGAGAGCAGGTCGAGCAAGGGTCAAACGCGAGCTACTGGCCGAGACGAATGGACCCCACACCACCTCGGAACTCTCTTTATTTTTGGTCCTTGGTCCTTGGTCCTCGGTACTCGGTACTCGGCTTGGCTCTTGTGGTGTTCGCTTCCATTTCCTCCCTAACTTGCTATCCCGATGGCAGCACTGTAGTCCCTCGGAGTAGATCCGTGTGCAATCCGTGGCGATGAGATTTGTTTCGCCGATTTCACCTCGCAACTATTTTGTGAGCCGCGTTGGTGGCCCCCGCGCCCCCGCTGTATTAGAGCCGGTCTCATAAACCCAGCGGACCGATGATTGCTGTTCGCTTCCGGACATCTGAGCCCTGCGGCGGACATCTCTAAAGGCCTTGGTTCGAACAACGGCATTCTCTCGCCCTGTGCCATCAAGGGGTTACACTCTGCGCTAGATTGGCAAAAGTCTTGCTTTGAGAAGGACCAATGCGGGCCACGGACTCGAGCAGGAGGACGAACCCGGGTTGGGTGTTTTGCCTTACGATCTTCCCCACCTCTACGACAGGGTCGCAGGGACCCCCAGGTTTGCTGCTCTTTATCATGATTACGCTGGCTCGGAAAATCGTAGCCAACACCGTAATCTTGCGCATCATCGACTATTTTCCGGGGCACGGTGAGGGCGCGGTTCGATCCTGTGTTCCGGCAGGAGTGAGGAGCAAACGATGACCGGGTTAGCGCAGGACATTCGCTATGCTGTTCGCGGGCTGCGGCGTAGTCCAGGGTTTGTTATCGCTGTCGTCGTGACCCTAGGGATCTGTATTGCTGTGAACACAGCTGTGTTCAGCATCTTGGAAAACATCCTTCTGCGGCCTCTCCCGTTTCGCGATGCCGATCATTTGGTTGCGATCTGGTCGGTGCCGAAGGACCAGACATTGACGAGAATTGGTGCTTCTGGTCCGGAATTTCAAGATTACAGGGAGCGGAGCCGCTCGCTCGAGCGCCTAGCCAGCGTAATACCGCATTTCACTTATACGTTGACCGGCCAGGGAGAACCAAAAACCGTCAACTGTACTGGGGTGTCGTTTGATTTCTTCCCGATGCTGGGAATTCAGCCAGTTCTCGGGCGGCTGTATGCACCCGCGGAGTACCAGGTGGATGGTGTCAACGTCGTTATTTCCCAGCGTTTCTGGAAGGAGCAACTTGCAGGAGATTCTCGTGTAATTGGCCGTGTTCTGAATCTTGACGGTACTCCCCAAACGGTCATTGGTGTCGTGCCATCTGTACCAGATCTTTTTCCAGACACCGACATCTGGGCGAAAATTGTGCCTAGCTTTCGGTGGATGCAACTGAGAGGCAACCGATTTCTGACGTTGCTGGGGCGACTGAAGCAAGGTGTTACGGGCGACCAAGCGGATGGCGAGCTCACTACCATCCTGCACCAGGGATCAGCCGAGTCCCAAGATAATTCCGTCAGAGTGATCTCCTTGAAAGACGAACTTGTCGGCGGAGTGCGGAGACAGCTAGAACTTGTCGCGGGGGCGGTTGCCCTGGTGCTGGTGATAGGTCTGGTGAACGTAGCATACTTGCTGATGGCGCGCAGTTGGAGACGGCAGCCTGATGTTGCGCTGCGACTCTGCATCGGTGCGAGCCGAGCACGTATCGCGCGTCAGCTTATTGCGGAAAACATCGTGCTTGCGGCTATGGGCGGAGGCTTGGGCCTTACTCTGGCGGCGGTCGTTGTTAGGCTCTTTGTAGGGCTCAGCAATCTTCCGCGTAGCCAAGTAATCCATATTGATAACGGTGTTCTGTGGTTTGCGATCGCTCTTGTCATTGCCACAGGCTCGCTTCTCGCGTGGGCGCCAGTCGCGATGTTTTCCAGGCTTGAACCGGGGTCGATGGTTAAAGCTGGACTAACGCAGCTCGGGGTTTCTCATAAAGGACGGCTGCGCTTGCTTCTCGTTTCGGAAGTCACACTCACCGTAGTTCTCTTGATTGGGACGGGCTTGCTGCTGCGCAGTTTTTGGAGCGCACAGCACGTTGATCCCGGATTCGAGCCCGACAGACTACTGAGCGCATATTTGCGCACAAACGATTACGCTGGAAGTCGAACGTTCTTCCGTAGTTTGTTGGAGCGCACTGCAACACTCCCTGGAGTTCGCAACACCGCGTTAAGTGACTGCGTACCCGCAGCATCAGCGAGACAGGCTAGTTTGAATTTTGATGATCGCCCGAACGATCCGAACAACGTTCCGGTCGTCCAAGCATGCTGGATAAGCTCCGACTACTTTCACGCAATTGGCGCTGCCTTGCTCCAAGGCAGGTCGTTCACCCTACATGATGATATGAGCGGACCTCCCGTGGTGATCGTAAACAAAGCGTTTGCGCACACGTTTTGGCCGCGACAGGATGTCATCGGCAAACGCATCGCCGCCGTTTACGTGGGACCGGGTCACAATATCAACAGTCCCAATTTGCTTCGCGAGGTCGTTGGTGTGGTGACAGATATCAAGCAGTTAGGCCTTGACCTGCCTGTTGAACCCGCGGTTTACATGCCATACTTGCAGGATTCGACAAACCATGTCTTCGCCGGTCTAAACCTTTTTGTAAAAACTGGCGGGGACCCACGTGCAGTGGCCGGGGCAGTGCGCGCGGAAATCTACGCCATCAGACACGATCAGCCGATTACTAGCATGCAAACGATGGACGACGTTTTGCTTCAAACGCTGTCTCCACGAAGACTCAGCCTCGTACTTTTTGGCTCGTTCGCCGCTATCGCATTGTCGTTATCGGCGATAGGTATCTACGGAACGATCGCTTATACAAGCAATCAGCGCATTCGAGAGATAGGGGTGCGCGTAGCATTGGGCGCACAACGTGCCGATGTTCTGTGGCTCGTCTTGAAGGAAGGACTTCTGCCCGCGACGACGGGAGTTGTTCTCGGCGCTTTGATATCGAGTTTCGCGACCAAGGCCATGTCGGCACTGTTGTTTGGGGTAACGACGGAGGACCCATTGACCTTCGCAGCCGCATGCGTCGTGCTGTTGGCGGTTGCTGCTGCCGCGTGCTTGCCGCCAGCTCGCCGCGCAGCCAGGGTCGATCCCATGGTGGCGTTGCGCTACGAATGATCCATCATGCCGGAGCAAGATTTGCATGCAACCCAGGCGGATCATGCCAAAGAAGTGCTCGACATAGTAGTCCCAGCGGGCTGCGAGCCGGCGAAAGTGATGGAGCCAAGCGAAAAGTCGCATGATTCGCCAACGTTTGGGGTAACGCCGCAGAGGCGCCGATCTTGCGTCGGCGTCCGGGTTTCAACATCGTCGAGAGGCTGGAGCCGGAGTTCCGCCCTACATGCGTGACCAGGTCTGGGGCTACAACATTCGGTTCAACGACGGCAGAAGGCCAGTCAGCTAGCGGCGTGTTGTTCATGATGGACCTCCCGCCAAATGCAGAGCAGGGATCCGTTTTTCCAGTGGCGGCAGCGCCGGGAAGGCCGCGTGCGGCTCGGTCTGGTACCAGTATGCGACCGAGAAATAATTGTCCGACCGATGATTGGCGTGTCCGTGCTCAATCGTCGCGCGCAGAGACTTTGTGAACGGAATCGGCGAATCCAGGTGAAACCGATAGAGCGACCAACGGCCGCCGGCGCGTTCCTCTCCGACCACAGGCGCGCCGAATAGTCCGTACGAAAACGCGCGGCCGCCGAAGTCCCACGCTCCCAGAAAATAATCCTCGGACCCGGTACCGTTGATAGAAGGCAGCGTCTCGCCGTCGACGAAAAACATGTCGTCACCCTCGCCCCACCAGCCATTTTGATTCTGCAGGACAGACATCGTCACTCCCACGAAATGCCCGCGTCCGGTGGCTTCCATCCAAGCATAGTTGCCATCTCCGTTCAGATTCCTCTTGCCTTCGACCAAGGGATCGCCATTCGAACGCCAATCATTCGTCCAGCCCTGGGCCGGCGAAGCCTGCCGATACTGCGCGTGGAAATAAAGCAGATCCGCCGGCAGCGGGTTACTGTACGCACGATAGTCGATATTGAAGTAGAAGGCGTCAACTCGGCGCGAGCCTTCGTTCGTGACCGTGATGCGCGCATGTTTCTGGAAAGGCATCGGAAAAAAACTGTTCAGGGCTTTGTCCGACCCCACCGCCAATGGCAGTGACTGATATAGGTAGTATTGTCCCAATCCGAGTCCGAAGAAGTCGCCCACAGGCGTCTCCACACTCGGAGTCGATTCGCCGTCCCAGTACATGCGCAGGACCAGAGCCTTCAGATGATTGGGATCGTCGCAGGCGATGGTGAACCAAACGTGGCTGATCATCCCTGGCCCGGCGTCGTCAAGCAGGGTGAGCGTCTCTCCGGCCGGAATAGGCCGAGCGTCGGCATTGCCCCCGGTGCGGTCATAGCTGGAGGCCCGCTTCTGAACGTAGTCTTTGGCCCTGGGAAGTGTGGAGAGCCAAGTGGACGGATCCTGCGAAAGCAGTGGGAGAGAGAGAAAAAAGAAGAAGGCGAACAGTGCGGGACGCTTTTTCATTGTGCTCTCCTTACCAGGTACGCTGGGATTTGCCCTGGCGTCTCAAATTCAGAACATCGGTTTAGATTGCTTAAAAAATGCCACAGTTTATGCATGATAGATGTCACCGAGACCGCCTTCACACGATAGAAACCACGGACAGAGAATTTACAGCGGAATGTTGCCATGCTTCTTCGGCGGATTCTTGTCGCGCTTGGTCTCGAGCATGGCCAGTGCCTGGATCAATTTCTTTCGTGTGTCCCGCGGTTGGATGACTGCATCCACAAATCCCCGGTCGGCAACTGCGTACGGGTTCGCGAACCGGTCACGGAACTCCTCAATCTTCTCTCTGCGCACCTGCTCGCGGTTGGCGGCCGCATCCAGTTCGCGTTTGTAGACGATGTCCACTGCCCCTTCTGGTCCCATGACGGCAATCTCGGCTGTGGGCCACGCGTAGTTCACGTCGGTGCGGATATGCTTCGACGCCATGACGCAATACGCGCCGCCGTAGGCCTTGCGCGTGATCACCGTGACCTTCGGAACCGTAGCTTCGGCAAATGCATACAGCAGCTTGGCGCCGTGCTTGATGATTCCGCCGTACTCCTGCGCGGTGCCCGGCAGGAATCCGGGAACGTCTTCAAACGTCGCCAGCGGAATGTTGAAACAGTCGCAGAAGCGCACGAAGCGCGCCCCTTTTACCGAGGCGTTGATGTCGAGCGTTCCCGCCAGCACCGACGGCTGGTTGGCAACGATGCCCACCGGACGCCCGTCGAGTCGCGCGAATCCCACGACAATGTTTTTGGCGTAGTGCTCTTGCACTTCAAAAAAATAAGCGTCGTCGACCACCGCGTGGATCACATCCTTGATGTCATACGGCTGGTTGGACTGCGCAGGAACGATTGTGTCGAGCGCAGCGTCGGCGCGGTCGAACGGGTCGGTGCACACTTTGCGCGGAGGATCGTCCAGGTTGTTCGATGGCATAAAGCTCAGCAACTCGCGCACCATGGCAAGGCATTCGGCGTCGTCGTGCGCCAGAAAGTGCGCCACGCCTGAGGTTTCGTTGTGCGTCATCGCGCCACCGAGCTGTTCTTTCGTGACTTCTTCGTGAGTCACCGTCTTAATGACGTCCGGTCCGGTGATGAACATATACGAAGTCTTATCGACCATCAGCACGAAGTCGGTGATGGCGGGCGAGTAGACCGCCCCTCCGGCGCATGGACCCATGATGGCCGAAATCTGCGGAACCACGCCGCTATACAAGGTGTTGCGCAAAAAAATGTCCGCATATCCGGCCAGCGACATCACGCCTTCCTGAATCCGAGCTCCTCCGGAATCGTTCAACCCGATTACGGGCGCGCCCATCTTTGCCGCCAGGTCCATGATCTTTACGATCTTGGCCGCGTTCGTTTCTGAGAGCGAGCCGCCGAAGACCGTAAAGTCCTGAGCGAGTACGTAGACCAGACGGCCTTCGATGCGGCCGTAACCGGTGATGAATCCATCGCCGTAGATCTTTTGCTCGGCCATGCCGAAGTCGTTGCAGCGGTGAGTGACCAGCTTGTCGGTCTCTTCGAACGTGCCCTCGTCGAGCAGAAACTCGATGCGCTCCCGCGCCGACATCTTGCCTTCTTTGTGCTGGCGCTCGCGGCGTTTGGTGCCCCCGCCGTCCTCGGCGAGCCGGTTCCGCTTTTTCAGTTCGGCAACTTTTTGTTCGAGATTCATGGGCAAGAATTATAGCCTTTTGGCAAAGGGCGACGGTGGTGAGCGGGATCCCGCGCTGGATCCCGAAAATCATCGTCTCCTTGCGGTACACTGCCCTCAATGTCTTCCTTAACCGATCAGATGGGATTTAACTTTCGCCCCCCGGAACGCCGCGTGTGGAAAGTTCGTGATCTGGTCGCGGCGGTGCGCTCGCATATTGAACGCGAGTATTCGGATGCATGGGTGGAAGGCGAGATTTCCAATTTTCGCTCGCCTGATTCCGGTCATCTTTACTTCACGCTCAAAGATGGCAACGCGCAAATTCGGGTCGTGATGTTCCGGTCTGCTGCGCGTCTGCTGCGCTTTCGTCCCGCAGACGGCATGCAGGTGGTGGTGCGCGGGCGCATCACGGTGTACGAAGATCGCGGCGAGCTGCAGATTTCGGCGGAATACGTCGAGCCCAAGGGCGCCGGTTCGTTGCAGTTGGCTTACGAACAGCTCAAAGCCAAACTTGCGGCTGAAGGACTGTTTGCGGCGGAGCGCAAGAAGGCGATTCCATCGCTGCCAGCGCGCATCGGCGTAGTCACGTCGGCGCAAGCGGCGGCATTGCGCGATATTCTAAACGTGCTCCAGCGCCGCCATCATTCCGTGAATGTACTCATCTATCCGGCTCAGGTACAAGGAGACTCGGCTGCGCAGGAGGTGGCGGCCGGGGTGCGTTTCTTTAACCAGTACGCCAGTGTGGACGTAATCGTGATCGCGCGCGGCGGCGGCTCAGCGGAAGACTTGGCCTCATTCAACAACGAGGCGCTGGCACGCACGGTCGCGGCGTCCGAGATTCCGGTCATCTCCGCCGTGGGGCACGAAACTGATTTTACAATCATAGATTTCGTTGCCGACCTGCGCGCTCCCACGCCTTCGGCAGCGGCGGAGTTGGTGATCCGCTCGCGCCAGGAAGTCGAAGAGCATGCGTCCGCTTTGCACGAGCGCCTCAGCCGCGCCATGCGTTACCGTTTGCTCATGGGCCGTCAGGCTCTTAGTGAACTGGCGCAGCACGGAGCGTTCGCCGGCATGATGGAAGTCATTCGCCAGCGTCAGCAGAAGCTAGACGATCTAACTCACCGGATGGAACTCGCCGAGCGCCAGTTGCTCGAGCAGATGCGGCGCCGCTGGGAAACGACATCGGCAGCCATCCGGCACTACGATTTGCGGCGGGTGCTCTCCGGCATCCGCAAGCAACTGGACAGCGGAACCTCAGCGCTGTTCGCCGTCATGCGCAACGTGCTCCTGCAGTATCGCGTGCGGAGCGAGCGCCTGCAGACCGCGCTGGAGTCGTTATCTCCTCTGGCGATTCTGGAACGCGGATACGCCCTAGTGTTTGATTCCCGTGGCCAGGTGTTGAAGGACGTGCGTCTTGTGAACGTCGGCGACGAGATTTCTGCGCGTTTGGCGCATGGCGAGCTTCATGCCATGGTGACGAAGAAACCGGGATGACTACACAAGATGGCGCGTGTTTCATTCTTCCGTTCTTGTGGCTAGGGTGAGGACATTGCGCCTGCCAGGGATGTAAAAGTTCGTAACATGGCTAAGTTGGGAAATCTGCTGCATTACAATTGATCTTCAGACCTGGACTACAGAGCCAGACTTACTGGGCCAGACTTACATCAGGAGTGATTCGAGTGACGCCAGTCATTACGTCATGGACGCAAGCCGCGTGGGTGGCGCTCGATATTCTCCTCGTGGCCTTGATCATCTATCAGGTGCTGGTCATGATCCGCGGCACGCGCGCCGCTCCCATGCTGGTGGGGTTGGTGGTGGTCTCGGTAATTTTTTATCTGGCACGCATTGGCGAGCTCACCATGCTGAACTGGGTGGTAAGCCATGTCCTCCCCTACCTGGTGTTTGCACTCATCGTGGTCTTTCAGTCGGAGATTCGCCATGTGCTCGCCGACTTGGGACGGCGCTTAACTTTTCTCGGCGGTTCGTCCGCGGAGAGCGATTCTTATGACGACATCGTGTTGGCCGCGAATCTTTTTTCGCAGCACCAGACCGGCGCACTGATCGTTATCGAGCGTGAGATTGGATTGCGCACCCACATTGAAAGCGGCGTGCCTCTCGACGCCCGTCTCTCTTACGATCTGCTGGCCACCATTTTTCGTCCCAGCGCTCCCCTGCACGATGGCGCCGTGATCGTGCAGAAAGATCGTATTGCCGCCGCTGCGTGTTTCCTCCCGCTCTCGATGAATCCTCTGCTTTCCACCCAACTCGGCACGCGGCATCGTGCCGGCATCGGCATCACGGAAGAGACCGACGCGATTGCCGTCATTTGTTCCGAGGAGAACGGAGCGATCAGTCTCGCAATCGGCGGCAAAATCGAGCGCGACTTGACGGTTGAGCAATTGCGCGAGCGTCTGGGCAGCGAACTGCGTCGCTTCATGTCGCCCGTGACCTTACCGACCGCGGTTGCACACGGAGACGATGACTCGGACGATCTGCTGGACTCGCCTTTGCGGGATCCGGGTGCGCAGCGCAAATCCGGATCCGGCGTGGAATCGGAGCCGCACGCATGAGCGGACTTTTCCAGCGTTACGTGGTGCACAACATCGGACTGAAGGTATTGTCGTTGTTGCTGGCTGCCGGTTTGTGGCTTCTGATTTCGCCCGACGAGCAGCCCGCCGAAGTCGCAGTGCGTGCGCCCATCGTGTTTCAACACGTTCCACGGCACCTGGAAATCAGTACTGAGGTGATTCCCGAGGCGCAGATCCGCGTGCGTGGGCCCGAACGCGTCATCCGGCAGTTACAGGCCAATGAGATCCACGCGGAAATCGAACTCGCAGACGTCAAGCCCGGCGAACGCACCTTTGAACTGACCTCGCTGCAGGTGCGCCACCCTCGCGACGTCAGTGTGGTGCAGGTCGTGCCCAGCCAGTTGCACCTCGCGTTTGATACGCGGCTGACGCGAGAGATCGAGATTCATCCGCGGGTAACGGGAAACTTTTCGGACGGGGAGCAGATCGTCAAAGTCGATGCAGATCCGCCCCGCGTTACCATCACCGGGCCCAGGCTCCATGTGGAGAGAATCGATGCGGCGACCACCGATCCCATCGATGCCACGGGCACGCGCGGCGGCGCGGTTTTCAATACAAATGTGTATGTACCCGATCCGCTGGTGCAAGTGGTGCAATCCGCTTCGATTCGTGTGACCGTGCTGGTGCAGAAAGTGGGAAGCGCCGCTCCGCACTGAAGAAGAACCTCAAATCGGATCACCTACTTTCCTGCGTCCTCATTTATCATCGTTGTTATCATCTCTGTTTATCGTCTTCACCGATTCTTCAGCAAACCTTCTTATGAGCCAGCAACGGCAGTTATTTGGGACCGATGGGATACGTGGCGTGGCCGGGGAATTTCCGCTGACCAGGCAAAGCGCGTACCTGATTGGCCGCGCTCTAGGCCACGACCTGTTGCGGACGACAGGACGCCCGCAAGCGGTGATTGGCCAGGACACCCGCGAATCAAGCAGGTGGATTGCAGACCGGGTTGCCGAAGGTCTTTCGGCGGTCGGTGTGGAGGTGCACAGTGCGGGTGTGATCACCACTCCGGGCGTCGCCTACCTGGCGCGCTCGCGAGCGCTGGCGGCAGGCGTGGTGATTTCCGCGTCGCACAATCCCTGGACCGATAACGGGATCAAAGTTTTCTCCGGTGATGGTTTCAAGTTGACTGACGCTCGCGAACTCGCTATCGAAAAAGAAATTTTCGCTCTGCTGCAGAATGGGGCTGCCCCCGACGACACGGCGCTCAAGATTCCGAAACCTTCTCTACCCGGCGAGGCGGAATTACGCCACGACTACGTCAAGGCTCTGGCGACGGACGTGTCCTCCGATTTGAGCAGACTCCGAGTGCTCGTGGATTGTGCGAATGGAGCGGCCACGGCGGAGGCACCGGAGCTGTTTCGCAGCCTGGGAATTCGGGCGACGTACATCCATGTTTCGCCCGATGGCAAGAATATCAACGAAAACTGCGGCGCGTTGCATCCGGAGACTTTGGGAAAAATGGTGGCGGAATCCGCCGGCGAGTTTGATCTTGGCGTGACGTTTGACGGCGATGCCGACCGCGCCTTATTTTGTGACGCCGCGGGCCGGGTGGTGAATGGGGATGGCGTGCTGCTGGCCGCCGCGCGCGATCTGCAAGCGCAGGGAAAATTGAAAGCCGATACCGTAGTCTCCACCACCATGTCGAACATGGGGCTGGAAATCGCGCTGAAGCAGTCCGCCATCCGCATGCTGCGGGCCAACGTCGGCGACAAATATGTGTTGGAAGAAATGCTAAAGACCGGAGCCACTCTTGGCGGAGAGCAGTCCGGCCATATCATTTTTCGGGATGGAGACGCCACCACAGGGGATGGTCTGCTGACGGCGCTGCGCTTGATGGACATCATTGTTCGCGGGGGAAAACCGTTGGCAGAGTTGGTGAGCGACCTGAAAGTGTTTCCCCAGAAAATTCAAAATGTCTGCGTGCGAGAGAAGATTCCGTTTGCCCAGATCCCAGCGGTACAGGCGGCGATCGACGCGGCCGAGCGCGAACTCAACGGCAACGGCCGCGTGGTCGTGCGCTATTCCGGCACCGAGGCGCTGGCCCGGGTCATGGTGGAAGCCGAATCTGAAGAGAAGATGCGCTCGCTGACCGCCGGTATTGCGGCGGAGATTCAAAAAGCGCTCGGAGTATAACGAACCGTCGCGAAGTCTAGGTAGGGACAGCCGGCCTGGCGGTCCGGCCGAGCGAAGCCCGGCGGTTTGCCGCCATGGCGCTAGCGCTCCCGCGACCGCCTCTGCCGTCTACCCATCGTGCGCACCGACTCTTCCTCGAACACCGCAAACTGAATCTTCTTCTCTACGGGATCAATCCGATCGACCAGCACGCGAATCTTCTCTCCCAGATGGTACCTTTTGCGCGACCGCTCCCCGATGATTTCACGCGTGTTCTCGTGAAAAGTGTACCGGTCATCGGTTAAGGTATTCAGCGGCACCAGGCCTTCGACGAACAGTTCGGTTAGTTCCACGAAAAAACCGAACTTGGTGACGCTGGTGATGAGTCCATCGAAATTTTCGCCAACGCGGTCCTGCATGAACTTTACCTTCTTCCACGCCATCAGGTCGCGCTCAGCATCGTCGGCCCGCCGCTCGGACAGGCTCGATTCTTCCGCGATTTCACGCAGCTCTTCCAAAGCGATCGGCCCGCCCAAAGGTTCGAGCGCTTCCCGGTGCGCCGCATGATCCCGCCGCTTTGACCACGGTGAGGGAGCGTCGTCGGTCGTGCCCGCTTCGGAATCGCGCTGGCGAAGCGCTCCCGCCACAGCCGGGGGGGCGCCGGAGCTGGTTTCGGAGGCGGTTTTTCGCAGCACTTTCTTCAGAATCCGATGCACGATCAAATCCGGATACCGCCGGATCGGCGAGGTGAAATGGGTATAGCTGGTCGCGGCCAGCGCGAAGTGTCCCAGATTCTCCTCCGAATATCGCGCCTGCTTCAGCGAACGCAGCATCAGGTAGCTCAGAATGCGCTCCTCCGGCTTGCCCGCGATCCTTTCGGCGAGCTTCTGATACATGCGCGGCGTGATGTGCACTTCCTTCGGAACCTCGATTTCGCGCACCCGCTTGCCGGTGCCATAAGTCGCGCGGCGATCAGCCTTCATCTGAGCGCGATGGATTGGCAGCGGTCCCACACCCAGCGAATATCCGAATGTCGCCGCAATCACTTCAAAGTCGTAAACCCGTTTCGCATCCGGTTTCTCGTGGACACGATAGAGAGATGCAATGCGCATTGATTCCAAATGATGCGCCACACACTCGTTGGCCGAAAGCATAAACTCTTCGATCAGCCGGTGTGCGAAGTTGCGCTCCGAACGGGCAATGCTCTTCATCAGTCCAAACTCGTCAAATTCAATTACCGGCTCCGGCAGGTCGAAATCAATCGACCCGCGCCGCTGCCGCTTGCGATTCAGAATCAGCGCCAGGTCGCGCATCAGCTCAAACGTCGCTACCAGCGAGCCATATCGCTCGCGCGCGGCCGCGTCGCCTTCCAGCACCGCATTCACCGCGGTATATGTCATGCGCTCCGCCGACCGTATCACGCCCTCACCGAACTCATGGCGGACGATCTCGCCGCGATGGTCCAGCTCCATGACGCACGACAGCACCAGCCGTTCCAGCCGCGGCCGCAAGCTGCAAATATCCGTCGATAGCTCCAGCGGTAGCATGGGCACGGCACGGTCCGGAAAATAAACGCTGGTGCCTCGCAGCCGCGCCTCCTGGTCCAGGGCCGACCCGGGCGTGACATACTGCGCCACGTCGGCGATATGCACCTGCAATTCGAAATTGCCATTCGGAAGCGTGTGTACGTAAACCGCGTCGTCGAAGTCGCGCGCTGTCTCGCCGTCAATCGTGACAATCGGGAGCGCGCGAAAATCGCGCCGTCGCTCGAGTTCCTGCGCCGCAATGACCGCCGGCGCCTCCTGTGCCTCCGCGAGCGCGGCCACCGGAAAGTGATGCGGCAGATGAAACTTGCGAATCGTGATTTCGACGTCGACGCCGAAATCATCCTCGCGCCCGAGAATCTCCGTCACACGCCCGCGCGGATTCTGCGTGGGCGAAGGCCAGTCGGTGATCTCGACGTCAACCACCAGGCCTTCCAGATCGTCCCACTCTTTCCATTTCGCGGCCTCGTCGCCCAATACGCGGTCCACGGATTTCCGCTTCTCGGTCCGCTCTGCCGCGGCTGCGGAAGATTTCGGACGTTCCATCCCCGGCGGAATCACGATCTCCTGCGTAATCTTGCTGTCGATGGGTTTTACGTATCCGCCCCGGCTTCCGAAATGAAAGATGCCGACGACCGTCGGATGCGCTCGCATCACCGGCCGCACGATGCGTCCTTCCGCGCGTCCATCGGGACGCACATGAACCACGTCGACCAGAACGAGATCACCATGCATGGCGTTGCCAATGAGATGCGGAGGGATAAAGATATCGCCCGTGAGGCGTGCCTTGAGGGCTGGGCTTAGCGACTTGGAGTCCGGAATCACAAAGCCGAATCCGTCACGGTGCATGGTCAGACGTCCCGCGACCAAATTCTTGTCGGCCGCGGCCTGGGGCAGCGCGTAACGGTCGGAGTCGCCTTGAATCAGCACCCCGCTGGCCACCAGTTTTTGCAATTGTTCATCCAGTTCTCGGCGCTCCTCACCTCGCAACCCCAGCTCGCGCACCAGTTGCTTGAATCCCGCCGCGCGCTTAGGCTGCTGGGCAATGTGCTTAAGGATGGTCGAATCGGAAGCCATGGTAAGCCGGCACCACCAGTCAGCTTTCAGCATACCGCACCGAGAGCGGTGAACCGCATTGCGCGGCCCATACCCCGCAATCTTGACTGATGGTTGTTTGTCCGCCGGAGCCTTGGCTCCGTACAAAGAGGGTGCGCATTGCTCGGCGGGCGACAGCGACCGCCGAGGCCCCAGTCGGTCTTCGGCCGGGGTTTATCGGCAGGGTTAAATGAAAACTACGGCAGCGGACAGACAAATGGATCGAGTCTATAAATACTTAGTTCATTCAGGTCCGTTCCAGAGGCCTAAGATGTACGACAACAAGTTGTTCTCGGTTCGAGCCCCAATATGCTTCGTCTGCAATCAGCCAGTCCGGTTGGATAATGCGAAAACCGATGAAGACGGGAATGCATTCGCGAAGATTGTTACTTGATCAAACTGGGCGTAAAGCCGGTAATCAGTCCCCTCAAAGTGCCCAGCGAATATCCTATGAACGCCCCTCCGAAGCGAAACTGAGGCCCAGTCTACGGGTCCCTCTGGGTCTCGGTTCGTCTCCATCCTCCGATAAGTTCCGCCATCTCCGCATACTGTTTTTCCCGTATTCCCACGTCATTTGACCCACAGTACAGTTCGGGCACTAACCCCCTACGCTAATCGGTGATGGTAGAGGAGGCGATATGAAAAACGGCCACGAGGAATCTGAGCGTTTTCAGCAGTGGGAAAAGTTATACAAAGATGCGCTCTTCGAATCTGACGTTCACAGGATGCCTGGGCGCCTCGAATTAGCGAAGCATGCGGTGCTGGACCGGCTGGAGGATGTAACCTGCACGAGAAGGAAACAGATGTATCAGGCGCAGGAGTTGGAAGCGCTGCGCGAAGCCCATCGTGCGCTGAAGGCGCTGGAACAGCTTTACTTCACCGACAGTTACGACAAGAGGCTTGTGTAAGAATTCCTGCCAGTGGGGTGCGGTGCGGCAGGGGAGCGAATCATCTGGCTCTGCCCGTCCACCATAAAACCTTTCCCACAATTCGCCAGTCCGAACCAGCGGTAATGGAAACGGCTTCGTATTCCCGGCGATCGGAGACGAGTGCGTCCATGTGATCAAAGCGAAGCAGGCGCGAGACCAGCAGTCCCTTTTCGCGGTGCCATGCGATGACAATCTGCCCGACCAGATCATTATGTTCGGTGGCGGAAGTGTCCACGGCGACGATGTATCCATCCAGGATCAGGGGAGACATGGAATCGCCGTTAACGCGAAGACAGACCGTGGAAGCCGGACTGGGGCACCAATCTCGCGGGGCGGCCATGATGGATTCCGGGGAGATGTCGGTGAGATCGCTAGTATCGCCTTGCGAGCCGGGAGTGCCAGCGTGAACTGGAAGAAGCGGGATCGCAACCAGATTGGCCTTGGCCAGCGGATGCTTCTTCGTGCTGCCGGCTCTGGCAAACTCCACATCGAAGATTCTACTTTCCGCCAGGCGGCGATTCGCTTCGGGAAGCACCCGCGTGACGTCGGACAGCCGGAGACCGGCTCGCTTCCAGAAAAACCAGCACAGCGGAGCGTCGGCGAGATTGCCCAAGCGAATGTAGGTTTCGCCGGTAGGTTCAGCGACTCCCCGCTCCCAACGGGAAACGGCCATGGCCGACACACCCACGCGGTTGCCAAAGCCTTCCTGGCTGAGTTTGCGAGTCTGACGCATATCCTCAATCTTGTGCGCCCACTCGGGAACGGCGATTTCGGATCTTCGACGCATGGCCTGGCACTAGAAAAGAATTTTCGCGCCTAGCGAAACCCCCAAGGCTGTCACGGGGGACCCCGTACACCTACCTACGAGCGATTGTACGCTATCGTACCTGGTGCCGTCTGCCTTAAATTGCTCATCTTGATTTAACTACCTAGGCTAGTATTAGGAGTTTACCAAACACGTCAGGGCTATCCAAGGAACCGTAGTGGCGAAAACTCAGTCGGACGTATCCGAAAAGTCTACCGCAAAATCTTCTCCCAAGGGCGTTGACCCGCGTTCCGTCCGCAATGAAATTCTATTGTCGCTACCGACGAAGGAATGCACGACTGTGCTTTCCGAATTGGAATTCGTTCCGATGCGCGCCTACGACCTGGTGAACGAAATGGGAGAAGCGATTGAATTCTGCTATTTCATGAACAGCGGGATGACTTCCATCCTTACGATTTTGGGCGATGGCAAGGGGGTCGAAGTCGGGCTGACGGGAAAAGAAGGATTCATTGGTCTGCCCGTGATCGTGGGTTTAAAGACCAGTGCCACGCGGGCCGTGGTGCAGATTACGGGGAGCGCATTTCGCGTGAGCACGGCAAAGCTTCTGGAGGCCTTGGCAAAGTGCCCACAACTGGGAAAAAAGTTGAATCGTTATGCCCAGGAATTGGCCATGCAGGCAACCCAGGTGGCTGCCTGCAACCGAGTACATAACGTCGAGGAACGACTGGCACGGTGGTTGCTGATGAGTCAGGACCGGGTGGGAGGAAATCTGGTGCCGCTGACCCAGGAGTTTCTTTCCCATATGCTAGGAACGCGGCGGGCGAGTGTGACCGTGGCAGCGGGCATTCTGCAGAAAGCGGGTCTGATCAAGTACGCCCGAGGCTCCGTGACGGTCGCGGATCGCAGCAAGTTGGAAGATGCGGCGTGTGAGTGTTACGCCATTATCAAACGCCAGTCCCAAAACTGGCGGAATGAGGCGCAGGCCTAGCCGTTCTGGCAAGGTGCCGCTAGCCCGGAAGCGGATCGCTTGAGCGGTGCGGGAATCTGTGCCATCCCTCCTTTGATTCAAATCAACAGCAAGATCGAGAACCTACCAGCAAGATCAAGGACAAAGGCGACGGACAGGAGTGTCCGTCCCACACCTTCCATCAGTAGTATGCTGACGATGACAGTGAACACTGACGGTTATCGGCGCGGGATTCGGCTCTTCAATGCGCGCGAGTTCTATGACGCGCATGAGGTTTGGGAAGACGTGTGGCGCGAGTCGGAAGGGATGGAGAAAAGATTTCTGCAGGGGCTGATTCAGGCGGCGGTCGCATTTCATCATCATTCCACGGGAAATGTGGCGGGGGCTGGCTCGCTGATGGAGCGCGCGCGCAAGAACCTGGCAGGGTGCCCGGCGGAGTTTGGGGGAATTCGGCTGGAAGCATTGTTGGAGTCGCTCGAGCAATGGCGAGCGGCACTGCCGGTGGGTGGAGCTATGCCAGGCCATCCGCTGATTGTGCCGGTCGAGTGAGATGGTCGAGCTTCGACCGGACAGCCGAGGGCGGCTGTCCCGACATCCAGCCAGCGTCGCAGTTTCTCATCGAAATTCCAGGGAGATGAATTTGGCGGCGTTGTGGCCGGTGTTGGTCAGGGTGTGGGAGTAGCCGCCGGGCGTCCACTTGGTTTCTCCGGGGGTCATGGAGATGAGGTTGGACCCTTTTCCTTTTCCCTCGACGTCGCTGCGCATCTGGTAATCGTTAATGGCCACCAGCAGATGCGGACCGACGTGATGATGCGCGGGGATGACGGCTCCGGGCTGCAGTTCGACTTCGGAAACGCGGACGCCGTCTTTGACGAAAAGAATTTCTTGGGTGCCGCCATGGAAGATGGCGAGGCCGCGGTCTTCCTCGGGATAAGCAGGATTCCAGTGGGCGGGGGATTGGCGAAGTTTTTCGTCCCGCAGAAGCTCGATAGTGACGTTACGGAAAGGCTGAGAGGAAAGATTTCGGAAGATGTGGGCGAAGGTTCCGGGGACGAAGGTGACATCTCCGTCGGCCAGTGCGAGGGTGGCGGGATCTTTGCCCTTGACCGCATTGACAATCTGGGCGGCGCCGAGCACGACATAGATATAGTCATGACGGTGCCAGTACATCAGAGTCTCGGAATGCGGGGGAACCTCGACATTGAAGACGCGGACTTGATCGTTGGCCAGAACCATTTGGTGGTGAGGTTCGGCGGTAATTTCGAGTTCCTGTGCATCCAGCGCGGCGAAAAAGCTAGTCAGAACTAACATTAGGATGCAGGGTTTCATGGCGGGGATTGTATCTTGCGCGGCACTGGGCAGTCAGCAGCGAGCGCGAGCGGAGCCGGAAAATTCATGTTGCTGGCAATGGGAGCGCCCCCATGGTCGATCTCCCAATTTTGCCGTAATGCACTCTCCATCGCAAAGACTGCGGACAAAATTGTTGGTCGTTATTCTTCGCGGGTAACGCGGATCCACTCTTCCATCTGATCGAGATATTCGGCCAGGGCTCGTCGGCCGGCGGGGGTCAGGCGATATTCGGTGCGCGGAACGCGTCCTTCAAAAAACTTTACGCAGGAAATATACTGGGCCTCCTCGAGCTTGCGGGCGTGCACGCTGAGATTGCCATCGGAGGTCTTGAGCACGCGCTTAAGGTCGTTGAAGCTCAGCGAATCGTTGGTTGCGAGCGCACTGACGATGCCAAGGCGAATGCGCTCATGAATCAGGCGATCGAGTTCGGGGAGTTCGGGAGCGCGCGGCGGGGTCGGCTCATGAACTTGCCCGCGAGCTTGTTCCCGAGGCTTCTTCTGAAGCGGGGAGGTTTTGCGTTGGGACGGGATCGCTCTAGCCACCGTGCCTCCTTGCGATCAGCAGTCCGAAGACGATGTGCAAGCCTCCGAAGCCTGCCGCCAGAAACCAGTTGCCCCAGGCAGCCGGACCGAGTACGGCCAGTCCGCCGAGCAGCATGAAGCAGAGGCCCATGACAGGCACGATCGGAACGGAAAACGCACCGCCCGTCATGATGCCGGCGCCGTAAAGCAACAGCCAGGTCGCCGGCAGCGCAGACTGAAGCCCCGCGCGGAACAGCAGAAATGTGAGGAAGGCTCCGGCAACCAACGGCGGGGCGAGTCCCAGAGCGACCTTGCGGGCCGGACCGGAAAATAACGGCAGGCCGCGGCGGTTCGCCTTCCAGGTGCAGGCGAGCAGTCCAATGGCGGCAGCCAGCAGACCCTCCGCCAGCCAGACTCGCAGCCAGGGGAAAGACGAGGGTTGACGGGCGGCCAGCCAGGCGGCCGCGCCTGCGGTAATGCCGAGAAGCACCTGTCCCCAGCCGGAAACGGCGGTGAAGGCAGCGGAGCGCTCCATGGTGTCGCGAATGAAGCGCAGGTCGTCAAACATTTGGGGGGCGGTGCGCGATGACGGCGCGGAACTGTGCGCCACCGAGCTGGGCTGGGCCGAATGGTGAAAGCGCCGGAGGCGATGCGGCCGCGGGTCGAACATGTCGAGATCATAATAGTCGGGCTGTGAGCCTGTCAAGTACTTTGCAATGCAAAGAGTGATGCCACCTGTTTTCAGCCGACCGGTCAAACAGCGAAAGTTCCCGAGTGATCGCATTCCATTACAATCCCGAGAAAGAAATGAGTGAGTCGAAGGTTTTCGGCTGGGATTATGAGTGAACTGGGCAAACTGCTGATCGTCCTCGGAATCGTGCTGATGGGGGCCGGAGTTGTGCTGACGGTGCTCGGACGGACGAACCTGCCTCTGGGACGATTGCCCGGGGATATTGTTTATCGCGGGAAAGATACGACGTTGTATTTTCCCCTGGCGACTTCGTTGCTGGTGAGCGTGTTGCTTTCCCTCGTGCTCTATGTAGTCGGGCGGTGGAGAAGGTGATCGGCTGTGAGGAGGTGATGTAAATTCGATTGTGTAAAAAGCGAGAGGGTGAAAGTTGGCTTTGGCCTCACAAGCTAAAGCCTTTCCGAAAGGAGACCTACACCCAATGGCAAAGGAAACGTGATTGACTTCTTCCCCCTTGAGCCGTTAGATTTCTTCGCACGGCTTTTCGGCTCTTTGTAATTTCGTTCGGAACGCGCGTCTTCGCCGCTCGGCGAAGACAGGGAAGCGGGTGCGAATCCCGCGCTGCCGCGCAACTGTAAGCGAGGAAACTGCCATCGGCCACTGGGAGAAATCCCGGGAAGGCCGCGGGCGTGCCTGGATGGTGTAAGCGTCCTTACTCGCGAAGCCAGGAGACCGGCGCGATCCGTCTACTTCAACCTCTTTCGCGGGCAAAGGAGGCAGGTATGCGCGTATTTGTGGCTGTCTTTCTTGGTTTGGTTCTCTCCGCGGCTGCTTCGGCGGCCGATCTCAACGTAAAAGTGGTTGATCCGCAATCTGCGACGGTGGCTGGCGCGCAGGTTTCGCTCGTCTGCGCCGGAGGGGAAAGCAAAGTTCTTCTCGCGACGCGAAGTACTGCTGCCGATGGCGCCCTGACCTTGATTAGGCCGGCCGGCCGCCCATGTCAGGTAAGAGTCCTTGCTCCAGGTTTCGCTGCCGAGACGATCGAGGTTTCATCCCAGGCGGACATCATCGTGCGTCTTCACCTGGCGATTGCCGCGGAAACTGTCGTGGTAAGCGCGACCCGCACCCCCGTACCCGGCGAGGCAGCCGGAGCGGACGTCGATACTCTTCCCGGTGCCCAACTAACGACCATGCAGCCGATTGCGGCCAACGATGCGATGCGTTTTCTTCCCGGCGCAGTCATCAACACGGCCGGCCAACACGGAGGCCTGGCTTCTTTATTCGTGCGGGGTGGTGAGTCGAATTACAACAAGGTCATCGTCGACGGCGTCACCATCAATGAACCCGGGGGCACGTTTGACTTTGGCACGTTGTCGCTGGCGCAGGGCGATCGCCTGGAATTCGTTCGCGGCGCGCAAAGCACGTTGTATGGATCGGATGCGATGACGAGCGTAGTGCAGGTATGGACTCGCGCGGGCAGCACGAGAGTTCCTGAACTGCGCTTCGGCGCGGATGGCGGAAACCTGGGGACCGCCAGCGGGCAGGCTGCGCTGGCCGGGTTTCGCGGGCGTTTCGACTACAACATTTTCGGCGACCAATTCAACACTAACGGCTCCGGCGTCAACGATGCGTACTCCGACTCGCTCGAAGGCGCGAATGTCGGTGCCCGGCTCAGCGATTCGGTTTCCCTCCGGGCAAATTTCCGCCACGCCAACAACCATAGCGGCAACCCGGGCGAATGGGATTTCAATGGATACGTGCCGTTGGTCCCGGCAAATGGCGGATCGGCGCCCCTGGTGCCTCTGCAACCGAATCCGACCGCCGGGTCGCAGCTGAACAGTCTGCTGGGCAGCGTACAACTGACCGTCGCCGCGCCTCATGGATGGCAGCATCGCTTCACCGGGTTTGACTACGTTTACCGCTATAGCGACCAGGACTCCGGCGATCCGGCGCGAGTCGACCCCTCCGGCGATCCGATCGACTTTCCTTCTCACGAGGTCGACCACATCAACCGCGCGGGATTCGAATATCAGGGCGACTACTCCGAGGCCAGCTGGGCGCACACCACGTTCGGCTATCGCCTGGAGAACGAGAACGGTTTTGTCGGAGACCTCGACTATGGCGCACAGAATCATGGCCAGAGGCTGAATCAGGACACCTACGCGCAACAACAGCTGACTATCGGACCACTGGAGGTGATCGCGGGAGGACGGTTTATTCACGACAGCGCGTTCGGCAACACCGGCGTACCCCGGATTGCGCTGACCTTTCAGGCATGGCGCGGCAACGAAAAGTTTTCCGGCACGAGACTGCGATTTTCCTACGCCACCGGATTCAAAGAGCCGCGACTGGAAGAGACCTTCAACGGTATCCCCGCGGATCCCTTCAACCTTCCTAATCCAGCACTGAAGCCGGAGCGCGTGCGCGCTTTTGAAGCCGGCTTTCAGCAGGATTTCTTTCGCGAGAAATATGAATTGACCGGCACCTATTTCAACAATCTCTTTCGCGACCAGATCAACTATGTGATCACGAGCCTCCCGCCCGATTTCCCGGGTCAGTATGTAAATGTGAACGAGGCTTTTGCCCAGGGTGCGGAAGTCGTTCTGCGGGCGAGGCTTCGGCCAAGCCTTCTGCTAAATGCGGCCTACACCTACACCTCGTCGCAATATCTCGATAATCCAGCGCCTTTTGATCCGATCTATGACCCTGGCCAGCCGCTGCTGCGCCGGCCCAAGCATTCCGCGACCGCGTTGTTGTCTTACCTGGGAAATCGCTGGGGCGCAAACCTGGGCGGAAGTTTTGTGGGACGCCGAGCCGATTCAGATTTCGACGGCTTCGGCATCGATCACGCTGCGGGCTACGTGCGCGTCGATCTCGGGGGATGGTACGCGGTCGATCCGCGCGTAACCGCCTATGTGAACGTTGAGAACGCTCTGGATGGGCATTATAACGAGGTGGTTGGCTATCCAGCGCTGCCGATCAACTTCCGCGCAGGCTTCAGATTTCGCATCGGAGGAGAATAGCCGGAGTGAGCGCCAGAAAGGAAAGCGGGAGGGGAAAAAAGCGGGAAAACAGGCGGGTGCGCCCGTCCGAGCGCGTTTTTGCCGCCGGGTGCGGATTTTGATCCCGACGCTAGCTGACTTTTTGTGGCGTCCGCGGCAAGGGCATGCACGCAGCTATCTTCGCGCCAAAATATTTGGTGCGAGCCATGAGAAGCTTTTCAATTTCCACTTCTTTCAGCGGCTGCTGTCGCCCGAGCAAGTGCGTGACCAGGGCGATCTGCGCGAAGTGCTCGACGGTTTCCATTTTCATGTACGCGTGCTCGAGCGTGTCCCCGTAAGTTACGACGCCGTGGTTTGACATGAGAATGGCGTCGTAGCCGGGAACGTAAGGCTCGAGCGTTTGCGCCAATTCTGAAGTGCCGGGCGTGCCATACCGTGCCAAAGGAATGCAGCCCAGACCCATCACCACTTCGCAAACTAGGGGCTCGGTCAGGGGGATGCCGGCGGCGGCAAAACCGGTCGCGGTCGGTGGATGCGCGTGCACAATCGCCTGAATATCGGGGCGGGTGCGATAGATCAGCAAGTGCATGCCGATTTCGCTGGTTACGTTGCGCCGTCCAGCCACCTGCTGTCCGTCCAAGTCGACGATGACCATGTCGGTGGCCCGCATGGCGCCTTTGCTGACGCAGGTGGGAGTTACCAGCACGCGGTCGCCACCGAGCCGCACCGAGAGATTGCCGTCCATGGCGGCCACGAACCCGTGTTCATGGAGCATACGACCGTAGCGAACGATTTCTTCCCTATGCTTGCGTTCCGTAGGCATGATTACCCTTGCATGGTTACCCTGGGGAGAGATGATAAAAAGTAGGGCGCAATCGCGCACCCGCATAGTATCAGCAGGCCCATTGCCGAGACAATCCAAATCTCGAGAAAAAGCTGACCCGAAAGGGCAAGGCCGCAACCGGCGCGCATGGAGCGGGTGTCGCATGTTGTGTATCCCTATAATCGATTGGCGTGTTGGTCTCCGATTTCCATTACGAACTTCCCGAAGAATTAACGGCGCAGGCGCCGCTGGCAGACCGCGCCGGGTCGCGCCTGTTGCACCTGGACTGCGCGGCCGGGAAATCGCCGGGCTGCCGACTCGACGATCGCCAGTTCCGCGATTTTCCCGAACTGCTGCGGCCGAGCGATCTCGTAGTGTTCAACAATACTCGGGTGTTTCCGGCGCGGCTGTATGGTCGGCGATCTGGGCTGCGGTCGCAGCCGGTCAGTGCGCACAATCCTGTCTCCCGGGATTTTCTTCGAGGGCGTATCGAGGTTCTGCTCACACGAAGAATGCAACAGGCCCCGAACGAATGGGAGTGCCTGGTGCGGCCCGGCCGAAAGATTGGCATCGGGGAACATCTGTTCTTTGGAGAGCGGAATGAACTACAAGCCGAAGTAATCGCGCGCAGCGGCTTCGGCGAGCGGCGTATTCGATTTGCGCCGGCACTGCCGGGCTTTGGCCGCCCGGACAGCCGGGAGCCTGCCCTGAGCTTGCCCAAGGGGCTGTCCCCACTGGAGTCTGAACCCGCTCCCGCAGACCATTTCTTCGGACTTCTGGAAAAAATCGGGCACATCCCGCTGCCGCCATACATTACCCGCGAAGAGTCTTCCGCTGATCGCGAGCGGTACCAGACAGTTTATGCGCGGGAACGTGGGTCGGTGGCGGCTCCGACGGCCGGGCTGCACTTCACTCCCGAAATTCTCACACAGATGCGACAGCGCGGAATTCAAACCGCCGAAGTTACTCTGCACATCGGCCTGGGAACCTTTCAGCCGGTGCGCAGCGAGCGAGTGGAAGATCATCAACTGCACTCGGAGGCCTATTCGATCTCTGCCGACGCGGCGGAGAAGATCAACCGCGCCCGCAGCGAATCGCGGCGCATCGTAGCCGTCGGCACCACAACCGTGCGCACTCTGGAATATGCGGCCCAGCAAAGCAGCGGCAAAATTCGCGCCACGTCAGGCGAAGCCAACTTGTTTATTTATCCTGGCTACAAGTTTCAGCTGGTACAGGCATTGCTTACGAATTTCCACTTGCCGCAGTCGACGCTGCTCATGCTGGTTTGCGCATTGGGAGGAAAAGAAAATGTCATGCGCGCCTACGACCACGCGGTCGTGCGGCGTTACCGGTTCTATTCATATGGGGATTGCATGTTCGTGGAGTAAGCCCTCAGGGTTCTCATTTATCACGACCATGGGGCTCCATGCCTCCACGCCGTGGGGCTGAAAATAGTCAGCAGGAAGCGCTCGGAGATTCAGTTCTGCAGCGTGAAAACTCCTGGGTAAACAAAGATTTCGGCAGCGAGAAAAATGGGAACGAGTATATCGAGCGCAACCAATGACGGGCCAGGAATTCTTCAGGACGCACTGATCGAAGATCGAAGTAGAAGGCGGATCGGAGTAGAACGCAGGCTACCGGGAGATTATGTTTTGTCTGGTCTCCTCGGAAGAAGCAAAACGGGCCGAAAAAGCAAAACGGGCATCCCTGCAGATGCCCGCTGCTAAACGTTGGTGACAACCGGCCAAATTTCTGCGCGAGACCTACGCCCGGGCGCCGACGGCGGCCGCCTCTGGCGCTGGAGCAGACTTGTCTTCGCCGTTCGCCTTTTGCTGCTGCGGCTGTCCGCCTTTGCGGATGTCGATGCCGCCCTTGAAGAATGCGCCATCTTCAATGGAGATGCGCGCGGCGATGACGTCGCCGGTGAGGGAGCCGTCGCTGCGAATGTCGACGCGATCGCTGGCAGTGAGATTGCCGCGGACTTTGCCCAGCACTACGATCTCACGTGCATTAATGTTTGCGGCGACCACGCCGTTGCGGCCCACGGTGACGCGGTTGCCGGAGAGATTGATGGACCCTTCTACGCGCCCGTCAATGTAGAGCGACTCGGAGCCAGTCACTTCGCCCTTGATGACGAGTGATTTGCCAATGGTGGCCTGGTCCGCCGTAGTGGTAGTCAGGGGCCGGACAGGGGCGGGCTCGCTCGCCGTCGAAGTCATGGTTGGCGCGCTGGACGTGGACGTAATCGGGCGTTCCGGCTCGGCAGGGCGGGCAGGCGTTTGAGGTTGGTTGGTCGGCTTCCACATGGGGTAAAAGATCCTTTCCTTGTTGGGATTAGGGGTCACTCGCCGCACTTTCGTGACCAAAGATGATTGTACTCTCGCGGCTCAAGTCAGCGCTGTGGAAAATCCTTTATTTTCAATCGAGAGTTCCTCGGACGGTACGCCCCTGCTCCTCACTTCTTTCCAAGAGCGCCCGTCAGCTGCATACTTTCTCCCTGATGCGTGTAACGATTCCCGGAAAAACTATGCAGTCGTTCCTGTTCAGCCCAGTTGCGGAGTATGCTCGAGGCTGATTTTATTGAAAACGGAATTCAGGGCGGGGAGTCTAATTCTTGAGGCCGGCTTCCAAGTCCAGTGGGATCGGCTTCGGGAAACTGAATGTGGGAACAGTGCGCAATATCAGAAAACCGTTCGTTCAGGCGATAGAATTCGTTCGAGCGCGGAGCAAATCATGCCAGACGCAGCCGCCGTTACGCCCGCAGCATTCACCATCACGCGCCCCGAGGCGGGCGAGTACGCCCCATACTACGACCGCTACATTTCGCTGGTGCCAGGCTCCGACATTCTGACGACGCTCGACGCGCAGCGTCGACAATCCTTAATGCTGCTCTCGGGCCGCGACGAGAGAGACGGCGATTTCCGCTACGCCCCCGACAAATGGAACGCTAAACAAGTGCTGGGCCACGTCTGCGACACCGAGCGCATTTTCGCCTACCGCGCCTTGCGCATTGCCCGCGGCGACCAGACGCCGATGGAAGGCTTCGAGCAGGATGACTACGTCCGTAACGGCCCCTTCGCCCACGCCCCCTTGCCGGAAATCATTGAGGATTACATCGCGGTCCGCCGCTCCACCCTCACGTTGTTGCGCAATCTTGACGAGCAAGCCTGGACGCGCCGCGGCGTGGCCAGCAAGAACGAAGTGACGGTACGCGCCCTGGCCTATACCATCGCGGGACATGAGCTGCACCATAGAAAGATTCTGGAGGAAAAGTACTTTTTCCTAAGTCGCCGTACGTAGCCACGGCCGCTACCGGCGGTCCGAGGCGAAGCTCGACAGCCTGGGCCGATCAGGAAACCAAGCCGATCAGGAAACCAAATTGTTCCCCGCATGACTTCTATGTCCTCCCAGACCATCGCAGCTTCCGGGCGACCGGCCCGGACCAAATCAGTAACCTTACGCAATTTTTAAATTCCCTCTTGCGTTTTTCTGCATTCATCTGCTATAAACAATCCACCGAGAGCAGAAGTGTGGCAGCCGGTCGTATTTATTGTTGAATCTCTCGTGTCCGTCCGGCATCTAAGATTTCAGAGAGCGTAGAGTTCTCAATCGTCCCGGCCACGGGACTTGATTCGGAAACAACTAGTAGGTTTCTGAAGGGTACCTTCAAAGCAAGGACCTCCAACTAGGATCTTTTCTCAATTTTCTGTCTTCCGCTTCGGAGTGCGCTGAGGAATCGGCGTCTTTTCAAATCCAGAGCGGAAGACGATATCGTTGCGTGCGGTTTCGAGCTTTTAAGCTCCTCCGGCGCGCGTTCCGAGCAGATTCGCGATGTGGAAATCGCGTGGAAATGCTGTGGAATGCTGGCGTTGACAGGGTTAGGCGCGAACGATAGCTTTAAAAGGTTTCGAGGACAGTCGGATTCGCTCTAGTAGCGGGTTCGCCTGGACTGAAGGCGCGCCGCTCAGGCGGAAGGCGATTCGGTCTTTGACAACTAGGTTGAACGTGCCAGTCGTGAGAGAACGGATTCGGGCATAAGTCCGAAACGATCTCACAAGATAGACCACCGTGAACTTCTCTTCTTCTTTGGATTCGTCCGAAGAGGATGCGGGGGCTGAACGGTGGCGCCATCCTGCGTTGTTGAAACCAGAGCGGCTTTTGCAAGCTGCATTGGATACGCGGCGATGGCAGTCTGCCAACTACCCGTCGGCAGACATCAGGTTTCAAACGAGAGTTTGATCCTGGCTCAGAATCAACGCTGGCGGCGTGCCTAACACATGCAAGTCGAACGAGAAAGTGGAGCAATCCATGAGTACAGTGGCGACCGGGTGAGTAACACGTGACTAACCTACCTTCGAGTGGGGGATAACATCGGGAAACCGATGCTAATACCGCATAACATCGCAAGATCAAAGCAGCAATGCGCTGGAAGAGGGGGTCGCGGCTGATTAGCTAGTTGGCGGGGTAACGGCCCACCAAGGCGAAGATCGGTATCCGGCCTGAGAGGGCGCACGGACACACTGGAACTGAAACACGGTCCAGACTCCTACGGGAGGCAGCAGTGGGGAATT
>DATBYM010000019.1:0-2125 GCA_036513715.1 Terriglobales bacterium
CCGGCAAATGGTTATCCACAATAATCCGCACCCGCTCCCCCTGCCGCGCCTGAATCGTCGGCCCCGGCGCGCTGCCGTTGTACCCCCACAAGTTCAAAATCTTCCCCGGATAAATTTGCTGCCGCACCGGCTCCGCCACCAGATGAAACACCTTCACCCCCCCATCCAACTCAAACGCCAAATCTGGCACGTCCGGCGTCACCACCGCGCGCACGCCCGCTCGCGCCTCAGCCGAATTTCCAGCAGCCACCGCTCCAGGCGTCAGCGCCCCCGGAGCCAGCGCTCCAGCCCCAATCACCGCTGCCCCCTGCAAAAAATCCCGCCGCGTCCGCTTCATACGCCCTCCCATTCCTGAGCAGTTGCCCGTCGTAGCGCCAGCGTCCTGCCGGCTCTCTTGAAGTTGCCTTCGAATTTGCAGTGGCCGCCTGCTTTGTAGGCGGGCGTCTTTGACTTTGACTTCGCTCCGTGCGATCGCCGCAACGCACCAACTCAAAACGTGATCAGAAGGGCAAGACAGGAAGGGCCAAAAACGAGGAACTCAAATACGAAGAATGGAACTGTTCTGCTGCAGAAAAATCGCCCCATCCCGCGGAGGAGCTAAATCCGAAATAAACGACGCATCCACATTCAAAACTTCCACGCGAGCCGCGCCGTGAGACAACTGCGTCGCATGACCCGTCGCGCTCAACGGAACCCGCGAAAGCCCGTCGGTCTGGATAACATCGAAACCGAAACGGTGATGCCCGAAACAATCCGGTTTGGCAGGCGCCTGTTGCGGCACGCCCCGAGGCGCACCACTTGCAGCATGCCCGCACCCTTGGCTCTCGGTCGCCGCAGCGGCTCCTGCACCCAAACAATTCGCGCAAGTCGCCGGGCAACTGAACGCATAAATCAACGCCAGCGACAAAATCGCCGCCACAAATCGTGCCCGCGTTGCGCTGCTCGCTCTCACCAGAGAAACTATAGCACCGCGCCGCACCCGCCGGAAGCCGCCGCATTTGGCGCTGTGCGAATGGCGCCGCGCCTCTCGCAACTGTTCTGCTGAAACTGGGTTATGCTTTCTCAGCCCACCGGAGCAACCCCGGTGATGTTGGCCATGCTTGCGGCAACAGAGGACGATGTGAATACCAGGAAACTCCCGCTCCCGACAATCGCTCCTTCCATCCGCAAGTGGATCAGCGGCCATCGCTCAGCGCTCGCCGCAATCAGTTTCGTCCTCATCTATCTCGCACAACCTTGCCCGCTGAGGGCCCAGTCGTCGGGCCCCGCTTCGCGCGATTCCCGACGCCCGCTGGTCGTGACCGACGAAAGCCACGTCGTGGTAATGCAGTACGAAGCTTGGTTCGGCCCGAGCGCCATCACGTTTCAGACCAGCGCTGCCATTCCTCTGCTGCAGTCCGAAGATATGCAATCGATCGGCGGCGGTTATGACAGCGCGGACCCCGCCATCATCAAGCGTCATGTCGCCTGGATGGAATCCCTCGGCATGGACGCGGCCTTGATCGAAGTTACCAACAACGTAAGCTGCATCTTCAACGGCGAGGCCTTCGCCGAGAAATACCTCCCAAACTGTTCCGCTGCCTTCCGCCTGCAAAATCAAACCATTCGCGACAACACCGGCAATCTCTATCCCGCATGGTCCCAGCTCGACACTCGTCTTAAACTCATTCCTCTGCTCGGCGGCATTGACCAGGACGTGCTATACAAAGATACCGATGGCAAAACCGCGTTCGAGAAGGAGCTGGATTATTTTTCCGACCGGATGAAACACCACCCCGAACTAAACGTCATCTACCAAGGCAAGCCGCTGATCTTGATTTACCTCGGCGCGCCGCAGGATCCTACTGCTTCCGATAACCCTCTTTGGTTTCAAATCCGAAATTTCTTGAAAAGCCATCCGGAAATCACGCGTCAATACACCTTCCGCATGATGGCGGGATATCTCGATAGCCAATCCTACCTCTGGGCCAGCCAAAATTCCGCTACCGGTCCGGTCGAAATAAACCCAGAATATGGATTCTGGAGCTGGGTGGACCGGCTCAACACCTCGTGCACTCTCGCTTTATGCCCCTACTATCCTTCCTACAACAAATCCGGCTCGCGCATCGAGAACTTCACCGCCTCC
>DATBYM010000020.1:0-30051 GCA_036513715.1 Terriglobales bacterium
ATCGTATCCATCCGAGATCAGATCTCCGAGGTCCTCCCGCGTGATCAGGTCCACCTTAAGCTCCGGATATGCTCTGAGAAATCTACTGAGTTGGGGTCCGAGAATGAGCTGCGAGAAGTAAGGGTCCATGTTGACGCGGAGTCTCCCCCGGACAGTCACCTTGCCTTCGGCCAGAGCGGAGGTGGCGTCTTCGAGCGCCGAGACAATCGGATCAATGGTCTCGTAAAACCGCCTGCCTTCGTCCGTCAGGGAGACTGAGCGTGTTGTCCGCTCCAGGAGTCGGGTTCCAACCTGCGCCTCGAGCCGAGCTACTGCACGGCTGATGCCTGGTTGGGAAACGTTCAAGGATCTCGCCGCGGCCGCGAAGCCGCCCGATCTCACCACGGCTGCAAGGGCGCTTACGCCATTCATAAGGCGGTCATCGAAACTCATGCACTTATGCTAAACGGTTATAAGTAAAATGCCGAGAAGATTAGTTCCGAATCAATCCCTGTGAGTCAGATAATTGGAAGCACCGAGAGCGAGGTAAGGAAAATGGCGATTCGTAGAACATGGGCGGTGCTGCTCGCTGCAGCAATATTCAGCGTGAACGGTCATGCGCAGGCGCCGGCACATCAGGGACTCACATTCAACGGCGATGGCGCGTCGCGTAACAACCAGATTCATTGGCCTAAGGGATTCGAACCCGAGCAGGCGGATCTCTTTGCGCACAATGAGATCGACATCCAAGCCGGATGCGAGATCGCCTTCTCCAATCTTGTCGATGCAGAGGCCTGGCCCTCCTGGTACTCGAACTCGAAGGACGTCAAGGTTCTGAACACTCCGGATCATCGGCTCCGGAAGAACGCACGCATTTCGTGGGAGACCTTCGGATTCCACATCGAAAGCCGCGTGTGGGAGTTTAAATCGAATAGCCGCCTCGGATGGTTCGGGGATGGTAAGGATGTCCAGGCTTATCACACGTTCCTTCTTACCAAGGTCCCTGAGGGGTGCCACATTGTCACAGAAGAGGTTGTGAAGGGTCCTGGCGCCATTCAGTTCCGTGAGCAGCAACCGAACGCCATGCACGAGGGGCATCAGCTTTGGCTGATGACCTTGAAGGACCGGTCAGAGAAGCACTGACACTCGCAACAGGTCATTTCAGACAACCACGATAGAAATCAGGAGCCATCAATATGTACGCAGTCATGGGAATCACGGGGAATGTAGGCGGTGCCGTTGCGCGCACGCTTCTTGCAAAGGGTGAGAAGGTTAGAGGAATCGTAAGGAATCCCGAGAAAGCGGCAGAGTGGCAGAAGCAAGGTGCGGAGCTCTTCAAAGCTGACTACGACGACGTGGATGCGCTTACGGCAGCGTTCACCGGTGTCGCTGGCGTGTTCGTAATGGTTCCTCCAAACTTTGCGCCGGCACCGGGCTTTCCCGAGACCAAGGCAACTTTGAAGCTCCTGCATGAGGCACTATCGAGAGCTCAGCCGTCGAATGCGGTTTATCTGTCATCCATAGGAGCGGAACAGACGACTGGATTAGGCTTGATCACAAGCTCACATCTCCTCGAAGAGACGCTGGGCGATCTTCCGTTCTCGCGTGCGTTTCTGCGCCCAGGCTGGTTCCTTGAGAACTCAGCCGGTGACGTAGCGAGCGCGCGGGATGAAGGCAAGATTCGGTTTCAGCTCCATCCGCTTGACCGGAAGTTTTCTCTGGTTGCGACCGCGGACGTCGGCAAGGTGGGTGCGGAGACGGTTACTCAGAGCTGGACCGGAATCCGCCATATCGAAGTTGCGGGCCCGGAGGGCTACAGTCCCCTCGACATAGCAGCTGCTTTCGCGGAGGCTGTTGGACGCCCCGTCGAGGCGATCGCCGTTCCCAGGGCGGAATGGGAGACGCTGTGGGTCTCACAGGGGATGCCGAAGGGGCGGACGGCGCCTCGGGTGGAGATGGTTGATGGATTCAACTCCGGTTGGATTCACTTTGGCGTACCAGGAACAGAGCATGTGGATGGGGAGACGCCGCTTCGTGAGGTGATAACTCAGCTCGTGACTCGCGGCTAACGCTATAAGGACGTGAGCTAAGTGGCGGCCTTTCGATGGGCCGGGCCAGGGTTGGCCACAATTCGTCCAGAATCCCAAAGAACAGAGCTATCCTTTCCGAGAAGCCAACTTCACGTCGTGTTTATGCAATATCATGACTACTCACTCATCTATTGAAGTGCCACCCAATTACTTCCGTACGATCCCAGCCCAATAGATCGCAAATCCACCGTCGCGATACTTCTTTGCCATCGCTGGTTTCAACATGATCAGGTCCATGGTCGCTTCCGCCCAAGATCTCAGTATCTTTGAAATCAACTCAATCGGAACGTCCCCCCGAAAATACGCCGCTCAATAGCGTCGCGAATCATAAGCAATTGGGAAAGGTGTTCTCTCGGAATCAGGACACTCATTCCGGTATCAGGAACCCACGTTCACAATTTTTCCGGTCCATTTTGGTTCATCTGTCGCTGCACGAAGCAGGCAGTCGGCGCAATCGTCAAAGGAAAGCGGAACGAGTAGCGCGACTCGTGCCGACGGACCTGCCGTATAGCGTCCCTTCGCTTTCTTATCTACCAATACGACCGGCGAACGATGACCCACTCCATGGCTATTTTCTGCGTCATCCGCCGGGCGACCGCCTTGTCAGTGATTACAGCAGTGAATATCCGGCGCGAGACGCGGACGGCAAAGCGGTTGGGCCAGGAGAACTCGCCGCCCTGATTGTGGGCGGGGACGAGCCGAAAGACATTTGGAGCGGGAGACGGGGATCGAACCCGCAACCAACGGCTTGGGAAGCCGCTACTCTACCGTTGAGCTACTCCCGCTCGTGGTTCTTCGTGGTGAAGCGGGCGTTCTACCGCTGAATTACTCCCGCTCGTTGTGGCTAGAGTACCATTCCGCTGTATCCAAAACAACGCTTGACAACTTGGCTGCCAGTGACAACCTTTCCTCACGAAGGGGCACGAAGGCACGTGAAGGAAAATCGTTGGGCGAAAAACCTTCTTGGTCGCTCATGCGAGACTGTAAGATTCTGCTTTAGGGTTCCATACGAAATCGTCTTGCTCACCTTGCTCACCCAGGAGAATTGATGTCCGCTGATTCCCTTCCCCCGAAATCGAGCAGCGAATACTCGAAGTTGCAACCGAAGAATAATTCTCGTCAGAATAATTCGCGCCGCGCTTTCCTGCGCGCCGGGGCTGTGGCTAGCGCGGCTTCCGCGGTCTACCCTGCGCTCGCCTCAGCTCGCGTAGTCGACTCCACCCTGCCTACCTCAGTTGCTGAGTCCTCCAGGAAAGACGATTTTAAGAAAGACTTCGAGCTAGACGAGATCACGATTGACGGCGTGCAGGCAGCCTTCCAGTCTGGGCAGCATTCATCTCGTTCTTTGACCGAGAAATACTTGGCGCGCATTCAGGAGATCGACAAAACCGGCCCCATGCTGAACTCCGTGATCGAGATCAATCCGGACGCGCTAGAGATTGCGGAGGCGCTCGATCGGGAACGCAACGCGAAAGGCGCGCGTGGACCGCTGCACGGGATTCCGATTCTGATCAAGGACAATATCGATACCGGCGACCGCATGAATACGACCGCCGGATCGCTGGCGCTCGTCGCATCGCGCCCGGCGCGCTATGCCTTCGTTGCGGCGCGGTTGCGCAAGGCGGGCGCGGTGATCCTCGGCAAGACCAACCTTAGCGAGTGGGCGAATATTCGATCCAGCCATTCGACGAGTGGATGGAGCGGTCGCGGCGGCCTGACACGCAATCCTTATGCTCTCGACCGCAATCCCTGCGGATCGAGTTCTGGCACGGGCGCGGGCGTTTCTGCGAATCTTTGCATTGCCGGGGTGGGAACGGAAACCGATGGCTCGGTGGTTTGTCCATCGTCGGCGAACGGGTTGGTGGGGCTCAAGCCGACCGTCGGAATGGTCAGCCGCAGCGGCATTATCCCGATCTCACATAGTCAGGATACGGCGGGCCCCATGGCACGCACCGTGCATGATGTCGCCATTATGCTGAGTGCAATGGCGGGGATCGACGCCGAGGATTCGGCAACGGCTAACAGCGCGGGCAAGATTTTTCCCGACTACACCACATTTCTCGATCCCGCAGGACTCAACGGCGCGCGCCTCGGAGTGGTGCGGAAATATTTTGGATTTAATGATGCGGTGGATCAGCTTATGGAGACGCTCGTCGGCGAGATGAGGCACGCCGGCGCTGAAATTATCGATCCGACGGATATTCCCACGATTGGCAAATTTGACGACAGCGAGATGACGGTTTTGCTCTACGAGTTAAAGGCGGACCTGGCAGCTTATCTGGCGCGGCGCGGCGAAACTTCGATTGGAAATCCGATCAAGAGTTTGAAAGATGTCATCGATTTCAACGAGCGGAATCGCAACCGCGAAATGGCCTTCTTTGGGCAGGATCTTTTTGTAAAGGCGCAACAGAAGGGACCGCTCAGTTCGAAAGAGTATCTCGATGCACTGGAGATGAATCACCGGCTCAGTCGCGCTGAGGGCATCGACTTTGTTATGGATAAATTTAAGCTCGACGCGCTTGTCGCGCCCACGGGAGGCCCTGCCTGGGTCACCGATCTGATCAATGGCGACCATGCTGCTGGCGGCAGTTCGAGCGCCGCTGCGGTCGCCGGTTATCCCAATATCAACGTGACGGCCGGCTATCTCTGGGGATTGCCGGTTGGAATTTCTTTCTTCGGCCGGGCATGGAGCGAGCCTACTCTGCTTAAGATCGCATACTCGTTTGAGCAACTAACGAAAGCTCGCCAGAAGCCTGGATTCCTGCAGAGAATTGAGACAGCGGCATCCTGATTCAACGTCTAACTTCAGGGCTGCGGAGTTGGCTGGGGAGGCAGGAGCGGCGGCCGATTTGACTCCGGCACGTGCGAAGGTGGCGAAAACATAGGATCGATGAGTGGTTCCGTCAGCGATTCGGGTGCGGCTTGCGCTTGCGCGGGCCGAATTCCTTTGGCTTCTACAATCGACCAGCGCCAGTCTTCATCGGGGCCGGGAGTGATTCCGATATCTTCGCGAAATGCAGTGGTGCTGAATGGCTTGGCCTCGGCCTTGAGGTGATAGAGCAGCGTTACGTCCGACCGCCGCTCGACGGTAACCGGCGCCGGACCTTCCGCGACGGGAATCACGTGCGCACGCGCCGCCAACTCGGCATTCTCCCCGGGCTTGCGCTCGAGCGTCAGGCCAATGGTGATTTCGCGCAATTCCCAGTCGGTCCCGTTGAAGACTTCGAGTTGCAGGCCTTCGTCTTGGATTGAGCCGGGGCCGTCGATCTTGAGTAATTCGGGCAGAGGCAGATCTTCAATGAGCACGGGCCTGATTAGCAGTGAGCTGGCATTCGCATTGAATGACAAGCTGCACGTGACATCAGGTGACGATACTTTTAAGCTATTGCCGGAGGGGTCGATCGAGAACACTGTTTTATCAGCCTTGATCGGACGGGCGTTTTTTGCATCGTCCATCATCTGAGCCAAGTTATCGTTGTCGATCACGGTGGGCATTGCATCGGGCGGTTGCCCGTTCTGCGGCTGGGATTTGCCTTTGCGCAGATCGCGCGCCACGTCTCCAAGCGCCGGAGGATCGTCCTGTGCACAGGCGGCGCTTGGGATGAGAGTTGCGCTCAACCACGCGAACGCGGCCAAGAAAAGGACAATTCGCAGGCTGGGGAGTCGGGATTGCATGATTTCCGGCACTAAGCTCAGGGAGACACTTAGCGAGTCTATCTCCATCTATTGAAAGTTTAGGCGAGATAGAGCCGGTGAGAAGTTACGAAAGGAACACGAAGGGACTAGCACTTCCACCGCGGCAGGCAGCCAAGCTGGATAGCTGGCGTGAGCCGAGAAGAATGGGAAAGGGCACGGACGCGCTCAGATCGAAGTAACGCGCAACGGGGCGCGTCGATGCCCTTTCACCAATCGTCTTATTGCTGCAAACGGCGAATTTCGCCGGTTACAGCAGGCCAGACATACGAAGACGGGCGATCGGATCGGTTACCGCCATTGGTTGACGCTTAAAAACCCAGCGCGCCACCGCAATTCCCAATGCCGCATAGCACAGATGCCAGATTTTCATAGATCGCTCCCCACGCCGGACCTCGGTTTGGGGAGAGGTACGAAAGGTCGCGCCGTGAACCAACCCTACCTCTGCTTCATCGGCAGGTCTAGGCCACGAAGGTGCCATGAAAATCGGCAGAAGGTCATCGTGAGTAACATGGGCGAGTAACCAGCCGGTGTCTTTACCGGGAAGCTTCGATCCAACCGCCGCCGACGACGATGTCGCCGTCATAAAAGACGGCGGCCTGGCCCGGGGTGATAGCGCGCTGCGGCTCGTCGAAGGTGATTAGCACTTCGTGCGGCCCGGTCGATTCCATCATGGCGGGCGCGGGCTGGTGCTTATGCCGGATCTTTACCGTGACGCCCATCGGCTCGCGCAACTCGGCCGTTGAGATCAGGTTCACTCGGCGCGCGCGGAGAGTGCGTGAATAAAGCTCGTCGTCCTTGCCGACGACCACCTGGCGCGTGTCGTTCTTGATTTGGATCACGTACAGCGGGGAGCCGGTGGCCACGCCTAGTCCCTTGCGCTGGCCGACCGTGAAATTATGCACGCCGGCATGCTCGCCGATTACCTCGCCATCGCTGGTAACCATCTCGCCGGAGATATCTGTTGATGCGTCTCCCTGCTCGGTGAGATAGGCCTCGAGAAAACGCTTGTAGTCGCCGCCCGGGACAAAGCAGATTTCCTGGGAATCAGGCTTTTCGGCGATTGCCAGATGGTGCTGGCGAGCTAACTCGCGCACCTCCGGCTTGGTCATGCCCCCGAGCGGGAACAGCGTGCGACTGAGTTGCTCTTGCGTTAGGCCGAATAAAAAATAAGTCTGGTCTTTCGAATGGTCGGCCGGACGCTTCAGCAGCCAGCGATTGCGTTGGCCATCGAAGGCGACCTGCGCGTAATGTCCGGTGGCAACTTTGTCGGCGCCAATCTGCCGCGCTACTACAAGAAGCTGGTCAAACTTCAAGTGATTGTTGCACAGGCTGCACGGGATCGGCGTGCGTCCGGCAAGATATTCCTCAACAAAAGGCCGCACTACGTCGCGTTCGAAACGCTCTTCGTGATTGACCACGTAGTAGGGGATGCCAAGAGTCTCAGCCACACGGCGTGCGTCGTAGACGTCATCGATCGAACAGCAGCGCCCCTGGACGGATTCCGGCATACCGGCGTGTCCGGCGAGACGGCGCTGGTTCCAGAGTTGCATGGTCAAGCCGATGACGCTGCGCCCTTCGGCGCGCAGCATGGCCGCAACGGCCGAGGAGTCCACTCCTCCCGACATAGCAACGGCGATGGTTTCGGGATTCAGCATCTAGCGGTTAGCACTTAGCAATTCCGACCGTCATGATTCTGATTACGCTAAGCGCTAAATGCTAATTGCTGGTCTTGGCCACGTCGGCGACAATTCTCGCAGACGCGCCACCGTCTCCGGAACCAGTGCCAAGGCAAAATCAACATCCTCCTCCGTATTCTGCTTGCCGAGGCTGAAGCGAATGCTGGCTTTCGCGCGATCGCGACTCAGTCCCATTGCGGTCAGCACGTGTGATGGCTCGATGGCTCCGGAGGAACACGCGGCGCCGGTCGAAACCGCCAGCCCTTTCAAGTCTAACGCGATCACCAGCGCTTCGCCCTCAATCCCGTCAAAATAAACGTTAGTCGTGTTTGGCACGCGGCACGCGCCTCGACCGTTTAGGCCGGTGGAGTCAAGAGCGAGCAGTTCCCTTTCGAGACGATCGCGGGCAGTCGCCATCTTCAGATCGTCGCCCCGCTTGAAACCGGCGCTGGCCAACTCAGCCGCCTTGCCAAGACCGACGATCGCCGGAACATTCTCCGTCCCGGCACGCCGCGAACGTTCGTGGCTTCCGCCGTAAAGCATCGGCTCAAGCGGAGTTCCCCCGCGGACGTACAGAGCGCCGACCCCTTGCGGTGCGTGCAACTTGTGGCCCGAGATCGTTAGCAGATCGCAGCCGATTTCGTTGACATCGATCGCAATCTTGCCCGCGGCCTGCACGGCGTCGGTGTGGAAGTATACGTTGGCCCCGGCGGCGACCGTTCCAATCTCCGCGACCGGCTGCACTACTCCGGTTTCATTGTTGGCGAACATGATGGTGATCAGCTTCGTGTTCGGGCGAATGGCGCGCTTCACGTCCTCCGGATCGATCAAACCGCGGCCATCGACGGGAATGTAGGTGACTTCGCATCGCTTGCTTTCGGTGAGATGCTTACAGGCATTGAACACGGCGTGATGCTCGATAGTCGAGGTGATAACATGATCGCCCTCTCGCGCCAGGCCGAATATCGCCAGATTGTCAGCCTCTGTGCCGCCGCCGGTAAAAACAATCTCGGAGGCGCGGCAGGGGAGCAGATTCGCCACCGATTCGCGCGCCCCCTCTACGGCCGCTCGAGTCTCTTGCCCATGATGATGGATCGAAGACGCATTGCCAAAATGCTCGCCGAAGTACGGGCGCATTGCCTCGAGAATCTTGGGCAGCACAGGGGTGGTCGCGTTATTGTCGAGATAGACTCGCCGCATCATGCTCCCTCCATTGTACCGGGGTTGGAGCGATGTTCGGTGCGGAAAGGGATGGTCGGACGGTTAGGAAACCGGCAGACCTGAGGACTTGACGCCGTGTTGAAGTGGGTGTGCCGGAGGCTTATGTCTCGCTGACAAAATCAACCTGTGAATTTCTCCCGCAACCAGCGGCAGCGACTTAATTTCCCTGCGCCATCTGCGGCGTGCGTTCCCCGAGGGTGAATTTCACATCCACGGTGTGGCCGGGCGGAACGGTAACGGCTTTACTCCACATGATGGGATCGGAGAACACGGGGCGCTTCACCCGAAGCTGGGTTGAAATATCATAGAGCGAGCTCTCGCCGACGACCCTCCATCCTTCATGCCAGGCAACGATTTCGTAATCCCCGGGCGGAACGTCGGTGAGCTCGAAATTACCCTCCTGGTCGGTCACGGCGTAATAAGGGTGCCGCGCCACGATCATTTCGCCGTTCATCCAGACGTGGCCGGCATTGCAGCGGAAGCTGACCACGCCTTCGCGGGTCATGGGACGCGTGATCTCTTGTCCTTCGCGAACAAAGGGCAGGTTGTAATCGGCGTTGCCGGACATCTGCACGGTGTGGAGCAACGGATCGCTATCGCGCACGGTTAATGTTGCTTGTGTCGGAACCAGCAGAATGTGAGGCTCGTAGCGGCAGTTCTTTTGATCGAGGAATCGGCGCGGCGCGGGCAGGTCCATGGCCTTGCCCTTGGTGATGTTTCTGAGATAGACGACGGTATTGGCTACGCCTCCGTTCGGCGAAATCAGAAGGCGTTCAAGATCACGGTGCTTCTGGCCGAGCGGGTCGCAAATCTGCATATCTTTATTGATCTCCGAGGTGGCTAGGTGGGGCTGGGCTCCCGGCCACTTCACAGTTCCGCGTATGGTCCCTCCGTCCTGGACCGAGATAACCTGGTATTCCGACTGTGCGGCGGAAAAAACTGAGGCGAGAAAGAATGCGACCAGTGCTAGCAGGCGAAACCGGGACTTCATAAACACCACCTTGAAAAAAATCGACAGATCGGAGGAGTTCGTACAAGCGCGGGTGGGGAACAAAGCCACGGCGGGGTCCCAGCGGCTCTATTTATCGTTCGTTTGCGGCTCCCAGTAACCGCACGCTGGTTACCACCATAGGCTATATCCAAATGAGCGATCAACTGACCAACGGACACGTACTTTGGTAAGTCGACCGGCTCTGAAAGAACGCTGCAATCGCTACTCTGGCCAGAGCGAGGCAGCTGTCTTGCTCAAGATTTGCTCGCGCAGCGCTTCCTTTATGGGAAGTCCCCTAAATTCGTCAAGGTTTTGCTTGACGTCGGGGACGCCCGGCCCCGGCCAGTCTGTGCCAAACAAAGTCTTATGCGCGATCTCATCGAGGCGCGGAAAATATTGCAGCAGAGTCTTTGGAGGAATCCCGCTGATGTCGAGATAGACGTTCGCGTGCCGCCGGATCAGGAAGAACGCGGTGTTCATCCACAGCGGACGGCCGCCGTGGGCCATCAGGATTTTGAGTTTGGGAAAATCAACCGCCACGTCGTCAAGGTAGATCGGATCGCCGTATTTATTGCGCGCCCCCGGGAAAATCGACGTGCCCGTGTGAAACATGATAGGGATGCCATTCGCTTCGGCAGCGCGATAGATGATCTCGAGCTCTTTGACTCCATGCAGGTAATCGTTCGGGAAAAGCAGCTGATGCGGCGGGTGAATCTTAATCATGCGCAGGCCGAGACGCAGGATGTGTTCGACATCCGCCATGACGTTGGCGGTGTGCCTCGGGTGCAGGCTGCCACACGAGATGAGGCGCTTCGGATCGTACTTCGTGTAATCGGCTACGAACTGATTGACCTCGGAAGTAAAGCCTATTACCTCGGGCGCAACGTAATTGATGAGCGCAGCCCGGTCCAAGCCACAACGATCCAGATATTTGAGAAAGGCCTGCGGAGAGCGGCAATACTCCACGATTTGATCGAAATTGGCGCGCTTGCGCTTCATCAATTCGAGCGCGTCAGGGTTGTAGAGATGGATCGGCGCGATGTGGATGTGGCAGTCGGTGATCACGGTGATCTGGCGAAACGCTAACGGCTAATTGCTAAGAGTTGCCTTCAGTACAGCGGCACTTTCGGATCGACTGTGCGCGCCCAGCCGTCGATGCCGCCGCGCATGGATTGAACTTTTTCATATCCCTGCTGTCGAAGCCAGTTGGTGACCGACAACGAGCGCACGCCGTGATGGCACATAACCACAATGTGATCGTCGGGATTGAGCTCCTGATGAGCACGCGTCGGAATGTCGCCCATCGGAATGTGCTTCGCGCCCTCGATGCGCGAGGCCTCGTATTCCCAAGGCTCGCGCACATCGACGAGGGCAAATGTTTCGCCGCGCAGCTGCAGCGACTTGACCTGGCCGGGAGAGATTTCAAAGTCCATAGTTTCATCCCTTTGCGTTGTCATCTTGAGCGCAGCGAAAGACCTAGGCATCACCAGAAAACTCAACTGCGGAGGTCCTTCGTTTTGTTCACGATGACAACATCAGCTATTCCTGCGGCTCTCAGGCGCGCCGCTCAGAGTGGTCAAACTCATCAGCGCCGCCAGCCCCCAGAGTGCGCCGGTTCCAATGCGAGCCGTGTGCACCTCAGACGTGGAGATGCCATGCCAGAGCGTCAAAGCGAATCCGACGACAAAATTGGTGACCAGCACTCCGAAAAATAAACGTTCGCGCAGGCAGCGGGTATCGAGTGCCAGGGCAGCGAGCAAGATAATCCACACGATGTAAGTCGCTGCGGTCCAGTAGTCGTGCGGCCATTCATACTCGCTGCGCGAAACGTGGCCAAAAGAAACCCACGCGAAGTAAGCGCATCCGAGGAAACCGGCTACACCCCACAGGGGCGTGCGGCACATCAGATGGTCGGAATGGCGCTGCCGCGAAGCGTTATGCTCCCTTCTCGGCTGCGCAGATCCTGCTCGGGAGTCGGCGTCGGTTCTCTCGTTTTCTATTGGCCTGTCCATTTTGGTGTTCGTTTGTCGAGGAAGGCAATGATACCCTCACGCGCGTCTGCGGTCGAGATAAGTTCTTCAAGATAAATTTTCTCGGCGCGAGCCAGACCTTTGTCAAAGTGAACTGCGTCCCACGCGTAAAGGGCCTTTTTGGCGTGTGCGAGCGCGGTGGGGCTTAGTTGGTGCAACTGGTCCAGCGTTTCTTGAACCAAAACGTCGAGCTCTTCGGTTTGCGCGGAGCGATTGGCCAGGCCAATAGCGACCGCTTCGTCGCCGGAAAACTGGCGCCCCGTGAGTATTAGTTCAGCGGCTCGCTTCTGGCCGACCAGCGCGGGGAGCGCTACCGTCGCGACCGGTGGGTAGCAGGCCAACTTGATTTCCGGAAATCCCCAGGTGGCATCGCGCGCGGTGTAGACCATGTCGCAGACGGCCGCGAGTTCCGCGCCTCCGCCGAGGCAGATGCCGCGGACAGCGGCGATCGTGACTTTGCGCGAGGACACAATCGCCCGAATGACCGCGTGAAAGCCGGTGAGCATCTCATGAATCTGCTCGGGGAGGTGGGCTTTGATATCCACACCGGCGGAGAAGGCGCCGGCATCGCCTTCGAAGAGGACTACTGAAACTTCGCGGCGCGCTTCCAGATCAATCAGCGCGTGCTGAATCTCGCGCGTCATGTGCAGGTCGATGACGTTAAGCGGAGAATTGATTAGCTTTACTCGGGCGATCGATGACGCGACTCTTGTTTCAACCCGACTAGTGGCGGCGATGGTCATCTGCGCGCATGCCCTAAAGATTAATCGCCGACTTGCGTGGCTCGCTGATAGTCGACAGCGGATCGCGTGCGCCCGTCTTTTCTTTGATCCACTTCTTTTCGTTGCGGATGATGTCGAGCAACAGCTCTTTATCTTTCGCGCTCGGAAGATTTTCTGCGCAGTGCTGCTCGTAGGCGCGGTCGTCCAAGGGCTCGCCCGTTTCGCAGTGAAACTTCTTCGCTGCCCATTTTCCGATGCTGCGGTTGAAGTGAATGTCAGGCGTGTAGAATTTTTTCTCGCCTGGCTGCAGGAAAGTGTTCAGCCGTTCGACTAATCCGGCAACTTCCTGACGATAGAGATGGCGGCTGTAATCGTTCAGATCGTCGAGGTCGGCTACCGTGTCGTTTTGCAGTTCATCATAGCGGCCTTTAATTCCCCAAACGTACGCCCAGTGCGCGGAGGAAGAATGATCAGTGCCGAAGAGATCGAAGGAACTCGAAATCCACTTATTCAGATATTTCTGCAACAGCCAGCGCGGGATCACCCCAGCCTCCACCACCCGGCGCAGTCCGTCATGGCCGGTTCCCATGTGGAAGGCTTCTTCGCGCAGCATATAGGAGGTCGAACGGCCGAGCGGGGCGAAAGAAGAATATTTCAACATCTGCAGCTGGAATTTTCCGTCGCGATCGACGAAGTCGGTATAGGTGAAGAAATCGAGCCAGTTGTCGACATCGACGTTGAATGTGCCCAGCAGACGCTTGTTTTCGAACGCCCGGCGCTCCAACATTTTCTGCGCTTCGACTTTCCCTGACGATCCAAAGAAGTCGATGAGTAGCGCGCACATCTGCCAACCGTGGCGCATTTCTTCGATCATGACGCGCGTGATCGCGCGCCGGTCATATTCTGTGGGCGCGGTTTCGAACAGATTGCGCTGCTGCTCGACGCTGGCAAATTCCGTGTCGCCCTGGTAGACGATCATGTTCATGAGCGCGTCGCGCATCTGCTGCGTCGGCACCTGGCGCAGGTTCTCCCACTTATTGCGGCCCCTATAGGAGCCGAACTGGATCTCTTCCGTCTCGATCGCACCGTAGAGGGTGTCAAACTTGAAGGCTTCAACATCATCTTTGTCGACGCCAACTTCTTTGCGCCATTCGTTGAAGAGCCCGACCCACTCGCTGAAGCTTCCGATTTTTGCTACTCTGCCTGGCATAGGTTTGACCCTCTTGGACTTTCAGCAGAACTTCATAAAGATCGAATCGGCAGGATCGCCCTGCCTTACGACCCATTCGCAGTCAGCCCGTACACTGCATCCATTTTCTATTTCGCCGTAAAGACAGCCGGCCGCTTCTCAACATACGCGGCCAGTCCTTCTTTAGCATCATCGCTCTGAAAAAGAATCTGCTGATTCTCGCGCTCGACGGCCAGCGCCGACTCCATAGGGATTTCCCAGCCCGTCTGCACCGCACGCTTGATACGTCCGACTGCCTTCGCGGCCTTATTCGGCGGCGTGAACTGGCGCGCATACTCCATGATGTTCTCCATAAAGCCGTCGCGCTCGAAAATATCGTTCACGATGCCATACTCTTGCGCTTCTTCGAATGAGAAGGTGTTGCCGGTGATCATCAGTTCGATGGCCTTGCTCTTCCCCACCAGGCGCGACAGACGCTGCGTGCCGCCGGTGCCCGGGAGGACGCCGAGGTTGACTTCGGGCAATCCGATTTTGCCCGCATCTTTACGCGCGATTCGTAGATCAGCAGCCATGGCGATCTCGAGCCCTCCGCCGACGCAGTGGCCATTGATCGCGGCGATGACGAGCTTCGGCGTGTGTTCGAGACGGAGCAGCGTTTCATTTGCATGCAGGCAAAAGTAATATTTGAAGGTCGGATCGACCGACGCCAGCATTCTAATATTCGCGCCCGCCGAGAAAAACTTGTCGCCCACCCCCGTCAGCACGATCACGTGCACATCGTTATCCATACGCGCCCGGAGAATTGCTTCATCGAGCTGCCGATTCATCTCGTACGTGTAAGTATTCGCCGGAGGATCGTTCATCTCGATCACAGCCACGCCGGCGTCGGTGCGATAGTTGATAAGCTGCTTGGTGGTTTCGCCGGTGGCCGGCTGCGTCGTTATTGTCGCCATAGATTGCTCCTTATTGACTTGAACTTTATTGACTTGAACCTGCGTTGACTTTCCTGCGCGGCCTGCCGCCGTGCACAATTCCATTGAGAAAGATGTTGCCCATCTGCTCGGCGAGCGCTTCGGCGTTGCCGTCGACGCGCGGGTTGTACCAGGTGTAGATCCAGTTGATCATGCCGAAGAGGCTCATGACCGCGGTACGTGTGCTGAAATCAAGGTCGCGCTGCCGGCGCAAATCTTCCATGAGGCCGAGGCAGATGCGGTAATACTCGCGCTTAATGCCGGCAATCTCCGAACTCCAGCCGTTCTTCAGCGATTCATCCTCATGCGACAGCACTTTCAGACCCGGCTGATTGCGGACGAAATATTCGAGGTGATTGAGGATGAAGATCCGGATCCGCGGCTCGGGATCGCTGACATTCTCGAGCCGTGCCTTGAGCTCATCGAGAATTGTCGTGAAAGTGTGTTTCTGAATCAGAAATAGCAAACGCTCTTTGGATTCGCAGTAATGATAAAGCCCCGCCAGCGACATGCCCGTGGCGCGCGACAGATCGCGCATCGACGCGCCCTGATATCCTTTTTCACAGAAGACCTCGGTAGCATGCTCAAGAATGTGGCCGAGTCGGCGATCGAAGCGAGTTGCTGGGGCGCGATTAGAAATTGCACGGGAAGTTCCAGTCGAACGGCGGGAGGCTCGGGTTGCGGGGAGAGTGGCCATGCCAATTTAGACGTACGTTCGAACGTTCGTTCTAAGTATAGAGAAAGGCGATAGAGAAAACAAGGCGACGCTTCGAGCCATGTTAAATGTAACCCGACTCAGAGGACATTTTGAGCAGGGTTGGAGTAGGACGCAAGGCGAAGTGGGAATATTTCCGGGCATTGTACGAGCGGTGTCACAAGGCGGAGCGGGAAGCGAAACAAATGATGTTGAGCCCGGCGATGGAGAAGCAGCTTCTGGGCATGCGTTTGCGCCCCATAACGCGGTCGCCGCTCTCGTCGCCGGCCGCAAAAGGCGAGAACAATCTCCGCACAAGATGCGGCGATTAAGTCCCCTATTCGCCGCATTTTTCAACCCAATGCTTCGCAAGAACGTTGTCCCGCGTCATCTCCCCTTTTTCCTACTGCCCCCAATTGCTGGGCAAAGGCACGGTAGCCGCCGCCGCTCGCTGTCAATAACGGATTTCAGCTCCCCTCCCCCGTCCCTATCGCTTCATGAAAGCGTAGCAGCGTCGCTAGCTTTTTATTCCCGCCATCAGCTTTTCGATCTCCGCCTTCTGCTCTCCGCTAAGCGGCAGAAAGGGCAGGCGCGACGGCCCTCCATAATAGCCGTTGATATCCATCGCGTATTTCACGCCGGGAACGCCGAGGTCTCCAACCACGCGCTGGGAAGCCAGTTTCACGCGCTCTTGTTTTTCACGGGCGAGCGAGGTGTCTCCGTCTTTAAGCGCGGCGGAAATTTCGTAGCACGCCATGGGCGCCGGACATGCAAAAGCCAGAATGGCACCGATCGCTCCCAAGCCAAGCGATGGTTCGAGTTGATGAGCGGCGCCGACCATGACCTGGAACCCAACTTCCTTTTGGCGCACTTTCAATGTGCCGATGTAGGTTACGGCGGAGGATGAAGGTTTCGCCGGCCCTTCAGTGTGGACGGGCGGGCGCTCCGCAGTTTCGGCCGTACCCACCAGCGTCGCAACGCTGACCAGTTCCCTGCTCCGCTTCTCGCTTTCGATGCCGGCGGCCTTCACCATCCGCGGGGTCACGGCCTCGAAGGTTTCGGTTACTGTGGCTTGGCGCTTGATCGGCCGCGTGCCTTCGACCATCGTTTTCACTTTGTCGAGATTGCCGCTCGATTCCTTGATGGCGATAATGTTGGGATGGCCCGCGAGCTCGATCACGACCTCGGCGGGCATGTCGTATCCAGTTGCTTGAGGAAAGTTATAAATAACGATGGGCAAAGCGGAACGATCGGCGATGGTGCGGTAAAAAGCGAGCAGGTTTGCCGGCAGCATTTGTTTTTTGTAGTAGTGCGGAGTGCGCACCATGGCGGCATCGTAGTCTAACTTGGCGGCGAATTCGGTGAGTCGCAATGTTTCATTCGCAGACTCAAGGCCGGTGCCGGCGATCATGACTTTGTTGGGCGCAGCCGCCGCCAGCGCGACCTTGAACACGTCGCGGCGCTCCTGATCGGAGAGCAGAATCGCTTCGCCAGTCGAACCCTGCACCACAATGCCGGCGATTGGCGTGCGCGAGTAGCGCTCGACGTTCGACTCAATTTTCTTGTAATAGACCTCGCCGTCAGGGTAGAACGGCGTCGTAATGGGCGGAAAGATTCCGGATAAGAGCATGTAAACTCCTGTCTCTGATCGTTAGTCGTTCGCGGACTATCTCCAGTTTTAAATTATCAACTTCCTCACTCCACTTTGTCATCCTTACTTTTAGGATGAAGCGAGGAACACAAGCAGCAGGAGACACCCATCTACGCCGATTAGGATCGATACAATCCAGACGAGCGCAATTGTTCGTGTTTGCTCCGCTCGCGGCATGGTGATACCGAACGCTTTGTGCACATAGCTGAGCCCGTTCCTGACCGATTCAACGGGCACGACGCGGCTGACGATTCCAAGACCCAGAAGGATCATCAAGACGTGGAAGATGACGATAGCGACCATACTTCACTCCCAGCAGTGACGCGCGCCCTCGTAACGCTCGTTACTCGCAGGCCGGCTCCTTGCCGTCGGGGTCGACCTCGTGACGATATCGATCTTCGCTCCCGACGAAGAAGCGTTCAAACGGAGTGGACGTCGGTTCGTCAACCATGGTTTCGACCTGCCAGATCATTCCGCCTTTGCAAACGCCGGCATTGGAGAGCGGTGTACGGCGGTCGCCGGAGTAGTAGAAAAAATCGTCTTTACCGTGGCCCGTGAGCGGGTCGGAGGATGTTTGCAGCTTTGCCTGCTCGTTCAACTTAAGCAACAGGCGGCCATCTTCCGTCGGCAATGGCGGCGCACTCTTGCGGCGAAACTCTATCCGTACCCATCCGGTGTAACCGACGGGAATCAGGAAACGCTCGGACTGACGGCGATGGAAGAGCAGATCAAACGCCGTCGGCCCAAGAACGACCGCGCCAATCATAAGGGGAAGACCGAGAACAAGGGCTAGGACGAGATGGGCTTTACTCATGCGGTGTTTTCAGCGAACTACTTGGCAGCGACTCGCTCTGCGTGCAGCGCCTGTAGCGCCTGCACTCGCACTTCCCCGCGCAGCAGGGCGGCGATGCCTTCGGCGGCGGCTCGCGCAGCGGAGAGCGTGGTGATCGTCGTGATGCGGGCCGTCACTGCGGCGCGGCGAATCGCCTTCTCGTCGAAATAGGGATCGGGACCATGCGGTGTATTGACAATTAATTGAATCCGGTCGGCCTTGATCAGATCGACCGCGTTCGGACGTCCTTCTTTTACTTTGTAGACGCGCTCAACGCCGAGGCCGGATTCTTCGAGAATGTCGGCGGTGCCGTGCGTGGCAACGAGTTTGAATCCCATGTCGACGAAGCGATGCGCGACCTCGACCATGGCCGGCTTGTCGTGATCGGTAACGCTGATGAAAACCGTGCCCTTGATCGGCAGTTTCTGGCCGGCGGCAATTTGCGCTTTGGCAAACGCTTCGCCGAAATTGTCAGCGACGCCCATGACTTCTCCGGTGGAGCGCATCTCGGGGCCGAGCACAGTGTCGACTCCGGGAAATTTTGACCAGGGGAAGACCGGCGACTTTACAAAGAAACAGCGACCGGTATCGAGGTCGGTGCCACGCTCGATGTTCTCCGGAAGGAACTCGCGCAGCTTGCGGCCGATCATAAGGCGCGCGGCAATCTTGGCCATAGGCACGCCCGTGGCTTTCGAAACGAAAGGCACGGTCCGCGAGGCACGCGGATTCACTTCAAGCACGTAGACGATTGGTTCATGATGGCCATTGCCCTTGTGTCCGTGGCCGCGCGGAATGGCGAACTGCACATTCATCAGACCAATCACCTTGAGCGCACGCGCCAGTTTGAATGTGTAGTCGCGCATGCGCGTGAGCAGCGGCGCGGGAATATCGACCGCAGGCAGTACGCACGACGAGTCGCCGGAGTGTATGCCGGCCTCCTCGATGTGCTGCATGATGCCGCCGATGACAACGTCCTCGCCATCGGAGAGCGCGTCCACGTCGACTTCGATCGCGTCTTCGAGAAATCTGTCGATCAGCACGGGACGGTCTTGCGAATATTCGACCGCCTGCTTCATGTACTGCTGAATCGTGTCTTCATCGTAAGCGATGACCATGGCACGCCCGCCGAGCACGTAGGAAGGACGGACGAGCACGGGGAATCCGATTTTCTTCGCGGCTTCGACGGCCTCTTCGACCGAGGCGACCATCGCGCCCGGAGCTTGCGGAATATCGAGTTCCTCCAGCAACTTGCCAAAGCGCTTGCGGTCTTCGGCGAGATCAATCGATTCGGGAGTAGTGCCGATGATGTTGACTCCGGCAGCTTTGAGGGGCAGCGAGAGATTGAGTGGAGTCTGCCCGCCGAATTGCACGATCACTCCCACGGGTGCGCCCGCGGATGCCTCGTGCTCGCAAATAGCAAATACATCTTCGAGCGTGAGCGGCTCGAAGTAGAGGCGATCGCTGGTGTCATAATCGGTCGAAACCGTCTCTGGATTGCAATTGATCATGATGGTTTCGTAGCCATCCTCGCGCAACGCGTAGCTGGCGTGGCAGCAGCAGTAATCGAATTCAATTCCCTGCCCGATGCGATTAGGCCCGGAGCCGAGAATCACCACTTTTTTCTTGGCGGTCGGTGCCGCTTCGTCTTCTTCTTCGTAAGTAGAGTAGAGGTACGGCGTGAAGCTCTCGAATTCGGCAGCGCAGGTATCGACCCGCTTGTAGACCGGCTTCACTCCGTGCTTCTTGCGGAAGTGACGAACTTTTTCCTGGCCGCCTTTGCCGTCCAGACGCCAGGTTCCGGCGAGCCGGCCGTCGGAGAAGCCCATACGCTTGGCCTCGCGCAGCACCTCGGTAGGAACCGATTCCATGGGATGCTTTTCCAGCTCAAGTTGCATGTCGTTAATCTCCTTGAGCTGGTAAAGAAACCAGGGATCGATCGACGTCATCTTGGCAATCTGCTTGATGGTGTGTCCTTGGCGCAGGGCGTAGCGAACATAAGTGAGCCGCTCGGGATGTGGCGTCACCAGGCGTTGCGTAAGAATCTTCGGTTCGATTTTTTCCGATCCCACTTTCTTGCCTGTATCGAGAGCGCGCACGCCCTTGAGCAAGGCCTCTTTGAAAGTGCGGCCGATGGCCATCACTTCGCCGACGGACTTCATCTGCGGCCCAAGCGATTCGTCGGCGCCAGGAAATTTTTCGAACTGCCACTTCGGAATCTTGACCACTACGTAGTCGAGTGTTGGCTCGAAGCAGGCAGGCGTCTTGCGCGTAATATCGTTTGGAATTTCATCGAGCGTATAGCCAACAGCAAGTTTCGCAGCGATCTTTGCGATCGGGAAGCCCGTCGCCTTTGATGCGAGCGCGGATGACCGCGACACGCGCGGATTCATCTCGATCACGACCATGCGCCCGGTCGAAGGATTGACGCCAAACTGAATATTCGATCCGCCGGTCTCGACTCCTATTTCGCGAATGACGGCAATCGCCGCGTCTCGCATCACCTGATATTCGCGATCCGTGAGCGTCTGCGCCGGCGCGACAGTGATCGAATCACCAGTGTGGACGCCCATGGGATCGAAATTTTCGATCGAGCAGATGATGATGACGTTATCTTTCGTGTCGCGCATCACCTCAAGCTCGTATTCTTTCCAGCCGAGAACGGATTCTTCGATGAGGCACTCATGCGCGGGCGAGAGGTCGAGGCCGCGGGCGAGGACTTCCATCAACTCTTCGCGGTTGTAGGCGATGCCGCCGCCGGTGCCGCCGAGCGTGAACGACGGGCGAATGATGACAGGAAATCCGATCTTGCCGGCAAACTCGACCCCGTCTTTCAGATTATTGACGAGCGCCGATTTCGGCACATCGAGGCCGATGCGCTGCATGGCATCTTTGAAGAACAAACGATCTTCGGCTTTCTTGATGGCGCTGATCTGCGCTCCGATCAGGATCACGTTGTACTTTTCGAGCACGCCGCCGTCAGCAAGTTCAATGGCAAGGTTGAGCGCAGTCTGCCCGCCGACGGTAGGCAGAATGGCAAAGCCAGCGCTCGGCGCCAGTTCGCGCTCGACTCGAATGATCTCTTCGAGATATTCGCGGGTGAGCGGCTCGATGTAAGTGCGGTCGGCCGACTCGGGGTCGGTCATGATGGTGGCCGGGTTCGAGTTGGCGAGCACGACTTCAAAGCCCTCCGACTTGAGCGCCTTGCAAGCCTGCGTTCCGGAGTAGTCGAATTCGGCAGATTGGCCGATGACGATGGGGCCGGAGCCTAGGATCAGGATTTTCGAGATGTCAGTTCTTTTTGGCATTGCAAATCAATCAATTTGCGAACAAAAGCTTGATGCGACTCTATGCCATTCTTGAGCACTCGTCGGTCCAAAACACGACAGCCAAAACACAGTGATGAGCAGATGTCTCACCGCTTGCACTCCTCCATCATCTTCACAAAATCTTTAAATAAATAGTGCGAATCGTGCGGACCCGGCGCGGCTTCCGGATGATACTGCACGGTGAACAGCGGCAAATTCCGGTGGCGCATGCCTTCAAGCGTGTTGTCGTTTAGATCCATGTGCGTCAATTCGACTTCGCTTTGCGGGAGTGAATCGGGATCGACGGCGAAGTTATGGTTGTGCGCGGTGATTTCGATCTTGCCGCTCGAGAGTTGCTTCACGGGATGATTCCCGCCGTGGTGGCCGAATTTCAGCTTGAAGGTTTTGCCTCCGAGCGCTATGCCGGCGATCTGATGGCCGAGGCAGATTCCGAAGATGGGCTGGCGTCCCATCAGGCGTCTGATGTTATCGACCGCGTAGGTGCAGGGCTCGGGATCGCCAGGGCCGTTTGACAGGAACACTCCGTCGGGCTTCAGGGCCAGCACATCCTCCGCCGTCGTCTGCGCCGGAACTACCGTTACCTTGCAGCCTTCTCCGCGCAGTTTGCGCAGGATGTTCTGCTTAATGCCGAAGTCGTAGGCGACTACGTGGAAGCGGGCCGGATCATCTCTGACTCCGACGACTTCGTCGGGCAGGTGCGAGCGCTCGCCCGTCTCCCACACATAGGTGTGGTTGGTGGAGACAACTTTAGCCAGGTCCTGGCCGTCCATCTTCGGAATCGCTCGCGCTTTGGCTACTAGCTTGTCGGTATCGTCTTCGAGGGTCGAGATCACTCCGCGCATCACCCCGTTGTCGCGCAGATGGCGCACGAGAGCCCGCGTATCGATATCGGCAAGGACTGGAATTCTGAACTGCTCCATGAACTCGTCTGTGACCTGCTGCGAGCGCCAATTGGAGCTGACTTTCGAGAACTCGCGGACGATCAGGCCCTCAATGTAGGGCCGCTGCGATTCGCTGTCTTCGGGATTGGTGCCGTAGTTTCCGATTTCAGGATTGGTCAGGACGACCATCTGCCCGGCGTAAGATGGGTCTGTGAAAATTTCCTGGTAGCCGGTGATGGAAGTATTAAAAACGACTTCGCCGGAGCATTCGCCTTTAGCGCCGTAGCCTTTGCCTCGGAAGACTCTGCCGTCTTCGAGCGCAAGGATCGCTTGCATTGCAACTCCTGTGGAGTGGATTTTATGAATTCTAGCAGTTGAACGAGACGGTGTCAGTAGAAAGTGTGTTAGCTGTCAGCTCTAAATAAAACCTTAAGACCCGGCTGATCCCCCGGCTGATCGTTGGATCATCTTGTCTCTCAGAAGATAAATGGAATAAAACGCTTGGTACGCTCCATGTAGTCCACATAAGGCTGGCCGATTGACTTTCCCAGGGCGTTCTCCTCCACGTGCACTCGGTACGAATAGGTGACGATGCCCATGCCTACGATGATGAGAATGCTCAGCCAGTTGGTGAGCGCCAGGCCGGTGCCGAAGTACATCAACATGCCTCCGGTATAGGAGGGATGGCGCACGAAACGATAGAGGCCATGTTGAATCACCGGTTGATCGGATTGCACCTTTACGTTCCCGGTGAAATAACGGCCGAGGGTGCGGAAACAGTAGCGACGCAGCGCCGAGCCGGCCAGCAAAATCGCGAGACCTAGCGCAAACCAGGTGACGCGGTGATTGTTCAGCGCGAACCTTGACCAGGGCGCTACCCAGAATGTGGCGGGAACGGCCAGCCACGAAGCGATGATGATGAGCGTCATCGATCCGCGATCTGTTTTGTCTCCGGGGGCCGGCTTGGCGCGGGCGACGACGAGAAATTCGGGCACGTAAGCGACTAGAAATACCGTCCAGAAAATCCAAGCGTAAGGAGACGTGTAGGCCAGAGGCTGGATGTGCGAAGTCATCTGGGTGTAACTGAGAGCTGAAAACTGAAAGCTGAGGGCTGAGAGCCGCGTCAACGCAGCCGGCCCAGCTTTTCCATCGGCCAATATCCGAAGACGGCTTTGCCGTAGATGTAGCGCTCGTTGACGCTACCGAAATCGCGGCTGTCGTTCGACATAGTGCGATGATCGCCGAGAACAAAGTAGCTATTCGGTGGTACCACAATCTCGCCGTAGGAGCGCGCGTCGGCGTAGTCGCTGGGGACGTAATCTTCGTCGAGCGCGCGGCCGTCTACGTAGACCCGGCCGTTCTCGATGCGGATGCGGTCGCCGGCCAATCCGATAACTCTCTTGATATAACTCTTCGAAGTGTCGCGCGGATAGCGGAAAACCACAATATCGCCGCGCTCAATGGGCTCCCAGCGGTAGACGAATTTATTGACGAAGATCCTCTCCTGATCCTCCAGCCCGGGCATCATGCTGGTGCCTTCGACCTTCACTGGCTGATAGAGAAAGATGATGATGAAGGCCGAGATGGCGAGCGAGACCAGCAGATCGCGCGCCCACACTGCCATTACGGGGAGCGGATGCGCAGCAGATTCTTTTGCCGCCGCCGCGCCGGGCGGTTGAGGAGTCTCTACATCTGGCATTGTGTCAATATTCTATACGCAAGGGAGGTCGGAGGTCAGAGGTTAGACTTCGGAGGAGTGAGGTGAGGGGTAAGAGGTCAGTTTGCAGAGGTAAAACCAAATGCTTTTCACATCTGCAATCTGACCTCGCCTCTGACCTTGCCAAGACGCTCCATTCCTCGTACAAATAAGCTCTCTCATGACCGACTATTCCATTTTTCCCAAGATCAATGCGACACTCAACGGTTGCAGCGCTGTGTTGCTGGTTACGGGACGCGCGCTGATTGCTCGCCGCAAGATCGCGGCGCATCGTGCCGTTATGATCACGGCTTTTGTTACTTCTTCGCTATTCCTGATGTCGTACCTGTACTACCACTGGCCGGGTCACGGCGGCATCGTATATTTTCACGGCACGGGATGGACGCGAATCCTCTACTTCACTATCCTCGCGTCGCACACGATCCTGGCCATCGTGATTGTGCCCATGGTGCTGATTACGCTGACGCGCGGGCTCCGCGGACAATTTAACCGGCATCGAGCCGTTGCCCGCTGGACGTTTCCCCTCTGGCTCTACGTTTCGGTGACGGGCGTGATTGTGTATTTCATGCTGTTTCAGATCTTCGTCTAATCCCACGCGCAGGAGATATGACAATGGCCGCCGGTCGCGCTGCTCCGAGGAACATCAACGAATACATCGCACCGTTTCCGTCTGAAGTTCGGGCCATCCTCGAAAAGATACGGTCGACCATCTGGAAAGCGGCGCCCGATGCGGAGGAGACGATCAGCTACAAGATGCCAACCTTTACCCTTAGCGGCGCCTTAGTTCATTTTGCTGCCTTCAAGAAGCACATTGGGTTCTATCCGCCAGTGCGGGGAGATGCGAAGTTAGAGAAGGCGGCTGCGGCGTATGCGGGAGAGAAAGGCAATCTCCGATTTCCGCTCGACCAACCGATCCCCTACGATCTAATCGAGAGACTTGTGAAACTTAGAGCAAAGCAAAACTTATTGAAGGCCCGGAAATCGCGCAGAGCGTAGAAGCTACAGAGTCCCAATTAGGGTTTCCAGCCCGCCGATTCATCACACATTTCTAATACGTAGCGCACTAGTCTTTACCGCGGCGAATTCTGCTATAGTGAGCGTTTCAGAGCATTCACGAAGGAGCCCGCCTCATGAAAAGTGTCAACAAAGTCATCCTGATTGGAAACCTGGGTAAAGATCCAGAAATGAAGTTTACGCAAGGCGGCATGCCGGTCGCCAAGTTCTCGATTGCCACCAATGAGCGGTTTAAAGATAAAGACGGCAACTGGCAGGACCGCACGGAGTGGCACAACATCGTGGCCTTCCAGAAGCTGGCTGAAATCATTGGCCAGTATCTGAAAAAGGGCGGCAAGTGCTACATCGAGGGTAGCCTGCGCACCGGCTCCTGGGATGACAAAGAAACCGGCAAGAAGATGTACCGGACTGAGATCATCGCCAACGATCTGGTTCTGCTCGGCGGACGCGGCGAAGGCGGCGGCGGTGGCGAATACTCCGGCGGCTCGCGCGGAATCGCGGCCTCGTCGGGCGGCAACAGTTTTGACCAAACCGCGCCTGAGCCAGAGCATGCGCCGGTCGGCAGTTCGCCTATTACGGACGAGGATATCCCGTTCTAGGAGTCTCGCCTTGAGCACTTCTACACTGGCTGGTCGAAATTGCGTTCCCTGCCGCGGCGGCGTGCCGCCGCTCAAGGGGGCTAATCTGACGGAGCTCCATCGTCAATTGGCCGACCCGGCGCAGTGGAAAGTCGTCGACGAGCATCACATCGTTCGCATCTTCAAGTTTCCCGACTTCAAGTCCGCTCTGGCTTTCGTCAATCGAGTGGGCGAGGTCGCAGAACAGCAGGGCCATCATCCAGACATTCTGCTCGGATGGGGTAAGGCCGAGATCACGACGTGGACGCACGCCGTAGACGGGCTGACCGAGTCGGATTTCATCCTGGCGGCGAAGATCGACCAGTTGTAACCTTCACCCATCCCTCGAAGAAGCACGCCAACTGCTGGCTCCAAAGATCATTGCCATCCTCAATTGGATAAGCCAAGATCTATTGAATGAGACTCAAATTCGATAAGCTCTGCCGAGTGGTTCTCCCTAAGCCGCTTCGCGCCCGTTACCGATTGCGGCCGGGAACGGAAGCTCGAGATCACCGAAGGCGCGCAGGAGTTTGCGCTGCGGCCGACCCACAGCGCCCCCAGCCCGGTGGAGGTTGACGGCATTCTTGTCGACCATGGCATCCCGACTGAAGACCTCGACATTCTTGAGACCGTTCGCGATGAACGGGAAGAACGTATCCGACCCTTCAGCGGCGCGAAACCACAAGGAACGTAACAGAGATGAATTGAGGCTGTTCTTCGATGCCTCATCTCTGACTTTGCACGGATCGCCCCCCGCCTCAGAAAGCAGATTGTGCGCCCGTAGCTCAACCTCATTCCACCTGCGCGCCCGCCGCTTTTCGCGTATTCAGGCGAATCGACAATGCCCACAATCCCGCCGGGATCACCATCAGCATCCCCGCCACGCTGGCGACGTTGCGGGCGGCGAAGCCCCAGTCGACGAAGCGTCCGGCGAGATATGCGCCGGCGGCGATGGTTAGCATGCAGAGGCAGAGGTCGGCGGCAAAGACGCGTCCGCGGAATTTGTCGTCGCTCTGCATCTGCAGCAACGTCGTTGAGAATACCCACACGACCGAACTGCCGGAATGCGCCAGCGCCACGCACAAACACGCTTGCCAAAGATGGCCGGAGACGCCGATCAGCGTATAGCCCGTGGCCGCTGCCATGTATCCGCAGAAGATCGCGACCTCCAAGCGGCGCTGCCAGTGTCCGGCCCAGGACGCAGCTAGCAGTGGGCCGAGCAGCGCGCCCACGCCGCGAGCGCCGAGCAGCAAGCTCATCCCTAAGAATGCGCCGCGTTCGGGAGCCATACCACGCCAGCGAACGGCAAATTCATTTTGTCCCATCACCGTGAAGAGCACCCAACTGGGCCCGACGATCAGGTTGCCGAATTTCACGAGAATCGCCGAGCGCAGCTTCACATGCGCGCGCACGTAGCGGATCCCAGCTATGACTGGCGAAAAGTCGATCAGCTCTTTCGCTCGAAATGGATGGCCGCCTTCCGCATGCGGCTCGGCGAAGCGCATCCCCCAGATCAGCGCGGCCGAAGCCACGAAAGAGAGCGCATTCAGCAGGAAGACGGTATCGCGTCCGAAGAACGCCGCTACAAAACCGCCCAGCGTTGCCCCCAGCATCAGGTTGACGCTCCACGTGGTCGACGAAAGCGTGTTCGCCACCACGACGTCTTCCCTCTCGACAATGTTCGGTATCACGGCATTGCGAGCCGGCTCGAAAAAGGCGACGAGCAAAGTTTCGGCCATCAGCAGCGGATAGACAATCCACACGTGCTCTTTCGAGCGAACGAACAACATGCAGAGCACGATCAACATGCGTCCGATATCGGACGCAATCATGACCTGCTTGCGGCGCAGACGATCGTTCACCACGCCCGCGGTTGGGCCGATAAAAGTTTGCGGCAAAACCTGGAGCACCAAGGCCAGCGCGACCGATCCGGCGCGTCCCGTGAGTTGCAGCAGTAGGTTGTAAATCGTCAGGGTGTAAAACCAGTCGCCGATCTCGCTGACAACCTGGGCGCTCCACAGGCGGCGAAAATTGCGATTGCCACCGATCAGCCGCGCATAGGACGCCAGCGACACACGGCTAACTTCAAGTTCAGGAATAGGTTCCATTCAGGCGTGAAATTAGGAGTTCACAGCATACCGGATTGGGCCAAACCCAGCACCCAGAGCCGGGATGGGAATAGCCACCGACAAAACTGTGCAAGATTCTGCATAGTGGGAAGACTGCCGTTTTGGAAAACTTGTAGAGAGTTACTTTTGTGCCGCCGAATTTGCCTTAAAAACAGCTGTTTGAATGGACCGTGAATGTCGCCAGTTTGGAAAACCGCTTGCCACCATTCAGGGGGAAAGGAGTTTCACCTTGCGAACTTTGGGCCCTGTCGCTCTGCTCGTCCTGATCGTGTTCATCCTGGCCATATCCACAAATTCCTTGGCCGCAACTGTTGTTGTAAGATCCTCTGCCGTTCCGGAACCTGGCGTTCTCGCCTTACTTGGAAGCGGTCTCGTTGGCCTGGCCGCTGTGATTCGGCGGCGCCTGAGCCATTGATTCTGGTTGCCGAGAGCCCCCTCGGCGATCATCCTCCCTTTGTTGAACGTTAATGTGAATCTTTAACTTAACGGTTGCGCCCTTGCCGACGAGGCTTACTCTGCGGTGCGCTTGCCGTTTGCCACCAAATCCAGAAAATATTGGTGAATGCGGCGGTCATCGCTTAGTTCGGGATGAAAGGTTGCGGCCATCGTCTTGCCTTTGCGCACCAGCACAGGATCCTTGCCCTCCGTCGCGATCACGTCCACGCCCTCGCCGACGCGCTCGATCTTTGGTGCTCGTATGAAGACCATCTCGATCGGCTCATTCAGAAATTGGCCTTCGCGGATGGAGCTGTCAATCTGGCGTCCGTAGGCGTTGCGGCGCACGGTGATGTCGAGCGCGCCTAGTCCAGCTTGCTTGGGATTTTCTACGTCGGTTGCGAGCAGGATGCATCCCGCGCAGGTGCCAAAGGTTGGTTTCGCGCGCACGAAGTCTTTTAATTTGGCGAGGCCGTCCTCGCCGAGCAGCTTGAGAAATGTGCCCGACTCGCCTCCGGGGATTACGAGGCCGTCGAGCTCGTTGAGCTGCTCGGGCTTGCGGACGAGAACGACCTCCGCGCCCAGCTCTTCGAGACGGCGGCGATGCGCGTCGAAATCACCCTGCAATGCCAGGACTCCGAGTTTCATGTCGGAACCCTCCAACTTTTAGCTTTCGACTCGATCACCCGATGACTTGCCCTTGCCCTTCGGCTCGGGCAGGTCTTTCGCTTTGAGCAGATCTTTCAACTCGGCCATGAATTCCTGCACATCTTTGAAGTCGAGATAGACGGAGGCGAAGCGCACATACGCAACTTTGTCGTAACGCCGGAGGCGATTCATGATGAGCTCGCCGATCTCGCTCGTCTTGCGCTCGCGCTCGGCTGATTCGATGACGAAGGTCTCCGCTTCATTGACGATCTGCTCGAGGCGGCTGATGGGCACGGGACGCTTTTCGCAGGCGCGCATCAGTCCGTTGAGCACTTTCTGGCGATCAAAACGTTCGCGGCGGCCGTCTTTCTTTACCACCATGTATGGGATTTCGTCGATGCGCTCGTAGGTGGTAAACCGCTTCTCGCACTTCAGGCATTCGCGGCGACGGCGTATGGAATCCGCTTCCTTACTCTCGCGCGAGTCCACGACTTTGTCATTTTCAAACCCGCAAAAGGGGCATTTCATGCGCTTGGCTGAGTTCGGAGTTCAACAAGATTGTAGCAGGCGTTTCTTCAAGCGATGGTGAGCCGGGGCACGAGGATGGCTCAGCTTCCGTACCGGCCGCCAACCGCCCAGAATCTTGAAAGCAGCAAGTCCGGGTCGTGGGCGCCGCCTAATTTTCCGTCACTCGACCGGAATGTTCTTGTCATGGACGAAGGATTTATCGTCGAGAGATGGCCAACGGATCGCGTGTAACCCAGCCGATGCATCTTAGCGAACCCGAGCCACGATTGCGGTCACGTCATCGGACTGCTTTCCCGAGCTGAACTGATTTACGTCTTCCAGCAATTTTGTCAGCAAAGTTGAAATCTCCAGACTTCTGTTCGCTTCCAGCACTTGTATGAGCCGGGCCTCCCCAAATTCCTCTTCGCGGTCGTTGTAGGCTTCGGTTACACCGTCACTGTATAGGACCAGGAGATCTCCGGGTTGTAGTTGCACTTCGTTCGTCGAACATTGCCATTGTTCAAACAGGCCCAACACCGTCGCCGTCGCCGAAAGCCTTTCAACCCTTCCATCCGGGCGAAGGACCAGAGGGGGATTGTGGCCGCAATTCACGTAACGCAGACTGCGGGCGGCGTCGTCGTAAGAGCCGGCGAATAAAGTCGTGTATCGGTTGGGCTCCGAGTTCTCATAGAAGAGGCGGTTGACGGACTCTAATATTTTGGGAAGGTTTTCGGATGCCACTGAGTATTGGCTGCGGATACTCGCTTGCAAATTGGCCATCAGCAGAGCGGCTGACATTCCCTTGCCCGCCACGTCGGCAAGAACGAAGCCAACCCGACCCGCACCCAATTCCAGGAAGTCGTAATAGTCTCCACCTACGGCGCGAGCCTGATGACAGCCGCCCGCGTATTCCAGCGTCTTCAAGCGCGGAAGCCTTTGAGGGAACAGCTTCCGCTGCACTTGCCGGGCGATTTCCATTTCCTGCGAAACGGCTCTTTCCGCCAGCAGACGTTCGGCGATGTTTTCGGCCAAGGT
>DATBYM010000021.1:0-91357 GCA_036513715.1 Terriglobales bacterium
CCCGCCACACCATCACTGGCAACACCTGAAACGCCTGCGGAAGTTCGGTTGAGGTCAGCGTGAATCCCCCCTGGATGTCTTCGAAGTAAAGTCCGTAAGGCTTGCCCTGCTTCTTGATCTCTTCGACGAAGCGCGTGCGCAGCTGCGCGTCCGGGATCGTCTTCGAAGAAGTAACAATCAGGTTGCCCTGGCGGCCAACCGGCATCAGTCCGGCCTGGCCGCGGCCGTGGCCGTTCGAGTTGCTGAAATTTTTCACCGGCAAGCGCCCCATCAGAAAATTCTTCAGTACGCCATCTTTGACCACTTCCACGCGCTCCGCCGGCACGCCCTCATCGTCGTAGCGATAAAAACCGGAGAGCTCGGTGCCGGCAATCGAATGCAGCGTGGGATCATCGGTCACACTGAGAAAGTCGGGCAGAATCTTCTGGTTGATCTTCTTCGTGAAAGTCTGGCCTTCATCGCGTCCGCGCTGGCGCTGCCCTTCGACGCGATGGCCAAGCACTTCGTGAAAGAAAACGGCGGCTGCGCGGCCAGAAAGCAATGCCGGACCACTGTAGGGTTCCGCCAACGGAGCGGCGCGCAAGGCGCTCAAGTCTCCCGCCATTTTCTTGACGCTGGCGGCCACTTCCGCGTCCGACGGAACCTTCGCCGGATCGGAAAACTGGAAGGTTTCGACCCGCATCAACTGCATGCCATCGTCGGCGCGAGTCTCCGCCTCGATCATCACGCGGAAGATCGCGTCCGCGGTGACGATCTTCGTGCCTTCGGTCGACACCAGATAACTGTGCGTCTTCTCGGCATAGAGAAAAACCAGCGATTCCTCGACCTGAGGAAACTGCCGGAACGATGCGGAATAGCGGCGCGCGAGTTCCTCCCAGGCCTTCTGTTCGGGGAACGCGACCGGCGAAGGCTTCTGGATGTAAGTCGAGGGCTTCTCGGCCGAGAAGTCGGCGGAGTCGTCTTCATCCTTGGCGCGCACGGCGCTCTTCGTTTTTACGTTGCTATACGATTGGCTGGCCTTGCGATATTGCGCATAGGTCAACTGCCAGAGGACGCGAGCGATGGCGTCGGGATCATCGCGCTCCGGCAGTTGGCCGGTGGTGATGCCAGAGGAGCGCTCCTGATCGTGGGTGTTATCGAGCGCCGGCGCGCCTATGCGCATGCTGACGTCGGCCGAGCGCCGGTGGGTATGTGAGGAGGTGAGAACTCCACCTTGGGCGCTCAGAACGACCAGCGATTCGCCGTCGGTCACGTTGTAGCTGGTGAAGTAAGGCGCCGGATCCTGCTTAGCCAACTCAGATTGCCCGCGGTGCAACTCCTTTTCCATGGTCGAAAGAAGGACGTCGTCGGGCGCGGCGGGTGGGGTTTCGGCATGAAGCAACTGCTGGCCAAGAAAGAGGACGGTCAGCGACACAAGAATGCACAAAGGGGCGGCTTTTTTGAAATTCATTGGAAAGCGCGAGTGTAACAGGAGCGGAGGAGACAAAAAAGCGGCCCCTTTCGGGGCCAACCTTTTCAAAGAGGCTTTTTGGCAGGAATCAGAGGAGAGTCACGGTTGACGCCGCTCTGGGGACCGGAACGGACAGAGTGAGATGTCGAGAACATCGAGAGTGAAGTTGTTCTAACGGGTACGACCTCTTTATTACCAAGAAGATATGCATTTGCGGAGCCAAAAATGGGAATAGGAACGCCGTACAAGACCCGTTTTGGGAACCTGTTCGGAATCAGGATTTTAGGGTGAATACCTTAGAACGGCTCCGGGAAACATCTCGCCCATCCTGGCGATCCTAGCTGCATAAAGCTGCACATTTTCAGAATTGCGCGGCAGAGGAAGAATAGAAAAAGGCCAAGCGTTTAGCCCGGCCGTCTCTCAAAACTGAGCGAAACCAATCCCTAGCTGTCGCCGGCTACGGTGCGCACCTTCCCCGGCAGGAAATGATACGGCGGCCAGGGACCGGTCACCACCATCTGGCAGTTCTTCAGCTGCTTGGCGGCTGTGCTGTAGCGATTCTGGTACTTTTCAATGGACTTAGTATCGATCAGGTGGGCAATATCGAGCAGCATTCCGTCGGCGTCAACCTTCTTGCAGCTAACCTCTTCTTCCAGTGGATTGAAGAGTTTATGCACCTGGACCGACAGCGCTCGCGCCTTGGTCTGCCGCTCCCGCTCGCGAGAAGCCTTCTCCCGAAGCTTGAGCAGGTATTCGCGGCCAACCGTATCAGGAAGGACGATTTCTTCCATGTTTCCGCGCATCGACCCGTCGCGCACCGTCAACTTGATCCGCATCTCGGATTTGCCGCGCAGCCGCTCCACACTCTCGCAGAAAGTGCGGCGATTCGATCGGACGGCCTGGCGGATGGCATCTTCGGTGTCGAAAATCGTCCCGAATCGGAACGGCAGGACCGTCGCGGTACGGAAGCTCTGGCTAACCACCCGAGCGTGTTCCAAAACGGACTTCTCATCGAGCTTGGAGGTCGCGCGGTCAAATTCACTGACAATCACCGCGAACTCTCCGCTCGGGTAGCTCATGACGGGGGCGGAGTTCACTCCTTGAATTCCATCTAAAACAAAGGGACGGCGGGCGCGAACACCATTAGAAAGGGTCTGGTGTTCTGTGAGGCAGTACGCGTACCACGACATGCACTCTCTCCGATTGCACCGGGGTCTGGGCACCCCTTTAGATTTAATCTTTAGTTAGGGCTGCGTTTCTACCTGGAAGTTTTGGTTTTTTGAGACAAGACGAACACGAAAACCGTGTTCTAGGTGTGATAGTACTTCCGTTCCGTATCATTTGCAACCATTCTTATAATGGTTGCATCGCAATTTTGTCTCAAATTGCAACAAACACGATTTTGGCGGAGGGTGGGGGGCATCAATCACGGTCATCAAGCGCTACGCCGGCGTGCAATTACTTGCGATAACGCTGCTCCAACTGCTCGAAGCGCGGGTCTGTCCGCAGCGAGGAGAAGTAGGGACTGCTGTCGAGCGCGGCAAAGTCGTGGAATCCCAATTCGAAGGTCTTCTGCAGTGTGGCGAGAGCTTTCTCTTTGTCGCCGAAAGCCGCGTATGCCGCGCTCAGAAAGAAATAATTGATGGCCGACGGTACAGGGTTTTTCGTCAGGGCCGCGATAGCCTGGTCATAGTCTCCCTGTGCCAGGTAGGCTTGCCCCAGGCCCATGTCCGCCATCAGGCTATTCGGACTTAATTCTTTCTCGTGCTGGAAAGAAGCAAGTGCCTCTGCATAGCGCTTCTGGAGGAGAAGGGCGCGGCCAAGATGATAGTACGCGGGAGCGAACGACGGTTGCAGGCGCAAAGCCTCCCGTGCGGCCTTCTCAGCCGCGACCGGATCCGGCGGCTGCTTGTAACCGAGCGCCCATGAGAGCTGGTCCCAGGCATGGCTGCTGTTTGGGTTCAGCCCGGCGGCAGTGCGAAACTCGTTGGCGGCGTTGTCATAGTCGTACTTGCTCATCAGGACTGATCCGAGGGCGACATGAACCTCAGGCAATCCGGGATCAACGGCCAGCGCTCGCTGAGCATATGCCTCGGCATGCTGCAGGTGCGCTGGCGTTGAGTCAAGATTGCGATAGATCTGCACTTCTACCCACGCCAGTCCGGCAAGAGCAAGAGCGTAATTCGGGTCCGACTTGAGAGACTCCTCAAAGGCCCGACGCGCCGCCTCAATCTTTTCCGGTTGATCGGGATACTGGGCCAGCGCTTGACCGCGCAAGAACGCGTCGTAGGCTTGCGGGTTTCCCGTATAGCGGTGGTGAATGGCCTCCTCCTCCTGCGGACTAAGCTTCAGGTTGAGTGACTGCGCGATCTTTAGCGCGGTTTGCTCCTGCAGCGAAAAAACGTCTTTCATTTCTCCCGTGAAATCGTCGGCCCACACCTGAAATCCGGAGGTTGCGTCGATCAGTTGCACGTTGATCCGGACCCGGTCGCCCGCTTTGCGCACGCTTCCTTCGAGCAGATAGCGGACACCAAAGGCCTTGCCGATCTCAGCGGCGCTCTTGTCAGATGTTTTTACCGCCATGACCGAGGAATGCGAGACCACGTCAATCCCTTCGATTTTCGAGAGCTTGGTGGTGATTTCATCCGTCATTCCGTCGCTGAAGTAAGCGCTGTCCGGCTCCGCGCTCAGGTTTTGCAGCGGAAGAACGGCAACGGACGGCTTGGTGGCTGCTGGGCCGGACGACGCCGGAGAATGTTTCTCGTACCACGCGATTCCGCCGACCGCGAGCAGCAAAGCCAGCACGGCAACCGCCGCCAAGATTGGCCCGCGTTTGGATCGGGGCCGTGCCCGATCGGTCACGATCACCGCAGCGGTTCGCCCCGACTCCGACAACCTCTGGATGCGTTTCAAATCCGCGCGCAATTCGGCCGCGGACTGGTAGCGCAAGGCGCGGTCTTTCTCCAGCGCCTTTTCGAGTACGCGCTCGAACTCGGCAGGTAGCGCCGGATTCAGGCGCAGCGCGGAAGTCGGCGCGCGGTTCATGATCCCGTCAAAGATAACGCCCGTGCTGTCGCCGGCGAACGGCAATGCACCCGTCGCCATCTCGTATAAGACGACCCCAAAAGAAAACAAGTCGGCGCGGCCGTCGAGGTCCTTGGCGCGCACCTGTTCCGGTGACATGTAAGCGACTGTGCCGAGCGTGGAGCCGGGGCTGGTGAGATGCTCGCGACCTACGGCGGTCATGGTGTTCGCCGCATTCAGGCTCGAAGAACCTCCAGCGGCGGCCACCTTCGCCAAGCCAAAGTCGAGAATCTTGGCGTGGCCACGTTCCGTGATAAAGATGTTGGCCGGCTTGATGTCGCGATGGACGATTCCCTTGGCGTGCGCCGCGTCGAGCGCGTCGGCAATCTCAATCGCCAGAGCAAGCAATACATCGAACTCGACGGGTTTACCGCCGATGCGATGCTTCAGGGTCGTGCCATCCAAGAATTCCATGGCGATGAACGCTTGCCCATCCTGCTCGCCAATGTCATAAATCGTGCAGATGTTTGCATGATTCAGGGCCGACGCCGCTTGCGCCTCGCGTTCAAAGCGGGCGAGCGCCTGCGGATCGCGAGCCACATCTTCGGGCAAGAATTTCAGCGCGACAAAACGCTGGAGGCGCAGGTCTTCCGCTTTATAGACAACACCCATGCCGCCGCCGCCCAGCTTTTCGACGATGCGGTAGTGCGAGATGGTTTGGCCAATCATGTCTGTGGAGGCGTCATCGCGAGCTATCGAACTCCTGCTTGTACGGGCGGGCGGCCTACCTTTCGCCGTCACGTGGAACATTCGCACATACAATTCCGGCACCACAAATGTTCCACGCGGAACATTTGTACGTACAATGTCGGATCGGCGAACGGGTCGCGCTTCAAGCTTTCTGTTTTTGCGCGGTCGCTCTGTCTTGCAGTGTAATCGTGACCGCGCGCAGCATGTCACCGGCGGGAGCGGGTTTGCCGGTCCAGATTTCGAACTGGCGCGCGGCCTGTTGCACAAACATTTCTACTCCGGGAATGACCGCGATTCCCTTGGTGCGGGCGACGCGCAGCAGATGAGTCTCAACTGGGTCATAGACCATATCGAAGACGACGCGCGCCTGAATCTCTTCGTCCTTGAGCGGACAATCGCGCGTATTCCCCATCCCGACCGGCGTGGCATTGATGATGACGTCGAAGGCGACCTTGTGCAGGTCGGTTCGTTTTATGGTGTGCGCCTTGGCCTGGCGGGCAAGTTTCTGTCCTTTGACCGAGGTGCGATTCAAAACCCAGACTTCGGCTCCGCGCTCTTTTAAGCCGAAGACAGCGGCGCTCGCCGCTCCTCCTGCACCTAGCACGAGAACTTTCGCGTTTTCGATCGTGATGCGCTGCTCCATCGGACGCACCACTCCGGCGACATCCGTATTAAAGCCGTAGAGTTTGCCCTCAGCTCCGCGGACGACGGTGTTGCAGGCGCCGATCTTCGTTGTGTGCGCGTCGGTGTTGTCGAGGTGCGGAACGATCGACTGCTTGTACGGCATAGTGACGCTGAGCCCGTGCAGCGGAATCTCGCGCACACAATAAAGCAAATCCTTGAGCGTCTTGGCATGCAGCGGAAGATAAACGCCGTTGACGTTCTCGCGGCGCAGCGCGGTGTTCATGATGACGGGCGACAGCGAATGGCCTATGGGATCGCCGGCGACTCCGTAGATGCGCGTGGCGGCGTCGACCTGATCGATGCGGTAGATGCTGCGCAGATCGCGCGCGCTGATCTGCCCGGGGGCGGTTTTCAGCCCGGCGCTCGGATCAACGGCGCCAAAGATAAACGCGCTGCCGGCGCGCACGCCAAGCACGCGGCTGATCACGCCCTGCTCTCCCATACACACGCCGATCAGCGCGTGCTGGCCGCTGTTCGCCTGGAGAAACTTCATCATGTTCACATTGTCGGAGAGCGTGGTGGCCGTGCCGACAATTTTGTAGAAGTCGGCCGGAACCTTCAACATCTTCGCCAGCGTTTCGTCGAGGTTGCGCGTGGCGTGGAAATCGTGGAACGAAATGATGAGTCCGGCGCGGCTCCGCAGGCGGGCGACGACTTCCGGCTTGGATTTCAACGCGCTCTGTATCTCGAGGTCGACGAGTTGGCAGCCTGCCGCATGAGCCTTGGTGAGGACTTCTAATTCGGAGGCGAGCGAGCCCTTGAACTTGCCTCCATTGTCGGCGCGGCGGCAGGTTCCAATGGCGGTGACATATTGATGAGTTTCAAGAAAACGATGGATCTTGGGCAGCGCGGCGAGCGGCTGCTTCAGGTAGTCCAAACGAAACTCCAGGAAGGGGTTGTCTCGCGCCAGGGACTCGGCCGTGGCAAGCATATCCTCGACCGTGTCGTCACCGAGCGCCAGGCAAACTCGAGGCAGGCGCTGGGGCAAGAAACGAGGCGCGACGGTGGACGAGAGAGCCAAGGCCATTTTCATCTTACTTGCTGCAACTTCTTTGTGGTTAGCGACGGCGCGATATTACAGGGGCGTAGGCGTAGATGCAACATAAGGATTGGTCATTGACTGGAAATGGGGACCAGAATAGGACCAGAATGAAGACTGCCCAAAAGCGCTGGGGAGCACTTTTGGGCAAAAGGGCTAAACACCCTCGTAACCTTGACCGGTACCCTCCCGCTTGTTACTTTTCGGCTGTAACCCTTGTCTTCCGAGAGAGATAGCGGGAGCAGACCCAGCAGAATCGGCAGTCGGAGGTAAGATGAAGAAAACAGGAATGTTAATACTACTGACGCTGGCGGCGACGCTCGCCGCGGCGCAGCAGTCGACGCAGCCGGTCACCCCCGACGCGGATGGAATCGTCCACACTTCGGTTAACGTGCCCTTTGTGCGCTTCCAAACGCCTACCACGGCCGACATCTACTGTGCCGGTTTTCTTACTAAGGAACATATCCCCAACGCCAATTACGTGAACGGCGGGCTGGAAACACCGACTTCGACGAAATTCGAGATTGGGGAACTGGTCTACCTCTCCGGCACCGGTTATCAGGCGGGGCAGCTCTATTCGATCGTGCGTGAGATGCGCGATGTCAACGAGTACGAAATTTATCCCGGCCAGAACAAGGTGCTGGCGAACGCCGGCCGCCCTTACGGCGACATTGGCCGGGTGCGGATCGTCGATACCCGCAGTCATAGCGCCATCGCCCAGGTGGAGTACAGTTGCGATCCCATCAATCCCGGCGATATCGCCATACCTTTCGTCGAGAAGCCGCGGGTTTCGTTCCACGTGCCGGGGCATTTTGACCGCTTCGCGCCGGCCAGCGGCAAGCTGACCGGGCGGGTCGTGCTCGGCAAAGACTTTGACGGTTTCCTTGGCACCGGTATGAAGCTCTACCTCAACATGGGCTCGAACCAGGGCGTAAAAGTGGGGGACTACTTCCGCGTCGTGCGCCCTTACTCGGCCACGCTGGCCGATCCGGTGGATTCGCTGTCCTTCAAAGCTCAGACTTCAGAAGATACGCAGATGCGTCCGCCGACCTTTGAAGCGGGCCGCTTCGAAAAGACCAAAGGCCCGAACATTCACGTCGCCGATTTGCCGCGGCGCGCGGTAGGCGAAGTGGTGGTATTGAACGTTACTCCGACGGCATCGTCAGCGATGGTTGTTTTCGCGCTGGAAGATGTCTACGCGGGCGACACCGTAGAACTGGACGAGCAGCAGCAGTAATCGCGAGTTGACGGAAAACATCGACTGAGACTCACTGGAGACGCGGCTTGCCGCGTCTCTTTATTTTTGCGGAGAAATTCCTCAGGAGTAGACGAGCGGGGGAAGCTTGCCCTACAGGGTGGAAACAACGCTAGGCGTTCAGCGGAAGAATCGGATTTTCGGGTTGCCGGGAATCATCGCGCTGGCGACGACCACCACTACGATCACAACAGCTAGCTCCATACTGCCTCACAACGCCCTCATTACAGCAAAGCGCCAGCTCATCAGCTTACTTCCTTTTGCAGAGAACACAAGGGTACGAAAGTGGGGGATGGGATGGAGGGAACCCTTAACCGCCAAGGGATTCAGCTCGTAACTTCGACGTCGGAGTCGGCGAAGACTTCGGCGGTGAAAGCCTCTATGGTTACGTCCTTGCGCCAGGCATCGACCCGCAGGCCAGCTTTGCGGCAGGTTTGAGCGAGAAAGGTTTTGCGGTCCCAATTCTGTTCCACGGGCACCTGGGGCAGCAACAGACCACGGTGAACGCCCTGCGAGATCAATAAGCCGTGGCGCCCGACTTCAACCGCCTCCGGATGAATGGGGAAAAGGTGCGAAAGCACACTCAGAGAAACCTCCAGCCGTGGCGCTTCTTCGAGAGTCACGGGCGAGAAACGGGAATCGTCGAAGGCGGCGGCGCGGGCGGTCTCGGCGACCGCACGATGCAGAGGAGCGATGGGCAGAGCATAGCCGACGCAGCCTCGCAGTTGACGATGAGATTCAAGGTGCAGTTCGCTCTGGGTATCGCGATGAAGCGCGTTGTGCAGATCGCTGTGCCCAGCGCTGTGCACAGCGCTGCGCAGGTAAAGCGTGGTGAAGACGCCGCGCGGCTCCGCTAGCGCGGGAGACGAAGGCAAAGATTCTTCAAATGGCCGGTGCTCCAAAGCGCAAAGAATGGCCCGGTGCGCGATGCCGAGGAGAATGCGACGCTGCTCCAGAGAAAATTCTGAGTGTGCGATGAGCGGGGCAGAAATGGGCTCAGCTAGATTGTCAGGCGCTTTCTCCGACGAAGCTTCAGACAGCTTGGACATCGCTTTTTCTCCGTCGGGCGAGGACGAAGGAGCGGCGGCGCCGCTTTTCCGACTTGCGATCGATGCGCGACCAGAAGGCTACAAAATAGTCGAGCGCGGAGACGAGCGACAGCAGCACCATGAACCAGATGGCGACCAAGGCGATCCAATAGACCGGGAAAATGTAGATGCCGAAGAGCGGCCACTCATGCCAGCGGCGCGCCAGAATCACTGCGACAACCGAGATAATCTGCACCAGCATCTTGAATTTGCCCAGTTCGCTCGCCTGAATCGTAAAGCCTTCCGAAGCGGCGATCGAGCGCAAGCCGCTCACCAGAAACTCGCGCCCGATGACCACCACGGCCATCCAAGCCGGCACCAGCGCGGGGTTGAACTGCACCAGCGTAATGAAGGCGGCAGCGACCAGCAACTTGTCGGCGAGCGGATCGAGCAGGATCCCCATGGTCGTGATTTGCCCGCGTTTGCGCGCGAGATAGCCGTCGATGCCATCGGTAATCGAAGCCAGTATGAAAACGGCAGAGGCCAGGATTTCTCGTTGTCCGGTGTGCTCGCCCGCGAAGCGCGGGGTGCAGAGAATCCATATAAGAAGTGGAATCGCTGCGATGCGTGTGAGCGTGATGGAGTTGGGGAGATTCACGCAAGAACAATGACAATAACGAAGTCAGAAGCCTCGGATGCGGACTGGTAAGATTATCCTCCACATCGTAGGACAAGGCAACGGACGTGAGGTCATGTTGGTCAACTGCGCAATTGCCGGGACAAAGTATCGTCCTAACGAATAGTTATTCTTATTTCTTCCATCCCTTTTGGCCCCCTCATATCCCGCAGCCTTGGCTTCGGCTTCGGTCATGAATTTCCCCTGCTTTGTCTTGCCGTACTAGCGGCCTCCCTTGTGGTCGACGCCGGTCTCGGTGTTGACCCAGACCTTGGCGCTAGCTTTAGCGGCGGCGCTATCTTGTGCGGTCGGAGCACCGGACTTCGCCGTTGTCGCAGCCGTGCTGCCAGTGGAGGCCGGAGAGGCTGAAGTGGTTTGGCTAGCACCCGTGGCTGGAGCCGCCGGTTTGGAAGCGGCGGCGTTCCCGCCGTTTGAGCCGGCCTGCCCGCTCGCCATAACCGGCGAAATGCTTAAGGCCATCAACAGGCACGAAGCGAGCATCCGCCGATAAGAATTCCGTGGAGAGAGCCGCATATTTTCCCCACTCTTGAGCACAGCGAGAGTCCGTGCAGTGTGGCGGGCTGGATGCATGGGTCCTTCGCTTCGCCTCAGGATGACAATTCATGAGAGACGACAACATTCTCGAGAACTACGCATAAATTCCGCGCTGGCGAATCGTATACGCGACGCGGTCAATCGCCAGCATGTAAGCCGCAATGCGATTGTTCACGCCATGCGTCTCGGCGTAGCGGACCACATCGTCGAACGCCGTCACCATGATGTCTCCGAGGCGGTCGTTCACCTCCGATTCTTTCCAGAAGTAGCCCTGACGATCCTGCACCCACTCGAAATAAGAAGTAGTAACGCCGCCGGCGTTCGCCAGAATGTCGGGAATGACAAAAACTTTTTTCTCGGAGAGCACATCGTCGGCGGCGGCCGTAGTGGGTCCGTTCGCGCCTTCGGCGAGGATTTTGCATTTCACGCGATCGACATTGCGGCTGGTGATCTGGTTTTCGGTTGCCGCAGGAATCAGGATGTCGCACTCGACCAGCAGAAGCTCGTCCGGGTCGTACGCCTCGGCGCCGGCGAAGCCGTGAATCGTACCCTGGCGCTGGCGAAACTCCCATAGCGCTTCGAGGTCCATGCCGTTTCGGTTGTAAAGGCCACCACCCACTTCGACGATGCCGATGATCTTGTATCCCGCGGCCGCCATGAGCCGAGCCGCGTTCGATCCCACGTTACCGAAGCCTTGAATGATGACGCGGCAGCTGTCGCGATTCAAGCGCAGCTTCTTGATCGCTTGCTCGCAAACCATGAGCACGCCGCGTCCCGTCGCTTCGCGGCGCCCGCGCGATCCGCCGATGTTGATCGGCTTGCCGGTGACGACGGCGGTTACGGTCTGGCGCGCATGCATGGAATAGGTATCCATGATCCAGGCCATGGTCTGTTCGTTGGTGTTCACGTCGGGCGCGGGGACATCTTTTTCCGGGCCGATGAATTCGAAAAGTTCCGCCGTATAGCGGCGCGTCATGCGCTCCAGTTCGCCCTGCGACATCTTGTGCGGATCGCAGATGATGCCACCCTTGGCGCCGCCAAAAGGAATATTCACGACCGCGCACTTCCACGTCATCCAGCTCGCCAGCGCGCGCACTTCGTCGAGATTGACGTCGGGCGCGTAGCGCAATCCACCTTTGGCGGGGCCGCGCGCAATCGAGTGTTGCACCCGGAATCCGGTAAAAACTTCGAGGCGCCCATTATCGAGCTGCACGGGAATGTGAACAATAATTTCGCGGCTCGGGCTGCTGAGCACCCGCCACAGGCCATCGTCGAGATTCAGCTTTTTCGCGGCCAAGTCGAAGCGGGCAGCTTGCGCCTTCCACGGATTAGTTTCCTGCTCAAGCTCTAAGGCTGTCGTCATAAAATCTCCGCCATATTGCGATTACGATTCCGGCTCAATTATCGAGCAAGCCTCGCAAAGTATATGGCCGCCCCCGAAGGCTAGGCAAGCGAAGGGAGTGCCCGAAAGGGAATGCTCCAAATGATGATGATTAGGGCTTACCCGGTCTCCGCTCGCTCCGCATACCAAATTCGTGCGATCCTAAGCACGGCCGCAAAACGCGGCCAGCAACTGCCGCGGTTGAAGACAAATGATCCGTCCTGACTATAAAGAGTTCTTGCGTCTCTCGCGGGACGCCACACTGGTGCCGGTGGTGAAGTCGATCTCCGCCGACCTGCTGACGCCGGTTTCCGCTTTCCTTGCCGTGGCTGACGGCGAGCCGGACGCCTTCCTGCTGGAGTCGGTCGAGGGGGGAGAAAAAATCGGACGCTATACGTTTTTGGGCGTGCGTCCATTTCTAAGACTCCAGTCGCGCGGCGCCGACATCGCGATTGCGCGTGGCCGCAAGATCGAGCAGCGGACGGGAAATGTTTTCGACGTCATCAAAGAACTCTTGCAGCAGCATCGTCCCGCGACGATGGAAGGCTTGCCGCCCTTCACCGCGGGCGCAGTCGGTTATTGCGCCTATGACATTGTGCGTCGCCTCGAAAATATCGGAGAGCACGCGGCGGATGACCTCGACGTCCCCGATTGCGTGCTGATGTTCTTCGACCGCGTGCTTGCCTTCGATCACCTGCGCCACCAGATTCACATTGTGGCGTCGGCGGACGTGACACTAGAGGCGCCGAAGGCAGCCTATGGGCGCGCAGTGAAAGATATCGCACGCATCGAGCGAAAACTTGCCGGTGGATGGAAGCCCGCGCACTGGCGCAAAACCACGCCTAAATCAAAGCTGAAGCCGCGGGCGCGCACTCCGAAGCCGAAGTTTCTGGCTAGCGTCCGCCGCGCCAAAGAATACATCGCCGCCGGAGATATTTTTCAAGTTGTGCTTTCGCAGCGTTGGGACTTCGAGCCGGGCGTCGCTCCGCTCGATCTATATCGCGCACTGCGCACGGTGAATCCGTCGCCTTACATGTATTTCTTACGAATCGGCGCGGGCGCTGACGACAAGAACAAAAGTCAGGGCATGCACGTGGTCGGTTCGTCTCCGGAGATGCTGGTGCGTGCAGCCGGAGGAGGGCGCAAACTTGAGTACCGCCCGATTGCCGGCACGCATCCGCGCGGTCGCGATGAAGCCGCCGACGCCGCGCTCGAAAAGAAAATGCTGGCCGACGAAAAAGAGCGCGCCGAGCACGTGATGCTCGTCGATCTCGGCCGCAACGACCTCGGCCGCGTCAGTGAATACGGTTCGGTAAAGGTTCGCAACCTGATGTATGTCGAGCGTTACTCGCACGTCATGCATCTCGTCTCGGCGCTGGAAGGGCGTTTGCGCCCCGAGCTAAGCGCGATGGATGCCTTCGCCGCCTGCTTCCCTGCCGGAACGCTTAGCGGCGCGCCGAAAGTTCGCGCCATGCAGATCATCGAAGAACTGGAGCCGACGCGGCGCGGCGTTTATGGCGGCGCCGTTCTCTACGCCGATTTCGCCGGCAATCTCGATTCCTGCATCGCCATTCGAACCATGGTGATGAAAGGCAAGAAAGCCACCCTGCAAGCGGGCGCCGGAATCGTCGCCGATTCCGATCCGCAGCGCGAATTTGAAGAAACGGAGAACAAGGCGCGCGCCGTGTTGCGCGCTGTTGAAATGGCAAGAGGCATCGAGTGAGACCCTTCTCGACCAGGCGCACGCAGCGGTTGATGTAACTTCCGTTGCAGCGCCGACTACGACAAATCCACACGCAATCTTCACAAAACTTTACCTTCGAGCGCAACTCAATCCACAACATACCGGTTGACTTTGTGTTCGATTGATCAAGCATCTCGAAACCGTATTCATTAGAATGAGCCGCGAGATGCGAGATCCATCATTAAATGTTCAGTTGCGTTTTCGCCAGGAGTAACTCCTCCGGACTTATCCGGAGGCGCACTTGGCCCAGCGATTCGCGTGGCATGTCGGCTGCGACATCGCCCGATATCGTCGACTGTCTAATTGTCGACTGCCTAAGGGAGACTCAATCATGAGCAGGTTCAGGTCATTTGGTCTGTTACTGATTTCGAATGGGATCAGCACGAGCTCTAAGGCCGGGATCGGCATGGTTCTCCTGCTCGTGCTAAGCGGCTGCACGTCGGTGAAAGTTCACCTGGGGATGAAGGTTTACCTGGCCCAGACTCCGGTCGCGTCTATCGCAGTCAGCCTGCCGAAAGGGCCGGGGATCGCGCCCGGAGAGAAATCGCCGCTCGTGGTCGTAGTTACCGAAAGCGACGGCAAGACGCTCCAGACGGAAGGCGCAGGCAAAGGAAAAGTAATGTGGAAAGACCTCCCGGCCACAGCGACTGTCGCTACCGTCAACCAGAAAGGCGTTCTCACTCTTCCCAAGGATCCGAGAATCAGTGACGGGAAACTGGTGCACGTATCGATTATGGTGCCGAGCCATCCCGACGTTCATAGTGCCGAGCTCGACATTCCCGTCCGCTATAACTACGCCTTCGTTTCGAATTACTCCGGCAGTCCCGGATCGAGCGGCATGAATGGCAGCGATGGAATGAATGGCGCAAGCGGCAGCTCCGGCTCGATGGATCCGAATAATCCTTCTCCGGGCGGAAACGGCGGGAACGGGACGGATGGCTCGAATGGCCAGGATGGAGGACCGGGAGGCAATGCGCCGCCCGTGCAGGTTCGAGTGGCGCTGAGATCTGGAAGCCATCCTCTCCTCCAGGTCGCCGTGTCTGCACTGGGCAAAAATAAACTTTACCTCGTCGATCCCCAGGGGGGTTCGCTGACGGTGAATGCTGATGGAGGCCCCGGAGGCTCCGGTGGCCGCGGCGGTCGCGGAGGCCAAGGCGGCTCGGGAGGCATGGGAACGCCCAGCGGAAGCAGCGGGAGCAGCGGCTCCGACGGCCGCAACGGTTTTGATGGCTCGCCAGGCAATGGCGGAAGCATCACCGTAACCTACGATCCGCAGGCGAAGCCCTATATGGCTGCGATCCGCCTCTCGAATAAAAACGGGCCCGCGCCGGTATTCCAGGAAGAACCAGTCGCTCCCCTATGGTGATCGGGAGATTGGGTAACGGGCTACTTTGAATCTTGATCCAACTGGCGAGAGAGCAGCGTAACTTAGACCGCTAGCGTACCGACCTTTCTGGCAGAAAAGAGTAGCTTGTTTGCGTCATGGCCACTGCCAAGGAACCACCAAAACGAATCGGAGAGATAATCGATAAAATTGAACAGATTCGAGAGGAACTGTTCATCCTCCAAAAGTCGCTGGAGAAAACAGAGTCCATCGAATCTACCCTGTCAGACACGGACTACCGAGAATCAAAGTAGCGATCCGCCCGGCGTCGAAAGTCACTTCGAGCACGGAACCGACCTCGGATTACGCCCGCATTCAAAATAGCCCATTACTGGGAAATTGTTGGCCATTGCCCGGCACTGATCAGTGTGATTGGCCTGATGGAATGCGCTGCCGAAGATGGAATCAAGTGCAGCGCACTCGAGACACCCCCGCCAGCATTACCTTACGACAGTGTCATGGCGTCCCACACCCCGGGTGCTTCTTAACGTGTTCGTGGTGAAATAGAAGCGTGCAACTTCGTCAGGCCCTGAATGCGGCGGTCGAACGGCTAACTTCGGCGCGAGTTCCCTCCCCGAGGATGAATGCAGAACTGCTTATCATGTTCACGCTCGACTGCGATCGCGCGCATCTCTACGCATATCCGGAGCGCGAGCTTTCACCCGACGAAATGGGGTGCTACGACGAAGCTCTTGCTCGTCGAGCTACCGGCATTCCTGCGCAGTACATCACCGGGCATCAGGAAATTTGGGGGCTCGATTTGATCGTGTCGCCGGCGGTGCTGATTCCCCGTCCGGAGACGGAACATGTGGTGGAGGCGGTACTGGAGCTTGCTTCTTCAGTTCGATTGCCGCGCGGTCAGGAGCAAAGTCAAAATCAGAATCAACATCAACAGCCGCGGGCGGGGGCGCCCGCTCCGCACAATCTTAGAATTGTCGATGTGGGCACGGGGTCGGGAGCGATTGCGCTGGCTCTCGCAAAAGAACTGCCGACGGCCGAAATCTATGCCACCGACATCTCTCCCGCAGCGCTTGAAGTGGCGCGCGCGAATGCGGCGCGCCACGAGCTTAGCTCGCGAATCGAGTTTCGTGTCGGCGATTTGTTGAAAGGATTTCCCTCGTCCTACTTTGACATCGTGGTTTCGAATCCTCCCTATGTGGGCGATTCGGAAGAGGATTCGGTGCAGCTTGAAGTGCGAAAATTCGAGCCGCGCAATGCGGTGTTCGCCGGGCCGACGGGAGTTGAGGTCATCGAGCGCTTGATAGCGCAGGCGCACGCGGCGCTTGTTCCGGGAGGATTGCTGGTCTTCGAGATTAGCGGAACGATTGCCGGTCGCGTGCGAAGCTTGCTCGCGGGGTGGAACGAAGTCGCGATCAGAAACGATCTGCAAGGAATTGCGCGAGTGGCGATGGCAAGAAAACCAGCTGGGACTGTGATTTAGCGCGGCGGGAAAACAGTCACCCTGCGAACGCGGCCAATACATAGGTCCTTCGCCGCGCTCAGGATGACAGCCGAATTTATGACGCCAGCGAATTGACGCGCAAATCTGGCAGGAAGCTAAATCATGCCGCAGCTAGAACGTCACCCGCACGCCGAGCTGCGCGGCGAACGGAATTCCAACTGTGGTGCCGGGGCCAAAGAAATCTCCCAGAGCGCCCTCGGGGATTTCGAGCTGCTTCAGGCTGGTGATGGGCACGGCGGCCGCATCGGTGCAGGTCTCGGGAGTTCCGCCTGGACAATAAGTGCTGACGATCGTCTGACCATTTCCGTTGGGCACCGTCTCGTGCCCAGGCACCGGGAGCTGAACAACATTAACCGCGTAATTCGCGCCGGGATTGTTGCGATTGAAGATGTTGAAAAACTCGGCGAAGGGGTTAATCTCCCAGCGCTCGCCGATCTTAATGGGGCGTGTGACGCGCAGGTCGGACTGAATGTAGGGCGTACCGCGAAAAATATCGAGGCCCGTGTAAGCCTGCGTTCCGCCGTTAAGCTGGACCCAGATGCGCCCGGTGTTATCCGCACTCGTAATGGTGATGGGACGCGCGCTCTCGACCTGATTGATGGTGCTCAGTTCGATTCCGCCGGGGAGATGCACCGTACCCGCGAGCACAAAGCGATGGCGCACGTCTTCGCCGGAAGGACCGTAGTCGCCAGGGCCGAAAGCATCGAGCTGTCCGGCGCCAGGATATCCGTACGGTATTTGGCACACGCCATCAACGTAGTCGAAGAGTTCGCCAAGCAGGCATCCCCAGGTCTGCGCCTTCGAGAGTTGGTAATTTGCCACCAGACTGAAACGGTGCATATTGGCCTGCGTGTGCAACATCAGCGCGTTATAGCTGGAGCGGTTGTCAGACTCGAACACATTGACATTCGGCACAAACATTTGCTGATCCGCGGCATCAGAGGCCGGAATCAGCGGTGAGGTTATGGTCGGTACGCCAGCATCAGTAGGGGCGCTGCTGTATGGGAAGGCGCGATACCCGTGATTGCCCTGCTCGTGAACGTAATCGGCACTGACCAGCCAGTGTTCATTGAAAGCGTGCTGCACTCCACCCGTGATGTGGATGGCATAGGGCGTCTTGTAGTTGGAGCCAATGAGGTTGCCAGTCGCGCCGTCGCCGCCAGCGAGGCAGCCGGTCCCATTGAACGCGTAGGTGCCTGGGGATCCGGAGAACGTGCAGTTTCCTGCGATCGCATTCGAATGGTTAACGCCTTGAAATGCCGTCGCCCACCCGTTCTGCGCCAGGTCGTCGAAGTAGAGGCCAAAGCCGGCGCGAATCACGGTTTTCTCGCTGCTGCCGGGTGAGTAAGCGATGCCGAGACGCGGCGCAATCTGTTTGTGGAAATCGTGCGGCACACTCGGCACAATCGGAATCTGCAGTGCCTGCAATGTTTGATACGCGGCGTTGTCAGCCTCGCTTCGTCCTGAGCCAATCATCAGTCCCCAGGTGTTCTGATACCGCAAGCCGTAGTTAACTGTGAGGTGGTGCGATACACGCCAAGAGTCCTCGGCATAAAGTCCGAGACGCTGGACGTTTTGTGAGAAGCTGCCATCGCCGGCAGGCGTGAACGTGCAGTTGATCCCCGGATTCAAATTGGGATCGGGCATCGGATTACACTGCGCCGTCGGAGGAACGAAATAAAACTGCGAAGGATTTGCGACGTAGTATTCGGGATCGTTTGGATAGGTGATGAACTCTTCCGCGGTCGCAGCGAACGCGCCGCCGAGCACCGGTTCGTGAATGAAATCGACTCCGAACTTGAGGGCATGTTTACCCATAATGTGGCTCAGATCATAGCGCAACTGATACTTGTCCTGATTGCGGAGGTCGGGGAAAAGCGTAATCGGCGTTGCGAACTGGTTGTCGCCGTACGTCTCGAAGCCGGAGACCGTCAACGCCGTCACGCTGAACGGGAATTGGATGGCGAATCCAAGATCTGAATTGCGGGTCTGCGTAAGGTGCAGCAGGCTGGCATCGAGCACCAGCGTACCGACCCAGGTCGGGCTGAAAATATAGGTATTGCTGAGCGCAACATTCCAGTAATTGTTGTGGGTAATCAGTCCGGTGGAGGGCAAGGTCGCCTGCTGCACAAGAGCATTGTGCGTGAGGTAGGTATCCATCGATGTGCGCAGGAACCAGTTCGACTTTGAAGATTGCGCGAGGTCGAACCGCACTGTGCCGATGTAATCACGGAAAGGGATGGGAACGTTTTGCGGAATAGCATCGGCCGCGGGATAGCCAGGAATCGGATAAATATACGGTGGCTGCGAGATGTCCGACAGTGCCGCTAGGGCAACGAATTGCTGGGTGCTGGCCGGGCTGTAGGCGATGCTGGCATTCTCGTGAACATTTTCAAACGAAGTGAAAACCCATACTTTGTTTTTCACAATCGGCCCGCCCAATGTGCCCACATAATTTTGCCGCGAGAATGGTTGTTTGGGATTGGGCGCCGGATTCTCAATCGGGAAGCGCGCGTTCAGCGATGCGTCGCGCTCATAGAAAGCGCCGTCGCCGTGCCATTCGTTGGTGCCGTGCTTGGTCGTGATCACTACCGATCCGGCGGTAGTCCAGCCGGTGTCGGCATCTTCGTTCGAAGTGCGCACGGCAAATTCCTGAATACCATCGGGCGAGAAATTCTGCAGGAAGCCGCCGATCCAGTCGTCGGAGTTGTCGGCGCCGTCGACGGAAAGTTCGTTGTTCAATCCCGAGCTTCCGCCGGTGGAAACAGCCGTGATGCGCGCCTTAGTGGGATCGGAAGGCTCGACCGGCTCGGTTCCAGGCACGAGATAAGCGATGTTAGCGAAGCTGCGCGCCGGGAGCGGAAGGGTTTCGAGATCCCGGCTGCCGACCACGCCTCCGCGCACTGCGCTGGCTGTGTCAATCGACTCTTCCGTGATCGAGGAAGGATTGCCCTGAACGTTGACGGTCTCGCGTGTACGTTCCAGAGTGAGCGTCACCGCGAGATCGCGCACCACGCTCACCGCGACATCGACATCGGCAGTGGCTTGGGCAAAACCTTTGGCGGTCACGGTGACGCGATAACGTCCAGGGAGCAAGCCCTCTATGCGGAATTCTCCGCGATCATTCACGATGGACTCGCGGGTTATGGAGGAAGCGACGGACTCAACGACAACGCGAGCTCCCGCCACGCGCGCCGCGCTCGCATCTTGCACCTCTCCTCGAAGCGTCCCATTCGGATTCTGCGCGCGCAGCAGTAAAGGCGAGATGAACAGCAGGAAAATCGAGAGGATGACGACGCAGTTCAGCAAAGTCGATCTGCGTATTGCGTACCACGAGCGCTTGTCGAACATGAACCATCCGGCGACTGCAAGAATTACGCTCTTGCGAAACCGCTGCGAAAACAACGGCCCGCACGGCAAAGCAGCCTAGCCTGTGAGGTTAACCAGACGCGCCAGCTACTACCAGCGATAGTCAGAGCGCAACGGCGAGATTAAAGCGGGGGCGGAAGAATAACTTTATTCGGCGGGCGGGCGGAGAGTCAGCGGACAAGCCACTCCGTCACTTCATGTGTCAGCGCCAAAGCCGGGCCGTAGGTGACACAGAGGCACGACAGGGCAACGAGAACCGTTGGAATTACAAACCATGCGCGATTTCGTGTCCTGTGAGATTTGCTCTCTTCATTCCACGACAACAGACGGGCCACGCGGGCGCTGATGGATCCGGTCACGAAGCCGACGGTGCAGACCGGAGCAGCTTCGACCGGAACGAGGCGCGAGAGTTTGACCAGGGCGGCGGCCAGGTCAACGGCATCGTCCAGGTTCGAGACCGCAGCGTCATCGGCGGCCAGCTCCGCGGTTTGTGACCAAGCGCTCTCCAACTTGGCCATGCCGGGGAAGGGACAAAAACAGAAGATAAGTTTTTTCAAGTTGTCGCGAGACTTCATGTGCGCGAATTCATGCTTGAGCGCCATGCGAAGTTCGTCGTGACTCAGAAGCGCGACCGTGGATTCTGAAACCAGCACTCGCGGTTTGCTGACACCCACCAGTGTGAGCGGCGGAGTTTCGCGTCCGGAGCAAAACGTAACTGTCTCGGCTGCTGGGTCCACATGCAAGGGATGCGCGCCTTCGAGCCAGCGCGCCACTACGCGAGCGGTCTTGGACTGCGCCGCAACAACGCGGAGGCAGCCCCAGACAATCAACACGAAGGCGCAAATACCCAGTACGAACGGGATCACGCCCATACCTTCGTCGATCGAACGGGGTTCGAGCAACTGAAACGATGGCACTACAAAGGCAAAGGTTACGACCACGGATGCGGCCAGCGGAAGCACGCGGAACCCGAAAAGCAAAGCGGCGGCGCCCCGTTGTGTTGCACGCAACAATTTCGACCAGCGCCATGCCACTGCGACGAGCGCCGATAGTCCGCCGTAGAGGAGCACGAAGAAAGTAAGCGCGACCGCGATTCCCCGAAGGGCAAACATCAGCGTCGGTCCTCCACTTTAGCGTTCTTTTCCCGACTCTGTTTCTTGCCGTTGTGAAGCTCGCGTCGCTTGCGTTCGACCAGGAGTTGAAGCTCGTCCAGCAGTTGCGCGTCATGGCTGCTGAGCGCTTCTACGAGATATGACAGAGGCAGCGATGAAGCATCGCTCGATCCGAGCAACTGCCGGATGCTCTCCAGCGCCGTGTCCCGTTGCAATTCTTTCGACGTGAAACGCGGAGTATAGCGGAACGCCCTGCCTTCGGGAGTACGATCGAGCAGACCTTTTTTGTAGAGACGATCCGCGGTTGTCATCACAGTGGTATAGGCCTGGTGGATCCTGCCATCCGCAAGCAACTCGCGAACCGTAGCACTGCCCTGCGACCACAACTCTTGCAGCACTTGCTGCTCGAAGGGTCCGAGCTGTGGGCGGGAACTTAATCCGAAGATTGAAAACGCTTTGCTCATTCGAAGTGCGACGGCACAGGAGCCCGTCGCCGGGAAAAGAATACCACGCGCACCCCCGCGTTCTTCAGTAGTCGCAGGAGCAATCCGTCACGACAGAGCGCTAGCGCGAAGCAACTACGGGCAGGATTTCTTCGACGTCGATCTTGGTGGGATAGTTTCCCGTATAGCAGGCCGAGCAGTACGTGGTTTGCTGGCCGTCCGCGCACGCTTTCTTCAGGCCTTCAAGCGAGAGATAAGCGAGCGAGTCGGCAACGATAAAAGCGCGTATCTCATCGATCGTTTTGTTGGCGGCGATCAGTTCTTTTTTTGAAGGCGTATCCACTCCATAGAAACAGGGCGAGATGGTCGGCGGGCAGGAAATGCGCATGTGAACTTCCTTGGCACCCGCGTTGCGGATCATGCGCACGATCTTCCTGCTGGTGGTGCCGCGCACGATGGAATCGTCGACCAGAATCACGCGCTTGCCTTCGAGCAGGCCGTGAACAGCATTCAGCTTCAGCTTCACGCCAAAGTCGCGTACCGACTGCTGCGGCTCGATGAAAGTGCGGCCTATGTAGTGATTGCGGATAAGGCCGAGACGAAATGGGATGCCGCTTTCGGCGGCGTATCCGATGGCCGCGGTGTTGCCGGAATCAGGGACGGGAACGACGACGTCGGCATCCACCGGAGCTTCGCGCGCGAGTTGCCGCCCCATGGCATCGCGGCTCTGATCGACCGAACGGCCAAACACCAAACTGTCAGGGCGCGAAAAATAAACGTGCTCAAAGATGCAACTCGATTGCGCCGGCGATGGGGAATAAAAACGTGAGCTGATGCCTTCGGGCCCAACAATGACAAGTTCGCCAGGTTTGACGTCGCGCAGGTAAGTGGCGCCGAGCAGATCGAACGCGCAGGTTTCCGAGGCGAAGACGATCGTGTCTTTTTTATCGCTGGTCAGCGCCGGAATCCGTCCCATAGCGAGCGGGCGGAAGCCGCGTGGATCGCGGGCGGCAAAGATACGGTCGCGACTGATCATAACCAGCGAAAATGCGCCTTCCACGCGCCGCAGCCCGTCTGCGATAGCGTCGGGGAGAGTCTGCTCACGCGAGAGCGCTATCAGGTGAACCAAAACTTCTGTGTCGCTATTCGTCTGGAAAATCGAACCCTGACCCTCGAGCTTGGCGCGAATTGTCTGAGCGTTGACCAGATTGCCGTTGTGAGCAATCGCGATGGTGCCCTTGTTTGACTGCACCATGATGGGCTGCGCATTGAGGAGCGCGGAATCGCCCGCGGTGGAATAGCGAGTGTGGCCGATGGCGAGAACGCCGCGCAGCGATGCCAGCACGTCGTGGCCGAAAATATCGGCGACCAAGCCCATCGCCTTATGCTGGCGCAAACGCTCGCCGTCAGACGTCACGATGCCCGCCGATTCCTGTCCGCGATGTTGCAGTGCATGGAGTCCGAGATAGGCGAGTTTCTCCGCCTCGGGATGCGCGTGGATGGCGACCACGCCGCACTCATCGCGAAATTTATCGGAAGTCAGCATTTAGCAGTGAGCCAATTCAAAATCGCTCCTAGATCAGTTTGCGGCGACGCTCGGTTATGTCCGCAACGCCTTTTCCAGCGCTCCTTCATAGGCTTCTCGCAGGTCGCCTATGCTTGCCGAAATCACTAGCTGGCCATCGACCGCTATCTCTACGTTGTCGCCACCCGTTCCACCCAACCCATCGGCGAAGACTCCATATTCTTCCGCTACTTGTTTGATTCGCGGCAATTGGCCTGCGTCACAGCTTATTACCACGCGGCTCGCATCTTCGGCGAAGAGCGGGAATTCGAGCACCGCTTGCCCCCTTGGCAGTTTTACGTTCAATCCGATTCCGGCCGGCAGAGCACATTCCACCAGGGCAACCGCCAGCCCACCGTCAGCGCAGTCGTGGGCGGATTCAATCAATCCCGCCTGAATCATGGCGACGAGTGCGCGCTGTAGCGTCGCCTCTTTCTCGAGATCCAACTCTGGGGGATAGCCCCACACCACTCCCAGAATTTGTTTTGCATACTCGGACGAGCCGAACTCCAACTCGGCATCCACCGCATCGCCCGTTTCATTCGCTCGCAGCAGAACTATTTTTCTGTCCGCGTGGGCGAAATGCATCTTCGCCGCTTGGTGCACATCTTCGAGAAGACCTACGACTCCGATCACCGGGGTCGGATAAATCCCTTCGCCCAGAGTTTCGTTATAAAAACTCACATTGCCGCCTGTAATCGGGGTGTCCAGTTCTTCGCAGGCTTTGGTGATGCCATCGATCACCTGCGAAAACTGCCACATGATGTGCGGCTTCTCCGGGTTGCCGAAGTTGAGGCAATTGGTCGCGCCGATCGGAGTCGCTCCGGCGCACGCCACTTTTCGCGCCGCCTCGGCAACCGCATGCATCGCTCCCAGCCGCGGATCGAGATAGCACCAGCGGCCATTGCCATCGAGCGCCATGGCGAGGCCGCGCTTAGAGCCTTTGATGCGAATCACGCCCGCATCGCCCGCTCCGGGCGCCTCGACCGTGTTGGTCTGCACCATGTGGTCATACTGCTGCCACACCCAACGCTTCGAACAAATGTTAGGACTCGCGAGCAAATGCTTCAGTTGAGCCGTGAAGTCTGCGCTTTCGGCGAAGTGGATGTGCTCGGGCTTTTCGCGATCGACGGGCGGTTCCCAGCGCGCGAGCGGACGCTTGTATACCGGGGCGTCATCGGTGAGCGCGGCGTTCGGAATTTCGGCGACGATCTGACCGTGCTCCAGCACCCGCATCTTCGAGTCGCGCGTGACCTGGCCGATTTCGACCGCATCGAGTCCCCACTTCTCGAAGACGCGGAAGACTTCTTCTTCGCGGCCTTTTTGCGCAACCAGCAGCATGCGCTCCTGCGACTCGCTCAGCATGATTTCGTACGGAGTCATGCCGGTTTCGCGCTGCGGGACGCGGTCGAGTTCGATCTCGACTCCTGTGCCGCCGCGAGCGCCCATCTCGCAGGTCGAGCAGGTCAGCCCAGCCGCGCCCATGTCTTGTATGCCAACAATCGCGCCGGTTTGCATGGCTTCGAGGCAGGCTTCGAGCAGCAGCTTTTCGAGGAACGGATCACCGACCTGCACATTAGGCCGCTTGGCTTCCGAGCCTTCGCTGAACTCTTCGCTCGCCATGGTGGCACCGTGGATGCCATCGCGCCCGGTCTTCGAGCCGACATAAATGACGGGATTGCCCTCCCCCGATGCGCGCCCGTAAAAAATCTGATCGCGGCGCACCAGGCCGAGAGCAAATGCATTCACCAGCGGGTTACCGGAATAACAAGGCTCGAATTTCACCTCGCCGCCAAGATTAGGCACACCAAAACAATTGCCATAAGAAGCGACGCCAGAGACGACGCCTTCCATCACCGAATGGTTCTTGTGAATCTCTGCTTGTGTGGGCTCAGTCTGTGTGCTGGCAGGGCTCTGCCCCGCCTGAACGGGGCGGAGCCCCGTCACCACACTGGTGCTGATTGGCCCGAAGCGCAGCGAGTCCATCACCGCGACTGGGCGCGCGCCCATGGTAAAAATGTCGCGCAGAATTCCGCCAACGCCCGTAGCCGCGCCCTGAAACGGCTCGATAAACGACGGATGATTATGCGATTCGATTTTGAACGCGCACGCCCACCCATCGCCGATGTCAACGATGCCGGCATTTTCGCCCGGCCCCTGCACGACCAGCTTGCTGCGCGTGGGCAACCGCTTCAGGTGGACGCGCGACGACTTATAGGAGCAGTGCTCGCTCCACATCACGCTGAAGATGCCGAGCTCGGTGCGCGTAGGTTCGCGCCCGCCCAGCAGCGCTTTAATTTTTTCGAATTCCTCCTGAGTGAGGCCGTGTTCCCGGATCATCTCCGGAGTAGCGGCACTAATTGCGGAGGTCGTCATTGGGGAATCTTTATTGTCGCATCTCGGCCAACTTTTCGCATGTGGATTCGTACTGTGGCGCTGTCCCAGTTTTCACCACAGAGTCACAGAGGCACGGAGAAATTCAACCGTTCGGCAAACCTCCACGCTGGTTTTTGCAGGTTTAAGGTTTTCTCTGCGCCTCCGTGACTCCGTGGTGAAAAGCTAACTTAGGACAGCACAGGGTCCGTCTATACTGTCGCAGATGAAATCTGTCATCGTCGGCACCGCCGGACACATCGATCACGGCAAGACGGCGCTGGTCAAGGCTCTCACCGGCATCGATGCCGATCGCCTCGAAGAAGAAAAGCGGCGCGGCATCACGATTGACATCGGGTTTGCCCACCTCGAGCTTCCCGCTCCCGACGGCAGCAAAATTCGTCTCGGCTTCGTCGATGTCCCCGGCCACGAGCGCTTCGTTCGCAACATGCTGGCGGGAGTGGGCGGCATCGACCTGGTGCTCCTGGTCATCGCCGCCGATGAAGGGATCAAACCGCAGACTCGCGAACATTTCGATATCTGCCGTCTGCTGGCCATCCGCCGCGGTATCACCGTGCTCACGAAATCGGACGCGGTGGATGCGGAGACACTCGAAGTCGTGCGGCTCGAAGTCGAGGATTATGTCCGCGGATCGTTTCTCGATGCGGCACAATCGCCGATGGTCGCGGTGAGTTCCTTGACCAGCGCCGGGCTGAATGAATTGAAGTCCGCGCTCGCACAGGTCGCGTCGGAAGTCGCGGTCAAAGATTCGGCCGCGCTCGCTCGCCTTCCCATTGACCGCGTGTTCACCATGAAGGGCTTCGGCACGGTCGTGACCGGGACGCTTGTAGCGGGGACGGTTCGCAAATCGGACGAGGATGAGCTCGAACTGTTTCCCGCGGGAAAGCGCGTGCGAGTTCGTGGAGTGCAGGTTCACGGCTCGGCGGCAGAAGCCGCTGTCGCGGGGCAGCGCACCGCGCTGAACCTCGCAGGTGTCTCGACCGAAGACCTCGCGCGTGGTATGACGCTCGCGACCGCGAACACGTTTCATTCCACCTCGCGAGTCGATGCACTCCTCTCGCTTCTCCCCTCGGCGAAGCCGCTAAAAGGCGGCGCCCGCGTGCACTTTCATGCCTACACGACAGAAACCATCGCCGAAGTGCGGCTATGCGGAATAAAGCAGCTTAAGCCGGGAGATGAGGACTATGCACAACTGCGATTCGCCGAGCCCATGCTCCTTCTGCCCGGAGATCGCTTCATTGTGCGGCAATTTTCGCCTGTGGTGACCATCGGCGGAGGCGTCGTGCTCGATGCCGCGCCTCTAACTCGCAAGCCGCGAACACGAGACGCAGTCACGTTTCTTGAGACGATGCGAAATGGTTCTGCGGAACAGATATTGGCGGCGCGCGTCGCCAGGCGCGGCGCTATGGGTCTGCGCCTGGTTGACGTTGCCGGAGAAATGAACATCTGGTGCGGAGAAACGATGAAACTGGCTGCTAAGGCTGGTTTGGTGTGCTTCGGTCAGATACTGATTTCCCCCGCGGCATATGCGGAAGCACAATCAGGTGTGCTGCAGTCTCTGAAGAAATTTCAAGACGCGAATCCCCTCGTCGCCGGGATGAGCAAAGAGGAACTGCGCGATCAAGCCAACCTTGGCCCTGAGATTTTTTGCAGCGTGATTGAACAATTAGTGAAGGAGAAGAAACTCGAAGTCGCCGGCGAATTGGTGCATCTAGCAGGCCGCGGCGTGGTTATGAAAGATGAGGAGGCCGAATCAAAGAAGATCATCGAGCACGCATTCGCTTCCGCCGGATTGAAGGTTCCGTCGCTAAAAGGAGTCTTAGCCAGTTTGAAGGTCGACAAAATCCGCGCCCAGAAAATTGTCACTCTTCTTTTGCGCGACAAAGTTCTGATCAAGATTTCAGAGGACCTGGTCTTTCACCAGAGCGTTCTTCTCGATCTACGCCGCAAAATTTCCGCGCTCAAAGCAACCGCGCCAAAGATCGACGTCGCCCGCTTCAAAGACATGACCGGAGTCAGCCGCAAGTACGCCATTCCCTTGCTTGAATATCTGGATCGCGAGCACGTAACTCGCCGAGTCGGCGACGAGCGAGTGATCCTGTAACTTCAGACCTCCGCTCGCCCCTATAATGAATAAGCAGAATTTTCTCTTCTCCTCATGCTGACGATTCGCGCCGCCACCATCGCCGATGCTGCTCTGATCCGGCAGTTAATCCGGGAGCTCGCCGAGTTTGAAAAAGAACCGGACGCAGTTCAGACAACCGAGGCCGACATCGCGCGCGACGGCTTCGGGGCGAACCCTCAATTTCGCGTTTTAGTCGCCGAATGGAACGGGCAGCCCGCGGGCTTTGCGCTCTTCTTCAGCTATTACTCGACATGGCGAGGCGCGGGATTGTATCTGGAGGATCTCTTTGTTCGCGCCGAATTTCGCGGACGCGGAATCGGTACCGCACTCTTTGCGCGGGTTGCCCACGTTGCCGAACAGGAAAATCGCAGGTTTATAAAGTGGGCAGTGTTGGGCTGGAACCAGCCTGCGATTCGCATGTATACGCTGCTCGGCGGCGAGTTTCTGGACGGATGGCGAGACGTTTTCCTGGCCGGGGACAACCTGCGAAAGTTGGCGGAGAAAGATTCTTGAGAGAAGAGGAGGGCCGACTCTCTGAAAAAAGTACGCATCATCGGCGCGGGGCTGGCTGGATCGGAAGCAACGTGGCAGTGCGCCCGCCGCGGCATTGCCGTCGAATTATTCGAGATGCGTCCAGTGCGCGCCACTCCCGCTCACCAGACAGATGACTTCGCAGAGTTGGTCTGCTCGAATTCTCTGAAATCCGAAAGTGGAAACACCGCACCGTGGCTGCTGAAGGAAGAGATGCGGCGAGCCGGTTCTCTGCTGCTTACGATCGCGCGGGAGACGGCGGTTCCCGCGGGCCACGCTCTGGCCGTGGATCGCGCCGAATTCTCCAGGAAAGTGACTGAGGCAATTTCTCGCGAGCCGCTGATCACAATTCGTCGCGAAGAAGTCACGACTGTTGACGACGGTCAGCTCACAATCGTCGCCACTGGCCCGTTGACGTCCGACGCGCTCTCGCGGGAAATTGTGCGCCTGAGTTCTTCATCCACCTCGGCAACAGAAGACAGCACCGACCTTTCGCGGGCGGGGGCGCCCGCGCCACACAGCAATCTTTATTTTTACGATTCGATCAGCCCGATCGTCGAGGCTGATTCGATCGATATGAGCAAAGTCTATCTGGCGGCGCGGTATGACAAAGGATCGGCCGACTACATAAATTGTCCGATGTCGAAAGAAGAGTACGACCGGTTTTATGATGCGCTTCTCACGGCGCAATCGGTGGAACAAAAAGATTGGGAAAACCTGAACTACTTCGAGAGCTGCCTGCCCATCGAAGAGATTGCGCGGCGCGGACGCGACACGCTGCGTTTCGGTCCCATGAAACCAGTCGGGCTTCTCGATCCGCGCACCGGCAAAATGCCGCATGCGGTTGTGCAATTACGCCAAGAAAATCTGCGCGCTGATTCTTACAACCTTGTCGGATTCCAAAATCATCTGAAATTCGGCGAGCAGGCGTGGGTGCTGAGTCTCATCCCTGGGCTAGAAAGCGCGCGGTTCCTGCGCTTTGGGCAGATTCACCGCAACACCTACATCAACTCGCCGGCGCTGCTGAATCCGACTTTGCAGATGAAGGCTCATCCCAATGTTCTCTTCGCTGGGCAAATCTGTGGGGTCGAAGGCTATGTCGAATCGATTGCAACCGGTCTCATCGCGGGTATGAATGCGGTTGCGCTGGCTGCTGGCGGCACACCGGCGCCTCCGCCGCGTGCCGCTGCGTTTGGTTCGCTGGTCCACTACATCACGCGCGCGGAGAGCAAGACCTTTCAGCCGGCAAATATCACCTTTGATTTGCTGCCCGCGCTTGATCGCAAGATTCGCGATCGCAAAGAGCGCCATCGACTCCAGTGTGAACTGGCTCTGCGCGAGTTTGATGAATGGCTCGGCCATTGCGCGGTGCAATCAGTTTTCGTCGCACCGTGAGTCGTCGATTATCTGCGCAAGCGGCGAGCCGCGTCGACATGGCAAATTTCCTCGCGCTGCGGGAACTAACCCCCTCCTTTCCTCGTATCTCTAAACAGGCCGCTCCGCTTTCATTTCGCGGCGAGGCCCGTCGAACCTTGAGATGTCATTTCGTGACCTTATCGAAGATGTATTCCGGACCCTCTGGGCGCACCGTGTCCGCACCCTGCTCACGATGTTCGGCATCGCCTGGGGAGTGGTCTCGATCGTCCTGATGGTCGCTGCAGGCGAGGGCCTTCGCGTCGGCCAGGCCAAGCAGGCCGAAACGCTCGGCCGCGACCTGATGATCGTCTTCCATGGCCGCACCAGTCTGCAAGCTGGCGGCACACGCGCCGGCCGTCTCGTGCATTGGGTCGATTCCGATATTCCTCACCTTCAGGAAGAGGCGTCCGATTGCCAGTACGCGATCCCCGAGCTCGAGCAGAGTACGGTGCGATCGCACACTGCTTTTAACGCAGCCGCCTTTACCGTCACCGGCTCGACGCCAGAGTTTGCAGAGATTCGCAGCCTGGGCGTCAGCGAAGGACGTTTCTACGATCAGGATGACATCAACGAATCTCGCCGCGTCGCTTTCCTCGGCTCCGATGCGAAGAAACAGTTATTCGCTGGCCGTCCCGCGGTCGGGCAATTTGTCTACCTCAACGACATTCCCTTCACGGTCGTCGGCGTGATGTCGTCGAAGAAGCAGGACTCGAGTTATGACGGCTGGGACGTTAATAAAATCTTCATCCCGTTCCCTGCGATGCGGCGTGATTTTCCCGATAAGCCGCCGGGCACGCCCGAAACTTTCGATCAGTTGCTGGTGGTTCCGCGCTCGGTAGAAACTCACGAAGCGTGCAAGGGAGAAGTGCGGCGCGTCTTGGCTCGGCTGCATAACTACGATCCTCACGACAAAGAAGCCTGTCCCATCTGGGACACGATTCAGGAAGCCCAAGCCTTCCGCACCATGACTGATGGCATGAAATATTTTCTGGGCGCCGTCGGCATCGTGACCTTGTTCCTCGGCGGACTCGGCGTCATGAACGTCATGCTGGTCGCGGTTCGCGAGCGCACCCGCGAAATCGGAGTTCGCAAAGCTATTGGCGCTCCCGCCAACAGCATCCTGCGGCAATTCTTCTTGGAGGCATTCATCGTTGCGCTCATCAGCGGCGGCACGGGTTTGGTCATCGCCTTCGGTCTATGCGCTCTGGTTGACATGCTACCGATGCCCGATTTCTTCGCCGGTTTGCTGCCCACCTGGCAAACAGGGACCTTAGCGCTCGCTGTTCTCGGAAGCATCGCGGTCTTGTCCGCGCTCTATCCTGCGCGCCGCGCCGCCGCCATCGATCCCATAGAAGCCTTGCGTCACGAGGCCGGTGGCTAGAATGATTTATCAAATCCTCAACGAGGCCTGGATCGCTTTGCGCCGTAATCCCACGCGCAGCGCGCTCACCATGCTCGGCATCGTGTGGGGAATCGCTACAGTGACGCTGCTGATCGCCTACGGCGGCAGCTTCCGCGAAATTCTGGTCGGTGGCTTCAATGCCTTCGGAAAAGGAGCGGTTATCTGCTGGCCGCAACAAACCAGCGAACAACCTGGCGGCCAGCGCGCCGGAAAGAAAGTTGTCCTCGAGCAAGCCGACATCGACATGATCAAAGAGACAGCCAACTACGTGCGCCATGCGTGTCTCGAAACCGTGCGCCGCCCCGGCATCGCCTATGGCGACCGCATGGTCGGCACCGCGCCCGTCCGCGGCGTTTGCCCGGAGTATGGCGACATGCGCAACGAACAACCATCAGAAGGCCGCTGGATCAATTCGCTCGACGAACTCGAACGGCGGCGCGTCGTTTTTTTGGGTGCGCGCGTGCGCGAACAATTATTCGGCGGGCGCCCCGCTGTCGGCGAAACTGTCACCATCGGCGGGGTGCGTTTCGCCGTGATCGGCACCATGGATCGTAAGATTCAACTAAGCAATTATTTTTCCAGCGACGACGAGTCGACTTGGATTCCCTACTCCGCGGCCAACGATCTTTGGAACGCGAAATACGGCGACGTGCTGGTCTTCGAGCCGATAGCGCCACAGTTCGAAGCGCGCGCGGAGGCGCAGGTGCTCGCTGCGATCGCCACGCGCCAGCAATTCTCGCCCAACGACAAGAAGGCCATCCAGATGTTTGGCCGCGAAGAATTCCGCCCCGTCATCAATGGCATCACCATCGGCCTGCAAGTGCTGCTGATATTTATCGGGATCCTGACGCTCGGAATCGGCGGTGTTGGCGTGATGAATATCATGCTCGTCTCCGTCGATGAGCGTATTAAGGAAATCGGCTTGCGCCGCGCGCTCGGCGCTCGTAAGTGGCACATCAAAGCGCAATTTCTTGCAGAAACACTCCTCATCATGCTGCTCGGCGGTGCGATTGGAATTGTGGTTTCCTATATTGTCGCAGCGGGCGTGGGCACGCTTCCGCTGATGGGTCCGCTGTTCGAAGACGACTCTGGAAAAGCCGACATCCACCTCAGAATTTCATTCTTCATCATTATGATTTCAACTGCGGTCTTGCTCATCGTTGGAGTGCTGAGCGCCCTGATTCCCGCATCACGCGCCGCCAACCTCGATCCCGTCGACGCGCTGCGCTACGAATGATATGTAACGGAGACCACATCATCGTCTGCGTGCCGCGTTTCTATTCACCGCCGCGCTTCACCGTTTGACGCGGCAACTCCGTCCGCGATACCTTGGCGGCGTTAGTGCGAGGTGATCCGGTGCCAGTTTCCGCAGTCGATTGCGTACAGCCCGCTCTGCAACACACGCGAGAACAACTGTTCACTCGTTTTCAGTTTGGGCAGTGGTCACGGCTGGCGCTGGTTGGCATGCTGGCGATGGAGCTGCACGTTGGCGGCTGCAACTTCGGCAACCTCGGCGGCCACTGGCCTCACATCCCGAACAAGAATCCTCGCGTGTTACTGCCGACATCAAGCGTGGCCGCGGAGTGGCCCCCCTTTAGTGCGGCGCAGATCTCTCAGCACATCGGGCCGATCGTCGGAGTGATCCTCTTAGGCATCGCCGCCACCGTGGTGGTGGGAGTCATCTTCATTTACATCAATAGCATCTTCCGTCTCATTCTCTTCGATTCCGTTCTGCGCCGGCACTGTTCGATCAGCGAGGGATGGAGAAAGTGGCATCGCGCGGGCGTACGATTTTTTCTTTGGCAACTTATCTTCCAATTTGCAGCCTGGCTGGTTCTGATACTTCTCGTCGGCGTACCGCTCGCCGTTTCCCTGTCTGCCGGGTGGCTGACGAATCCGCGCGAGCACATAGGGCCGCTGGTTCTCACCGTAATTTTGTTCCTCTGCCTCTTCGCGGTTTTCTTGTTGGTAAGCGTCGTGGTTCAAGTGCTGGCGAAAGATTTTCTCGTGCCGCTCATGGCTCTCGACAATCTAGATTTCGCCGACGGCTGGCACCGCCTGCTGGCAATGATGGGGCGAGAAAAGGGGCGCTTCACCGTTTATCTGTTGCTCAAACTGGTGTTGTCCATTGCCGCAACGATACTGTTCAGTATTATCGCAATCCTTCCCATCCTGTTTGTTGTGGTGCCGGGCGTAGTTGCCGTGCTTGCGGGCAAAGCCGCGGGCATGGGCTGGAGCGTTGCCACAATCAGCCTGGCTATTATTCTGGGAACACTGCTTGCGCTCCTGCTGGTCTATTTGATCGCGCTCGTTTGCGTGCCCGCTACTGTCTTTTTCCCGGCATATGCCCTGCACTTTTTCGCTGCCCGATATCCAGCCCTCGACGTGCTGCTGAATCCTGCCCCTACTGCTCCAGCACCAGCGCCAGAATTTCCCCCGCCCTTTGAGGCGCCGCCGCTCCCGCCATCAGCCGAGCCGATCGGTTAATATTCTGCGTTGTCATTCTGAGCGAAGCGAAGGACCTGGACTTAAATTCGCGAGTGGTGCGATCACTCCAGAGCTATTTCTGCGCCGCGCTCGCTTTGTGCCCCCAACTGAAGCGCCGCCCAATGATGCACTTCACGATCAAATGATCGGCCGAGTTGGTAACATCGACTCCCGCGCCAAAATTGATCTCCCAATCCGGCGAAATATTGAGGTCGATCACCGGGAAAATCTGCTGCGACTGCTGTGAAATAGGATCGAAGTTCGAGACCGGCCCGAGTGCTCCGTAATATTCAAAGCCGCCCGTGATCTTGCTGGTGAAGTCATAACTGACTTTCACATTCGGAGAAAACTCCCACCCCTTGCCCGTATTCAGACCATGCAGCGAGCGGTCAAACGCCGGGTTAAAAGCGAAATACCACCGCCCCAGCTGCTTATCGATGATGGGACGAAGTTCATAATCCCAACTGTCCTCCGCAAACTTGCGCCGTTGATAGCCAATCTCCTGTGAGAGGCTCAGACCAACCGGCAAATGCCAGGACTCAGGAGCCGTAAATCGCGGGCGAATGTGGTCGCCCACCCAATCCCAACCTTCGCCATTCTGAATGCTGGTGAATACATAAAAGCCAGTCTCGAACCAATCGGTCCATCCCTGCGTGATCTCAAGCGTCTCGTGCTCGGCGTGATTCGTAGGAGCCACGCCGTTGATGACTTGCTTGGAGCCGTCGACAGTAAAGTTGGAGTGAACCTCCACCATCGTCACATTCTTCGGCGTCGCCTCCGAGGAGTAGACCTGAATTTCGTAGTTATCCTGGGCGCGAACCGGCACAGCGAACAAGAAACAATTGATTGCGAGAAAGAGCAGGCCTTGCCAGCAATGTTCCGTCACGATCCGCATGAAATTCCGATTTTAGTGCAATTGGTTCGTCACTATACCCAACCTTCATGAAACAACAACGAACATGGAGATTCGTCGCCTGGAACTCGCCCCATCATTTAGGTGTCCAATCATTCAAGACACGCGCGTGCCGATTCCCGTTGATGAAGAAAGGAAACCCAGATGGGATTCTCGGCAGGCAGTGGTCCGTTTTCTACAGGCCCAAAGATGAACGTCACTCCGCTGATTGACATTCTGCTGGTGCTCCTGATTGTTTTCATGCTGGTGGTGATCGAACAGAAGCCAGTCGGTTTACAGACAGAGATTCCGCAACAGCCCAACTCCAATGACCGGAGGATTCCGCCGCCCCAAGCGACGATCGTAATTCGAGTCCATCACACGAAGCCGGAAGGCAAGCATTTTGATGCACAAGAATCGCCGAGCGAACTCTCGCAAACCAAGCATCCGCAAGTGATGGTCAACGAAGAGGCGGTCGACTGGGATCACCTGCGCGACCGCCTGCGCGACATCTTCGCCATCCGCGTAGAGCGCATAGCCTACGTCGAAGCCGATGACGACATCGATTTCCAGGACGTCGCGGATGTAATTGCAATTGCTCGCGTCGCCGGCGTTGATCGCGTGGGATTGCTAACTGAGGATGGAAAGCATTTGCCGATGGCGGGGTAGAAGCCATCCCGCAGCACCGGAACCAAAAAACTGATGGTGAAAGCGCCACTACTTTTAGGTCACAAATTCTTTCGCCGATTGCTGCTCAAATCCCCCGCATAACGGACAGCGCGATAGGAGTGCCGTCACGCCTTGCATTCCTTGTATGCGGAACGATATCTATCCTGATCGGCAATCTCTACAGGAATCTAACGCTCGCGCCGGGCCCAGTCGCCCATAGTAAATGGGATCTGTCTTCCGTTGCCCTGATGGCGGTGGGAGGATTTGCGGTGGCCATTGCACTGCTTCCCGGCTCTTGGACTAAGAGCGTGCGCAAAATCGGGCCGAACAACCAACAAACGCTGACGCTCCCTCTCAAGATGCTTGGGGGCTTCGCCGCATTTTCTTATCTCTTGACTATCGGGGTGTTCTTCGCCCCACTGCGCGAGCACCCTAGCCCAGGGGTGGTGTTTTTTGTATGTTCAGCCTGGGCCCTGCTGCTCGGTGCCGGCGATTCGGTTGGGACAGTTGTCTTGCTTGTGGCTCTGGTCGACGCGGCGGTCTGGGGCTCGCTAGGCGCCACATTCGGCTTCCTGCTAGTTGTCTTTCGCAGGTTCCAATCTCACGCCCGGTTCTTAATCCAAATCGGTGACCCGATAAATCCAAACGCCGCCCGAATCTGATTCTCCAAAAATCGCTGATAAGAAAAATGCAGCTTCACCGGACGATCAGTGAAGAGCACAAACGTCGGCGGAGCCACTCCCGCCTGCGTCATGTACTTGATCTTCACCCGCTTGCTCACCGGGACCGACGCGCGATCGAAGTCAACCGTTCGCAAAAAGCGATTCATCTCGCCCGTGGTGACGCGCTTGCGGCGCTCAGCGGCGACCTTTTCGATCAGCGGAAGAATTTTTTCCGTTCCCTTGCCGGTATGCGCGGAAAGAAATAACACCGGAGCGTAGCTCAGGAATTTCAAGCCGTAGCGCAGCCGCTCTTCATAGAGAGCCCGATCCTGCGGGCGCTTGGCGTCCTGTATGCGCGCCGTGCGAGACTGGCTGATGGCGCGCTTCTCGCCGCTCGCCACCAGATCCCATTTATTGACCAGGATAATCACCGAGCGTCCGCTTTCATGCGCGTAGCCCGCGATGTTCGCATCGAGGCCGCTGGCGCCTTCGGTCGCGTCGACCATGAAGAGCACGATGTCGGCGTCCTCGATATTTTTGCGCGCCATGACCACCGAAAGCTTCTCCGCCATTAGCTTCGTCTTGCCTTTGCGGCGAATTCCGGCCGTATCGACAAAACGAATCTTGCGCCCTTTGTATTGGATGACCTCATCGATGGAATCGCGCGTGGTGCCAGCGACGGGTGAGACAATCGCGCGATCCTTGCCAGTAAGCTGATTGAGCAGAGTCGATTTCCCGACGTTTGGATGCCCGATGATCGCCACCCTGATTTCATGCGGCTCATCGACGGCGGGTAACTCTTCGTTCTCAGATTTCTCCGCGACCTCAGCGCTCTCTGCGGTTGCCTTAGCACTCGCCGGCAGCACCAGAAGTATCGCGTCGAGCAGATCGTCGATCCCGCGCCCGTGCTCAGCGGAAATCGGAAATATACTTTTCATCCCCAGCGAATGAAATTCGCCGAGCAGCGCATCCTGCTTGTCGCTGTCCATCTTGTTGACGGCGAGAAAGAGCGGCTTGCCAGTTCGGGCCAGCAGTCGAGCCAATTCGCGATCCGGCCCGGCGATCTCAGTGCGCGCGTCGACCACCATGATGATCGCGACCGCTTCTTCGAGCGCAACTTTCGCCTGCCGAAAAATCTCTGACGGAATGAAATCTTTATCTTCGGGAACAATGCCGCCCGTATCCACCACACGAAATTCGTGTCCCAGCCACTCGACCTCGCCATAGAGGCGATCGCGCGTGATGCCCGGCTCGTCGCCGACAATCGCGCGCCGCGATCCAGTCAGATGGTTGAAGAGCGTCGATTTGCCGACGTTGGGCCGCCCGACGATCGCGACCAGTGGAGATGGTTTCTTTTTGCTCAAAGTTTGCTTGAGAAGAGGCGGGGATGAGTTGTGCCGCCCATCCCGCTATTATAGAGACTCCGTGCCCTCTTCCTCCCATCCCGCGTCTCATCCCGAAACTGCGGCTGCCGGATTCTCGCTCTACCAGTTTTTCTCGCCGGGCGGCGTGCTCTCGAGAACTCATCCCGCCTACGAGTTTCGCCGCGGCCAGTTGCAGATGGCGCAGGCCGTCGAAGAGGCACTCGAGGAACGGCGCCACTTGATCGTCGAGGCGGGAACGGGCACCGGCAAGACGCTCGCCTATCTCGTGCCTGTCATCCGCTCCGGCAAGCGCGTCATCATCTCGACAGGCACGAAAAATTTGCAAGAGCAGCTTTTTCATAAAGATATTCCGTTCCTCGAGCAAGCACTTTTCCCCGATGGCAAAAGCAAGCTCAACGTCTGCTACATGAAGGGACGCAACAATTATTTGTGCCGCAAGAAGCTCTACGATCTCACCAGCAATCCTGTGCTGAGCGGACTCGAAGAGATCGATCATTTCTCAGAAATTTCGCGTTGGGAAAAACTCACGCAAATCGGTGATCGCGCCGAAATCGCGGCCGTGCCCGAGACGAGCGTGCTGTGGCACAAGCTGGACGCCCGCGCCGACTCCTGTGCCGGCCGGAAGTGCAGCGAGTTTGAGCGCTGCTTCATCACCGAAATGCGGCGCCGCGCCGCGGAGAGTAACATCGTCATCGTCAACCATCATCTTTTTTTCGCCGACTTGATGATCAAACAGCAGTCCGACCGTGCGCCCGATGCTGGAATTCTGCCCGAGGTCGGCGCGGTGATTTTTGACGAGGCGCACGAACTGGAAGAGGTGGCCAGCAACTACTTCGGCGTCACTCTCAGCAACGCCCGCATCGATGAACTGGCGCGTGACGTCGAGCAGGCCCTCACCCGCAATCGCATGTACTCCGCCGGAATCTCGGGAGCATTAGGCAGCCTGCGCGACCATGCGGTGTTGTTTTTTTCCCTGCTGCCCACGGGCAACGGACGGTTTGCCTTCGAGAATCGGCGCGACTTTTTGGAAGAAAACGGCGAAGAGTATGACGCGTTGCGAAAATCCCTACAGCGTCTCGATTCCGAATTGCAGCAGCTGCCAGAAAAGCCGGAGGAAATATTTGCCTTTTCGCGACGCGCAGATGAGATGAATTTTCAGCTCCGCTTCCTGATGGAGGAAGAGAATCCAAACACCGTCTTCTGGATCGAGCGCCGCGGCATGCGCGATGCCGGCGGTCGCGATCGCCACACTGTTTTTTTGCAAGCGACGCCGATCGATGTCGCGCCGATTTTAAAGTTGTCGCTATTCGACAAACTCAATTGCGCCGTATTGACTTCGGCCACGTTAGCTGTCGGCGGAGGCTTCGACTACATGCGGCAACGGTTGGGCCTCGAACATACGCGTGAATTGCTGCTCCCATCGCACTTCGATTACGAAAGCCAGGCGCTGCTCTACGTGCCTCCCGATTTGCCCGATCCCCGCATGCCCGAATTCCCCGCGCTCGCGGCGGAGCGCATACGGCAGTTGCTCGAGATCACGCGCGGCCGCGCGTTCGTACTCTTCACCAGCTTTGCCCAGATGAAAGACGTTTATGAGCGTCTGTGTTCACAACTCCCGTATCGTTTGTTTTTGCAGGGCGAGGCTCCGAAGAACGCGCTGCTGGAGAGGTTTCGGCTCACGCCGAACGCGGTCTTATTCGGCACGTCGTCATTTTGGCAGGGAGTCGACGTGCAGGGAGAACAGTTGAGCTGCGTAATCATCGACCGCCTGCCCTTCGCCGTGCCGAGCGACCCGGTGGTGGCGGCTCGCGTAAAAGCGATCGACGCGGCCGGCGGCAACGCTTTCTTCGACTATCAAGTGCCCAGCGCCGTCATTACGCTGAAACAGGGATTTGGAAGATTGATTCGATCCCTGCATGATCGTGGCCTACTGGCCTTGCTCGATAACCGAATTTTAAAGAAGCGGTACGGGCAAGTGTTCGCGGAGAGTCTTCCGCCCTACCGCAGAACGACCGATTTGAGAGAAGTGGAAGAATTCTTTGGGGTAGATTCGTAATGGGTAGGGGGTGAGCGGTGACGGGGCAAAGCCCCGTCACCGCACGAGAGAATTCAACTATTGTGCTGCCGCTTCCTTCTCAACAACAACCTTCAAGTGCGTGGTCACGTCCTTGTGCAGTTTGATTGGGATCGCAAACTCACCGACGGACTTCAGCGCCTCGTGCAGCTGAATCTTCCGGCGATCGATGTGGAAGCTCTTTTTCTCGAGCGCTTCGGCAATGTCGCCCGCAGTTACCGATCCAAACAACTGATCGGTTTCGCTGGACTTGCGGGTGAACTTCACCTCGAGGCCGTCAAACTGCTTGGCCAGCGCCTCGGCTTCCGTCTTTTCCTTGGCGGAGCGGCGCACTGAAGCCGCCTTCATCTGCTCGATGACCGTCTTGTTGGCTTCGGTGGCCTGAATCGCCAGCTTCTTGGGCAGCAGAAAATTCCGCCCGTATCCTTCGGCGACTTTCACCACTTCGCCGCGGTTGCCCAGCTTGGGCACATCTTCTTTCAGGATGACTTCCATGAATGACTCCCGTTTCGTAAGCTTCCCCCCTGTGAACCCTTGCATCCTCTGTGGTTGAGAAAAACCTTAACCACGGAGGACACAGGGGTTCACAGGGGAACTCCTAATTCCTGTCTTACTAAAGCTATTGCGCGCGTCCGGCGAACGGCAGCAGCGCGATATTGCGCGCCTGCTTGATGGCTCGCGACAGACGTCGTTGATGCGGTGTGCAGACTCCGGTCAGGCGGCGCGGCGTAATCTTGCCGCTCTCCGCGACGAACTGCGCCAGCAACCGCACATCCTTGTAATTGACCGCCTCGATCTTCTCGACGCAGAACTTGCAAACTTTCTTGCGTCGGAAAAATTTGCGCCCGCCTTCACGGGGACCGCCGGGGCCTCCCCCGGGACGCGGACCGCGCGGTCCGCCGCGATCGCTGCCCGAGCGCTCGGGACGACTTTCTGCTGCTCTTGTTTCTTCTGCCATGGTGCTCCTGCTTTCTCAGAATTCATTGGTCGGGGAGCGAGTTGCTCGCTCCCACGCGGCCCCCAAAAGGGCGATTAATTTCGACGAAGTGGCGGTATCGCTGAAGCGATACCCTGATACGAACCAATCCGCAAAATGCGAACCGATTCGTAAGATACGAAACAGTTCAACTAAACTGGCGCCGACGCAGGCGTTTCCGCGCTCGCTTCCGCCGTTGCTGGCGTCACTGGAGCGGGCGCGGGTGCCGCAACCGGTTGCGCACTCGCTTTCTTTTTCGAGTCGCGCAGCTTCTTGACCTTGTCGAGCCGCTTCAATTCTTCGTCAGTACGCACGGTGAGGAACTTGATCACCGGCTCGGTCACGCGTAGTCGGCGTTCAACTTCGTGCACTGCGGCGCCGGTCGCTTCGATCATCATCAACACGAAGATACCATCGTTGAATTTCCCGACTCTGTAGGCGAGCCGGCGCTTGCCCCAGACTTCGCTCTTGGCCGTGCCGCTGGCCGACGTCAACGATGATTCAAGCGTCGAAATCAACTTGGTTAATTCTTCTTCGACCATGTCCGGCCGTACGATAAACATCAATTCATAGCTACGATTCATTCTTTATCTCCAAAATCAATAATGCCGTCGTCGGTCGTTAGTCCTTAGCAAAACCACGCTAGCGATGATCGCCGAACGACCAACGACGATCAACCAACGATTAGCAATTCACTCGCACTCTTCCGGTTCGTTCTTCCGATTGAACCGGTTCATCGCCGCCGCCGAACCTTCCTTCACAATCACCTCGACCGCCTGCACCGCCATGTCGAGGACCTCATCCACCGCTTTTTCCTGCACCTTGCGAAACGGCGTCAGCAAATATTTCGCGCCGTCCGCGACTTTGTGATCGGGCGCTACTCCCAGCCGGATTCGCAAAAATTCGTCCGTACCCAGAGCGCCGAGGATCGACTCCATCCCGTTGTGCCCCGCCGAACTTCCTCGCTGCCGAATGCGAATCGTGCCCAGCGGCAGATCCAGTTCGTCGTAAATCACAATCAAGTCGCGGGTTACGTCGACCTGATGTTCCTCCACCAATTCCACCACCGATAGCCCACTCAGGTTCATGTAGGTTTCCGGCTTCGCCAAAACCACCGGCTCACTCGCAAGCCTTGCCCGCGCGGTCAGCGCACGACATTGGCGATTCCTGACTTCGATCCCGAGGTTGTTGGCGATTCGATCAATCGTCAAAAACCCGAGATTGTGCGGCGTGAACTGGTACTCGATTCCAGGATTGCCCAAACCGACGATCAGTTTCACGCGAGTTAGCTTTCAGCCATCAGCTTTCAGCCTCTCAGCCAAAAGCTCATCCCTTGCTTCCACACACGCCCCCGGGACCACCAATCCAGCCTGCGAGTATGGGCGCTATTTCTTCTCTTTCTTCTCGGCCTTTTCAGCCTTCTCGGGCTTGGCCTTGCCCTTCGCGTCGCCCTCGGCCTCGCCTTCACCCTCAACTTCCTGCTTGCCCTTCTTGATGACCTCGGGCTCCGCCGGGGCCGCTGTCGCATCCGTCGCCACCGCCTCCGGAGTCGCCACCACTTCTTCCTTCACCGTCGTGATGTGCGCAATCATCTGATTCTCGTCGGTCAGAAACTTCAGCTTCGGATCGTGCGGGAGGTCCTTTACGCGCACTTCAATGCCGAACACAAGATGACTGATATCAACTTCGATGTTCTTCGGAATATCCGCGGGCAGACACTCAATCTCGATCTCGCGCAACAACTGCTCGAGGATGCCGCCCTCCGTCTTCACGCCCGCCGCCTCGCCCTTAAGGATGACCGGCACCGTGACGGTCAGCTTCTTATCCATGGCGATGCGCTGCAGGTCCACGTGGAGCAGCTTTCCCTTGATCGGTTCGAACTGCCAATCCACGATCATCGCCTTCACGCGATCGCTGTCGAGCGCGAGATCGAAAATCGTGTTGTGCCCGCTCTCCGACTTAAGTATGCGCAAAACCTGGCGCGGATCAACCGCGACCGAGGCCGCCTCAATACCCGCACCGTAAACCACCGCGGGAATCCTTCCGCTGACGCGCACGCGCCTCGCGGCGTTCTTGGTTCCGGGCTCGCGCTTCTGCGCTTCCAATATGCTGATATCCGTTGCTGTCGCCATAGTTCCGTTTCCGTCCTTGGTTAATTCGTCATTGGTCGATAGTCGTTGGCCGTGAGCAAGCCGCCCCGCCTTCAAACATGGTTGCGAACGACTGGCAACCAGCGACTAACGACCTTTCTAAACAAATAATCTGCTCACCGACGTCTCTTCGTGAATGGACTGAATCGCCCGTCCAATCAATCCCGCAATCGAGCGCACTTTGATCTTTGAAACTTGCTTGGCCGCTTCACTCAGCGGGATCGTGTCGGTAACCACTAGCTCGGTAATCGGCGAATTTATAAGATTTTCCGCCGCCGGACCCGAAAGAACCGGGTGCGTGCAGCAGGCGTACACCGCGCTCGCGCCGTTATCCACCAGGGCCTGCGCCACTTTCACCAGCGTTCCGGCAGTATCGATCAAATCGTCAATGATCAAACAGGTCCGGCCCTTTACGTCGCCGATCACGTTCATCACTTCCGCCACGTTCATCTCGATGCGCCGTTTATCCACGATGGCCAACGCCGCATCCATCTTCTTCGCGAAGAAGCGTGCACGTTCTACGCCACCTGCGTCCGGCGAAACCACCGTCAGATCCGGCAGATTCAGCTTCCTGAAATAATCCACCAGCACCGGCGAGGCGAACAGAGGATCCACTGGAATGTTAAAAAAACCCTGTAACTGCATAGTATGCGGATCGATCAACAGCGCCCGATCCGCTCCGGCGGTGGTCAGCAAGTCGGCCACCAGTTTCGCTGATATCGGCGACCGCGGCTTGTCCTTGCGATCCTGCCTTGCATACCCGTAGTACGGAATCACCGCCGTAATCCGCCGTGCCGACGCGCGCTTCAGCGAATCAATCATCAAAAGCAATTCCATCAAATGCTCATCTACCGGACGGCAAGTCGGTTGAATGACGAACACGTCGGCGCCGCGTACGTTCTCCTGGATTTGCACATACGCCTCGCCATCGGCAAAGCGTGTGACCAGAGCCTGTCCGCGCGTCAGGCCAAGAAAAGCGCAGACCTCCTCGCAGAGCGCCTCGTTCGCGGTTCCCGAGAAGATTTTGAACCGGTCATCGACCCGTGCGCGTTGCGGCTTACGTTCGGGTTTCTCGTCGACAGTCGGCTTTTTTTCCGCGGTCTTTTCGACGATCGTCTTTTCGGCAGTCGTGGTTGCAACGGTGGCCATAGCTTCAGTTCTCAGTTCCCGGTTCGCAGTTCTCAGGCTTGGGGCTCCAGTGTCTCTCTACTGAGAACTGAGAACTGGCAACTGGTTCATCTGGCTGGGCCGCTAGGATTCGAACCTAGACAAAGTGCTCCAAAGGCACTTGACCTACCATTAGTCGACGGCCCAAACTCCTAGCCCGTGCGGCCTCCGGTGTTGATTGAGGGATCCTGCGCTACGCTCAGGATTTTCGGCGGGGCTTAGATGCCCGCTAAACGCCTCAACCTACCATTAGCCGACGGCCCAAATTCTGCGTGCCTCTAGTATGCCGAAATCCGAACGCGCCGCAAACAACAAATTCTCAACGATCTGCGCACGATGAGCGCGAGCGACGAGCATTTAGCGACTACCGACTACTGACTTCCAGTAGTCCTCGCGCGTCAACGTACTCGTCGCCACCGCCTTCAGCCCCCGCTTTCGCAGACGGCTCGCCGCCTTTGCGGCCTCGGCCGGCGACCGAAACAGCCCATACAGGGTCGACCCTGACCCGGAGAGCGAGGCGTAGCGCGAACCAGCGCGCTCCAACTCACCTTTTATGTCACGCAATTCGGGATATTGAGGAAAGACGACTCTTTCGAAGTCGTTTTCAATCCCGGTACGGACAAGGTCGAGAAGCAATTTCTCGGCCCGGCTCCCGCCTTTTGCGGAAGCACCGGTGTTGGGGTAACCAATATTGCCTGAACCACTAAGCCACGCCGACAGCGCGCAACCAACCTCGAACAGTCTATCGGAGGGAAGAGGCCAAGTCAATGTTGTGTGGCGGGCTGTGCGGTGGCGGGGCTCTGCCCCGCGAGGACGGGGTCCTTCGGGTTTGCTCGGGGCAGCTTCCGCCGCGTCACCACACAAGCCGCCATCCGTAAGAGCATCCCAATCGGCAAACGCCTGAGGCGTAGACACCCCAACCTCTGGCGTAACAATCACCAGCGCCACCGCTGGCAGATCGGCTAGCGGATAAACTTCCTCGCCGCGCCCTACTCCCAGCACCGTTCCGCCCACCAGAAATAAAGGCAGGTCCGATCCAATCTCCGCCGCAATTCGCAAGCGCGCCGCAGCCGGCAATGGACGCTTCACCACCCGCTCGAGCGCCGCCATCGCCGCCACCGCGTTCGACGAAGCCGCGCCCAGCCCGCCTTGCACTGGCAGCCGTTTATCGATCTCGATCCGGACTCGGCCCGACGCGCCCAGCTCCGCCATCACCCGCTCCGCCATGCGATAGCAAGTGTTCGACGAATCCAGCGGAACCCGCTCCTCCGCACAGACGATTTCAATCCCATCGCCGCTCCCAGATTTCCGCCCAACGCTTCGTTCAGAGCCTCCTTCAAAGCTCACCCGGATCACATCATGCAGCGCAATCGTCTGATACGCCGTGCGCAGCTCGTGAAATCCGTCCGCACGAGCGGCGCCAATGTAGAGCCCAAGATTGATCTTCGCAAAAGAACGAACCGCGATGGTCTTTGCTGAGGAAACGCGCATGGAAGGGGAATTGTAAGCGATTTGGGGGCGTGGCGTGGGCGCCCTCGCCCGCGTTTTGCAGTTAGCCAACCGCCGGTTGCCCCCATTACGTTCGCATTCTTTGCGAATACGTGGGTACGACTAAGGTCCGCACGATCGTACGAACCCAGCCTATTTTTTCATCACGTTTTTCCTGTGCGCACATCACAGACTCCCACCCGCAAACCCGCGAGAATTCTTCGAAAACCTTATGTTCAAGAAATGCACCAAAACAACAAATTGGAGGCTTCACACATGCGCATTGACCGTTATACGAAGATAATCCTCACACTCGTCGCTTTGCTTCTTGCGGTGAGCGTACTGAAACCGATCCTTCAACCCCAGGCCGCCCTGGCGGACGGACCCTACGGCGGTGTTCAATTTTCATATAGTAGCAATGGTAACCACGCGTTCTTCGATACCCGCACTGGCGACGTTTGGGAGTATGGCGAAAATGGCCACTTTAGGCAGCACTACAAAGTCCATGAATTCGGTAAGGATCACGATCGATAAAAAGGAGTCGTGCCGGAAATCTTTTCTGCTTAAGGGCTGGGCAGGTGACCCCAGGCCTTTGATCTCGCCAGCATAAAACACACTGGGGGTGCCCCATCCTTCGCGCACTTTGCGAAGGGTGGGAGCCGAAGTGTCCGCGCAGCCAAATTGTCGACAGACTTTCTTGCTACACTTTCCCTGCATGCCCCCAACCACCTATCTCGAAGCCATCCGCCAGGGAATCTGGGAAGAAATGGAACGCGACCCGAGCGTCTTCTGCCTCGGCGAGGACATCGGCATCTACGGCGGCGCTTTCAAAGTCACCGAGGGATTCATCGACCGCTTCGGCGCCGAGCGCGTCATCGACACTCCGATTGCGGAGTCGGCCATCGTTGGCGCTGCCTTTGGCGCGTCGCTCACCGGATTGCGCCCCGTCGCCGAATTCCAGTTCATGGACTTCATCGGCTGCGCCTTCAACCAGATCGTCAACATGGTCGGCTCGGCGCATTACCGCTGGGGAGCGCCGGCTCCGCTAGTGTTGCGCGGGCCGAGCGGCGGCAATGTGCATGGCGGCCCGTTTCATTCGCAAAATCCGGAAATGTGGTTCGTGCACGCCCCGGGACTAAAAGTTGTCTGTCCGGCGACGGCTTACGATGCCAAGGGATTGATCAAGGCCGCCATCCGCGATCAAAATCCAGTCATTTTTTTCGAGCACAAATATTTGTATCGCAGAATCAAAGACGAAGTTCCCGACGAGGATTATGTTGTTCCAATTGGCAAGGCCCGAGTCGCGCGCGAAGGGAATCATCTCAGCGTGATCACCTACGCGGCGATGCTCTATACCGCGCTTGAGGCCGCAGAGCTTCTAAGCAAAGAAGGAATCGAAATCGAAATCGTCGACCTACGCACGGTCGCGCCGCTAGATCGCGAAGCGATCGCCGCGACGGTGAAGAAGACAAACAAAGTAATCATTCTTCACGAGCACTCGCGCACTGGCGGATTGGCCGGGGAAATTTCCGCCATCATCAACGAGGAAGCTTTCGACCATCTCGATGGCCCAATCGTCAGGATCACCGCGCCCGACACGCCCATGCCATTTTCTCCGCCGCAGGAAGAATTTTTTCTGCCCAAAGTCTCCGATCTGGTCCGCGAAGCTCGCAAGCTGCACGCTTACTAACTCCGCCTGATATATACTCTCCTGCCAACGGCGCTTCTCGATTCCCGTAACTCGCCGCGCGCCGTGTGCTTACTCGCCTGCCTTGCATTCGAAGGGAGTAGAAACATGCCAACCAGCCGCAAGCTTCCCTGTCTCGCCATCGTCGCAGCGCTGGCTTGTTCTATCTACCTCTTCGCCGCGCCAAAAGACAAAGATAAGGGCGACAAACCGGAGGTCAAATTCACGGCGCGGGCCGAGTTAGTGCTTATCCCAACGGTGGTAACTGACAAGTCCGGCAATCACATTCGAGGATTACAGAAGGAAGACTTCACCGTGCTCGAGAATGGAGCCGAGCAGAAGATCGCCACCTTGGAGGAAATCACCAGCGACGCGCATCGCTGGATTCGCCCCAGAACTCCCAACGAATTCGGCAATACCCTGACAGGCGGAACATCAGCGAGGCGCATTACGCTGATCGTGCTCGACTTCATCAACACGCCCTTTGCGGCGCAAGCCTATGCGCGCAAAGATCTGCTCAAGTATCTAACCGAGTCAGTCGATCAACGCGAACCGACGGCGCTCTACACGCTCACTCGCAGCGGCGTTCAAGTGATCCACGATTTCACCACCGACCCGCGCATCCTCGCGGCCGCATTGCACAAGGTAAAAGGCGACACGTTCCAAATGGTTGACAACCCCGAGGAAGTCGAAGCGATCACCGGAACAGCCAGTCCTGACGGCAGCGCAGGCGTCGATCCTGGAACGGTGCAGACCGAAGCGCAGAAAATCCAGACCATGATGGAAGACTCGGAGCTGAACTTCCAGTCATTCGAGCAACGGCTCGCGATCACATACACCTTGCAGGCGATGCAACAGATAGCGCAGGCGTTCGCCGGATTTCCTGGACGCAAGTCGTTGATCTGGGCAAGCGGTGGATTTCCCTTCAGCGTCAGCGACACCACTATGCAACTCGCGCCCGCAGGCCGCGATTCTCTCGCCGACGTTCTTCCCATGTACGAACACACCTGGCAATTGCTCAATGATGCAGGGATCTCGCTCTATCCCGTCGACGTCAAAGGATTGCAAACGCTCATGGCCAGCGCTGCCCTGAAAAACCCAGGGAAAAACTACAACCGCAACATGAGTTGGCGGCAGATGGACACGCAGTCGACTCTCTCGACCTTTGCGTCGATGACTGGAGGACGCGCGTATTACAACTCCAACGACCTCGCCAAGGGCTTTCGCGAAGCGGTGCACGATTCCGCCGAATACTACATGGTTGGCTACTATCTCGATCGCTCGAAGACCAAGTCAGGCTGGCGCAAGCTGGCGGTCAAAGTGAAGCGCGATCACATCGAAGTGCGCGCGCGCAACGGCTTCTTCGTCACCAACGCGACTACCGATCCGGAGATCAGCCGCAACAACGACATCTCTTCGGCATTGCAATCGCCGTTGGACTACACCTCGATCGCGCTGGTGGCGAACTGGGGCAAGATCGAGGCCGGAAAAGACCCAGCCAGGAAGCATGTGAATTATGAGATGCATCTGGCGCCCGACGCTTCCCTGATCGATGACAGCGACAATAACCATCTTGCGATCGATCTGGTAGCAGTGGCGAAGACGTCCGAAGGCAAGATGGTGGAAAATCCGACCGACAAGAAGATAGAAGCTCATCTTTCGGCTGAGAAGATGGCGGCGATTCGTCAAAACGGCGTCGCCTTCAAAGGTTCGATGGATCTTGCGCCCGGAGAATATACGATTCGTTTCGTCGTCCGCGACAACCTGAGCGGACGCGTCGGCTCGGTTGCGGCTCCCTTAAGGGTAGAATGAAAGACCATGAGTAAGGGGCGCGGTTCGGCCCTGACGCAGCGGTCGAATCAGGCTCCCAAGTCTCTGACCTTAAGGATCGGGCATGCGCAACTTCGTTCTAGGGATTGTTATCACCATTGTGTTTCTCGTGATCGGTGGTGTTGGCCTTGCGCTGCTTGGCTTTCTGCCGACGCGCGCCAATATTCCTCCGCCGCGAATAGAACGCCAGCTCGCCATGAGCGCGATGGATAATTCGGTGGAGCGCCATGCTCCCCGTATCAATAATCCTGTGCCTCCGACCGATGACAACCTGATCGAAGGCTTGAAGATATACACCATGAATTGCGCGCTTTGCCATGGCGGAATCGATCGCCAGCCCTCGACCCTGGCAAACTCGTTCTATCCGCCGCCACCGAATTTCATCCTTCATCCCCCCGACGATGAGGAATGGCATGTCTTCTACGTGATTCGCACCGGCGTCCGCTATACGGGAATGCCTGCGTGGGATAAAACGCTCACGGAGCCGGACATCTGGAAGGCGACCGCCTTCATCACTCGCATCGAAAAGCTTCCGCCGGTGGTGCAGGAGTTCTGGAAGAAATCCAGCGGAGTTACGCCCCCAACTGGCGAGCAGGCTGGTCACGACGAACACAAGTAAAGTGAGCGGCAAGTGGGCTTTAGGCTTGCATGAACCAACGGAGCACTCGCAGAGAGTCTATCCCGGATAGCTGAAGTTGATGGTGAGCGTGGTCTGGGTTGACGCAGCGTGACCGTTGATGGTGTAGGGCTGGAACCGCCACTGCTTGACGGCGGCGATGGCTGCACGCCCCAGCGCAAAATATCCGCGAACAATTTTCACATCCTCTACCGTGCCGTCGCGCCCGATTGTCGCCTGCAGGACAACAGCGCCGTGAAGTTTCTGGGCTGACCCGGCCGCGGGATACACAGGGTCTACCATGTGCACGAGCAACGCTCGCGCGGCTTCTTCCGTCAATGCAATCGGTTCGGTGAATTGCTGAACCAATTGCTGACCTACAGGTTGCGATTGCGGCGTCGATACCGGCATCATCTGCGCCGGACTCACTGTCACGACCACCGGAGGCGCAATGGGCGGGGAGTTTCGCATGCTCTCAGGAATCGCGACTCTTTGTACCTTTATCGGCGGCGCTTCATGCTGCTCCAAAACGGGCGCGGGCAGCGGGAAGTCGGCGGCCTTGGGCAAAGGCGCGCGCGTCTCGGTCAAGGTGGACTCTGTCGCCACCAAGCCGATCTTAGGCTCTTGCGCATCGGGAGTCGCCGGTTTACGACTGAAGTACGCATCCTGCTGCGCATCGGCGCCAGCGGAGCTGACGGGAATTGCGCCAGTTTGATTCAGATAAAAGAGCGCTGCCACGGATTCTCGCAAGACCCGAACTCTTCCCTCGGGCGTATGTGAGAGATAGTCGATGGTGCCGCGCGATCTCCAGAGAAAGAATGCCGACACCAGAACAAGCAAGGTGGCGCAGACTGCATTGAACTGCGGCAGACTTCGGTGTTGCGGCGTTTCGTCACCGGTGTATGCCGTTCCACCTTCATCTGTGCCGGCGTCGCCGCTGCCAGCTTCTTCGGCTGACGCCGCTTCCGCCAAACTGCTGGACTCGGTCTGGTGACCCGGCTCGGTCGCATCGGAGTCGCCGGAACTCGCATTCATGCGAGCGCGGCTAGCATCGGCTTCATGCGACGCCTCGGCTACATCCTCGGCGCTCGCGGGCTGCATCTGCTCGCACGCTTTCAGCAGCACCGCTTCGGCTTCGCCGGTCGAAATCGGGCGATAAATCAGAAAATCGAGGCGATGGTCGCGCATCTCTGCCGCTGTCGGCTCATTATCCACGATGACCACTGCCAGGGTCCCTCGGTTGGGCACGGACTCGCGAGCGCGCTTTAATAAAAAGCTGGCCTCGGGCTGGTCAGCCCAATCCGCAATCACGCACGAAAAAGTACGCGTCTTCGCTTTGTCGATGGCGGTGAAAATGTCAGAACAGACTTCGGCGCGGATTCCCGTACTTGCACAGGCCGTCGTCATGGCGGCATTCGTCTCCGGGCTTTTTGAGAACAACAGGGCGCGGAAAGCCATCGCGGCAATAGATTATCGGGATTTCGGTCACCGCAACAGGTAACGAGGGGGTAGTCCCACTTCGGAATCTGGTCATTCTTTTGACGATGCGCGCTGGGCCGCAAGTTCAGCAGAGGTGACTTTCGTAACCCATATCCCAGGCCGGGCGTTAGCGACGATTAGATTTCGGTCCATTCTCCGGATAACTCGCGGCGCAGCTTCTGCTGCTGCTCTTGCATTCTCTTCTGGCGTTCTCGCAACCTTTGCTCACGTTCCTGCTGCCTCTTTGTCGCATCCTCGCACTGTGCTGCCCCTTGCGCCAGTTTCTCCGCGATCGCCGGACTGATGCGAGCAATTTCCTCTTGGGCGAGGTTGATGGCCTGTTCTGTCTCGGCCGATATCTCGGGGATACTCAAAGTGTCTTCGAGCAGGCTGCCGGAGTCTCTCTTATCGGGAAGGGTCAGAGTAAGATTTTGCTCTCGCTTGTCTCGCATCACGGTGACAGCCGCAGTGTTGCCGGAAGTAGAACGCAGAGCGTGCGTGAAGTCGGAAGTGTCGTGCACGGGCTGATCGTTGACTTTTATGACCACATCTCCGGCATGGAATCCGGCTTTCTCACCGCGACTACCTTTTTCGACCGAGCGCACCAGCACGCCCTTGCCATCCTTGACCCCAAAAAAGTCGCCGAGTTGACTCGTGATGTTCTCCACCATCAGGCCGCTGCGCGCCGAGGAGTGTACGACCACTACCGAGACGGGGAAGTCGAAGTCCGGCATCGTGGGCATCTCTGGCATCTTCGGCATGTCTGGCATCTTTGGCTGCCACGCCATGGACTTGCGCCGATCTGCCAGTTGCACCTTGATGGTCATGGACTGACCGTCGCGGCTGATGCCGAGAGCGATCACGCGGCCCGGCGGCGTTTCTTTAATCATCCGGCGCAATTGCGCGGCGCTATCGATTGGCGTGCCGTTAAGGCTTACGATGACGTCGTGTTCGTGGAGGCCAGCCTTTCCGGCGGGGGCATCCTGGTCGACCATGATAATTTCGGCGCCATGCTCCTCTTTGAGCTTCAATTCGGCCAGTCGTTCCGCGGTAACATCGGCGATGTCCACACCGAGGAACGACGAACCGCTTCCCTCTTCTGAGTTGTACTCCCAGCTCCAGCTCTCGCTGGTGTTGTCGTAGTCTAGTTGCTTTGGTTGTGCACTTGTCGTGAGCGAAACGACCAGCGTAAAAAGAAATATGGCAAGAAGGGAGCGATGGCTCATAAATCCTCCTGAAGAGAGCAGCCGTTCGTTGTCAGTCGTTCGTCGCTCGGCGATGGTCGTTAGCAAACCAAGTCCGCAGCGATTCGCGAACGACTATCGACTATCGACCAACGACCGTCCTAGTGACTGATGCGGCGAAAATATACATTTCCAGAATTTGTACGAACCTTCAAGACGGGGCCGCCGCCATTCAGTTGACCGTCGGCAGTCACCGTTTTCGGCCCCCACTGTCCGCCTTCGCTGGAAATGTGAATATCGGGAAAATCGCTGCGGATGCCATGCCCATTGGCGACTTCGATCTCGGCTCGAACGGTGATCGCCAGATCGTTGGCCAGATAAACGGTGATGTCGCCGGCAGAAGTCTCCAGGGCAGAGTTGCTGCGAACTCCCGAGGCGGAGAGCAGTTTGACAATGATGCCACCCGCCGAGGTCTCCGCCTGTACCGATGTCGCTCCGTCTAATTGAATGCTGCCGCCGCCGGTCTGAGCTTGCACGCGCCCATTGGCGGAAGCCAGCCGAATGCTGCCTGCGCCTGTCTCGATCTCCGCCGGTCCGCCGATCTCGCCGAGATCAACGCTTCCGCCGCCGGTTGAAGCTTTCACATGGCCACTGCACTTATCCACACGAATGCTGCCGCCACCGGTCTCGAGCACCGCGCCTTGCAGGCCGGAGAGCACGACCACACTACCGCCGCCACTCTCCGCCTTGATCTCGCCCTTGGCGGATGCGATCTTGATGTTTCCGCCACCCGTTTGCAAATTCACACGGCCTTCTACGCTGCCGACTTCAATGGTGCCGCCACCGGTTTCGGCAACCACGTCACCACCGATGTCATCGACGCGAATATTTCCGCCACCGCTCTCCAGTTCTACGCGCGCGGCAACTCCGGTGGCAGTGACATTGCCGCCCCCGGTCTCGACCTTCGCTCCTTGCAGATTCCGCGGAACATTGATGACAAAATCATCGGAGCACCTACGATCACGCCCGTTCGACTCCGCCACAATCCACGCCGTGTCTCCCTTGACCGTTGTGGTGATCCGGTAAGAATCAAATTCATGGCGGGCCTGCTGTTCAGAGGAGGTATAAGCCTTACGATGAATGACGTATGTAATCCCAGCTTGCGATCCACCCTGAACCCGCACCGATCCCGAGGCTAACTTCATCCGCAGGTTCTTCGCCGCACCCAGGTCTCCGGTCATTTCCTGCACCCAGTTGCTGCCTTCGCGATAAACGCGCGTTTCCTGGCCGAGAGCCAGAGATGCCAGCGCGGTAAGCATTGCCGCCATGCTGGCGAGTTTTAGAGCTTGTCTCAATGAATGTCCTCCTGTAGTGCTGTCGTTGTTCGATAGTCGATAGTCGTTCGGAATTTATCGCGGGCCGCGAACATTTGTTAACGACCAGCGACTAACGACTCCCGGCTCACGACCGTTCTCAATCCATCTCCGGCATTTGCGCCAGCATGGCGCGCGCCTGCGTGCGAATCGAAACGTTCTGATCCGTTTGTGCCAGCCGCGCCAACACCGATCGCACGTTGCTGTCCGTCTTCATTGGCTCGACCAGTCGCAAGGCCTGCAGACGAACCCCCGAATTCGTGTCGCTGATCAGTGCTCGCAAGACTCCATCCCGCACCTGCGGATCCTGCCGCACAAAACCGCTCAGGCCATCGAGCGCCTTCAGCCGCACCCCCGGATTGGTATCGTTCTGCAGGGCATACATCAATGCCTCTCGGACTCGCGAGTCATCGGGCGCCTGCGTCAACAGGTCAACCGAATCCATGCGCACGCCAGAGTTGTAATTGTTGCGCGCCGCATACAACAGCAGTTGCTGGATGCGCTGGTCGTTGAGCGAGCCTTGCGCTTCCTGGGTCGAAACCGTGTCGTACTTAATGCTCACCTGATTGGAACCTGGCTCCTGCGTCACAGAGCGGATGCCGGCGATCGCCGACGATTCAAGTGGCTGATTTGTCGATGAGATTCCGCTACCCGATTCAACCGAACCGGTTACTACGCCGTTACCGCCGCCACGCGTTGAAATAAAGTTATACGTCGCGCCAATGCCTCCGCCAAATCCGACGATGAAAATCGCCGCCGCCAGTGCCGGCGACATCCGAATCTGCCGCAGCCACAAAGCAGGCTCCAGAATCAGACGCCGCCACAAACCGCCCGGCCGCGTTGTTTCGAGCGCTTCCTGCAATCGCATACGCGATGCCGCCAAAAGGTTCGGGGTCGGCTCTTCCACTGGCATTTGCGAGAGCGTGGCATGTAACTTGCGCGTCGCCTTCAGTTCCGTGGCGCACTCCGGACACCGCGCCAGGTGCTGCTCCACCTCGTAGCGAGCGTCGTCCTCGAGTTCGTTGTACACATAGAACAGGATGTTCTGCTGTACCCAATCACATTTCATTTTCGTATCCCTTCACGGGAAGTAATTCAAATCTCGTTAACTCGCAAATCATGAATTCGTATTTCATCGCATCTCCGCCAGCGCGGTTCGCAGTTTCTGTGTCGCGCGAAACAAGGTATTCTTCGCCGTCTCTTCGGTTGTATTCAGCATCTCGCCCACCGTGCGCAGTTTGAGCCCGTGATAGTGCTTGAGCTCGAACACCATGCGCTCTCGAGGCGTGAGCGCCGAGAGCGCCGTACCGATCTTTCGCCCCAACTCCCGACGCATCAAATCGCGTTCCGGATTCGCTCCCGAGCGGGCGTCCGCAAACTGCTCGATCCGGCTGTACTCTTCGCCCGACGCATCGACCGCGACCGGAGCATCTTCCTTGCGCACATTCCGTTTTCGCAGATGATCGAGGCAGAGGTTAGTCACGATGCGATAGATCCAGGTGTAGAAGGAACATTCAAATCGAAAGCTGCCCAGATTCTTGTAGGCCTTGAGAAAGGCCTCCTGATATACATCCTGGGCGTCCGCCTCTGATCCCGTGAGGTGCAGCGCCAGCCGCAGCACCGACTGATCGTAGTGACGCACCAGGACCTCGAAGGCCGCACGGTTTCCCTGCTGCGCCTCACGGATCAGGCTGGTATCGTCAATGCGGTTGCCTTGCGCTGCCAAGGAGCCCCTCATGATGGGGTTCTGGTTGCCGCTCTGTTCCGCCCGCCTTGGGCGAAAAATCTCGCCAACCGTAATTGCTACTGCGTAGGAATCGGCCGGCATTGCCTGTCTCTGTCCCCTACAAGTGATCGAACCTCAGCTTGCACAGAAATAGACGGGGTAGCAGCCCGAACGTTAGCAGATTATCAGGAATTGGCCCTTGATTTGCTAAACAGCCGAAAACAAGCGCAAAGACACCTGGTGCCGGAGGATTTGATGCGAAGCAAAACGAATTGTACCGGACGCGTGGTGATGGCGATCACATAACATTACATGGTCTGGCTAGGGTGACGTTGGAGTTGTATATGTCCGCTGGCCGCCTGATGCAAGCCGCATTGCGCGCCCTCGATGGGATTGCCGCTAAAACGCTTCCGCCCGACCAAACAGCCGGGCACTTGCGCACTGGCCAGCGAGGCGGGGGCGAAGCTTATTTCTATCTTCGGCGGCGCGGTTATACCATCATTGCCCGCAATTTTCGTTCGCCACATCATCGCCGGGAACTCGATCTGGCCGGCTGGGATCGCGAGGTTCTGTGCATCATCGAAGCAAAAAAACGCGAACGACGCGCCACGTGAAACCCGCCGAGGGCAGCGGTGGATCGGGCCAAACGACGGCATTGGGTGCCGGTGGCAGGCGACTTCAGGCGCCAAATGCCTCCTTGCACGTGGCGTTTCGACGTGCTCGCCCTATACTATGAGCACGGACCCAACCAGCCGGCATTCGAGCTGTTTCAAAACGCGTTTCCCGTATCGTACAATCGGAAATTCGGAAGTCGTAGTTTCGAAAATCGGGGCTTCAGGAAATCCCGCTGAAAGGATTTAGTACGTGCCCGAACTAAGAAAAGACCCCATCGTGGGCCGGTGGGTGATTATTTCCACGGATCGCGCGAAACGGCCGACTGACTTTGTCCGTGAGGGGGTGAAGATCAAGGGCGGCTTCTGTCCCTTTTGTTACGGCAATGAGAGTAAGACTCCGCCGGAAATTCTGGCGTATCGGCCTGCCGCCAACGGCAATACTCCGCAGAAAGACACTCCGGGCTGGACCATCCGCGTCGTTCCCAATAAGTTTCCTGCGCTCGGCATCGAGGGCACATTGAATAAACAGGCTGAGGGCATGTTCGACAAGATGAACGGGATCGGCGCGCACGAAGTCGTCATCGAAACCCCCGACCACACGGCCACTCTGGCTTCGCTTCCGGCGAAAAGAATCGAAGACGTACTCTGGGCGTTTCGCGATCGCATTCTCGACCTAAAAAAAGACCGGCGGTTCAAGTACATTCTTCTTTTCAAGAACCACGGAGAAGCGGCCGGCGCTTCGCTCGAGCACGCTCACTCGCAGCTGATCGCCTTGCCGATTCTGCCCATTTACGTGGCGGAGGAATTACAGGGAGCGAAACAGTATTACATCTATAAAGAGCGCTGCGTGTTTTGCGACATCATCCGGCAGGAAACCGACAATGGCATTCGAGTGGTGGGCGAGAATGAAGACTTTCTGACGGTTGCGCCATACGCGCCGAGGTTCCCGTTCGAAACCTGGATTCTTCCGAAGCGCCACGAGTCGGCGTTTGAAAATTCGTCGTCGCACATGTTCGAAAATTTAGCGAAGGCGCTCAAGTCGCTGCTGATGAAAGCGGATCGCGTGCTTGATAATCCGCCGTACAACCTGGTGGTGCATTCATCGCCGGTGCAGGATCCGACGAATGAGTATTACCACTGGCACATCGAATTCATGCCTAAGCTGACGAAGACGGCGGGATTTGAATGGGGGACGGGTTTCTATATCAACCCGACGCCGCCTGAGGAGGCGGCGAAGTTTCTGCGGGAAGCCAGCATCGAGGATTTGGCGCCGAGTTCGGTGGGGGCGCGGTAGTTTAACCCTGAGTTCGGTCGAGAACCTCGGCGTGCCATGCCATTTGAATCGCTTCCAGCTTGGCTTCGTTCGACTTCGCCGGATCGTCTTTGAAATCAGGAAGAGCAATCACATACTTGTGCAAGTCGGTGAAACGAACCGCAAGAGGGTCGACCTTCGGGTGAGTTTCGGAGAGCAGAATTCCGATATCGTCAGCATCGCTCCACGTAAGTTCTTTAGGCATGAATCAGCGCTCCTCGTAATCGTTCGCCCTTAAGATAGTTTTTTCAACCAGTCCCGGTGTAGCTGAGAGCCGATAGCTGACGGCTGAAAGCTGTTTCTTAGTGTTCTTCCGAAACGTAATTTCGGTTCCACGCTGGGATTTCGACGACCAGCTTGCCCGGCTTCTTGATTACCGTCTGGCATCCGAGGCGCGAGTTTAACTGAAGATCGGCGGCCATGTCGAGCTTGTCGGCTTCGTCGTCTTCCATCTCGGAGATCAGATCGGCGCCTTCTTTTACCCAGATGTGGCAGGTGGTGCAGGCGCAGTTGCCGCCGCAGGCGTGATCGAGATGGACGCCGAAATTCAAGGCGACGTCGAGCAGCGACTCTTCCTTGCCATGATCTTTATAGGGCAACTTGCCGTGTTCGAAGGTCACCGTCTTGCCTTCGGGCAGGAAGGTGACCTCGACCGTGTTCTCGTTATTTTCGACGGGGGGAGCATCCATAGTGGTCGCTCCGGTTGCGTGCGTTTTTTCGTCAGACATAAATCGTTTGTCCCCTATTCAAAATCTGCCTTCGCCACTGGATGGCCGGATTGCGGGCCTTCTTCAATACCGGTATCGTCCATGGATTTTCCCTTGAGCGTAGTGGAGACGACCGTTTCCATCATCAGTTCAGCGAAATGCATGGTGGATTGATTGAGGGCGTCAATGCCTGCGCGGATGGCGTGATAGTCATCGCCTTTTCTTACGTCGAGTAGAGATTTCTCCAGGGCCTCGATGCTGCCGCGTTCGTCGCTCGTGAGTTCGCGCCAGGCCTGATTCTTTCTCTCTTTCGCCAACACCGTAAGAATCGTATCTGCCTCTTGACGTGCTTCGATCACCTGCCGCTGCCGGAAGTCTTCTTCCGCGTAGTCGTAAGATTCGAGCAGCATGTTCTCGACCTGTTCGTCGGTGAGGCCGTAGGTCGGCTTGACGTCGATTTCGGCTTCTTGGCCGCTGCGCTGCTCGCGCGCGGAGACGCGCAGAATGCCGTTGGCGTCGATGAGGAATTTCACTTCGATGCGCGGCATGCCGGCGACCATCGGCGGAACGCCCTTCAGATCGAAGCGCGCCAGCGACCGGCAATCGCGCGCCAGTTCGCGTTCGCCCTGCAGGACATGAATGGCGACGTTGGTCTGGCCGTCGACTTGCGTCGTGTAATACTGCGTGGCCGACGCGGGCACGGTCGAGTTGCGCAGGATGATTTTGTCGGTCACGCCACCGGCTACTTCGATTCCGAGGGACAGCGGGGTTACGTCGAGCAGCAACATGTCTTGAGTAATCTCAGAGCCACCGCCGAGAATGTTGGCTTGCACGGCCGCTCCGAGCGCTACAACTTCGTCGGGATTGAGATCGGTGTGGGGCACTCGCCCGAAAAGATCCTGCACCAGGCGGCGGACTTTCGGAATCCGCGTAGAGCCACCGACCAGCACGACCTCGTCGATTTGTTCTGGCTGCAACCCCGCGTCCTTGAGTGCCTGCTTGCAAGGGCCGACGGTGCGGTCGATGATGGGCTGGATCATTTGTTCGAACATCGCAACGGAGATTTCGCGCTGATACTTTTTCCCGCCGGGCAATTCGACATCGAGTTTTGCCGTGGGCTGCGATGAAAGAGCGATCTTCGCTTCGATGACGGCTTTGCGGATGCGGGCTACGGATTCGCTGTTGTGGCGTGCGTCCTTGCGCAAGTCGAGCCCGAGATCGCCGCGAATGTCGTCGACTGCGATGGCGATCAGCAGATTGTCTATGTCATCTCCGCCAAGATGTGTGTCGCCGTTGGTAGCGATTACTTCGAAGATTCCGTCGTGCAGCTTGAGAATCGAAACGTCGAACGTGCCGCCGCCTAGATCGTAAACTGCGACGATTCCGTTTTTCTTCTTGTCGAGGCCGTAGGCCAGCGAGGCTGCGGTCGGTTCGTTAACCAGGCGCAAGACATTCAGGCCGGCGATGCGGCCGGCGTCTTTCGTTGCCTGGCGCTGCGCGTCGTTGAAGTAGGCGGGGACGGTGATCACGGCCTGGGTTACGGACGCTCCGAAAAAACGCTCGGCATTGCGCTTGAGTTGGCGAAGGATCAGCCCCGAAATTTCCGGCGGGGTGTAGGTTCGGTCGCCAATTCTTATACGGAGAACCTCGCCTTCGTTAAGATCGTCGGCCAATTGGAAGGGAAACAGCTTGAGCTCTTCTTGAACGTCTTCGAGGCCGCGGCCCATCAGACGCTTGATCGAATAGACGGCGCGCTCGGGCGTTTCGATCAGATAGCGGCGCGCGCCGTTGCCGACGATGACTTGCTTCTTTTCGTCAAGCGCGACCACGGAGGGGACGAGATTCAGCCCGTCTTCTCCGGGGATGACGACAGGCGAATCGCCCTGCATGTAGGCCACGAGCGAGTTCGTGGTGCCGAGATCGATGCCGACGATGTAGTCAGAACTCATTTGTAATTTCTGATTTGCAATTTGTAATTGCGGACAACCTACTTTTTAAAATGGCAAATTACAAATCACAAATTCCAATGGCACTACTCCATTGCCTCGTTCACATCCCGCAGCAGGTTGCGGATGTAATTTCTGCGGTTCAGCACGTCCAGCATTTTGTCGAGCGCTTTGCGCCGACTGGATTCTTCTTCCGATTCGTCCCATTGCTTCCATTCAGCCTTGAGCTCATTCAAGAGCGCGTCGTGTTTTTCTTCCAGCGAGAGTTTGGCCTTGCCGATCTCCTCTAACAACGCGGGATCGTCCTCGCCCATCTTCTTTTGCATCCGCAACTCTTCCAGATGCATGTTGAGTTCGAAGACTTCCTCCAAAAGATCTGGCGGCACGACTTGCTTCTTCAATTCTCCGGTAGCGCGCGCCTTTTCAGTGGCTTGTTTCGATTGCTCTTCCAGTTCGATGCCTTCGAGACGCAACAGATATTCGGTGCGTTTGATCGGGTCTTTCAGGGTGCGATAGGCATCGTTGAGCATCGAACTTTGTTCCAGGCTCCACGCACGCTCTTGCTCATTGGCTTGTCCGAACCCATCGGGATGAAGCCTGCGGCTCAGCGCGTAGAACTCTTTTTCGAGCACGGCCGTGTCGAGATTGAGCTTGCGCGGAAATCCGAAGAACGTGAAATAGTCCACCGGCTTTGGCGGCTGCACCTTGCCGCATGCGCTGCAAAAGTGCACGGCGCGCATGGTGCCACACGACCAGCAACTGGGAGTCGCCCGTGACGGTAATTGCCCTGGAACAATCAGCGTCGAATTGGATTCCGCATTTGCCATAACAAAACTTAGGGCGAGCGCTGAGCCCGCCCCCGGACCACTTGGTTATGTGGTGACGGGCTCGGGCCCGTCCGGACGGGGGCGAAGCCCCGTTACCACACGATCTCTCTACGAGAAAGAACTGCCGCAGCCGCAGGACTTGGTCGAGTTCGGATTCACGAACACGAAGCCCTGTTGCATCAGGGTTTCCTGATAATCGAGGGTCAGCCCGTGCAGATAGATGAACGACTTCGGGTCCACGAAAACGCGCACATCTCCATACTGAAACACACGATCGCGTTCGCGCGGCTGCGTATCGAAGCGTATGTTGTAGCTCAGGCCCGAGCATCCGCCGCCCTGCACGCCCAGGCGAAGGCCGCCCTGCTCCGGCGAAACGTTCTCTTTCACCATCGCCGAGCGAATCTTGTTGAGCGCGTTGTCGGTCACCTGAATGCCCTTGGCCGGAGCCTTGGGCGCGCCAGGCTGTACTTTCAGCGCTTCATCTTTGACTACTTGTTCCATGACCCTGCGTTCACCTTAATTGTCATCCCGGTTGTTCCGAGCGACGCGGAGCTGACGCGGCAAAATGCAGATCCCTCGCTTCGCTCGGGACGACAATTCGCGAAACAATCCGAGCTACTGCGCGGCCTGCACTTCGGCGGGGCGCACCGCTTCCTGCTTCTTTTTCCAGTCGCCGATGGCCGCTCGAATCGCATCTTCGGCGAGCACGGAGCAGTGAATCTTCACTGGCGGCAAGGCCAATTCCTTCACGATTTCGGTGTTCTTGATCGCAAGCGCCTCGTCGATTGTTTTGCCCTTGACCCACTCGGTTGCGAGGGACGAGGATGCAATCGCCGAGCCGCAGCCGAAGGTCTTGAACTTGGCGTCTTCGATGACGTTGGTCTGCGGATTCACCTTAATCTGCAGCTTCATCACGTCGCCGCACTCCGGAGCGCCGACTAGGCCGGTGCCCACGTCGGCATCCTTCTTGTCCATGGAGCCGACATTGCGCGGATTGTTGTAGTGATCGATTACCTTGTCGCTATATGACATTTGCTATCTCCTTGGAAAATCTCTTCCTGCCCAGCCGCTCGGTCATCCCTAGGGATTCAGTGCGCTTCTGCCGCCCATTTCACACTCTTTAGGTCCACACCCTCTTTCGCCATCTCGTAGAGCGGCGAGAGTTCGCGCAGACGGGTTACGGTTTCGACAACGCGATCGGCAACGTAATCGATTTCGGCTTCGGTGTTGAATCGTCCGATGCCGAAGCGGATCGAGCTATGCGCCAGATCGTCGCCCGTGCCAAGAGCCTTCAATACATAAGATGGCTCAAGCGTCGCCGAGGTGCATGCCGATCCGCTCGAAACCGCGATATCGTTGATGCCCATCAGCAGCGATTCGCCTTCTACATAGGCAAAACTGATGTTCAGGTTACCCGGCAGGCGATGCTCCCACGATCCGTTGATATAGACCTCGTCGAGGCGGCTCATGATGCTGTCTCTGAGACGGTCGCGCAGGCCGGCCAGTTTGCGGGATTCCTGCGGCATCTCTTCCTGAGCAATCGCGCAAGCCTTGCCGAGGCCGGCGATGCCGGGGACGTTGAGTGTTCCGGAGCGCATGCCGCGCTCGTGGCCGCCGCCATCGATCAGCGGCACTAACTGCACGCGCGGATTCTTGCGCCGCACGTAAAGCGCGCCCGCGCCTTTCGGCCCGTAGAGCTTGTGTCCGGTGATCGACGCGACATCGATGTTCATTTTGTTCACGTCGACCGGAACTTTGCCGATCGCCTGCACCGCGTCGGTATGGAAAACCACGCCGCGCTCGCGACATAGCTTGCCGATTTCGGCGATCGGTTGCAGTACGCCGATCTCGTTATTGGCCGCCATGATCGTGACGAGAATCGTTTTGTCGTCGATGGCGCGCTTCAAATCGTCGAGATCGACCAGGCCATCCTTCTGCACCGGCAGATAGGTTACGCGGAAGCCGTACTTCTCGAGATGCTTGCAGGTATCGAGCACCGCCTTGTGTTCGGTGACTGCGGTGATGATGTGGTTGCCCTTTTCGCGATACATCTCGGCCACACCTTTGATGGCGAGGTTGTCGCTCTCGGTGGCGCCGGAGGTGAAGATAATCTCTTTCGCGCTCGCGCCGATCAGCTTGGCGATTCGTTCTCGCGACAACTCCACCGCTTCTTCAGCGACCCATCCGAAGGGGTGGTTGCGGCTGGCGGAGTTGCCAAACTTCTCCATGAAGTAGGGCAGCATTTCTTCGAGCACCCGCGGATCCATAGGGGTGGTCGCGTGGTTATCCATATAAATCGGCAGCTTGATCCCGTTGGGATTCGCGTGCTGCCCGTGGTGCTGGCTGATTGGGGTCGCCGTTTTCACATCCGTGCTCATGATTGCTGTCTCCTCGAATCGTGCTGGGCTACGAAATCGTTACCAATTCCACCGGCTTCCTCGTGTCCGCCTTATGGACATGCTCGTCGACAGGGAGAACTTCCGGCTCTTCTTTCATCTGCGAAATTTTGATGTTCTTCAGAACCTGTTCGATGCTTTCATTTACCTTGCGCAGCGGCTCGCGAATGGTGCATCGATCGCTCTGCCCGCATTCGCCGCGCACGGTCACGCACGAGGTTATAAAGAGCGGGCCGTCGATCGCTTTGATGACTTCGAAGGCGGAAATCGTCTTCGGATCGCGGGTCAGCGAGTATCCGCCGTTCATGCCGTGCTGCGACCGAATTAAACCCACTTTCGCCAAGCGCTGCAGAATCTTGGCCAGCGCCTCTTGCGGAATGCCATAGGCCTCGGCGACATCCTTGGCGCTACAGGCACCCTGGTCTACGTGCTCAGCCAGATGCTTCATGGCCATGAGGCCGTAATCCGCTTTCTTGGTCAGCTTTAGCATACGGCAAATGCCGACCAATCTGGTCGGATAAAACTCCGACTGTTTAGGTCGTATTTCGATTCTAACCCCCGGCGGTCGAATCGCGCAAGGATGGTCAGGGACTGGCAGAATTTAATGATCGAACGGTAAGTTTCGGCAGGTAAATGATTTGGGAGCACTTCTTTGCTCTAACGCGCCGCTTTCGGGCCGAGGCCTTTTAGCACGAGTCCGCAGATTTCGTCGGCGAAGCTCTCCTCGAGCTTAACGTGGCGAATCAGAAAGCGCATTAAAATTGGCCCATAGAGCGAATCGAGAATGAGATCGAAATCGCTGCCACTCGGCAACTCGCCGCGATCAACGCCACGTTGCAAAGTTTGATAGGCCTGCCTGCGTCTCGGCCACAGGAATCTATCGCGATAGGCCTCGAGCAATTCCGGATCGGATTGCCCTCCCGCGAGTAAGGCCGCCACGACCTTTCCGCGCTGCGAACGGAAGATGCGGATCAGTCCCCTCATCTGCAGTCTCATGTCGGTATAAACGGAGCCGGTATTCGGGAACTGGAGTTCCTGCTCCGCGCTGGCCGAGAACGCGTCGGCGACGAGCGCAGCTTTGGTCGGCCACCAACGGTAGACCGTTGTTTTGCCGACGTTGGCGTCGGCGGCGATCGCCTCAATGCTGAGGTCGGAAAAGCCGCCCTCCTGTTTTAGCAACTTCAGAGTGCTGCTCAGAATTGACTGCCGCGATTCTTCGCTACGCGGGCGCCCGGGCGCCCGTTTCGGAGCAGTTCCATTGCCGCCATTTCGTCCATTACTTCCGTTCCGTGTCCCGGTGGACCGAATGTGGTTTTGAGCCATGGCTGAAGTCCATTATAATTTAAATCCGATACGTACTGTTTTGAATCTTAATTTTATACCCCGACAGCCGAGGTTTGCTTTCACGTTTCAGCAACACCATTTTGCTAATCTAATTTTGTCAGTCTTATGTGGATAGTCGCATTAGCGCTTCGCCGTCCCTATACATTCGTGGTGATGGCACTACTCATCATCATTCTGACGCCGGTCACCATCCTGCGTACGCCGGTCGATATTTTCCCCGACATCAATATCCCCGTGGTGAGCGTGGTGTGGAACTATACCGGGCTTTCGCCGAGCGAGATGGCGGACCGGATCGTGACCAACTCCGAGCGCGGCTTCACGGTCACGGTCAACGACATTGAACACCAGGAATCGCAGTCGCTCAATGGAATCGCGGTAATCAAGATTTTTTTCCGCCCCAACGTAAACATTGCGATGGCGGTAACGCAAGTGACGGCAATTTGTCAGACGGCGCTGCGCAGTCTGCCTGTGGGCACGACCCCTCCGCTGGTCATTACCTACACGGCATCTTCGACGCCGGTGGTCCAGCTCGGCTTAAGCAGCAAAACGCTTCCCGAGCAGCAGGTATTCGATCTGGCGCAGAATTTCTTGCGTACACAATTGAGCACGGTACAGGGCGCGGGCACGCCCTATCCTTTCGGCGGCAAGCCCCGTCAGATCCAGGTGGACCTGGATATCGCAAAACTGCAAGCCTATGGTCTGTCGCCCAACGACATTGTCAACGCGGTCGCTGCGCAAAACCTGATTCTGCCTGCGGGGACGACCAAGATCGGGCCGACCGAATACAACGTGGAGTTGAACGGCAGCCCGCGCAGCATCGCCGACCTCAACGATCTGCCCGTGAAGACGACGAACTCGGCCACGCTTTACCTCCGCGATGTGGCGCATGTGCGTGACGGGTTTATACCGCAAACCAATATCGTGCGGCAGGATGGCACCCGCGGCGTGCTGATGTCCATGTTCAAACTGGGCGGCGCCTCCACCCTGACCGTGGTCAAGGACATTAAGGCGATCGTGCCGATTGCGGCACAATCTCTGCCTCCCGAACTCAACATCAAGGCTCTTTTTGATCAGTCCCTTTTCGTGCGCGCGTCGATCAATGGCGTCTTGCGGGAAGGCCTGATTGCCGCTTGTCTCACCGCCGCCATGATTCTGATCTTCCTCGGCGATTGGCGGCCGACGGTGATCATCGCGGTTTCGATTCCCTTATCCATTTTCGTCTCCGTGATTCTGCTGAGCGCACTGGGCCAGACCATCAACATCATGACCCTCGGAGGATTGGCGCTTGCCGTCGGCATCCTGGTCGACGATGCCACCGTGGAGATCGAAAATATCGAGCGCAATCTGGCCATGGGCAAAGAGATGAAGCAGGCCATTCTCGATGGCGCACAGCAGATTGCAGTGCCGGCGCTCGTGTCGACCCTCTGCATCTGCATCGTGTTTGTGCCGATGTTCTTTCTGGCCGGAGTCGCAAGGTTCCTTTTCGTTCCTCTGGCGGAAGCGGTGTGCTTCGCCATGCTTGCATCCTATCTGCTGTCGCGAACCCTGATCCCGACGATGGTGATGTTTATCATGCGCGGACACGAACACCGCGCCGCCCAGCCGCGGAACCCGTTCGTAAAATTGCAACGCAGATTTGAGCGCGGATTCGAAAATTTCCGCGGCGGCTATCAGCAGTTGCTCGAGACCACCCTGGAAAACCGTGGACTATTCGCTGTCTGCTTTTTGGTGTTCTGCGTTCTCTCGCTGGGACTGGTCTTTTTCCTGGGGCAGGATTTCTTTCCGCAAGTGGATGCGGGCTTGATTCGCCTCCATTTTCGCGCCCGGCCAGGCCTGCGCGTAGAAGAAACCGCGCGTCTCTGCGATGGCGTCGAACAAATTCTGCGCGGCGAGATTCCGAAGGAAGAGCTGCAGACCATGCTCGACAACATAGGCGTCCCGTACTCGGGCATCAATCTTTCCTACTCCAGTTCGGGTGTGATCGGGACCAACGATGCGGAGATTCTGATTGCGTTGAATCCCGAACACCATCATCCTACTGCGGGATACATTCGCCGGTTGCGGCGCGAGTTGCCGACACGTTTCCCCGGCGTGGAATTCTTCTTCCAGCCCGCCGATATCGTGTCGCAGATTCTTAATTTCGGGTTGCCGGCGCCGGTCGATATTCAGATCATGGGCGCGGATATGCGCAGTAGCTATGACATCGGACAGAGGATCGCCAATCGCCTGCGCCTGATTCCGGGAGCGGCGGACGTACACGTGCAGCAGATGTTGAGCCTACCCACTCTTTATATCGACATGGACCGAACCCGCATCAACCAGGTTGGGCTCAATGCCCAAAACGTCGCACAAAGTGTGCTGATCAGTTTGAGTGGAAGTTCCCAAACGACGCCCGACTACTGGCTGAATCCAAAAAATGGGGTGACCTATCCCATTGCCATTCAGACGCCGCAGTACAAGATGACGTCGCTTCAGGAGTTGATGAATACGCCGGTGACGGGTGGGAATCCGCAGACGACCCCGCAGGTGCTCGGGAATCTGGCGCAACTCACGCCCGTGGCGCGGCCCGCCGTGGTCAACCATTACAATGTTCAGCCGGTTATCGATGTGTATGCCAGCACCCAGGGACGCGATCTGGGCGGGGTTGCATCGGACATCATGAAGGCGCTGAAGCCGTTTCAGGACAATCTGCCGCGCGGAACGCGCATCATAGTGCGCGGCCAGATCGAGACCATGCGCTCGTCATTTTTCGGGCTGGGAATCGGCTTGTTGGGTGCGATCGTTCTCGTCTATTTGCTAATCGTGGTCAACTTCCAATCGTGGCTCGATCCTTTCATCATCATTACCGCGCTGCCCGGAGCGCTGGCCGGAATCTGCTGGTTCCTACTGATCACGCGCACCACGCTCAGCGTTCCGTCGTTGACCGGCGCTGTCATGTGCATGGGAGTGGCGACCGCGAATTCCATTCTGCTGGTGTCGTTTGCCCGCGATCGCATGGATATGGGAGTGCCTCCATTACAAGCGGCGCTCGAAGCAGGCTACACGCGCATGCGCCCTGTAATCATGACTGCCCTCGCCATGATTATCGGCATGGTGCCGATGGCGTTGGGCTTCGGCGAAGGCGGCGAGCAGAACGCACCTTTGGGCCGCGCCGTGGTTGGCGGCTTGCTCTTTGCGACCATAGCCACCTTATTCTTCGTGCCGAGTGTATTTGCGATTATTCATGGCCGCCGCCACGATCGACTGCAGGCGGAGCAAACGTAGACTGGGTAAGAGTACAGGCTATAGCAAGGTTGTTGGAGATTGTCATTATGCCAGTGCAAACGCCGCCTATCACGACGCAGCCGAACGAGACGCACCCTGCTCACCCGCAAATCGACCGGCCCCCCGATCGCGCTCCCGCTCCGGCGGGACGGGCAAGAATTCTGCTGGGCGCCGTTCTGCTTGTGCTGATTACCGCGGGCGTCGTTACCTTCTTGAACCGGAACACCGAATCGAACGCGCTGGCCAAAGAAACGGAAGCCGTCTCGGTTCCGACCGTAGCTGTAGTGCAGCCGCAATCGGAGCCTGGAAACGATGAGCTTATACTCCCCGGAAATTTACAGGCATTCATCGAGTCCCCGATTTTTGCCCGTACCAACGGATACCTTTTGCGCTGGTACAAAGACATTGGCAGCAAAATTGAGAAAGGTGAACTGCTGGCGGCGATCGATACTCCGGAAGTTGACCAGGAACTCTCCCAAGCCCGCGCCAGCCGCGAGCAGATCAAGGCAGCTCTGGGATTGGCAAAGATCTCCGCCGACCGCTGGGCGAACCTGCGAAAGACCGACTCCGTATCGCAGCAGGAGGCCGACCAGCAAGCGAGCGGCTATCAGCAGGCTCTAGCCAACATGGCGGCAGCGGATGCCAATGTCCGTCGCCTCGAAGAGCTTGAGTCTTTCAAGAACGTGTACGCGCCGTTCTCCGGGGTACTCACGAAACGCAATGTCGATCCCGGCGCGCTCATTAATTCCGGGGCGCAAGCTGCGGGCAAAGAACTGTTTGATATCGCTCGCATAGATCCCCTTCGCGTTTACGTGAGTGTTCCCCAGGCGTATGCCCCGAACATAAAAGCGGGGATGAAGGCGGACGTCACACTGCAGGAATTTCCCGGCCAGAAATTTGTCGGAACCGTTGTACGGACCGCCGACGCCATCGATCCCGCGACACGCACCTTGAATACCGAAGTCGATGTCCCGAACAAAGGCGGCAAACTTCTATCGGGTTCATTTGGCCAAGTGCATTTTGCCACGGGAACATCCGTTCCGAGGATTACGATTCCCGTGAACGCCATGCTCTTCCGCGCCCAGGGAGCGCAGGTTGCGGTCGTCGATAAGGATGGCAAAGTCCACCTGCGATCGATCAATATTGGTCGCGACTTCGGCGCTACCCTCGAAATTCTCGGCGGCATCGAGACCAGCGATCAGATCATCGTTAACCCGTCCGATTCACTGGAGGAAGGCCAGCAAGTGCACGTCGCCAGGTCGGGCGCAGGAGATGCCCGCTCGTGACGCGCCCGTTCCCGGCCACCAATAATCTTGGGCTGAGAAGCGCTTCGGTCTGCGCCGCGCTGCTCATGGCCTGCAGCTTGGCCGGGACTCTGGGCTGTACTGTGGGTCCAAGATATAAGCGCCCCGCCGCACAGGTTCCCGACACGTGGAAGGGCGAAGGGCCGTGGCAAGCCGCCGCTCCGAAGGACGCAATTCCGAAGGGCGCATGGTGGCAGATATTTCATGATCCTCAGCTCGACCACTTAGAGCAGGATGTCCTTCAGGCGAATCAGTCGCTGTCCGCGGCGCGGGATCGTCTCGCACAGGCGCGAGCGCAGGCGCGAATCGCGTCCTCGGCATACTTCCCTGTGGTTAGCACCGATCCCAGTGGCCAGCGCGTGCGTCTTTCCGGCAACCGTCCTCTTGAGGGCAGCACACTTCCGCTTACGCCCGATACCGAGAATGTCTTTAACGTTCCTTTTAGCGTGAGCTACGAACTGGATTTGTTTGGACGCGTTCGTCGCGCTCTGGAAGCGGCGAACGCTTCATTGCAGGCGAGCGCTGCCGATTTGGAAAATGTTCGCCTAGTACTGACCGCCGAGCTCGCCGCCGATTATTTCAACCTGCGCGAACTCGATCGCGAATCTCAAGTGGTAAAGGACTCGGTCGAAATTCAGCAAAAAGGGATGGACCTGGTCAATCATCGTCATGAAGGCGGGGTGGCAAACGGATTGGAAGTTGCGCAGCAGGCGGCGGTCCTGGATTCAACCGCGACGCAGCTTCAACTCGTGCTCGAACAGCGCGCGCAATACGAGCATGCCATCGCCGTACTGACGGGCAAATCCGCATCGGTTTTCAGCTTACCAGTGGAACCATTAGATAACACGCTTCCCGCGATCCCGACCGGTGTTCCGTCGGAGATTCTAGAGCGCCGACCTGACATTGCCACCAGCGAGCGCCAGATGGCTTTTGAGAATGCGCAGGTGGGAATAGCGATGACTGCGTTCTATCCGCATATAACCTTGTCTGGCCAAGGCGGATGGCAGAGCCGCGATATCGCCACACTTCTGAGCGCTCCCAGCGCCTTGTGGTCGCTCGGCGGAGATGTATTACAGCCAATTTTTAATGGCGGCCGCAATCGCGCCAATCTGGCGTCGACCCGCGCGGCGTATGACGAATCGGTCGCCAACTACCGAGAATCGGTGCTGGAGGCATTTCAGCAGGTGGAAGACGGACTCTCAGGACTGGCGCTGCTTGACCAAGCTGCGAAGACGCAGCAGGCAGCCGTGGCCGATTCGCGGCGCGCACTGCAACTCGCCAACGACCGTTACGTCGGCGGAGTTACGACTTACCTCGATGTAATTACCGCGCAATCCACTCTGCTGAGTAACGAACGGCTAGCGACACAGTTGCTCGGCCAGCAGATGACCACTTCGGTCTATCTGGTGAAGGCGCTTGGCGGCGCCTGGGACGCCTCCGAAATTCAGCACGAACAGGTGAGACCCGCGCTGATTCAGGCTGTACAGCAGTAAATCCGCTGCGTGCGAACTTAAACCCGAGCTAAAGCAGACCACACCGGCCGCCGTGGCAGGACAGGCGCCGGAATCTAGCGCCGGACTTGGCCGACAGCTGCGCCGAACGCCTGCTCCTGACCGCCCAGGCGCGAACGAATCTCCTGCTCCGCCATCAGCCAGTCCTGGTTCTCATTGCCACTCTCGTGGCCAGAAGTTGCCCTGCGTTGCAGGTACAGTTCATAGGCGCGGCGGCGAATCTGGTCTTCGAGACTCAGATTTATAGCGACAATGTTGGCCGGCTTTCTGTTCTTCGGAACTTCAATCGGAACTTCCTTGCCAATTTCGGGTGCAACCTGCACCTCCGGCGGCGGAACCGGGCTCATGGTCTTCTTGCTGCGCGTGGTGGTGTTTCCGTTTGTTTTTCGCGGCATACAGTACTCCTTACAGATACCTAAATGTAGGAATGGCCTCACGTCGTAAATCAGCGACATACACATCCCTCTAAAGTCTTGCGACGATTATGTATTTAAATATAACGCGAACGCCTGTGGAATTGTGCCGCGAATCACCGGAAATTAATGAATCCGAACAATCGAAGACACCATTTCAAAGTGTCCGCATGAAACTCAAAAAGGCACGTACTCAAGTAACTTGTCGAAAATTACTCTTACCGGCAACATTAATTGGAAATCAAAGGGCTAGATCTATGTCATCAACCGGCGGTCAAGGGAGCGGAGTTGCTGTCGCCAAGGCCGGCCTCGGCGATTTGGAGAAAATGATTTCCGAATCGCCGAGCTCGGACCGAGTTAGCCTCAAACTCGGCCAGATTTTGCGTGTGCGCCGCAGCGAAGTCGCGCTCCTGCGATTGGACAAGGGCACTCTGCGCTTTATTTTCCCGCCCGAACTGCGCTCCGCGGGCGTATTGCCGCTGAGCGGATCGGCAGTTGCCGCCCGAACGGCCGCAACTCGCACCTCTTTTCTATCGAATTCTTTCATGCGCGTGAAGCATGTGAGCCTGTTTGAATCGGTGAAACTCGGCGCCGCGGCGCAGGAAGAAGACCGCGCCCAGGAGCAAATGCCGATTCAGAAAATCATGTCTGTTCCCGTCGCCCCCGCAGGGGGCAACGTGATCGGAGTGGCGCAGGTTTCGCGTAAGGGCCTCGACACTTCAATTGCGGGCGCGGACTTCACGACCGAAGACCTGAAACTACTGGAACAGGCGGCGGATATCCTCTCCCGCATGCCGTTCATGCAGGAAGGCGCGGAGATTTAAACTTTGCGGCTGGTTATTCTTGTTACTGAATCACAAGCAACGCATCAAACCGCCCGGCCCGCGCAAAATCCAGACGCCCAAGCCCACTGAAAATTGAAGCCACCGAGTTGGCCGGTAACATCGACCACTTCGCCAATAAAAAAAAGGCCGGGGACATTTCGACATTCCATTGTCTGAGCCGAGAGTTCATCGGTATCGACGCCGCCAGCGGTGACTTCGGCTTTTCCATAACCCTCGGTTTCATCGGGGGTCACTTCCCAGGCGTGCAGTTGATGCTCGGCCTCGGCAAAAGCTCGATTTGAGCTGCCGGCCAGGGGATAAATTTCAAGCCAGCGATCGGCGAACCGGCGCGGCAAAACCTCTTTCAGCAGCGTTCTCCAACTCGACTGATCGCTATTGCCATGCGCGAGTAATTCGGCCGCGAGATCGCGATCAGGCGCCAGATCGAGATGGATGGGCTCTTTGCCATCCCAATAAGAAGAAATTTGAAGAATTGCAGGACCGCTTATGCCGCGATGCGTGAAAAGCATATTCTCGTGAAACGCTGCTTCCGCATTGTGTTTCGAGTTGCGATTCGCAGCGCGAGTGCACGCGATCGCTTCGAGGGAGACTCCCGCCAGATCGCACCAGCGCTTGCGGTCGCCTTCGCTGAAGACGAGGGGGACAAGAGCGGCTCGCGGCGGCACAATCTTCAGGCCAAATTGCCGCGCCAAGTCGTAGCCAAATGAAGTGGCGCCAATCTTCGCGATGGACAAGCCTCCCGTGGCAACGATGAGGCTACGGGCGGCGAAGGTTGCATCTTCCGTGCGCACGGTAAATTGCCCATCTTTAAATTGCCCGTCTTTCCGAACCTCTTTTATTTTCGCGTTGCAGCGGATCTCGACTCCAGCGTCGCGGCATTCCTGCTCGAGCAAGGACGTGATGTCGCCGGCCGCCCGATCGCAAAACAACTGGCCAAGCTTTTTCTCGTGATAGGCGATGCCATGTTTCTCTACGAGCCGGATAAAGTCGGCCGGAGTATAGCGCGCGAGCGCCGACTTGGAGAAGTGTGGATTAGCGGAAAGAAAATTTTCCGGGCGCGTATGGAGGTTGGTGAAATTGCAGCGGCCTCCGCCTGAGATCAAAATCTTCTTGCCAATTCGATCCGCGCGCTCGAGCACCAGGACGCGCCGTCGGCGCTTGCCCGCTTCGCTGGCGCACATCAGTCCGGCCGCGCCGGCTCCGAGAATAATTACGTCGTAGTTCTGATGGTCGCGGGAATGATTCACGCAGAAATGAGCTTAGCAGGGCGTGAGAGGATAGCAGCGGCAAAGAAATGGAAACAAACTTTGTATGGGCCCAATCTTGACCGACGCGACGGCCTGTTATCATCTCCGACGTGGCGGCGCGTGGAAAATTTATCACTTTCGAAGGCCTCGATGGCAGCGGCAAGAGCACGCAAGTCGAGAAATTGGCGCGTTCGCTCCGCCACCACGGCCTTTCGGTCGCCGTCACTCGCGAGCCGGGAGGCACCGCGACAGGCGAAAAGATTCGCGAAGTGCTGCTGCACTCCGCTACTTCGGGGCTTTCTCCGTTTACCGAAATGGCGCTCATGTTCGCTTCCCGCGCGCAGCATGTGCACGAAGTTATTCTTCCTGCGCTCGCCGAGGGACGCATCGTGCTCTGCGATCGCTTCACCGATTCCACCGAAGCCTATCAGGGCGGGGGACGCAAACTCGGCACGAAGCCTGTGCTGCAGCTGCACGAAATCCTTTGTGGCAACCTGCAACCCGATCTTACGATTCTGCTGGATAACGAAGTGGCCTTCAGCGTGGAGCGCGCACGTCGCCGCAATCGTAAACGCAGAGCAGGTCGCTCAGAAAAAGAACGCGACGAAAACCGCTTCGAGCAGGAAAATCGAGCTTTTTTTGGACGAGTCCGCCACGCGTACTTGGCCATCGCTGCCCGCGAGCCGCAGCGAGTGCACATCATAAACGCGCGCGGCACACCCAGCGAAACTCATGCAGTTATTATGGAGTTAGTGAGAAAGAAATTGAAGTTGTAGTGCAGCTCGCTATTCACCCTTCGCCGTTCGCCTGGCCCCTGCGCTTAGCGAACGGCGAACCGCCAACAGCCAACGGCGCGCACTTTTATGTCCTTTTCTGATTTTGCCGGCAACCCGGAGACCATCCATCGCCTGCGCGAGATGCTGGCGCACAATCGGATGCCGCACGCGGTTATTCTTTCCGGCGCGCAGGGGGCGGGGAAATATACCCTCGCTCTCATGCTCGCCCGAGCGATGAACTGCCTCGAACGCCCGATTACTGACGGCTTGCCCGATTTCTGCGGGCATTGTTCGAACTGCGTGCGCATCGCTCAATCCGCAGACTTGGATTCGCGCTTCGCCGAAGCGATCGAGGCTCGCGACAATCTGCGCGACACGGACAAGAAAGAAACTCGCCTTTTCGTCCAGACCCATCCCGACGTGCTCGTCATCCCGCCCGATCCTCCGCAATTGATGATCAAGGTCGATCAGGTGCGCCACGTGATCGACACCATTTACTACCGGCCCGGCGAAGCTCGCGAGCGTATTTACATTTTCACCAGCTCGGCCTTCATGAAAGAGGCTGCCAACTCGCTGCTCAAAGTCCTCGAAGAGCCGCCCGAGTTTGCGACTATTTTTCTGCTCACCGAAAACGCTGGGGAATTGCTGCCCACGATTCGTTCCCGCTCCATGACTTTTAACCTGGGCGCGCTCGCCGCCTCAGAAATCGAGAGCCGGCTCGCCACACTTCGCCCCGATTGGAACCCACGGCAGAGCGCGCTGGTCGCACGCCTCAGTGAGGGAGCCCTCGGACGCGCTCTGTCTTTTGATGTCGAAAGTTATGTGGCGGCACGAAGTCACGCCCTCATCGTGCTGAAATCCGCGCTAAGCGGAAGCGACCACACCGAGTTATTCAAAGCCACCGAGACCTACCGGGCCGGCGCCGAAGGCCGCGAGAAAATCGATAACCTTCTCCGCACGCTTTATTCCTTGCTCGAGGATCTGATGTTCCTGCAATCGGGCGCGGCGCAACTCGTCCGGAATACGGACATTCTTGGCGAACTCAAGAAGATGGCGGAATCGGCCGACTTCGCGTGGGTGCAGCGCGCCGCCGGCGGGCTCGCTGAAGTCGAGCGCGGCCTCCGCCGCAATTTGCTACGTTCGCTCTCACTCGATGCCTTTGCGACCGCGCTGGAACGAGTTTCGTGAGCGGAATCGTCTACGGCTCGCAGGTTGGGTACTTGCACAAAAGACACTGCACAAAATATTGTCATCGCTTGCCCGCTGTGATACCGTAAGCCTCAGTTCACACCTCTGGATCGACTAGTCTCAGGCTCAAGTATTGTGTAGATTCTGCCCGCGCGGCGCGCAGGTGGTGCGATTTGAAAGATGCACTAGACTCCATATCAGCTGACCCAACCGCGGACCAGGAAAGCTTTGCGAATCGCAAGCTTATCCGCCCGACGCTCAACCGCACTGGTACTGGCACTGATCACGGGCACAATAGCCACGGCCCGAATCACCAGTCGGCTGAACGAAGAGAGCGAGACCGCGATCGCTCCTCCGCGCCCGGCAAGAAGACCCCACCCACAGAACAGACCAACGCGGAGAATTTTTATTATCAGAAGCAGATGCAGTCGAAGACTCCGATGGTCGTCGTGTTGCGCGACGGAGAGGAAGTCCACGGCTATATCGAGTGGTACGACAAGAACTGCATCAAGCTAAACCGCAGCGGCGCTGCCAACCTGATGATCTACAAGCCCGCAATTAAGTACATGTTTAAGGAAGGCGAGAACGGGCGGAAGTAGAGCCCCGGCTCAGCTTCATGAGCGTTAGCCTAGCCGTTTGGGCTTGACTTTGTCACCCGGCGTCCCTGAAGCCGTCTCAGCAAAAGTTGCGGAGATGCACTGGCTTGCACTGAATTACCGTGCGAATGCGAAAATCATGAAAAAAAAGAATGTGGGTTGTGGCTTGCTACCTTAAATGGCGCGCGAAGGATTGGGACGTCGCAGTCTTTCAAGGTTGACGGACATAAGTAGTCAAAGAAGGCGTTGTTTTCGCTGACTTGGCCGATTGCCTCGCTGCTTGAAGAGTATTGCGATCCGCGAACAGAGTCCAGACCGTTTTCTCGGGTATATCCCGGCCGCCCTCATGCTCCACGGTCTCGAAAGCCAGGGTGCTTCCGTCCCAACGGACAGATGACCGGAATTCATCGCCATCAAGCCCTTTGTAGCTAGTCTCCGGGCCTCCAATCAAATACTTCACTTCCAGGCGCCGGGTTCCTTGGGAATTGGTAATTATGGTTTTCACGAGCAAGCTCGGACCATTCTGTTCGATGTCGAGTTGGCGTTGTGTTCCGGAGCTTGTCTGTTGGCGCCAATGTCCTGTGAAGTCAGTTGGGGTCTGCCCGTTGACAGAAATAGCGAGAAACAGCGGGATAAATGTAGCCACACTTTGAGCCAAAGTTCGCACAGGAAGCCCCCATGGCCGACAATAACACATGCAATATGGCACGATGATGAAAGGCGTTCGAGATTTGGGTTCGACGGCTTATTGGCCAGGTGAGCCCGGTTCCTCAACCGGAAAATCGGAAGTTATTCCGAGCTAGCTTTCAGTTTTCTAAACTTTCTGCTTGAGTCCTCCGTATCACCATTTGCCATGCAGCCGCATTCCCTCCTTGTGAAAAGGCCTTCCTCTAGCCGGCGTTCCGTTCTTCGGCCTATCCTCTACATTTTGGCGTTCCTTTATATCGCGGGCAGTATCTTCGGCGGCATTGGTCTCGGCTGGATCGCACCTCATCCGTATCGTCATTCCGTAGCAGCCTCCGAGGAGCGCAACGCGAGAACGACTGCGCAGAACGACAATGTTGAATTCCACGACGTGGAACTCACGACTCCGGATGGCACGGTCCTTCGTGCCTGGTTCATGCGTCCACAAGAGTCAAACGGCGACGCCGTCATTCTGCTTCATGGTGTATCGGACAACCGCATGGGCACATATGGATATGGAAAGTGGCTGGTTCAAAATCACTACACGGTGCTGATGCCCGATGCGCGCGCGCACGGCAGCAGCGGCGGCGAGTTGGCAACGTATGGCTTGAAAGAAACCGACGACATTCACCGTTGGGTGGATTGGATCGAGATGGCTGTGCAACCGCGATGCATGTTTGGCCTAGGCGAGTCGATGGGAGCGGCGCAATTGTTGCAGTCGCTGCCTAACGAATCTCGATTTTGCGCGGTCGTTGCCGAATCGCCATTTGCCTCATTTCGTGAGGTGGCGTATGCGCGTTTTGGTCGGCCGTTTCATATTGGACCATGGATCGGCAGAACCTTCTTTCGACCCACGGTCGATGTTGGATTTCTTTACCTTCGATTGCACTACGGTTTGGACATGGAAGCAGCCTCACCCGAACGTGCCGTCGTCGGGACAAGAATTCCTGTGCTGCTTATCCACGGGTTGGAAGACACCAACATCCCTCCGTACCATTCCGATCTGATCGCCGCGCAAAATCCATCGGATGTAACAGTTTGGAAAGTCCCCGGCGCCGTCCACACCGCTGCGCACCAAGCGGCCCCTCAAGAGTTCGAACGGAGAGTTCTGGAGTGGTTCGCGTCGCACTCGTTACCTTCGGAGGCAACAAGTGGATCAGCAGGCTGAATTCAGCTGCTCTCGGCGCAGGTCTTCCGGATCACTTTCCCGCTTTTTCAACGTTGTCCAATCGCGCTCGCGCATCGCCGAAGTTCGGCGCGAGTTTCAGCGCGTTTCGATACGCTTCCGCCGAGGCCGCCAGTTGACCTTTTTCTTCCAGAATGCGGCCTTCCCAGTAAGCCGCCAGCGGGGAGGGCGCAACTTGTGCTGCCTGCTCAAAATCCTGCAAGGCGGCGTCTAGTTTACCTTTTTCATATTCGATCAGGCCCCGGCCGATTCGACTGTTCTGCTCAAAGGGGTTCAGCGTAATCGCTTCCGTGAACTCCGCTTCCGCTTGCTCCCGCCGCCCGAGTTGATTGAATAGCACGCCCAGATTGTTGTGCGTCTGCGCGGCTTCGCGCTCGTCCGATGGATACTTCAGCGCGAGTTGGTATTCCTGCTGCGCCCGACCGAGATCATTCTGACGATGGAGCAGCGTGCCCAGGTTATAGTGAGCGACCGCGAACGTGGGCATCAGATGGATGGCGCGCTCCAGGTGCGGGACGGCCAGGTCCGGGCGGCGCAGTTCGATCAACGCCGATCCCAGATTGCCCTCGGCGATCGGATTCGGGTCGGTTACTTGAAGGGCATGGGCAAACAGGCTGTAACTGTCCTCCCAGTATGTGATCTGGCTGTGCGCCGTTACCGCGTAACCGACAAGCACGGCTGATGTAATGGCCACCTGCGCTGCGCGCCCGAGCGGAATCCGCTGCGCGGCCTCGGAGAGCAGCCAGACGATAATTACAAACAATCCCCAAAGCGGAAAATACGCGTAGCGGTCCGCCCATGCCTGGCGCCCGACCTGGGCAATGCCGATCACCGGCGCCAGCGTGACCAGAAACCACAGCCAGCCCACTGGGAGATAGCGGCGTTCGCGGCAATGCCAGCATAGGGCCGTGATGGCAATGAGGATGACGGCTGCGGCCAGCACTTTCCAGAGTGCGAGCGAGCCTTCAGGATGGGGGTAAAAAACGGCGAGGCGCGACGGCCATATTGCCTTCTCTAAATAAACGAGATAGGAGTAAATAGCATTCTTGACCCGCATCGCCAGAGGCAGAAGTTCGGTCGAGCCTAGCGCACCTCCCACATGCTGTGCGTAGAACGTAATCGCGGCGCTGGCAGCTGACAACGCCAGTAGGGGAATCTTTTCGAGCACGAGTGCGGACGGTGGCGTTTGCGGAAACCGCTGCAGCGGCCAGAAATCGATCAGCAGGAGCAGAAACGGGAGTGTGATCGCCATGGGCTTCGCCATCAGCGCAAGAACGAAGAGCAGCGCAACCAGCAGATAGCGGCTGCTCCGCGGCTTCTTCACATACCAACCATAGGCGGCCAAAGCCAGAAGCAAAAAGAAAGTGCAGAGAACGTTCTTGCGCTCCGCGACCCAGGCCACCGACTCGACGTTCAGCGGATGGACGGCGAACAGCGCAGCTACGACGGCGCTGCGGCCCACGAATCCGGTCGTGTTCGCAAGCAGCAGAAACAGCAACACGACGTTGACGGCGTGCCAGAAGATGCTCTGGGCGTGGTGTCCCGCCGGGCGCAGCCCGAATAACCGCACGTCAAGCATGTGCGAGAGCCATGTCAGCGGATGCCAATTGGCTTCCGCGGTCGAAGTAAAAGCCCATGCCACGCTTTGCTTGGTTAGGCCTTGCTGAACATGGAAATTCGAGGTCACATAGTCGGGATCGTCGTAGTTGACGAATCCGTTGTGCAGCGCGGGGTAGTAGAGGGCTAGAGTGGCGAAGAAGAGTAGAAGCGCGATGAGAAAAACAACGGTGCGATGCTTCGGCGCCATTATTGCCTTCACAGCTTCGGAAGCACAATCCCCTTTTGCGCTTGGTACTTCCCTTTGCGGTCCTTATAGCTCGTCTCACAAACTTCGTCCGACTGGAAGAAGAGAATCTGGCAGAGGCCTTCGTTGGCGTAGATCTTCGCCGGCAGCGGCGTGGTGTTTGAGATCTCGAGGGTGACGAAGCCTTCCCACTCCGGCTCGAAGGGCGTCACGTTGACGATGATGCCACAACGGGCGTAGGTCGACTTGCCGACGCAGATGGTCAGCACATCGCGCGGAATCTTGAAGTACTCGACCGATCGCGCCAGCGCAAACGAATTCGGCGGCACGATGGCGACATCGGCGTTCACTGAGATGAACGAACGCTCGTCGAAATGTTTGGGATCGATCACCGTGCTGTTGACGTTGGTAAAAATCTTGAACTCATCGGCCACGCGCAAGTCGTACCCGTAGCTCGATACGCCATAGGAAATCACTCCCGTGCTCACCTGCTTTTCCGAGTACGGATTAATCATGTCGTGCTCTTGCGCCATGCGCCGGATCCAGCGATCACTCTTGATGCTCATGAAGCCCCTTTTTGATTTGCGATTGGCAATTTGTAATTGGCAATTTTACTTGTGCGATCGAGGACCCCGATGGGGTGGGGTATCCAATCACAAATTACCAATCACCAATTGCGTATCTCTTCGGCTGGTGCTGTCATCTTACGAGACAACAGGCAGGGTTGACAATCCGCTCTATCCCCCTTAGCATCAATAACTTGAGGCATGCAAATCCTCGGACGACGGGAGACGGCGCGTGATTAAGCTGGACATCATCAACGAAGTGGTCAACCGCACCGGGATCACCAAGACTAAGGCGGAGCTCGCCGTCGAGACGGTTTTTGAGAGCATGAAGAAAGCGCTCTCGACCGGCGATCGCATAGAACTCCGCGGCTTCGGCGTGTTTAATGTGCGTCCGCGCAAAACCGGCATCGGACGCAACCCGCGCACCGGCGCCGAAGTCTCCATCCCTCCCGGCAAAGCCGTTCGCTTTAAACCTGGCAAGGAACTCCAGTCGATCGACTAGCTGCTAGCGCAATTGCAGAGGGCAGATTAGATTGCCAAGGTAACAGCTGCAATGGCTTGTTCACCTCTGCGATCTGAACTCGAACCTCTGACCTCCGCTGCCCTTTGCAGGTAATATTTAGGTAGGCGCCACGCCGCATGTCCGAACCAACCTACACTTCTCCGACCACCCTTGCATGGGAGCAACGCCCAGAGCCGACGGTCTGGGTGATCCCGGAGCCGCGACCCCGGTGGTGGCTGCATTTCTTGCTCCTGGCGGCAACGTTTCTGAGCACGCTTGTTGTTGGGGCGCGCATCTATGCCAACTTTTCGCTCCGCCAGCCCGCTTTCTCCTTCAGCGACGATAACATTCCTCTATTTCCGGTGGAGTGGATGTGGCAAGATCCGTCGAAACTGCTGCATGGGCTCCCTTTTTCGCTAGCGTTGATGTTTATTCTGCTCGCGCATGAGATGGGACACTACTTTTGCGCGTGGCATTATCGCGTGTATGCAACCCCGCCATTTTTTATCCCGTTTCCGAGCCTGATCGGTACACTCGGCGCTTTCATCCGCATAAAGGGTCCAATTCCCAATCGCACGGCTCTGTTCGATATCGGCATTGCAGGTCCGATCGCGGGGTTCATTCCCTCCTGTCTAGCTGTCCTCACTGGACTCTCGTTATCTCATCCGCTCATGTTCAGCGGCGCGCAACTCGACAATCAACCTGGATTTCCCCTGGCCTTTCGCATTGCCGCCCGGCTGTTACGCCTAGACGTGCCTCTAACGTCGCTGTCTTTGCATCCGATCGCAGTCGCGGGATGGGTTGGAATGTTCGCGACGGCACTTAACCTTTTGCCCGGCGGCCAACTTGACGGCGGCCACATTTTATTTTCGGTTTTTCCCAAGGTGCATCGCTGGGTCTCGATAGCTGTTGTGATAATTCTGGTTCCGCTGGCAAAGTATTGCTGGATCGGCTGGCTGCTCTGGGCAGTGGTGCTGTGGCTAACCAGCCATCACCCACCGATTCCCAGGCGTCCGGGAATTTCTACTTCACGAAAGTGGTTCGCCGTTTTTGCGATTGCGATGTTAGCTCTGGCCTTCACGCCAACACCCATCATTGGCGCTTCCGGCCGCGAGAGGTGGCCGGGGATCCGAGACACAGTGCACGATTTCAATAGCTACGTTCGACATAAGCTGCATCGCGATTAATTGCTGGAGAAAAGACGAACGACTAGCGACCACGGTCACATCAGCCACACCGCGTCCACATCCACAATCACCTGCGTTCGCGGAATTTTTCTCGCCGCCGCTTCCGCCAGCATCGCCCGCAAAAGCGCATTCATCTTCCCGCGGCTGGGAGACTTCAAGATAAAGTGATAGCGGTAATCGCGCTTCAGGCGCGTGATTGGAGCGGCTGCCGGGCCCAGCACGCGAATGCCTTCATGCCGCGTCTTCTCAAACCAGCGCCCCAGTTGGCCCGACCAAGCGAGCGCTTCGTCTAACTTCTCCGAGCGGATTAGCACATTGGCAATCGCAGAGTAAGGCGGATAGTGCATCCAGGCGCGAAATTGCAGCTCCTTTTCGTAGAAGCCGGCAAAGTCGTGGTGCGCTGCGAATTGCACCGCGTAGTGATCTTGAAAATACGTTTGCAGAATAACTTTTCCCGGAGACTGTCCGCGCCCGGCGCGGCCCGCCACTTGCGTCAGTAATTGAAATGTTCTCTCCGCCGCACGGAAATCAGGTAAGCCCAGCGCCATGTCCGCGCCAATCACGCCAACCAAAGTAACGCCGTGGATGTCGTGACCCTTCGCGATCATCTGCGTGCCCACCAGCATGTCGAGTGCGCCTTCATTCAGAGCGTTCAGAGCATGCTCGAAATCGTCGCGCCCGTGTACCGTATCGCGATCGAGACGCCCGATTCTGGCTTGCGGAAACATGCCGTGCAGCAATTCTTCCAGCTTCTCTGATCCCGTCCCGACGAAGTACACATACTCGCTGCCGCAGTGCACGCACTTGTCGGGGATGCGCTCGACATGGCCGCAGTAATGGCATTCCATCTTGCGCTCGCGTTTGTGGTGCGTCATGGAGACGGCGCAATTCTTGCACTGCAGCGTCTTGCCGCAGGCGCGGCACAAAACCACGGGAGAATATCCGCGGCGATTGAGCAGCACCATGACCTGCTCTTTTTTTTCGAGCCGATCGCGGATTTCCTCCGCCAGCTGGCGCGAGATAACCTGCTCTTGGCCGGTCTCCTGAAATTCCTGCCGCATGTCGACGATCTCGACCTCTGGCAGCGGACGCTTCTCCACGCGATCCGGCAACTCGACGAGAGTGTATTTATGTTTCTTCGCGTTGTAGTAAGACTCGAGCGATGGCGTGGCCGATCCCAATACGACAGCCGCACCCGCCATCTTCGCGCGCATGACAGCCACATCACGCGCGTGATAGCGAGGCGTCTCCTCTTGCTTGTAAGACGAATCCTGCTCCTCGTCGACGATGATGAGAGCCAGATCGCTGGCCGGGGCAAACCCAGCCGACCGCGTCCCCGCCACCACTCGCGCCTCGCCGCGCCGTATGCGATGCCACTGTTCTGCGCGCTCTGCGTTCGTCAGTCCGGAATGCAGAATGGCGACCTCGTCGCCAAACACTTGCCGCAGATCCGCCGCGACCGCGGGAGTGAGACCGATCTCGGGAACCAGCAGAATCGACGACCGACCCTGCTCCAGCACCTGACGCATGCAGGCGAGATAGACCGCCGTTTTCCCGGAACCGGTGATGCCATGCAATAGCAGGCCACCAAACTTGCGCGATGCTACCGCCTCGCCGATCTTCGTGAGCGCCTCTTTTTGCGCGGCGCTGAACTCAAATTCAAACGGAGACTGGCGCGGTTTGAGCTTCGAGGCGGTAAAACTTTGCGGCTCATCCACCAGTTCAATCAAGCCGCGACGCACTAGTGTGCTGAGCGTTGTGCGCGGGACATCCAACCCACGCAAGGCCTCCAGCGGCAAGCGCCCGCCCGAAGCCGCAAGTGTTTCGACCAGGGTGCGCTGGTTCGCGTTAAGTTTCTTGGCAGTGTGCGCCATGGTCCGGTTGTGACCTGCTTCTGGCCCCTCCCCCGCAGAGAAAGGGTCTTCCGTCCCAATCAGCACTGCCACCTTCACCAGTCGCGTCGCATCCCGCGCCGCCGATACATCCTCGCGCGCAATCCACTTCTTCCGCAGCATGCCGCTCAGCAGCGCTTTCGAGACTCGAGCCGTGCCGCGCAAACTGGCATCGCTTACGCTCTCGCGCTCTGCCAGATAATCGAGCACGCGAAATTCGACGAGTTGCTCGTCTGGACTACGCTTCGACTGCGCCGGAGAGCCCGACATCCCCGCCAGATGCAGCGCCATTCGCCCTTGATCTGTGATGCAGTAGACAACCGAGCGTTTAAACTCGGCGGAGAGCGGTAGCATGGTGCGAAACACTTCGCCGAGCGGCGCGAGATAGTAATCGGCAATCCACTTTCCAAGCTTAAGAAGTTGCTCGTCGAGAACCGGCGAGAGGTCGAGCGCTTCGATTACCTTTTTGGTTTTAACTTGCGGCGGACGATCATGCAACTCAACCACAATGCCCGACTGCCGTTGCTGCCGGAACGGCACCAGCACGCGCCCGCCAACCACCGGCTCCATGCCCGGAGGAATGGTGTAGGTGAACAGCATGTCCAGCGGCACGGCGAGAGCAACGTCGCAGAAGAGGGGCATGGGAAGGTAGCGCCGGCGTCTCGCCGGCTAGAAAATGCTAACACTCGCGATCGGCACCGCTCCGAGCGGTCGTCAGATGGCGATCCTGATGAATTCTGTAAGGGTGGAACGACGATCCTTACACGTTCTCTCGATCCCCATGCGAAGGCGGCTGCGAAATTACCAGAAAATGAACCTCTTCCCCCGAGTCGTTCCTCATCTGGTGCGAAGTTCCCGCGGGAATCCAAATCCCTTCTCCGGCGCCAAGAACCATCGGCCGATCATCCACTTCCACCGCGGCCTCGCCCGCGAGCACGTAGAAGAACTGTTGCGCGTGATGATGGAAGTGGCGAACCTCGGCCGTTCCCGCCGGCATTCGCTCCTCAATGACGCTTAGTTGCGGCTTCTTTACGAGGTGCCAGCCATCGCAGCCGTTGCCCCAGGTGTAATGTTCGGCGGTGGCTTTGCTGATTGCGCTGATGTCCATGCGAGTCGCTGAAGAATTACTGTGATCGTTACTGAGTGCTTTTTGCCGGCGGATTCATTCCCAATTCTTTCATCACCATCTGCAAATCTTTCCACGCCTCGCCCTTTTGTCTCGGATCGCGCAGCAGAAACGCCGGATGATATGTGACTGCCAGCTTGCATCCATTCCAATTGGGATCGCTGCTGCGCACTCCTGTGGGCTTGAAGTCATAAAAACGCCCGCGCAATTGCATCATTGAGGAGCTCATCGCCAGGAGCGTCTTGGCGGCGGTGGCTCCGAGAGCCACTATTACTTTTGGTTTGACCACGGCGATCTGGCGCATCAGAAACGGCGAGCAAGTCTCACACTCGTCGCGTTCCGGCGTGCGATTGCCTGGCGGGCGGCACTTCACGATGTTGGCAATGTATACGTCCGAGCGCTCAATGCCCATGGCTTTGATCATGTTGTTGAGCAGTTGCCCGGCGCGGCCGACGAAGGGCTCGCCCTTTTCGTCTTCATCGGCGCCCGGCCCCTCGCCGACAAACATCAGCTCGGCTCTTGGATTCCCCACGCCAAATACAATCTGTTTTCGTCCCTGTTTGTGAAGCACGCAACGCCGGCAGTCGCCCAGATCTTCGCGGATGATCTTCAGCGCCTTCACTGGGTCGCTCACACTCTGCTCGGGCTTCAGCGCGGTTGCGTGGAGAACATTTTTTTCAACCTCGCGCGGAACCGCGACCGCTGTGGCCTTGCGTGGACTCATCTCTTCTCCTGGATCAGGCGTGTGCTCCGAAGGGTTGATTGCTTCCTCGTTGACAGAAATTGCCGTCGTAAGTTCCCCGCCATCGTCCGACAAGGGGCGCCGGTAAAAGTCGTAGATCCCCATTTCGTTGTAGTAGCGGATGCGCGCCGCGAGGGCGCGGCGAAGTTCAGGGTCAAGGGTAGGGGGCATTGCGGATAAGGATAACAACTTTCCACCGGGGAGACACCCTTCGACTGCGCTCAGGCAGGCTCCGGCACGGAGAAAAGAAGAAGTTTTTTTCGTTTTGCCCAGCGTCTCCGAGGTAGAAAACGATCGGTCAGCGAACAGGCACGCCACTCCGCTTGCGCAGCTTCACAACCTGATCGAGCACGCGGTGCGCGACTTCCCACTTCGAGGTTTCCGGAACCTCGATAACTTCGCTTGAAGAAATGATCGTAACCGCGTTGCGGTCGGAATCAAATCCCACACCTTCGCGCGAGACGTCATTGACTACGATTGCGTCGAGCGATTTCGACACCAGCTTCTTGCGCGCGTTTTCCAGCACGTTTTCTGTTTCGGCGGCAAAACCAACCACGATCTGCGTCGTCTTGCGGCGCGCGACTTCGGCCAAGATGTCGGCCGTTGGCTCGAGTTCGAGCGTAGTCCCGCCCTTGCGCTTAATCTTTTGTGCCGCTGCAGCCTTGGGCCGAAAGTCGGCCACAGCTGCTGTCTTGATCACAACCGTGGAATGCGGCAGCAATTTCAAAACCGCCGTTAGCATCTCTTCGGCAGTCTCCGCTCGGGTCAACTCGGCCGCTCCGGGAGCGGCGATTGCGGTCGGGCCGCTTACCAGCAACACGCGCGCTCCGCGGCGCAAGGCCGCTTCTGCAATGGCATAGCCCATGCGACCGCTCGATCGGTTGGTTAGATAGCGCACTGGATCGATCTTCTCTCGCGTCGGACCGGCGGTTACGAGGACGGTTTCGCCGGCGAGATCCTGCGAGGCGCCCAGCGCCTCCATCACTGCGGCAACGATGGCTTCGTTCTCGGCTAGCCGTCCGGCGCCGGTCATGCCGCAGGCTAGATAGCCTTCGCCCGGTTCGACGATGCGGACGCCGCGCTTACGCAGAATTTCGAGATTCGCCTGGGTCGCGGCGTGATTCCACATGTTGACGTTCATGGCGGGAGCCACTACGACCGGAGCGGTGGTCGCAAGATAAAGGGTGCTCAGAAAGTCGTTGGCAATTCCTTGTGCGAAGCGAGCAAGAACGTCTGCTGTCGCCGGAACGATTACGAGCGCATCAATGGCCTGGGCAATCGCAATGTGTTCGATCGCCGATTCGACATTCGGCGCGTCTCCGGAAGCGGAGCCGAACATATCGGTGATTACTTTTTCGCCGGAGAGCGCGGCGAAAGTCAGCGGGCGGACAAACTCTTGCGCCGCCACCGTCATCACAACCTGCACGCGAATGCCCAGGTCTTGCAGAAGGCGCACGATTTCCGCCGCCTTATATGCTGCAATGCCACCGGACACACCCAGTGCGATTTTCATAGGAGGAAGCAGTCGGACGCGGATTCAACAAGCCGAGCCTTCAACAATCAGTGCTCGCCTACAGAATTGATGCCGCGGCCGGCTGCGAGATGCAGAGGCGCGTTTGGCGTTCTACGCGTCTTCCGCGAACACCTTGTTCAAAGTCTCGGTCGCAGCAACCACAGCCAATTTCGGGAGCTCCGGAATCAGCCATTTCACCTTGCCGGCTTTGATTTCATCCTGCGCGATGCGGCATGGTTTGCGCGAGCCGGTATCGATCACCGGCGGTGCGCCGCCTTGCAGTTGCCGTGCCCGCCGCGCCGCGACCAGAATGTAACGATAGTTGCTGTCGAACCCTTCTACCAGCTTCATAAGCTCTCTCCCAAGAACTTCACGTGCCTTTTGCGGTCTGTAGGTGAAACGAAGCCAGAATCGGCTGCACTCTTTCTCGCGCCTGATCCAGCCGGCAAGCTTCTGCGGTTGCCACTTGCCGCGCTTCTTCACCGGTCGGTCGCGCCCCGCTGCGCAAGAGCCGCTCGGCCAGCACTATATCCCTTAACTGGTCGGCGGATTGCTCAAGCAGGTTGTTTACTAGAATGTAGTCGTATTTGGAGTAATTCTCAATCTCTCGTCGGGCCGTGTCCAACCGGCGACGGATGACCTCCTCGGAATCCGACCCGCGGTTGCGCAGCCGGCTCTCCAGCGTCTGCCAGTCGGGCGGAAGAATAAAGATGCTCACCGCGCCCGGAATCTTCTGCTGGATCTGTTCCGCCCCCTGCACATCGATATCTAGGAGCAGGTCATTTCCGCGCTCTTCGGCCTCGCGCAAAAACCGTCGAGCCGTCCCGTAACAGTTTCCGAAGACGTCGGCATATTCCAGAAACTCGTTGGCGGCGATCATGGCGGCAAAGTCTTCCGGGGAGACGAAAAAATACTCTTTGCGGTTCTGTTCGGTTCGTCGCGGAGGACGCGTGGTGTATGAGATGGAAAAGTCCAGTTTGCGAACTGTCTTAAGTAGTTCGGCCACTAGCGTAGATTTGCCCGAACCCGAAGGCGCCGAAACAATGTAGACAATAGTCATTCGAGATTCTGCACCTGCTCGCGCGATTTTTCGATTTCTGATTTCATCAGCAGGCCCATCTCTGTCACCTTCAATGCTTCGCCCGCCAAGCCCGAAGTTTTCGAAAGCATTGTATTGGCTTCGCGATTCATCTCCTGGAGCAGGAAGTCCATTTTCTTGCCGACCTCGCCGCCCTGGTCGAGCAAACCGAGAAAATGTTTGACGTGCGCATTCAGCCGGACCAGTTCTTCCTGGATATCGCTGCGATCGACGAGCACCGCGACCTCCTGCAATATCCGCTCTTTATCTACCTGCGCGCCAAAGAGTTCCGCCACGCGCGCCTGCAACCGCTCCGAGTAGCTGCGCAGAATGGTGCCGCGATGTGCGTCGACTCCCGCTGCCGCTTTTTCCAGATTCGCCATGCGGGAGCGCAATTCTGTGCTGATGCTGCGGCCTTCCTGTTCGCGCATTTCATTCAGCCGCGAGAGCGCTTCTTCCACTCTCTCCATCACCGCGGCTTCCAGTTCGCCTTCGGACTTCTCAGCGCCCGCATCCATAGCACCCGGCATTCTCAGAACCACATTCAGATCGGGCTGGCCTTCAACTGCGAACTCATCGGCCGCCGCGCGAAACGCCTGCACGTAGCTACCAATCAGTTGCCGGTTGAGCGCGACACCGTTCGTGCCCGAGCGGTCCAGATTCAGAATCACTTCCACGTGCCCGCGCGCCATTTTCTCCTTGAGCATCCGGCGCAGTTTCATTTCCAAGGCATCAGTATCGGACGGCAGCCGGAAGTGAAGGTCGAGGAAACGATGATTCACCGATTTCAGCGATAGCGCAAACGCGAGCTGTGCGTTGACCTGCCCTCTGATCTGCGCGAATCCTGTCATGGAGCGAAGTGGCATAAATTCCAGATTGCAAGTTTCAGAGTTTCAAGGTAAGACGTCAGAGATCGCGGCGCTCCACAGCCATTGCGCGTTTTGCGCCTTGCAGCTCTGAAACCTTGAAAGTTGAAACCTTTTCACACTTCCGCAAATTGCAATTCGTACAGCCGCCGATACGTGCCCAACTTTTGCATCAGCTCTTCGTGTGCGCCGATGTCGCTGATCGTTCCATTTTCGAGGACGACGATGCGATCGGCCCGACGCACCGTCGAGAGTCGATGAGCGATTACAAACACAGTACGCCCAGTCATCAGATTTTGCAGGGCCGATTGCACCAATGACTCCGACTCGCTGTCCAGCGCCGACGTCGCCTCATCCAGAATCAGAATCGGCGCGTTTTTCAGAATCGCACGCGCAATCGCGATGCGCTGCCGCTCTCCGCCGGAAAGCCGCACGCCGCGCTCGCCAATCATCGTGCCGTATCCCTCCGGAAGCCCGCGAATAAAATCGTGCGCCCGCGCCGCCCGCGCCGCTTCTTCCACTTTCTTCTGTGATACATGGGGTTGGCCGTAGGCGATGTTGTTCCTCACCGTATCGTTGAACAAAACAGTGTCCTGCGTCACGATTCCGATCTGCGAGCGCAGAGAATCGAGCGTCACTTCGCGCACATCGTTGTCGTCAATCAGAATCCGTCCGCCGCTCGCGTCAAAGAATCGTGGAATCAGGTGCACCAGCGTGCTCTTACCCGCGCCGCTCGATCCCACCACCGCCAATACCTCGCCTGCCTTCACTTCCAGATCAATGTTGTGCAGCACGACGGGAGAATCTTCAGCATTCTCGTAGGAAAAAGAAACGTCCTCAAATCGGATCGCCCGCCCAAACTTCCCCATCCGTTTCGCGCCGGGCTTCTGCCGAACTTCATCTTCCATGTCCATGAAGCGAAAGATTTCCGACGAAGATCCCACGGCCTGCTGAAAGTTATTGTTAAACTGCGCGAACTTTCGCACCGGATCGTACAGCTTGAAGACGGCCACAATAAACGCCAGAAATGTTCCTGCCGTGAAGATGTGATGGTTAATTTGATTCCGGCCCATCAGAAGCAGGAGGGCAATCGCGACCGAGCCGAGAATATCCATCAGCGGAGAACTGATCGCGAAAGCGGCCACCAACCGAAGATTCGCACGGAACAGCCGTCGCGCGGCGGCGCGGAAGCGCTCCATCTCCCAGTTCTCCATACCGAACGCTTTCACGATCCGATTGCCCGTAATTGTCTCGTGCAGAATGTTCTGGATCTCAGCCAGCTTGTCCTGCCCGCCCCGAGTCGTCGTGCGCACCTGCCGGCCGATTTTTTTCGACGAGTACACAATCACGGGCACGAACAGCAAGAGCACCCAGGCCAGCTTTCCGCCCAACAGGAAAACGACCGCCGCGGTAAATAGGAATGTAAAAAACTGCTGGAGGAATTCGGCTAGCACGCTCGACATCGCGAACTGCACCTTCTCAATATCGCTGACGATGGTTGAGAGCAGCGTGCCCGTGGTGTGTTTCGTGAAAAACGCCGCCGAACTTCGCAAGATCGCGTTATACAAGTCATCCCGCAGATCCGTGATCATGCCAAATCCGGCGTAGTTTACAAGGTAAGTTCCGGCATAGTCGAAGATCCCTTTCAATACCGTCGCGGCCACCAGCGCGAAGGCGACCACTGTCCAGGGATTTTGAAAGTGTGACGGAATCAATTGCTGAAGGTCGAGAAAACGGCCCGTGCCCGGCAGTCGGAACAATTGCATGCTTCTGTTTTGCGATGCCGGATTCAACACGCGGTCGAATATCGGGCCAATGAGCAGAACGCGCCCTGCATCGAGCAAGCCTACCAGCGCCATCAGTGTCACCGAGGCCAGAAGCGGCCACCAGTAAGGCAGAACATAGCGCAGCAGGCGTGCGATGGGACGGGGTGGACGGGGCCTTGCCGGGGTTCCTTCGCTCTTCGCGCCCGCCACTGTGGAGGTTGCCATGCTTGTAAAGCCCAATTCTACATGCTTGCCACAGTGATGCGAGTTACTGCCGCGTAGCGCCGGCCCCTGGCCCCCACGCGCGACGAAACTGAGACGGAGTCCGCTTTACCTCGGGCTGTCTCGATGCACGACCTTCACTTTATATCCCGCTTTCCGCAGACGTTTGTTTACTTCTTCGGCAATCATCACCGAGCGATGCTGTCCCCCCGTACATCCGAAGCTGATCGTGAGGTAGCTCTTGCCCTCGCGAATATAGTGAGGCAACAGATAAACCAGCAATGCAGAGATGCGGTTGATGAACTCCTGCGTCTGCGGAAATGAACGGATGTACTTGGCCACGCGCGGATGCCGTCCGGTCAGCGCGCGAAATTCCGGCACAAAATGTGGATTGGGCAGAAAGCGAACATCGAATACGAGATCGGCATCGTCCGGCAAGCCGTGCTTATAACCGAAACTCACGCAGGATACGAGGATCGTCTGCTGGCTACCGGAGTGCTGCTTGAAGCGGTCGGTCAAGTGGGTGCGCAGTTCATGGACATTGAATTTCGAAGTGTCAATGACCAGGTCAGCGAGCGCGCGAATCGCCTTGAGATGGCGGCGTTCAGCGCCCAGCGATGCGCGTACCGTCGTACCCGTTCCCAGCGGATGCGGCCGGCGGGTCTCGCTAAACCGCCGCAGCAATGCGGCGTCGCTCGCTTCCAGATAAATTACCTTCGTCGGAATCGTATGCTTCACCGACTTCAGGATTGCGGGCAACTTCTCCAGTTGCGATCCCTCGCGCACATCGACCACCAGAGCGGTGCGCGGAATCTCTCCTGATTGCAATGCCAGTTCGGCGAAACGCGGAATCAATTCCACCGGCAGATTGTCGACGCAGTAATAGCCTAGATCTTCGAAGGCCTTCAGGGCGGAAGCTTTCCCTGATCCGCTCATGCCAGTGATGATGACCAACTCCGACGCGGCGCGCAGCTCGGCCTTGTGCCCGCGAACTTTTCCCGGCGCATGCTTTACCGGAGCGTGCGTTGCTTTCTTCAGCTTGCTGCGCAGTGGCATTCCCGAAATCTTAGCATTTCAGAGGAGCGAAGTTAGGAGAGAAGATGAATCAGAAGCTCGATACTGCGGCTGGAGGTGTGGGAGCCACTTCGCTTGCGCAGGGTAGGTCAGTGTCCGTTCCGAGACATAGGTAACAGAACGTTCCGGAGACATGGGTTACACTTTTCGGCCCGAAGGGGGCGGAGAGGAGATGCCATGGAAGGAGAGTTCTGTGATGGACGAACGAATGCGGTTTGTGATCCGG
>DATBYM010000022.1:0-151035 GCA_036513715.1 Terriglobales bacterium
GACAGCGCACCCGATACAGCTCAATCACCACCGTCGTGCGGTACTCCGACCAGGGCAGATCCCGTACCTCGCGTTCGTAGACCTCGGCTACTTCACTGATTCTCCGACCGCACCCGGAACACTCCAGTTTGCGATTCCCTCTCTTACGTCGCACCCACAGTCGCAGTGTCTTAGCTCCTTCATTCACCTCGCTGCGATACACTCGGTATCCCGGCCACCCCAAAATCTTTGTCCATTCGTTCTCGCTCATCCACAGAGCGTACGAAAATCTTGCTCTTTAGAAAAGCCCGTCAATCCATCACTTGTTCAGATTCCTGCTCAGAGCCTTTCATTGTTTATCGTCTAACTACAGTGCCTACTATTACTTCCAAAACATAACCCAAACAATGCTTTGAGACTGTCTCAACTGTCTCAGTCTTACGATGTAACGACGCGAACGCCGACAAAACCCCGCGTCTGATGCTTGTCACCCTTTAGCCGCCTGCGCCCGGTGCCCCAACGCGCCTTGATGCCTTCCATGATGGCGTTGACGCGCGAGTCACCCAGCATCATCGCGCCAACAACTAGCCATTTCTCTATTGCCATACGCATTTCCGTGGTTGGTGTAAGGGCCTCAGCATCTTCCACAAGACACTGTTCAATGAACGGCCGCGCTACATCGTTCTCATCCATCAAGTCGGCGGTTGCATCCAGCACCGATGACGGCGGCGCAACGCCATGCTCAAACACAAACGGCGCAATCTGGATTAGCTTCCACAGAATCCCAGGTGTTTCCCGCCTCAAGTCCTCTTCCAAAGTCATGTCCTTGGAGTCAGTGAAATCGGCGTCAAAAGGTACGAAGATTAAGCGACCTTTAAAGGCAGCCGTCGGAGGCAGCTTCGGTCGGTCATTGGTGAGCAAGAAAAGCGTATGCGATGGTATAAAACCGGCTTCGTCTTGATAAAGCTTTGCACCTCGGAGCGAGTCACCGCCTGTCAGACTTTTGCAGAGAGTCCAATTTAGGTTTCCGCCAACCGTTTCTCCGGTGTAGGCCATCCGCATCCCCTGAAGTGCGCCCATGAGTCGCTTGTTCCCGTTCTCCGAGCCTGGGAATTCGACATCGTTGGGCTTCATCACCACGGCGAACATTCCTTGACCTAAGACACGCTCCAGCAATCGCAGACTTACGCCTTTGCCGTTCCTGCCACGGCCGTAGAAAAAGATAAGGTGATGGAGCGACAAACCGGTGATTGCCAGCGCGAACAATCGCACGATGAAAGCCGCTAACTCTTCATCACTGCAAGCAATCTCCAGGAGGAACCGGTCCCACCTGGGCGTTGCAACGTCGGCCGGGGTGATGGTCAGGCGCTTACTCTGGCAATCCTCGCGCTGCATTTCGCGGATGAAACCCCGTCGAAGGTCTGCAACCTTCCCATTCGGCAATGGCAACAACGCCGGGTCAATGTCAAAGTCACGGCTTGATTTTGGAGGCAGCCAAGGCTTGACTTCTGCCAACACTCCACTGACAAATGCGGCTTGCTTCAGCGCACGGCGCGGGTCAGACCTTCCTTGTTCCGGTGCGGGGTAGCGTTCGAACAGCTCGTCAAGGTACCGCCGTATCGCCAACCGCAAGAGAACATCTCCGGGGTCACTCAGCGTCCAGCGTTTACCCGGCATCCAGACGGCGGTAGCGTTATCCATGTCGTAAACGCGCACGAAGCCCTCATGGGCCTCTATGAATGAACGCGCGATGTCGCTGTGCGTAATCGGTGGGAGTTTCCCGAAGTATGGAGCGAGTCCGGGATTGCGTCGCTCAACTTCTTTGCGCAGCTCGCGCCAATGTCGGTCGCGGCAATGTGAGTGGAAGCAATTGAAACCATAGCCCCGGCCAGCCACGAAGCTAACTACCGTGTCACGCCGGTTCTCATCGGAGTGCTCATCGGCCCAGGGGCATTCAATCTCAACCTGCCATCCTCCCGATACCTCGCGCGGTTCTGAGCGCACCACGATGCTGTAGTAATCGAGGAAGCCAACCAACCCAGCGAGCTTAATGTCATCCGCTCTTAGCTGGACGCTAACGACGGGCGCGGGAACCAAGGCACGTAGTTGCTGCTCAGTTACAACCGTGTTGCTTCCATGGCTGACGATGCAAGAACGACGCCACGGCCTCTCTTCGGTGTGCTGCCCTTTTCGCGCCCAACTGCCGTACAGCTTGGAAATGCGCGAGGCATTAAAGTTCCCCGCGTCCACCATCGGAAACAACTGATGCAGCCGGGCAAGCACACCCTTAACAAGAACAGTGGCCGGTTCATCGTTCGGTAAGTCAATCCGGTAAAGAATGTGGATGCCGTTGCCGCTGTCAGCTAAAAGTGGCACCGGCCATCCTTGCGAGGTCAGCCACGCAATGACACGCTCAGTTTGTTCACGAGCAGGCTGCTTTTCAGCTTCGGTGGAGTTGGTGCCCGCTGGCCGTGGTGGGTCCAGGTCAATCAACAGAGAGATTCGCCGTTCGATGTCAGAATCACCGGCCGCCGTTCGTGCTGGATTCAACGAAGAGGGGTTGAGCGGAATTCCGTCGGGTAGTTTGACGGGATTCAGAGTGTAGTAACAACCTTTGAATTGCGACGGCTCAAGCTCCACCGCGCGGAGCGCCGCATCCCAAGAGTCGAAGTGTCCGACGCTAACGCCATTCGGACGGAGTAGCCTGACTTCGTGAACGCCGGAAAACAGGGAGTTATTCATCTAATACGACCAATCCCCGTTGTCATCGTCCAGGTCCGGCGTCTCAAGGTAGCGAAGTTCCGCCGCGTGTTCTCTGGCAAAATCCTGCCAAGCGCGCCCATCAGGAAGCGCCAAGTCATCGGCTACAGAGTCCCGCATAGCAAACAATCCGCACAGCGTGGGGTCCGTCATCTGCAACAGCCGGGCATAGAACGGGCCGTGATGGTCGTTGATTTTGAATTCGTCCGTTTTGTTTGTGTCGGTGCCATACCACCGAATTTCTTCCAGAATGGCCGCGATGCCAAAGAGCTTGCGTCCGCTTTCTTTCAGGCTACGAGCACCACGAAGTAGCGACTCGAACAGCTTGGAGTTTTCGCTGTGGAACGCGAGGAACTCTTCCTGGAGCCGGGCATCCGAAAGAACGTCTTGGCCAAAGGCGCGTCGTAAACGAAGGGAATTAACCAGCAACCCCGTTTCGCTGGTGAATTTTTTCCAGTCGGTCGCTAAGAGGTCACGGCGGAATCGCAAACTCCACTTCACCCAAGCGAACAGCGGTGCGGATTCCACGGTCTGCAAAATCACAACACTATGTCGGTAGCCCAGCTCTGCGCATCGGGCCTCGACTGCCTCGGGGAGTGCCGGTTGTTGCGGGTCCCGCGCTTGGCACGCTAAGTCGTGGTCCGGGGAGCGATGGCACCCCACGTGAAACGCCCGCTTCGTGCGCGGGTCAATGAAAGCGAAGATGTCATGCGCTGTGTTGGTGCTGTCTGTTACTTGACTGACATGCTGTTGCATCATCGGTTTGGTCCTTTCTGCTCAGGCTGAATGAGTGCCAGTAGCTCACTCTCGCGAACTCGGGTAAGCCGTCCAACCTTGATTCGCGTTAACCGGCGTTGTGTGAGCCATGACCGGATTGTGGATAGGGACACAAACCCCAAAAACTCCGCCGCGCTTTCAACCGAGTGCAGCCTATCCGGTGCGCTTCGCTGTGTTTTCATTAACCAACCCCTCCAGCGGTTAACAAACACCGCTTGATATGATGTCTATTATCTGTTACGGTATTGTCGATGTCCCGTAACCCTACACAGACCGTAACGCTTCCGGTATTGGTGGATGGAACACGCGAGGAAGCCCACGGATGGGTAACGTTTTACCCCGGTCCTCATACTGAGAAATCGGCAATTGTCCGCGTTATAACGCCTGGAGTGATTAAGAAGAGATTGCGAGAGATATTTCCCCGGCCGGAGGACATCTCCATCTTCAATGGCGCAGCGGGTTTGAAATTTGCATACGAATCGAAGGACGAATTAGTTTTCCAACGGAGTTTCAAAAGTGTGAGGCCGTTGCTTGAATTACCCATGAAGGGCGTCCGCACAGAATGGTCCTTCCCATCATCAGCCAAAGAGCCGAGATGGGCAGTGGGCGTGCGAGGGGTCTATTCGATGCTGTTAAACCGTTTGATGCAGAACGCCCGCTTAGTTATGTGGTGCTCGGATAGAGAACAGCGTTTCCTCCCCGGTGTTTACTGTCCCGATTGGAAGACTGCCGCATTCGCAACGATGCTTGTGAGTCAGTTGCGCGTGTGTCCGAAATGTGAGGTTCCCTTCGTCCCGAAGATTCTGAAGCAGACTTACCACACGCCATCGTGCCGTGAAGCGCATCGCATGGAGAGAAAGCGTTGGCGGGACAAGCAAAAATGAACTGCGAGAACTACACGATAAGCACGATGCGCACCGGGCGCTAGAGAGCAAACGGTGACCAGACACCACAATTTTCGGTGTTCGGCAATCCACGAGGCGGCTTCGGCACTGTATCGAATGTGGGGACCGAACGGCAGTTGGGCCATCCCGGCTCAAGGTCCAGGCCAGCAAACCGCACCTTCGCAAAACTGGCTTCCGAGATACTCTGACGGCGCGCTCGTTTGACAACGGGCGGAACCGGGTTACCCTGAGAATGGAGGCTGCCGAACCATGTTTAACGATGAGATGAAAATCCTCGAAGGCCACATTGAGCCGCCGGTATCCGGCGAAAAACTACTGCGAGGTTGGAACAACCGACCCGGTAAGCAAGGTGCTTGCGAGGCTGTGTTGCAGACGAATGGGACGACTTTCCGAATTGACTATCAACGGTGGGGGAATACAAAAACCATTTTCGAGATTGAGGTAGGCAGACTCTTCGCACCCGGTCAGCCCCGCCCGAAAATCACATACGCCGAATAGGCGTGTCTGCGCTCTATCCCCGTGGCCGGGCAGAGTAAAATTAGACGGGATGAAGAAACGAACACCCTGGAGTAGAAACGACAAATTGGCGGCTGCCGGTGTGGCGGTTGCGGTGCTCGCTATTGTTGTGGGACTTCTTTTCCCCGAAGTTCGCCGGGAACTTGGCCTTGAGAAGCCCGCGCCCGAAGCGGTAGTCCAGCAGGTACCACTATCGCAAACACCGGCCGCTACGATGCCCGATACTTCACCAACGAAAGAACCGGCCACACCTCGCAAGAAGGGCAAGCCAAAAGGGGGCGATGGTCAGGACGATACTAAGCCATCGGCACCGCGAGTCCAAGTAAGTGCGCCGAACGGAATTGCTATCGGCGGGGGCATCGTGAACAACCCGACCGTCAACAATTTCGGGCCGCCCCCGCCACCAACACCAACCGTAACGATTTGCATTTCTCATCCGATCCCCACGAACGGGGCACAATATCAGACGGTCTTCACTTTCAAGACGGACGTTGAAATCATGGAACCGTGGTACGCTCTTCTCTTCGATGGCCCGGTGGGAGATGGGAGTGCGGAACTGTCCAGCGCCTCTTTCGGGTACACGCATAGTCGGGCTGACAAACTGCCGAATCCAGAGAATAGTTTTGTATTCAAGAACACTTCAATAAATTTTGGCGTGCCCCGATGGTTGCCGAACACCGAAATAAAGCTGACCATACCGTCCAAAGCTCCGGTCAACCTCATAAAATTGTTAAGCGGTTCCGGGGAGAATGGGCGGGATGAGAAGTTTGTATTTAGCTGCGGGTGAACCACTTTCTTCGCGGGTTGCCCAGCTCACGCGCCGGGGACGCTTGGGACAGCCATCACTATATTTGGCCTGTTCACCTTTATCCAACCCTTGATGTGCAGTCGAATCGTTCCGTCCGCGTCAACGGTTCGGTCCACTTGCATGTCGTTGGTGGTGATGATGGAGTGGACAATGTCAGCCGGAAGGCCATGCGTGACGATGCCGTCCTTGGATGAAAACGTATTGACGGAACCACTGATGTCCAGTTCTACGGTCAGTTGACTGTCCCCAACGGTCTTTGTGAATTTCGGATTAGCTGCTTTTCTCTCAGCCTGCCTCGCCGCAATTTTGGCTGCGATTTGCCTACATGCTCCGCTGATGACATCCGCACTCACTCGACGTTTTAACAAGCCACGCAGCCCGCGAAAATAGAGCGGCATCTCCCTTACCGCTGCCTCGTAACCTGAAACGGAATACATACAGGCGCGCTTGGAAGGGCACGTCTGCGCACGGACAGCGGAGCGGAACATCGCCCCATGGCCCGCGGATAGTTCCCATAGATGGCTGTCGTAATTGAAGATTATCGCGGAGAAAGCGGCGTACTGACCCGACGGAACACGAAACCAGCCGACGATATTAAATTCGCATCGCTTGTCCTTAACCTTGAGTGTTGCGAAGTGCAGAGTCGCAGAATTCGCTAGTGCCTCCATGAAAATCGGAAACGTTGGGTCGTCTGCGATGATGGCGTCCAATTGCCCGTGCAACCAATCGCCCGTGTTGTGGCTGTCAATTATCGCAAGGCCGGTCCAGCCCACAAGACAGCGCACGTTGTTCCCCGAATACACAATCGACTTTCGCTGCTTTTGAGAAAGTGGCTGCCCGTCAGCGAAGGCAGTCACTTGCATGTCGGAGACCTGCGTTGCACAATACGGGGTTGCGACACTGAGGAGAATGCTCATACTCTTCACTGGGCATCACTGAGCGCGGTCGGGAACTCTTGAGGAAGCCGGATTCTGAGCGGGGTTAGGGTTTTGGAGGCATAGGATACTCCGCCACGTAGTGGTCGCTGATTTTCTTGGATAACGGTTCCTTGTCGGGTGGTTCGGCTGAGACAATCTGACACCACGCAATTGCCAATGCAGTCAAATGCGCCGTCGTCGATTTAACGGCCTCCAGCTTTTCACCATCATCGTAGTTCGGTTTAACGGCGGTTCCGGTTGCGTCAAATCTGCGACCAAGTTGTTCCAATCCACCGTGCGTGTAGCCGTGTAGCGCATTGATATAAGGGGCAATGGAGGCAAACATCCCGTCGGCATCAATCTTCTTTTCAATCTCGGTGGCCATATTAATCAACCCCGGATAGACGTTCTCGCCGTTCTTGATGCGCGCGACAATATCCGGCTTCGCACAAGAATAAATCCAGTGAGCACGATACGCGCCGTCTATCAGCGGCCGTACAAGGGCAAGGGCACTCCCATCGAACCGACCGGCTTTGAGAAGATAAAGAATTGCGCCGTGGTGTTCTGCTATAAGCGAGAAGATTGCTACCACGAGCAGTTTTTGGTCGGTGTCCCCGATAAATTTGTCAGGAATTGTGGCTGAAATGAAGTCGTGCATCAGCTCGGCCTTGTGTATTTCGTCCCGTAGTTGCTTGCTGACGGCGGGCGGCTGGATAATCGGCATGTCGGGGGCCTTTCTTGTGTAATTCTAGCCACTCCTGGGCCCTCACATGCGCGCTCTATCCGCGCTCCGCTTTGACCCGATGTGATACTATCCTCCGCGTTGGAAACTCAGCTCTAACTATCTGAGCCTACAGAGAACGGCCGGGTCCGCCAAATTGGGCCTTGGGCGCAGGGGGTCCGCGGTTCAAATCCGCGCGCCCCGACCAATCTTCATTTTTTCTCTCTGGCGGAGTTCAGACTTTCTCAACGAGCTGCTACTTCGCTCGGACCGCTATTTCTCGAATACTGCTACTTCGCAGCTCCCGCCGGTTTCAGGACAGCCGTGTTGCGCTCGTCGGATGCGATCATGCGGTAGAACTTTTTCAGTTCGTCCATTTTGCTGACGGGAACGCTTAACTCTTTGATTTCCAAACAGCGCGTGTAGTGGATGACGTTTCCGCTGGCTTCGGTTTTGCTGTGATAACTGCCAAAGCTGTATTCGACATCCATTGGCGGGGGCAGTTCATCCACTTCATAGCCCGGTGGCAGCGCGATATCAAAAGTGTCGGTGTCGCGCGATGGGCCGTCAAATTCAAGCGGAAATTTCCGCGGCTCCTTGGTTTCGAGTATTCCGGACGATTTGTTGCCCAGCACTCGCGGGCGGACCAGCAAGAGATTCCCTGCACTTCTGGCGTAGTTGCTGGACTGGAAGGTGTAGTTGAAACCGAAGGGTTGATCGGACCTGTCGAGATTAACCAGGCTGGCTCGTGCGATTTGAAAGTTCGAGAGGGATCCGCCGAGAAGGCCTTCGATCGGCTTGATGCGATCTTCGTTCTTGGTCACTGTGCGCAATCGGTAGCGTTCCGATGCTGCGCGATCTCCCAGCCGCACTTCCTTGACATCGCCTTTCAGAACTCCGGTGGCGTCAAGCGTCAGCGTGCCCACGCGCTGGATGCTGTTCATTGCCGATGGTTGTTGCGGCAACTCGACTAGTTCGCCGCCTTCGGGCATTACCAGTAGACCGTAATTGGCTTGCAGGTATCCGCCAATCTGACCGAAAGGTGTTATGTCATTGGTGGGGTCAAAAAACAAGACTTTGCCGAGTTTGGGATGCGGTATCACCGCTATCAACGAAGGATCCTTCGCCACTTCGTCGGGCAACTTGATGGCTAGAATTACGTGGTTGAAGGCGCTGTGCGCCGGCGAGTCCTGCGTTACCGAGCCCCGCTCCGTGTTGATCACTACCTGGTAGGATTCCACGCCGATTTCTCTCAGCATGGTGCGCATCAGAGTCGCTTTGTCTTTGCAATCTCCATAGCGGTGGGAGAAAACGTCGGAGGCGGCGTGAGGCTGCCATCCGCCGATGCCGAGCTCGATCGCGACATAGCGAATGTCGTGTTGCACGAAAGCAGCGATGGCTTGCATTTTTTGGAGCTGGCCGCTCTGCCCACCAACCAAAACGTTTACCTTTTGTTTGATCGGATCGGAAGCATCCATGCGTCCCTGGTATAAGACTTCTTGCCAATGCCCCATGCCTTCCCAGCTGACGAACTCGTTGCTCTTCGCGGTTCCTCCCGAAGGAAAGAATGACACGATCATCTGGGCGGCCACACCCTCCAAGGGCGGCATTTCGGGCTCACGCCGAATCCCTTTGATGTCGCCGACAGCCCATTGCAAAACGTTGCCGCTCGCTTCGTCAGGCTTCACCTCGGGGTGCGAAAGCCAGGAAGCCTTAAAAACCCATCCGGGAGGAAGTTGCAGCGAAAAATGGCTTTCGCGCACGGGATCGATTCCCTGGAGGCGCCAAGTATCCTGGAGCCAGAAAGGCTGCTCCTCCACTTCATACTCGTAGCCCACAATGTTTCCGACGTCGGGCGCTGGAATGCGCAGCACCCTGAACTTTAAATCGTCGATCAATTCGCCGCCGTCGGCCGATGGCGCCACGTCGATTGCGTCCTTATCTTTAACCTCGTAATCCTTGCCCTGCGCCGGAATGCACCAGCCATGCAGACTCCTGATTTTCTTGCTTGGGCCGAAATCGACAGACACTGTTCCCCGCCCGCGTCCTTCTGGCCGCAGAATCTTATAGGCCTCGCGCACGTGCTTCCGGATCTTATCCGCTGACAGCACGGTCACGTTGATGTCGGAATAGAGCAACACTGCGTCGGTCTTGTCATCATAGGGAGGCAAGGTGACACCGACGAGCGCGTGCATCCATTGGGGAGCATCTGCGCTAGCGGCGGCCCGCGGCACGAGGACTGTAATCGACAGCGCAATTAGCAAGAAACCCGCCAATGGCCAGTGGTTAGTTACTCGCATGGTTAGTTCGGTGACTCGGTTAGTTAGGTGATTAGTTACTCGCATGGATCTCCCCCGGTTGCAGGACTATCTGCTCCCCATCGCCGGTTCTTACTGTCTGGAAGAAGTTGCGTAGCGCGGTGTAGTACTTTGGTTCCAGCATCATGAAATCTACAGTGAATTTCCTCGTCAGGCGCACCGTGCCCGGGCTCTGGTCAACTTTCAGAGTATAGAGAATGACATGGCCATCCTGATTCTGCGGCGGCGGCACACTGCTCACCTGCCAACCCGCCGGAAGCTCGATGGTCAGGTCATCCGCCTTTAGATGGGGATACTCGAAATAGATCGCGTATACCCGCTTGGCGTGCTCGAAGACACCTTTCTCTCCGGCGGTAAAAACGGCGGCGGGAATCATCACGCGCCTGCCGGCGTTCGAAGCCCAGCCGGGAATCTTCAGGTCAAACTCCGCGACCAGCGGCGTCTCTGAACTGGTCCAATCGGGTTTATTCGTCAAATCCACTTCTGTTCCGGCTTCGATTTGCTCCTTCAACCCATCTTCCAAATATTTCTTGCGCGCCGCTTCGTCCGCGTGGCGTTCCTCGAGACGCCGGTACATAGCTTCCAGGCCAACGTAGGTGATGGAGAGCTTGCCTTCGAGATCGCCGGTGTCAGAAAGTTTCAATTTGCCGACGCGTTCGATGCGCGATTCCGACGCTTGCGGGAGTGTGGTTTGAATCCAGGTTCCGCCATCCTTGTCGAGCCGCAGGCCCACGACGCCGGTTTCCGACCAAGTCAGCATGCCAAACGGGGTGAAGGCCGCTCCGGGATCGAAATAGACGTCTTTACCGTTGAGTTTGACGAGCACGACATTAGAGTCCAACTTCGAACCTTGCATCGTAACTGGAGTGAAGAAGTATTGGCTGCGTCCGGAGACCCAACACCCATACGCTTCGAAACCCGCGGCTCGAGCTAAACCTAGGAATAGCCAGGTTAGCTGAACTCCGTTGCCGTAGCCGCGTTTCCAGATGTCCTCTACGTTTACATTTTCGACCGTTTTTTCCTTGGCGCGCTTCTGTTCCTGCTCGGTCTTTTCGACTTCAAAGGATGTGTTGCGGAGTTGCTGCACGCGGTCATAGATCTTGTGCAGCTTAACTTCGGCCGAGTCGCTGGGCGCGACGATTTGGCTGACCGCTTCTTCCATCGCCTTGCGCTTGCCTACAAAGCCTTCCAATTGCCCGTTGCGTTGCTTTCCCAAACGCTTCCAGTAGCCGGCCTGGTCTTTCTCGGAGAAACCCTCTTCATAGATAAAATCAACGTGCGACTTCAGTTCGTTCTCCGGGGGCATGAAGTCTTCAGTCTGGAACGCCGGTATGTTGGTCGCTTCCATGCGAACGATGTGGTCGGGTCCCTCCTTCGGAGGAACGGCGCCAACGGGCAGATTGTTCCAACTCCAGCGCAGCGAGTAGGTTCCATAGTAGCTGTCGTTGAAGGGCTTCAGCGTAAATAGCGCCTTTTTGGTGAATAGCTCATCGCTCAGAACCCAATTCGAGTTGAAGATCTGGTATTCGCCATAATCGATGGTGTAGAAATATTCGATGATGCTGCCCACCTGGACGTCGGGCAGAGTGAAAGTTTTCGCCAGGACCTTCAATTGCCTGCCCTCGAACTTTCCCTTGGCCAGATACTTTTCGAAAACCTTGCCGTCAAAGTTGGCGACCGATCCATCCGGCCGGATAGTTCGAGCCTTGATGCCCGTTATATTCTCATTTTCCTTGAGGAAGGGGATTTCGATATCGGCGTGCTTGCGGCCTTCTTCGGTCAGTATTTTGACGCGAAAGTAATTATCTTCGTGGGGAGTATGAATGTTGTCATCGCGGTCGACCTGTCGAAACAGAATGATGGCGGGAGACCCCGGGGCCTGCGGCTCGCTGGTCATCTTGAGCTCATCCTGCGAAATCAGCTGGAAACCAAGACCGGCCTTAGCCTGGCGGGCTGCGATACAGATAATGACGCAGAATAAAAGCGGCAACGTCCGCCTTGTAGTAAGTCGCTTAGTTACTGGCATGAATCTCTCCTGGGACCGCGACAATCTGCACCCCATCACTTGTCCTGACATTCTCGTAGAAGCTCCGCAAGGCAGCGTAGTATTTTTGATCGAGCAACAAAACGTCGATCGACAATTTCCTCGTCAGCCGCAGTGTTCCTGGGCTCTGTTCAACCTTTAAGGTGTAAGTGATGATCTTGCCATCGTGATCCTGGAGAGGGGGCACGCTGTTTACCTGCCAGCCTGGGGGAATCTCGATGGTTATGTCATCCACCTTCTCGTGCGGATACTCGTAATAAATTGGATGAACGAGGTTGGCATGTTCGAACACCTTCTTCTCTCCAACGGTAAAGATAGCGGCGGGGATTAGCACCTTCCTGCCGGCATTCGCGGTCCAACCCGGAATTTTCAGGTTGAATTCCGCGACCAGAGGCGTTTCTGAACTAGCCCAGTCCGGTTGGTTGATCAGCGCGGCCTCGGCCGGCACCCCGATCTGAGATGTCACCCGCTCTTCCAGGAACTTTTTGCGCGCCACGTCGTCTGCGTGTCTTTCTTCCAAGCGGTGGTACATCGCTTCCAGGCCGGTGTAAGTCAGGGTTAGCTTCCCTTCCAGGTCGCCGGTGTCGGAGAGCTTCAGCTTGGCAACGTGCTCGATCTGCGATTCCGAGGGTTCCGGGAGCGTGGTCCGAATCCAAGTCCCTCCGTCGCTATCCAGCCGCAGTCCAGGCACCCCGGTTTCCGACCATTCCAGCAAGCCAAACGGGGTGAAGGGTCCTCCCGGATCCAAATAAAGATCTTTGCCGTTGAGCTTGACGAGCACAACGTTGGCGTTCAATTTCGCGCTTTCCGCGGTAGTGGGAGTAAAGAAATATTCCCGGCGACTCGAAACCCAGCACCCATAAGCTTCAAACCCCGCAGCTCGCGCAAGGCCAAGGAACAACCATGTCAGCTGGACGCCACTCCCATAACCTCGCTTCCAAACCTCCTCGACGTTTTCTACGGGCTTTTCTTTTTCCCGCTTTAATTCCTGTTCGGTTTTGCGCAGCTCGTACGATTTGTTTCGAATCTGCTGCACGTGGTCGTAGATCTTTCGCAGTTTCACGTCCTGCGGGTCGTTCTGGGAGACGATTCCAGCGACGGCCTGCTCCATGGCTTTCCGCTTTCCGATGAAACTTTCCAATTCGTCGTTTCGCTTCTTCCCGACCTGTTTCCAGAAATCGACCTGGTCTTTGGGGGTGACGCCCTCTTCATAAATAAAACTCACCCGCGACTTCAACTCGTTCGCAGGGGGCATGTAGTCTTCGGCCTGAAACGCCGGTATATCGCTCGCCTCCATCCGTATGATGTGGTCGGGCCCCTCTTTCGGCACCGCGCCAGGAGGCAGGTCGTGCCAGCTCCAGCGCAGGGTATATTTCACGTAGGTGCCCTCGTAGGGCTTCAGCGAAAATTGCGCTTTCTTGGTGAATAACGGGTCGCTCAGTATCCAATTGGACCTGAACAGCTTGTGCTCGGCGAAGTCAATCGTAAACGAGTACTCGATGATAGACCCAACCTCCACATCCGGAAGCGTGAACACCTTTGCCAATACTTTCGCTCCCCTCTCCTTGACCAACTCCTTTTCAAAAACTTTGCCGTCAAACTCGGCGATTGATCCATCCGGCCTGATGGTCCGAGCCCTTATGTTCGCAACGTTATCGAGTTCCTTTACAAAAGGAATCTCTATGTTGGCGTGTTTCCGCCCTTCTTCGGTAAGGATCTTGATACGAAAGTAATGGTCTTCGTGGGGAGTGTGAATGTTGTCGTCGCGATCGACCTGGCGATACAAGATGATGGCGGGGGCTCCAGGAGCATGGGGCTCGCCGGTCATCCTGAGTTCATCCTGCGAAATGGGCTGGAAGCCGAGGCTGGCCTCGGCTTGCCGGGCTGCCAACAGGGAAACTGCACAGGTCGCGACCAGAACCCATTTGGATGACCGGAACATAGTTGTTGTCCTTACTCCCGAGATAATGGCAGCTTTCGGTCTTATAAGTTCAACTTGCTTACGTTCTTACGTTCACATCATGCGGTTCAACGTGCTATCGAGAAACCAGATGTAACGCAGGCGGGAACCGCGTGCTCCAGGGGGGAGAGGTAGCGAGATACGCGGCGACACTAACTCCGCCTCCTCCGAATTTCGCGCCCCCTCAAGCGAGAATTCAGAAAACTGCAGTAGACGCCTGAGTATAGCCGGAAGCAGGCGTTCGTCAAGCAGGAAAAAATGGCTGGCGGACTGGTTTTTACCCGACTTATCGTGCCGAACCCTTTCAGCCCTAACGCACGAAAAGGGAATTCCCGGAATGCCGTTGCGTAAGAGTAGTGTAGGGGTCCTTCGATTTCGCTCAAGATGACAACGTGGGTGAGTAACTGACAACTAAAGCTGCTGGCTGCCAGCTTAGTTACAGCTCGTATTTCTTCATCATGTGGCGGAAGGAGCGGTAGGAGATTCCGAGGACGTCGGCGGCGCGGACTTGTACGCCGTGGGTTTGCGACAGTGCGGACTGCAGGAGGCTGCGCTCGATCTGGGCTACGTAGTTTTCCATGTTGACGCCTTCGGGCAGGACGGCGCCGGCGCCAACCGTAATGGCGGCGACGGAATCGGCTCCGGCGGCGGCAGCGCGGGCTTTAGGACGCTCGGCGGGCAACTCTACGCGCAACTCGGCGCTGGTCTCGAGAGCTACCGCGCGCTCGATTGTGTTTTCGAGTTGGCGGACATTGCCGGGCCAGTCGTAGGTGGTTAGGTTTTCGAGCGAGGATGCTTGCACGCTGTGAATGCTTTTGCCGGCTCCGGGAGCATATTTTTTCAGGAAATGATTGGCCAGCAGGGGGACATCCTCGCGGCGTTCGCGCAGTCCGGGCACGCGAATGGGAATTACGTTGAGACGATAGTAGAGGTCTTCGCGGAAGGTTCCTTCGGTGACCTGGCGATCGAGATCGCGGTTGGTTGCGGCGATGACGCGGACGTCGACAGGAATTTCGGCGGTGCCTCCGACAGGGCGGACGGTGCGCTCCTGCAGCACGCGCAGCAGCTTGACTTGCATGGGCATGGTCATCTCGCCGATTTCGTCGAGAAAGATGGTGCCCTGGTCGGCGACTTCGAACAGGCCGCGGCGATTCTGATTGGCTCCGGTGAAAGCGCCTTTGACGTAACCGAAGAGTTCGCTTTCGAGCAGTGTTTCCGGAAAGGCCCCGCAATTGACGGAGACGAAGGCTTCGCCCGCTCGCGGCGAGCAGGTGTGAACGGCGCGGGCGACCAGCTCTTTGCCGGTTCCGCTTTCGCCGAAGACGAGGATGGTGCTGCTGGTGGTGGCGACGGTGCGAATAGTCTGCTTGAGTTTGTCGACAGCTGAGCTGACGCCGACGATATTGTCTAGCGAGTTGCGCGTGGCAGCATCGCGACGCAGAGCAAAGTTCTGGCGGCTTAGCGTAACTTTCGTGAGCGAGCGGGCGATGGCCAGTTTGACTTCGTCAACGAGACCAGGACTTTTGCGGATGTAATCGGTCGCGCCTCCGGCTTTAACCGCTTCGACGGCGGCTTCGTAGTCGTCGACAGCGGTCATCAGGATGACGGCGGATTCGGGCGAGATCTGGTGCGCGTGGCGCAGAACGTCGACGCCGTCGACATTTGGCATTTTAATGTCAGTGACGATCACGTCGAAAAGCGCACTGTCGATTTTGCGCATGGCGGCGTCGCCTCCGGTGACAGTTTCGACTTTGTGGCCGTCGCGGCGCAGGGCGATGTCGAGCAGTTCGCAGATGGAGCGTTCGTCGTCGCAGACGAGAATGTTACCCACGCTGGCCTCCACTGGCGGCGAGCGCGGCGGGAGACGCCTCGGCGGCGGGAGCGGATTTGGCTGAGGATATGCGAGCGGCGGGCTCGTCATGCGCGTAATCCATGCGGCGCAGCCGGACTACGAAGCTAGTACCTTTGCCGAGTTCGGAGCGCGCCCAGACTTTGCCATCGTGGGCCTGAACGATCTGGTAGACGATGGCGAGGCCGAGGCCGGTTCCACCTTCAAAGTTCGACTGGAACGGCTCAAATATCTTTTCTGTCTGCTGGGGATTGATGCCCGGGCCGGTATCGGAAAAACTCATCTCCCAATCGGGTCCGCGCTCGGCGAGGATGACGTTGAGGATGCCGCCTTTATCCTTTGATTTCGATTTCATGGCGCGGACGGCGTTTTCGCAGAAATTCCAGAATACTTGTTTGAGCTTGTCGCCGTCAGCGAGCACCCACGCTTCCGATTTTGGAAAATTGCGCTGCAGTTCGATGCCGGCGTTTTCGGCGGTGAGGCGGTGTTCGAGCAAAGTGAGGGTGTCTTCGAGCAGTGGAATCAGATTCACGCGAGCGAAGGTATATTGCTTGCCGCGGGAGTACGCCAGGAAGTCGGTGATGATGTTGTTGAGGCGATCGGATTCGCGAATCACAATCTGTAACAGGTGGCGTTCTTCGGGGCTAAGGCTGGGTGCATCGGACAGCATGCTGACCGAACCGGCGATGGAAGTGAGAGGATTGCGAATCTCGTGGGCGATGGCAGCGGCGAGGCGGCCGACGGCGGCGAGCCGATCCTGCATGCGCACTTCGCGTTCGAGACGCCGGATTTCGGTGAGATCGTCGAACGAATAAACAAAGCCGAGGTCGCCGCGGGCGCTGACGTTGAGCGCGGAGACGAGGACGCGAAAAGTCTTGCGGAAGCCATTGACAGCGACGTAGCGTACCTCGGCATCGGCGCGGGCTCCGCCAAAATGGGGCAAGGGATCCTGAAAGAGATCGGCCACGGAACGTCCGCGCAACTCGGCTTCGGAAATCTCCAGCAGTTGCTGGGCGGCGCGATTGACGAGGGTGATGCGGCCGTCGAGGCCGGTAGTGATGACGCCGCCGCTCATCGACTGCACGATATTTTCGTGGAGCGCCTGAAGATTTCGGAGCGCGCCACTGGCGTCCTTGAGTTGTACATCGACCTGGCGGAGCTTGCTCATGAGCAGCCCGGCGAGGTAAGCGATGGCGAAGTAGGCGAACAGGTTGACGAAGATGACGACTTGGAGCGCCTTGAGCTTGGGATGCGAGGTGGAGTATGAGGGAACGACGAGATAGTAATCGAGTTCGAGAATGCTTCCGAAGAGGATGAAAGCAAGGGCAGCGCTCAGGTATCCCCAGACCCGGGGCAGGAGCATGCAGGCGACCACGATGACGAGCGGATAAAGGAAGTTCAGCGAGCTGTCGATGCCGCCCGTGACATGGACGACGAGCGTGACCATGGCGAGATCGGCGAGCACCTGCAGGATGGCCTGGAGGCGATGTTCGCTCCAAACGGAAACGAGAAAGAGGAAGAAGAGCGAGAGCGCGAACCAGAGCACCATCCCAGTGAGAAACGGAAGGATGGGCAGGGGGCTGGGCGTGAGCCGGATGACGGCAAGCTCGATGGCGAGCAGGACCATCAGGATCAGGATGCGAACCTTCACCAACCAGGTCAGCCAGTTTCGCTCATCGGAGATGGAGTGCATGAAGTCGGTCGTTGGTCGTTCGTCGTTGGTCGTTGGTCGTTGGTCGTTAATCGTTCGGGGTTCATCACCGGTCGCTGGCGATTTCGCAGTCAGTCGCCAGCGCAAACCGCCGTGCCAGCGACTAGCGACGAACAACCAACGACTGCTTTTCTATCCCGCCAGTTTTCCGATCATGGCGAATAACGGCATGTACAGGGAAATAACGATGCCGCCGATGCTGACGCCGAGAACGCCGATGATGACCGGCTCGAGCATGGCCAGCATATCTTTGGTGGCGGAGTCGACTTCGTCTTCGTAGAAGTCGGCGATTTTCTGCAACATGGAATCCATCGCGCCGGTGGCTTCGCCGACGCCGATCATCTGCGTCACCATGTTAGGAAAGACGCCGCATTCCCGCAGCGGATCGACAATGGTGCGGCCTTCTTCGATGGCCTTACGAACCCTCATGAGCGCTTCTTCGAGTACTTTGTTGCCCGATGTACGGGCGGTGATCGCCAGGCCTTCCAGAATTGGAACGCCCGATGTGATCAGCGTTCCCAAGGTACGGGTGAAGCGCGCGACTGCGATCTTTTTCAGCAGAATACCGATGATTGGAAGATTGAGCAGCCCTTTGTCGAAGTAATAAGCGCCCCGCGGATGCTTGCGGATCTGCTTCACGCCGTAAAATGTTCCTATGCCACCGACGATAAAGAACCACCAGAAGTGACCTACGAAAGCGCTCAGCCCGATGACTATGCGGGTAGGCAGCGGAAGGGCGACACCCAAGCCCACAAAGAGGTTGGCGAAGATGGGCACGACAAACTTGAGCAATGCGCCCACGATCACCACGGCGAGCGAGACGACCGCCACGGGATAGATCAACGCCGATTTGACGGCGGCACGTAGCTTGACGGCCTTTTCGACATAGATAGCCAGGCGTTGGAGGATGATGTCGAGAATACCGCCGGTTTCACCCGCCTCGATCATGTTGGTGGTGAGGTCGTCGAAGATCACGGGATATTGGCGCATGGCGTTGGCGAGCGTCGCGCCGCCTTCGACCGTGGTTCGAACCCCCAGCAGCGTTTTCTGAAAGGTCGGGTTCTCCTGATTGGCGCCGAGAATCTCCAGGCACTGCACCAGCGGCAAGCCGGCATCGATCATGACGGAGAACTGGCGGAAGAACACGGCCACTTCTTTGACCTTGATCTTGCTGCTGCCGAACGTGGGCATGGAAAATTCCTTGCCCTTCTGGCGAATGGAGCCTGGCGTAATGCGCTCCTTGCGGAGCTGCTGCGCCAATCCGTCTTTGTTGGCGGCGATGCGCTCTCCCTGAACTTTTTCGCCCGAAGCGGTCTTCCCTGAAAATGTAAAAACCGGCATGGTTACTTCTCCTTAACTTCGTTTTCTGTGTCCGGCCCCTAAAGGAGCGTCTGAATTCACAGAACTTTTGGCATCGTTGAAGCGATGCCCTGCTACGAACTTGACATCAGCGTTTGGCCGGGACCGCAGCCTTGGCTAGCGGAGCTGCGCCACCCCGATTCACAGTGATGGCGCCGCGCGCAATCATTTCTTGCAGCTCGTCCTGATTGCTGGAGCGGACCAGCGCCGTTTCGAGCGTGATCTGTTTCTGGAAATAAGCGTTGGCAAGTGATTGGTTAAAAGTCTGCATGCCGAATTTTTCCTGACCGGACTGCATAGAAGAGTAGATCTGGTGAATCTTGTCTTCGCGGATCAGGTTGCGCACGGCAGCATTGGGCACGAGAATTTCCATACACATAGCGCGTCCCTTGCCATCGATCTTGGGCAACAGGCTTTGACACATGATGCCTTCGAGCACGAGCGAAAGCTGGGCGCGAATCTGCGATTGCTGGTGCGCCGGAAACACGTCGATGACGCGATTGATGGTGGACGATGCGGAATTGGTATGCAACGTGCCGAAGGTGAGGTGGCCAGTTTCCGCAATACGCAGGGCGGATTCGATAGTTTCGAGATCGCGCATTTCGCCGATGAGGACAACGTCCGGGTCTTCACGAAGAGCAGCGCGCAGCGCGTCGGTGAAACTCTTGGTGTCCGAGTGCAATTCGCGCTGGTTGACCACGCAGTTCTTGTTCATGTGCACGAACTCGATCGGGTCCTCGATGGTGAGGATGTGATCGTGGCGCTCGGTGTTGATCTTATCGATCATGGAAGCGAGGGTCGTGGATTTGCCCGAACCGGTCGGGCCGGTCACGAGCACCAGCCCGCGCGGCTTGTCGCACATTTTGCTGACGACGGCGGGCAGACCGAGCTGGTTGAAGGATTTGATCTCGAACGGGATGAGACGGAATACACAAGCTGTGGCGCCGCGCTGATTGAAAACGTTGGCGCGGAAGCGGGCCAGGCCTTTCAAACCGAAGGAAAAGTCGAGTTCGAGGCTTTCTTCAAAGCGATGCTTCTGTGAATCGGTCATCACGCTATAGGCCAGCTGCTTGGTTTCAGCCGGGGTCAACTGCGGCAGGTCAAGCGGCACCAGATGCCCGTGCACGCGGATTTGCGGCGGGGAGTTGGTGGTGATGTGAAGGTCGCTGCCGTTCATCTCCAGCATGCGGCGTAGCAGATCGCTTAATGAGAGAGCCATAGTTTTTCTTTCTTCCTTCTGTTTGCCACTTCCTGTTGCAAATTCGCTATCGCTAATCCGTCGTTCGCCATTCGCTGTTCGCCAGACGAAAGGCAAAAGGCGAAGGCGAACGACGTTTCTTAGTGGATCGTTTCTCGAGCCACTTCTTCGAGCGTGGTCCAACCTGCCGCAACCTTGACCAAGCCGCTGCGGCGCAGAGTGATCATGCCGCGTTCAATCGCCTTCTTCTTGAGTTCGAGAGCGGAAGCGCCCACCAGAACCAGTTCGCGAATCTCGTCGTCCACTTCCATCACTTCGTACAAACCGGTGCGCCCCTTGTAGCCAGTCTTATTGCAGGTGGTGCAACCTTTGCCCTTCATGATCTGCACGGTCTTGGCCTCTTCGGGCGTAAAACCTTCATCGATCAGGGCCTGGACCGGCATTTCGACGGGCTCCGCACAGTCCTTGCAGATGCGGCGAATCAGGCGTTGGGCACAGATCAGGTGGACCGAGGTCGCAACCAGAAAAGGCTCGATGCCCATATTCATGAGACGGGTGATGGTTTCGGGTGCTCCGTTGGTGTGCAGCGTGGACAAAACGAGGTGGCCGGTAAGCGCAGCTTTAATGGCGATTTCCGCGGTTTCGAAGTCGCGGATTTCGCCGACCAGAATGATGTTGGGATCTTGCCGCAGGAAGGCGCGAAGAGCGGTCGCAAAATTGAGGCCGATCTGTTCCTTCATTTGAACCTGATTGACGCCACCGAGTTGGAACTCGACCGGGTCTTCGGCGGTCATGATGTTGGTGTCGACCTGGTTGAGCTGCGAGATCGAGGAATAAAGAGTGTTGGTCTTGCCGGACCCGGTCGGGCCGGTGACGAGCACCATGCCGTAGGGTTTGAGAATGGCTTTCTGAAATTTATCGAGCGACTCCTGCTCGAAGCCGAGCTTGGTCATGTCGAGGCGCAGGTTTTCTTTGTCGAGCAAGCGGAGCACGATCTTCTCACCCCAGAGCGTGGGCAGGGTAGAGACGCGGAAATCGAGCTGCTTTTTCTTGCCGCCGATCTGCATCTTCAGCATGATGCGGCCGTCCTGCGGCAGGCGCTTTTCGCTGATGTCGAGCTTGGCCATGATCTTAAGGCGCGAAGTAATGGCGTCTTTTAGCTTGAGCGGCGGATTCATGATCAGCTGGAGCACGCCGTCAATGCGGAAGCGGACACGAAATTCCTTTTCGTAGGGTTCCATGTGAATGTCGCTGGCGCCGCGCTTCACGGCGTCGGTGAGCACCAGGTTAACGAGCTTGACGATAGGCGCTTCGTCAGCGGCTTTCTCGAGCTCCTTGAGCTCAACCTCCTGCTGTTCCGCCTGCACTTCGACATCGGCGGCTTCGCCCATGTCGTTCATCGACTGCATCACCTGCTCGAGCTCTTCCTCTTTGGAAGTGCCGTAGGCCTTGTCAATGCCGGTGATGATCGAGCTTTCGGAGGCGACGACCGGTTCGATATTAAAGCCGGTCATAAATTTGATATCGTCCATGGCAAAGACGTTGGTGGGATCGACCATGGCGATGGTGAGCGAAGCGCCGACGCGGCTAAGCGGCAAAATCTGATAGCGTTTCGCGGTCTCGTAGGGAATCAGCTTGACAACCGCGGGATCGATTTCAAAATAAGAAAGATTGATGGCGGGTACGCCGTATTGGCGGGAGAGAAAGTTGGTGACGTCTTCGTCCGAAAGAAAGCCCAACTTCACCAGGGCGGAGGCGAGGCGAGTGTGCGACTCCTTTTGGAGTTTGGTAGCTTGCTCCAACTGCTCCGGGGTAATGACCTTTTCTTTGACGAGTAGGTCACCCAGCCGCTGAGACATATCTCTCCTAGTAATCTCGCGAAGTCGGCGTCGATGCCGATGCGAAACCGCTGATTTCCGTGGGGATCAGACGAGGACGCATTGGCACTGACACAAATTGTCAACCCAATGGGATTTCCGAAAAAGTAACTTAAGTATTAGAGGGTAGTAACTACAAGGCATTGAGCCCATGGAACTTGTTGAAAAGAGGGGTTACCGTGGTTTGCCGCATTTATCAGAAATGTCCCAAATGACATTCCTGCTGCACAGAGACCATCACAGTAAGGGTGCCAAATGAGTTCGTCCGCAGCAAATCGGGCCGAGAAGCGTGCGCCGGTTTGGGGGTATTGATCACACGCCGGGGCGGCTGCCGTCCCAATAACGGCACAGCCCGGCTGGAAGTGCCTTGCTTGCCTCGGGCGCCTAGTAAGCCGTGAACCTGTACTTCGCGGAAGGTGCGGTTTGCGCCCGCCCGGCTCGGTATTTGTGGGCAGAAAGCGGCGTGTCATAGGGATCACGTCGCGGCAGTCCAGGTTCTTCGGTGTGCGGCCGGGTATCGTAACGGTTGTAGGCGGGCACCACGGTCGCTAGTCGTTAGTCGTTAGTCGTTTGGCCACAATGGGTCGCGCCGCGCGAATCTGGCTCGCCGCCAACGACTGACGACGCCTACAATTTTGAAACAAGCGTTCCCGCTTCGCGACTTATGAACGAAAACACACGCGACACAATCCGCGCTTACTACCACACTTTGTTCTCCTCCTGGGGACGGCAGCATTGGTGGCCGGCGCAATCGCGCTTCGAGATGATAGTCGGCGCGTACCTGACGCAGAACACGGCCTGGACGAATGTGGAGAAGGCGCTGCGCAATCTGCGCGCAGCCAGGGTGCTGACGATTCGCGGACTTCGCCTAACGCCGCAGCCGCTGCTTGAGCAATTAATTCGTTCGGCGGGATACTTCCGGCAAAAAGCGCAGCGATTGAAAACGTTTGTGAAATTTCTCGATGAGCATTATGGCGGCTCGCTGACACGCATGTTCGCTCGACCGACAAGCGAATTGCGCGACGAACTGCTGGCGCTGAATGGAGTGGGACCGGAAACAGCAGACTCGATTCTGTTGTATGCCGGGAATCATCCAGTCTTTGTGGTGGACGCATACACGCGCCGCATTCTTGAACGCCACGGTATTGTGGAGAGCGGGGCAGACTATGAGGAAATTCGGCTTCTGTTTGAAGGAGCGCTTGCGACGATGGACACACCAGGGCCGGGCTGCAACGGAGTGACCACGCTCAGTGGCCCGCTTGGATCCCGCCATCGTCCTTCGCGGGTGAGCCGAGGCACTCGCACGGCGCAAGTGCAGACCTTCAATGAGATGCACGGGCTGCTTGTCGGGGTCGGCAAGCATTACTGCCTAAAGTCACAAGCGCGGTGTGAGCAATGTCCTTTGCAGAAGTTCCTTCCTGCAGCACAGTGAATCATTGAAGGTATGTCGGCACGGAGGAAATCCGATGAATAGGCGCGTTTGTGTTTTGACGATCGCAGGCCTTTGCCTGGGATTGGCGGCTCTGCATCAGGTCAATCGCTGCGTGGGGCGGCCAGCTCTTCCGGAATTCTCATCGGGACAGCGATGAGACCAACCGAACTTTCCGAAGCGGCATATGCCTCCACGCCGGCGCACGAATTCAATATGGCGGAGCCAGAAGACGCCCTCAAGTGGGAGTAGTGCATCCGGAACCCGACTCTCACGATTTTTCTCAAGGCGATCAGGTCGTCGATTTCGCGGCGGGGCATGGTATGAGAGTGCGCGGTCACACGCTGGTGTGGCAACATGAAAACGGTGGTGGGACATTACCGGGGAAAGATATTCGCGTGGGACGTGGTCAATGAGGCCTTCAGCGAATTGCAGCCCGGGGAACCGCGCAGCACAATCTGGCGCGATCAGGCGGGGATTGGCCTAGCGAAAAACGGCTCCTCCTATATCGAACGTTGTTTCCGCTGGGCGCACGAGGCCGATCCCCAGGCATTGCTGTTTTATAGCGAGGCAGAGGCGGAGGCTGTCAATCCTAAGTCGGACGCGCGTATGCAGCGGTGCGAAATGAGCTGGAGTCGCCTGCTCGCCAGTCGTTGGTTGGCGTTCTCAGCGAGCCAGAGCGCGGCCTTCGACAGGACGGGGCGAAGCGCGAACGACCAACGACAATGGCCAACGACGCCCTATAATGTGATCAGTCCTTGGCTGCACCGAATCCAATTCGCGACGAAACCAAGACCTCCGGCCGCCGGAAACTGGTAATTGCGCTGGCGATCTGCGCCTTTCTACTGCTCGCTGTTCTAGTGGGGCAGTCATCGTTCAATCTGAAGTTCCTCAGCCCGGACAGCAATCAGGAGCTGCTGTTTTTTGTCGGATTAAGTGGACTGATCTTTTTTGCCTTCGTGGCGCTGAGTTTGGTTCTCGGACGCAACCTGCTGAAGCTTTACGCCGAACGGCGGCGGGGAGTGGCCGGTTCAAAATTTCGCACGCGCCTGGTGGTGGTCAGCCTGCTGCTGTCGTTCTTGCCCGTGATTGCGATGTTCTGGTTCTCGTATGGACTGATGAACCGCTCGATCGACAAATGGTTTTCGCAGCCGGTGGAAGAAGTGCGCGCGGATACAGCGGCTATGTCGGCGTTGCTCTACGATTACGCGGGGCAGAATGCCACTGCGGAAGCACAGTCGATCGCGCAGACTGACGAATTTCGCAATGCATTCGCCAGTGGAGATTTTTCTGGCGCACGCGAAGAGCTGCGGGAATATATCCCACTGCTGCAGGGCGGATTCGCGGTTGCCTTGGCGAACGGCAACGCGGCTGCCAGCCTGAACGCGCCGGTGGCGTGGAATGAGCTGAAAAACAATTTCCCGCTGCAGGCGGCGTTACGCAGCGAGCACCCGCATTTCCAGTTTGGCGCCACCGACTATATTGTCGCGGCGGCTCCACTTCGCGGCGGCGCGGTGATCGTCGCAATTCCCCTTCCCCCAAGATTCGCCGAAACAGCGCGGCAGATTCAGGAAAGCCAGAAGCGCTACATCGAACTGGCGGGCAAAAGAAAGCTATTTCGACGGACCTACATTGGTTATCTTCTGCTGCTGACCGTGGTGGTGCTGTTCGCATCGACCTGGCTCGCGCTGTTGCTTTCGAAGCTGGTCAACCGCCCGGTCGCGGCACTGGCCGCGGGCACGGAAGCGATCTCCAAGGGGCAACTGAATTATCGCGTCGATATACGCGCCACCGACGAACTGGCCGAACTGGTGCAGTCATTTAACAGCATGGCGGAACAGCTTGAATCCAGCCGGCGCCAGATTGAGGCATCGAACCGCGACGTCGGCGCAGCGAATGAAGCGCTAGAAAGTCGACGCCGCTATATCGAAACGGTTCTTGAAAGCATCCCTACGGGTGTGATTTCGATCGACGGATCGCGCAGGGTAACGCTGGCGAACGCCGCCTTTTCGCGCATGTTTTATCTGGAGCGCAGCGAATTTGTAAGCCCGTCGGACCTGGTGAACCTACCCCTCCGCGAGGTGCTGCCAGCGGATGTGCTCGCGGATCTGGAGCCCCTGCTGCGGCGCGCGGACCGGATGGGCATCACGGCCGCCAACATGGAACTGATACTACCGCGAACGAAACTGAATGTCGCGGTTACCGTATCCGCGCTGAGCCACGCGGCAGAGGGTCTGGGTTACGTCGTGGTGTTCGAAGATCTCTCGGACCTGCTGCGGGCGCAGAAACAGGCGGCATGGCGCGAGGTGGCGCGGCGCGTGGCGCACGAGATCAAGAACCCTCTGACTCCGATCGCGCTTTCCGCCGAGCGCATTCATCGCCATTTGACGCGTGGCTCCGCGCCGGACACAGCCTCGATCGAGGTCATCCGCACCTGCGCGGAAACCATTGGCAACGCGGTTGAAACGGTGCGCACCCTGGTGGATGAATTTTCGGCGCTGGCGCGGTTCCCTGCTTCACGGCCGCAACCGGCCAGTCTTAATATGCTGGTGGAAGGTGCACTCATGATGTTCGAGGGACGGTTGGAGGGTGTTCGCGTGCGGACGGAGCTGGCGCATGATCTTCCCGCAGTGCTGGCCGATCCCGAAGCGATCAAGCGTGCAGTCGCGAACCTGGTGGACAATGCGGCGGAGGCGATGCAGAACGCGGTGCTGAAAGAGATCACCGTGTCAACGGCGCTCGTGGCCAGCCGCGACGCAATCGAACTGGTCGTTTCCGACACCGGGCAGGGCGTTTCGCGCGACGTGAAAGAACGGCTCTTTCTTCCGTACTTTTCAACCAAACGCCGCGGCACCGGGCTGGGGCTGGCGATTGTGAGCCGGATCGTCGAAGACCATCATGGTTCGATTCGCGTGGAAGAAAACAAGCCGTTCGGCAGCCGCTTTGTGATTGAATTGCCGGTCGCGATGGAGACTGTCAGCACGCCGGCCGCGAGCTAGGCGGCTGGTCTTTAGTCGTTGGTCGGCTGCGGCTCTCGATACTTCTCGAAGAGTAATGCGCATTACGCCAACGACGAACGACTAGCGACCAACGACCAACGACCGAAACCATGGCACACATCCTCATCGTCGATGACGAATCGGGTATTCGCGAATCTCTGCGCGGCATTCTCGAGGACGAAGGCTACAAGACCAGCGTCAGCCCAAGCGGCGAAGATTGCCTCGAAATGCTACGCAGGGCGAGCTTCGATCTGATTCTTCTCGATGTGTGGCTGACCGGAATCGACGGACTGGAAGTGCTGGAGAAGATTCGTGAGATGGACGATCCGCCGGAGGTCATCATGATCTCTGGCCACGGGACGATCGAGACGGCGGTCCGCGCGACCAAGCTGGGCGCTTACGATTTCGCGGAAAAGCCGCTGTCGCTGGAGAAAATGTTGATCCTGGTAAAAAATGCGATCGATGCGCGGCGACTCCGGCATGAAAATCTCGACCTGCGCAAGCAGCTGCAGACGAAAAGCGTGATCGTCGGCGATAGCGTGCCCATGAAAGCGCTGCGGCAGCAGATTGGGCTGATGGCGCCGACCAATGGACGCGTCCTGATCTACGGCGAATCTGGCACCGGCAAAGAACTGGTCGCTCATGCCATCCACATGCAGAGCGCGCGCAAATCCGAAATGTTTGTGGAGATGAATTGTGCGGCGATTCCGGAGGACTTGATCGACAGTGAACTGTTCGGGCATCGCAAATCGTCTTTTCCAGGAGCTACTGCCGACAAGGAAGGCAAGTTTCAGAAGGCGGATCGCGGGACATTGTTTCTGGACGAAGTCGGTGACATGAGCCTGAAGACGCAGTCGAAAGTGTTGCGTACGCTGGAGCAGCAACGCTTCAATGCCGTCGGCAGCGACGACGCGGTCACCGTGGACGTGCGCGTGATTGCCTCGACCAACAAGGACTTGGAAGAGGAAATTGCCAAGGGGAATTTTCGCGAGGATCTTTTCTACCGTTTGAATGTGATTCCATTCGTCGTCCCGCCACTGCGCGAACGGAAGGAAGATATACCGCTGTTCGCGCGACATTTTCTGAAAGAATTTGCTTCGGCGTATGGCCGGCGTCCGCGAGAGATCACAGACGATGCCATCGATGCTCTGATGCGTTACGCGTGGCCGGGGAACATCCGCGAACTGCGCAATGTGATTGAGCGGATTGTGATTATGAACCCGACGACGTCGCGATTTGAACGAAAACACCTTCCACCTCTGGTGCACCGCGACGGCAGCCGACGGGTGGCGGGGACAGAAGGCTCGACGCTACATCAGGCGCGGGCCGCCTATGAGCGCGACTACATTCTGAAAAAGTTGGACGAAAATCATGGCAATGTCAGTCGTACTGCGGAAGTGCTAGGACTCGAGCGCAGCCACCTGTATCGGAAGATGAAGAGTTTGGGAATTGCGGCCAAAGAGTAGGGACGGGGTTCGTCGTTCGCCATTCGCGGGTCGCATGGTGAAAAGCCGATCAGCGTTTCAGCATGTGAATCTCTGTCCCGTTCTTGTGGAACTGAACCTCGTCCATCAACTGGTTGATCAGGTAAATGCCGCGGCCGTGGTTGGCGTAGATATTTTCGCCGTGGCAGGGATCGGGAATTTTGGTGGGATCGAAGCCGGGGCCCGGATCGCGGACGATAATCAGGATGCCATGACGGCTGTCGCAAGCCACGTCGCATTCAATAACTTTCGACGCGTCGTTTTTCGCGCCATGCACGACGGCGTTGGCGAGCGCTTCGGTTAACGCCAGTTCGATGTCATCTTCGCGTCCCGGAGCACATTTCATTTCCCGCACCACATCCATTACGCTGCGGACAACCGGATCCACAGCATCGCGGTCGGCGGCCAGGGTGACGCTTAGCTTGAGATCAAGCGATTTAGGGTCAAAGGCACACGACTGCGGCGTTTGCGGTTGGTGCTCGGACGATGGGGGCGTGTCTTCCATAACCGGCTGTGGGCCGTGCTTCCAGCCTATCCCCCTGGTGAGATGCAGGAAGGGCGCTGACAAATTCTAGGGATTTAGGCGCCAACATGCAAATCTATTCGGTTCGCGTGCGGCCGCTATCGATTACTTCGGCGGATTACCGTTGGGAGTTGACGCGGCTCCAAGGGTCTGAAACGGCGCCCAGGAAAGCACTTAGGCTTTGCGATAATCGGACTAGACCATCCGCCTAGTAGTTATGATTCCTGCTCAGGCGGGCCGCCGATCTGCTGCAACTGGCGGCGCCAATCCAGCTCTTCGACAAAGGTTCGCGAATCGCGCCAGCCGGCTTTGATCTTGACGAAGAGCTCGAGGAAAACTTTTGTGCCTACCATCTTCTCGATGTCGAGGCGGGCGGCCGTTCCAATCTTTTTAAGCATCTGCCCCCCCTTTCCTAGCAGGATGGCCTTCTGACCCTCGCGCTCGCAGAAGATCGCTGCGGCGATGTGCGTCAGTCTCGGACTCTCTTCAAACTGTTCGATCAGGACCGAGACGGCGTGCGGAACTTCTTCGTGGGTCTGCATCAACACATGCTCGCGGATTAGCTCGGCGGCCATGAAGCCGACCGGCTGATCGGTGATCTGATCTTCGGGAAAATAGCGTGGGCCATGGGGCAAAGCCTTCAGCACGCACGACACCAATTCGTCGAGGCCTTTCCTCTTCAGGGCGGAGATGGGGACGATCTCCTTGAAATCGTGCAGCGTCTGGAACTGCGCGATCAGCGGCAGCAACTTACTTTTGTCGGCCAGCAGATCGATTTTATTGAGCAGTAAGAAGACAGGAGTGCCAGCCTTTTTCGCCAGATCGAGCACCGCCGCATCGTCAGCGTCCCACTTTTTCTTGGCGTCGACAATCATCAATATGAGTTCACAACCTTCGAGGGCTTCGCGCACCTCGGACATCATCTTACGGCCTAGCGATGAGCCCGAGCGGTGAACTCCGGGAGTGTCAATGAGGACAATTTGCCCAGCCTCTCTGCCCTTCTGCTTCGGGACGTTGATGATGCCTAGGATGCGGTTGCGCGTGGTCTGAGGCTTGGGCGAAATGATGGCCAGTTTTTCGCCGACAAGCGCGTTCAACAGCGTGCTCTTGCCTGCGTTGGGGCGGCCGAGAATGCAGACGAACCCGGAGTGGAAAGACATACAGATAGGGTACAGGTGCCGGGTACCAGATGTCAGGTCTTAGGTCTTCGGTCTCGATTCTCGGTGGGTACCGCACCGCGCAATTATGACGAACGGAGTGCGCGCCTCGCCTTGGCATAGTCGCCTGTCCGGCTTCGCCAGTTGCTGGACAAGGTTCCGATCGCCCAGAACACCGCAAAAATTAGAAACGGCAGGCTTGCGGGAACCGCCGCGCGCCACGCACCGAGCGCACCGAGAGTCGGGACAATCGCGGAAGAAGTAACTCCTGCCGACCACATGATTGCTTTGGCGGTCGGGCTGGCCTTTTGCATCGATGCCTTCTCGGTTTGAACTCCGAAGAAAGGAAGATGTTCGAACAACCACCGCAGAGGGGCAGGATAGCCTGCGGGATTGCCGGTTCCTCCGACGGAGTAGAAAGCGAAGCGAATCCCGAGAAGTCTTCCGACCGCCCAGTGTGCGATGCCGTGACAGAAGAAATAGAGTAGAAGCCACGCGGTGATCATGGCTGCGATGGCGGCAGCCTTGAAGTGGAGGGAACGGGCGAGGGCTAGGGCCACGACGGCGGCCGCGAGTCCGGTTATTTGGATTGTATTTCCGGCAAGGATCGAGAGGCGGGCGAATGTCCTGCGTTGCGGATGCGGATTCGGGTTATTCACCATCTGCATCCGAGCGCGCCCCCGCGTTCTAACCGCTCGTCGTACTCATCACTCGCTTTTCAAATCAACTTCATCTGCTTTGGCTCAGCCGTTGTGATCCGTACGCGCTCCACGCGGCGGTCAGTCGAATCGATTACTTCGAATCTCAAGCCTTCATCCTCGATGACTTCGCCTTTCTTGGGAATGCGCCCGGCTAACTCGCTGACCAGGCCGGCTATCGTGGAGGATTCGTGGCCTTCGGGCCGCAGACCGAAGAGTTCATCCAGGCGGTCTACATCCATGTTGCCGGGAACAACATAGGAGTGGTCGTTTTCCTGCACTACCTGGGCCTTCTCGTGCTCGTCGCCGATCTCTCCTACTATTTCTTCGACTAAGTCCTCAATAGTTACAAGGCCGGCTACGCCGCCGTATTCGTCGACTACGATCGCCATGCGAATATTACTGCGCTGCATCTCGCGCAGTAAGTCACTTACTAACTTGCTCTCCGGAACAAAGTAGACGTCTTTGCGCATCAGGGTGCCAACGGTTCGTGTGTGCGCCTCGGAGTCGGGGACTTGCAGCACGTCCTGGGTGTGGAGAATGCCTTTTATATGATGGATCGAACCTTCATAGACAGGGATGCGCGATAGCGGTCTGGCTTGGAGTAACTCGACAACCTTCTCGACTGTGTAATCGGATGGGATCGCGACGATCTCCGGCCGAGGCTTCATCGCTTCGCGAACTGTCTTGCCGCTGAATTCGACTACGGACTGAATCAGTTCGCGATCGCCTTCCTGAATGATGCCTTCTTCCTGGCCCGCTTCGATCAAGGCGTCCACGGCTTCGGAGGAAGTTTCGGGTTGCGCGTCAGCGTGCTCGCGGGTGAGAGCGGCGACGGACTGGCAGAATCCCAAGACGAGCGTGACTGGGAGGACGAGGTAAATCAATATGCGCAAAAGGGGCGTCCACTGGCCGAGCCAGCGTCCGCTGGATCGGGAGAAAAATACAAAGGGAAGCAGGCGGTTAAAAACAATGATGATGAGGATGAGGCTGAGCGTGGCTTCGAGGACCTCGTAGATGCTCCAGGCGCGGTCGCGAAAAACGGTGAAGCCGACGATCATCGCGATTGCAGCGGTAACGAGTTGTGTCAGAATGGCCATGGAGAGCGAGGCGCGGGTGCGCGTTACTCCGAGGCGCGGCTCGACGATTTGCTCGAAGGCATCGATGTTGTCTTGAAAATCGCGGGAGAGGAATTTGCCGATTTCCTGATAAAGACGGTCGACGTAGGAGACCAGCGTCAGTAGGCCGAAGAGGAGCGCGAGAGTGAGGCCGACGCCGATCATCAGTTATGGGCGACGCCTTCTCGCCGTTCGCTCGGCCGTTGTTGCCTGGGCTGGCGTCCTTTCAATCAGGCCAAGCGGTAGTCGGAGTTGCGCGCGCAACTGTTTTTCGCGCCTTGCCATCTGTCCATTGTCGCACTCGTGATCGTGGCCGCATAGGTGGAGCAGGCCGTGAAGCACGAGGATTTTAACTTCTTCGGCAGGCGCGTGGCCTAGGGTACGGGCATTTTTGGCTGCGATTTCGGCCGAGATGGCGATCTCGCCTGCGTTCTTTCCACTAGCGCCAGGCTCGGCGGCAAAGGAGAGGACATCGGTGGGTCTATCTTTTCCGCGAAAACGGCGGTTTAGGGATTTCATCTCGGCGCTCGTTGTCAGCAGGACGTTGACAGCGCCTTTTAATTTGACGGAGTGCCGGGCGCGGGTCACGAAGCGGTCGAGCGCGAGTTCGGTGAGGTCGGGGACGCGCTTTTGAAAGATGACCAAGCTCGCACCAATATCGTCATTCCGAGCGGAGCGCGGGAACCATGCATGGTGGTGGAATCACATGTATGGGTCCTTCGCTTGGCTCAGGATGACAAGCAATATTCATATGCGCTAATTCATATCGCGCTAGTTGCGCAGATGCGACTCGTCGGAAGCCGGCAACGGCGCTGGCTGCGGAGCGATGGGTTTCGGCTCAAGCAGCGATAGTTGCTGCTCCGCTAAGCGCGCTTTATGTTCGTCATAGGCGCGAATGATGCGCTGCACCAGATGATGGCGGACTACATCGGTCTCGTCGAAGTGCACGAACGCCAGGCCGTTTACGCCTTGCAGAATGTCGACGGCTTCGATCAGGCCGCTACGGCGGGCGCTCGGCAAATCGATCTGCGTGACGTCGCCGGTGATAACAGCCTTGGAATTAAATCCCAGGCGCGTGACGAACATCTTCATCTGTTCCGAAGTTGTGTTCTGCGCCTCGTCAAGAATTACGAATGAATCGTTGAGCGTGCGGCCGCGCATGAAGGCTATGGGCGCAATCTCGATGATATTTTTTTCCAAATAGCGCTCGACGCGCTCGGGGTCGAGCATGTCAAACAAAGCGTCGTATAAGGGGCGGAGATAGGGATCGATTTTCTCCTGCAATGTGCCGGGGAGAAAGCCGAGACGCTCGCCGGCTTCGACCGCGGGCCGCGCCAGAATGATGCGATTGACCTGCTTGTTGAGCAGCGCTGAGATGGCCATGGCCACGGCGAGATAAGTTTTGCCGGTGCCGGCGGGGCCCACGCCGAACACCATGTCGTGAGTCTCGATAGCTTCGAGGTAGCGGCGCTGGTTGGGACTTTTGGGCTGGACGGTGCGGCGTCCAAACGACCGCTGGCGTCCCGCTTCGGCGAGGCCGCGGAGAGTGGCGCTGGGATCGCCTACGACCACGCGCAACATACTGTTCAGGTCGCCGTTCACGAACTGGTGGCCGGCTTTCTGGAGCTGCTCGTAGTCGGCAAATAATTGCTCGGCTCGGGCTACGTCGCGGGGCGCGCCTTCGAGTTCTATGCGGTTCGAGCGCAGATCGATATTGATGTTGAGGCCGTCTTCGAGCACGTGGAGATTCTCGTCGCGCGTGCCGAACAGGGTTTCGATGTTCGGGCTGAGTTCAATGCTTTTTTTCATTCAGGATTGGGATGCCGCCTCCAGCAGCCAGACTGGGCTCACTTTTTTGTAGTAGATGAGATGTGGGTTGCGGGGAAGTGGTTGATTTTGCTTGGTTGCAAAACGCCGCAGCATTTTTTGCACGCAAATAGCTGGATGGTGAAGCGCAGCGAACCGGATTGCGCACCCCAATGACGGGGCGGTTACCAACCATTTGAGACCAGCGTAGCGCGGGCGGACGGGCGAGTCAATGGGAGAGCGCGGCGGATTTCCGGCCGGCCGGACCCCGCAAGCTGAACCGTCGTACAGATTCAACTCCCGTTGTGGACTCCCGTTAAGGCTATAATGGCGCACCGATGGCTCTTACCTCTGGCACGAAGCTTGGTCCCTATGAAATCGTTGCCCCGCTCGGCGCGGGCGGCATGGGAGAAGTCTACCGCGCGCGGGATTTGCGGCTGGGACGCGACGTCGCCCTAAAAATTCTACCCGAATCTTTCGCGCGTGACGCCGACCGACTCCGTCGTTTCGAGCAGGAGGCGCGCGCCGTGGCCGCGCTCAATCATCCCAACATTCTGGCGGTGTTTGACATAGGCGAGCAGAACGGTTCGCCGTTCATCGTCTCCGAATTGCTGGAGGGCGAAAGCCTGCGCGCGGCCCTCGATCGCGGCGTGATGCCCCAGCGGAAGACGATCGAATACGGGGTGCAGATCGCACATGGGCTGGCGGCTGCGCACGAAAAAGGGATCGTTCATCGTGACCTGAAGCCCGAGAATATTTTCATCACCAAAGACGGGCGCATCAAGATTCTCGATTTTGGCCTGGCGAAGCTGGCGCTTACCTTGGGCGCGGATTCGAACGAGATCACGCTCACCAGCCCGCACACCGCAGTTGGCGTGGTGATGGGCACGGCGAGCTACATGGCACCAGAGCAGGTGCGCGGCGAGACCGCCGATGCGCGCACTGACATTTTTGCGTTCGGCGCCGTGCTCTACGAGATGCTTTCCGGCGTTCGCGCGTTTCGCCGCGACACGGCGGCCGAAACCATGACCGCCGTTATCAAGGACGATCCGCCGGAGTTATCCGATCCGGGGCGCTTGGTTTCGCCGGCTCTGGAGCGCATCGTGCGCCGTTGCCTCGAGAAAAATCCGGAGCAGCGTTTCCAATCGGCCCGCGATCTGTCGTTCGCGCTAAGCGCGCTCTCGGGGACAGAAGCGAGCGCCATGGCGCGAGCCACGGCGGCGGCACCTCGGCGAGTGTCAGTGCTTCTCTGGCTGTCGGTCGCGCTGGCACTGATCGCGGTTGCTGGCTTGACTTGGGTAGTGGCGCGGCGGCCGGCGCCTACTAAGCGCATGCAGTTCGCGCTGGCCGTCCCGGACGAGATGAGCATCAGCCACATGGCGCTGTCGCGAGATGGTTCGATGCTGGTATTTGTATCGCCGGAAGAACACTCGGCGATGCCCATGCTTTTCGTGCAGCGCGTAGGGTCTCCGAACGTCGCGCTGCTGCCGGGGACGCAGGGCGCAAGTTATCCCTTCTGGTCGCCGGACAACGCCTACGTCGGATTTTTCGCCAACGGCAAGTTGCAGAAAATGGCAGTCTCAGGGGGTACGCCACAGGTGCTCGCCACGGCTTTGGCTGCGCGCGGTGGCAGTTGGGGAAGTAGCGGCGTCATTATCTATTCCCCGGACGCCCAGAGCCCGCTGCAGCGCGTCAATGCCGATGGGACCGGGATGGCGCCGGCTACAGAAGGCATCAGGATCAAGGAAGATCAATCCCACCGCTGGCCCCGTTTTCTTCCCGACGGCAAGCATTTCTTATTCTGGGCGGGCAACTTCGGCAACCTCAAAGACGACCGATCGAGTGGCATCTACGTCGGTTCTCTTGAAGGCAAGGAGAGAAAACCTGTTGCCCTTTGCCATTCGAGTTTTGACTATGACGCTCATTATCTGTTCTATGCGGATGAGCAAAGGCAACTGATCAGCATCGCTTTTGATCCGTCTGACGGTTCGGTATCTGGGAGCACGACGGTGATCGCGAATATCGTAGGATTTCAACCATCTACTTATTGGGCGGCTTTTGCCGTCGCGCAGAATGGGACGGTGATCTACAACACGAGCGTCGGGGCAGCGGAGTCCGCGCTTACCTGGATCGACCGATCGGGCAAAGAACTGGGCCGCATCGGTGATCCGGCAATCATGGACAATCCCACGCTTTCGCCCGACGGCAGCCGCGTGGCGGTGGATATCAGCGACGAGAAGGCGAACAACGTGGATATCTGGCTCGCGAGTACGACCGGAGCCGGCAACTCGCGTTTCACTTTTGATCCGTCGGAAGAAGTTGTGGGTGTGTGGTCGCGAGACGGAAGCATGCTCGCCTACCGCATGGCAGATGCCGACGGCGCGAGCCTGTACTTAAAGCGAGCGACTGGCCTGGAGCGAGAAAAGAAGAGATTCACCATCCCGAGTTCCTCTATGGACGACCTGGTTCCGAATTCCTGGTCTCTGGGCGACCAGCAGATTCTCTTCACCCGCCAGACATCATTAGGCGCCCATTTGGAATTGCTGCCCGTTGCTGGCGGAGAACCTGGCCGGTTTTTGAACAGCAACAGCAAGGGCAGCGAGACAAACGGCCAGATCTCTCCGGATGGGAACTGGGTGGCGTATGCCTCCGATGACTCTGGCGCGTGGGAAATCTATGTAACGTCGTTTCCGGGCGCCGCGGGGAAATGGCAAGTGTCACGCGGGGGAGGAACCGAGCCGCGCTGGCGCGGAGATGGCAAAGAGATTTACTACATTAATGCCGGCGGCATGTTGACGGCGGTGCCAGTAAATGCTCAAAGTGCTTTCGCTACCGGAACGCCGGTTCCGCTGTTCCAGATTCAGGGGCGCGCTCCGATTTCTAGCACCGATGTTTTTACTTATGACGTGGCGAAGGATGGAAAGCGCTTTCTGGTGAATCGGTATGTGAAGCCGGAACACGTTGAGCCGTTGAGCATCCTGCTGAATGTGGCGGTGGGGTCGGCGGGTGGAGCTACGAATTGATCGCTGGCAGGGCGGACGCGACTTGCTGCCCTTACTCCTTGCTTCGGATCGCCTGGAAGCGGAACGAATATCCAACGCCCACGATGTGATCGACGGCCGCCGCCGATAGGCCGAAGCCGACATGGAAATCGCGCCAAAGCAGGAATCTGGCGGGACCGTCCCGAGCGGACGGAGGCCCAGGTTACGCGGGAACTGTTAAGGCTGGCGTTCCTCTCGGCACCGTTGCCCGCAGCGCTTAGATGGCCGCTTTAGATGGCCGCTCTAGGATCGCCGGATTGCAATGAGTGTCCCGGACGTCTTCCGAAGAATCACTACTGCGCTCGAATAGGGCAAGCATTCACTCCATGCTCTCCGGTTCATTCGCCAGCGCCCACTGTGACGTCCCGGAGAGTCTACTCGGATAAGGAATTTCTAAGTCCTGCGCGATTTGCTCAAAACCGATAGATAGCCGGAGGGCGTCTTTGTTACCCATATCCGTTCCCATGCCCTATCCTACTTGGCTTCTTGTGTCGACGCCCATACCGCCCGATTCTCCGCCCAAGCCCGCAGCTCCGCAATCTCTTCTGCCCGCGTGATCGAAAGCGGCACGGTCGATCCGAGCGCGGTGAGCAAGTCTTCGTTATTCAACTCTTGCTTGCGAGCAAACGCCGCGTAGAGAGCTGTTTGCACAGCCGATTCAATCTCGGCTCCCGAAAAACCCTTGGCTGCTTCTGCTACCCGATCTAGATCGTAGTCGTTCGGACTGCGTTTGCGTTTGGTCAGCTGGATAGCGAAGATTTGCTTGCGTTCGGTCGCGTTGGGGAGGTCTACGAAGAAGAGTTCATCGAAGCGGCCTTTGCGGATTAGTTCGGGCGGGAGGACGGTTACGTTGTTGCAGGTGGCGGCTACGAAAACGGCGGGCTTGCGATCTTGCATCCACGAGAGAAAAGAAGCCAGCAGGCGGGAGGAAACACCAGCATCGGCGGAGGCGGAATCGGGGCCGCTTCCGGCGAAGACTTTTTCCAATTCGTCGATCCAGAGGACGCAGGGGGCGAGGCCTTCGGCTACCCGGAAGACTTTCTGGATGCGTTTTTCGGTCTCGCCTATGAATTTGTCGTAGACGGCGGCGGTGTCGAATTTTACTAGCGGGAGTTGCCATTCTCCGGCCACAGCTCGCGCGCAAAGACTCTTGCCGCAGCCTTGCGTGCCGAGGAGGATTACGCCTTTCGGCGGATCAAGGCCGAACTTCTGGGCGTCGTCATCCCATGCGCCGCGGCGTTGTTCCAGCCAGCGCTTCAAATTGTCGAGGCCGCCAACGCTTGACATCGTGTCGGGTGAGTCGACAAACTCCAGCATCTCCGAGCGCTTCAGCAGAGCCTTCTTGGCTTCGAGCACATCGGTGATGCAATCGGATGAGAGCGCCAGGCGGCCCACTACCGTCTGAGAGATAGCGCGTTCGGCGGCCTCTTCGGTCAGGCCACGGAGATTCGCGGCCATGGCGTCAACGCCGCTGGCGTCGAGCTGAAGTTTCAAAGGATGAGTGCCGGCCATGCGCGTATAGGTTTCGCGGATGATCTCGCGCAAGCGATCGCGATCGGGCAGCGGCAGATCGAGGAACTCCACCAAGCTGACTAGCTCGGGCGGCATTTCGATGGCGGGGGCGGTGAGGATCAGAGTCCGGCGGTTAGCGGAAAACTTCTGCCCCACATCGCGCAGACGTCGCACGACCGCAGGATTATCCATATGCCGATGGAAATCTTTCAGTACGAAGACAGCCTCCAGCGTCATGGCCTCGAGGTTCGCTAGAGCTTGCACGGGATCGAGCGTGTTGTACATCGAAGCGCGCGAAACGGATGCGTTCCCCAGGGCGGCCTGCGCGACGGCCACAGCGCCGTCGGAGCGGACGAGGCCGTCAGCGATGGTCCATTCGAAGAGAGCTAAACGCAGGTCGGAGCAAGCGCCGCGCACCAAGCCGAGCGCGCGCATCTCTTCGACCGTCTCCATTACCACAATAGGCGTCGAAGAGTTGATGAGGATCTTCAGCCGGTCCATTGGACTTGGGGCCGGATTTCGGCCTCCACCTTGATCCGCATTCACGTCCGGGCTTTGCGCGCTGCCGACTGAGTTCATATCGATTTGACCAGGTGTGACTGGCTCCCGTAGAATACAGCTTCGGTTCCCACCGGAATATCCTCCTGGTGCAATCCAGGACAACGAAGGTAATCAAGCCGCATGGCAAATCATTTTTCGGCGCTGAAACGCGCTCGTCAGACAACGAAGCGAACGGCCCGCAACCGGGCCAACTCATCGCAACTGCGCACGGCTCTGCGGAGCCTGCGCGAGAGCCTGGAAAAGGGTGACAAGGCCGCCGCGGGCGAGACCTACCGCACGACCGTCTCGGCGCTCGACAAGGCCATTCAGAAGGGCGTTTTGCATGAGAACACGGCGTCGCGTTATAAATCGCGGCTGTCGGCGCGGCTAAGCGCGCTGAAGTAGGCTGAGGTCTGAAACCGCGGGGTATCAGGAAGGTAATCCGATTCGGGAAATTCCAGCCGAAATTGTTCTTGACCTTCCCTTGCCGTTTGTTATACTTAGGCGTTCTCAGGACATTAGTGCCGTTTCCGCTGGTCCCGACGGACCTCTGCCCGCGTTGCGGCAACTCCTTAAGAATTGAGCAACTTTCGGACGCGGCGGGGCATCTATTTGGGTAATTCTGGCAAATCCCATTGACTTGATTCCTTTGAATCTAGCCCGAATGCAGCATCGCTAATCGTATACGACCATCGACCTGGGGCGGACGATGGGGTTACAGCCTAAATTATTCCTTTTGAAGGAGAAAGACCGAACATGCGTTCTGATCGCGTATTTGACGCACTCCATACTTTGCGGAATCGGTATATGCTCTGCCAGCTTGCCTCGAAGGCAACCCGGAAATTCCATAAGCCGAACACCCGCATTCAAGAAACAATGAATGATGTTTTTGACAAGATCGCCGATGCGGAACGTCATGACATTCTGAGCGAGCCAGAGAACTTTGCCGAAGCACAACGGCGAGCTGCTTAAGCAGCTCCGCCGTGTGCCCGCACGGCGGCAAAGCAATCCATCCCCCGAAGAGGAACGACAATCCCTCCAGAGAGAAATTCCACGCAGGTAACATATGACCATTGCTGAACTCAAAGAAAAGAACATAACCGAGCTGACCAAGATCGCCCGATCGTTGGAACTGCCGGGCGCCAGCGGACTCCGCAAACAGGATCTCATCTTCAAGATCCTGCAGGCGCAAAGCGAAAAAGAAGGACACATCTTCGCTGAAGGTGTGTTGGAGATCCTCCCTGATGGCTACGGCTTTTTGCGCTCGCCAGATTACAACTATCTGCCCGGCCCGGACGACATTTACGTGTCGCCCTCGCAGATCCGCAAGTTTGACCTCAAAACTGGCGACACCATCAGCGGCCAGGTGCGGCCTCCGCATGAGGGCGAGAAGTATTTCGCGCTAGTCAAGATCGAAGCAGTTAATTTTGAGTCGCCGGACGAAGCCCGCAACAAGATTCTCTTCGACAACCTAACGCCACTCTATCCGCAGGAGCGCCTGAAGCTAGAAACCGTGAAAGAAAATATCAGCGCCCGCGTCATGGACCTGCTGACTCCGCTCGGCAAGGGACAGCGCGGGCTGATTGTTTCTCCACCCCGCGCCGGCAAGACGATGTTGCTGCAAAATGTAGCGAACTCGATTACGGCGAATCATCCCGAAGTCGTGCTGATGGTGCTGCTCATCGACGAGCGCCCGGAAGAAGTCACCGACATGCAGCGCTCGGTCAAGGGCGAGGTCATCTCCTCGACGTTTGATGAGCCGGCAGCGCGACATGTGCAGGTTGCAGAGATGGTGATTGAAAAGGCGAAGAGATTAGTCGAGCACAAGCGCGACGTGGTTATTTTGCTGGATTCGATTACGCGCCTGGCTCGCGCTTATAACACGATTGTTCCGCCGTCGGGCAAAGTGCTTTCGGGCGGCGTCGATTCGAATGCGTTGCAGCGTCCGAAGCGCTTTTTTGGCTCGGCTCGCAACATTGAAGAAGGCGGCTCGCTCACCATCATCGCCACGGCGCTGATTGACACCGGGTCGCGCATGGACGACGTGATCTTTGAAGAATTCAAGGGCACGGGTAACTCGGAAATCATTCTCGATCGCAAGCTAGTCGATAAGCGGACGTTCCCGGCGATTGATATTCAGCGCTCCGGCACGCGCAAAGAGGAGCTGCTGATTCCGAAAGAAGATTTGCAGCGGATTTGGGTGCTGCGCAAAGTGCTGAACCCGCTGTCGCCTGTTGAAGCCATGGAGTTGCTGATTGAGCGACTGGCTAAGGCAGGGTCGAACAGTGAATTTTTGGCTAAGATGAGCCAGCTGTAAGTGCCTTTCTAGCGATAAGTCTATAACTGTCCACAACCGAACGCGACCTTGCAAGAGGCCGCGTTTTTCTTTTTATACTGTTGAAACCTTAAGCTAGGATGGAACGTGCGCCTGGCAAGGCTTTCGGCGCAACAGCATAAGAGAACTGTCAAATTGGTTACTGCTCATCGGGGGGACTATGAAGCACTTACTTGCTATGGTTTTTTTTGCACTCAGTTCGTTGGCGAATGCTCAGGCATCCCCGCCTAAGGATCATCATCCGCCTCTCGTCGTCGGCCCGGTTCACCTTACCTGTATGGACAAGCCCTGCTCGGCGGCGACGATAACGGGAAGCGCGCGCGGCAGTGGAGTGAATGGTCCCGCAACCGCCCAGACGGGAATGACCATCAATTTTGCGAAAGACAATTGGTGGACCGGTGGCAAGGTTGGCGAAGTCGACGGCTTGAATATCTTGGTGCGCCAGAACGGCCCCCACTCGGATTCTTCCGGGATCCTGGTCAATGTTCAAAACCAGGGACACGGATTTCTCTCGGCCACGGAATTTGCTTCCAGCATCGTCGATCCGGTGAAAAACGTTCTCACCTATGGCATCGATGTACAGGAAGGCGTTCTCGACCATTTGAACGGAGACTACATTGGTGCGGTTTATACAGCGGACTACGGATCCCTCGGCACCGGAATCCTCATCCAAAATAGTCAGGGTGCGTCATGGCAATACGCCATTCAATATGCCAAGAATGGAGATGCACTATTCTCTGTCGACGGCGCGGGTAACATTGTTGGATCCGGTGCCTATCTTGGAAGTGTTAGCGTGAATGGCGATCCAGCCAATGGCTCGATTGATGTCGGGAACCCTGCGAACAATTCAGCCACGCCTTACATAGACCTGAACGGCTTTGGGACTTCTCAGAATAATGTGAGAATGATCAACGACGCCAACGGCCAGTTGACCATCAATACGCTAACCGGCGGAAACCTTCAAGTGAATGCCCAGGGAGTTTTTACCACGGCGAGCTTTCACGTAAATCTGGCAACGCCTTCCAGTTCATCGGCTCCCTGCACGGTTGGGCAAATTGGCGCTGACGCAAAATATATCTATGTTTGCGTAGCGACAAATACGTGGAGACGCTCCGCGCTAAATTCCTTTTAGAGGAACGTCCGCACCGGTGTGTCTCAGCTTCCAGATGCCATCACGGCATACGATGTGGCGTCGGCACGGGAGAATATAACTCAGATTCGCCCAGGAGCAGAAACCAAAACCGCCATCCAGTTTGAGTTGGATGGCGTTTTCGACTTTCTGCGTGGTTGCTTACTCCGAACTGATTCGCATGCCGTAGAACGACCAGTACACGAAGAAGACCGAGATCGCGAAGAAGGCGAGTGCCAGAAGGTGCGTCAGGTTGCCCGGGTGGTCGTTGGTCAGCGAGACTGCCAGTTCGACTGCCAGCAGTCCGAAGAGCGTGGTGAACTTGATGACCGGATTCAGGGCCACCGACGACGTGTCTTTGAAAGGATCGCCCACCGTGTCGCCGACCACCGTGGCATCGTGCAGCGGAGTGCCTTTCTGCTTCAGTTTGGTTTCGACGATCTTCTTGGCGTTGTCCCACGCGGCACCGGCATTGGCCATGAAGATGGCTTGATACAGACCGAAGATCGCAATCGAGATCAGGTACCCGATAAAGAAGAACGGTTCCACGAAGGCAAACGCCAAGGTCCCGAAAAAGACCGCGAGAAAGATATTCAACATGCCTTTCTGAGCGTACTTGGTGCAGATCTCGACCACCTTCTTGCTGTCGGCGACCGAAGCCTTCTCGGAATTCTCCAGCTTAATGTTGGCCTTGATGAACTCGACAGCGCGATAGGCCCCAGTGGTTACGGCCTGCATAGATGCGCCGGTGAACCAGTAGATCATGGCACCGCCGGTGATCAAACCTAGAAAGAATGGGGCGTGAAGCAACGAGAGTTTCTCTACGTTCATGGTCAGGCCAGCCGTCAGGGCCATGATGATGGAGAAGATCATGGTGGTCGCGCCGACTACGGCCGTCCCGATCAGCACAGGTTTGGCGGTGGCTTTAAAGGTATTGCCTGCGCCGTCGTTCTCTTCGAGCAGATCTTTGGCGCGCTCGAAATTGACATTGAGGTTGAAATCTTTCTTCAGTTCTCCCTGAATGTTCGGTACGTGCTCGATCAGCGACAGTTCATAAACAGATTGCGCGTTGTCGGTGACGGGGCCATAGGAATCGACCGCGATGGTCACTGGGCCCATGCCGAGAAAGCCGAATGCAACCAGTCCGAAAGCGAACACCGGTGCGGCGATCATGGTGGCGGCCAGAGCCAAGCCCATGCCGCTGAAGTAGTAAGCCACCGACATCAGAGCGACCATCACCAACCCGAGCCAGTAGGCGGAGAAGTTTCCCGCGACTAGGCCTGACAGGATTCCAAGCGACGCGCCGCCTTCTTTCGAGGAGGTGACCACTTCGTTGACGTGGCGAGATTCGACTGAGGTAAAGGCTTTGACTAGCTCCGGGATCAGAGCTCCGGCGAGAGTTCCGCAGGAGATGATCGAGGCGAGTTTCCACCACTGCGTCAGATCGCCGCCGAGGTCGGGAATGATGAAGTACGAAACGATATAGGTCGCGATGATGGAGACAATCGATGTGAGCCAGACCAGCGAGGTCAGGGGTGTTTCAAAATTCATCTTGTCGGCGTGCGCGTAGCGAGCTTTCGCGATTGCCCCATTGATGAAGTAGGCGAGCGCGCTGGAGACGAGCATCATGATGCGCATGACGAAAATCCAGACCAGCAACTGCACCTGAATCGAAGGATCTTTAACGCCGAGTAAGATGAAGGCGATCAGCGCCACGCCGGTTACGCCGTAGGTCTCGAAGCCGTCGGCTGACGGGCCAACCGAATCGCCGGCATTGTCACCGGTGCAATCGGCGATAACGCCGGGGTTGCGGGCATCGTCCTCTTTAATCTTGAAGACAATCTTCATCAAGTCTGAGCCAATATCGGCGATCTTGGTAAAGATGCCGCCCGCGATACGGAGGGCAGCCGCGCCGAGCGATTCGCCGATGGCGAAGCCGATGAAGCAGGGGCCAGCGTAATCGCCGGGGACGAAGAGCAGAATGAAAAGCATGATGAGCAGTTCGACGGAGATCAGCATCATGCCGATGGACATTCCGGCTTCGAGCGGAATCTGATAAACCGGATAAGGCTTGCCAGGCAAGGCGGCGAAGGCGGTGCGCGAGTTAGCGAAGGTGTTGACGCGAATGCCGAACCACGCGACGCCGTAGCTGCCGCCGATTCCGACGAGGCTGAAGGCGAGGATGATGAGGACGCGCGGCAGTTCGAAATGACGCAGCACGCCAAAATAAATGGCGATGATAATCGCGATGAAAACCCACAACAGCATCAGGAACTTACCCTGCGTGATCAGGTAGGTCTTGCAGGTTTCGTAGATGAGTTCAGAGATCTCGCGCATGGAGCGGTGAACGGGGAGATTCTTAAGCCGCATGAAGATGACCATGCCGAAGGCGAGGCCAAACAGACAGAAGAGCAGTCCGATCATGAGGAGGCGATGGCCGTCGACGCCGAGGAAAGAGACGGTCGAAAGGTCTGGCAGCTTGAGCGCGGCTTCGCCGCCGGCTTCGTCGGCGGAAGCAGATTGCGCTAGCGCGTGGCCGACGGTCAGAAGCAACAAAGTGGAAAGGGTCGCGGCGATTCCGGCGAGGCGTTGTTTCACAAACCAGCGTCCCACGGACACAAAACTAACGTTCCTAGTGCGCATGAAGATCCTCCTACAGATCCTTCTGGGGTCACAACGTGTGATTTGCTTCGGCGGGCTGCCCGTCCGTTGGGGGATTTGGCCCGCCGCCGGAAAGACTGCCGCCGGATTCCGATCACGCTTCCACCGCCAGGCATAATGATAAAGAGGATTGCCGATTTGGCCGCGTCGGAAAACCTGTGCCGTCGATATGCATGCCGACCGGCGGCCACATACTTCGGCACGAAGCACTCGTTTATAGCACCTTGGCGGAACGCGGGTCAATGATGAAGGTCACGGAGGGTCAGGAATCTCTCGCCATCGGGTGATCGGGCCATCGGGCGATCGAAAGAGCAAGGGCAGAGGTGCAAGGAAACTTCCGACCTGTGCGCGGGAAGCCTGCCTGAACTAGGGCGCTTCCGTATAATTGACCATCTGCTATGACAGCGTCCCTGGAGTCGATTGTCGCAGCTACACGCCGGCGAATCTCTCAGCGCAAGGCTGGGAACGGGCGTGGCTTCGACGTGAAGTCGCTGGAACGGGCGGCGGCAGAGCACAGTCCGCGAGGATTTCGCAAGCAGTTGCAGCGGCTTGGGAAAAACGGCATCGCCGTCATCGCGGAACTGAAAAAGGCTTCCCCTTCGAAAGGTCTTATACGCGCCGATTTCAGGCCGGCTGAACTAGCTCGTGAACTGGAGGGCGCGGGCGCGGCGGCCCTGTCGGTGCTGACCGATGAAGAATTCTTTCAGGGCTCGCTCGATAATTTACGTGCGGCTTCGGCTGGCGGCTCTCTTCCCTGCTTGCGCAAGGATTTTGTTGTCGACGAATTGCAGATTGTCGAAGCGCGGGCAAACAACGCGGATGCGATTCTGCTGATTGTTGCCGCGCTGGAGCAGAGTGAATTGCTGGCGCTGGCCAGGAGCGCGCAATCGTGGAGCCTCGACGTGTTGTGCGAGGCGCACGACGAAACCGAACTGGAGCGCGCGCTGGACGCGGGTTGTGACTTGATTGGCATTAACAGCCGGAATCTGTGCACTTTTGAAGTCAACATTGACACGGCTTTGCGACTCGGGGAAAAAATACCCGCAGATTGCGTCCGCGTCGCTGAAAGCGGCATCCAATCCGGCTCTGATCTGGCCCGTTTGCGATCGGCGGGCTATGAAGCGTTTTTGATCGGCGAATCATTGATGAAGGTCGAACATCCTGGCGAAGCGCTGGCGAAGTTGATCGACGAAGCAAAAATGGCAGTAAGCCGGTAGTGGATTTCACTGAGAACTGATGGCTGAGAGCTGACAGCTGCTGTTATGACTTGGATCAAGATCTGCGGAATCACGAACGTCGACGATGCGCTCGGCGCCTCCGATGCTGGTGCGAACGCTCTCGGCTTCGTGTTTGCTCCGAAGAGTCCTCGCCATGTTACGTTGGAAACAGCGCGCGCAATCATCGCGAAGCTTCCGGAGCCAATGGAAAAAGTCGGAGTGTTCGTCAATCAGACGGTGGAGCAGGTGCGCGATGCGGCTAAACAGTTAGGGCTGAGCGCGGTGCAGTTGCATGGCGATGAGAGCACGGAATTCAGCCGCGCGCTGTTTCAGGGCATGGCGAATGGATCGGCTCGGCCGAAGATTTTTCGCGCGTGGCCGGCGAAACTTTTCGATGCTCCAGCCGAGAAAACGGTGGGATGGGATCCCGTTGCGGCCGGATTGGTCGAACCGGACGAGGCTTACAAAGGGAAGCGCGTGCACAAAATTCATGTCGCCAAGAACGGCGACCTTTTTCTTGAGACGCACGGCTTTCGGCCGGGCGTGGTTTCAGGCGTGCTGCTCGATTCTTCGACAGCGGAAAAGCGTGGCGGCACCGGCGAACCGTTCGATTGGGAACGCGTGCAGCCGTGGGCAGGAATTATAAACAGCATCAGCAAGTTGATTGTTGCGGGCGGCCTGAAGCCGGGGAACGTGCAGGAGGCGATCCATCTGCTGCATCCTTGGGGCGTGGATGTTTCTACCGGCGTCGAGAGCGAGCCCGGCAAGAAAGACCACCGAAAAGTCCGCGCTTTCATCGAGGCTGTGCGGGCAATGGAAGAGGCTAGTTGATGGCGACCGCTGCCGCTCGGAACCCGCTCACCAAACATCCCTCCGATAAGCACGCTCGGAATGGCGCCACTACCGGTCGTTTTGGCGTGTACGGAGGTCGCTACGTTCCGGAGACGCTGATGGCGGCGCTCGAGGAACTGGAACGCGCATACGAAAAAGTCAAGCGCGATCGAAAATTTCAGGAACGGCTTGATCTGTTATTGACGACCTACGCCGGGCGGCCAACGCCGCTTTTTTTCGCGCGCCGGCTGACATCCAAACTCGGTGGCGCGAAAATTTATCTCAAACGCGAAGACCTGCTCCACACCGGCGCGCACAAGATCAACAATTGCCTGGGGCAGGCGCTGCTCGTCGAGCGCATGGGGAAGCACCGCGTGATTGCGGAAACTGGCGCCGGCCAGCACGGCGTGGCGACGGCTACGGTCTGCGCTCTGCTTGGCTTCGAGTGCGTCGTCTATATGGGCACCGAAGATATGCGGCGGCAGGAGCTTAATGTATTCCGCATGCGCCTGCTGGGTGCGGAAGTACGCGGGGTCGATTCCGGTTCGCGCACTTTGAAAGACGCGATTAATGAAGCGATGCGCGACTGGGTCACCAACGTGCGCACTACGCATTACCTGCTGGGCAGCGTGCTCGGAGCGCATCCCTATCCGACGATGGTGCGCGACTTTCATCGCGTGATTGGGCGGGAGGCGCGGGCACAGATTCGCAAGGCTGAAGGCGGACTTCCTACGGCCATTATTGCCTGCGTCGGCGGGGGATCAAATTCCATTGGGATCTTTTACGATTTTCTGAAAGACAAGAAAGTTCAGCTGATTGGAGTCGAGGCTGGGGGGCGCGGGTCGGGGCTGGGCGAGCACGCGGCGCGTTTTCGTGGCGGGTCGCCAGGCGTTTTGCAGGGAACTTATTCTTATGTGCTACAGGATGCAGCGGGACAGATCGCTCCAACGCATTCCGTCTCTGCCGGGCTGGATTATCCGTCGATTGGGCCAGAGCACGCCATGCTCAAAGATACGGGTCGAGCGGAGTATGTTCCCGCGTCTGACGTTGAAGCGTTGGCGGCGACCACGCTGCTGGCTCGGACCGAGGGGATTATTCCGGCGCTGGAATCGGCGCACGCTGTGGCTGAAGTCATCAAGCGCGCTCCGAAAATGAAAAAGTCGGAAGTTGTGATTGTTAATATCTCGGGACGCGGAGATAAGGATGTGGGAATTATGCGGGAGAATTTGAAGCTGGATTGACCTCAATTGCAGAATTTTGAGGTCGGATTGCAGAATTGCTTCTTGCCTCTGCAATCTCACTTCTGCAATCTACAATTCTCATGCCCTTCCATTTCGAAAATAAACCCTCACTCATCGCCTACGTAACCTGCGGCGACCCTGACCTTGCCACTACGCGCGAGGTCATTCTCGCTGCCATCGACGCTGGCGCGGCCGTGATCGAACTCGGTGTCCCCTTCAGCGACCCGCTAGCCGATGGTCCGGTCATCCAGCGCGCCAGCGAGCGGGCGCTTAAACACGGAACATCTCTGCATCACGTACTGACGTTGGCCTCTGAAATTCGCGAGCATTCGCAATCTGTGGGACTGGTGATTTTTTCTTATCTCAATCCTATTTTGCGCATGGGGCTCTCGAAGTTTTGCCAGGTGGCGCGGCTTGCCGGGATTGATGGGACGCTGATTACCGATCTTCCTGTCGAAGAGGCGGCCGAATATTTGCGCGAGGCTCGCAAGAATGATCTGGCTACTATTTTTTTGGCTGCGCCTACTTCTACGGAGCAGCGCCTCAAGTTGATTGCACAGGTTTCAAGCGGGTTTATCTATGCTATCTCCCGCACCGGGGTCACCGGCGCGCGCCAGCAGATGACGGGAGACGCGCAATCACTGGTTAAACGAATACGGCGTTTCTCCAAGCTTCCGGTGGCGGTTGGCTTCGGAATCTCGACTCCGGCGCAGTTTGCGGCGGTCGGCAAATTCGCCGAGGGTGCGGTTGTCGGCAGCGCCATTGTCCATATCGTCGAACAAAATCCGGGACGGGAAGCCGCGTCTGTGGCAGAATTCGTAGGACAGTTATCAGCTGTCGGCCCTCAGCCAACCGGGAAAGCGACGGCAGGCCCCTCACGGCGTTCGGGATGACCGGGGTTAGGTCTGGTTTCTCCCGTCGGCTGATGGCTGAAAGCTTCTATGGATATTTCGGATTGGCGCAAGAAAATCGACGAACTGGATCGCCAACTGGCAGCGCTGCTCAATGAGCGCGCGGCGGCAGCGGTCGAAATTGGCCGCTTGAAACGCAATACCAGCCTGCCGATTTATGAGCCGGAGCGCGAACGCGAGGTGATCGCGAATGTGCAGCGCTCAAATACAGGGCCTTTGGCGGAGCGCGATCTGGGGCAGATTTACGAACGCATTATGGATGTGATGCGCAGTATCCAGAAACACGAGATCGTTCCTCAGTCTGAGATCGGTTCTGGGAGCAGCGACCTCGATTCGCAGCTGAACGATTAGCCAGCACATTCGGCAGTGGGTAAGAACAGTTTTTGGGGCCTGACCTTTGGCTTGAACATCGGGCGTTGAAGTACCGCGGGCAAGACGAGCTCAATCATGATTGTCGCAATGCAAGACGCCGCCAGTGAAGATCAGATCCAGCGGGTGATCGATCAACTGGTTCACTTTGGCTTTGAAGTTCACCGCTCGACCGGAGCGCGGCAGACCGTGCTTGGCGGCGTCGGGGTCCCGCATGATTTCGACACGCGCGAGGTCGAAATGATGCCGGGGGTGCAGGAAGTTCATCGCATCACTTCTCCATACAAGCTGGCGGGACGGAATTTTCGTCCTGAGGGGACGATCGTCAGATTTCCTAACGGTATTGAAATCGGCGGAAAGAAGATTGTGGTAATGGCTGGACCGTGCTCGGTGGAGTCGCATGAGCAGCTGTTCACCGTTGCGGAACTGATCGCAAAAGCTGGAGCGCGTGTGCTGCGTGGCGGCGCATACAAGCCGCGGTCTTCTCCTTATTCGTTTCAAGGGTTGGGCCTTGAAGGACTGAAATTGCTCCGCGAAGCTGGCGACCGTTTCAAGCTTCTGGTGATCAGCGAGGTGATGGAGATTTCGCAGATCGAGGTGATGCAGCCTTACGTCGATATTTTTCAGGTGGGCGCTCGCAACATGCAGAACTTCAATCTGCTGCGCGAACTGGGGAAGGTGCGCAAGCCGGTGCTGCTGAAGCGCGGGATCGCGGCTACGATTGAAGAACTGCTGTGCTCGGCGGAATATTTGCTTGCGGGCGGCAACTACGAACTGATTCTGTGCGAGCGCGGCATACGCACGTTCGAAACTTATACTCGCAACACGATGGATATTTCGGCGATTCCGATCGTCCATAAACTTTCGCACCTGCCGATGACGGCCGATCCATCGCACGGGACAGGGCGGCGCGATAAGGTCGCGCCGATGGCGCTGGCATCTGCCGCGGCAGGCGCAGATGCCATGCTGATTGAGGTGCATCATCAGCCGGACAAGGCGCTCTCCGATGGAGCGCAGTCGCTCTATCCGGAACAATTTTCCAAGTTGATGGATCAGCTTCGCATGATCGCGCCGGCGGTGGGACGCGAGATCGCGTAGAACCGCATGTGTAATTTGCGATTTGTAATTTGTAATTGGAATGCGAAATTGCAAATTACAAACTGCAAACTGCAAATGTCCCTATGGCCTTCAGGCAAGTCACCATTATCGGAACGGGCTTGATTGGAGGCTCGCTCGGGCTTGCCCTGAAAAAACGGCATTTGGCTGGGCGCATCATTGGGTGTGATCGCGCTCCGGTGTTGGAGCGAGCGATGGAATGCGGCGCTATTGAGTCGGGGAGCACTCATCCTGCGGATGCAGCGCGCGGCAGCGATCTGGTGGTGCTGGCTACGCCGGTGGTGCCGATTCTTGATTTGATTGACCGGTTGGGGCCGGGCCTTCCGCCAAAAACGCTGGTCACGGACGTGGGCAGCACCAAGGTTGAAGTTGTCGAACGTGCTGCCAAATCTTTCGGACGGAACGCCGGTCAACGATTCCTTGCCGGCCATCCGATGGCGGGCAAAGAACACGCGGGCGTAGAGTTTGCCGACGCCGATCTTTTCGAAGGCGCAGCTTGGCTGTTTACGCCGCTTCCGCGACAGAATGTTCATGCCGGGCTGTCGGGAGAATTTATACATTGCGCGGAGAAAATAGGCGCGAAGATTGCCATCGTTGATCCTGTCGATCACGATCGATTCTGCGCATGGATCAGCCATTTGCCGCAGATGATCTCGACGGCGCTGGCAGCCGCGCTGGTGGATGAGTTTGGCCCGGATGCGCCGGTGCTCGACATTGGCGGAAGGGCCCTGCGCGAGATGACGCGCATTTCGAGCAGCCCTTACTCGATGTGGCGCGACATTGCCATCACCAATCGGCAAAACCTTAGCGACGCGCTGCATAAGCTGGAGCAAAGACTCGCGCACATTCGAGAGAATCTGGGCTCGAAACAACTGGCGGACGAATTCGAGCGAGCGCATCAGTTGCGAGAGAATCCGCCACCGAAACAGCACGGCACAAAGAACGTCGGGTGATCCGTGCTATCTCAATGGTCTCTGTCGACCCGACCACCCGACGATCCGATTTGCTATAGAATTCTTTTGCTATGCACAAGGTTGTCGCGAGCGCGGAAGAGGCGATTCAGGATGTGTTTGACGGCGCCAGCATTATGGTGGGCGGGTTTGGGTTGTGCGGGAATCCTGAGAACCTGATTCGCGCGCTGGCCAAGAAGGGCGTCAAGAACCTCACTACGATCAGCAATAATGCTGGCGTCGACGGACTTGGCGTGGGACTGCTTTTGGCGAACGGGCAGATCCGCAAGCACATTGGGACTTACGTCGGCGAAAATAGGCTTCTCGAGAAAATGGTACTGGAGGGGACTGTGCAACTCGATCTGGTCCCGCAGGGAACATTTTCCGAGCGCATTCGAGCAGGTGGTGCTGGCATTCCGGCGTTCTTTACGCCCACCGGCGTCGGAACTATGGTCGCCGAAGGTAAGGAGGGGCGCGAGTTTGACGGGCGCACTTACATCATGGAACACGCGCTGAAAGCTGACTTCGCCTTCGTCAAGGCCTGGAAGGGCGATAAATGGGGCAATCTTATTTATCGCAAGACGGCGCGCAATTTTAATCCTATGATGGCGACCGCGGCTAAGATCACGATTGCAGAAGTTGAACATCTGGTCGAACCGGGAGAGCTTGATCCTGACCTGGTGCATACGCCTAGCGTATTTGTGAAACGGATTTTTCGGGGCGAGCTGTTTGAAAAGCGGATTGAGAAGCGGACGGTGAGGAAAGCGCTGGTCGATGGTCAATAGTCGTTCGTCGTTCGCAGATTGGCGCGGAACACTTTATGGATGCAACGACTAACGACCAACCACTGAGACATTGATGTCAACAGACACTAAACCTTCTAAAGATCTCGACAAACGCGAACGCATCGTTAAGCGCATCGCTCGCGAACTGCGCGACGGATTCTACGTCAACCTCGGCATCGGATTGCCGACGCTGATTGCCAATTATGTTCCGGCGGGGATGGACGTGATTCTGCAATCCGAGAATGGAATGCTCGGAATTGGTCCGTATCCGGTCGAAGGAACGGAAGACGCGGACTTGATCAATGCCGGAAAAGAAACAGTCAGCGAAATGGCGGGCACGGCGTATTTTTCCAGCGCCGATTCTTTTGCGATGATTCGCGGCGGACATGTTGACCTCAGCGTGCTCGGCGCGATGGAGGTCGATGAACGAGGCAATCTTGCGAACTGGATGGTCCCGGGCAAGATGGTCAAAGGCATGGGGGGAGCCATGGACTTGGTGGCGGGGGCACGACGTGTGATCATCGCCATGGAACATGCCACGAAAGACGGGCGGCCGAAGATTTTGAAGAAATGCACTCTGCCGCTGACCGGGGTGAAGGTGGTCGACACGATTGTTACGGAGATGGCCTATATGCGAGTCACGCCGGAGGGATTGGTGCTGGACGAGATTGCTCCGGGGCTGACGGTTGAGGACGTGCAGAAGGCAACGGAGGCGAAGTTGCGGGTCAGCACTGCGTTGAAAACAATGTAGGAGCACGGCAGTGTTGTCAGGTCTTAGGGTCTCCAGTGTCCGGGGCTTGCTCGGAACTTTTTTTCTTTGCTTGCGTATTTCAATCAGGAGGATTGCGTTCGATGATTGCCTTCCTGCTTTGGTGTTTTCTCTTCTTGCTGTGTTGGCCGCTAGCACTGCTGGCGCTTGTGCTCTATCCCATGGTCTGGCTGATGCTGCTGCCTTTCCGCGTGGTGGGGATTGCTGTCCATGGGGCTCTCGCCCTGGTCTGGGCGGTGGTAATGCTGCCGGCGCGGCTGCTTAGCGCTCCGTTCCGGCTGTCACGAATTTAAGAGCTGGCGGAGCTTCGCTTGGCTGCACGCCGCCCTTACGTGGGCTTGGCTTCGGCTAAATATTTCTGCAGGAATTGCAGGCTTCTTTCTCCCGCATCTCGCCAGATGGTTTGATCCTCGAAGCCGTGGCCGGCTCCGGGATAGATATTGATTTCGTAGGGAATTCCTTTTTTCTCTAGCAACTTTTTCAAGTTGTAGGCTTCCTCGACAGAGACGGTGGTGTCTTCTTCGCCGTGCAGGATCAGCACCGGGCAGAGACGGCGCATGAAGAGGTTCATCTCCTTCGGCATACCTCCGAAGAATTCGACTACTACCTTTACGCGAGGGTCAATGGCGGAGTTGGCGAGTGAGAGATAAGCTCCGAGGGAACAGCCGAGGAGAGCGATGCGCGCACCGTCGACTTGGGGTTGCGCTTGTACAAAACTGATTGCGTCCCACAAGGTTTTCATCCACAAGGGAAAGTTGCGCAGGATGGTTGGCTTGTCGGCGGATTTTGTGCCCGTGCGATCAAAATAACGAAGGACATAGACGGCGAAGCCTTCTGCCGCGAGCAGGGAGGCGTAGCGCTCCATGCCAGAAACGCCACCTCCAGCGCCGTGGAGCGCGATTACGGCTGGCCGTCGGGAGTTAGCTGGCTCGGGCAGGTAGGCGTCGAGGCGGATGGGCTTGCCGCCGCTTTGGTAAACCAGAGGTGACTGTGGGATAGGCAGCATCGTTTGTTTTTGAATGGGGCATATTGCATTGGTAGTTTCAAGATAACACTCGAAAATAAACGTCGGGCAAGCGGCGAATCTACCGATCGCGCAAGTGTTTGCGCAAAACGCTTCGCGCCCACAGCCAATTCAGCACGGCCGCACCTACCGTTGCCGCCAGGATGAGCGACTTACCCCACTCGGTCTGTTTCGTAAGAACGGCAGCAACGCCAACTCCTCCGGCAAGGGATACTCCGAGAACCGCGAGCACAGGACCGCCGGGGAGCCTGAAGCCGGCGGCCAGCGGCCGTTTTCTGCGCAGAGCGATCAGCGCCGCGCAAACCACCGCGTAGTAAAAGAGGCGGGCGACTACCGACAGCGTCACATTCCAGGTGAAGCTTCCAACGATGGCGAGGCCCCAAACCGCCGCCGCGAAGAATAGGATGGAGAACCAGGGCGTGTGAAATCTGCGGCTAACAGCGGCAAAGACCTTGGGTAGATCGGCGCGTTGAGCGAGCGCGAATGTGACGCGCGGCATACCCAACAGTTTGGCGCTTAAATAACCATAAACCGAAATGAGCGCCCCGATTGCTACCAACTTCGCCCCCCGATTGCCCATGGTGAGGCGCGCGACCTCGGCGAGGGGACGATCTGTGGTGGCGCCGGGGACCAGGACGCCGACGACCACCCATTGCACCAACGCATAAATTGTGGTGCAGGCGATGAGGGCAACTGCCAGTGCAAAAGCGGCGTCGCGCGCGGGATTCTTCGCTTCACTCATGGGGACGAGAGCCGATTCAAATCCGCCGTAGGCGAAGATGAGCAACACCATCGCCTTCATCCATGCGCTCACAGGGAATGACGCGGTGCCCGGCGCCGAAGAGAGAATCGCGGGATGGAAGATGGTTAGTGCGGCTCCCGCTAGCACCACCATTAACAGCGGAAGAATCTTTGCAACCGTGAAGACGCTGCTGACGGCAATTCCCTGACGCGCACCGAGTACGTTGATGAGGGCGAGCAGCCCGATTAAGAGCGTCAAGACCACGAAACGCAGCCACGGTTCTTTCGCTGCAGGCCAGAACTCGGCAAGATAAATCACAAATAGATTTGCGTTCGCCGCCGGAGCGGCGGTCTGCGCGAGATAGAACATCCAACCGACGAGGATTCCGACGAAGCGGCCAAAGGCGGTGCGCGCGTAGAGGTAGGGGCCGCCGGCGTCGGAGAATTGTGAGGCCACTTCGGCGAAACAGGCCACGATCACGGCCATGGCCGCGCCGGCAATCAAGACGGCGAGCACGCTGCGCCTGCCGAGAAGGGTGGCGACGACGGCAGGCAATCCGAAAATGCCGCTACCGATGATGGAGTTGACAGCAAGCGCGGCCAGGCTCCAGCGGCCAATGGCTCGAACCAAGCCGGTCTTTCCCACGCTTGTGCCTGTATGCATCATGCCAGCCTGCATCATCCTAATTTGCACCGGCGATTTCCGCCGGCGAGTTTGCGACGCAGTCATCGCGAATTGTTTGTATCACACCCTCGCGCCCGCTTAGATTAAACTTCTTGACGGGCTGTAAAGGCCAACCATCCGAAACGGCCCGTGGGAGCGTACTTCGACGTGGCCGCATCCATCTCCGATATCAGACTTTTGCTCAAAGTCAAGTCTCTGCCTAAGTCTCCAGATTCCCGGCGCCTCTTTATTGCGGGAGGAACGGGATATATTGGCAGCGCGCTGCTGCCTATTCTTTTGGAACGCGGACATCGGGTGCGCGTTCTGGTGCGTCCCGGCTCGAAGGCTCAACTGCCGGCCGAATGTGAAGTTGTCTCGGGCACTCCGCTTGACGCCAACAGCTATCGCCAGCTGATTCGGCCGGCCGATACCTTCATCCATCTGGTTGGCGTCGCGCATCCTTCTCGCGCAAAGAGTGCGGCGTTTCGCGCCATTGATCTGGTTTCGACGCGTGAGGCCGTTTCCGCTTGCGGAGAACTTGGAGTGCAGCATTTCGTCTATCTGAGCGTCGCGCATCCGGCTCCGTTCGGGATCATGAAGAACTACATCGCCGTAAGGAAGGAGTGCGAAAGGATGATCGAGGAACGGAGTCTTAATTCCACCATTGTTCGACCGTGGTACGTGCTCGGACCGGAACGGCGCTGGCCCTATCTGTTACTGCCTTTTTATAAGGTCTGCGAGTGGCTTCCCTTGACGCGGAGCGCCGCGCTGCGGCTGGGCCTCGTTACCCTTGACGAGCTGATTCTTGCGCTGATCGACGCAGTGGAATCACCGGCGCAAGGCACGCGCATTGTCGAGGTTCCCGATATTCGCGACGCCGGCCGCCATCTGACGCGGGAAGCGGCGTGTAAGACCGCTTGACCCCGGCTGAAATCGACCGTCTAGCGCGCCTTTTCGAACCCAAAGTAACTTCAATTACCGAAGCTCATGCACACGGGGAATCTTCCTGCTCTCGTCGCGGGATGCGATCTTGTTAAGGAAGCATGAATCGGGAGATGCTGCGTCGGGACGGAAGGGGCCATATGGATCGCGAGAACCGGGAGAGCATGGAAGACATTCATCTTCGCATTTTGCGCATCACCGACGACCTGCGCGTGATCCAGCGCGAACTGAATTGCGCTGCCATGCAGGCGCCTACCGACCCCGAATTGATGGAAGCGCTAGCCGATCCCCCGGAGATGGAATCGATTCAGGTACTGAAATCGGCGCTCGATCAGATGCGGCACTTTCTCTGGTTCTATATGCAGGTGGTCACCAGCGATTCTGAGATGGGAGAGAAATTCCGGCAGACGCTGCGCCAGGAAGCTCCCTTGCAGATTCCGGAAAAAGAGCAGCAGTTCCAGAGCGCGACCGACGCCATCATGTTGCGCTATCTCGCCGATAGTAAGTTTCGCAAGCCTAACTAAAGGCGCTCTCTGCGACCGTCCCCGACGCGGAGCATAGTTCGCTCCATCCTCGACCTGCTGAAGTAAAATTCCTTGTTGCCGATTCCTCTCGAAATCCGTGCCGCCGAAGCCGCCGACGCACATACCATTGCGCGCTTGGTGAATGATGCGTTTTGCTCCGAACGCTTTTTTGCTACTTCCGATCGCACCGATCCTGAGAAAGTTGCTGCCCTGCTTCAAAAGGGAAGATTCCTGATGATGTTTGAAGATGGCGTGCTAGCTGGCTGCGTTTACACCGAACTGCGCGGGGAACGAGGTTACTTCGGGTTACTGGCTGTCAACCCCCGACGGCAGCGCTCGGGAATCGGCGGGCGGCTGATCGCGGCTGCCGAAGAGCATTGCCGCTCGGGCGGATGCCGCTTTATGGACCTCACTTTTGTGAATGTGCGCCAGGAGTTGCCCGGCTACTACCGGCGCTTCGGGTATATCGAGAATGGGATCCTGCCGTTTCCGGCCGATCAGATGGCTAAGATTCCGGTCCACTTGGTGCGAATGTCGAAGCCGCTTTAGAAGCGACGACTGCCATCTCAAAAAAAACGGACGCGTTGTAACGCGCCCACGTTCAAGGAGGAACAAAGTTCAAGAACGACAATTTGTTCAGCTGGACAAACTCAATCTCCAGTTTTCAATTCCAAATTCTAGCGTCCAAAGCCAGCGGACTGCATGGACTGTCGCGAAATGTCGGCGGTCGACGCGATGCCTTGCATGCGCAGCTTAAATTCATCGGCGTTCGAGGCGCTCTCGAGAGCCGTCTCGTAATTCACCAGGCCTGCCTGGAACAAATCCCAGAGCGACTGATCGAAGGTTTGCATGCCGTATTGCGATGTGCCGGAAGAGATGGCGTCGCGGATGGCGCGCGTCTTCTCGGGGACGAGGATGCACTCCCGGATGTAGGCTGTGGTAACCATGACTTCGACCGCGGGCACGCGGCCTTCGGCGTCCGAACGCCGCACCAGACGCTGGCTAACGATGGCTCGCAATACGGCGGCGAGTTGGAGGCGAATCTGTTTCTGCTCGGGTGGCGGAAAGATGGCAATGATTCGGTTGATACTTTCGACGGCGTCGAGCGTGTGTAGCGTGGAGAAAACCATGTGGCCGGTTTCGGCTGCGTGCAGCGCGGTGCCTATGGTTTCGAGATCGCGCATTTCGCCGACCAGAATGACATCGGGGTCTTGACGCAGAGAGGCGCGGAGGGCGGCGCCGAACGATGGCGTATCGACCTCGATCTCGCGCTGGTTCACGTATCCCTTTTTGTCGCGATGCAGGAATTCGATGGGATCTTCGATGGTGATGATGTGCTCGGCGCGGGTCGAGTTGATGCGGTCGACCATGGCGGCGAGGGTCGTTGATTTGCCGGAGCCAGTGACGCCGGTGACGAGCACGAGGCCGCGGGGCATGTCGCAGATCTGCTCGACTACTTTCGGCAGGAAAAGTTCGTCGAGGGCGCGAATCTTGGTCGGAATGACGCGGAGTACCAAGCCGACGTTGCCGCGTTGCTGGAATACGTTCACACGGAAGCGACCGAGGCCGGCGACGCCGTAGGCCATATCGATTTCGGTGGTCTCTTTGAATTTTTGTTTCTGGCGCGCAGACATCATGCTGAAAGCCATGTTCAACATGTCTTCGGCAGAGACGCGGGCCTGATCGGTCAGGGGCACGAGGTCGCCGTCGATGCGTAGGTGCGGATAGTTCCCAACCTTGAGGTGCAAGTCGGAAGCGCGGCGCTCCATGGCCATGCGGAGCAAGTCATCGATATTCATGCAGGAGGGACTCCAGCTACCATGGCTATCATCACAGGAACGGGCGTGGCGGACGAGATGACGGAGGTAACGGCACCATAGGGCGTGGGTGGCGGCGGGCAACGGGCTTTCCGGTTGAACTGCGAGGGGTGCTCGCGGTCGCCTGCCGGTTCCTAGGAAAATTGGTTGTGACGGGCTAGGTCAAAGGCGTTTACCACGGGCACACGGGGTAACGCCTGATAAAAAAAGCCGCCCTATCAGGCGGCTGACTGCTAAAGCTGAACGGCTAGGTGTGGTGTCCTAGTTGCTTGCGCCGCGACCGTGGCGCCTCCGAACCGAGGGCGAGGACGCCCTCGGGACAGCCGGCAAAGATAGCGGTGCTGCTAAAGCGGGCAACTTGCGACACAAATTCGGGCACTAGCCGGCTAAGCGGCTGCTTGCATTGGCTCGTCGAAGCTGCCTCCATAGATCGCGGGAACTTTTGAGCCCATGGGACGCAGATATGTGGCCAATTCGCCTCGGTGATGGATACTGTGGTTGTTCAGGAAGCCTAGATAGAACACGGCCGGAAAGTTGAACATGAAGAACTGGACCGGCGTGAGCAATTGTTCCGCTGAAAGTGCATGCACTCTATCGGCGCCGCGCTTGACATTCTTGTCATACCAATCGACCAGGGTCGCGACGGTCTCCGGTTTGTTGGGGGCCGAGCGCAGGGGCGTGGCGAACTCAAGATCGGCGATTGAGTCCAGGAACTGGACGTCGGTATTCGCCAGGTGCCAAGCCAGTTCCCATGCGGTGCGGGCGTGGGGATCAGGGCGATAATCTCTTTTCGCTTCGGGAATGGCGGCTATGACTCTCTTAGTGATTTCCAGTTCTCGGGCAACACCATCGAGCATCATGGCGCGATAACCAAGGGCAAATTCAGGGGTGGGAGCGGGCATAACGATTCTCCTTATAGGCTGGGGTTTTAGGAAACAACAGGGTCGCCTGCAGTGTGGCGGGCTTAACTATAGTTCAACCGAACGGAAATGGCTACCGGCTTCGGGGGGCGCTCGGGGGCGCTCGGCAAAATTCATCTCTGCAAATTGCACGGAACATCCCCATGAGTCGCGGGTTATCATTCCTGTCGTAACGTTGCCCGGGAGTAAGTTATGTCTAGAGGTGTCTTGTTATCGCGTCTGTGCCGAGGCCGAGGCCGGGTTCGCCACGTTTCGCCGGCGCTGGCCATTCTCCTTGTCAGCTTATCCGCCGGCGCCTCATCTCTGGAGCGTGCGGGTCCCTTGGTTGTGGACGACAGCAGCCACGTCGTGGTCATGGAGTACGAGGCCTGGTTTGGTCCGAGGGCCGTAACCTTTCAAGGATTTCCGGCCATGCCGCTTTTGCAGTCGGCGGACATGCAAGCGGTGGGAGGCGGCTATGACAGCGCCGATCCGGCGGTTATCAAGAAGCACGTTCGGTGGTTGGGGAACCTGGGTGTTGATGCCGTAATCGCCGACTTGACCAATAACGTGAGCTGTATCTTCGATAGCGAGTGGTTCGTCGAGAAATATGTCAGGAATTGCACTCCGTCATTCCGTACCTATAACCAGAACATTCGTAACAATACCGGCAATCTCTATCCCGCGTGGTCGGGACTGGGAACTCCGCTAAAGCTGATTCCTCAGCTCGGGGGCATCGACCAGAATGTTTTGATTCCGGATCAGGACGGAAAGAACGCGCTCGAAAAAGAGATCGCATACTTTGGCACGCGCATGGACCGCTATCCGGATCGCAACGTGATTTACGAAGGCAAGCCGCTGATGCTCATTTTCCTGGGCGCTGCGCAGGACCCGAATCCCGCCGATCATCCTCTCTGGTTTCGGATCGAACAGTTCTTGCAACGTCATCCGGAAATTAGCCAGAAATATACGTTCAAACTGATTGCCGGATACCTGGATAGCCAGCCGGGTTTATGGGCGACGCAAGGCACGCCCAAGGGGCCGATGGAAATCAATCCTGCCTATGGTTTTTGGAGTTGGGTTGACCGACTCAATACCACTTGCACAGAGCCGTTATGCCCGTACTACCCTTCTTACAATCAGGTGGGCTCTAGGGTGGAAAACTTCACCGCTTCGATTGCCGCTGCCGGACAGGAGGGATGGGGCTGCCCTAATCCAAACTCTCCGCCTTATTGCCCCGACGACGCTCTCCGCTATGGAAACGACGGGAACTACGATACCTTCGGCGCCTTCATGGTTTACGCGAAACAGCTCGATCCTATTTTCCTGATCATTCACCAGTTCAATGAGTTCGCACGCCCCGACGAGGGGTTCGACGCCAACACGAACGACGAGATTGAGCCGGCGAATTTATGGGGAAACGATCTGGCAATCGTGAGGGCGGAGATTGAAGCTTACCGGCGTGGACTCCGGTGATGGAGTGTCGGCGATCAGCCCCTATACGGCTACTGGCTGCTTCGCTGCTACTGGAACCGGAGTGAGCCAGTCGTAGCGATCCGCTTTTTCGCCTCGGACAATGCCGTAAAACTCGGCTTGCAGAGCTTTGGTCATGGGGCCGAGCGTGCCTTCGCCAATCTTAATCTTGTCGACAGAGCGGATGGGCGTGATTTCGGCAGCGGTGCCCGTGAAGAAAACTTCGTCAGCAATGTAGAGCGACTCGCGCGGAATCTGCTGCTCGATGATTCTGATGCCGAGGTCGCGCGCAATCTGTAGAACCGAGTCGCGAGTGATGCCGGGGAGCACGGAGTTGCCGAGCGGAGCGGTCTGCAAGACTCCGTTGCGAACGACGAATAGATTCTCGCCCGAGCCTTCGCTGACAAAGCCATTCACATCAAGCGCGATGCCTTCAGCATAGCCGTTCATGATGGCTTCCATCTTGATGAGCTGCGAGTTCATGTAGTTGGCGCCGGCCTTGGCCATAATGGGCAGGGTGTTGGGGGCAATGCGGGTCCAGGAAGATATGCAGACATCCGCACCTTCGCTGGCATCGTGGCCGAGGTATTTTCCCCACGGATAGTTGATTATGTAAATTTCGGTGGGCGAGTTGAAGGGATTCACGCCAACTTCGCCGTAACCTCGCAGAACTACGGGGCGAATGTAGCAGGGCCAGACGGCATTATGCGTGACCAGTTCTACCATGCCCCGGACGAGTTCATCGCGCGTGAAAGAAAGCTCGATGCGGTAAATGCGAGCGGAGTCGACGAGGCGTTGCATGTGCTCGGAGGCGCGGAAAATAGCGGGTCCGCTCGGCAGGGCGTAACAGCGAACGCCCTCGAAAAGCGAAGAGCCGTAGTGGACAACGTGAGACATCACGTGAAGCGTGGCGTCATCCCAGTCGATAAACTTGCCGTTATGCCAGATTTTGTCCGTCTTCTGAATGGCCATCAAGACTCCTTCGCCGACGACTGTCGCAGAACTGGGTGGGCGATTCTTCGCGCGTATGATCGGGCGAAAACAGAATTTCCTTTTAGAAATCTGGTTCCCCCTATGGAATTATAACGTGGAAGAGGGATTGGTCAGCGAAATCAGGAGGGCCGATTTTTCGAAACTTATGAGCGCCCTCAGCAGCTTAAGCCGTATCCCAGTCGTTCAGGCACCGCAGCGGTGAGCCGCTTGCGCCACCCAAAGGCAAGGAATAGCAATCTATTCCGCCGCCCCCGAATAATTCGTTTGGCACGCGACGGGCAATGCCATTGCCGTCCACAATCGTCAGTTAGCGAATCGCTACGATGTTGTTGGCGACGAAGCCGCCTTCACCAGCTACCATCAGGCGCAAGGTGATGCGTTCGGCTCTGTAGTGGTGGGTGCGATGAAGCAGGTAAACCACTCCAACGGCAGCGCCGTAACCCAAAGCCGAGCCAGCAGCTTCGCCGGCGGCGCCACGGGTGACGAAGGGGCGCATGACCGGATTCATCTCGCGCAGACCTTGGTTGAGGCCGCGCTGGGTGGTGATGGCGTCGGCGGCGACGAATCCCGCCAGGATGCTGAGGTTGACCTTATTCTCGATGGTCAGGAAGGGCTGCTGGACGGGAGCCTCAGGCAGTGGTGCGGTGTTGGTAGCCAGAAAGTTTTGCGCCTGCATAGTGCTTGTCGAAAGCACAAGTACGAGGACCGAAAGTAGGTACTTCATCTGGTCTCCAGTCGTAGAGGGACTTGGTACAAGGAGAGTACGGGAGGGGGACACGGCAGTACATAGCCCAATTGCGTAGGGAGGAATGACCTTTTGGTAAGAGTAACTGTCGTTACTGGCAGGTTACTTGCCTAATCGGACCTTTTTGGGAATTGTGCCTTGAGTAAGAGCTTAACCACGGGGGACACAGGAGGCACGGGGGAAGCTCCCCGCTTCACTCTTCGGCGTTTATAGACCTTAGGCTAGCTTGCGGTTCAGCAGGCGTTCCATTACGCGCAGGGGAGAACGCTCGGGATCTTTCATGGCGGTCACCGGCAAATAGAAAGTCTGTTCGAAGGCGAACTGGCCGGAAGTGGCGGCGTGGGAGACCATATCCGTGTAGCAGACCCAGGTGGTGCCGGGTGGAATCGCGAACGTCGTTTGCGGGACATTTGACTGGTAAATTTCATCGGCCTTCATGCGGTCATGTATGGCAAGCATGAAGTGGTCATAGGCGGTGCGCTTCCCTTTTACGATGTGCAGCGAGTAGAGGAGCGACGCCACGGCCGGACGAGGCGGCTTGATTCCAGGAACGAACCTGGCCGCAGCGTCTTCAAATTTCTCTCCCACGCGCCAACAGCGGGGAGTTCGCGGATGAACGTTGGTGAAAACGCGAAGAATTCGCCGGCCTTGCAAGGGGCGCGAACGAAAGGCATCGACGTGCAGGCGAGTGTCGTCGTGGCGCCAGGAGGTCGATCGGCCGGCAATCTCGGCGGGACGGAAGCTGGTGAATCCGGCCTTCAAATGATCGCGGTACCCGGGACAGAGAGCCCTCAATAAGTGGGAGGCTTGCAGGTAATAGCGCTGCAACATAGCCTCTAGGGTGGCACGCTCGGAGCCCTGATAGCTCGTGCCCTTCAAAATCTCAGAGTCGGGGCGGAAGCTGATGTTCTTTGAGCTAGCGTCCAAGCAATTGGGTGAGAGGAAACGACGCTCAGTCTCGGAGAGTTCGAACGGAAGCTGTGGCGCGTAGAGCAGTTTTCCGGTCTCCAGGGCGTCTGTGGCTTTGGCGACGATTTCGGAGGGAAATGGTCCATGCCACGACTTAATTTCGAGCGGTTCGAGAATCTCCATTTTGTATTCACCCTAAACTTTGAAGGGCGTAAGGCCAATTTATAAGGTCAATCCGCTGCCACAACTGTATTCCACAGTATTATTTTAGTCTGCGGCAGTCAAAATAAGGTGAGGGACAAAGACCGCTCCTCCTCACCTGGCCGATTTGTGCCACTTCGTCGAGATGTCATGAGGGCGTAGCGTCTGCTCACCATAGATCGGTTCGCTCGTCTTAACGGAGCCAAATGAAACCGTTCAATCGCGCTTTGCGAATCGCGTGTCTGCTCCTGTTTAGCGGTATTGGGAGCTGTCAAGACCTGCCCGACGTTCAAATAGCGAATCGTCTGGAGGCTTATCTTAAGGCCTTCGTTGAGACTGGGAACCTCACGGGCACGGTACTCGTGGCCCGCAAGGGTCGGGTGTTGTTTCGCCACAGCTACGGCATGGCAAATTTTGAGTTGCAGGTTCCAAACTCGCCCGAGACTCGCTTCCATCTCGCCTCAATCTCGAAAGCGTTTACCGCCGCGGCGATCCTCCAATTACAAGACCAGGGACGTCTCAGTATTGCGGACCTCTTGTCACGTTTTGTTCCAGATTTCCCTAATGGTGACCGAATTACACTGGATAACTTACTCACACACACCAGCGGCATTCCCGACATCAACGATCTCGCTGACTACGACACCTTTGCTCGAAGCCCGCACACTATACCGGAGTTGGTTGCCAAGTTCGCTAATTTACCTCTGGAGTTCCAGCCGGGGAGCAGCTACCAATACAGCAACTCCAATTACAATCTGCTGGCGCTTGTATTGGAAAAAGTCACAGGCGAGAGCTATGGAGGATACCTCCGCAAGCACATTCTTGACCCACTTGGAATGCAGAATTCCGGGCACGATGGGGAGGCCTGGCAACTTATTCCCTCCGCTGCCGCTGGGTACAGACCCGCCGGGATCACCGACTACGAAAAGGCACCTTATATCGACTGGTCAAACAAGACGGGAAACGGCTCTTTGTACTCGACCGTTGACGACCTCTACCGTTTCGACCGCGCTCTGAACACTGATGCTGTTCTGAAAGCCCCCACACGCCAGAAGTACTTTGTCGAGGGCCGAGGCAATCGCTACGGCTGGTATATCGGCAAACGACTCGGGCATCGGGTGATGTCCGGCAAAGGTCGCAGTCCCGGCTTCACCGCCGAACTGGACCGTTTTCCGGACGACGAGGTCACGATCATCCTGCTCACTAATAGTTATTCCACCGTCGCTCAAGATCCGATTGCCGAAGCTCTTGCGGCGATTGTCTTTGGTCGGCAACCATCCCTTCCAGCTATCCACGCCGCTGCGATGCCGCAGTCAGCGCTTGCATCCTACGCAGGCCTTTACCAGTACGGGCCGGAATATTTTGCGCCTAATGCGAAGTTCACTCTGACTGCCGAACCAGGCTACCTGCTCCTGGAATTGGGCGATTTGCGCACGCCATTGGTTCCGCTCTTAGGGAGTAACTTCTTGGGGAATGACTTCCTGGAGCGCAATTTCTTCGGCCACGTCGTGATGTCGAGGGATGCGGGAGGCACCGTCAACGGCCTAACCACGCGCTATGGGGAAAAGGAGTTTAGCGCCCGCCGGCTGCAGGCCAAGTAACGGACCTGGTGCCGGCAATCGGTTTCCCGACATTCCCTCGGTTTTCCCATACGCAGAAAATAGCTAGCTATAGCTAGGTAGTTTCAAGAAAGATTTGTAAGACAGTTCTAGCCTTTCTGACGCGCCTATATCAAGTTGAACCGTTGAAACTGGCGTGATATCGGCGTTAGAGTCTGCTTGGGGCTTGGTCCCTGGAGGATTTATGGAAACGCGAATTGCTTATATGAAAGTGGCGCCCGGCGCTTACCAAGCGATGTTGGGACTGGAGGATTATCTTAACCAGTGCGGACTGGAACAATCTCTGCTTCATTTGGTCAAGTTGCGGGCATCGCAGGTGAACGGATGTGCCTATTGCATTGATATGCACTGGAAAGATCTGCGGGCGGCGGGAGAAAGCGAGCAGCGGCTCTACGGGCTGGATGCCTGGGAGGAGTCTCCCTATTACAGCGAGCGCGAGCGGGCGGCGTTTAGCTGGGCGGAGGCGGTGACGAATTTACGGGATGGCCATGTCCGCGATGAGGTGTATGAGCGAGTGCGTGGCCATTTCTCGGAGAAGGAACTGGCAGATTTGACGCTGGCGGTGGCGGCGATCAACGCGTGGAATCGGCTGGCGATTGCGGGGCGCACGGAAGCGGGAAAGTATCAGCCCGTTAAGGAGCACCAGGCGCAGAAAAGCGCCTAGCCCGACGTCATTTCAGTTTCCGAATCCATTTTTCTGTAATCAACGCCAGTAAGGGAACTCCCAAGATCAGATTAAGTGTCCCTACGGCGGGATCATTTCGCCTCAGGGACGCCTCGTTTGAATGAGCCATTGAGTAGAACACCCAGGTGAGCAGTGGCGAGTTCAGTAGGGGCCGCCGCGGTCACTGTCAAGAATGTTTGCTGCGGCGTTAATGGCTCTCTCATGCGAGCCTCGGGTGCGGGCCGCTTAATGCCGCCAGATTTTCTGTGCGGGATGGTTGGTGTCGCTTGTCTCCGCGGTCGCGTTGTTGCCGCGGACCGGCGCAACGGTCGCGGCTGCGGGAGTTAGAGCCGGCGGCTCGGGCTTGGCTCCAATCTCGTCTCCACGGAAGTAGCGGCCTTTATTCTTGGCTTCTTGCATCTCGGGCATGGCGGTGTACGGCTTGGAGTAATCGTTATTCGCATTCCAGAAAAGAAATCCTATGCCGCCTTTTTGTTTCGCCACCTCGATTTGAACTTCAACATATTGCGGCGAGTAGGTTTTGGTGCGCCAGGCGAAGGCTTGCAGCCAGGGGCGAATCACTACGTTGCTGTCTTTGGTGACGAGTCTAAAGCGGTCCATCGACTCGCCGATGAAATGCTCGGGTGCGTCGCCGGGATGGGCTATGCCATCCATACCGAAGAAATGCGATGGGTAGATCATGGGCGAGAGCACGTCACAGTGCTTGGCCATGGCTACGATGTCCTGGCCAGTATGCGCCAAATCGACGGGACGCTGCCAGGCCATGACTCCGAAGACATCGAGCGAAAGGAGGACGCCAGTGGGATGAATCTGCGCATAGGCGCGATCGAGGAAATGGGCGATTACGTCGGAGCGCTGCATTTGTTTCGCAGGAACTGCTATGGCAGGCGCTGTTTTCGCATGTTCGGTTGCATGATCTGCCGAAGTCTCAGTGGTGGCGTTCTGATAGGTGAACGCGGCATCCTTCTGGTCGCCTTCGGCGGGAAAGCGGACGTAATCGAATTGGACTTCATCGACTCCGGACTGGGCTACGAATTTGGCTAGAGCTATATCGTAGTCCTGAACCTTGGGGTTCGACGGATCGGTCCAGACTAGTTTGCCGTTTTCGCGCCAGGGCTCGCCGGTGCGGCGGGACTTCACAGCTAGCTCAGGATGGGTGGTGACGAGGTGCTCGTCGCGGAAGATTGCGATGCGCGCGATGGCGTGCATGTTTTGCGAATGGAGGAAGTGAATGAGCTTGGGCAGATCGGAGATGTAGTGGCGCTGCCCTGTGGCTAAGGGATGGTCGAAGGCGATGTTGACTATGCCGTCGCTGTCCTTGATATCGAAGACGACGGCGTTGCCGCCGACCTCGCGCCAGTGGCGGATGATGCGCTCGCCGTGTTCGCTGCCAGCCATGACTCCGGTGAGATAAATGGCGCGGACTTCGAAATTGCTTGCAACTGGGACCGATTTCTCTACAATTGGCGCTTCAAGAATTCCGGGGATGATGATCTGCTCCCCGGATTTCAGGAAGACCCCCTGACGGTTGTGATTGGCATCGCGGATGGCTTCGGCCAGTTCGGCCGAGGTGAGGTATTTCGTGCGCTTCAGATATTTGCGGGCAACGGAGGGGATGCTGTCTCCGCGCTGGGCAACGTAAACGTCGGCGCCGGGCGGGGCGACCAGGGGCTCGGCGGGCTCGGTCTTCTTGGGGGTATTGGCTTTCACCTGCATTAATTGCAGGGCGTGAGGATTTTGTACCGCGGCCGCGGGCGTTGACAGTAAGAAGCTCGACACGGCCATACGTAGCATGATGGCGGCCAAGCTGGTTGTGGAGATGCGCGAAGGTGTGAGTTTTTGCAGTGCCCTGCTAGCCGCCGAAAGATGGGACAAGGATGTTCTCCGGATAAAGAAACTTTACCATTGTGCACCGGCAGTAAGTTGGGCTGCCACGTTACTTGCGGCCAAGCAGGATGTGGCTGGCGGACATGGGCGTATGGGTAGGCGGCTGAGGGAAAGTTCCAGCAGACTGCAAACAATTGCTCTTGGGGAAACTGTGGGTAACTCCGCCGGCCTCACTTGAAACGGGCTAGTCGCATCTAAATCGATGAGAACGGGGAAATTAGAGTGCCTCGAGAGGATGGCTAGCGGCTTGCACAAGAAGGGAGTGGGTGGAGGAGAGCAGCCTACCTCCCCAATGACAAAAATGAGCAATTTCGCAGAAAACTTGCAGTTCTCCGAAAGGAAACAGGGGCCCGAGACGATGAGAACCAATCTGGCAACCGTGCTGGATCCAAACCGCCGCAGCAACGACGCTCGTGACTTTGAGGCTGCCCTGCGCCGCAAGATTGTTGGGCAGGATCAGGCGATTGAAAAGGTCGCGGAAATCTATCAGATGTTTCTGGCCGGGCTGAATGCGCCGGGGCGTCCGGTTGGCAACCTGCTTTTCCTGGGGCCGACTGGCTCAGGCAAAACCCGCGTGGTAGAGGCTGTAGCCGAGTCGCTTTTTGGCGATGCGCGCGCCTGCATCAAGATCGATTGTGCCGAGTTCCAGCACTCGCACGAGATTGCCAAGCTGATCGGCTCGCCTCCGGGATATCTGGGGCATCGCGAGACGCATCCGCTCCTCACGCAGGAAGCACTCAACCAGTGGCACACGGAAAAACTGAAGCTGTCGATATTGCTGTTCGACGAAATCGAGAAGGCTTCGGACTCATTGTGGCAGTTGCTACTCGGAATCCTGGACAAGGCGACGCTAACGCTGGGCGATAACCGGCGCGTCGACCTTTCGAGCTGCATCATCATCATGACCTCGAACCTCGGCGCGGCGGAGATGAGCGGCTTGGTTGATGGCGGACTGGGCTTCGCACCGAAAGTGGTGCAGGTGGATAACTCGCTCGACGACAAGATTAACCGCTCGGCTGTGGATGCGGCGCGGCGCAAGTTTGCTCCGGAGTTCATGAACCGCATTGACAAAGTTGTCGTCTTCAAGACGCTACGTTCCGAGCACCTGCAGCAGATTTTGGAAATTGAGCTGGGATTGGTGCAGCAGCGTGTACTGATGGCGGCCGGTGCGCATCAGTTCGTGTTCAACTGCACTCCGCAGGTGAAGAGCTTCCTGCTGGCGGAGGGGACCGATCCGAAGTATGGAGCGCGACACCTAAAGCGGGCGATTGAGCGGCATCTGGTGTTTCCGCTGGCGAACCTGGTGGCGACAGGGCAGGTGAAGCTTGGGGATTTCATACGCGTCGACATGCTGGGCGAGAGCAAGCTGACCTTCGTGAAAGAAGCGGAAGGCGCGATGGTTCCGGTGCTGCTCGAACGCTACGGAGCGGCGGCAGCGATGCCGGCCGCCGTAGCAGCGAGAGCGGCGCGTCCGGTGATTCAGCGCAAGGAATTTGGCGCGGGATCGCTGAATGAGAATAAGTAAGTCGAGTTGCTGGTAGGTGGGGCACCGCGTGGGCGGTGCCCTTTTTTATTGGCGATTGCACGGCAAATTCTTCGCTACCAGACTTCGTTAACATTCACATACGAACGATCTAGGGCGCTCACCGAGGGACAGCCCAATAGCGTTAGAGTGCGAGTTAGATCGTCGCGCAGGATTTCTAGCGCCCGGGCTACACCGCGCTCGCCCGCCGCGCCGAGACCGTATGCGTAAGCGCGACCACACAGGATGGCGCGGGCTCCGAGGCAAATAGCCTTGACCACATCGGCGCCGCGGCGAATGCCGCCATCCATCAATACTTCCGCTTGGCCGTTCACCGCAGCCACAATTTCCGGGAGGACACGCAACGACGCGGGAGCGCCTTCGAGCTGGCGTCCGCCGTGATTCGAGACCACGATGGCGGCGGCGCCTTCGTCGACGGAGCGGCGCGCGTCCTCGGCGGTGAGCACTCCTTTAATGACGATCGGTCCGGGCCAGAGCTCGCGAATCCAGCGCAGATCGTTCCATACGAAGAATCCACGGCGCAGCGCCGTGTGAGCGTGGCTGACACGCAATTCGCGGCCATCGGACATGACGATGTTGGGCATGGTGGGAAGGCCGCCATCGAGCAGAAAGCGAGTAAGCCAACGCGGATGGGCGAAGAGCTGCGGCAGAAAAGGAATCTTCGACCAAAGGCCGCCGCGCAGCAGCACCTCCATGCCGCCGCGCGCTTCGCGTTCGCGCAGACCGAGGACGTTGGTGTCGATTGAGATCACGAGCGCCGAGTAACCCGCGGCGCGAGCGCGGCGCAGCGCGTTTTCGCCCGCCTCGCGCCCTCCTGTTAAATAGAGCTGATACCACATGGGGCCGGCCGACGCCCGCTTGACATCTTCGAGGCGGTGGCCGGAAACGGTGGAGAGAATGCATGCAGTGCCAGCCACGCCGGCCGCACGGGCGGCGCCGACTTCGCCGTCTGGATGCATGACGCGGCAATAGCCCACAGGGGCCAGCAATATCGGCATGGAGAGCTCGTGGCCGAGTACGCGGGTGCGAAGATCGCAAGTTGGATTCGAAACTGCGTGACGCGGACGGAAGGTGAGGTCTTCGAAGGCGCGACGGTTCTCGCGCATCGTTACTTCGGCTTCGGCTCCGCCGTCGATGTAGTCGAATACTACTTGCGGCACGCGGCGACGGGCGAAGGAACGCAGATCTTCAATGTTGATGGCGTGCGCGGCTTTGGTCATTCAGCGCACTTTCGGCGGCGTCTCGGCGATTTTCGTTGCACTACCGGTGGCTCGATTCCGCGGCACGTCCGAGATTGCGGACTTACTTTTCTTTGGCAACGTCGAGTCGCGTTTCGGCGCGTCGCAGCGCGTCTTCTGCACGGGCATAGTCGACTTCGGCAGCGTTGCTCTTGAGGCGCTGTTCGGCGCGCTCTTTGGCTTTTTGCGCGCGCGCAACATCGATTTCCTGCGGACGCTCGGCCGCCTCCGCGAGGATCGTAACCTTGTCGGGCAGGACTTCCGCAAAGCCCCATGCTACGGCTAGGGTGTGCATCGTACCACCTGACTTGTAGCTGATTTCACCTACGCCAAGCTCGGTAAGTAGTGGAGCGTGGCCGGGAAGAATTCCGAGATATCCGGTTGCTCCCGGAATCTGCGCCTCTTCGGCCGCGTCCTTTACCAGGAGCCGCGAGGGCGTTACGATTTCGAGTTGGAAAGTGTCGGGCATTGGGTCTTTGGTCTTTGGTCTTTGGTCTTTGGTCGTTGGTCGTTGGCAATCGTCATTAGTTCGGCTTCCCAACGACTAACAACTCACGACCGACGAGTGCTTTTACGCTGCTGCGCCTTTCATCTTCTCTGCCGTTTCCAGAACCTCGTCGATCGTTCCCTTCATGTAGAAAGCCTGCTCGGGAATATCGTCGTACTTACCTTCTACCACGCCTCGGAAGCCTTTCACGGTGTCGGCGATCTTTACGTAACGGCCGGGGGTTCCGGTAAACTGTTCAGCCACGAAGAACGGCTGCGAGAGGAACTTTTGGATCTTGCGGGCACGCGCCACAGTTACTTTTTGATCCTCGCTCAGTTCATCGATGCCCAAGATGGCGATGATGTCTTGAAGATCTTTGTAGGTTTGCAGAGTCTTTTTGACCATCTGCGCCACATCGTAATGATCCTGGCCAACAATTCTCGGATCGAGAATGCGCGAGGTCGATGCCAATGGGTCGACGGCGGGATAAATTCCTATCTCGGTCAGCGCCCGCGAGAGAACCGTTGTCGCATCGAGGTGGGCGAACGTCGTAGCTGGCGCCGGATCGGTCAAGTCATCAGCGGGAACATAGATTGCCTGTACTGAAGTTACAGAGCCCTTCTTCGTTGAAGTAATACGTTCCTGTAACTCGCCCATCTCCGTAGCTAAGTTGGGTTGGTAACCTACGGCGCTGGGCATTCTGCCTAGCAACGCAGACACTTCGCTGCCCGCTTGCGTGAAGCGGAATATATTATCGATGAACAGGAGCGTGTCGCTGCCTTCCTCGTCGCGGAAAAATTCGGCTACGGTTAAGGCGGTTAGAGCTACGCGGAGGCGGGCACCGGGAGGCTCGGTCATCTGGCCGTAGATTAATGCGGCTTTCGACTCAGCGGGCTTGCCGGGCTTGATAACTCCCGACTCGCTCATCTCCAGCCAGAGGTCGTTGCCTTCACGCGTGCGCTCGCCTACTCCAGCGAAAACAGAAAAGCCGCCGTGCTGCTTGGCAACGTTGTTGATCAGTTCCATGATTACTACGGTCTTGCCTACTCCGGCGCCTCCGAAGAGGCCGATCTTTCCGCCTTTCAAGAAGGGCTGGATAAGATCGATTACTTTCACGCCGGTCTCGAACATTTCCGCGGTGGTGGATTGTTCATCGAACGCGGGCGCGAGACGGTGAATCGGCATTCGCTTGTCGGAGGCTATCGGGCCGAGTTTATCGACGGGTTCGCCGATGACGTTCATCACGCGCCCAAGCGTGCCACGGCCTACGGGAACGGAGATGGGACCGCCCTGATCGATCGCTTTCATGCCGCGAACCATGCCATCGGTCGCCTCCATGGCGACGCAGCGCACGCGGCCTTCGCCGAGATGCTGCTGCACCTCGAGGATAACGTTGATGGGAGACGGCACGGTGAAGCCATCGCTGACTACCCGAAGGGCTTGATAGATGGGAGGCATGGAGCCTTCGACGAATTGCACATCGACGGCAGGGCCGGCGACTTGGATTACGTGTCCGATATTTTCTGACATAGAAAAGGTCTCTGGTCGTTCTCGTTCGCTTAACGCTACTGCTTGCTAGTGAGGTGCTGCAGATCCCGCGCTTTGCTCGGGATGATAACCTTCTTTATTGTGCTGCCGCTGCCCCGCTTACTATTTCTATAATTTCTTTGGTGATCTTGGCCTGGCGCGCGCGATTCATTACCAAGGTCAGCGAATCGATCATGTCGCTGGCATTGCTAGTGGCCGCATCCATGGCGGTCATGCGTGCGGCGTGCTCGGCGGCTACGGATTCCAGCAGCGCACGAAAAATCTGGATGCCGATATACTTTGGCAGAATGCCCTGGAAAAGCTGACCGGGCGGCTGCTCGTAAATGTAATCGACGGGCAAGGTGGCAAATTTGGCAGAGGCTTCATCGACAGCGCTGGTATCGGCTGGACGCAGACCTACGCCCTCCCCTTTCGCGGCCTCAATTCGCTGCTTGCGTTCTTCTGGAGAAGGTTCTTCGGCCATCTGAACGTCGACTTCGCCTATGTCTTTGATGGGCAGCAGGCGCTCCACGACGAGGCGTTGCGCGATCACCGATTTGAATTCGTTGAAGAGGATATAAACCGCATCGATCTCAGCGCGGGTAAAGCGGACTACGATGCTCTGGCTCAGGGTGTTAGCGAAATTGTATTCAACCTTGCCTAACACTCCGACATGTTCGCCTGTGATCTGCACGCGACCGGCGCGCTCGGGAACCGTTTCTGTGCGATTGTCCGACGCTAGAGCCTCGCCATGATCGCTTGCGGTCGATTCATCTCGGCGCTGAGGGGCGATTGGGAAGCGGCGGCGCATGAAATCGCGACCTTTTCTTCCGATGCACTCTATGTCGATATTCTGCTCAGGCTTTGACCGGATAAACTTCGAGGCCATTTTAAGGATATTAGTGTTGAAGGCGCCGGCTAGGCCCTTGTCACCGGTTACTACGATGAGCAGAACATTTTTTTCGGGGCGCTCAGCCAGGAGCGGATGACGCGGATCGCCGGTTTGCGGATCGTAAGTGTCGGCGCGCGATACTAATGACTTTAGGACGTTGGTCAACATCTGGGAATAAGGACGCGCCGCCATGGCCGCCTCTTGGGCGCGCCGCAACTTGGCGGCAGAGACGGTCTTCATGGCCTTGGTGATCTGCCGCGTGTTGATCACGCTGCGGATGCGTCGCCGGATATCGAGAATGTTGGCCATGAATCAGCTTTCAGCTCTCAGCTTTCGGTTCTGATCTCCCCGGCTTTTGGGGTTCGACTGAGAACTGAGAAGCGAGATCTGAGAATTCTTATTTTGCTGCCGCCTGCTTCGAATCTACGAATTGCTGTTTTGCTTCTTTTATGACTCTGGATAACTGGGCTTTTAGATCGTCGTCCAGAACTTTTTTCTCCATGATCGAGTTGAGCAGACCGGGGTTGGTGGTGTCTACATACTTATAGAGAGCCTGCTCGAAGTCGCGGACTTGATTCACTGGCATATCGTCTAACACTCCGCTGGTGCCGGCGAAGATGATCAGGATTTGCTTGGAGAATGGCAGCGGGCTGAATTGGCCTTGCTTCAGCAGTTCTACCAGGCGCTGGCCGCGGTTTAGCTGGGCTTGCGTGGCTTTATCTAAATCGCTACCGAACTGGGCGAAGGCCGCTAATTCGCGATACTGGGCCAACTCTAGTTTTAGGGTTCCGGCTACCTGACGCATGGCTTTGATCTGTGCGCTGCCACCTACACGACTTACGGAAAGTCCTACGTTTACAGCGGGGCGCACGCCCTGGTTGAATAAGTCAGTCTCGAGATAAATCTGACCATCGGTAATCGAGATTACGTTCGTCGGAATGTAGGCGGATACGTCGCCGGCCTGGGTTTCGATTACGGGCAAGGCAGTGAGCGAGCCCCCGCCATTTTCTTTGCTTAGTTTGGCGGCGCGTTCCAAGAGGCGCGAGTGCAGATAGAACACGTCTCCGGGATAGGCTTCGCGGCCGGGAGGGCGACGGAGTAAGAGCGAAATCTCGCGATAGGACGCGGCGTGCTTGGAGAGATCGTCGTAGATACAGAGGGCGTGGCGTCCGCTGTCGCGGAAGAACTCACCCATGGCACAGGCTGCATAGGGTGAAATGTATTGCATCGGCGCAGGCTCAGAGGCAGAAGCGGCTACGACGATCGTGTATTCCATGGCGCCGGCGTCTTCGAGAATTTTTACTACCTGTGCGATGGAGCTGCGCTTCTGACCAATGGCGTTATAAATGCAGATGAGATTGTTGCCTTTGCTGTTGATGATGGTGTCGAGAGCGACGGCAGTCTTGCCGGTCTGGCGGTCGCCGATGATGAGCTCGCGCTGGCCGCGGCCGATGGGGATCATGGAGTCGATGGCTTTTAGTCCTGTAGCCATGGGCTCGCGCACGGGCTGTCGATCGATGACGCCGGGAGCAATGCGCTCCAGTGCAATGAACTTGTCGGTGGCGATAGGGCCTTTGTCGTCGATGGGCTGGCCTAGCGAATTGACTACCCGGCCGATCAGTGCGTCGCCTACGGGTACGCTCATGATGCGGCCAGTGCGCTTGACTTCGTCGCCTTCTTCGATTTCGGTGTATTCGCCGAGGATGACGACGCCAACCTGATCTTCTTCGAGGTTCATGGCGATGCCAGCTACGCCGTGAGGGAAGCTCAGCAGTTCTCCGGCCATGACTTTGTCGAGGCCGTAAACACGGGCGATGCCGTCACCGAGGGTGATGACGGTGCCGACCTCGTCGACCGCGATTTTCGATTCGTAGTTCTCGATTTGTTCGCGGATTAGTTGCGTGATTTCGTCTGCTTTGATTTGTGCCATAAGTCAGCTCTCGGCTCTCAGCCGTTAGCTTTTAGCTCTTCTGAGCCAGCTCTTGCGTTCAAAGCTCAGAGCTAACAGCTAACGCCTAGCTTTCTACCAATTGCTCTCTTATTCTTTCTAGCTGGCCTTTTACCGAGCCGTCATAGATCGTGCTGCCTACTTGTACGACTGCTCCGCCTAATAGCGAGGCATCTTGTTCGTATCTCGTCTTTACCTTCCTACCGGTCATCTTTGCTATCTCGGCTTCCAGCAGATGTTTCTCGGGTTCGGTCAGCTGGCGGGCGCTGTGCACGTCGGCTTCTGCGAAACCCTGGCGGTCGTTTAATTCCTGCGCTAACTGCTTCAGGATTTCACTGAAGAGCCTTAGCCTTCTATGATCAGTTATTACCGCTACGAAATTTCTTACTTGCCGAATTATGTCTAGTTTAGCGCCGATTGCGTCGAGTACGGCCCGCTTGCGATCTCCGGGGATGGACGGGTTTTCAAGGACGCGGCGCAACTGATCGCTCTGCCTAAGCAGAGCTTCGATGCCGTACAATTCTCGCAGCGCACGGTCGGAATCCAGATGATTGGCCGCCTTCAATACCACGTCGGCGAAAGCTCGAGCGTAGGTGCCAACGACAGAAGCCACTTACTGACCATCCTTTCCGCCGTTATTACCGGAGGCGAGCTTGGAGGCAAAGCTGCGGACCAATATCTGGTCGGTGTTGACGTCGACGTTGATCTGTTTGCGGGCCAAGGCGATGGCCAGGCTAGCGGTGTGAGTGGCGAGTTCGCGGCGTGCTTGCTTGGCGGCGGCAGCGATTTCCTGTTCGGCTGCGAGAGCGACTTTACGAATTTCTTCTTCGGCGGTTTTCTGGATGCGAGCCTCTTCGGCAGCGGCTTCTTTTTCAGCAGCGGCTTGCATTTGTCCGATCTCCACATCCAACTGGCGGAGCCGATTTTCGATCTCGGCGAGGCGGCGATTCGCATCCTGGCTGGCGGCGCGGGCTTCTTGCAGAGCTCGCTGGATGGCTTGGTTGCGGGTGTGGAAGACGCCGGGCAGGAACTTGCGCACCGCCCACACAAAGACGACAGCGATGATAGTGAAATTGAGCGCGGACAGGAGGAGATGCGTCCCGTGGACGCTCCAACCAATCTTGCGGGCGAGCCATTGAACAGGTTTAGCGTGTTTTAGATTTGCGTTTTCTTCCTCTTCTCCGGCCGCTTCGCGGGTTTCCTCGACTAGTTCTCCGGCAGCGCCCGGATGGTGTTGGCCAGCCTGATCGGCTGGTTTCTTAGGCGAGGCCGATTGTTGCGGGGGCACCGGCGCGGCGGGTTGGTCTTGCGCGGTGGCTCGCGGGAGGATGGCACAAAGCGTCGCCAACAGAGCTAGCATCAGGAAGGGGCGCAAGATTCTGGTAATCATTCCCGCGATTCTCACCATTGCACCATTCATCGGCCACCTACCTGGGTGGGGGAAGCCATGGGACGCAATACGGTGCGCACGATCTCGGCGGCGAGACGGCCCGCATCCGCTTGCAGACTGGACATGGCTTGCTGCTTGTCCTCTTCGAGTGCAGCGCGGGCTCGCTTGACTTGCTCCTGGGCCCGGATGCGGGCTTCCGTCACAACCTGGTTGCGTAATTGCGTGGATTGCTGACGGCGGGCTTCCTGGTTCTTGAAAATCTTCTGGCGCGCTTCACGGAGGCGCTGTTCATATTCGCTGGTACGAGCTTCGGCTGCGGCAATGTCAGCGCGGGCTTTTTCCATGGCGCCCTGGGTGCGATCGCGACGCTCGGCGAGCACGGCACGGAGAGGGCGATGAACGAGGAAAGTATAAAGAATATAGAGCGTTGCGAGCAGGATGATCGTGGGCACGGATCCGAGCAGTAATTCGCCTAGTTGACGGAGTGTCTGTTCCATTTTCTGATGATCGAACTGACGATCGAATTCTTGCCGATTGCGCTGGCTGTTTCTAGCTGGCCATTTCTGCTCGAAGAAGAGCGGCTCTAAAACCAATAAAATTAACATTGTGCGAGGAATGTGTCAATGATTGTGGGTCGTTTCGCAGAGTATTTTTCACTTTGAGACGCGACCAACGTCGGCCGGGGAGATGAAAGTTGCTCCTTGACATTCGCATCTGGGGGATTACGATGTAAATATCACCTCCGATCCCAGTCCGGATCGAATGGGCCGATAGCCAAGGAAGAGTCACCGCTTCTTGGCTGGCGGCCCATTTTATTTCAGCAACAGGAGCCCACCGCGCGGACGCGATCGATCTCTCTCAGCGTGCCGGTGAGCCGAGCGCGAGTCGTGCGCAAATCATTACGACAAGTTGACACCGGCATGACAATTGCCGATCTGGAGATCGAGAGAATGACTGAGTCAGCCTGGAAGTCTGGCGGTCTGGCGGGTGCGACTCTCTCCACCTGTCCAGACCTTTTTTGTTGTGGCAGCAAGATCGTCGGTGGCCAAGCGTAGCAATACGCGAGCTGCGCTCGCGACGAACAGACGAGGGCGTCTGTCCCCACGTGATTCTTCCGAACCCCTCAGGTGATTTTCGCGCTCTCCTACTTCGGCTGATGCAGGGCTGCGATTTTTTCCAGGATGCGATGCATGCTTAGGCTGGGGTCAATAGCGGCGTCGACTTCGTGATGGTGGGTGCCAGCGTGCATGACCAGAACTTTTGTTCCTGCGTGCGCCTTCTTGACTACGTAAGGAAGATGATGGCGATCGTCCTTAGATAGAGTCGCGCCGAGGATGACGAGTTCGAAAGTATCGCGACGCAAAGCTTCCTGAACGCCATGGCGGTTGACAGCGGTGGTCACGTGATGGCCAGCTTTGGTCATCTCAGCGGATTGGGCGGAGAGAGTCTGGTCGTCCGACTCGCCGTAGAGAATCTTGATCGACGCAGAAGCGGCGGATTGCAAAGCAGTTTTCTGACCGGTTGCGGGCACAGGCCCTCCTGAACTCACTCGGAGCTTAGCAAGTGGCGGGAAGGCTTCCGAGATCACGGAAGATCAGGACCGTATGGGGGCTGATGGAAGCCTCGACGCGACCTAGCCGCAGGCGGCGTCACGATTATTGCGCCGCTAGCTCTGCGGCGAGCTGGCGGGCGTGGATTATGTCATTTGATAAGCGCAAGGCTTGCTGATTGGCGGCGGCGGCATCGTCGGGACGGCCGGCGTGCTGGAGTGCGTTGGCGAGCAAAAGATAGGCTACAGCGCTCGGCTCGAGGGCGGCGCAGTGCGCAAAGTAGTCGGCGGCCCGATTCCAGTCGTCATTCTTCTGAGCGGATTTCTGCGCGATCAATCCCATATCCAATAGAACGGCGGGAAAGATAACTTGCAGATGCAAGGTAGATTCAAAGTTCTGCTGCGCCTGCGGATAATCGTGAAGGGCAAAATAGACGGTGCCAAGATTGGCGTAAGCCGAGGCGCGAATCTGAGGATCCTTCGCCAATCGCAAGACCGACTCGTAGCGCACGATGGCCTGTGTCGGATCTCCGTGCTCCTGGGCGTAGATCCCCAGATTGAGTTGGCTGACGGGATCTCCGGGCTCGAGGTTGGCCGCGGCGCGGAAGTGGGTGATGGCTTCGTCATAGCGGCCCTGACTGGCCAAGGCATTGGCAAAATTATTTTCCGCGACGTAATTCTTCTTGGTGACGGCGAGAGCGTGCGACCAGAGAGCAAAATCGTCATGCCAGTAAGATATCTGAGCGCGCGTGACCGCGGAGAGAACGAGGATAATGGCGATAGCAACAGCGGCGCCGAGAAATCTCGTCGGCAGCGAATTCTCTGCCGCGTTGCTGGTTGCGTCTTGCCGCGCTCTGGCCCCATCAGCGGCACCCCAGACAATCATTATGAACAGGCCGATCACCGGAAGATAGGCGTAGCGATCGGCCATAGACTGGTTCCCGGCCTGTATCAGGCCAATCATGGGGACCATGGTGCCGAGATACCAGAGCCAGCCGACGACCAGGTAGCGCTGGCGTCGATATTTCATGACAGCACCGGTGATGCCGATGAGCACGAGCGCCGAGACGGCGACTAGCCACAGTGGCAATGATCGAGGACGCGGATAGGGGTAAAGAGCGGCCAGATGGGACGGCCAAAGCGTCTTCTGGATATAGAGGACATAACAGACGATCACATTCTTTAGGCGCAGGAGCGGAGAATGCGCGGCGCGGGTGAGAACGGCGCCGCCGGAGCGCTGCGCATAGAGGGTCATTACGGCGCTGCCAGCCGAGAGCACGAGAAACGGGAGTTTTTCGCGGAAGAGCTGCCCTGCGGAATATGTGCATCCGGAGAATGCAGCATCTTCTCGATCGCCGGCGACTGCCGAGCTTCGCTCGGCTGGACAGACGGGGGCGTCCGTCCCTCCCTGATCTTGAGGGACGGCGGTTGTTGTAGGTACGCGAGCTTGGACGGAGGCGGGCAATCGTCTCCACAGCCCTCTTTTCAGCGGCCAGTAATCCAGCAGCAATAGTAGGAGGGGAAGCGTGATGGACATCGGCTTCGACATCAGGCTCATGGCAAACAAAACTGCCACCGCGACGTAACGCCCTACCCCCGGCTTTTGGACGTACCATCCATACGCCGCGAGAGCGAGCAGCAGAAAAAACATGCAAAGGACATTTTTACGTTCCGCGATCCAGGCTACCGACTCGACGTTGAGCGGATGCACGGCAAAGAGCGCGGCAACCATCAGGCTGCGCGCGGTGTATCCCGTGAACCATTGAAGAATCAGGAACAGGAGCAGAGCGTTCAGCGCGTGCAGAAGCAGATTGATGTAGTGATGGCCGGTGGGATTGAGTCGAAAGAGCTGGAAATCGACAGCATGCGAAAGCCAGGCTAGCGGATGCCAGTTTGCCTGATCGAATGAGGTGAATGCCCAGGCGATTGTCGTCCAGCCGAGACGGGCTTGGACGCGAGGATTGTCGGTGACGTAATGGTCGTCATCGAATTTGACAAAACCGTTGCGCGCCACGGGATTGTAGACGGCGAGCGTAACCAGGACGAGCAGGAGAGCTAATACCAGCTTGCGCTGCGTGGGCACCGGGTTGGTGGGAGCGACGGGCATGGTCGAGCGGGTGACAGGTGACACGTAACAGGCAACCGGATAGGAAAAATCAGGGGGCGGGTGACAGGAAAAGCTTAAGACCAAAACCTTGGATTCCGATTTTCCTGTTACCTTTCAGCTGATTTTCCTGTCGCCAGATTTTCCTGTCACCTGCCTGATTTTAGATCGCTGCGAGCTTTCGTTGAATGAACAGAAAATACAACGCAAGCAGGACCAGCGCGAATCCGTTGACGCTTAGCACTACTGGCGCTGTAAACAGAGGCACCAGCCAGCCTGAGAGCAGGTTTCCCATGGGCATGCCGCCGCGGAAGGCGAAATTGTAGACGCTCATTACGCGGCCGCGCATTTCATTGGTAGTGATCAACTGCACCAGAGAATTTACGGTGGCGAAAACCGCCATCATCGACGCGCCCACCAGCACCAGAAAAATCTCACTCAGGGGCAGGTACTTGGATAAGGCGAAGCCGGAAATTCCGCCACCAAGACAGATGAGGGCACCGAGAGCGACAATTCCCTTCTTCCGAAAATTGCCCGCGCTGGCGATTGCGAGTGAGCCGCAAATCGAGCCGAGTCCCATGAGCGCCAGGAGATTGCCATAGGTTTCCGGACCGCGGTGAAAGATGTCTTTCACGAATACGGGAAAGTAAGTACGCATCGGCATGCTCAATCCGGTCATGCAGAACGCAAGAATAATCAAGGCTTCCATGGAGCCCTGCTGGCGCGTAAAACGAATACCCTGCTTCAGGCTGGCCAAGACTGAATCCGTGGTTTTCAACGGGAGAAAGCGAGCGGAGATAATCGAAAGCGATATGATCGGCGCGAGGAACGATAGCGCATTTAACCCGAAACACCACTTCTCTCCAAGTTTTGCCAAAGTCTGGCCCGCCAGTGCCGGCCCGACCATGACCGCCACATTGAACTGGATCGAATTGAGAGCGATGGCGTTCGGCATATCTTCTTTTTCGACCAGCGTGGGGATCAGCGCCTGGTAGGCGGGACCGCCGAAGGCTTGCGCGAATCCGGAAATGAAGGACAGGCAAAGAATGTGCCAGACATGAACGTGGCCGGTCGTGACGAGGATAGTGAGCAGGCCGGCGGTCGTCATCTGCACATACTGAGAGGCGAGCAGAATTTTGCGACGCTCGACGCGATCGGCCACGACGCCGCCGAGCAGCGAGAAGAGGAAAATCGGGATGCCGCCGAGAAATTGATCGAGCGCCAGCAGAAACGCGGAGTGGCTCAAGCGATAAATGAGCCAGCCCTGCGCCACGATTTGCATCCAAGTGCCGATGCTGGAGGTGCAGGCGCCGATCCACATCAGGCGGAAATCACGATATTGAAATGCTTTAAAAACCCGGCGAATCAAGCTGGCGTCTCCGTAGGCCTGAAAAAGACTAACATCCCCGGGAGTGCGTTGAAGGCGTCGACTGATCTCATCATCGTTGTGGTGTTGAGCGCTTGGATGCTCGGGCGCTTCATTCGATTCTTCGCGTGCTATGCTGAAGTTCTGCAGTGAAAACTTTTCTTATCATCCTGGCCGTGGTTATCGTGCTGCCGATCGGGCTCCTGCTGGCGCTCTCGGACACGCCGGTGGTTCGTCTCGATGCATCGGCAACTACGATTGGTCAGGCGACTCCGCTTTCTGTCGAAGTCAGCGATCCGCATGGCACCCGACATCTTGCGGTGTCAGTCGAACAGAATGGCGCGAGCTATCGCGCCGACGACATCACGCAACCGGCACAACGCATCTTCTGGCGGCGTGGCGTTCCAGACAGCGTTCTGAACTTTGTGGTGGGAACAAAATCTATTCCGCAACTCAAAGACGGCAAGGCGCGATTAATCGTCGAGGTTACGTCCGACGACTTTCTCGGTAAGACAGTGCGACTGGAGCGCGACGTGATGGTGGTAACGCAGCCTCCCACGCTGACGGTCGATTCCGACGAGCATTACCTCTACCTCGGCATGGCCGATCTCGTGACCTTCAAGGTTGGCGGCTATTGGACCGAAGCTGGCGTGCGGGTGGGTAATCAAACGTTCCGCGGTTGGCCGATGCCGGATGGCCAGTCCGGATTTTTCTCGCTATTCGCTTTCGCGTGGAATATGCCGCCGGGCACAGTACCGCTCGTGTATGCGACGAATCCGGCGGGCAATGCGGTCAGCGTGCCGATGGCCTTTCAGTTTCCAAAGAAGGAGCAGCCGAAATATCGGGTGCGCGATTTGCAGCTTGACGATCGTTTCATGGAAAAGGTAGTCAACGAGTTGGATCCGAACGGGTCGGGCGATCTGGTTGCGCGTTTTGTGAAAATCAACAGTGAGATGCGGCGGGCAAATAATAAGACACTGTCTGACTTGCGTTTGAAGACCGAACCGCGTTTTTTGTGGTCCGAACCGTTTTCGCAGCAGCATAACTCCAAGGTGGAATCGAGTTTTGCCGACGTCCGGAACTACATTTATCACGGCAAGAAAATCGATCAGCAGGTTCACCTCGGTTATGATCTCTCGATTACGCAGCACGTCGGCGTAGAGGCCTCGAACGATGGCCGCGTGATCTATGCGGCTCCGCTCGGGATTTACGGCAATTGCATTGTGCTGGATCATGGTTATGGCTTGCAGACCATTTACGGGCACTTGAGTGAGATCGCAGTGCACTCAGGCGACACGGTGAAGCGCGGCCAGATCATGGGCAAGAGCGGCCAGACGGGCATGGCGGGCGGCGACCACATTCACTTCAGCATGCAGCTTGAGGGCGTGCAGATCGATCCGAAAGAATGGTGGGATAGCCATTGGATCAAGGATCACATCGCCAAGCGCGTAAGTTTGCCCGGGGCTACCAAGTAGTTCCGGCGCGATCCTCGCCCTGCTAGATATTATGGCTGTACGTTGGTGATGCCTTCTTCGCCTTTCTTCGGAAAATGCTTCTCGTACCAGGCTATCGACCGGTCCATTGCGTCGATCTGATGTTTGGTCTCGGAGAGGCCGTGCCCTTCGCGGGGATAGCGGAGGAAAACCGTATCGACGCCTACATCTTTCAGCGCCACGAATAGCTGCTCGGCCTCAGCGATCGGGACGTCGTTGTCGTTCTCGCCGTGCATGATGAGCGTTGGCGTATGCGCCGCGGCGATATGCTTCAGGGCTGAGCGCTCCCACGCGACATCCATCAGGTTTCCCTGATGCAGGAATTGACCGAACTCCATTTCTTCGTATTGATTGTAATAAGTCATGTAGTTATAACTAACTAAGTTGGCAATGCCAGCTGTGGGAATTGCGGCTTTGAATTCGTTGGTCTGGGTTATAAGCCAATCAGTAAGCTGGCCACCATAGCTTACTCCCTCGATCCCCATGCGTTCTCGATCGATCCATAAGTAACGGCGAACGGCGGCGCTGACACCGTAGAGGACGTCCTGACCTTCATCGCCATCCTGATCGCCAAAAACCGCATCCGCGAATTTCTGGCCATAACCGGTCGAGCCGCGATAGTTCACATTGAGCACAGCGTAACCGTGGGCTGCGTAGACTTGTTGTTTGAAATTAAGTCCGGGACCGTTTTGTCCGTGCGGGCCGCCATGAATCACCACGACCAGCGGATGCTTAGCCGTGGAATTTACATCTAAACCAACGGGCTTGGTTAGAAAAGCTTCTACTTCGAAGCGGTTGTCGTTGCTGACAAACGTGAAGGATTCGACATCGGCCAGCGACTTACCGGCGAGAACGTCATGGTTTAAATCAGTAAGTTGGCGGGGCACTGCCGCACCCGACTTGTAAAAGAGTTCAGAGGCGTCATGCGGAGCGGTGAAAGAGTAAGCAACGGCGCCATCGCTGGCCACCGACCACCCGCCAACAGCGCCATCCCCGTTGACAACGTATTCTGGCTGACCGCCGGAGATTGGCAAGCGTAGGAGATGATAACTACCGCGTTCCTGAACGCTGAAGTACACGGCGCTGCCGTCGGGCGCCCACTGCGGCACGCCTTGGCGATTGTCGATGACGCTGCCGATCTCGCGGCGATTGCTGCCGTCGGCGTTCATCAACCAAACGTGCGTGTCCTCCATGGTAGTTTCACGATCGGTAAGGCCGCGTCGCGTGCCAAGATAGGCGATAGATTTGCCGTCGGGCGACCAGCGCGGAGCGTATTCGCAATACTCGGTCGCGGTCAGGCGATGGATGCTGTTGTCGGCGAGTTGTAAGGTGAATAAGTCATAGTTAAAGAACTCATCTTGATTGGGCTCGCGGTTGGACGCCATAACAATTTGCTTGCCGTCCGGCGACCAATCGATGGAATGCTCGTCGTAGTTGCCCTGAGTAAGTTGGCGTATTTTTTTGGAAGTTATGTCCACTACGAAAATGTGCAGGCGCTGATTGTCGTTGAAACGGGTGAGTCCTTCGCCATAATCAGGCTTATAGAGATACCGCGTGATAACCATGGGATCGCCTCCGGTTTCGGCGGCACGATCGTCAGGCGTGGAAGAAATAAAGGCGATTTGCTTTCCGTCGGGCGACCAGGTGGCATCCTTTCCGGTATCCGGCAACGGAGAATTGGTACCGGCGAGGGGCGCGAGCCAGCTAGCACCACTGCCATCCGGACGCGCTATTAAGAGACTCCTCTTGTCGCCATCGCTGCCATGGAACGCGATCCACTTGCTGTCGGCGGACCATAGCGGACTGCTTGCCGGCTTGTCGCCGCCAAGGCGAACACTTTTCTGCGTGCCCAGATCCATCACCCAGAGTTGCCCGGACGACCGCCCCGGTTGATCGCGCGTGGTGATGGTGTAAGCGATGTAGCGGCCATCGGGCGAGATCATCGCGCTACCGACGGATCGCAAACGGGAGAGATCACTGCTACTCAAACCTTGAGCGTACGCGCGCGTGGCGAAAGGCACTGTGCAGAAAAAACAGATAAGGCAGAACAAAATGGCGTAAGACCGGTGGCGCATGAATTCCCCCAAAGATTTCGTACTGGATTCGCAGGGACATCCTAGGTCGGGAGTTGCGCTTCGGTCAACTTGGTTAACTGGCGTGTGGCAACGCTACAAACAAGAACCCGCGAAAGCCGATTGAGCGCGGCTTTCGCGGGGATTGCGAACTTATTTTAGGCTACGAGTCTACTGAGTGGAAGGCTTCCGCTACTTCGTTACGATCACCCCGAAGGTACCCGCCAGGTTATTATGCGGACCGGCGGTGAAGAAAAGTTGGTTAGCGGCGCCGCTGTTGGCGTTGCCTCCGCCGAACTCAATTCCCCAAAGCTGGTCGATGGCGATCTCCTTACCGTTCGTATCTTTGACGGTCCCGACAAATTGACCGCTTTGAATATTGAAAGCGTTGATGGTGCCGCTGTTCGTGTTGTTCGAGACCAGCAGGCTGTTACTGAGCGGACCAAAATTCTTGGGCGCGACCGCGAAGCCCCAGGGCTGGTTCAGGGGCGGGCCGCTCGCGAGTTGCTTAACAAATGTTCCGTCCTCCTGGAAGACATCGACGACTCCGCTCGGTGCCGTGGATATCAGGGCAAAGGACACGTAGAGCAATCCATTGATGTCCTGGATGCCAAAGGGACCGTAGCCTGCCGGCAGAGTTGTATCTGTAAACGTATTGACGAGGTTGAAGTTTCCGTCGTACACCTCAACCACATTGTTAGCGAGGTTGGTGGCATATAAAAGATTTCCCGACGCGCGATTGGTAATGGCGAGCGCGGTGTAGTTCGCGTTGGCCGCCGAGTTATTCACCGCGATGATCGCGTCGTTGGGATTGGATTGCGGCGCCCAGCCGCTGATGGTTCCATCTAGAGTCGCAAACAGGAAAAAGGCGGACCATCCCTGTACTGGAAATTCACCGGTGCCGTTGAAAACGATTCCAGTGGGTTGACCCGGGCCTGCGCCAGCCGCGGGAATCAGGACTTCCAAACCCTGCTTGACGCCTTGACCATTGTAGATTGTCGACCAGCCTGTGCCTTGATCGCTGACCCAAAAGGGTCCGCCGGAACTGCGGGCGAGGCCCCAGCCGTTCACTTGCAGCGGGTCGATGTGTTTTGCCCAAGCTATCTGATTCGACACCAGATTTGTAAGTTGATACTGCGCCAGAGCTGTTGCTGAAACAAGCAATACCGTGAGCCCGAGAGAAAGTGTGAACCAAATCTTGCGACGCTGCATAACAAAATCCTCCTTGGATGGTGCGCGCCAGAGCAGGGCGGCAATTGTTTTGCATTCCGGCTGGCAGTCGAATGCTAGTGCCAGGGATGGAGGGATTTGTCAACGGAGTGTCACCGGTTTGCAAAATTTTTGTCAGGGCGGTGCGGGGTCGCGGTGGGATAAAACTTAAACTCGCTTGGGTCATTGGCTTACGAACGAATGAGTTACAGCGTTATGGAAGAATGCTGCACTTGGATATGCAGTCTGCGAAAACCGCTTCAGACAGAGTCAATCGCAACGTCCTAAAGTTATGCCTCCGGGTGTGCCGATGGGATAGACAACCGGGAATAGGACTAACGATCTCGCGGAAGGTGACACCATGAGCATAAGTCCGATTTCGGCCGCGAGTCTAGGCCAATCAGTTCTTGCGGCAGGCAACTCGACACGGTTGCAACAGACCTTGCAGACTCTGCAAAACGGTCTTACGTCGGGCGACCTGAACGGCGCACAAACGGCATTCGACAGCTTGCAGTCGCTGAACCAAAACCTTGAAACCACCAGCGGAAACAGCGCTCCAGCAGTTGTCAGCTATCCTCCGATTTAACCTCGCTCGGCAGCGCGCTGAGTGCGGGCGATTTGTCCACAGCGCGATCTGTCTTTGCTATGGTGAAAAACGATCTTGAGAGCAGTAACTCCCCATCGCTAACCATGAGCCACTGCTGCAAACGAAGCGGGGCAGTTAGTCAGTCAGTTGCTTAGCTCGTTGAATGTGAATACTTCCTCTGAGACTTCCAACGCCGCCGATAGCACAACTTTCGGGTTAGAGAGGGTTTATGGAAGTTCGAGCAGTGTCAACGTGCACGCATAATATATGGCGCAGCGCGCCGGGAGTATTTGAAATGTGCGCGCCACGAGTTCTAAAAACCTGGAAGAGCGGCGATTCCCTTTGCTTCCACGCACTCGTAGGCTCGGCCAGCTTTCAGGTTTTCGTAGTCTTCCGTTCTTCCGCTCGGCCATTCGATTACCAGTCGATCGATTTTGTCTCGCTTGCCGAGGCCGAAGGTTACGGGCAGTTCCGATTGCGACAGATAACTCGATCCGCCCTTCACTACCCGTGATTGGCTCACTGTAGCATTCGATGGGCCATGAAATATCTTCACGGTTGCACCGATAGCATCGCGATTGGAAGTCGTTCCAACCAGACGAACGCGGATGCTCTGGTTGCCGACAGTCTGGTCGTTGCGGTAGAGATATGCGGGACCATTGTTGGTGGTGATGAGAAGGTCGAGGTCGCCATCGCGATCAAAATCTCCGTAGGCGAGACCGCGCCCGACCTTGGGCTGACTGAAACCGCCTCCGACGGCAGACGCTTCGTCGACAAACATTCCCTTCCTACGGTTTAGAAAAAGTTGGGGCGACTGCGCGTATCCGACTCCGCTGACGTTGCGGACGGTGTCATCGATGTGACCATTGACAACTGCCAGGTCGAGCGCGCCGTCTAGGTCGGCATCGAAAAAGACGCATCCGAAGCCGAGCTTATCTTTTGAGGCTAACCCTATTCCGCTGGGCAAAGCGACGTCGGTGTAATTGCCATCGGAGAGGCGGTAGAGGCCGGTCATTTCATTGTCGAAATTCGTTATGGCGACACCAGGGTTTCCTGAATTGTCGAAGTCGGCCACGTCAACGCCCATGCCCGCGCGCGCTCTACCTTCGGCGGAAAAAGCGATGCCGGCATCGACGGCTACATCTTTGAAGGTGCCATTGCGCTGGTTGCGATAGAGTTTATTCGGTTGCGTATCATTAGTTACGAGTAAGTCGGGCCACCCATCGTGGTCGTAGTCGAGCATGGCTGCGCCGAGGGACTTCGAACTGCTATCGAAGATCCCGCTGCTCGCGGTTACATCCTCGAAAGTTCCATTTCCGCGATTGTGAAAGAGCCAGCAGGTCTCGCCGCGGTAGGCTTCGGGCGTGCAATAGGATTTGTGCTTGCCGTCGAGGCTGCAAAATACATCGTGCTCGGCGGACCACTTGACATAATTACATACGAAAAGGTCGAGGAGGCCGTCGCGATCGTAATCAAACCACAATGCGGATGTGCTCATAGCTTGCCGGCCGGCTAACCCGCTCGACTTAGTAACATCAATGAACGTCCCTTTGCCGGTATTCTGGAATAGCCGGTTCTGACCGACGCAAGTAATAAGGATGTCGGGGTAGCCGTCATTGTCATAGTCGCCGACGGCTACGCCCATACCATACATTTCTAGGTCCAGGCCAGCGCTGTGAGTTACATCAGAGAATGTGCCATTACGGTTGTTGCGATAGAGCTTTAAGGTGTTGCTGTGCTCTCGTTTATGTCCCGGCCAATCTGATCCGTTCACCAGAAGAATGTCCTGCCAGCCGTCTCGGTCATAGTCGAGGAAGGCGCAACCGGCACCTAGAGTTTCGGGCAGCAACTTGCCACCATAGGCACCGCTGTTGTGACGGAAGTTGATTCCGGCCTGCGCAGTCACATCGGCCAGTCGGAAACCGGGATCGATAAATTGCGCGGGGGGCGCTGCGAAAGCATCGAATCGCAAGCCCGATGCGGAGATTAGGCCTGCCATTCCCCGGAGAAAGGAGCGGCGATTCAGGTTTGGGCCTCTCCCGGAGGGGTTGGTCACGGCAAATCTACCAGCCCGTTGCGAATTGCATACACGACTAACTCGGCCGACTTGTGAATTCCCAGAGCGTCCATCATGTTAGCGCGATGGACGGCGATGGTGTTAGCGCTGAGTTCGAGCGCAGCCGCAATTTCTTTGTTCGACTTTCCCTCTACAATCATTTGCAACACTTCCAATTCACGCGGCGTTAGGCCGGCATGGCGCCTGCCTTTCAGCGCAACCGGGCGCTTTAGTTGGGAATCAAGCACGGTCTCGCCATTAACCACTCGCCGGATCGCGGCGCCCAGCTCCAGATCGACTGCATTTTTCAAAACATAGCCGCGCGCGCCCGCATCAAGCGCCTGACGCACAAGGGTCTCCTCGGGATGCATGCTGAGCATCAGCACCAGAGCTTGTGGATGTTTTTCGAGAATTTGGCGTGTGGCTTCGAGTCCGTTCATACCGGGCATGGCGCAATCCATGACAATCACTTTCGGATTTAGCTCGTCGGCGAGTTTGATCGCTTCGGGGCCGTCGCTGGCCTCGCCTTTCACGGTGATGTCGGGCTCATCTTCCAGAATGCGGCGGAATCCGCGGCGCACTAGATGATGATCGTCAACCAGCAAAACTGAAATCTTAGGCGGCATTGGATTCTAGATTCCTTCTTGGAACTCTCAATCGAACCAGCGTTCCGTTTCGAGCTTCATCTTGGTCCTGGTTGTCGGCTGGCGCGGGCTTCACAAATTCAACCGTCCCGCCGAGCAGCTCGGCGCGTTCTCGCATCGCTACCAGACCAATTCCCTGCCCCGCGGATTGTGCGTCGAAACCGCTCCCGTGATCTTCCACTTCGACTTCCAGAGATTGTGGCAGGAAGCGCAGGCGAATCCATGCCTCGCTCGCTCCTGAATGCCGGGTGAGGTTGTTCAAAGCTTCCTGCACCACGCGATAAACGTGAATCGCGGCGTCGCCGTTGACCGGAAAAGACTCGCCGGATTTTTCATAGAATACGTGAATTCCAGCCTGCCGTTCCACCACGGGTAAATACCAGTCGAGCGTACTCTCGAGGCCGGTTTCTTCGAGCATCACGGGATGCAGGGCCTGCGACAGGCTGCGAACTTTGTCGAGCGTCGTTTGCGCAATCTCGCAGACCTCGCGGAGATCGGCGCGCAACGGCGACCCCTCAGGGACCTGTTTTCCGGCTCGCGTGAGCATGGCGCCGACGGCCGTGAGAATCTGTCCGAACTCATCATGTAATTCGCGCGAGATATGGCGCAAGGTAGATTCCTGGGTGGAGATGAGCTTCTGCGCCAGTTCGCTGCGCTGCTCTGAGAGGGTAGCAAGTTGTGCGAACAGGCGGCGGTTGGAGCGGATGAGATAAAGGCTGGTGAAGAGAATCGCGAGCAATGTCGCAGTAAGGAAGAGATACACCTGGCGCTGCACACGATCGTAAATTTGCGCGATGCGCTGGGCCGCTTGTTCTTCGCTCTCATTATTCTGTACGAGGAGTCTCGACACGGCGGTGCTCAATGCTTCCTGGCGAGCTCGGAGGGAGATTTGAATCTGCGTTCTCGCTTCGGCCTGGTTGTTGTCTTGCGCCAACTTAAAGGTGCGATCCGCGGCGTCCCAGAACTGGGTCACGGATTTCTCCAAATATTGCTCTTGCTCGGGCGTTCGATTGACGGGTGCTACCAACTGCTCGCGGCGCAGAGCGTCGTCGAGATCGGTGCGCACCCGCTGAAATTGCGCCGACCATGCGGTCAGCGGGTACGGTTCGTCGTTGTCGAGCATGTCGCGCATGGCGAGGGCTAGAGAGTTCAAGTCGTTTTGGATGCGTAGCAGTTGCAGGGAATCCTTGCGGTTGCGATCGACTAGATTGTTTTGCAGTTCGCGGAGGCCCGAGATTTGGCGCGTGATGTATGCGGAATAAGCGACGACGGCGGCGAGGGTAATGACCAATCCCAAGAATAAACCCGGAGTTGGAGAACGATGCGGCTCAGGCGAATGGGACACGAGCAAACGCGGCACGCCCCGAGAATACAACGCTGGCCGCTTAATTTACTAATCTCCCGATAGCCGCGCGAAGCTCGTCTGACTGGAATCCGAAAGGGCCGGGCTTGGCTTTGTAGGCGACGCGGCCGTTAGCGTCGATGAGATAAAGACGGTCGGGCCATCCCGTGTAAGCCTGCTCAGTGGAATTGCCGAATTCGTCGAGCACGGCGGGAATTTTGATGCCGAGTTTTCGCACGCAGGCTCCGGCGACAAGGGCGCGCTCTTCTTCGTCTTTCGGGCTCGCGAGCACAATCTGATCTCTAATGTTGCTTTGCATCTGCCAGACGTCGCTGGGATGAGCTTCCGTGATGTAGACCACCAGGAAAGCAATTCTGTTTTGGTATTGATCGTAGAGCTGGTTGAGAGCGGGAACCTCCCGCCGGAAGGGCGGTCAGGTGTAACTGCCGAAGATCAACACAACGGGTCGGCCTTGCGCCGTCAGGCTTGAAAGTTGGACGGATGCGCTCTTATCGAGCTTCATCAGTGAAAAGTCTGGAGCGGCATCGCCAACCTCCAAACGGCCGGCGCGGGCGTGAGTCCACAGAGTTTCGAAGGGGAGGACTAGAAACGCTACCGGGCCGGGGATTTTAGCCATGAAGCGAGCGAAGGTTTCCGGCGGCTGGCGCATGATGTCGTAGAGCGCGGCGCAGGAAAGCACCCACACGACGGCGATCGCTACGACTCCGCTGAGCACCGATCTCTTCCAGAATCGCGACTTCGTTGTTGCCTTCGTTTTCGAAGCCGCAACCGAAGTATCAACTGACGTTGTCATTTCGATCCCCAACTACCACCCACTTCGCCGGTAGATCGGTGCGAGGAAATCTCTCGCATCCGAAGTGCGGTGATTATAGGGAAGCACGCCGAGAGATCAATAGTACGAAAGCAGTAGTTGGAGCCCAACGGCGCAGGTTGTGCTCGCACATCTGTCGGTCACGATGGCAGGGGACGGCCGCGAGTTTCTTCACCGAACGGAGTTAGCAGAAGGCCGATGGCAAAAGCGATAGACGTGAGGGCCACGGGAGCGCCGATGGAACCGAAGTGGCGCACACCTGTTCCAACCAGGAGAGTTATTCCTGCACCAGCAAACCGCGCGAATGACGTGGAAAACGCGAACGCACTGGCGCGGCATTCGGTGGGATATTGCTCCGGGAGCCAGAGCGTATAGACGGCGAAATTAGCTCCTCCCACTCCCAGGAAAAATAGACAGACAAAAAACCACGGCAATCCGCTTGCGCCGAGGTAGTAGACCTTGCCAAACGTAATGGCGATAAACACCATCATCAGGGCGAAGTAAAATGCCAGCGCGCCGCGGCGACCGAACCGTTCGGCGACGGTGGGCATGGCGAGACAGCCAAGGATTGTGGCCACGGCTACGAGCATGGTGGCATAGGACGCCATCTGCGCCGCTTGAGGTCCAATGTGGCCGCGAGCCTCAGCGAGTGCTGTGACGGCTGTGGGAACGTAGACAGTGCCAGCCCACAGACCGCAAATTGAAACCAGCATGAAGATGGAGTTCAAAATGGTACGACGCCGCAAGGTTGGATTAAAGAGCGTTGCCAGCGGACGCCACCAGGACCAGGCGTGAACAACTTTTTCCTTCTGCACCCAGCGCGAGGGCTCCGTTACGCCGTAGCGGATCCAGGCAAGCAGAAGGGCGGGCAAGCCTCCGAAGGCAAACATGGCGCGCCAGCCGAGATGACTTCCGATACTGTAGTTGGCGAGCGCGGCGAGGAGGAATCCGAAGTAGTAGCCGGTATGCATGAAACCGGCGCCGGCGATGCGCCGATCTTCGGGCCACTCTTCCGCGACAAAAGTGCCGCCCATCGCCCATTCGCCGCCGATCCCGATTCCTGCCAGAAGGCGCAAAATGGCGAGCTGCCATACGTTGGTCGCGAAGGCGCATAGCAAGGTAAACGCGGAATAGCAGAGAACGGTGAGCATCAGCGTACGCACGCGGCCAAACCTATCTCCGACCGGTCCCCAGAGAAAGGCCAGGCCCCAGCCGATCAAAAAAAGAGCGAACAGAAGGCCGCCGTAGTAGCCAATATTCCCCTTGGTCGCGGCGATGCCAGACCGCGGCAAAAGTTCGCGCAGAGACGGCACGAGCACCAGGGCATAGATCACGGAATCCATGCCGTCGAGCGTCCAACCTCCCCACGACGCCCAAAAGCCGCGCACTTGATTACGAGTCAGGGGCGCGTGGGAATCGCCTTTGCCTTGGACGTTTTGCAAGAGTTGGACAAGCATTGTCGGTGCACTCCGCGTGGAGAGTCAAAATCTGCCAAGGGAGCATACTCCGGTCCGCCACGGAAGTCACTCCGGAGCACAAAACATTGTTCAAGTGTTTCGCTTCCGGACGCCGGATGGACCGCAGGGAGGAATCATTTGACAGCCTTGAATAAGGCTCTTATGGTGATCTATTCACTCCGTTCGACTTACCAAGAGAAAAATTCAGGAGATCATTATGTTGAAGAAGCTATGTTTCGGACTCGTTGCGGTCGCGCTGCTGGCTCCCGCCGTTTGGGCGCAAACGGTCGACGAAATTATTGCCAAAAACGTTGAAGCGCGTGGCGGAGCGGACAAGTTGAAAGGCGTGCAATCGGTAAAGTCGACGGCGATGCTGGCGATGGGGCCGGGGATGGAAGCGCCGGGAACATTGATCCAGAAACGTGGAAATCTAGCGCGTCTGGAGTTCACCATCCAGGGGTTGACCGCGATTCAGGCTTATGACGGAGCGCATGCGTGGCAGGTGATGCCTTTTATGGGCAAGAAAGATCCCGAATTGATGGCGGCGGACGAGGCAAAAGAAGTTGAAGAAATGGCGGACATCGACGGGCCGATGGTGGACTACAAGAGCAAAGGAAATCAGGTCGAACTTCTCGGCAAAGAGAAGATGGAAGGCACGGACGCGTACAAGATGAAGGTTAGCCTGAAGAATGGCGACGTGCAGACCATCTACATCGACGCGGATTCTTTCCTTGAGATTAAAGAAGAGACGAAACGCACGGTGCGGGGCAGCGAGACAGTGTATGAGGCGTCGATTGGCGACTACAAAGAGGTGGGTGGGGTAATTTTTCCCTTCGCGGTTGAAAGCGGCGTTAAGGGCAGCCAGGAAAAACAGAAGCTGACGATTACGAAGATCGAGCTCAATGTGCCCGTGGATGATTCGATGTTCAAAATGCCGGCGGCGGCACCAGTTCCGCCCAAGATGGATGCACCAAAGAATTAGCGCCGCTAGATCGAACCAAGCCCCAAACGGGGGCGGTTGTCGTTACGAGTGTTGGCATCGCTCAAGCAATGCCCGTACGAATCTCGATTTTTCCGCTGTCCCCGTCTTTTCAAAGCGACTGGTAATTTATTCAACTCGAGGGAACCATGTTTAACGGAACGATGTGTGATCGTGTGCGAATTTTCTGGACGGCTTTCTTCGTCCTCGCCTTGGCACTCTGTGTTTCTGCGCAAGACGTGACGCTGGATTCTGACACGCTGAGCGGACTGCCGATCCGTCCCATCGGCCCGGCTGCGACGGGCGGGCGTATTGCGGATATCGTTGCGGTGCGCGAGGGGCAGCGGCTTACGATCTACATCGGGTCGTCAAGCGGCGGCGTTTGGAAGTCGGTGGACGGCGGCACGACCTTCAAGCCAATCTTCGACAAGCAGCCTTCGCTGTCGATTGGTTCGCTGGCCATCGATCCCTCCAATCCACAGACGGTGTGGGTGGGAACGGGCGAGTCGTGGGCGCGCAACAGTGTGTCGGTCGGAACCGGTATCTACCGCACCCGCGATGGAGGCGAGAGTTGGGAAGCGCTGGGGCTGGCCGACTCCGAGCACATCAGCCGCGTCATTGTTCATCCCAAAGACAGCAATACCGTGTATGCGTGCGCGCTCGGTCATCTGTGGAATGGAAATACCGAGCGGGGAGTTTTCAAGACAGCCGACGGCGGCAAGACATGGAACAAGCTTCTGTTCCGCAATGACAGCACCGGTTGCGCCGAAATGGTGATGGACCCGCAAGATTCGAATGTGCTTTATGCCGCGATGTGGGATGTACGCCGGGAGCCGCACAACTTCCGCTCGGGCGGCCCGGGCAGCGGATTGTTTAAGAGTACGGATGCGGGCGCCACCTGGCATGAGCTGCGAAAAGGTCTGCCGGAAGGCGATCTCGGGCGCATCGGCATTGCGGTCGCTCCCGCCAATCACGCTCGCGTCTACGCGGTGGTCGAAGCCAAGAATCACACCGCGCTATTTCGCTCGGACGATGGGGGCGATAGTTGGACCGAGGTCAATAATTCATTCAACGTCAGTGGGCGGCCGTTTTACTTTGCGCGCCTGGCGGCGGATCCGAAGAATGCGGACCGCGTCTATAAGCCGGGATTTTTTTTGACGGTCAGCGATGATGGAGGCAAGAGTTTTAGCGCGGCATTTTCGACTAGCGAGGGATTTGGCGAGGCCGTGCACGGCGATTTGCACGCGCTGTGGATCAATCCGGATAATCCCGATCAGATGCTGCTCGGCACGGACGGCGGTGTGTATCAGTCGCTTGATCGCGCGGCGCACTGGCGGTTTCTCAACAATCTGCCGGTCGCGCAGTTTTATCACGTGAGCGCGGATATGGCGGATCCGTACAACGTCTACGGCGGATTGCAGGATAACGGAACGTGGATGGGACCTTCGCGAGCCGTGGATGGAATCGCCAATCGACACTGGCGGGTGATCGGCGGAGGTGACGGCTTCTGGGCCTTCTCCGACCCTGCCGATGCCGATTATGCCTATGCGGAATATCAGGGCGGGATGATCTCGCGCTTTCGGAAGTCGACGGGAGAGGCGCGAGACATCAAGCCGCTGCCGCGAGCGAATGAGCCAGAGTTTCGATTTAACTGGAACTCCCCGATTCATATGAGTGCGAACCATCCGGGAACGATCTATCTGGGCGGCCAATTTCTATTCCGATCGAAGGATCACGGCGAGTCGTGGGACCGGATCTCGCCCGACCTGACTACGAACGATCCGGCTCGTCAACACCAGGAATTGTCAGGCGGGCTAACGATTGACAATTCCGATGCCGAGAAGTTCGAGACGATTTACACGATCGCAGAGTCTCCGAAAAATGGTGATGTGATCTGGGCGGGAACGGACGACGGCAATGTGCAGGTGACTCGCGATGGCGGCAAGCATTGGACGAATGTCGCCAGCAATGTCACCGCCCTGCCTGCTGGGACATGGGTGTCGACGATTGAGGCGAGTCACTTCGATCCGGCAACGGCTTACGCGACCTTTGATGGTCATGCCGCGGGCGACATGAAGACCTATGTCTACCAGACGAAAGATTATGGGAAGACGTGGACCTCGCTTTCGACAGCGGAGTTGAGCGGCTACGCCCACGTGGTGCGGCAAGACCTGTTGAATGCCAATCTGCTTTTTGTGGGAACGGAGTTCGGACTTTTTATCTCGATTGACGGCGGCGCGCACTGGGCGCAGTTCAAGGGCGGATTGCCGAATGTGGCGGTTCGCGACATTGCTATACAACCGCGCGAGTCGGATTTGCTTCTCGCGACTCATGGGCGCGGGATTTATATTCTCGACGACCTGACGCCGATCCGAGCGCTCACGCCGGAAATTCTGGCGAAAGACCTTGTGATGCTGCCCTCTCGGCCGTCGGTGCTGGCGCTGCCGGCGGGCGAACAGCGCTTCGATGGAGACTCGGATTTTCGCGGGCGCAGTTTGCCAGAAGCGGCAGCCATCGCCTATTACCAGAGGAAACGGCATATTTTCGGCGATTTGAAAGTGGACATTTTCGATGCGCAGGGTCAGTTGCTAACTTCGCTACAGGGTGAAAAGCGGCGGGGATTGAACCGACTGCAATGGCCAGAGCGCGCGAAGCCGCCTAAGATGCCGCCCGCAGCGGGACTGGTGGAGAACGAATTCGTGTTTTATGGTCCGCAGGCGCAGGAAGGGACTTACAAGGTCAAGCTGACTAAAGGTAAAGACACTTACTCATCCGAGGTCAAGCTGGTTCCGGATCCGCGAACCAAGAGTACAGCGTCGGATCGCGCTCTGCAGCATAAGACGGTAACTCAGCTCTATGACATGCTGGCACAGTTGACGTACATCGTCGATGCGACGAGCGAACTGCGGGAACAGGCGAAGCAGCGGGCTGGGGCAGCTTCAGACAGTAAGTTGAAGGAACAGCTTAACGGCTTGATGCAGAAACTGGAAGACTTCCGCTCATCGCTCGTATCGGTTAAGGAAGGCGGCATGATCACCGGAGAAAAGAAGCTTCGCGAACACCTCGGCGAGTTATATGGCGCGGTGAACGCATATTCGGGACGTCCGACACAATCGCAGATCGAAGAGACTGCCGTGCTCGGGAAGAAATTGGACGAAGCGGGAACACAGTTTAAAACCACTGTGACCGCGCAAGTTTCGGCGCTGAATTCGGAGTTGCAAGGAAAGAACGCGGAGCCGCTCAAAGTCACTTCGCGCGAGGATTGGGATAAGAAACAGAAGTAAGGTACGGTCGACCTCGGCCGCAAAAGCCGCTTTTATTTTGTGGGGGGCAGGGCGCGCTGCGGGGGCCATCCAACTCGGTGCATTCTCGCGGCGGTAAACCGCCACGCCACGCAAAAAACACGGGCAACCGGTCATTCTACAGCGACTTGCCATCCGCAAGCCTACCCCCGAATTGCGCTCAGGCGAGGGGACAAACCCGCCTGGCAAATTTCCTTCTACGGCAATTACTGACGTAATTACGACGTAATGTCCCACTGTGTTAGAGATTACTAATAAAGCAGCTTCGGGAATTGATGCAATTCGGGCCTCCTCGCAGCGATTGCCGAAGAAGGCAGTGCAGTTCGAGGAAAACTCATGTCAAAGAAAATTCTGGTGGTTGACGACTCCAAAACAGCTTTGATGATGGAGCGCGAAATCCTGGAAAAGCGCACCAGCTATCAGTGTGTAACCGCATGCGACGGGCAAGAGGCGGTCGAGAAGGCGAAACTCGAGCGGCCCGACCTCGTGCTAATGGATGTGGTGATGCCGCGGATGAATGGATTTGAGGCGTGCAAAATGATGCGGCAGCAGGTCGGCACGCGCGAGACTCCTATTGTTCTCGTGACGACCCGCGGCGAAGAGTTGTACATCGAGGCGGGGTTCCAGAGCGGATGCAACGACTACATAACTAAGCCGGTTGACGGTAATGAACTGGTGGCGCTGGTGGAGAGCTATCTCGGCGATTAGAGCATGGCGCGGACACTTCCTCTCTCTGGTTTTTGCAACGTTGAATTTTCAACCCTGGAATCAGTTCAGCTTTGAGTTTTGTGGCAAGGATCGCTATGAACGATGACAAGAATAATGCATCCGGAAGGAAGCTCTCTGGAGCCGACGCGATGAACGATGCACGGCTGAGAGCGGCGCGCAACAGGTTGGCGGAGAGCCGCAACCAGGAAGATGCGATCGATGGGCTGCGCGAGATTGCGGCCACGTTCCTGGGCTCGGAAGAGATCGGCCTGTTCCAAGTCGATCGCGAAACAGCAAAGTTTCAGGTGATTGGGTCATTCGGAATCGATCCCGAAGAATACGATCTGCTAAAGACAATCGGCGAGTCGGGTCTCGCCCGTTTGATGAGCGGCGAATGCCATGTTGAATTGGCGGCGTGCGACCGGTTTGGGGCAGCAGATAAGGCGCAAGCGTTTATTCCCATCCGCCGGGCAAACCAAACAATGGCGATCCTCGCGGTGTTACGGTTGCTTCCCCAGAAGATCGCCTTTGATAAATCAGACATGGAGCTTTTCAAACTTCTTTCCGACGAAGCGGCCATGCCTCTGTTTGGCGGAAGCGAGCATTCGAAGCCCGAGAATGATGAATCAGGACTGCGAGTATGAGCGAGAAGTCCTCCAAATTTAATCCGGCGGTTCTGCCGGTGGAGTTCATGAAGCGTTTCGAGCGTAAGGACTCGAGCGAACTTCGTCACTTCCTTTATCCCGGGCAAGTTTTTGTCACCCGCGACCCGATCACCATCTCGACCATACTCGGATCATGCGCGGCGGTTTGCCTCTGGGATCGGCACAGGAAAGCGGGAGGAATGAATCATTATCTGTTGCCGGAGGGGCCGAACGAAGGATCGAACCGCTTGCGCTACGGCAACGTCGCCAATCCAGAACTGCTGCAGCGAGTGTTGGCGTTGGGATGCGAAGTGCGATTTTTGCAGGCGAAGATTTTCGGTGGTTCGAGCGCTTTCAGCGCCGACCCCTCGCAGTCGGTGGGATCAAGGAATGTGGAACTCGCGGAAAATTTCCTGCATTCGACCGGCATTCCGATTGTGGAACGAGATATATCAGGCAAGCGCGGCCGCAGGCTGGCTTTTCAAGTCTTTGATGGCGTGACCGCAATTAAGAATTTTGATCAGATTTAGGAGAAACAGTGGATCTAGCGGACTTTGACCGGGATGCAGTCCTCGCGTCGTTCGTCGTCGAGTCAGAGGAGGGCCTCGACCTGATGGAGCAGGTCCTGGTGCAGATGGAGTCGAGTCCTTCCGATCCCGAGCTTCTGCACAGTATCTTCCGTGTTGCCCACACGATCAAAGGGAATGCAACTTCGCTCGGACTCGGCGATCTGGCAGGATTTGCCCATGTTGTCGAGGATCTGCTGGATGTTTTTCGCGAGCAGCAGGCTCTGCCCACCGCCGACTTGATTTCACTGTTGCTGAAAGCCGTGGATGAACTTCGAGGCATGATCGCGACCGCGACGGCCGGGCCGCGCAAACTTACTTCACCGCAGCAAGAGCTTAGAAAGGAAATCGCGCGCGAGGTGGAGAAGAGGTCGAAGACGCTAGCGGCCGCCGGTGAAGCTTCCGGGAACTCTGGTGCAGCGGTAAAGGTCGAAGCTCTTCCGAACGCCAGTCACCGCACGCTGCGGGCGGATGTCGAAAAGCTTGACCACATGCTGAATTTGACCGGCGAAATCGTGATTGCGCAAGGGCGTCTGCGACGGATGATCGAGAAGCTCGGCACTGAACAAGGCAGCGCGATTCTAGAGATGCATCGCGACGCAGAGCGCTTGTATATGGATTTGCAGAGCGAAGTGATGAGCATACGGATGGTGCCGATTGGACCGCTGTTTCGCCAGTTTATTCGTTCGGTAAGGGACATGGCCAAGAGCCACGGAAAATTGGCGCGACTGGAAGTGGTTGGCGGAGACGTCGAGGTTGATACCACGGTGCTCGAACAATTGAAAGATCCGCTACTGCATCTGGTGCGCAATGCGGTCGATCATGGTCTCGAGAAGCCGGCGGTGCGCAAAAGCCAAGGTAAGAACCCCAGCGGACTGATTCGACTTACGGCAGCTCACAGCGGGGGAAACATTGTCGTCACGCTCGAGGACGATGGTGCAGGTTTCGACCGTGCACGCATTCTCGAGAAGGCCAAGCGCCTCGGACTCATCGCTGGCAAAGATGACATTCGTGATGAGGAGCTCTTCGGCCTGGTATTCCATGCCGGATTCACAACCGCCGAGTCGGTCACCGACCTGTCCGGACGCGGGGTTGGGCTGGATGTGGTGCGGAGGAACATCGACGCGCTCCGGGGGACGGTGGACATAGCGAGCACACACGGCAAAGGAACCACGATCACCATTCGCTTGCCGTTGACGCTCGCCATCATAGAGGGATTCTCTGTGAAGGTCGGCAATGAAACTTTTGTGGTGCCGCTCGAACATGTGACGGAGTGCACGGAGTTGCCGGCGGAACAGTGCAACTTGGAAGAGAGTGGAATCCTCAGCTTGCGCGGAAGCGCAATTCCTTATGTCCGGTTACGGCGCATGTTCAGCTTATCTGGCGCGGCGCCGAAGCGAGAGAACATTGTGGTCGTGAAGGTGAATGAGTTTCATGCCGGAATCGCCGTCGACGAACTGCTGGGCGGGATGCAGACGGTGGTGAAACCGCTGGGCAAGGCGCTGCGCGGGATTCCGGGGATTGCCGGTTCAACGGTTCTTGGGGACGGGCGCGTGGGTTTGATCATTGATGTTCCGAGCTTGTTGCGCGGAGTGATGCAGTCGAGTTTGCAGGCGCAGGCTTAGCCGCAGCGGGCGACGTGCTATCGCCGTCATAATTGAGCAGTTTCGGGAGAGGGTAAGAACAATGAAAAACTGGCAGGATCAGAAAATCGGCACGCGACTGGGAGTCGTCTTCGGAGCCATCCTACTGTGCGTGATTGCGGTTGGCGGATTCGGATTGAACTGGCTCGGTCGTCTCAATTCCAACATGTCGGCCTCGATACAGAAGCGTTACAACACGGTTGAGTTAACCCGCCAAACCGTTGAACGCTCAATCACCAACGCCCGCCTCACTTTTCAATTGTTCGAGACCACCAACCCCGAGGAAGAAAAGAACCTGAACGTGCAGAACGATGCGATCAGTCAGGAAATCAGCGGGCAGGTCGCGGAAATCGCAAAGAGTCTCAGCTCTTCCCAAGAGCGGGAACTGTTTGAAATCGTTACGCAGGACCGGGATGCATACAAAGAGGCCAGGCAAAAAGCCAAAAAGCTCTTGCTGGACAAGAAGCACGACCAGGCGATGACAGCGTTGAGCACGGACGTGGTTCCAGCCCTCGACAAGTATCGCGCAACCTGGGAAAAGTTCATTAACCTTCAGACTGCTGCCATGCAGCAAAGTATCAAGGAGAGCCAGGATGCCTACGCCTTGGGGCGCAGGGTTGCATTGTTGCTCCTGGTGGTCACTCTGATCCTGGCCACGCTCGCGGCAATCAGCGTTACCAAGAGCATTACGGTTCCCATCCAGCAGGCTGTCAAGCACGCGGAGCGTATCGCGGCCGGCGACTTGAGCAGGGAGATACTGGTCACCAACCGCTCCGAGACTGGCCAATTGCAGCAGGCCATGCAGGACATGAGCAGCAAACTGTCGAGCATCATACGGGACGTTCGCGAAGGTTCGGCGGCAGTCGCCTCCGCGGCGCAGCAGGTTTCTTCCTCGTCGCAGAGTCTCTCGCAGGGCACGAGCGAACAGGCCGCTTCGGTCGAAGAAATGAGCGCCAGCCTGGAACAAATGAATGCGTCGATTACGCAGAATGCAGACAACAGCCGGCAAGTGGAGCAAGCGGCAGCCAAGGGCGCATCGGCTGCGGAGGAGAGCGGCAACGCGGTTAAAGAGACGGTCGACGCGATGAAACAGATTGCGGCGAAGACCTCAGTGATCGAAGAGATCGCCTACCAGACCAACCTGCTCGCGCTCAACGCCGCCATCGAAGCGGCCCGCGCAGGAGATCAAGGAAGAGGCTTTGCGGTAGTCGCGGTCGAGGTGCGAAAACTGGCGGAGCGCAGCCAATTGGCGGCGCAGGAAATTGGCGGCCTGGCTGGCAAGAGTGTCAGTGTGGCCGAACGATCAGGCCAGTTGCTGTCCGACCTGGTGCCCTCTATCAAAAAGACGGCCGAATTGGTGCAAGACGTGGCTGCGGCATCGACCGAACAATCGGGCGGAGTGACGCAGATCAACAAGGCAATGTCGCAGGTGGATACGGTTACGCAGCGCAACGCATCTTCTGCGGAAGAACTTTCGAGCACCGCCGAAGAGTTGGCGGCCCAATCGGAGCAACTGCAGCAGCTGATGACCTACTTCCGTGTTTCGGGAGAACAGCCCGGGCAGCGTGGTGGCAACGGCAAACAACAAGCGCCGGCTCCGCCGAAACCCCTCGTAAGCAGCGGATTCGCGCAGCTTGGCCGCTTTCAACCGGGCAGCGGCAAGGTAGTGGAAGAGGCTAATTTCTCCGCGTTCTAGATTGCTTCAATAGGGCGTTGAAAAAGCTTGGTGCACTCGACGGTGTGGATGATGCATGCGAGGAGTGCAAACTGAGGAGTGAACTTATGGGAGCGTCGAATCAGGGGAAGCACCAACTCCCTCGGAGCTCGGAACAGTACCTTACCTTCTTAACGGCGGGTGAGGAATACGCGATCAGCATCGTTAAGGTAAGCGAGATCGTTGAGTATGAGGCGGTCACGACCGTCCCCAACACTCCGATTTGGATTCGCGGGGTGACGAACTTGCGCGGCAAGGTGGTGCCGGTGGTTGACCTGGCGGTGAAGTTTGGCTTGCCGGCGAGCGGGATTTCCAAGTTTTCGTGCATCATCATTACCGAAATAATGTTCCAGGGCGAGATGATGACCATGGGCGTGCTGGCCGACTCGGTGAGCCAGGTCATGGATCTTTCCGCCGACGAGATCGAAGCGACTCCGGCGTTTGGCACTCGCGTGAAGACCGAATACCTGCTCGGCATGGGAGCGCTAGGCAAGAAGTTTTGTTTGATCCTTGATATCGACAGGGTACTCTCGGCCGACGAATTGCTAGCTATGACGGACTCGATTACTGACGACGCGGCCATCGGCTGCCGACCTAAAGGCGTGCTCGCCAAACACGTCGAGGCTGGAGCCTAGCTGTGCAGGCGGGAACGGCTCCAGGAAAGGACTCCGGCCAGCCCCGCCGCATCGACGTGGAGTCGTGCCTGGAACAGCCACCTTATCTTTCGGTGAGTCCAGCGCTGTTTCAAAAATTCCAGAAACTAATTTATTCCGAAACCGGCATCTGGCTGGGCAGTGCGAAAACCGCACTCCTATGCGGACGTCTCTTTCGACGGCTGCGCGCGCTGCAGATGGATTCACTGGAGAGCTATTACGAGTGCGTTTCCGCGCCGGAAGCCGGGGAAGAGCGAGCACGCATGATCGATGCAATTACCACGAACGAAACGCGGTTTTTTCGCGAGCCGAAGCAGTTCGATTTTCTGGCACAGAAAGTGCTTCCGCATTGGCAACGGGAAGCGGAAAGCGGCTTGCGGCCGCGACGATTGCGGATTTGGAGCGCGGGCTGTTCCTCGGGTGAAGAGCCTTACACAATCGCGATGTTGGTGGCTGGGCACCTTCCGGCGGAAGCAGGCTGGGATGTACGAATTCTAGCCACCGACATTTCGAATCGGGTGCTGGAGAAGGCAACCAAAGGTGTTTATCCCATCAGTCGATTGTCCGAACTGCCGCCGGATTTGCTGCATGCTTTCATGCTGCGTGGTGTGGCTGAGCGGCAAGGCGAGATGAAAGTGAAAGTCGAAATCCAGCAGATGATTACATTCCAGCGGTTGAATCTGGATCGTGAGTCCGATTTAGTCGAAGGCCCCTTCGACGCGATTTTTTGCCGCAACGTCCTCATCTACTTTGATGCGGCGTCGAAACACAGGGTGATCACAAACCTCTACGGCCGCCTATCTCCCTCCGGTCTGCTCTTCGTGGGGCACGCGGAGAATTTGAGCAGCATGTCGTTGCAGTTGCGCTGCATTGAGCCGAGCATCTACGTAAAGACAAAACAGAAGGAAAGTCCATTCTAAAGACAAATTGCGGAATTGTTTTCCTGCTGCCTGGGTGTTCAAGAAAGGTTGAAGAGTGCCACGTAACGGAGACGGCTTGCAAGTGCTGGTAGTCGACGACTCGGCGATGGTGCGTCAGGTCATGCAATCCATTCTCGGAATGGATCGCAGGATCAATGTCAAGGCTGCGGCCGACCCGCTGATTGCATGGGCGAAGATGCAAAAAGAACGGCCTGACGTGGTCATTTCGGATCTGGAAATGCCACGCATGGACGGCCTCACATTCATACGAAAAATAATGCAGGAGATGCCGACCCCTGTCGTCGTCTGCTCAGGCCTCGCGGCTCGCGGCACGGAGCTGGCATTGCGCGCGCTCGAAGAGGGAGCGGTGGAGGTGATCACCAAGCCCAAGGTGGGCGTGCGTGATTTTCTTCACGAATCGGCGGTCACCCTGCTCGATGCCGTGTGGAGCGCGTCGCAGGCGCAGCTCCGACCGCGGCCGATGGCGGTCATTCCTCGGTTGACAGCTGATGCCGTGCTGCCGCGCCCAGGCCAATCCCGTACCGCTGGCGCGCCCCAGGGGATAATTGCAGTGGGCGCCTCCACGGGGGGGACGGAGGCGTTGCGTGTCTTCCTCGCCGCTTTGCCGACGAACTGCCCGCCCGTCGCGATTGTGCAGCATATGCCCGAGGTTTTCACCCGCGCCTTCGCTGACCGCTTAAACAAGGAATGTGGAATTGAAGTTGCCGAGGCTCGCAATGGCGATCGCCTGCAAGCCGGCCGAGCGCTGATTGCTCCGGGCAACCGGCATATGCTCGTTAAGCGTCGTGGTGAAGAGTTGGTCGTGGAGATCGTCGATGGACCGCTCGTCTCGCGTCACCGTCCCAGTGTGGATGTGCTTTTTCGTTCAGTCGCTTCGTCTGTTGGCCCGAAGGCGGTGGGCGTAATTATGACCGGCATGGGCGACGATGGCGCGCAGGGCCTCTGCGAAATGAAGGATGCCGGTGCAGTCACCGTTGCACAGGACGAAGCAAGCTGTGTTGTATTTGGGATGCCCAAAGAGGCGATTGCGCGGGGAGCGGTAAGTGTGATCGTGCCGTTGGAGCAGCTCGCCAGCGCAGCGATGAGTCTGCTCACGAAGTATGCGGGATGAAAAGAAGGGCCGCTGGATTGAGCGACCCACAATCGCACCACAAGTTAAAAATCTACGAAAGATGATAAGCCGTGATCGCTGACCCGGCACTGCGATCTCACGCAGTTCTGCTTACTGACGCCAACCGAGATGCTCGTGTCGTCCTTCGAAAATCTCACTGAGCAGCCGATGGAAGCGCTGTTTCAAGGTCAGCGGCGCCGTGTGTGTTTCGGCAGCTTCGGTCTTGGTTTCGACGGTCGCGGTTGTCGCGTCCGCTTTTGGATCGCGGGCGGTAACAGCACCAGTAGCCATAGCATTGCCTCTCTCTAAGAAATAAGTTCACAACCATTTCGTCGACTTGCACGAACTTCGCGCCGATTGTCTACGAAGGGGAGCGGGCGAGAGTTCCTAACTGAACTCTTATCCTAAAATGGTTTCAGTTCGCAGAGGAGATCACCAACGGCATAGCCCCTCAGGTGCGATGGGCAGGCTGACCCAACTTCCGGACACGACGGAGTCGAGTTGCTCTCGGCTGATCGCGGTCTCAAGCCTCTCGCGGGCACCTGCGGTGATTTCAAATCGCTGCAGAGGCTGCGCTCGATTCCACTGCGAGGCTGCACCGTGCGCGCGCAAATAGGACTCGACCGCTCCGTCAGAATAGGCATTGCTCCAGATCACGATCAGACGGTGGGAGTAGTGCGAAGCAAAGCAGTCGATCGCCATCAGCAAAGGCGCGAGAAGATCGTCGATATCCTGCGGAGAAGAATTCCCTTTGACAAACGCTGAGAGCTGCTCCACTCGGCGAATTCGCCAAACATCAACGGATAATGGTCGCCGAGGCCACGCCGAATTACCGGGCAACAGAAAGGAAGTTCCTGTCTGCGTGATTCGCCGCTGCGGCTGCAAGTCGGTGGAAGATCGCGGACCTCTGAAGCTGAGTCAGAATTTCTTCAAAACCAGCGCGGCTCCCAAAGCAACCGGAAAACTCGGTAATCCCTTCGAAGGAAAAATCCTGCCACGTAGGAAACCTGAGCACTCCCCGTGTCAACACTCACCCCTCCAAATCTTTGAACACCTTACACCAGCTCGAGAGCTATCCGAATTCCAGGATGCCCTCCTGATATTCTATGAGCGACTATGGCGGCACTGATCGACGCGATCGACGTAAAGCGCAAAATGTTTTTCGAGTTCGAGAACACGCCATTCGTGTGTCTCGAAGCGGAGGTTTCTACGCCTACCGCGAGAGGCGCCCAGACGCTTGTCCGGCTGAAAATGCGCAACCTTCTCACGCGCGCGGTATTTGAAAAGTCATTTAAAGCCAGTGACCGGTTCAAAGAGCCTGACCTTCAAACGGTCGAAGCATCCTACCTCTACAGCGACGCAGGCGGTGTCCATTTCCTCGACCAGGAGAGCTTCGAGACGCTGACTCTTTCGGGCGAGATGATCGGGGACGCGCTCGATTTCATCGTGGAAGGATCCATCATTCAGTTGCATAAATACAACGGCAACCCAATCGGGTTGCAACTGCCGACTCACGTGGAACTGAACGTGACGTATACCGAACCCGGTATCCGCGGCGACACATCAAGCGGCAGCGTTACTAAGCCAGCGAAGCTTGAGACCGGCATCGAAATTCGCGTTCCCCTCTTTATTAAAGAGGGCGAAACCATCAAGGTGTCCACGGAGACACGGGAGTTCGCGGGGCGGGCATAATTTCGAGGCATTATCAACATGAGAGAACGACCTTGGGTTTTGTCAGTTTCGATTATCTTGCTGGCGGGGATGATATTCGCGCAGAAACCGCCGGTGTCGACGGGGCTGGCGCTTACTCCGCCCATGGGATTCAACACCTGGAATAAATTCGGATGCGACGTAAGCGACAATCTGGTCCGTGGCATGGCCGATGCGATGGTGAAATCGGGCATGAAAGACGCCGGTTATCAGTACATCGTGATTGACGATTGCTGGCAGGTGGCGCGCGATGCGAATGGAAATATCATTGCTGATCCGCAGCGCTTCCCTTCTGGGATGAAGGCTATGGCAGATTATATTCATTCGCTGGGGCTGAAGTTTGGAATTTATTCCGATGCCGGCTCGAAAACGTGCGCGGGTCGCCCCGGTGGGCGCGGCCATGAATTTCAAGACGCAATCGAGTACGCAGCGTGGGGAGTTGATTACCTGAAGTATGACTGGTGCAACACCACAACCCAAGACGCGCAGGCATCATACGCGTTGATTCGTGACGCGCTCGATGCCGGCGGCCGTCCGATCGTGCTCAGCATCTGCGAATGGGGGAAGGCGAAGCCGTGGTTATGGGGAAAGGAAGTAGGAGGAAACCTGTGGCGCACTACCGACGATATTAGTGATAAGTGGGAGTCGCACGAGAAATGGCCCGACGGAAGCTGTTGCAGGCAGGGAGTGTTGGACATACTCGATCTTCAGGTTGGCCTGCAATCCTACGCCGGGCCTGGCCACTGGAATGATCCGGATATGCTGGAAGTGGGAAATGGCGGGATGAGTACGATCGAATACCGTTCGCACTTTAGTTTGTGGGCGATTCTGGCAGCGCCGCTAATGGCGGGAAATGATCTGCGAACAATGACGCCTGAGATCCGCGAAATCCTTACGAATAAGGAAGTGATTGGTGTAAATCAGGATGCGTTGGGGCGCGAAGGACAGCGTGTATGGAAAGATGGCGATCGGGAGGTGTGGTCGAAACAGGAGCAGGACGGAAGCCGGGTGGTGGTGCTGCTCAATCGCGGAGACTCGGCACAGACGATTCCCTTAAACTGGGAACAGATTGGGTATCCCGGCCACCTGCCTGCGACGGTGCGCGACCTCTGGGCGCACAAAGAATTGGGAAAATTCGCCGGAGAATTTTCCTCAACCGTGCCGCCGCATGGCGTGTCGATGGTGAGCATACGACCGTAAGCAGCGAGAATGTTGACGGAGCCAATTCTTGCGAGTCGCTCGGCTTGTATGGCGACAGAAGTTACTTTCGAATCGTACTGTCCGGCTCGGGTAGAGACTGGAGTTGGTGCTGAATCCATTCCAGATTCTTGCCGTCCTGGAAAGCGGCCTTGAACTCTTCCATATTCTTGTAGAGCATTACGTTTGTGCCGGCGGGAACCATAGCCCGCAGTTTTTCTCTTGCCACCGCTGGAGTGACATTGTCAAAGAGTTCGTCATCGAGCCGGATTTTTTTCGCTTGAACCTTCGGCAACCAATCAACTGGCTCCAACGTAGATATTTTTTTTAAGAATTCCGGCTTTACGTAATCGCGTTGTTCCGCTTCCGGTACGAAGGGAGAAGTTGCCAGCCAGGTTGGCCAATCGCCCCACGGATCCATCGCTTCAAGCACCTTGATGCGCGGATCGGCGGCTGATGTCAGGATCGCGATGCTTGCTCCTGACCCCTGCGCAAACATGCCCACGCGATTCATATCCAGATCTCCGCGCGCGTCCAGATAGTTCAGCACCATCTGAACATCGTGCGCCGAAGTTGCCAGGCACTCTTGCAATTCGCTGAGGAACCATTGCTTCAGCGGGCGGTCATGGTAGCGGTGACCGGTGAGCGCGGAAACAAAGCCTACGGCGGCAACGCCGTTCCTGGTTACGAGTTTTTCGTAATCATCATTCCTGAAAGTGTCCGTGCTCGTGGGATAGCCATAAAGATACAAAATCACGGGAGGCTTTTTGACTCCCTTGGGCTTCATCACATAAAGGTCGATTGGATCGCCCCATCGCCACTGAACCTGCAATAACTCCACCGTGTAACCAGATTCTTCGTCGACAAAGGCGGAGAGAGGCCGAACCGGCAGGAGAGTGCTGCCGGTGAGGGCGGGCGTGGTCCAGTCTTCATGAACAGCCTTAAAGCGAGTGTCGGATGGATCCGCCACCGGGGGAGATACTGGCGTGTACTGAGCATGGCCGACACTTACCGACAAGAGTAGGGCACTTACGAGAGCCAGCGTTCTTATGAAATTGAAGGGAAGATTAGACATCCGGACTTTCCTGAAATTTGAATCAATCGAACGATCTTGCTAGCAATCTTGCCGCGACGAGAATAAGCCAACTTAAGTTTCGCCTATATTAACTATTGAGTTATATTCCGATTAGTCCGAGAACCGCCGCCGAAGCGCTTCCTGCACTGAGTGGAACGGAAAAAGAGGACGAACCAATCAATGGCTCGTCCTCTGTGTTGATGTTTAACGCAACGTCCAGATCAGCTTACGGTCTAACTTGCAGGCCCTGGTTACCCTGAACGTGCTGCGTGGTTTTTGGACACGTCGTCGCCGTGGGGCAGGTGAGAAGAATGCCGCCCATGTCGCCGCCCGCTTCGGTTGTGCCGCTGTTAACGGGAGCTGCGCCTAGCAGGGTGCCGGCTCCGTCATACTGTTGATAGTGCGAACGAACCAAGGTGAGGCCCGGATCGGTAATGCCACCCGCTATGGTCTTCGTGGCCGGAACGTAGTCTGGAACACTGTCCACAACAAATCCCTGCGAGGCCTTCACCAGAGTTTTGGAATTCGTCAGCCCGGTTCCGTTGCTTACCAGGCGCACGACTGACCAGGAGGGATAAGTTCCGTTGCGGAGATTCGGGAAAGAAAGACCGCCCGCCCAAATCTGGCTCTCTGGGCAGGGGAATGCTCCGCTGCAAGGCAGGTTAGCCGCGGCCGGCAAGGTACCGGCGGTGGCGGGCTCACCCGGGTCGTATCCGGCTCCGGTTGAACTCTGCGGTCCGTAGCTGGCGAAAATGGGATCGATGTTGTTCAGCGTGATGTAACCATAAGCGGGGTTGTTGGCAATCGAACTCACGTTCCCATAGCTGAAGAAGGTGAAGCCGATGCCGTCGATGCCGATATTCTTAACCGAGTTCTGGACCGACTTAACTTCTTCACTGGTTCCAATCGCGCGATAGCGGGCGCCTTTCCCGTCGCTGCTAGTGCAAGTTCCGGGCTGCCCGGCAAGCGGATTGTTGGCGCCAACATTGGTTTCCATGCTCACGCCGAGAATTGTGCTGGGGCCAACGCCACCGTAAACGGTGGGGTGACGCATGACGGTGGCTTCGGTGGTGTTGTATGTGCCAGAGAGAGGTTCACGCAGGAAGGCTGCGATTCCCGCAGGTGATAGGCCGAAGGCGCTGGCATCGCAGTTCGTGCCGGAGAACACCTGTTGCAGTTGTTGTTCGGTGGCATTTGTCAGACTGGCAAGCTGGCTTTCGCGCTGGGTGATGAAGACGACCGGAGTAGCTCCCACTTCCACGACTGTGAACGCAGGAATAGCGGTGCCGCTGATCGGGTCCTTGCCCTTGATATTGAAAGACAGAACGTTCGCGGTCGAGGTGCTGGCGGGGTAGCCGCTCTTGATCGGGGTTCCCACATAGGTGGCAGGCGCGTTTCCTGTCGCCGGGCAAACGCCAGCCGCAATGTTGGAGTTGTAGCCCAATCCGTCGAGGCCGTCGCTGGCCGTGCCGCCGTTAGCGCCGGAGCCGAGCAGGGAGTTCACACGGCACACGGCGAAATTCGCATCTTCCGGGCGGATGTCGGTGGCTGCAACGGTAACCGGAGTTCCGTTGGTGAACAGAGCTTGAACGTTGGCGGGCAAAGCCGAATCCGACGAGCCATCGCCCCAGAGGGCGGAAGAGATTTGATTCGAACCGCTACCGGAGAGGTTAGCCAGCGTGCCGTTCACACTGCACTGCGGTTGAGCAAAGTAGCAGCGGTCTCCGACAACCGAGTCAACTTTGTCGAAGGACCACACCTTGGTGCCGGCGGCGTTCCACACGATCCAAACCGTACCAGCGTCAACGTTGACCGGAGTAACGCGGGAATCGGTCAAGTTGATAACGTTCGAAGCGCTGGTCCAATGCCCACCACCCGCGCCAGCCAAACTGTAGGCGCCGAGTGCCATCGTCTGCCACATGGCAGACGAACCTGCGATTGTGACCTCGACCGTCGTAGCAGCCTGTGCTACGGGCACGATGCTCACGATCGCGGTCAACAACAGACACGCGAAAATCGATTTCATATGCGACATAGGATTGATCCCTCTCTGTAAATGGTTTGTATGACTATTTCGTTGCACATGAGGCGCATTGCCGCACGCAGGGCAGAAAACGCTCGACCATCCAGCGATTACATTTAATTTTTGTTATTGCTGCATGAGCCGCCGAATGCTCAAACCAACTCATTGCAGGAGAGCTTGAATTTCAGCCCGAGTCTATCTGCTGGCTCGCCGCGAGATATTAAGGTTGTGTGACAAGTTGGTGAAAATTCCGTTACGAATCGACGGCGGAAGATATTTTGATTCAGCACTTTCGCTGCGGCTGTGATGCGGTTAAAGTGAAACACTTTTCCGCCGCTGGTTATTGGTTGCGCGTAGAGCGCGCAGCGAAGTGTAGTTGCTTGGTTAGGGAAATCACATCTCTGGAATTAACATTCCGTTAACTTTCGCATTCTGACCTGCATATACAATCCCGCTTTGCCATTACATCCTTAATAACCTTTTTCTCCCGGAGCGATTAGTGTGCCGTCCCCTGTGTCTTGTGTTTTTAGCCGTGTCACTAGCGTTTTGATGCTGGTACTTATCGGGTTGTCATTGAGTGCCGCGAGTGCCGCCGCTCAGGAACAACCGGACACGGCGACCGACAAGGCCAGCCTGAGCGGGACGGTGACGCGAAAAAACGGAACGGTTGTGCACAACGCGAAAGCGGAAATCAAAAGTGCTTCGGGGGCAAGACTGGCGCTTCCGGTCAATGACAAGGGCGTTTATTCGATCACCGGGCTCCATCCCGGTTTTTACACGGTGACAATATCGGCGGATAACTTCGCCGAGGTGGTCTTCGAAAATATCAATCTCACTCCGGGTCGAAAGATGACGCTGGACGCCACTCTCGAGCCGGCCAGCGCCAAGCCCGCAGTTGCGGCCGATGGCTCTGGCCAAGCGGAACAAGGCGCAGCGTCAGCCACTGCTCCAACCACTCGCAAGATTTCAGGCGACAAGGGCACAATCAGCGGCATCGCGACCGACCCGACCGGCGCCGTCGTGACCGATGCCAGGGCTGTTCTGACCAGTGCGGCCGGAGCAAGACTGGAGACGCCGGTGAACGAAAAGGGGGTGTATTCGTTTACCGACCTGAATCCTGGTACATACAAGTTAGTAATAACGGCTCCGAACTTCGCGGACATGCCCTTTGACAATATCGCTCTGACGGCAGGGCTCGAGTTGACGCTGGACGCAGCGCTGGTGCCCGCCAAAGCCAAAGCCGAAGAGGTCAACGTCGAGTCGGGCGAGTTGGGGAAAGTGGAGACGGAGAGTTCCACCGTTTCCGGCACGATCACGCAAAAGGAAGTGGTCTCGATCGGCCTCAACGGACGCAATTTCACGCAACTGATCGCACTTGCGCCCGGAGTGAGCAATCAGACAGGACAGGACGAAGCGAAGGTTGGAGTGGTGGGGAGCGTTAAGTATAGCGTGAACGGCGGACGCGTCGAATACAACACTTTTGAGGTCGATGGCAGTGACGTGCTCAACACCGGCCTGAATGGAACATCGAGCACTCTGATGGTGTTTCCCAGCCTGGATGCGATTCAGGAAGTGAAGGTGTTGACTTCGAACTACGGTGCCCAATACGGCCGTACGGCGTCGGGCACGGTGCAGGTGACTACGAAGTCGGGAAATTCGACATTCCACGGGAATCTCTACGACTTCGTTCGCAATGAGGCATTTAATTCGCGTAATTTTTTCGACATTGTGTATACATCTCCCCCGCCTCCGGGGGATCTTACCGGCGGCCAGACATTTGGTACAAAGGCCCCACTCTACCGGCGCCAGGACTTTGGCGGCACGATTGGAGGACCGCTCTTCATTCCTGGTGTTTTCAATAAACAGAAAGACAAAACTTTTTTCTTTTACTCTGAGGAATTTCGATTGGAGAGAACTCCGACTCCATATAACCAAGCGGTGCCAGGTTTGAAGGAACGTGGTCTCATCCTGACGTCGCAGGGCGTGCGGGAGAACCTGCAAACTAGCTCCGGCGGGGTCGTTTATCAGGACTTCGATTTCAGTGACGTATGCCCGCTGAATACGGGATCATTTACCCGCGCGCAGTACCCGGACTGCCCGTCCGTGCAGGCGTCAGGGACCGGGGGACTCTCCCCATTGTTGCATTTGCAAGGGCCCTTAACCTTAGGCACGCTAAGCGTGGATAAGAACGCGCTTGCAATCTTGAATGCCAACCTGATACCGCTGCCAAACGCCCCCTATGGCTGTAACGTCACGCTCGCAAATTTTAATCCCGCCAGCCCCGATCCCACCGACCCCAACCGCTGTTACAACGCTTCCATATCTCCTTCCACTTACTGGCGGGAAGAGTTATTTCGGATCGATCAAGTAGTTGCTGCCAAGTTCAAAGTGTCGTTTCGCTACATTCACGATGCATGGGATACGAGCGTGCTGACACCGCAGTGGAGTTACCTGAGCACCAACCACCCCTCGGCGGCGACGTTCCCAACCATACAGAACCGGTTCTTTGGGCCGGGTACGAGTCTGGTAGCTCGATTCACCGACACAATCTCGCCGACGCTCTTGAACGATATCGTTGTTAGCTACTCCAATTCAGATATTACGTTGACCGACCAAAACGGCCCCGGCGGCGCCCAGTTTCAGCGCAACCCTTCGATTGATCAGCCACTGGTCACCGATCCAGCAGCGCCAGGGCAATGTAATCCAGCGCTCAGCGTCGATCCCGTGACCGGATTTCCACAATGCGCCATTGGTTACATTTTTAATAACGGCTTTGGCGGTAAGATGCCGGGAATAGATGTTCTGGGCACGAATGCCGCTTATGGGGGCCGCGGCTTTGCCGCCGATCCGTCTTACATGCCCTGGGGACACACGAATCCCACTTACTCCGTCCGCGACGACATTGGTAAGTCGATCGGCAAACACACACTGCAGTTTGGCGCGCAATATGTTTACTCGCAACGCAACCAGACTAACAATGCTATCGGAGCCGCTTCGGGCGACCTACAAGGCCTCCTCACTTTCAGTAACCTGACGCATAGCACAGGAAATGCCTTCGCTGACTTTTTGGTTGAATCGGACGCTAATGCGCACAGCATCCCGGAGGGCTTCATACAGAGCTTTACCCAGGATTCCTCGCAGCACCGGTACTACCAACGTTTTCAGATCGGCGAAACTTACTTCCAAGACGATTGGAAGATAACTCCGCGACTTACTCTTAACCTCGGCCTGCGAATCAGCTTGTTTGGCACCTACAGCGAAAAGAACCGCAACGCCTGGAATTGGGTGGCCTCTCGATTTAATGCATCGCGATTTGGAGTTGACCCGATCTATGGCGAGCTTCTCGACAAGACAGTCGGGTCGATCCCCGTAACGTTCAATCCGACGACTTTCCAACTGGATCCTGGCGTAGTGGCGGATCTGGGCTTGGTGCAGTGCGGGTCTAGCGGAACTCCCGCGAGTTGTATGCAGGGGCATTTGTTCAACCCCGCTCCGCGCGTCGGTTTCGCCTGGGATCCATGGGGCGATGGCAAGACATCAGTCCGCGCAGGGTACGGCATCTTTTTCGAGCACGGCACCGGTAACGAAGCTAATACGGGCTCACTTGAAGCAAGCGCGCCGGTTGTGCTCAGCATGGCGCAGCAGCTTCCGGTCAGCTATCCATGCATCGGCAACGTGGGCTATGGACCGGCGTTTGATCCAACCAATAGCGCGTGCGCGAGCCTCGTGGGCGGGACGCCACCCTCGGCGGCATCCGCCTTCCCGCTCGACGTCACATCCATTCCCACAAAGGCGATTTGGCCTTACGCACAGCAATGGAGCTTCGGCGTGCAACGCGAGTTACCTCGTTCGACAGTCCTTAACGTTGCATATGTTGGAAGCCGCGGGACGCATTTGACGGTCGAACGCCAACTAAACCAGTTGCAACCATTGCCTGTTAGCCAAAATCCCTTCGGCCCTAACGAACCGCTTACGATCACCGACTGCACGATTCTCCCGAACGGCCAGCCGGGCGCCCCAGCAGACGCGCCAGGAGACGGCACTCACCCATTCCTGCTGATGAATGGAACGCAGGTGTCGCCGCAAAATCCTGCTTACATGTATCTGCAGGCGGCGTGCACTAACCCGAACATTCCTAACGTCAATTCCCTGCCCGGCCGGCCCTACCCAGGTCTCGGACGAGTTCTCTCCTTACAGAATGTGGCGGACTCGAATTACCACGCACTGCAAACCACCATACGGCATGCCACCGGGCCACTTACGCTTGGATTCTCATACTCTTACAGCCATTCGCTGGACGACGCTTCCGATCGAAGCGATCCAATTCTGGCTGACTCGTATGATCTACGCGAGAACAAGGCCAGTTCCAGTTTTGATGAACGTCATCTAGCGAAGCTCGACTATGTTTATCAACTTCCGCTCAAGAATTTTCCGCGCCGCTTTAGCGACTGGGCCAATGAGAAACCAAAGGACGACCGCGCGCCCAAGTCGACATGTTGTTCGACGCTGGTAAATGAGTTGGCCGATGGCTGGGAGCTTTCGGGAGTAACAAGTTTTGAGTCGGGCATTCCTTTTACGGTAATCAACAGCGCCGGCAACACCGGAATTTCTCTGACCGACAATGCCGGAGTTTCGAGCGGCCTCGGCCTCGCGGCTTCTTATCCCGACGTGATCAAGGGCCAGCCGTCGCCCGGCAGCAATTCACAGAGCTTCGGTCCGCTCATCGGCAATCCTTCTCAATTTGTCGCGCCCAGGGGGCTCACGTTTGGAGACGCGGGTAGGAATTTCCTGAATAATCCGCACCGCCTGAACTTCGACCTGGCGCTGCTGAAACATTTCAAAATACGGGAGTCTGGTCAACTTGAGTTCCGCGCCGAGGCCTTCAACATTTTCAATCACACGCAGTTTCGAATCTACGACGTCGATAATCCGGGCAGCACCGGCAATAACGTCGTCAGTTGTTACGCCGGACCCTTATATTCCGCCGGCTTCAAGGGAAGCGGAGCCGATTGCGTCACCGGGGCTTCTTTCCTGCATCCGTTGGATGCGCATCGGCCCCGCACCATACAGCTTGGGCTCAAGTTAGGTTTCTAGGACGTGGAAAGATCATGCCGGTAGTGACTACAAATCGGGCGCGACGCCATCGGAAGCACCTGCTTTCGCGGTGTTGGCTTGACCAAGCGCGCCTGAAGACTCGGCTGCCGGCGTCGCTTGCGGCCGCCTTGTTAGTCGCTATGATGTTTTCGTCATGCGGAAGCAACAACAGTTCCGGCAATACGCAAGTTAACGATAATTCGCTCGAGGGTAATTGGCAGTTCACGATGGCACCCCCGCCGGACGGATCGTTCATGGGAGGACTGCAGGGCGGATTTCTGCTTCAGAAGAATGGTGCAATCACTGGATCTGCAGCCTACGCTGTCTCATTACCGCTGCTTCCCTACCCCTGTAACAACGGATCGAGTCAGGTCACTGGAACCATCAGCGACCAGAGTGTTTCCCTCACAGCGGTGGCGGGCTCGCAGACTTTTACACTCGCAGGAGCGTTGAGTTTCGATGGCTCGACGATGACAGGCACATACAGCTCATCCGCGGGCGCTGCCGGCGACGGTTCGCCGTGCGGAACTGCTCAGTCGGAGTTGCAGTGGAGTGCGTCTCTTGTGCCGACGATTACCGGTCCGATCCAAGGCAATTTTCATAGCACAGGCGGCCTCACCGGCTTGGCCGAACAGGATTTTCTGGTTTCGGGCGGACTTTTCCAGGCGGTGAATATCGGAGCCAGCAGCGCCGCGGTCACGGGCAATCTGACTTTCTTAAATACCACGACGAATCTCAGCGACTACCCATGCTTCACGTCTGCAACGGTCAGCGGACAGGTTAGCGGCAACCTTATCAACCTGCAACTTGTGGGCCCGGATGGATCGATCATAGGTGAGATCGGAGAGTTACCCGGTTCAAATGGAGTTACAGGTGTGAATCCGGTCACTGTCAGTTCGACGACGGGCGGGGGAATTCTCAACGGGGGCGGGCCAACTTACATTGTGGGCACTAACTCCTGTCCACAGGGTTCAGGTAGCGCACTAACTGTCGGCAACGCGGGAGACTATGGAGACGTCTGCCTGGCGTTAGGAAGCGCGAGCGCTTGCCAGCAACCGGTCACGCTCACTCCGTCCGCTCTAATTTTTCCCGCTCAAGTTCTAGGCACACCACCGACTATGCAAACGATAACACTGGCCGACGCTTCGAGCACATTGCTCGGTCTTACGCTTGCATTAGCCAACAACAGCGGCGAAGCCAATTTTGCGGAGACGGACACGTGCGGCGTCAACGGCGCCCCTTCATCGGGGCAACCCTTCGACCTTGTATCCGGACAACCTTGTGTTATTACGATAACCTTCGCGCCGCTGGAAACATGTGCGGTCGGTACGCCGCCCGCGGAGTGTCCGTCGCCCCTCGCAGCGACGTTAGTAGTCACCAGCCCAAGCAACAGCATGATTATTAACGTGCCTATCACCGGAATGGGAGTCAGTGCGGGGTCGGCAGACACCCGTCTGTTTGAACCAGCTGCGACGAGTATCTGGTCGAGCACAAGTTATAGCAAGTTGTCGGATGCGGAGCATCATGCAGAGATCGAGTAACTATCGAACAGCTTGTCGCGCGGACCGTGAGCTGCCACGGACGTGCGAGCCGTGTGCGATTGGTCGCCGCGGACTACTCCTGGCGATCGCCGTCATAATAATGGGCATTCTTTCAGCTTGCGGCGGCGGATCTTCCAACGTGCCGCAGAACTCGGCGACGCTTTCGGGCAATTGGCAGTTCACGCTGGCGCCGCAGACCGATGGGAACCCGAACGATCCGACTTTCAGCGGCGGGCTGCAAGGCGGTTTTCTACTGCAAAACAACGGTTCGGCATCGGGGCAGCTAGTCTACTCCGTCACCTCTTCGAATATCGCTACGGGAACCTGCAACAGCGGATCGACTCCCGTAACAGTAACTGTCAGCAGCTCGAACGTAACCCTCACCGCAGTAGCCGGGACGCAGACCTTCACTCTCTCAGGAACATTGACATCAGATGGCTCGACCATGATGGGCACTTACACATCGACGGCGGGCACAGCGCCCGACGGTTCGATTTGCGGATACGCGGAAACCGGCTTGGCATGGAGTGCGATATCCGTTCCCCCTATTACCGGAACGATCGAAGGAAGCTTTCACAGCACTGAGCCGGGCAGCAGCCTAACTAATCAGGATTTCGCGGTGTCGGGAGTACTTACTCAAGGCGAAAATATTGGAGCGAGTAATGCGACCGTTACCGGCACTTTAAGCTTCATCGATCCGACAACGTTGCTGAGCGACTATCCATGTTTTTCGGTTGCGTCGGTGAATGGTCAGATCAGCGGAAATTCAGTCATTCTGCAAATCATCGCAACCAATGGAGCAAACATAGGTCAGATAGGCGAACCGCCAGGGTCACCCACTAACGTTAATCCCGTGACTTTCAATTCGGCGCAGGGCGGTTACATTCTGCATGGCATTGGGCCATCCTACATAGTCGCCACCGGCGCATGCCCGGGTAATCTTGGCGCCGCCAGTACGGCGGGAGACTCCGGCGACATTTGCCTGGCACTGAACAGCACGACGGCTTGCCAGCAGCCGATCACTCTGACCCCGGCGGTGATAACCTTCCCCGCTCAAACTCTGGAATCGGCGACGACGACGCAGACGATCACGCTGGCAAATAACTCCAGCTCGGCTCTGAGCGGACTGACATTAAGTTTTACTGATGATGGCGATAACTCGTTCGGAGGGCAGAGCGATTTCAACGGTCTTCCCAGTTTTGCGGAGACGGACGCTTGTGGGGTAAATGGGGTGCCTTCGCTCGGTCAAGCTTTCTCGCTCGCACTCGGACAATCCTGTTCTATAACGGTGACTTTTTCTCCGCAAGAAGGTTGCCCATGGCTTCCTTTCGGGGCTCCACCATCGATAGCCGGGGCGGCTCCGGAGTGGTGTCCATTGCCGCAGAGCGCGCAGGTGACGGTAACCAGTCCGTCCAGCGCCGACGTCGACAATGTGTTTGCCATTCCTATCACGGGCACTGGTGTCAGCGCCATTCAACCTTCGACTCCCGAATTCGATTTCAGCGCGGAGGAACAGCACAATCCACCGGAGGCCAGCCTGGCGCAGATGTTGTCTTTTACTAACGTGAGCAGCTATCCGGTCCAGATTCTTGGTCGAGCGTCTTGTTTGAATCCACCCAAAGGGCAGAACAAGCTTCCGCATCCGTTGCTCGCGAACAGCCCGGTGGCGGGTTTGCAAGTGGTGGCCAACGGGTCCGGCATCCTTCCTATTAACCCAGACGGCGACACCATCCTTTACAACTGCGACACCGATTCCGGCACGTCGCTGCCCAATTTCCAGATTTCGGCTGATACCTGCACCGGGACCTTGCTGGCTTCTCAGGCCAGTTGCAGCCTGCAGGTCGCGTACGTGCCGCAGCCGAACACCGACGTCAATAGCGGGCTGGATTATTTTCTTGAATTGAATACGGTGCAATGTTCGAGCAACGTAACTGCGGATTGTGAAATCGATAGTGGTCGCTTTCCAGTGGAACTTAAAGCGAATGCTCCGAGCCCTCTGCGAATGTCGCCAGCTGCGGGATTGGATTTCGGCAACCAGGCCACTGGCAAGACGAGCGCGCCGATGACGATTACGTTGCTCAACGATCCGAACCTGACTTATCCGCAGTGTACGGCGCAAGACTGTTCAACAGTAACCTTCGTGGGCAAGATTCTGGTGAGCGGCAACTATTCCGAGAGTGACGATTGCCCGGCGACGCTGGCTCAGGGCAGCAGTTGCGCTGTCACCCTGACTTTCAAACCCGGCAGCGTAGGACTCGATACTGGCCTGGTTACTATCAATTACTCCCAGGTTTCAAACTCCGGAGCGGTGACTCTGGGCAATCCCCAGTTTGTGTATCTGCGCGGCACAGGGCAGTAACTCGTGCAGTCATGCTGGGGAGTGCGTTAGGTTTCAAACTTAGATGAACTAACAAGACGAGGTTTAGTTCCTGGAGGTCGGCAGTGGCAATTCAAAGATGGGTTCTCTCTATTCTGCTTGCGGCGATGATTTCGGTGCTCGCCGGATGCAGCAGCGGCAGCACCGCGAATGTGCAGAATCCTCCACCGCCGCCGCCGTCCCAGGTTGCTATCGCTTTTCAGCCCGAGCCAACGCCATCGCTCAACGTCGGCTTTTCGGAGAATATTACGGCGGTGGTTACAAACGATCCTAATAATTACGGGGTCGATTGGACGTTGACCTGCCAGAATCCGCCCAATTGCGGCACGCTCAGCCCGCTGCATACAGCCAGCGGCACACCTACAACCTATACCGCTCCTTCCACGATCTCTGGCAACACGATGGGCGTCGAAATTGTGGCGTTAGCGACAGCGGTTCCTACGACCAACGTGATTGCTCCGCTCACGGTTTCCACCTTCAACAGCAGCCTCGCGGCGGGAACCTACATTCTTCAAGTCCAGGGAGTTGACTCCTTCCTCAGTCCTTACCAGCTTGTAGGCGCCATCGTGCTCGATGGCGCTGGAAACATTACACACGGCGAGCAAACCAGCAATTACTTCTCATCGAATTCGACGTTAGATGCCAATCTCACGGGCAATTATTTCGTGGGCAACGATGGGCGAGGCACAATCACCATTAACACCAACGACAACAACATAGGCGGCAACGGTGTCGAGACATTTGCCTTGGTCTCTCTGAACGACAACCAGTCGCAGAATCCACGCGCGTTGATTTCGCAAATAGATTTAGGGGCTGCTGCCACCGGCGCGTCGGCCACCGGAACTCTGGATTTACAGACTACTCCCGCTGCGGCTCCTTCCGGCAGCTACGCCTTCGTGATGAACGGCGCTGCCGTTCAGCCAAAGCTGGGCAAGAGTTCGCCGTATCCAATCGCGTTTGCGGGCATTTTTGATGTTTCGGCGGGTAACGTTGCGGGCCTAAGCGATGAGATATACGGAAAAGAACTGACGGAAACGAGCGCGCCATTTTCATCGACTGCACCGATCGCCGCTCCCGATTCATTCGGGCAGGTCATATTGAATCTGACGGCTGGCTTTGGCTTCCACCAAAATCCAATCAATCTTCAGCTCACCGGCTATATCGTGGACGCGACTCACATCAAGATGATTGAGAGCGACTACACCACCAACAACGTCAACAACAATACCGCCTTCGGATTAACTGGTGGAATCGCCATCGGACAGACGTCGCCGCAGGCTGGCTTTAGCAACGCGTCGTTGTCTGGCGCACCCTACGTCTTTGGCATCACTGGAGTCGACCTCTGTTGCAGCAATACAACTCCGTCGACACTAACTTCGGCCGGCCTGTTTACCTCCGACGGCAATGGCGACTTTACCAGTGGATTCTCGGATACTTTTCTTCAACTGAACTGCGCTCAACCGAGCTGCAAACAAAACGGAATCACCGGCGCCCAGATCAGCCAATCGTTCACAGGAGGATATTCCGTCGACTCGACGGGCCGCGCCGTCTCCACCTCGATCACATTTGGCACCGAGCCTAAGCCCGCCTACAATCCCACATACTATTTCTATCTCACCGGCCTGGCCGCTGGCGCGGGTGAACCCGCGGCCTTGGTGCTGGCTGCCGGAGATGTCAATTACGCATCGTTTGCGACGGGAGTTGCTTACCAACAATCTGGAAACGCGGCCTTCAGTGGCGATTACGGCATGAGTTTCACGCAGGAAAATGGCAGCGAAACCGACGGCACTGCTCAGATGAACGCGAACTCTGCGAACACTCCACCTGTATCCGGCCTGGCAGACGCGAGTGGCCCGGGCCAGGACAACGGCTTTCTCGGGACATTTCAGAGTCCGTCATCCAATCTTCCTTTCGCGGGCACCCTATACGCCGACCCTAACGCTCAGTTCAACTCTGTTTTCCCCCTCGTTGGCAACAATGTTCCGATGGCGGTGAATTATTACTTCATTGATCCCGCACACGTGTTTTGGATTGAAACCGACTTGATAACGCAATCGACGGGGCAGGTTTCGTTTGGATACGACGTGGCGCGAACCCCCGTGTGCGCCACTTGTCCGTAACGAGATTATCGCGACGACATTGCGAACCAACGCTTGCGCATCGCCAAAAACACTCTCTTCTATTCGGGTCAGCATCCATCCGGATGAGAAAAATGTATAGTGTGACGATGCGTCTGAGACATCGCCTTTTGTGTTCGATTCTCTTGTGTGTTCCGTCTGCCCTCTCAGCGCAAACTCCAGCGGAGGCTACCCAGCAATACACGACCGCGCATCAGGCGGAGTTGTTACAACAGTTCAGCGAATTTCTGGCGATACCCAACGTCGCCGCCGATCCTGCGAATCTCAAGCGCAACGCCGATCTCCTCGTTGAGATGCTCAAGAAGCGCGGCGTCGATTCGCGGCTGCTGTCCATTCCTTCGGCACCCTCGGTCGTCTACGGGAAAATCGATGTGCCTGGCGCGCAACACACGATCGTCTTTTATGCGCATTATGACGGGCAGCCGGTGACACCGTCGGAGTGGGAGGGCAATTCGCCTTTCACGCCGACGATTCGCGAAGTGAATGGCGAGGAGCGCATTTACGCCAGGTCGGCCGGAGACGACAAGGCAGCCATTTTTGCTCAACTCACCGCGCTCGACGCGCTGCGAGCCGCCAAGATTCCTTTGCGCGCGAATATTCGTTTCGTGTGGGAGGGCGAGGAAGAGGCGGGATCGCCTCATCTCGAGCAGATCCTCGATGCCAATCGCGATCTGGTTCACGGTGACGTTTGGCTAATATGCGACGGGCCAGTCGACCAGAGCGGGAAGCAGACTGTTGTTTTCGGCGCGCGAGGCGACGCCCATCTTGAGATCACTGTCTACGGACCGCATCATGGGTTGCACAGCGGACACTATGGAAATTGGGCGCCGAATCCGGCCATGATGCTCGCGCAATTGCTCGCTGGAATGAAAGATGAAGACGGCCGCGTTCTGGTGCCGCATTTTTATGACGGTATCGCTCCGTTTACGCAGATGGAACGCGACGCGCTCGCCCGCGCCCCAGTGAATGATCAAATGCTGATGGGTTCATTTTGGCTCGGACATGTCGACGGCTCAGGCAAGCATCTTCTCGAACTGATCAATCAGCCTTCGCTGAACATCAACGGACTTTCTTCCGGACAGACTGGAGCCCACGCAACAAATGTAATTCCGCCTACTGCTACCGCCGATCTGGACTTGCGCCTGGTGGTCGGCGTCGATTGGCAAGAGCAACAGAAACGCGTGATGGACTACATTCGGTCGCGCGGATATTTCATTGTGGACAGTGAGCCCTCGCGCGAGACTCTTACGACTCATGCGAAGGTCGCATTGGTCGTGCGCGATCAAGCGGGCTACAACGCCGTGCGCACGCCCATGGATCTACCGATAGCGCAGGAAGTCATTCAGGTCGTCGAGATTGCGCGTGGCGATGTCGTGCTCTTGCCCACCATGGGCGGCAGTGTTCCGCTCGGAGCGATGGAACGCGCCGCCGAGACGCGAACGATTACTGTGCCTATCGCCAACTACGACGACAACCAACACGCGGCCAACGAAAATCTGCGCCTGGAGAACCTATGGGATGGCGTGGGAACAATGGCGGCGCTGCTGGAAATGCAGTAGGTGATGCACGCTCAAACGCAGATTTTGTGCTGTCGATCACTTGCACACAAAATTGGCCGCGTCATGAGTATTTCCGCTGCCCTTATACACGGCTTCCTGCGGGTATGAGCATAACGGGCGCGTGAATGCGACGCCTTCATCTGGCATGTTGTTGACATAATGTGTCGCCAGAATTCTGTTAGGCGCGACATCCTGCTCAACCCAATCGACAAGCGGTGAGAGCATGTTGAATACGTTTGCGCCGGGACCGCCCTTGCAGTGATTCATCCCGGGCACCATGAAGAGCCGGTAAAACTCGCTAGTCTGCTGCCATTCCGGTGATCCGGACGGAAATTTCACGACGCTCTCGAAGTAATTGATGCTGGTCAGCGGTGGCACTTCGGGATCGCTGAAGCCGTGGTACTGGATCAGCCTGCCGCCCCGCGCCCGGAAACGCCGAAGATCGGGATCGATCGAATTCAGCACCGAGGCCAGAGTTTGACCAGGAACCACCATCTTGTCTTCCACATAAGCCGGATCTGTCGTCCAGTCGAAAGTTTGAAAATTCCAATTGGGATTGTCGAAAACGAAGTATTCGAAGAAGGGAATGCCAATCTGCGCGTGACTGTCGGTTTGCGGCGCCGGCGGCGGCTCGGGAGAAATACTTGAGGGCCAGCCATCAGCTTCGCCGCCACGCTCGAACGGCGGATAGTACCCGCGCTGCTGCACCATCTCATCCGGGCCCGTCCACAAATGTCGAACCGCTTCGACCTGCGCGGCGGTGAGACAACTCGGAGGCATTTGCGAGCCGGTGCACTGAAGCGCCGCCGCATCATAGTGGCAGCGCCGCGGATCGTTGAGCACGCCATCCAACACCCCATCTAGAGCGTCGCAAGCTGCATTGACCGCGTTGCCTAGAAGCGTATCCTGCGTGGTGAAAACGGTGCTGGCGGGATCGTTGAACATCTGTCGGACGACCCACAGATTGCCGCCGACATGATGATGCGTATAAAAGGCAACCGGATCGCCGGCAACGATGCCATCGTAATCGTTTGCGTAGCGTTGCGCCTCCATCAAGGCCTGTCGGCCGCCGGTTGAGCAACCGGTGAAATAGGAGCGTTGCGCATCCTCGCCGTAGAAAGCAGATGATATCCGTTTGCCGATGACGGTCATCAGATGGATCGAGCGATATCCAAAATCGATTATTTTTTCCGGGTGTCCCAGCGCGAACGATCCATCATCGGTTGAAGATCCAATATGTCCAGTGTCGGTGCCGACGGTCGCGTACCCGAGTGTTACGCCCGGCGCAATTGCAGCGTAAGGGATCGATCCGGCATACCCACCGTTTCCCACGCCTTCGAACCTTCCATTCCAGGTTGTGGTCGGCAACCACACTTCGATTCCGATTTCTGAATCGCGGGTCGGCGTGAGCATCGCTGCCACGCGACAGAATGCAGGCATATTGGCGAAGACCTCGCCGTCCGGCGCGGTATAGGTGCCCGCGGGTATCGACTGGGCCACTGTGATGGTTGTGTGTGACAGCTTAAGCAAAGCCAGATTCGCGCATGTCAGTGCCGCTGCCCCAGCCCGATCGGGGGCCAACGCGCTAAGGGCAATGCTCGTAAAGATAAGCACGCATCTCTTGGGCCGGAACATACCCGCTCGTCCTTCCTTCAGCAAATCATTATAGATTCATGTCAATCAAGATCGGCACAGTGCAATTTGTTGCACCGACCTGTGCAGGAAAATCGTGTCATGAGAAATTAATTTACAAATGGCGCGAGTCATTCATCCAACTCACGTGTTATGACAAGTTGGAGACAGCAGGTGCTACGCATCCATGGATGCGTAGCTCACCTCGTCCACCCGCCAATTCCTGATCAGGAGCATCGTTATGAAATCCAGCCCCAGGGTTTTGTTACTTCTCGCCGCCGCGCTCGTGGCAACCGCCGCTCACGCCCAATACAGCAACACTCCGTTTAAACACGTTATCGTGATCTTTCAGGAAAACCGCACGCCCGACAATCTCTTTCAGGGATTATGCACCGCCAACGGCGGCGTGCCGGGATGCAGCGCAACCGGCGCTGGAGGAATGTATGATATCGTATCGACCTATGTGAATGCCGACGGCCAGAGCGTCCCACTAACTCCGGTTGGACTGGCCACTAACTTCGATCTCGACCACAGCCATGGCGGACCGAAGCTCAACGGAACCATCAGCGGCTGGAATTTTGAGTTTGAAAACCAGGGAATCAGCGGCAAGCCAGCAACCAACGTTCCAACCGACTGCGGAGCCAATGTCTTTGGCTGTGTGGTTCCGGCCAACAACTATTCTCAATTCATGTACGTGTATAACTCGGCTGTAACTAATGGCAATGGAAGCAAAGGTGGCGTTCTCGATCCATATGTCATCTTAGCGACCACTTATGGATGGGCTAACCGTATGTTTCAGACCAACCAAGGCCCGAGTTATCCGGCCCATCAGTATATTTTTGGCGCCACTTCCGCGCCGACCGCAGCAGACGATGCGCTGGGCGTTTTTGTGGCGGAGAATAGTGGAACTAATTATGGCTGCGGCTCGGGAGAGTCAGTGCAACTGATCCGCCCGAACGGAAACGGTGCGCCGCCTTATGGCACGGAAACTGCCGGCGACGAAATCGCGGAATGCTTCACCAGGAATGCCATGGATTACCTGTTGAGCCAGCCCAGTCCTAAGATCACTTGGACCTATTATGCCCAAGGGCAGACCAGTCTTTGGGTGGCGCCTAATTCGCTCTCGAACATCTGTATCCCGGTAAACGGGGTTTGCACGGGACCCGACTGGACGAAAGGCGCATCGAACGGTTACGTCGACACGGTTCCACCCGATGTTTTGAACGACATTGCTAACTGCGCCCTCTCGCAGGTAAGTTGGGTAACTCCCGCCGGACAATATTCGGATCATCCGATTAACAGCGGTCAAGGACCGTCGTGGGTGGCGGCGATTGTCAATGCCATCGGCAATAACACCAACTGCGACGACGGTACTGGCTACTGGAAAGACACCGCCATCTTTATCACATGGGACGATTGGGGCGGTTGGTACGACCATGTGCAGCCGGTGTTCCAGACTGGCGCGAATCAGAACGACTATCAACTCGGCTTTCGCGTACCGCTGGTGGTGGTTTCGGCTTATTCGAGCAAGGTCGGATACATCAGCAACCTGAAATACGATTTTGGCAGCGTCCTGAAAGCGATCGAGGGAATCTTTGATCTCGGAAACCTCGGATTTGCTGACGCCCGAGCGAGCAACGATCTCCACGACTTTTTCAACTTCCATCACGCCCCATCGAAGTACACAACCATTCAAGCTCCGCTCGAGGGTAGCTTCTTTATCAAGAATGACAGTGTGGAGGTGGCTCCTCCAGATAGCGATTAGGCAAACTTCCAGGACGTAAACCGCCCCGGAAAAGGGATTCTAGACAACCGATTGCAAGTGGTGAATACGAGTTACTCTGGAAGCTGCTGAGAACGTAAGTCCTCAGCAGCTTTTACTTGCAGGCTGACGCCTAAAAGAGATATCGACGCCGTTAGGAAGGGCTTACCTCGCTGCGTTGCAGTCGCAGGCTGCTCCGATTCGGCAAGACGGCGCGCCCTGAAGTAGCCGCTCGGATATGTAGCCTGAAGGGCCCGCTGACGGGCCGCTTGTCCGATCGCGCGCAGAATGACCTATCGCAATATTCTCTTGGTTGGCAAATCATTTTTGGCAGATCATGGTAGGGTAACAACTTGCGCTGGCAATTCCTATGGCCACGCTACAGCTTCGACGCTAGGTTCGCGCCATGTCCCAGTCTCCAAACCCAGCCGTGCCGCAGGTGGCGCCTCTGCTTGCGTTGGCCAGTAATTTTCTCAGGGCCGGGCGACCAGCCGATGCGATCGCGCCCTTGCGCGATGCCGCGCTGCTGCAGCCGTCCAATCCCACCATCCAGCACGATCTTGGCCTCGCCTGCCTCGAGGTCGGCCGCGTACAGGATGCCATCGCGGCATTGCAGCTGGCCGTCGCCAGCAACCCGCGCTATGCCGATGCATATTTCCGACTGGGAATCGCCTTGGAAAAGCTGGGCAACATCGGCGGGGCAATCGCTGCGTACGACCGCGCTACTCAACTGCTCCCCTCCCTGACCGAGGCGTGGTTCCGCGCCGGGGCCCTGGTCTACACACTGGGCAATCGCAACCAGGCGATCGGCTGTTTCCGTCGAGCGGCGGTGACCGGGGGTAGGAACAGCTTGGGCCGCCTCGCCACGGCGCGGGCGCTGCTGATCGAGGATCGCAATCAGGAAGCCGAACAAGTATTGAAAGAGACGCTGGCGGCCGATCCGATGAACGCCATGGCGTATGATTTGCGGGGTAATCTGCTCTCCGAGGTCGGCCGTTTCGACGAGGCCCGTGCATGCTTCGAACGCGCGATCGCGATCGCGCCTCTGCTGGCGGGAAGCTACTACGATCTGGTCCGGTGCCGCCCGGTCACGAGCAATGACGATGACGACGGTCTGCTTCAAGCGATGCAAGCCGCCCTGGCCACGCCGGGACTGGAAGTAGGGCAACGCCTGCGGGTTCACCTGGCGATCGGCAAGGCGGCGGAGGATCTAGGCGACTATGCCTTGGCCATGCAGCATTTCGACGACGCAGACACGGTGCGCCGGGGAATTGGGGGAGATGCACGCGGTCTTTTCTCCTATGGGCCGTTCGACTCGGCCGCGTTTTCGACCGAGATCGACCGCCTGATTGCCCGCTGCACCCCCGAATGGATTGCGCGGGCACCCGAACTCGGCAGCTCGAATGCGACGCCGGTGCTGATCATCGGCATGCCGCGGTCCGGCACAACGCTCGTCGAGCAGATCGTCTCCATGCATCCCGAGGTCGGGGCCGGCGGCGAGTTGCATTTCTGGAACCAGCGCGGAACGGAGTGGCACCGCTCGGGCGCAGCGGGGAACGAGGGGCCGTTCGTTTCCACGGAGCATCCGGTCTCGGAGTTCGCCACGGACTTCCTGGCCAAGGCGGCGGCAGACTATCTTGGCGTGTTGCGCGCGATCGCCCCGACGGCGGCGCGAGTGACCGACAAGATGCCGTTCAACTTCCTCTGGGCCGGGCTGATCCACATGGCATTCCCGCAAGCAGTCATTATCCATTGCCGCCGCGCCGCAATCGACACGGCACTGTCGATCCATCAAACTCATTTCCGTCCGGACATGGCGTTTCCAACCGGAGGCGCCGAACTGGTCGCGTATTTCCGTTGCTACCAGCGGCTCATCGACCATTGGCGGAGGGTGCTGCCGGCGGATCGCTTCATCGAGGTCGATTACGAGGACCTGACCGGCGCGCCCGAACCAGTCATCCGGCGGATCATCGCGGCCTGCGGCTTGGCGTGGCACGACGCCTGCCTGCACCCCGAATCCAATCCGCGGGCTGTGAACACCCCCAGCAAGTGGCAAGCCCGGCAGCCGATCTATCGCACGTCCATCGCGCGCTGGCGACGCTACGAATCCTGGCTAGGGCCGCTGCGCGCGCTCGTCGATGAATGAACCGGGAGCAGCGAGTATCTAAACGGCTGAACCACGCCACTCCAGCCTTTGACCCGGTAAACCTAGGGACCTGTTCCCACATCCCCCCGAAGGCAAATCCACGAAAACAGCCTCTCAACTCTGACCTGCGGGCGTCAAAATCTGCGCGGAAAACTCAGCCCCTGTAACAGAACTTTCACCCGATCTTCACAGACCCGTAATAAGCCCGTAATACTAATTGGCGACTATTATCGCCGCTAGTTTTCCAACCCAATGTCTTTCCATCCATGTCGCACGGCCAATCCCAGTTGCGTGAGGGAAAAAAATTCCAGGAGGAGAACGGTATATGTCACGGAAAACCTCTCGAAATAAGTTTCGAAATAAGTCTCGAACCAAGCACCTGCGTCCGCTCGCCGGGCTGCTGGCGGCGGGGCTGAGCTTCCCGTCGCTCGCGGCGGCTCAGTCTCAGGAGTACCCGACCTACACCGTCGGCCCGCAGCCGAACGGCTCATGGGTCGTCAGCAATGGGCAGGTCATCACCCCGGCCGGCGCTCAAGTCAACCTCGGCATCCGGGTCCGCGCAAAGGCCATCGCGCTGAACCCCAATAGCGGCAATCACACTGCCGCCGTGCTCACCATGGGTACGTCGACGGCCGATGGCAACGGCGCCGTCGAGGTGTTCGATACCCTCACCGGCGTCGTCCTGCAGAACTACGTCCCGTTCGCAGCGGATCCGAGCGGCAGCTATAGCGGCATCACCTATTCGGCGGACGGCACCCACCTGGTGTTTAGCCAGGACAGCAGCAATGTCACCATTGCCAACGTCAATGCACAGGGCTTGCTGTCAGACAACGCCCAAGTCTATGTGGCGCCGAACAATTCCTTCATCGCCTGCTTTCCGAACAGCCCGCCGGCCGCGTATGACAACCCCTGCGGCTCGTTCTATTCCAGCTACACCTCTTACCCCGGCGGCGTCGCGCTCTCTAGCGATGGCACGAGCGCATACGCCCTGCTGAACCAGAACGATACGCTCACCCAGATCGACCTGACCGCGAACCCGCCGACTCAGGGTACGCAGATTCGCGTCGGCAACGCGCCGCACAGCATCGTGATCAACAGCGCCGGTACCACCGCCTACGTCAGCAACGAGGGTGGTCGCGCCGCTACCGAATCGGACTTCCAGATCAACTCCGCCGGCACGGAAATCGTCGCCGACCCGTTCGTTGGCGCCGCGGTCACTGGTACCGTATCGGTGGTTGATCTGTCCTCGATGACGGTCACCGCGAACATCGCCACCGGTCTGCATCCGACTGGGTTGGCGCTCTACAAGGAGTACGTGTTGGTCGCCAATACCTATAGCGACACCATTTCGGTGATCAACACGAACACCAACGAGGTGGAGACGACGATCAACCTGGGGCTGCCGATCGGTGTACCCGGCACCGGCCAATCAGCCTACGGCGCCGCGCCAAACTCGATCGCCGTCAATGCCAAAACAGGCGTTGCCTATGTCGCACTTTACAATGCCAACGCGATCGCGGTGGTCAACCTCAAAACCTTTTCCGTCGAAGGCATGATCCCGGTGGCTTATGCGCCGGCCTCGGTCGTGCTGGACTCGACCGATAAGGTACTCATCGTTGCCAACGACAAGGGCATCGGCACACGTTATTCGTACGAGTGCGACCATGGCGTTTGCGGCTACAACACCCACCAGGACAATGGCACTGTCAGTATCGTCCCCGTGCCGAATGCGAAGACCTTGGCGAAGGATACGAACCAGGTTTTCGTGAATAACCACTGGGATCTGACGCAGAATATCCAGTCTTCCGCCGGTGGCAACCCGAATGCCACGCCGGTCGCACTCCCGGCCAACATCGGCGATCCGTCGCTGATCAAGCACGTGTTCCTGATCATCCGTGAAAACCGCACCTATGATCAGATCCTGGGCGACGTGGCCGCCGGCAATGGCGACCCCTCGTTGGCGGTGTTCGGCGACGGCGCCGCAGCCGGAGGCACACCGGTCACGCCGAATGTGCACGCGCTGGTGCAGCGCTTCCCTCTCTTGGACAATTTCTACGACCCGAGCCGCCAGTCGGCCGACGGTCACCAATGGATCCAGGAAGCCATGGCGCCTTACGCCGATGACATCCAGTCGCCTGACTGGGTCCGCAGCTATCCCGGCGGCAACGCCGGCGACGCACTCGCCTATCAGCCCAAGGGCTTCCTGTTCTCGGAAGCAGAGGAGGCCGGCCTGGCGGTAAAGATCTACGGCGAATACGTCGAGAACGATACGTTCCTCCAGCCGAATGGGTCGACCAGCGAGCCGAGCTGGAGCAACTTTTACGCCGACTCGCAGTGCTTCGAAGGAGGGCCTAATTGCGGACCTCCTGGGACCGCGGGCGAGAAGACGCTGTACTATCAGAACACGGTTCAGGCAGAATCTTCTATCCCCGCCGTGTATAGCCGCCTCATCAAGAACTTCCCGCAGTTCGATCTCGGTATCCCTGACCAGTTCCGCGTCGATCTGTGGGTGCAGGACTTCAAGAAAGATGTCGCGAAGGGTACGGTGCCCGCGTTGGAACAGTTGTGGATCATGTGCGACCACACCGGCGGCCCGCCGACCGTGGACGCCGAAGAAGCCGATAACGACTTGGCCGTTGGGCGCATTATCGACTACATCAGCCACAGCAAGATCTGGTCTTCATCGGCGATCTTCATCGAGGAAGACGACGCGCAGAACGGCGTCGACCACGTTGACGGTCATCGCAGCCCAGGCTATATCGTCAGCCCCTACGTCGTGCAGAACGGACCCACCGACCACACCCTCTACACGCAGGTCAACATGACACGGACGATCGAGCAAATCCTCGGTCTGACACCCATGAACCAGTCCGACCTCATCGCTTCGCCGATGGGAACGGATTTCGTCGTGGGTCAGCCGCCCGCGGGCAACTTCCTGCCGTGGTCGCACGTGCCGAACCAGATTCCGCTGAACCAAGGCGTGGACGAGAACACAGACCACTCGAAGGACAGCCCGGCGGTCAAAGCCCTGAGAAGGGCTTGGCTCGACAAGAAGGCAGAGATCTTCGCGGGCAAGCTGAACAAGCCCGACGCCGAAGACCCGGACACCGTCAACCATTTCAACTGGTACGAGTCCACCGGGTATACGCGGCCCTATCCGGGCGAGACCACGGTTCGCCCACCGAGCGAATTCAACAACCCGGCTCCCGCTGGGGACGACGACGACGATTAAAACACGTTCCGACTGCAACGGCCCTCTCTCCCATCACCGGAGAGAGGGTTTTTTATTTGCGCCTCAAACGCAAAGTCCCCCTGCTTGATACTGGCGCCAAAACCTCGCGCAGTGCCTAGGCCATCCTCCCAAAAAATGGGAGCTTAAACCGGGACTGGTCGCCCAACATAATGTCCTCAGGAAGAGCAGCAACTTGTGCTGCGGGATTTGCGCGCGATCCAGCGATTCCTCCCTTTCTGCCTGTAACGCTTTCTGCTTGGCTCGCACTATTTGGATAAGTCACGGCAGAGGTAGATCGGGGGGAGCTTATGAAGGCCCACACTGCATTGCGCTCAGGTGTTATCGCGCTGGTTGAAATCATCGTCGCCGGAATCGCTCTGTTCGCGCTATTGATCGCAGCGGCGTTGCCGGCTCAGTCACAAACGTCAGAGAGCGGGGCAGCGAAGGCCGCGGCCGCGCAAGCGGCGAGTCCGGAACTGGTGAGAGCGCAGAGCGAATGGCATCAAGCGTTGCTGCAGCTTCCGCATCCCAAGCCGGGATGTTACCGGGCCACGTATCCGCAGGTTGAATGGATTCCAGCTACCTGCAAACCAGGACCGAAATATCCAGCGCTACCGGCGCACGGTATCCCGAAGCCCTTTACCGTGGGCAATGGCGGAAGCAACGACTTCGCCTCGCACCCCACAGGCACCATCACCGGAGTCGATGGCACCTTCCCCAACCCCAGCGTGGGATTGAGCGAGACCGGCCCGATCGCCAATTCCGGCCCGTCATTCTCCGATACGTACACGTTGCAGATCAACACCAACCAGTTCACGAGCGCGGCTTGTATGGGCAGTCCTAATCCCAATTGCAAGGGATGGGAGCAGTTCGTCTACGAAAACAACCCGTCCACGAATGACGTATATATCCAGTACTGGCTGATCAAGTACAACGCCCCCTGCCCAGGCGGCGGGTGGACGCAGTTCCAGTTCACCGGACAAACGGAAATCTATTGCTACCAAAGCACGTTGGCCTCGTCGACGCTGAGCGGGCACTCGGTCAGCGAGTTTGGCAGCAACAATCTGAGGTTCAGCGCGACCGTCACTCCCAGCAGCGACCAGGTGGTAATTACCATGGGCGGAGATGGTGCGATGATGACCGGCATCAACGCCGTCGACGTGGCGGCCGGTTGGATCGACGGGGAGTTCAACGTCTTTGGCGACGGTGGAGACTCGAGCGGCGGAGGCCAGGCAGGCTTTGGCGCCAGCTCCACCATCGTGGTAAAGAACACGGTCCACAACGGGACCAGGAACGCGCCCGCGTGCGACATGCAGAGCTTCACGGGTGAGACCAACAACCTCACCCTGGTAGGCATGGGCCCGATTCCGACGCAGGCATCTCCTGCCATCGAGTTCACCGAGAGCAACGTCCTCGGGAGCCTGGCGGCGTGCGTGACCGCAGCGGGCATCGGCGACACGCACCTGACCACATTCGACGGTCTGCTCTACGACTTTCAGGCGGCGGGCGACTTCGTCCTCACCGAGGCCGAGGGCTTTACTGTCGAGAACCGCCAGGTGTCGGGTGCGCCAACTTGGCCGAACGCCACAGTCAACCACGCGGTCGCGACGCGGATGGGTAAGACACGCGTGGCAGTGTGCACGGAACCCTCGCGAATTTTTGTTGACGGTAGGGAGCGTCAGATCGGCGAAGGCCAGATCGTCTCCCTGCCCGGAGGAGTCGGCATCCTGCGCACCGGCAATGTCTACCTGGTGCAGGACGAGAACGGCGATGGCATACGCGCGGAGGACATGGGCACCTACATCAACCTGACGGTCGGGCTGGGCCATTGGCCGGCGACGGTTCGAGGCGTGCTGGCTAACGCGAGCGGAAACGTCAACGCCATCGAGGCGCGGACCGGAGGCGTGCTGATCGCGCCCTTCGCCTTCAACCAGCTCTACCACGAGTTTGCTGATAGCTGGCGTGTCCCAGAGAAGGAGTCGCTGCTCTCGCCGTGCGGCGAGCGCGTTGCGACTGGCATTCCCAAGGAACCGTTCTATGCCGACAACCTGCCGCTTCAGCTCCGCGAACGGGCGCAACGTGCGTGCACGGCGGCGGGCATAAGAGAGAAAGCTCTGCTCGAGGCCTGCATCATCGATGTGGCATTCACCGGCCGCGAGGAAGCCGCCAAAGTATACGTCGGCATGCGTGCCCCCGCAGCCGTCGGCCAGATCGTCACCTCAGGAGGCGGCAAGGGAGAGGGTGGCAAAGGTGGTGGTGACGACAAGGGCGACAAGCAGGACAAGGAATGACGATCGAGGAATCGCTGCCATTGCCGTGATTGCGCGACATCGCCATCATGGCACGCCCGGCGTACTAACTTCGTGCTGTTCGGTCGCTGGGTGGTCAACATGATCAACGCTCGGTTAGGCTGCCATGCTAGGCGAAGATGAAGGAGCGGAGCGACTGAAGGTGGGTCGAAGCTTCCCGAGAATGTGTCTGCTGCCGTGCGGATTCAAGGAATTCTCTTCAGGGACTGTCCCCGAAACAGACTTTCTCGACCATGGCTCAGCCAGATATTCCCAGCGCGCCATGATTAGGTGATCGGCAAATTGCACCTCCCGAACCTACGGCTCGACGCCCGAATAGAGAGGAATCGCACCACGCGCTGCGTTCTTGTAAACAATGCCCCCCTTCATCACAAATACGACACGCCGAACCGCTGTGATGTCTTTCAGTGGATCTCCATCGAGTGCGATGATGTCCGCCTCCATGCCGGGAGCGATCGAGCCGATCTGATCGGCCATCCCCAGAGCTTCGGCCCCTAGGGAGTTAGCCGACACCATGGCCGTCATCGGAGCCACACCGCAATCACGTACGCGGTCGATGAACTCCTCCGCATTGCGTCCGTGCGCACCTGCTACGGCGTCCGTGCCAAATACTACTTTCAGTCCAGGAGTTTTCACTCCCTGTTCTACGATCGCGTGATCCATCGGCAGGATCTTCACCATCGCAGCAAATCCCTCCGCCGTATAGCCTTCGGTGCCGAGATACTTTTCTTTGTTCAGCAAGTAATTTTCGATGACCAGCCCGCATTGCGGATCAAAGTAAGTGCCCTTTACCGCCATCAATTTCAAATCATCGTCCGGGGCCAGCGTACCGTGCTCAATTTCCGTGCATCCTGCGAGAGTCGCGGCCCGTACCGCCTCTTTGTAAGCGTGCACGAGCGTGCGCAGTCCCTGCTTCTTTGCCTCGTCACAGGCCGCGTTCAATTGTTCCTGCGAAAGAGTCATTCCGCCACCCTGGCGGATGGATTTGGACGCGAAGATCTTGATCAGGTCTGCGCCGGCTGTCTTTTGCTCCCTCACAAACGCGCGAATTTCATCGGGCGTGCCGGTCTTCTCGCCTCGCCCTTCGAGCGGCTTTGCGGCTGTCAAAATACGAGGGCCGGGGATGATTCCTTTTGCGATGGCATCACGGAGTGGAATATCGTTCGGAGAACCGACGCTTTGCACCGTTGTAAAGCCTGCCATCAGTGTCACCCATGCATTGGAGGCGGCTCGATAGGCATCCTCTTGTGTTGCCCCTTCCGTACCCGCATTCTTTCCGTCCTTGCCGAAGCTCCAGGTAATGTGTACATGCGCGTCAATCCAGCCAGGCAATACGGTTAGGCCACGCAGATCATAGTTCGCCGGTCCAAGCCCAGGTTCTATCGCAACAATCTTTGAGCCTTCGAGTACGACGCGGACGTTGTGCAGCACGCGACCCTTACCATCGAACACAGTACTGGCGGCAAGCACAATGCCTTGCTTCGCGGCAGAAGTCTGAGATAACGATCGAGGTGCCGCGCCGGAGACGCAAACAATACTGAGGATCCAACATGATACGGCTTTCGAAAATCGCATGATTGTTCTCCTTCAGATGCGGATTTGCAGCTCGTAAATGTGCCAGTCGGGTTCCCGGAGCACGTCAGGTTAGCGTCTCTTTAGCGGCGTGTCGAGTTGCCGCCATAACGGTGTCGCCGCCATGAATGATGAGCCAAGTAAGTTCAGTTGGATTCGATGCGGGCGCAAGCGACGATACGAGCAGGCCGACACCGCCGCAAGGGTCGCCAGATTGATGTCCGAACGAAAGGGCGCATGGCTAGTCGCCTATGAAAGTATCGACTGCGGCGGTTGGCACGTCGGCAAATCGCCAAAGGATCAGCAGATTGTGCTCGCGCACCACCACGCAAACGTAAGAATGCCTGTAACTATTGCGGCAAAATGTGTAATGGAGTGTATGCGATGCAGCGTGTCGCAAGAATGCCGGTAAGAGTTAAGGGCGTAGACCCCGTTAGGGATTCGGTTTCATCTGGTGGAGCCTGTCATCCCCGCCACTTCCACAACTGCTTCCATACCTGGACGAGCGTCTGAATCTTGCGCGGGCTCGGCAGGCGGTTGTAGATCATCCGGCAATCCTCGAAAGCGCGTTCGTAGAAATTCCGCACGACATCAGGACTGAGGTGCGCCAGGTGGTGCCGGAGCTGTTTGATCTCCTCTTCGCTCAGGACATCCGGTTTCTCCGGATCAGGACGCCGGGCCATAGCAAGCGATCCTAGCATATTCGCCTTATGTTCGCCTACGGGCGGACCTCCCTTGCGTCGGGCAGGGCCGCGAACGACTGTCCCGCGAGTTTATCAGCATCGTGGCATCGCATCTCATCGCGTGAAGAGGGTAGGGGCCAGCTAGGAATCCTCTCAGTCCCTACCTCTCGCTCCATTCCTATAGGTACAATCGTGCTTCTCACGGGCTGAGAGAGAAGATTTCACGGGTGTACGTTTTGAGGCGACGAAAGATGACAGTTAACGACGCCGCGTCAGTGAAGCAGTGAACATTAGCGCCGACCGGGTGGGGGATTCCGGGGCGCTCGGTCTGGGTATGCCCAGAAACTCCGTCGCCTTTCGCGTTCCGAGCAGATCACCTACAGTGTTTACTGTATTTGGCATCTCTGGACAGAATCGCTAGGATGAAGTGGCAATTCTTGCCCAAGGCTGCCGATGGCGACACGCAGCGGGAGACTGCCACTTCTATTCATCAGATTGAACTTAGCGCTCTGATCGAGCACTTCACCAGTATTCGACGACACCTAGGGTGGTTAGGTCGTCGCCAGAGGATATGAGCGAGCCGAAGGAAGCCGAAGAAATAACGGGTCTGTTGGCTGCGATTGTAGCCTCCTCCGATGATGCCATCATCAGCAAGAACCTTGATGGCATCATCACGAGTTGGAATAAGAGTGCGGAACGGATATTTGGGTACACCCCTGAAGAAGCCATCGGGCAACATATCACCCTGATAATTCCACCCGAACGCCCCCATGAAGAGTCAGACATTCTCGCCCGTCTCCGGCGAGGTGAGCGGGTTGACCATTTCCACACCGTCCGCAGGCGCAAGGATGGCAGCCTCCTCGATGTCTCACTGACCATCTCACCCGTGAGGGATTCATCGGGGCGTGTAGTTGGAGCCTCGAAAGTGGCGCGGGACATTACAGCGCAAAAGCAGGCTGAGCTAGCACTGCGGGAAAGCGAACAACGCTTTCGCGTGATTACAGATGCTTCGCCCATCTTGGTCTGGATGTCTGGGACGGACAAGCTTTGTTATTACTTCAATAAGGGATGGTTGGATTTCGTCGGACGCACTCTCGAACAAGAGTCAGGCAATGGCTGGACGGAGAACGTGCATCCAGAGGACTTCGACAACTGCCTACAAATCTACGTCAACAACTTCGATGCCCGTCGTCCGTTTGAGATGGAGTACCGGATGCGGCATCACACGGGGCAATACCGCTGGATACTGGATCGAGGAGTGCCGCGCTACGCGCCCGATGGAATGTTTGAAGGATATGTTGGCGGTTGTCTCGACATCCACGACCAGAAAGAGGCAGCAGAGAACGTTCGGATTGCCGATGACATGACGCGCCTGATGAAGGCACAAGATGAAGAACGACGGCGAATCGCCCGCGAACTACATGACAGTGCCGGTCAAACATTGGCGGTGCTAGGCATGAGCCTCGCGCAATTGGTTCACCGGGCAGAGGGCATCGCGCCGGAGTTAGCAAGAGAGGGAAAAGAGATCGAGGCGATGGTTCAGCAATTACATCGCGAGATACGTACCACGTCCTACCTGTTACATCCACCGCTGCTGGACGAAAGCGGTCTCGCGTCCGCGCTTAACTGGTATGTAGGGGGTCTGGCAGATCGCAGTGACATAGCCATCACGCTCGAAGTCGCCGATGATGTTGGAAGACTGCCAAGCGATATGGAGCTTGCAATCTTTCGTCTGGTGCAGGAATGCTTAACAAATATCCACCGACACTCTGGCAGCAAGACCGCTCTTATCCGAGTAGCTTGCGAAGGAGAAAGTGTCCGAACAGAGGTTCGGGATCACGGAAAAGGCATATCGCCCAAGCGCTTGTTGGACATTCAATCGCACGGCTCCGGCGTCGGGATCAGGGGAATTCGAGAGCGTATACGTCAATTCCAAGGAGAGATGAAAATCGAATCGAATGGTTCAGGTACCTCTGTGATTGTAAGCATCCCCATGCCCAAGGAAGCCCGTTTAGCAGATAGTGAGCCGCTGCAGGCTGCGGTGTAAAGACGGAATCGGACGAATGCGTTCGCTGTATCGTGCCGTCTTCACCGAGGGTTTGCCGATTCTTTCCGATCACCCGCACCTCTTTCCCACGTAGACCAGAGTATTTGATCGCCGTGCCGAGGAGCGTGTATTCGTCCTCTTGGTAGTCGGAGGCAAAAGCGTCTTGGTGAAGCAAGACCAGTTCCGTGTCGTCCGCGCACGCTTTCGCGAAGTCGGGAAGCTTCCTTTTGATGGTCGCGATCTGGCTGGACTGTGCCTCTCGAAAACCCCGAAGGATTTGAGAACACAGGAATTATACTTCTCGTCGAATTCCCACACCCCCTCTCGATATCGTCGCGTGGACCCCGCTGCTGTGCGCCCTTCCGCCACTCTCAGCATACGAAAAAAATTGATCTTCCATGTTCAGCGAGGTCGGAAATGTATTAGAGTCGGCTAGTCGGCGGAGCACCGGCGGATTGGGCCGGGGCGCCCGAGAGGAAACCAGCCATGAAGTCGCCTCTTTCCTTCCAAACATTTTTGGTGGTTTGTCTGGTCACTTGCTATTTCTCCGCCACTGCCGGCATTGGCCGCGCTGCAGTCCCGATGAACAGCGAAGCAGCCGCAATCTCACCCTCGAAAGATGGAGCCGCTTCATCCTCTTCGGAGTTACTGATCCCGGGTCCGTTGCGCTCGTTTCTGCGCATGGCGGGCATTAGTCAACAGATCTCGCCTGGCGACGTCCTCCCAAAACTGGCCTGGAACGTATCCACTATGGGCTATCAAGGCGGTGATCATCCAACCGAGTACTTGATATTGCTTACTCGCTACGTCAAGCAGGCTCGGGAGTTGGGAGTTCTAGCCGGGAGCGAAGGTGTGATTCGCGTTTTCAGTTGTAAAGATGCGGCGCCGCTTCTTCATATCCTCGGCTACCGCGTTGCATCCGACTGCGGACAGCCTGGGACCTCACTGCTGACGGCGGATGCCGAGAGAGCTTTTCTTACAATCGATTCAGGGTTCCCTCTCACTGAACTTGAGCAGACTCTGGAGGGAGGCAAGCCTTTCGAGTATTCGTACTCTTCCACTCGTGTTCCGTTGTTGTTCAGCGAGCGTGACTGGACCGCTCTTGCCAAGAAAAATCGTCGGGAGCCTAGCAGGGAGTTGGTGGACGCGATCCTGAGCGATCGCTCGGTCGCCCGCTTGTATTGGGGCCTTTCGAAAATGGATCCGGAAACCAGGGTCTTCTTGCAGCGCAATATTGGAATTCGAAAGCTGCTCCCCTACAACGCCGTACTTGATTTCTATGGAAGCCACATTTGCATCCGCCACGGACGTGTCCTGGTGCCCGGAGGGACGGAGGCGGACTCTACGTGGGAGGATTTAGCAGGCGCAAGCCCGAACGCTCCTGCAGATTTCATCCTGAGATTGCTATCGAAAGACCAGGGCTGGCTGGTCGCGTATTTCGATGTGCTTGCGAGTGTGAGTCGCAGGCAAGAAGCTTATTTCAACAAAGCGCATCGACTGGACAGGTTTTATGGCGCGCTACGCTCTACAACTCCGTCCACAGGTGCCACGACAGGTGTATTCAGACCAGCGCCATGGTTATTGCTGCTGGTCAGCCAAATTCAGTGGAATCCTCGAGGAGAGCCATTGGTTCCTGGTGGCATCGAAGTCTGGCGAGAAACTCTTTCCCGGTGGAAAGACCCGTCTCGGGCCCTACGAGAAACCCGAAGACGCACGGTCAAGAATCCCGACGAGTTTTTGGAGGATATGTTCGCTATTTCTCTTGAAACTACCGACAACGGTCCTTTGCAGGCTTACCTTGCTCTAAGCGAACTCGACAGCAGACGGTCCCCTGGCCATGGTTTGGGTACTGAAACGGTCCGCCTGATGTGCCTGAAATTCGCCGACTTTAGCGACCTGTACCGAATCTTTTCTGAATTTCCGCAGTTGAGCGATGCCTCCATCGTGCTCTTCCTGGATACTGCCGAGCGCTTGGGGAAGATTCCCGACCCGGTGCGCGGCGATGCCTTCGGTATCATTCAAGCGAATATAGGCATCTGGCAAATCCTAGCTCGCCAGGGTCAGATTCCCGCGCTCCAAATGGATGAGTCCTGGCAGAACGTAGTCCGTCCGTTCGCAAGAGTTCGGTCTTCAAGTCAAGTCTATGACGCGGGACGAAGCTCCTTGGAGCAACTACTTCACTCAGCTGCCGGCAGCCCCGCGGTATCGCAAAATGGAGTTGTTGAACTGCTCGCCGGTCCTCAACAGACCACGCCCGAAGGCAAAAAGATTCATCGCGAGTTGGCGGATAATATCCGGTCTGTCCTTGATGGTCAGCGATTAGTCTCGCTCGACACGCTCGCCGCGTTGAGTGATGCGTTAAGGCAAAAGGCTAACGGAAAACCGCCGGAGGAATATCTGCTGCACATGGCGGAAGAGCTACACGAATTCCAGATGCCTCAGCCGATCTTTACGAAAAGCGAGAGAACGGAATGGGCTCCGAGTGTTTACAACAACCATCACACAGATTTAGAGATGCGAACCAACGTAGGAGGAGCCCTTAGGTCCGCCAAAGCATCGCGCGCGCAACTCGAAGAAGCTCGCGGTCAACTCACTCCGTTTCTTAGGGACATTCTTGTAGGTCTAAACTATGCCTACTATGAACCGCCATGCGCCCAAGTACTGCACAACAACCCGCTTTTAGTTCGCTCTCACGATTTTTCGGGCGAATCCGTCGAAGGTATAACAACGATCTGGCAGGCCCCCCAACTGTTCGGCGCGGGCAACGCCGCCGGTGGCGGCGCTCATTTCGTGGGCTCCCTTGCCGATCTCCCGTATGTGCTTGCTCAAATGGAAGAAGACTTCATCGCTCCCAAAAACGTGCAAGCTCTCATTTGGCAAGAGTTAGTACCGAGTCTCTTGATTAGCGCAGTCCTGCCTCGCTGGTGGACCGTCACTCCCGATGAGCTGCACGCAGTCACGCTCTATCAGCGAACTGGCGAAGAACTTCTGACCGCGTCCGCAGGCAACGAGAAACTGCGAGCCAAAATAATGGCGATCCTATCAGACCGTATCCTGCCGCAGCGCTCGGAAGAAATCGAGCAGGTCCTGCACGCTGGGCAGGCCTCGGAGGTTCTCGCGAACTTGACCCCGGCCGATACTTTTTACCTGGCCGCAGAATTCGAGCGCCGGTATCCGGAAGAAACGATGGCTTACGGAACGGCCGATCAGGAACTGCAGGATCTGCGTCGTCAACATCCGGAAGAAGTGAGCTGGGAACGTTTGTCGCAGGATTTTGGGGTACCGCATCCTGCGCTGAACCATACCTATGCCCGCGAGTTGCTCAACGTGCCTCCGCTGCCTGCGTTGTCGGGTTTTGCCAGCCGTCTGCTGGCCGAGTCCTGGGATTCCTCGAACCTTTATTGGGCGCGACTGGCGGATGAACAAGGTTATCCCCCAGTCGCATTGAATCAATTGGTCCCGGAACTCACGCGGCAAATGGTCGAAAAGATTTTTGCTAGCGACTTGGAGGATTGGCCCGCAATCCTTCGCGCTTTGCGCGAAGCGGGCGAGGATTTTCGGAAGCGAAAGGGCGCTGCATTAAGCAGTATCGGTGACCCTGATTCAAACTCGAGGCGCGGATCCGCCGAGTAACGCACCGCCAGCATTGACTCGCGAGAACAGGAGCTTAGAAATATGCGCTGCAAATCGTTTCTTTCATTTTTCATTCTCCTCGGTTTATTTTCTTCGAGCGGAAAGATCGAATGCCAGGATGACTCCTCCCTTCGCATCGTGGTCAACATGGTGCAACTCAATGTTGCTGTCACCGACAAGAATGGAAATTACATTACGGGGCTTCACCCCGATGATTTTGTGATCACAGAGGACGGAATCAGCGAGAAGCTCGCGACCTTTGCCGAGGGAAATGCGCCCGCACGCAGCGTCCTCGGGTCTGAATCGCCCCACGCACAGATCGCAGCCGCCGCCGATCACAGCGCGGATCACGCTGCTGACTCGCCTCAAACCTTTTCCTCACTAATTGCAGGCTCCGATGTCTTCATTCTGTTCGACACCAGTAACTACATGTATCGCGACTTTGTTTTCGCCGAGGATGCGATCTCTGAGTTTGTTCACTCTCTCGAGAGCGCCGACAAGATAGCCTTCTATTCCTACAGCAGGGATCTGTCACGAGCCGCAAGCCTAACCTCCGACCGCGTGCAGGTTTTGCGCGGCGTGCGCTCGACGGTAGCTGGAGACTCAGCTGCTCTTTACAACGCTCTCCTGCTGACCGTAAAAGATGCTGCCCAGTACACCGGCAGAAGAATTGTCGTCGTTTTCTCCAACGGCCCGGATAACTCCAGCGTAGTGCCACCTGAAGACGTCGCCGAACTCGCCCAGTCGACGGGGGTCTCCATTTATATGATCAGCACGCAGGAAGCGAAGCTGGAGCCGGTTTCCACCGCCGTCTTCGAGCGTATGACCGCGGCCACCGGAGGCAAGGCTTACTTTGCCAAAAGTTGGAAAGATGAGAGGCGCGCATTCGCTTCCGTCCAGGACGATCTCGCGCATCTATACTTGCTCAGCTACTATCCCAAAGCGAATCCGAACGCCGGTTGGCGTGCGATCACAGTAAAGCTGGTCGGCGAAAAAGCTCAGAAATACAAAGTACGCACACGCAACGGATACCGTTTGCAGCCCATAAGGTTTTCCTCTGGTCTTAGGGCCGCCGCTCCAGACACTAAGCCTCAGTGACCGAACGTCGTTCCCCATTGCTTGAAGATGACTGGTTGTATCCGGGGTTCGGTCTAAACAAGAATTAGTCCGCGGAGGGGGACCCGATGAAGCGCACGTGCACGATCGACGATCATAAGGGGCGGGCGACGTAGCGGGCAGCTTCAAAGGGTACCAGGCGTTTTTCGGTCAGCCGGCTACTGTGCCTCTCGAAAACCCCGAAGGATTTGAGAACACAGGAATTATACTTCTCGTCGAATTCATTCCTCGATGCCCATTTCCTTCCTCGCACTCCTCCCTGCCAGTTGCTCGACGTTCCGTTCACGGGCCGATCTCCAACTCGAGAACCCGGCACTGCGTCACCAAATTAACGGACTCGCCAGAACCACGAGCGGTTCACGCTCGGGATATCGGGCCAGTTGTGTCCATGCGTCAAGTCGGTGGCCTGCACCACCGCTACGAACGCCGCGCCGCCTGAACCAAGCAAGAAACTACTCCAGCTACCCCGGAAATGCGGGAAGTCTCGTGTCCCAACTAGTCCGACCGTCTGTTTCGGCTCTGCGATCGCGCTCACGAATCCAGAGAGCTTTCACAATCGGACAGTGACATTTGATCTTCCGACGGGCTACTTGTAGAAGAGATCCGCATAAGATTTGCGTTAGGGACAGTTGCGTATCACGCCGTCTTCACAATCTCAAAATCAGCGTGCTTCAGCTTGTCGAGCACAGGCCCGGTCGGGTTGAGGAGCTTGAATCGAATATCGTTGTCCTGCGCCCATCTCTGCAAGAGCACCAGCATCCCCAGACCCCCGCCACCGATTGCCTGCATTTCCGTGAGGTCCAAAACCACAACACGAGCGTTTGCCTGTGACTTAACCGCGTCTCGTAATTTTAAGGCAGCGTCATTGCGGACAAACCTCCCCGCACATTCAACGATCGCCATCTCACCTAGACTGTCGATGTGTACGCTCGGCATCGTTCCTCCAAGTTAATTTTGTTTAGTTCTCCTCGTTGGAGCACGAACCATGCCGTACTGTATTTTGTGCAAGATACAAGGGGTAACATCGCCGCGTTACCGGAACTTCTTGCATTATAGAGAGAACTTCTGTCCTAAAGGCGTGCCTGCGCGACCCGTTCTTCCGCGCTCTGGCGCGAGTGGCGGGAACTCTGAGCCATCAGCGTCGTACTACTGATCGATGAGCGGCGTTACGGATTCGGACGAACCGGATCGAGGGCGGCGGTTCGCCAAGAACCTTGGGGAGGTGCTGCTGGAATGGGTGTTCGACCCCAACGCCGTGGATGTGGCGAGCAGACTGGATTTGCTCGTTGTTTTGCCGGACTACTCTGAGGCGCTAAATCGTGACTTCCGCTATCAACTGACTGTCATTGGTCAATTCGCGCAGGCCATAACAGCTGAGGCGGTGGGTTTTCACTATTGCGTCCGTCCAAGCAATAATTTTGTGCGGGGCGGAGCCTCCGGGGCGTTGACGGCAGTACGAGGTAAGCGTGGTAATTTAAGCGACGATGGCGTGCGGACAGAGTGGCGAGTCACACGCTTCTGACTCGCCACTTAGGCACTCTCGGGGTGAACTAGCTAACGGGGTTCTTTGGGTGAGCCGTTCTGCGATTGTTGAACCTCGAATACAACACCGCAGCCGTATGGCGGATTGCAGCTGTCATCGCCGCCGTCGTAGGTCATGCCGTAGAGATTCCCGGCCGAATCAAACAGGAGATTCGTATCGGGACCTCTTCCGTCGGTTCCTCCGGTGAAGGAATACAGGACGCTCTCTGTCCGCGGGCCTTCATCGGCGGGGGGCATTTGGAAGAGGACGCCGCATCCCAGGACGGTGGTGCAAGAGGGATTTCGCTTGCCTCCGTTCTCGGTGACGCCGTAGAGGTTGCCGGATGAGTCAAAAATCACGGGAGCCCAGGCACCGCCCCCGTCTTTGCCCTCGGTAAAGGCGTGAAGCACCGTCTCCGCCCACGTCCCTTGGGCCAACTCAAATACCACGCCGCATCCGTCCGGGTCCCCGCGGCGACAATAGTATCGTGTCGTATCGCCCCCGCTGATGGTAGTGCCGTAGACGTTACCGCTGGCGTCGAGGGTCACTCCCGTATTGAAGGGAAGCGCACCGTCCGGGGCACCCGTAAAAGCATGGAGTACAGCTTCCGTCCATGGAGCGCTGGGAGTCGGCGCAAGTTGGAAGACAACCCCGCAGCCGTATGGCGAAAAACAGCTGTTATCGCCGCCGAACTGCGTCGTACCATAAAGATTTCCCTGGGAATCGAACGTCAGGGCGCCATAGGGATCACCGCCGTCACTGCCTCCGCTAAAGGTGTAGAGCACTGACTCGGTCCACGGGCCTCCAGCACCGGGAGTAAGCATGAAGACCACACCGCAGCCGTATGTCGGGTCGGTGGCGCAGTTATCATTGCCGCCGATGGTGGTCGTCCCATAGAGATTCCCAGCGGCGTCAAGGATCAGGTTACCCCACGGTTCGCTTCCGTCCGTGCCCCCGGTGAAGGTATAGAGCACGGTGTACTTCCACGACCCGCGGCGGGTGGGCGCCAGTCTGTACACCACGCCGCATCCGGCGGCGTAGATGCCGACGGCGTGACAAACCTCAGGTTTCTTGTCGCCGCCAAACAGCGTGGTGCCGTAGAGATTGCCCGCAGAGTCCAAAACCACGCCGCCCAAGGGCACTCCTCCGTCTTCGCCTCCGGTGAAGACGTGGAGCACTGTCTCGGTGCCCGTTGGACTCAGTTCAAAGACGATGCCGCATCCGACCACATCCGTAAAAACTTCGCAACCGGTGGAATTGTTGCCCCCGCCTAGGGTCGTGCCATAAAGATTGCCGGCGGAGTCAGAGACCAAATGATATCCTCCAAGTGCACCGTCGCTGCGTCCAGTGAAAGTGTGGAGCACTACCTCCGAGTCCTGCCCCAGCGCAGATACAGCCAGCAGCAACGCTGTGGCTACTAAAGCCACGATTAGGTTTCGTATGGTTCCGCCTTGATGTTTCATGTCGCTCTCTCCTTATAGTTTGGAAGTTTGATTTGGCTCTGGTTTCAGCTACCGCGTCGCTTGCTAATGCGCTTTATTGAGCCGCGCCTAGTCGTTCACGGAGGGTGGTTCTTGACTGAACTGGCTTCCTGCGCGATTGACCGGTCCGGAGGATGACGTGTTGCCTCTTCCTCCTCCGCCGGCGCCAAGTTGCTGCCGCAGAACGGACAGATGTCGATGCCCAGAGCCGCCGCGCTACCTGCCAGCAGGGTCACCCTCTCCCGCCGTACCATAGTCTCGGTGCGGACGCTGCTGCTCGCGCTATAACCCGCCGCATCATGGCGAAAGAAGCTTGCCCGCTTGATTAGCCATTGGTAAAGTCGCTGCATGCAATCTCGTCGCTCGGCCGCGAATGTTGCGGCAGTCGCGCAAAAAAGGCCAGTCATTCGTTCTCAAGAGTTGTCAAGAATTTTCAAAGCCCTCTATGTCAACGAGAGAAGGGCAGATATTTCAATTCGGGAAGTTTCAGATTGATGCCTCGGCCCGCAGTCTGCAGCGCGGCGAGGCGATCATCAAGCTCAACTCTCGGGCTTTCGATGTACTGCTGTACCTGGTGCAGAACCCGGGGAAGGTCCTCACTCGCGATGAAATGCTAAAGAATGTTTGGCCGGAGGCCTTTGTCGACGAGCACAGCCTGGCGCAAAGCATCTCCGTGCTAAGGCGGGCGCTGGAGGAGAAACCTGGCGACAACAGCTACATCGTCACACTGCCCGGCCGAGGCTATCAGTTTGTCTCGGCAGTGCGAGTCGTTGCACACGAGGACGGCAATACGCCGCCGGAGCGAGCAACAGTCGGCCCGACCGACCCCGGCGGGGTTATTTTTCAGAAGCACACGCTCGAGACAAGTTTCATTACAACGAGGCAAGAGAACGAACAACTAAGTTCGCCAATCTCAAGATCTCGGCCGCTAATCGGAACCATTGCTGGGGTGCTGGCGGCAGTGGTAGTGGTTGCGCTCATGGTTCGGTTTCGTGCGCCGGGGCATCTGCAACCCAACCACGAATTGGTGGGGAGGCCACTGACCGCCAACTCTCCAGGGGACCCGGTGCGCAACGCCGCCATTTCGCGGGACGGCAAATATCTCGCCTACAGCAGCTTCCTATCGAAAAAGATGCACATCCTGGAGATCGACAGCGGAGACCTTCGCGACCTTCAGTCTCCAGAGGCCCCTGATCCCCTTGACTGGTATCCAGATGGCAGCCATCTGGTGGTCCAGCGTCAAGGACATCCGGGTCTTTGGAAGGTTTCTGTCTGGGACGGAACATATCGAAAACTCGTCGACGACGATGTGGACAATGCGGTCATTTCGCCCGACGGGTCTCGCATTGCCTTTACCAACGCACACGATGAGATTTGGTTGATCGGAAGCGATGGCGAGGATCCACGTCGAATTCTGGTGCTGGATAAAGGAGAACAACTGGCTCACTTCGCCTGGTCACCTCATGGCCAGCGTCTGGTTTACATTCGCAGCCGCGGCGATTATTACAACCAGCGCGAAGTCTCAATTGAGACCTGCGACCTGCAAGGGGGGAGGCGTATTCTGATTCTGTCGAGTCCTAAGCTGTGGGGGCCGTCAGGCCCTTCCGACCTTACCTGGCTGCCCGACGGGCGGATTATCTATTCCGTCCTTAATGCCCCACCCGCGGAAAATTACGCCATCTGGGCAGTTCCAGCCGATCCAGACGCGGGAACTCGCCGCGGCCCGCCAACGGCCCTTACACACGAGGAAAAGGAAGACGCGGAGTCGTTTCGGTTCAGCAACAATGGAAAGCGTCTCACGTATGTTGCCGGGTTTTGGCGTGACACGGTTTATCTGCACGATCTGCGATCTCCGGACAAAAAGCGAAGTGCGGAGCGGCTAACCGCGGACGACTGGTACGACTACCCCCGGGACTGGACTCGAGACAGCCGGGCGATTCTTCTTGAATCCCTTCGTGAAGGCAGGCGCGTCATTCTCAGGCAGAACATCGGTGATCAAGTTCCGGAAGTTTTGGTTTCAGGAGGAGAAAACTATTCCTGGCCCACACTGAGCCCGACGGGCGAGCATCTGCTCTTCACTGCTTCCACTACACCTGGACTTGTAGACCCATCCAAGCGCCTTATGACCATGCCAGCGGAGGGTGGTTCGCGCTCCCTCCTTCTGACTGGTGGCTACAGATGCCACTGCGGCTACCTTACATCGGCCAACTGCGTCATCGCCGAGGCGAATGGAGAGCAATTAGTTTTTTCCTTCCTTGATCCTGTCCAGGGAAGGGGGTCGGAAATTCAACGCGTGGATGTCAAGGCTCAAGGGACGGACTGGTCTCTTTCGCCCGACGGAACCAGGATCGCGATCGGAGATCCAAGTTCTGGCGGATGGATTCAAATCCTGACCATTGCGGATGGCAAACTCGTTCCTCTGCCGCATAATATGAGATGGGCGGGTGTACAACACGTGGCGTGGGCGGCCGACGGCAAGCATCTGTTCGCCACGGCGTGGTCCAATGAAATACCGGGGCAGACTCAGGCCATTCTCTCTCTTGACCTTCAAGGTCACGGGCAAGTTATGGAGGTAGCCGGTGCTGGTTGGCTACAGGATTTGAGAGCTTCGCCCGACGGCCATTATCTCGCCTACACGAAGAGAAACCCCGAAAGCAACGTGATGCTATTGGAAAACTTTTGAGCCCTCCGCCGCAGCTTCACCAAATTTCGATAAAACCGGAACGTGGCAATTTTAAAAGGATACCGACCCCAACATCGCCATCCTGAGACAAACTGGGAACGAGCACGCGCAGTTGCCAGCAGCTGGCAGGACTTGCCTCGTTCCTTCCTGTTTTCCGATGATTTACGTTATTAACCCCTTTAGAGTCAAGCGGGAATCTGCCGCGTGGCCCACACCAAGAGTCGAAGATGACGGGAGGAGCGCCTTCGATCCGTGTCCGGCATCGCCGGGCGGGCTCATGGGAATAACTGCCGATGATGCCCATTCGAGCCGCCCATCGCTATTTGCGACTTCCTCTACGATTTTCGTGAACAACTGATCTTTCATAGCGGTTCGTTTCGTGTAGTCGACCACGTAGCTGACGGTAAATTCCAGCGATCCGGCATTTACGACGAGTGCGACGGTAGGTTCCAACGGAGGATTTGCGCTTTGATAATTGTCACTCATCACCTTCCATGAGCTCTGCGCCTCGACCAGGTACTCGCCAATCGCCTCGTTGGCCGCCCGCAAAAGAATCGTTCTGGCAAGCTGGCAATCGCTAGTGATTTTAAACAGCACGTTGATCTCGTCCCAAATAAACCGAAATCCTTGCGAGTAGTTGAAAACGGACCCGCGCAAGACGGTGCTGTTGGGGATGCGAGCGATCCGGCCGTTGTACAAGTCCCGGCTGACCCAGTCCCCCGTTTCCATCAAAGTGGTGCGCAGCAGCCCGATGTCGATCACGTCCCCTCGAGTGTCGCCGATCTGAACTCTGTCTCCCACGGCATAGAGCTTTGAAAAACCGATGGAGAAAGCGCCGGCAATGCTGGCCACCACGTCCTGCAGGGCGACTGCCACACCCGCGCCCACCACACCAATGGCAAAGCTGAGGCGGCCCAGTCGATCTTCAAAGAGGATGGCGAGGAAAAGGAGAATCGAGAAGTATCCGGAAAAGACGATCAGCTTGCGAACCTTATATCGCGCATCGGCCCGGCCAAAGCGCTGGGGGAGCGTTTTTTCGAGCACGCGAAACGCGGCGTGGATGA
>DATBYM010000023.1:0-31139 GCA_036513715.1 Terriglobales bacterium
ATGCTCCGTAAACGCCAAAGAACACCTCTTTGAGGGGGTCGGTGATTTCAGCTTCTTCAGAGAGTTTCTCGAAAAGAGCCTTCAACTCCTGGAACGTCCCTCCGCTCAGGTAAAGGCAAACCGTGTTGCCGCGAATGCGAGTCTGGTCGAGCCGCAGCCAGTCCGACGCCGAAATCTCCACATTCCCGCTCTTCAATCGTGCGTTGATGATTTTCTCCTGCTGAACGGCGGGCATGTAGTCCTTCGCCGGAGAATCCTTCACCTTCATTGAAGTCAGTTCTCCGCCGAAGCAGGATTTGTAAAACTCCATTGCCTGATGGCAATTGCCATCGAATAAAAGGTAGGGTGTCAGGTTCATAATTTCATCCCCTTTGATTTGCTGCATCTTAGCGTCCGCTCTTGCAGGAGCGGGTAGGGCCGCCAACGCCGCAGTTGCGAGCGCGGATGCGGCGAACTGGCGTCGAGAGAATTCGCTGGTTTTGGGCATGATCTTCCTCCTCGTCTGGAAGCGCCTGTGATCAGAATTTGCCATCTGCGCTTTCATGGGATAGTCGGAGCCGTCGCGGTATTCTCTACATCTCCCGAAAAGAAAACTTCTATGATTAAATCCGCGCTCGTTTGTCGATTACGCCAACTCGGAACCGACGCTCGGCTCTTGGCCCTGCGGCGGTCAGCCGGAAGCAGCCGGCTCAGGTTCCGGTCTTTCGGCAAAAAGTGATTTGGCTTCGCTCACTGTGATTGGTAATAGCAAGTCGACTCGTAGGAATTTGGTTGCGATTGCCCCCGGTCGACCGCCGTGGTTGATTCAGCGATGGAAGTTCCTTGCAGCCGCACTTTGGCTGCCACAATCGGAGTTCCGACGCTGTTTTTCACAAGACCACGCCATATAGCAGCGGTGCTCTGTTCCTGTGCGAAAAGTGGTACCGTTAACCCAATACAAGCATCAGGATCCGCCCGGCGGAGCATCGAGGTCTTTTAGAAGTCCGACCCATCGGGTTTTCCAATGGCCTCGCTGCCCCGTAATTAAGCGGTTACTGACTTGATGCTGGAACCCCGCTTGATGCCGTAACGACGGGTCAGCCAGGCGCGAACGGGCTCGTCGAAGTACTTCAGAGCAATCCAAGCCACAAAGATCACAAATGGAATAAGCAAGAAAATCCATATCAGCTTCACATCCATGTTCGGATGCTTCGTCGACGAGTAGCCTTCCAGAACATATACGAACGGAATGTGAGTGATATAGAGGGGATAGGAAAGTCGGCCGCTGAACTTGCAGAGCCTGATCATGCCTGTGCCTGCATTCGAGTGCGCCCCACCAAGGATGACGAGCGGGAACAAGAAGAGCACGCATGCCGCGTCATAAAGACCGTTTAACGAGAGACCACTCACGTTTGAGAGCTGCGGCATCTGAAAGCACACCACAAGAACAATCGAAAGTAGAAGCAGTCCAATCTTGGGGAACCGAATGCGGTGATGAATTCGATAGAGCCAAAGACCCAACACGAAGGAGACCGTGAGGCGTAGCGGGGCCATCCAGATCTCCGGATAACCCCAGCCTCCGTCAAGCGATCCTTTCGTATTCGCGGTCCAAATGAGAAGCAGCCCTGACAATCCAAAGATGATCGCCACAGTGATTGTGCGCAGCCTGCGAAGAATCAGAGCATATGCGATGTTCCCGAGGTACTCCTGCATCAGTGACCAGGCAGGCCCATTGAGTGCCTGAGTCTCGTGTAATCTCCCCCCAACCGGAGGTGACGGCAGCAGGAGCAATGAGGCGATATATGCGAGTAGCAGCATCGGAGCGGCAGTATGATTCGTCGCCTTGCTGAAAGGATCGAAGATGTAACCCAGCAGGCCCAGAGTGGCTCCGATCAGAACCAGAGGGTGAAGCCGGATGAGACGGATGCGGAAGAATTGAAGCATCGTCATCCGTGTCCAGCGATCGTCGTATGCATACGCGACCACAAAGCCGGACAGCCCGAAGAAAAAGTCGACCGCCAAATAGGCGTGGTGCATGAAGTGAAGAGGAGGTTTAAAGCCAAATGGGTAGTTGAACAGGTGAAAGAGCACGATCAGAAAGGCCGCGGTTCCTCTCAAGCCGTCCAGCACTTCAAAGTGTTCTTTCCCACTACTCGTACGGTCGGCAGTAACGGCAACATTCATCGGACAGCTCTCCACAATTCAGGCTCCGTGCCTTTCTCTATGCGCGTTTGGCGGCGACGGATGTTTCAGCGAACAGCAAGACTTGCGGTCAGAGGCGTGTTGTCCGAAGAACTCCCGGCCAGCACTTGATATTCGCCCGGGGGCAGGTTCCAAGCGTTCTTCTCTTCATCAAAGGTCTTCAACACCCGGTCATCGATCGCAACCGTAACGGTCTGAGATTCGCCGGGAGCAAGCATGATTCGCTTCCACCCGACGAGCCGCTTGAAGGATTCGTCTGAACCTTTTGGAAGCCGCCCATAGACCTGAGCAATCTCGGTGCCGGTTCGCCTGCCGGTGTTCTTGACAGTGAAGCGCGCAGTCCTGGCGGTTGAATCGACTGACAGACCGGAGTATGCGTAGGTGGTGTAAGACAAACCGAAGCCGAAGGGAAACAGCGGCTTCTTATTCTGTGCTTCATACCACTTGTAGCCAACCTCAGGCCCCTCATCGTAGTGGACAGCGTAACCAGTGCGAGCCGAAGCATTCGCTGTAGGCGCACCGTTGTCGGCAACATCTCCAGCGCGTACCTGGCTCTCGGATGGAATCTTAGGCGCATCAGGATGCGGAAGATCCGCTTCGCTTTTCGGGAAAGACAGCGGGAGCTTGCCCGCCGGATTGACGTCTCCAACGAGCACGTTTGCCAGCGCCTTGTGTCCTGAACTTCCGGCGTACCAAGCCTCGACTACGCCCGCTACTTTGTCGATCCAGGGCATCGTGACGGCGGTGCCAGTTTCGAGCACGACGATGGTGTGAGGATTCGCTGCCGCCACCTGCTCGATCAATGCATCCTGGTTATTTGGAAGCGAAAGGCTGGGCACGTCCATGTCTTCTGCCAACCACTGATATGCAAAGACAATCGCGAGATCAGCAGACTTGGCGAGGTTCGCAGCCGACTTCGGATCTGTTCCCGGGTCGAACTCAATCTTTGCGTTGGGCAGCTTGGTCTGAAGCGCCTTTACAGGAGAAGTTGGGAACCAAACGGGCTTCTGCCAGATCGTCGCGCCTTTGCCAGGAGGCATGATGGCATTGCCGCCGGGAGGATCCACTTGCGCCGATCCTCCACCAGAAATCATCCCGACGTCCGCGTGCCCGCCAATAATCGAAATGGTGTGGACCTTGGATGGATCAATCGGAAGCACCGTCGGGCTGTTCTTCAGCACTACGATGCTCTTTTCCTCCAGTCGCTGGGAGACTTCAAATCCTTTCTCGACATCCACCACGCCCGGCTGCGGCGGATCGTCTACTATTCCCGATAGAAACTCGGCATACAGAACTCGGCGTACATGGTCGTCAATTTCCGACAGCGGAACTTTGCCGGATTCAACCGCTTCTTTCAGCTTTGGACCAAAGAAGTCAGCCATAGGCTGTTCCTGGTCAAGACCTGCCGCGGATGCCTTTTCCGTACTGTGTGTTCCACCCCAGTCGGAAATGACAAATCCCTTGAAGCCCCATTCATTCTCGAGCACATCGCGCAGCGTGTAGGAGTTCTCACAGCCGAAGTCGCCATTGATTCGGTTGTAGGAACACATCACTGCACCGGGATTCGCGATGGAAATGGCGATATGAAATGCGAGCAAGTCAGATTCCTGCATCGCCCGCTTCGAGATGAGGGCGTTCACAAAGAGACGCCCCGTCTCCTGATCATTCATCACAAAGTGCTTCACGTCGCCGACGACATGTTGCGCTTGTTCACACCTCATGAGGTTGCCGACCACGGTGCCCGCGAGGAGTGGATCTTCACCCGCATACTCGAAGCTGCGTCCATTCCGTGGCTCGCGGGCTAAATCCACCCCGCCTCCCAACGTCATGTTGAACCCTTGCGCCCGGAGCTCTTGCCCAATCACAGTCCCGAACTCGCAGGCGGAGTCTTGATCCCAGCTCGCCGCAGCGCCTAAGCTCGAAGGCATAGCTGTCGAATACCTTCCGTTCGCTCCGCTGTCTCTCACTCCATAGCCCGCATCGGAAATTACCAGGGGAGGAATTCCCAAGCGCTTGACGCCCTCAACGTATCCCGCGCCGCCGTTGGTAAGGTGCGACAGGGGCATCTGCCACTGGGGCACGTGAGCCATCCCGTTCCCGTGCAATAAAGCCAGCTTCTCGTCGAGGGTGAGCTGCTTGAGAACCATATCGGCACGTTCTTCTGGGGAGAGTTTGGGATTCATCCACGGACGGTCTGCGACCTGAGCGGCGGCTACGAAGGCTGAGATGATCATTGCCAAGGCTGCGATGACGGTGCGAAGGAAGTAAAAACCAAACTTGCGCTTGTGCATATGTCTCCCGACGGGACTCATACCCGCTCGTTCAGTGAGAATATTCTGCCGTCACATGTTTGCAGAAAATCGGCACGCACGCCAGCAGGGCTGCCAGAAACCAGAACGCGTTGTGCAAGCCGATTCCCTTGGACAGGAAGCCAATGACGGCTGGTCCCGTCAGCATGCCCGCGTAACCCGCCGTAGTGAGAGCGGCAACGGCCAATCCCTTTGGCATTTTGTGTTGCGTACCCGCGAGCCTGAACAAGATAGGCACGATGTTTGCGGCTCCAAGGCCGACAAAGACAAAACTGACAAGCCCGATCCATGCGACCGGTGCGAGAAGAACGCCGCACAATCCTAGAACCGCTATCATCCCACCAAGTGTCAGTACAAGGCGATTCCCGAATCGCGCTACGATGCCATCGCCCAGGAAACGGCTGAACGTCATCGCGATGGAGAAGAGCATGTATCCCAGTCCTCCGTGCGCGGCAGAGACGAGGCGTTCGCCGACAAGCAAAAGCGCACTCCAATCGAGCAGAGCGCCCTCAACCAAGAATGAGATTGATGCGAAGACAGCGATGACGAGCACGACACCTCTCGGGATTGCAAAGAGGGGCTGCTTAGTTCCCTCTCGATTCGAGAGCATGCGCGGAAGAGCCACAACAATCAGTGAAATAAGAATGATGGAGCTGAGAATTGTACTGGAACTGAGTGCGATGCCTCGAGAGAGAAGCGCTGTCACAATTCCCGCGCCCAGAAATCCGCCAACACTGAATAGTGCGTGAAATCCAGACATCAACGGCTTCTCAGCGACACGCTCCACATCGACAGCATGCAGGTTCATTGCAACATCTAACGATCCCAGAGAAGCCCCGAAGGCGAACAGCGCGACTCCAAGGGCGATCGGTGACGATACGATGCTCAAGAGCGGCAACATGAGTGCCAGTCCTACTCCACCTGAGAGTACGACCGGCTTACTACTGAAGCGCGCACTTAGGTTCGCAGCAAGCGGCATCGCGACGACGGACCCGGCGCCCATGAGCAGAAGAACCAACCCCATGGTGTCGTCGGCGAGATGGCAGCGGGCCTTTGCGAAAGGCACTAAGGGAGCCCAGCAAGCTGCGCCGAAACCTGCGGCAATGAACGCCAGCCTGGTCGATAGCTTCGCGCGCGATAGATACAAACCCTCTGTCATGAAAATTCCCGCTCTCAATTTTGTCGAAGGAGACGCAAGCTACGGTTGCCCAATGATGACTTCGGGGCCGGCGTTGGAAAAGGTCGAGACAATCTCCTGCGATGTACCGGACTCGAGAACGACGTGGTCAAGGACGGACAGTGCGGCCACCTGAAACGGCGCCCGAGTCTCAACTTTGTCCCTAGTGACAAGCGCTGCTGTACGATCACTTCTCGCGATGAGTGTGCGTTTGAATTCGGCATCTGCCATGTGGAACGCGCCAATTCCGAGAGATACGGAAACGGCGCAAGCTCCGAGGAAACACAGATCAAAGCTCAATCGTTCGGCTTCGCGGATCGCAGACAGCCCAATGGCTGCGCCGGTTTCACGATCGATCTCTCCTCCCAGAGCAATGACTTTGAAATTCTTTCGATCGAGCAGGGAGTTTGCGATTGCGATCGAATTTGTGGCGACGGTAAGGGAGCGATCGGGCGGCAGCTCTCTGGCCAAGGCCAAGTTCGTGCTTCCGCTGTCGAGGAACACCGTCGAAGCTTCAGAGACTAAGCTCAGGGCGGCCAAGGCTAAAGCGCGTTTCTCTTTCGAGTCGATCAAGAGTCTGTGTTCAAACGGGACTCCTTCCGGCGATATCGGAAGCCCGCCACCGTAAACCCGTTTGCACTTGCCTTCAGCCGCTAATGCCCGCAGATCTCGACGGATGGCGTCCTCGGACACCAGGAACTCCTTCGCGAGGGCAGTGGCATTGACGGGAAGGCCGCGCAGCAGTCGAGTTTCAATCTCGCTTTTTCTTATCGCCCCTGATGAACCATGCATAAACAAGAAAATACCATGCACGAACAAGAAAGACAATAGCTCCGCCCTCCAGCGGCGATCTACCCACCCGGTGGGTCTTCATCTGGTTTGACCAGCTAGCGCCGTGGCGCCAGCACTTGCCGTGGCTGGACCCGCCACTTCCGACGAGCCCTCCGGAAGGAAGTGCGCTCCCTTCACTGTGGCCGCGCTTTGGTTCGGCTATGCACGACAGAACTCGCGCTGGGCTGCGATTCGAAAGCCGGGCCGTTGAGTTGGGAGCACGCAAGGCTGAGTTTCTATCTTTCCTTATTCCATCTCACTGCGCGCTTTTGCAGCCGATCGCAAAATCTCTTCCGGAACAACTGCGATTGATGCAGATTCGTGACCCGCAGTTCGTCTCTGTCTGCAACGTCAACGCGAGGGCTATAAGTGGTGTGCGAAGGTGAGAACTGCCAGGACGATCAGCAGCGCTGCCGTAGAAACGTGGAGGAGAATGTGGAGAGTGTTGGGGCGGATGCCGTTGCGCTCGGGGAGAAAGGCGCGAGTGCCGCCGAACATTTTTTGATAGCGGGCGGCGCGCTCGGGATCGGGGCGGAGTAGGTATGGGATCCACCATGCGCGCAACTGGCCGAGGAATAGCAGTGCGTAGCTGATCCAGAGCCACCAGAAGAGCCAGTCCGGATAGGGTTTGTGGAAGTAAAGGATGCTGGCGGCGAGGCCGAATACGTAGGGGGCGTCGCTGACCAGCGTGGTGGTGAAAAGTTTGGCGCCGGAGTCTGCGGCCTGGACTCCGGCGAGGTTGTTGAGCGTGCCGAGAGGAAGCCAATCGTGAAGGGCGAGGAACAGCACGGTGAAAGTTTGCAGTGCGAGCAGCGCGTTAAAGGCGTCGGGGTGCACGCGGTAATTATACGGGAGAGTTTCAGTTTTTTTAGCCGATGCGTGGTTGGTTTGGCGGCTGCGGGGCGTACAGGATTTCCGGCAGCGGAATCGTGGTTTGTGCGGGTTACTTTTGTGCTGGAGTTGCGTGATTATTTGCACGGGAGGAACTGACGATGCGCTTTTCGTTTCGGAATGTTGCGGTGGGCCTGCTGGCGGTGGCTTTGGCTGGGCCGGTGTTGATCGCGGGATGCGAGGGAGAGGTTCGCACCTACGATGCTGGTTACGGCGATTACCATACGTGGAATCATGGCGAGGTGGTTTACTACAACAATTGGGAGCATGAGACGCACCGGGAGCACGTGGATTTCAAGCGGCGGAATGATGCCGAGAAAAAGGAATATTATGCTTGGCGGCATAATCAGCACTAATTCGCAGAGGCGAAGGCGAAAATAGAAAAGAGAAAACGGAAAGTTGGGCTGGTGCGTTAGTCGGAAACTGGAAGCCAACACTGATTAACCCAGAGCAAGAGTAACTTCAAAAACCCACCCTTCAAAAAGAAGCTGTGCAGAAACCCTCTGAATTTCCATCTTGCAAAAAAAGAAGTCTGCCGTAAGCTCGCGGCATGAGCCAAGAAAATCCGATCAGCAAACAGCCTCTGCTTCGCTACGTGAACCGCCAGCAGCGGAGCTGGCGCGCGGTGGATGTGGAGAAACTCATCGGTGAAGACCATGCGGCGAGAGCCATTGGGGCGCTGCTGGGGCGGCTGAACCTGAGTGGTTTTTATCAAGCCATTGCGCGTAGTGCGGAAGAAGGCGGGCGAGCGGCGTTCGCTCCGCAACTGCTGCTCAGCTTGTGGGTGTACGCCTACAGCCAGGGGATGGGAGCGGCGCGGGAAGTGGCGCGCCGCTCCCAGTTGGATCCGGCTTTCCAGTGGTTGACGGGGCTGGACGAAGTGAACTAGCACACGCGGGCGGATTTTCGTGTGGCCAAGCAGCAGGAGTTGGATGAACGGTGCACCCAGGTGCTGGCGGCGCTCCGCAAGGAAGGCCTGATTACTCGGGAGCAGGTGATGCAAGACGGCACCAAGATCAAGGCCCCGGCCAGCGTCAGGAGTGATCAGCTGGAGCAGACGATGCGCGGGCATCTGCAGCGGGCACGGCGACGCGTGGCGGAGATGGGTGATCCATGGAACGAAGAGAGCAACCCCCGAACCAAGCAGGCGCGCGCGCGGGGCCGGCGCGAGCAACAAGAGCGGCTGGAAAACGCCTTGCAAGAACTGGAGAAGCTGCAAGATCGCAAGGACGGAGAAAAGGCTAAGCGCAAAGCAGGAGTGAGCAGCAGCGATCCCCAGGCACGGGTGATGCAGCAGTCCGCTGGAGGATTGGCGCTGAGCTACCACGCGCAGATTTCCGCGCATGCGGCACAGGGGTTGATGGTGGGTGTAGCGATAACCCAGGAGGCCAACGATACAGGCCCGTTGCTTCCGGTGCTGGAACGCATCGCAGAACGGTGGCAGCGAAAGCCAGAGCAGAGGGTGGCCGACGCGGGTTACACCACCGGCGCGGCTATCGAGGAGATGGCCGAAGGAAAGGTGGATTTTCTGGGGAGCCTGCCGCGAGAAGACGCGGCCACGGGAAGGAGCGCTCGCCAGCGGCTGCCACCCAGCGCTTTCCTTTTTCAGCCGGAGACGAATCGCTAGGTGTGTCCCGAGGGCAAGTTCTTGCGCCACGAAGGATGCCTTCCAGAAGGAGCGCGGGCTGGTTTCCCGCCGCTATGTGGCGAAGGCGGAGGATTGTCTAAGCTGTGCCCGCAAGCCAGAGTGCTGTCCGGAAAATCGCAGCGCAGGCCGGGGGATATTGCGTTGGGAGGAGAGCGCTGCGGTTCTGGCTTTCCGGCAGAAGATGGAAACCGCAGAAGCACGGGCGAGCTATCGTCGGCGTGGGAGAGTCGTGGAATTTTGCCATGCCTGGATCAAAAGTAAGCTGGGACTGCGCCAGTTTCACGTTCGAGGGCTGGTCAAAGTGCAGATGGAGATGCTCTGGGCTTGCCTTACCTACAACCTGCAACCGTGGATCCGCTTGCGAAAACCGCAACCCGCGGCAGCCAAGGGCTAGATTCAGAAAACTGCAGGGTCAGGAAAATACGGAATCGACACGAGCAGCACAGGCTAAAAAGACAAGCTCTTTCTCGCGCCACAAAAACCAACCTGCGCGAGACGTTTCTTCACGGCTTCAAACCGAAAGGGTGGGGTACCCTTTCGCAGTGATTGAACTTTCCCTTAATTCTGATTTGCCCTGATTCATTTCTCGGTAGAGCGGAGCGGAGTTGAATGGGTGGCGAGCTGGGGCATAGCAAGCAGCGCCCCTACCATGGCTACGCGCGGGAGTTTTCGTTTGCGGTGATTTATTTTGCGGGTGGCGCGCTGGGGTGGAGCAGGGCGCGGGCGTTGGCTACGAATTTGGCGAAGCGATGGGCCAGAGTGAAGATGCGTTCGGATTGGCGGAGGCGGATGGCATCTTTGGGGATTAAGTCGCCGCCGATGCCCAGGGCTGCGGCGCCGGCTAGGATGAAATTTGCGGCGGTGTGTTGATTGACGCCGCCGGACGCTACCAGCGGCAAATTCGGGAATGGGGCTTTCAGGGCGCGGATATAGGTGTCTCCGCCGACCTGGGCGCAGGGAAAAACTTTCACGAAATCGGCGCCGGATTTCCAGGCGCGGGTGACTTCGGTGGGGGTTAGGGCGCCGGGCATGGCGACGACGTCTGCACCGAGAGCGAATTCGATAATTTTTAGATCGAGGCCGGGGCTGGTTAGGAATTGGGCGCCGGCGTCAACGCACTGGCGCGCAACCTCGGAATCGAAGACGTCGCCGGCACCGACGATCATTTTGGGGGCGTGTTTAACTAGGTGCGCGATTACGGCGATGGCACCGGGGACCGTCATTTCAATTTCGACGATGGGGATGCCGCCGCGGGAGACGGCTTCGGCGGCGAACAGCGCGTCTTCGGCAGAGGAGAGGCGGACGGCGGGAATGATGCCGATGGCTTCGATGCGGGAGTGGATTCCGTCGCGTTTCATTTTGTGGGGGCCTCGGGTCGGTGGTGACGCGGCGATTCTAGCGGAAATGCGGCGGGGCAGATAAGGAAAAGAAATGCGGGCGGGGATTTAGATTTTTCGGCGCGGTTGAAGCGGGCACGGCATGCCGTGCCCCTACGGCTCCGAGAAGATGTTGAGATCTTGGCAAGCTGGGGCGCAGCAAGCGGCGCCCCTACTTCGGACGTTGCGGCTTCCACGTGGCCGCTGAGGTATGCAGCTGACTACACTTCGAAGGAGTCTTCGGTGTCGGGGAGTTTGTCGGATTCGCGGGCTATCCAGACGTACATGGCTGGGAGTAGGAATATGCCCATGATGAGGGCGGTGATGAGGCCGCCGACGATTACTATGGCGAAGGGGCGTTGGGAGTCGGAACCGATCGCGCGGCTGGTGGCGGCGGGGAGCAGGCCGAGGGTTGCGACTAGCATGGTCATCATGATGGGGCGGAGGCGGAGGACAGCGCCTTCGATGGCGGAATCTTCAATGGAGTGGCCGTGGGCGCGGAGTTGATTGATGTATTCGAGCATGATGACGCCGGTTTCGACTGAGACTCCGAAGAGGGCCAGGAAGCCGATTCCGGAAGAGACGCTGAGATGCGTGCCGGTGAGGAGCAATGCCAGCAGGCCGCCGAGCGGGGCTACGGCAACGTTGGCTAGGATCAGGCCAGCCCATTTTGCTGAGCTGAACATCGTATACAGAATGATGAAGATTACCAGCAGGGTGATGGGGACTACGATCATGAGTCGTTTTTGGGAGCGTTTTTGGCTTTCGTATTCGCCGGCCCAGTCAATGTGGTAACCGACTGGAAGTTTCACGCGGGCTTTCACCTGCTTCATGGCTTCTTCCACGGCGCTGCCCAGGTCGCGTCCGCGGACGCTGTATTTTATGGCGACGTAGCGGGAATTTTCCTCGCGGTAAATTTCGGAGGCGCCGTCCCGGACGTTCACGGTGGCTAGTTGCGAAAGGGATACGCGTTCGCCGCTCGGGGCGAGAAGGCGAATATTCTCAATGGCTTCTTTGCTGTCGCGATAGTTGGGTTGGTAACGGACTACCAGATCGTAGCGCTGCTCGCCTTGCAGGACTTGGCTTACAGCTTTGCCTCCGACTGCGGTTTCGACCGCGTCTTGGACATCCGCGACGTTGATGCCGTGGCGCGCGGCTTGCTGGCGGTCCACGGAAATATTCAGATTTGGTTGGCCCAGAACGCGGAAGAGGCCTAGGTCTTCTACGCCAGCGATACCGCGCATTACGTTTACAACTTCGTCGCCTTTTTCTTCCAGGATTTTCAGATCGTCGCCATAAATCTTGATGGCCAGTTCGCCTTTCACGCCGCTGACGGCTTCTTCCATGTTGTCCGCGATCGGTTGCGAAAAATTCCAGAGGATGCCGGGCATTTTGCTTAGCTGGGTGTCCATGGCGGAGATGAGTTCGTCTTTATCCTTGTGAAAGACGGGGCGCCATTGGTCTTTGGGTTTCAGGTCAACAAAATATTCGGTGTTGAAGAAGCCGGTGGTGTCCGTGCCGTCGTCGGGCCGGCCGACCTGGCTGGTTACTATGGTGACTTCAGGAAACGAAGCAAGGATATCGCGAGCTTGATTGGCGACGCGCACTCCTTCAGTGGGGCCGGTGCTGGGGGCTAACGTGCCGCGGACCCATATCGCGCCTTCGTCGAGGTGGGGCAGAAATTCCGAGCCGATCAGGCCGCTGAGCATCAGGAAAACGGCGAGAGCAAAGGCGGCAGCTCCTACGCTGACGGTGAAAACGCGATGGTGGATGGCCCAGCCGACCGCGATGCGATATTTATCGCGCAGAAAAATCATCACAGGGTTAGGCCATTCCTTCACGCCGTGGCTGAAGACAAGCAATGCGAGGACGGGAGCGATCAGGATGGCGAAGATGAGCGCGCCGAGCAGGGCGAACGAAACGGTCCAGGCCATGGGCTTGAAGAGGCGCCCTTCTACGCTTTGCAGAGTGAAGATGGGTAGATAGGCGGTGATGATGATGGCGCGGGCGTAGAAAACTGGGCGGAGGACTTCCATTACGGCGTCACGAATAATTTCGAGGGGCGTCTTTTGCGCGCTGGAAGAGAGGCTGAAATGGCGGACGATGTTTTCGATGATGACGACGGTGCCATCCACGACCATGCCGAAATCGAGGGCGCCGAGGGAAAGCAGATTCGCGGGAATTTTGTTGAGGTCGAGGCAAATGGAGGCGAAGAGGAGTGAGAACGGAATGGTGAGGGCGACGATGAGCGCGCCGCGGGAATTTCCCAGAAAGAAAAATAAAATTATGGAGACGAGCAGAACGCCTTCGGTGAGATTTTCGAGAACGGTGTGCGTGGTGAGGTGCACGAGATTGCTGCGGTCTAGGAAGGGGACGATTTTGACCCCGGGCGGTAGAATTTGATCGTTCAGTTGTTTTACTTTTTCATGGATGGCGGCGAGGGTTTCGTCGGCGTTGGCGCCTTTGCGGAGGAGGACGATGCCTTCGACGACGTCGTCGTTGTCAACAATGGTGCCATCCGCTTTGTGAATTCCCTTCCCTATTTGTCCGAGGCGAATGCGTGAGCCTTGGGTGACCGTGGCGATATCTTTCACGCGCAAGACTGTGCCGTTCTTGGTGGTGATGGCGGTTTGCTCGATGTCACCAACAGTGCTGAAGAGGCCGACTACGCGCACGTTGATTTGCTGGAGGCCCGATTCTACGAAACTGCCGCCGGCGTTGGCATTGTTGTTCGCGAGTTGCTGTTCGACCTGGCTGATGCTGAGGCCGTGGGAGACGAGGGCGTTGGGATCGACGCGGACTTGATACTCGCGAGTGATGCCGCCGAAGCTAGAGACGTCCACGACATTCGGCACGGACTTGAATTGCTTTTCGAGCGTCCAGTCCTCGATGGTTTTGAGATCCATGAGGTCGTATTTGGGATTGGTGCTGCGCAGCGTGTACCAGTAAATCTGGCCGACGGGGCTCCAGTCCGTGCCCATCTGCGGCTGCAGGCCGTTAGGGAGAGTGACTTGTGACAGCCGCTCGAGAACTTTGGAGCGATTCCAATCATCGCTGGAGCTGTCGTCAAAAATGAGCATGACGCTGGAGAGACCGAAGAGCGAATCTGATCGAAGATGCGCGAGGTGCGGGAGACCGTTCATCTGAATTTCGATGGGGATGGTGACTTGCTGCTCGACTTCTTCGGCGGCGCGGCCGGGCCACTGCGTAATGACCTGGACGTAGTTGTTGGCGACATCCGGATAGGCTTCGACCGGAAGGGCGTGGAAGGAGATGGCGCCCCACACGAGAAACAGGGCCGCGAGCGCGAGGACCATGAAGCGATTATTGAGCGCGAAGTCGATCAGGCGTCGCATCAGGCGGCTGGCGTTCCTTGGTGGCGATTAGCTGGCAACTATTGCTCCACGGTATTTTGCAGGACGAGGGCGTTGGAGACCACCTGGTCGCCGGGTTTCACGCCCGAGATTATTTCCTGCGTGTTGTTGGGGAGCATTTCTCCGGCGACGACGGCGACGCGCTTGAATTTATTGCCGCCCGCGGCGATATAGACCCAATCACGATCGTGCAGGTGGAGGATTGCCGAAGCTGGGACGGATGCATGGGATTCTTTCTTCTGTCCGCGGAAAGTGGCGGTGACGAACATGCCGGGGCGCATGTCGCCGGGATTGTGGACCTGGATACGAACTTTGGCGGTGCGGATATTGGGATCGAGGACTGCACCGATATTGCTTATGCGCCCGGTGACGACTTGATCGGGATAGGCATTGAGGCGGACGTCGGCGGCGTCTCCCAGGCGGACGTCGGATAGGTCGTTTTCATAGACGTCGCAGATGATCCATACATCGGAGAGATCTGAAATCGTGAATGGATTGGTAGAGGAGAGGCCTTGCACGCCGGCGGCGTTGGTGACTTGCTGGTCGGTGATTACGCCGGCTATGGGGGCAACGATGTCAACAATGCCGGAGGGATGATCGAGGGGGGCGCCGAGTACGTGAAGATGCTCGGCGGTGGTTTCGACGTCCACTTTGGCTTTATTGTTTGTGTCTTCGGCTACTTGAAAATCGTTGAGGGAGATGGCGCCGTGGTCGTAAAGGCCTTTGGCGCGATCGAACTGGGTGTTGGCCAGAGTTTCGTCGGCGACGGCTTTGCGATAGTCGGAGTAGGCGGCAGCGATATCCGCGCTTTGCACGCGCAGAAGGAGTTGGCCTTTTTTTACGGTGTCGCCCAGGCGGGCGCTGATTTCCACGACGCGGCCGGAGGCGATGGAGATTACCGGGACGGTGCGCGCTACGTCTGGGCTGACTGTGCCGGTGACTGTGAGTTGCGAGGCGGATTTGTATTCGGTGACGGCGGCTAGTGGGAATTGGGAGGCGTTATCAACCTGGACGACGTTGGGGTCGCCTTCGTGTTCGACTTGGGTGGGAGGAGGAGCTTCGGCTGAGTCGTTTTGTTTTGTGTCGCTGCCGCAGCTGAATAAGAGTAGTGATGCGGCTGCGAGGAGTGCGGCTAGTGATGTGATGGTGCCCGCGCGTTTCATTAATACCCTCAGATCTATAAGTGCTTTGCAGTAGATAACAGCTGCCGTAAACGAGGCGTAAAGACCGGGTAAGAATTGCATACTCCGGGGTCCGTGCGCCAGCGGTACGGGTGTTTGTGTTGCGACGGTGAAATTGGGTTGGATGGTTGGGGGTGGGGGTTGGTTGGATGCGGGGGCAGGCCCGTCGTACGCGGGCGCGGCATGCCGTGCCCCTACGGACGCTGCGCCATGGCGTCGGCTATTTCTTCACCATTTCGATGTCGAGGGTGATGGTTACCGTGTCACCGATCATTTGGTCGCCGCCGGGCATGGCGTTGCTCATGAAAACCATGCCGAAATCCTGACGATTGATTTTGGTGGTGGCGGAAGCGCCGCGGCGAGTGCCCATGACCTGGATGACTTTGGTTGGACCAGTTACGTCGAAGGTTACTTCTTTCGTGACGCCGTGAAGGGTGAGGTTGCCGGTCATCTTGGAGGTGTCGTCGCCGGTGTTTGTGATTTTTGTGGATTGAAAAGTGATGGTGGGATATTTGGCTACGTCGAAGAAGTGATCGCTTTTGAGATCGTTGTCGCGGTTTTGCACCCGGGTGTCCAGGGAGTTGACGTCAATGGTGGCGTTGACTGTGGATTTGGAGATGTCCTGGTCGTCGAGTTGGACTGTGCCGGTTACTTTAGTGAATTCGCCTTGGACATTAGAGATACCGAGATGGCGGACGGAGAATTGGGCGTTGGAGTGGGCGGGGTCTAGTTGCCAGGTGGTGGTTTGGGCTTGGGCGGTGGCAGCGAGGATAACCGCGAAGCCGAATGCAATCAGGAACTTTTTCATTGCGGACTCCTTGGGATTTTTTGCCGAGAATTCTTTAGTAGTTTGCAGATGAGATTATAGCAGGGGTGGGGAGTTTCAACGCAGAGACGCAGAGAACGCAGAGAAAGGCGAGAACGGTAACACAGAGAATACGGAGCAAATCTGAGAAGGATAGAGGCGGGATGCGGCTGACGTCGCGGCAAGCTGGGGCGCAGCAAGCAGCGCCCCTACCTGGTGCAATTATGCGTCGGGGCGTTAGGAACTTGTCAGGCGGGATTTGGCGAGTCTGATGAAGGCGTCGGTTTGCGTAGGATCGGATAGGGCACCTTGGGCGAAGTGTTTGGCGCCGCCGCCTTTGGCTTGGAATTCTTTCAGGGATTCGCGGAGGGTGGCGCCGATGTCTTGCGTCACGTCCGCGGAGCGAGCTGCAACTACGTGGCCTGTTTCGCGGCTGACTAGCAAGGCGATCACATTTTTTTCGGTCGTGAGCTTTGCGGCTAACAGCGCCATGTATGCTGGCGTCGCGTCGGTTGGCGTGGCTACGATCAGGCGGACACCGGCTGGCGTTTCTGGATTTTGATGCAACAGCGGCTGCGCTTCGAGAGTGGCAAGGCGCTCATCGAGGCGTTTGATGGCGGAGGTGTTGGCGCGGCGGTCTTCGATGCTTTTTGTAATGCCGGCAGGGACGTCGGCTAGCGCGCAGCTGAGTTGGGTGGCGGCTTGAGTTAGCGTGGCGAAGTCTCCGTGGGCGGCTGCCAGGGCGCGGTAACCTGCTACGAACTCGATGCGCGTGTGTTCGCGGGTGCGTTCCAGTTTGCGGAGGAGGATGAGACCGGCTTGGCCGGTGCGGGCGAGGTGCGTGCCGCCGCAGGGTTGGCGATCGAATCCCTCGATTTCTATCGCACGGAGGATGCCCTGGCGGTCAACTTTTTTGCGGATGTCGGATGCGGCTAGTTCCTGAGCGGTGCCGAAGCGGATCACGACCGGGCGATCTTCGAAGATGATTTCGTTGGTGCGGCGCTCGGCGGCTTCTAGTTGGCGCGGGATGACCGAGGGGGCGGCGAGATCGATCGAGCAAATTTCCTTGCCTAGATGGAAGGAGACAGTCTGAAAACCGAACAGTTCGATGAAGGCGGCAGAGAGTAGATGTTGCGCGCTGTGTTGTTGCATGTGATCGAGGCGGCGGGGCCAGTCAATTTGGCCGTGGATGGGGCCGGCGGGGACTTCTGCGGTGGTGTAGTGGACTAAGTGATGCGGGTCGCCCGGGCTGGAGACGTCTGACCTGGCGGCGTCTGCGGCGCCGGCGTTTGGTACATCGACAACTTCAACTACTTGGGCATCCCCTAACGTGCCTAGATCGTGCGGTTGGCCGCCGGAAGTGGGGTAGAAGGCGGTCCTATTAAGGATAACTCTCCAGCGGGGGCCATCGGGCGTGCAGGAAACGACGGTGGCGTCGAACTCGCGGAGGAAGGAGTCGTGGTAGTAGAGCCTGTCCGTCAGGTCAGTTTCCTTTTGATGCAGGGCAAGAATAACATAGAGACTGTGACGCCAAGCGGCTGGACGCGGTAGAATCAGAACGTGCCCATTAAACTGATTGCCATGGATATTGACGGAACTTTGCTGAACAGCAAGTCCGAGATATCCGAGAGAAATTCGGAGACGATTGCGGAAGCGGCGGCGCGCGGGATTGAAATTGTGCTGGTGACCGGCCGGCGATTTGACTTCGCTTTGCCGATTGCCAATGCCCTGCCCTGCGATTTGCATTTGATTGTGAATAATGGAGCGCTGGCGAAATCGCGGAATGGGACTACGCATTTGCGGTATATGCTGCCGGCGGAGACGGCGCGGCAGGTTTTGGCTGCTACGCCGGAATTTCGCGGAAGCGCGGCGGTGATTTTCGACCGTCCTGGCGCGCGGCAGGTGATTATGGAGCGCGTGGATTGGGAGGACCCGTTTCGCGGCGGATATTTCCGGCGGAATCGCGAGTATATTGCGGAGGTCGCGCCTTTGGGCGATTGTTTGACGGGGAGCGAGGATCCGATTCAGGTGATGTACGCGGGAAATTGCGCGCCGATGCGGGCGGCGATGAAGAGTCTGGAGGCGCTTTCGCGGGCGCGGGATTTTACTTTGGCTTTGACGGAGTATGAGGACCGGGATTTTTCGATTTTGGATGTGCTGCGAAGAGACGTCACTAAGGGGAAGGCTTTGGCGGAGTGGACGCGGCAGCGCGGGTTTGGGCGCGAGAACGTGCTGGCGATTGGGGACAATTGGAACGATCGGCAGATGCTGGAATATGCGGGGAGTCCGGTGCTGATGGGAAATTGCATCGCGGAATTGAAGGAGTGCGGTTGGCCGATTACTTTGTCGAATGATGAGGATGGAGTGGCCGCGGCGATTCGGAATTATGCGTTCGATGAGAATTGAGATCCAAGTTGAGATTTGAAAGTTCAGAGTTGAGAAAGTTGAAAGTTCACAGTTCAAAATTAAAAGCTAGGAGTTCCTTTCGGAGTTATGGTGGCGGGCGAAATTTGAGATTGCGAAATTTATTTCCGGCGATGAGCTTCGTTGTGGCGCTGCTTTGTGCTGCGGGGCTTTTTCCTGCTGCGGCTGCAGCGGACTATGCGGTTTTGCGGTCGGGGGCGCGTTTGCATATTACGGGATATGAGCGCGATGGAGAGCGGGTGCGTTTGACGGTCGATGGCGGGACGGTGAGCGTGGCGGCCGCGGATTTGGTGGCTATCGAGCCGGAGGAGCATTTCGCGGCGGTGCCGGCGGCGGTGATTGCGCCCGGGCCTTTTGGGAATTTGATTCACGCTGCGGCGGAGAAGCATGGCGTGGATGAGAGCCTGATCCGGTGGGTGATTGCCGTGGAGAGTAATTTTAATCCGCGGGCGGTTTCGCGGAAGCGGGCGCAGGGGTTGATGCAGCTTTTGCCGGCGACGGCAGCGGTTTATTCGGTGGCGAATATTTTTGATCCTGCGGAAAATATTGATGCGGGGACGCGTTATCTGAAGGATCTGTTAGCGCGATATCGCGGGGATTTGCGGTTGGCGCTCGCAGCGTATAACGCGGGGCCGGAGATGGTGGAGCGTTATGGAGGAGTGCCGCCTTTTCCGGAGACGCAGAAGTATGTGCGGGTGATTACGGGGCATATGGCTGCTCGGGAACAGAGTTTGGTGGCGAAGAATTAGTTTGCGTTTTGCACTGCGGATTTTTTCTGCACGAGATCACTTCAAAGAGCCCAAATTCAAAAGCAACGTCAAAACCGCTCGTCCCGCTTCGCGGCACGGCCGCTACCCTTCGACCCCACACAGCGGGATCTCAGGACGAATCGCGCTGTAGCGCGATTCACAAATTCAACTACCAGTTCGAATTCAACTGCGAGGCTCGTGTGGCTACATCCTTGCCGCACCGCCAGGAGTGCCCTCCTGCGGCGGGCAGGCCTGTGCCAGGATGTGCGGTTATTGTTGCGGCTGGGGTTGTTGCGGTTGCTGTTGAAATGGATTGCTTGAGGGCGGCGCCGGGTTTTGCTGGTTGGGGTTGTTGCCGCCTTGGGCGTTGCCGAATGGGCTGCTAGAGGTGCCCAGCCCTGGGGCGCTGCCGGGTAGGCCGGGGCTGCCGGCTAGACCGCCGCCTTGGGCGCCACCGAGTTGTTGTTGCATGGCTGCTGCGGCGTCTTCTAGCGGGTTCCAGATGAATTCCCAATCGATATATTTTTTTCCGCCGTGATAGACCCTTTGCGACGGGGAGTCCTGGGTGCAGCCTACGCCGGTCAGGAAACCGCCCAGCACGGGGCCGTCCACCGGGCCAGTGGGTTTGAGCAGGGCCATGGCGGCGAGCGTGGCTTGATTGATGGCCAGGCCAGCTTGGCCGAGGCCTGCCAGGCCTTGCTGATTATTTTGGGGCAGGCCCAGATTATTCAGGCTGGAGGAATTCGCGCCGGAGTTTAGAGTGTTCAGCGGATTTTGAGAGTTTTGGGGATTTTGGGTGTTGGAAGGGTTCTGAGAATTGTCGCCGTTCGGCGGCTGGCCATTTTGCGGGTTGGACGTTGGATTTCCGGATGCGTCCGTCGAGCCATTCTGCGCGGAGCCGTTCTGCGTGGAATTGGGCGGCGTGTAACCGGCCGGAGTGGAGCCGGTGGAATTATCGTTGAGGACGGGCGCAGTGCTTTGCGGTGGCTGCGAATTCGCGCCGCCGGAACTGGCATCGGCGAGGCTGGAGACTGGGACGCCTGGCTGGCCCGGTTGGCCGGGCTGACCTTGGAGCGTGGGGAGCTGGCCGCCATTGGCGTCCAACAGAGCCATTTGCTGGAGGTTCGCGTACTTCGTGCTGCCGATAATTTGTCCGGCGGCGTTGACGTAGATGAAGCGCCAGGAGCCGTCACCGGAGTTGGTGGGATTTTTGTAGGCTTGCCGAAGGAAATGGAGATCAGGCATGCCCTTCACGAGATCGTCGAACGTTTGCGGGTAGTGGCCGGTCTTGTGATAGTAGAGGCGGATGGCGCGGGCGTATTGATTGCCGCGCCAAATGGTCTCCTGCTCGATGCGGCGGCGGCGGATGGTGGCGCCCATCTGTAGCGCAGTAAGGCTGACGGCGATCATCAACAGAATCAGGCCCAAGACAAAGAGAAAGGCGTAGCCGGATTCCCCACCGCGATGGCGCGGCGAAATGCGGGCACGATTGCAGGTTGAGTCGTGCGCTCTGCGGCGCGACACGCTCAGAATGGCCACTGTGACGCGCGAAGGGCGCGACGCGCGGAGAAAAGCGCCGGGAATGAGGCGTTCGGTCATTGGTTCGGATTCTGATTAAAATTCTGATTCGGATTCGAATTCGGAGCGCCTGAACCGGAATCGCCATTGGCGGGCTGGACCATTTGCACGATGGCGTGGCGGCCGGAGGAAGTTTCCTCGACGTCAGCCGAATCGTTGCCCAGCTTGTCGAGCCGGTAGCGATCCAGAAATACGGAGCCTTCTTCGACGACCAGCACTTCATCGCCGTTAAGGAAAAATGCGACGTGCTTGCCGGTCTTGGACATCAGAGCCGAGCCGAAAAGCTGCGCCGGGACGGTCACGGGCGGCGGGGGCGGCGGCTGGTGCGGACCTTGCGCGCGATAATTGTCGCGGGCGATCTGCTCCGCGGTTTTCGGCGGAGGCGGCGGAGGTCCGAAAATGAAAATGTTGCGGTGCGAGCCGGAATAATCGAGTTTTTTGATTTTATCGAGCAGATCGAGGCGCAGGTGCGGCTCTTCGACATCGAGCGGGCGAAAGGTGGTGTCGGAAGCCAGCACACCAGAAATTCCGGGGCCTGAGCTGCGCTCGGCGTAAAACACGTACGCGGCGATCAGCACCAGAGCGATGAGCACGTACATTTGGGTTTGTTTAGACATCGCTCAGGTCCTGAAATAGGTCTGCAGATCGAGCTGCAAGCGGATGCCACCGCCGGGAGTGCTGGCCGATTGCAGGCGCAAATTGCTGAGTAGATAGAAATTTCTGGAGTGCTCGAGACCGTTGATGAATTGAATGATGGCCGGATAATCGCCTTCGACGGTATCGGAGATGTCAATTTCAGTGACGTCGCGGCCTTTCAGGTCTTTCTGCTTAAAGCTGATGCCGGAGCTGCGCAGATTGGCTTTGGCGGCGATGCTGCCGAGGTCGTCTTCGATGGTGGAGTAACCGCTATCGGCCGGCAGAAAAGCGGTGTGATAAAAAGTGTCGTACTCGCGGCCTTCGCCGGAAAGGTCCTGGCGAATGCGTTCGCCGCGGGCGACGTCGCCCTTCAACAGGGCCGCCTGCGTCTTCAGGCGGTCGCGCTGGGCGCTCAAGGAGCCGGAGCCTTCGCGCGAAGATTGCCAGACTTGATAGACGAGGGCCAGGTCCGCCGCGAGGAGCAGGGCGAGGGCGACGGCGATCGTTTTTTTCCAAATCGTCCAAGTCATGTTCATGGTCAGGTAGTGGAATACCAGGCGGTCAACTGCACGGTGATTTTGTCGCCGGTGGACTGCTGATCGGCGCGGCGGTCGGCTTTCACCTGGATGTCCGAGAAAACTTTGGAGCGTTCAAGATTCTGCAAGAATTTAATTTTGGACTCGTCGGATTCGGCGCCGACGGTCAGCTCGACCTGTGCGCGTCCGTTGTCGAGCTTGGGTGAAATGCTGACGACGCGCACGCCGGGCGGGAGGATCTGCTCGAGATCCATGAATATTTTGGTCCAGGGAAAGCTGCGCTGGCCGATGAGGGAGTTCAGAAAGGCGGCGCGATCCAGAACTTGTTTCGCCTGGGCGGTCTGAAAATACGACTCGAGCGCGGCTTGCTTTTCGCGATTGATCTTAATTTCGCCTTGCCAGCGGGAAATTTCCGCGCGCAGATCGCGGCTGGAGCGCCAGGAAGTGTACGCGGCGTGGCCCAGCAATGCGAATACGAGCAGGCCCACGACGGCCAGAGCGCCCGCAGCGGCCAGGAAGGGCCGCTTGTTATCGAGCGGAGTGGTGGAAAGATTGAGCCGAAGTTTCATGTTTCCATGCGGCGCGCGGGCCGCTCAGGAACCTCCATTGAGCATCCAGCCAACCAGCGCATCGAGATCCTGATGGATCAAATCCTTCGCACTGGCGCCGAGTTCATGGGCCTTGTCTGATTCCGAAAGAGTGGTGATGGGACACTTTAGCTCGGCCGAAAGCGCGCGGCGGAAAACCTCTTCGCGCGCGCCGAATCCGGCCAGGAGGGCGCGGTCTGGGGCGCTTCCCCATGTGTCTTGAAAATAAGCGACGGCCGGAAATATTTCATCGAGCATGGACTGGGGATCAAGGGATGCGGCTTCGCTGGACATTTCGGTGGAGCGATAGACGCACAGATTGCCGCCGCTAACGATTACGGTAGTCAGAGTTTTGCCGGACATGCGCACGAGTAGAGTAGAGCCATCATCTCCCAACAACGGTAGAGTGCCTAGCGTGGAACTGAGAACCACTCCGGCGCTCGCGCCCAAGGGCTGCAGGACATCTTCGTATTCCTTGACTATCCGCTGACGCGCGACGGCGGTCACGATCTCGAGCGCGCCCTGACGGCCGGTCTGGCGCATCCAGGAGACGGCGGTTTCATCCACATCGAACGGAACGCTTTTCTTGAGGCGCCAGCGCAGTAACTGGAGAGCTTCGTCGGCGCGGCGCGGCAAGGTATCGAACGGTAAAATAAAAACGCGAACTACAGGATCCGGGATCAGAAGCGCGAGCGGCGAGCTGTGCGCGGGGACGCGACTCAAGACTTTGCGCAGGATGGAGCGAACGGCGTCGGGCTGTACGACGTTGGTATCCACTGGCGAAACCATGATGGCGCCAGGGGGCAGCGGTTCAATGGCGTGCGATTCCAGATGGCGCCCGGTGGCAGACCAATGCGCGGCGGCAACGTGGGTGGACGTGATTTCCACGACGACCGAAGGATGGGGCATGGCGTTGAGCCAGCGCTCCAGTCGCCGCACCGGAGCTAGCTCAAAGAATTGGCTGGCCAAGCTGGTGGAGCTAGTCAAGGAACGTCACCTTATTGATTTCGCGGAGGGTGGTGCTGCCGCCGCGGACCTTGGCGAGGCCGGAATCGCGCAGGAACGACATGCCTTCTTCTTTCGCGACGCGTTTGATTTCGGAAGTGGGGCGACGATTGATGATCATTTCGCGAATGTGGTCGGAGAGATCGAGCAGTTCAGTGATGGCGGAGCGTCCGCGATAGCCGCTGCCGGAGCATTCCAAGCAACCGGCGCCTTCGTAGAATGGAACTTTGGACCATTCGACGGGATCGAGGCCGGATTCTTTCAGGACTTCGGGCGCGTACTGCACTTGTTTTTTGCAGTTTTCGCAGATCACGCGGACCAGGCGTTGCGCAAGGATGCAATTCAGCGCGGATACGAAATTGTAGGGTTCGACGCCCATGTTGATGAAGCGGCCGATGACGTCGGTGCAATTGTTAGCGTGGACGGTGGTGAAAACCAAGTGGCCGGTGAGGGCGGAGTTGATAGCGATCTGCGCGGTTTCCTGGTCGCGGATTTCGCCGACCATGATTTTATCCGGGTCGTGACGCAGGATGGAGCGCAAGCCGCGCGCGAAGGTGAGGCCCTTCTTTTCGTTCACAGGAATCTGAGTGATGCCGCGGACCTGATATTCGACGGGATCTTCGATGGTGATGATTTTGTCTTCGTCGTTCTTGATTTCGTTGATGGCGGCGTAGAGCGTCGTAGTTTTACCGGAGCCCGTGGGCCCGGTGACGAGGACCATACCGTAGGGTTCCTGAATGTAGCGGCGGAAACGGGTTTTATCGGGGCCATCGAAGCCGACTACATCGAGCGTTAAGTTGCGGAATTTTTCGCTGAGAGTTTCTTTGTCGAGGACGCGGAGGACGGCGTCTTCACCGTGGACGGAGGGCATGATGGAAACGCGGAAATCGACGAAGCGGCCTTTGTAACGCACGCGGAAGCGGCCGTCCTGCGGGACGCGACGTTCAGCGATATCGAGCTCGCTCATGACTTTAATGCGCGAAAGGATGGTGGCGTGCCATTCCTTGGCGAGGGGTTGCATGGCGTATTGCAGGACGCCGTCAATGCGGTATTTGACGACTACTTCGGTTTGGCGCGTTTCGATGTGGATGTCACTGGCGCGGCGTTCAAGGGCCGTAAAGATTACGGTGTCAACGAGACGGACGACGGGGCTGACGCCGGAATCGCGCGTGAGCTTGTCCATCGAAATGTTTTCGTCGCTGTCGTCATCTTCGCTGACGACCTGCAGAGTGAAACCTTCGGTGGCCTGGTCGAGGACGCGCTGGGATTGTTCGGTGCGCTTCAGGAGGTCGTCAATTTGAGATGTAGTGGCAACTTTGATTTGCAGGCGCTTGCCGAGGAGGAGCGAAAGCTCGTCGGTGAGATGGAGTTGGCTGGGGTCGGCGAGGGCGACGACCAGAGTGGTGTCGTGCGCTTCGAGAGGGACGAATTTGTAGCGAAACATTAATTCGGCGGGGATGCTGCGGAACAGGTCGGGATCAATGCGCTGCTCGCGCAGATCCACGAAGGGGCAGCGATAGCGCTCGGCTAAGCGGCGCGCCTGTTCGCGTTCAGCGGCGTCGTCTGTGCCGCCAGGAATAATCGGATTGTTCGTGGTGGTTGCCATGGAGTGTTAGCCGCCAGAGCCCACCTGGAGGGAGAAGAGCGGCAGATAAAGGGATATCAAAATAAAGCCTACCACAACGGCCATGACCACCAAAATGACGGGTGAAATCCAGATCAAGGTGCGCTTCAGACGGGTGCTGACCTCGTCTTCGTAAAATTCGGCGACGCTGGTGAGCATAGCGGAGAGCGCGCCGGAAGCTTCACCCACTTCAATCATTTCGAGGGCAAGATCTGGAATGAGACGCGTTTCGGCGAGGCTCTCATGGAGCGTGCGGCCCTCGCGCACTTTGCCTGCAGCGCTTTGGACAGAAGTGGCGATGAGGCGGCTGCCGATGGCTTGCGAAGCGGTTTCCAGGCCGGCTACGAGCGGCGTGCCGCCCGCGAGCAGAGTGGAGAGCGTGCGCAGGAATTGCGAGATTTGCGACTTCAGCCAGATGTCCCCGAACACGGGGACCTTGGGCCGCAGGCGGTCGATGGCCAGCGCACCCTGATCCGAGCGCGTCCAAATATAAATTACAGCAGCGGCGAGCGCACCTGCCGCGAGGAACACGAGAAAATAATCGCGCAGAGGAACAGCGACGTCGAGCATGATCTGGGTCATGGCGGGCAACTGGATGCCCAAATCTTGATACAGCTTGGCGAATTGCGGGACGGCGTAGGTGACCAGGAACGTCATAGTCACGATGACGGCGAAGACGAGAATGGCGGGATAAATCAGCGCGGTGATCAACTCTTTTTTGAAGCCGGTGCTGATCCGCAGATAGGAAATATATTGATCCAGAACCCCGGTGAGATTTCCACTACGTTCACCAGCGGCAATTACGGTGACATAGACGGGGGGAAAAGAACCCTGCGCGGCGAGGGCTTCGGAAAGTAGCGCGCCTTCGCGGACGCGCTGGCGGACGTCTTGCAGCACGGGCCGCAGGCGCGGAGCGGCAGCGCGTTCTGCGAGTAGATCCAGGGCTTTCAGGATGGGCAGGCCGGCTTTTACGAGTGTATTGAATTGCTGATTAAAGATCACGAAATCGTTGAGGACGATTTTTTTGGCGCGAGTCTTGCCGCTGAGCTGCGAGAGGAAATCGAAATGTATGCGGACGGAAAAGACGTGATAGCCCTGCTCGGAGAGCTTCTGACGCGCCTCGCCCTCGGACTGGGCCGTCTCCACTTGTTGGAAGATGCGGCCGGAGGTGTCTCCGACTTTACATACATATTGGCCCACGAGTGTATAGACGGCCCGGCGGGTGGGACGTCTCTTGCAAAGTTTAGCACACCCGTTGGTGGGTGCACGGGGGGACGAGAAAAGGTGTTTAGAATTAATACAGTAGTAACAGGGCGGGGGCCAGAGTTGAGCCGGGGAGTTCAACGGCACGAGTGATGAACAGAGGAAAACGCTGATAAAGCCGAAGCCAACAATTGGAAATTGACAGTCAAGAGCTAAAGGCAAGAGCGAACTTCTACCGCAGGGGCGCGAAGGGCGCAGAGAAAACCAGCGCCGCGCGATGTTACGCCCTGGCAAGTTGGGGCGCAGCAAGCAGCGCCCCTACCTTCACTAACGCGTGGAAGTGGCGCGCGAATTCCAGCGAGGCAAGCTATACAAATGCGTTCAGTGAACTTGGTTGGCTAAGGCGGATTCGTCCACTACCGTCACGCCTTGGGGTGGGGCGAAGTGGAACATGGTTTCGGCAACGGGGAGGTTTTCTTCCCAGTTGGCGAAGCGAAATTCGGTTTCGAGATTTCCTGGTTGGCGGATGATCAGACGGACTAGATGAGATTCAGGATCAGATTCGAGCAGGACCGCGCGGATTTCCTCATCGGCGTCGGCGGATTCGCGTTTGGGGATGCAACGCAGGACGGTGTTTTCGGCGGCGCCGGGGCGGTCTTCAGGGTCTTGCGCTTTTGCGGGGTCCAGGATTTCAATGCTGCGGCAGAGTTTCGAAAGGTCGGACTTCCCTGTTAGCAGAGCGAGCGGAGTGCGCCAGTCGGAGCTCTCTTTTACTTTGGCGCGGCTGACGGTGCGGTCGGCGGGAACGTAGAACCAGACGTTGGTGCCGTCCACGATGAAGAGTTTCTTTTCCGGTGACTCGTATTCCCAACGCATGCGTCCGGGCTGGGAGAAATAGACGATGCCGGATTCGGCGGAGCCTTCGCCGGAGCTGCTGGAGTCGCTGTAGCGTTCGTAGAATGCGGCTTTCAGAGTTTGGGCGTGATGATAGCGGGCTTCGAGCGCCCGGAGGATGGATTGGGCGTCGCGCGGCTGAGACAAAAATGTAGAGAGGATCGCTGAAAAGACGGATATAAACACGCCTTCAGTCTAGCAGAACTGAGAAACCGGAACTTGACGGTTTGAGACTCCGCGCGTTCTGGTCAGTGATCGCTCGCCGTCACGACAATCTTTTCCGGTGGTGGGGCGGAGCGAGAGAACTTCCGATGCCAGGCCTTTTCGAGGGCGACGATGGCGGCAATGCTGGCCGTTACATCCTGCGCGGCGGAAGAGCGGCGCGGGACAATATCGCTGGGGTCAAACTCGGCGCTGTTTTTCTTATAAACCGTGTCGGAGAAATAGTGCCACATGAAAAATTGCCCTTGCGAGGTGAATCCATCCGCGCCAAACATGGGCTTCGCGAAGAAAAAAGTGGTGCGGTTGGCGAGTGCGGGATTCCAGATAGCTGTTCCCTGTTCGGATTCCCGATTATCTTTTGCACCCAAAAGATCCAGAATCGTGGGAACAACATCAATATGGGAAGTGAGCCAGGAAATCTTTTCGCTGTGATCGAGGGCCCGAGGCGCGTAGACGAGGAGCGGAACGTGAAACGCTGTTTCGTCGATGGTGCCGCGGCGCATATCAGGATTTTCCGAGAGGGCGCGCAAACCGTGATCGCCCAACAAGACGATGATCGTATTATCGAGCTGGCCGTCTTTCCGTAACAGGTCTATGAGTTCGCCCAGCCAGGCGTCTTCTGTGCGCAGGATGGTTTGGCCGCGCGCTTGGAGCTCAGCCGCAGTATTCCCGGACTTACCGTCGGGATAGGGTGAATGCGCAATTTGGGGCAGGAACGCCGCGGCAAACGGCTGGCGTTGCTTCATCCATTGATCAAGCTGCGCCTCGAGCAAGTGGAGTGTGCTGAGGTCCGCTGCGATTCGCTGTTCCTGCCACGACTGGCTTTGACTGTAACCAGTGAGCGCCACCTCCGGATAGAACTGACGGGCGAAACCGACCGCGGTAAAGAGTGCTGAGTCCGGGATGCCCGGATCGCGGAGCGGGGAGAACACGGCGGTTTGATAGCCCGTGGAATTCAAGCGACGCAGAAAATCGTTCGTCGAATCCCAGGCCGGTGAATCGAACGCGCTGCTGGGATCATCAATCGGATACCAGGAACTGAACAGAGAGAAGACGGCGGCTCGCGTGATCGGGAAGGTAGTGTAGTGTCGTGTGCCGAGGAACGAATTTTGCTGTAAACGGCTGAAGTTCGGGAATTGCTTGATATCTTCAGCTACCGGAAGGTACTTCTCAGGCGTCGTCTCTAAAATGAAAAACAGGACGTTCGCGCCAGCCTCTTTGCCAAAATAACGAGGATCTCTTTCGGGAACGGGAGCGTGGGCAAGTTGACGATAACGGGCGATCAGATCCGCAGTCGGAAGCCCAGATAAATCGGCGCTGGTGAGACCCGCTGAACGTTGGAGATCCAGACCGCTGAATTCTCCTGTTTCGACAGCATTTTCCTTCCAGAGTGAACTGACGGCCCTGACCATGCTGCTCTGGTTATAGGGCGATGCGGGAGCGTCGGACTTTATCGAAAGCGTCAGGACGGCGACCACCGCGAATACGAAGACCTCACCCGCCGTCTTCCAACCGAAGGCGGCGCGCGCGGAGCTGGCGCGACCGAAGTTCCGGACGGCCCATGCGATCGCAACCACGATACCGATCAGAGACAACAGCGTGGCGAGGAATTCTCTGGACAGCAAGTATTGCGCGTTGGAGCCGGGTTCGTGCCAGGCCCAGTGCAAACCAACCACGATCATGCGGAGCGAACTGAAGCGGCCAAACTCCTTGAGAGAGAGCAGCTGGATTCCCAGCAGCAAAGAGAACGCGAAGCTGAATACCCCGGAGAGAATGGCCGACCAGCGAGGGCGCAAGTAACGATTCACAATCAAGAGGACCAGAGGAATGATCAAGGCGCCGAAGAGGAGCTCCCCCCGGAAAAAGCTGATGCGCTCGAAGAAATTCAAAGAGCGAAGGCCCATGGACTGGGCTTGACGGGCGAAGCCGTTCTGATCGGCCATCATGTACCACTTCAGGTAGAAACCCATCAAGACGGGAGACGACCATGCAACAAGAAAACGCGCGGACGAGACCCAGGGATTGGCTTGCGCGACGCCGTCTCTTGAGAGCGGAGCAGACGCCGTGTGCGTCTGTGTCATCGGGTGTGCGGCTGAATCAGGCAGACGCAAGGAATCACTGTAGCGGGGGCAAGGCTTCACATTCGGATTGAGTAGCCGGCGTCTGGCCGGCGGTATCGTAATGAATGACTCCCGGCTCGTCACTGCAGAAGCTGCGTATGCCGGTGACGCCGTATATGACGGGGGTTGCGGAGACGAGGTATGCATTGCTGCCCGCAGCGCCGCAACCAGCCGGAGGCGTGACCGGAGCGCCGACCGCCGTATACGCAAAGGTGAAGCCGCCTTTCTGATTCGGAGCGGTGGTTACAACTGGATCCATCAGGTCCGCCTGATCGCAAGTTGCCAAGGCACCCGCCAAGCCACCCAGTGTGGCGAGCGACGGGGGAAAAGCGTTGCCCCAGGTTGAATTGTAAGCCATCGCCGCCGTGGTGATGGTGCGAACCGTTTCCGCCCCCGCCGCTTCGTTGGCTGCGATGCGCGCACGAAGCAATTGCGGAATGGCAATGGCGGCAATGATCAGAATTATGGCAATGACAACGAGAAGCTCGATTAGGGAAAAGCCGCCTGACGGGCGCCGTTGGGGAGCACATCGGTCGGATTGTGCTTGTATGGTCATTGCGTGCTCCGATTCAATTCCTGAATCCTTCTGTCTGAAAAAAAGGGGGGAAGTTATTGCTTCCCCCCTCATTCGAATCATCCCCAAGCTACTGGAGGACGGCCGTAACAGCTTCGCACAGCGCATCGGTTTCACCGATCTGGGTGCCGCCGGTGTTGTAGTGAATCACGCCAGTTTCGTCGGAGCAGAACGCGCGAGTACCCGTCGAACCAGGCGTAATCGGCCAGGCATCAACTCCGAACGTGGTGTTCGGCGAAGACGCGGTGCCTGCGCCACCCGCTGCGGCGGTATTAATGTTGTAGCCGCTCTTAAGACCGGTGGTCAGAGCTGGATCGATCAAGCAGGATATAGCTGCTGTTGCACCGGCGCAGCCAGCGGCTGGCGTGCCGAGAATCGTAAGGCCGTTGGCGAAGCCGACGCCCCACGTGGACTGATACGTCACCTGCGAAGTCACGATCGTGCGGACCGAGCCGACAGCCGAAGATTCGTGAGCGGCCATCTGGGCGCGGAGCAGGTTCGGAATTGCGATCGCCGCGATGATCAAAATAATCGCCACGACGATGAGCAACTCGATTAACGAGAAGCCCTTCTGTTTCTTATTCATTGTTTCTCCTTGAAGCGAATGTCGGAATTTCCTTTGTACGCCCTGGCGGGGTACGCCGGGGATAGGAGCAAGGACCGTTCCAAATCGGACCACTCAGTTTACTTTTGGAACACACTAACGCATCACTATGATGCGCAGGGAGATACGCCGCGTTGTCCCGGTGCTGTGCCAGAAGGGACTATATCGCAACTTGAGATGGCTGCAAAAGGTGACTTTTTTTGGCCGGTGGTGGCGACAGAAACAGGCGAATTGAGCGTGGGGCGGGGCGAAAGCGAAGGTATTGAGTGGGCGGGTGAAGAAATGATCGCTATGACGGCAATGACAACGAAAAGCTCGATTGAGGAGAAGCCGTCTGACAGGCGGCTTCCGGGAGCACGTTGGCCGGATGGCGTTTGTATGGTCATCGCGTGATCCGATTTAGGTGCTGATCCCTCGTTCTGAAAAAAAAAAGGGGGAAGCTATTGCTTCCCCCCTCATTCGAATCATCCCCAAACTACTGGAGGACGGTCGTAACGGCTTCGCACAGCGCATCGGTTTCACCGATCTGGGTGCCGCCGGTGTTGTAGTGAATCACGCCAGTTTCGTCGGAGCAGAACGCGCGAGTACCCGTCGAACCAGGCGTAATCGG
>DATBYM010000024.1:0-42292 GCA_036513715.1 Terriglobales bacterium
ACGGCGGCAGCGCGCCAGCCGCTGGTACAAATCCGATCAATCCGAATGCGATTCTGCTGTTGCAGGAACCGGCTGACCGCGTCACTAACACCAACGACACGTTTGCCAGTTCATTGGCTGGTCTGGCCGCCGCCGAAACAGCGCTGGGTACCGTCGGGGTCACAGGCAACGGCGCGGTCACGGGAACAGCCCCGACATGTACCGCGACAACGGTAGTGTCTGGCACCACTTACTGCAAAGCATGGAGCGCCACCCCGCCGCAAGTTCTGACCGATACGGCGTCATTAGCAGCCTCAAAAATCTGGGAGTTTGGCGTTACCACTTCAGCAATGGCAACTTCGCCGGGGACTTCCTCGTTGGCGGCAGAGAGCCGCACGCGCTTCAACTGGTATCCCATAAACTTTTACGATGCTCGCGAAGGCGAGCCTCGCGATACGGTCTGGTCGAGCACTACCGCGGCAGATAATACCTGCACCTCCAACGGCATTATGAACGCCGTTGAGATCGACGTGGGCAACCTGAACCGCTGGCTGAACGGAGCGATCGGCAGCAGCGGCGCAAGTGTGGATTCGGCCGCGCAGAACGGATATGTGTTGTATTACTCGGATCGCCGCGGAATGCTGCCCAACCCGAATTTATTCGGCACTACGTTTACCAAGAGTGGCGACTCGGGGCTTGAGGACGTGATTAACTCGAGCAGCGCCCCCGGCACCCCAGACGGAGTACTGGAGCCAATTCCGTCAGGGAGGAACATCTCTCCGGAAGATGTGAATCAGGACAACCTGCTGGATGGCTTCGGCACCGACAACCTCGGGCTAGGCTTTTACGGCACGGGAACGAACTCCAACATCGACCTGAATTATTTTATCGTGTCCGCTAACCCGAACGATCAGTTCGGTACCGCGTCCTACAATAGCCGGATTGCGAGTTGTGCGGTTGCTCGCAAGAACTGGGTCAGCGGAGCACGCCACGTTTTAAAACTGGTGGATGGCTCGCTCGGCAACGTACCGAATAGCCCCACGGGAACCGTCGCTGATCCTGGCGGTTTTACGGTGGCGTCGGAAAACCCCGTATACATACAGGGCGATTACAACAGCAATTCGGGCGACAATTTCTGGCCGAGCGGAGTGCAAACCGGCGTACCGGATAAAGCTGGCCATTCCTCGGCCGCGGTCATCGCCGACGCGGTCACGGTTCTCTCCGATAACTGGGTGGATCAGTACAGCACGCTCGGCAATCCGAACAGTGGCGGCAACAATTCACCGACGCTCGCGCAAGGAAACCGGCCGGGTTCTACCACCTACTATCGAGTGGCGATCGCTGCTGGGAAGAATATGGCCTTCCCCTTCCCGTCATGGGAGAACGCCACCGACTACGGTTTCGGCACCGACGGTGGAATACACAACTTCCTGCGCTTCCTGGAGGATTGGAACTCAACCGGAGCCACGCTGAACTATGGAGGTTCACTGGTCAGCTTGTTCTACGCAACCTACAATACCGGCGTATTCAAGTGCTGCGCATACTCGGTGTATCAACCGCCTACTCGTAACTACATCTTCGACTCGGACTTCACGCTGCCGGCGGGTCTGCCACCGGGCACGCCGATGTTCAAAGACGTGGAAAGTCTGAGTTATCGGCAACTGTTTACGACACGGCAAACTGGACAATAGTTGGAGTCGAGACTACTGCTCGAAACCCCGATCCGCGAGGATCGGGGTTTTAGTTGGTAGGAGGTCGTTGGTCGTGGCAATCGACTCACGACTACCGGCCAGTGAACACTCCTTATCGAGTCTTACGAACGGCCGGAATGGATTCGCCTCCGCGGCGAGCCGCGGGATCGGTTGGCGGCGCGCTGAGAGCTAAATCGGACGACCAACAATCCGCGAGAATCTTAAATGTGCCGGCAGGTTGTCGCACCAGGACGATCAGATATTTTCCGCGCTCCTCGCGTCGCTTCCCCATCGCCACGGGCACGAGCATTTTGCAGCGGCCAAGATCGAGCGCAATGTCGCCCATCAGTTCGACGCGCAGCGATTCCATCTCGACATCGCCCAGCCCGGCTTCGAGCAGCGAGACGAGAAATTCACGAATGGCGGGCAAACTGCGAACGGGCGGTACGCTCGAACGGATGAGGGTAGCGTCGGCGGCGTAGAGTTCGAGCAGATCGTCGATGTGCTTGGTGTTGCACGCCTGCGCCCAGTCCTGAACGACCTGACGTGCGGCGGCTTCCGCGCGGCCACCGGTCGAGGTGCCTAACGAGCCTGGAGCGCGGCCGCGAGCGACCGACGGCTCGGACTCGGCTGCCGGGGCAGCGGACGACGTACCGCGTCCGTCGGCAAAATGATGGTAGTGATGGTGAATGTGATGCTGGCCGGCAGAAGTCCGCGGCGAAAGCGGAGTATCACCCGCAACAGGTTGGTTAGGGATTCCACACCAGACACAAAAACGCGCTCCAGCCGGAAGCGAACCGCCACATCCCGAACAGGCGGTTCTCGCTCCTTCCCCATCGTCCGCCGAAACCGCGGCAGCCGCCGCCAGGTTTTCAGCGGCGACACTGCCTGACATGCGTTGGATCGCCTCTACGGCAGCGGCGACGGCCTCAGCATTCGGCTTTGGCCAGCGAAAGTTGCCGGGCAATCGCTGAAAAAAATCTTCTACATCCTGGGCAGCAACAATCTGGTCTTTGTTATTGTTATTACGCTCGTCCCGTTCGCTGGGGCGGGCTTCCTCCGGACGTTCAACGTCCGCCCGCTCTTCGTTCTGACGCGCAATGGCCCGATCTTCCGGCTTGCCACCGGCAGGATTCGGATTCTCTGGACTCACGGCTACCTCACCGCTGCCATTGTAGGAGAATTTGTCCGCTAGCGGATGCTGAATCTTACGCGCGCTTCGGAATCGGTGGGAACGCCATTGCAGAGGGCTGGACGATAGCGCCAGAAGCGGACGGCGCGGAGTACGATCTGGTCTTCTTCGGGTCCGCCGCTGTCCAGGATGAACGCACTGTGCACGTGTCCGTCGGAGCCAACAATGAAGCTGACGCGCACGTGGAACTCGTCATCGTTCATGTGCAGCAGGGGGTCTGGAGTCAGCAAAGCTTCCGGCGGTCGAACCTCGCTGCATTTTGGCAGGGTCAGCGGCTCCGACAGGGGAGAAAACTCCGAGATGTGGGCGGGCACGCGGCGCAGCGTTTCTTCGAATTGCATGAGTGACGGGCGGTCCGCGCCGACGCGCGAGGCAGAGGTCGCGGCACACCAGGCAAGGACGCAGCTGAAACTTGCCAGGAACACGACCGTGGCCAGCACGCAAGCGATTTTGATCGTGGCGCCAGTCATGTGTGTCCGCGTCGTCCTCGACCTGGTCCAAAGACACTCCATCGGGGGTGTATAGTGCAATTCGCTTTCCAGGTAAGCGACATTATTATTCTTTAGTCTCAATTACTTAGACGCGGGGCCCTGGGCGAGGCAGACCGTCGGCTGCAAATCGTTGCAAAAGAGGCGAAAAGAAACGCCACTGACCCGGGGCGCGACTATGCCAGTTGCGTTCGGTCTGGAATGTTGGGCGGCGGGATTTCCGATTCTCCGCCGCATGTGGAACAATACCAAATTCTGGCTTAATCGATATGCATCCATGAATGTCACGCCGAACAGCCTTGAACTAGCTCTCCTGTCGGCCGCCATACTTGGCTTCCGTCATGGGTTCGACTATGACCACATAGCCGCTATCTCCGATATCACCAGCGTTCAGTCCGATCGCTGGCGCGGGATGCGGCTAGGATTGCTCTATGCGCTCGGTCACGCCGCGACGGTTACTGCTCTGGGGAGCGCAGTCATCGTCTTCCAGCTTTCTTTGCCGCACGGCATCGATGGCATTGCCGAGCGGTTGGTCGGGCTGACCTTACTCATCCTTGGGGTCTATGTTCTGGGATCGCTCTTCACCGGTAAACCGGCGCCGCGCAGCCGCTTTCACCTTATGGCTGGCTCCGTGCGCTGGCTCAATTGGAAGATAAAGAGTTATTGGCACGATCACGAGATCCCGCGCCCGGCGGATAAGACGTGGAATTACACTGCCAAATCCGTGCTCTTGATAGGGGTTATTCACGGCCTCGGCGCAGAAACACCCAGTCAACTAATGATCTTCCTATTGGCGGCTAACCTGGGCGGGATGGCCAAGGGCTTTATCGGGCTGGCAATGTTTATCGCAGGGCTGCTGGTGATGAATACGGTGATGACGGCGTCGGCGGTAGGTCTATTCGGATTAAGTTCGCGGCTGCCGCTTTTTCAGTTTGTGGTCACTGCACTTACAGCGCTCTATAGCCTCGCGGTTGGCGCCCTCTTCTTGTTCGGATCGTCCGGATTGTTACCCTCCCTCGGATGACTCTCTGCGGCCTGCGAATAGCAGAATAGTTACCCCGGGTCATTGTCGATGTTATGCGGTCATTTCTCAGGTCAATTTCTCGTTACTCGCGCTGGCTGTAAACTGCCTCGGAACAGACAAATTAAATTCTGACAGAACCGAGAAGTTAGTAATACAATGACCGACGGTAGTTACCCGAGGGGGTATTGATGACAAACATTGCAAAGGCGATTGACCGGCTCCGCGAGGAACGCCGTGATGCTCAGAACCAAGTCCAGAAACTGGGAGAAGCGATTGCAGTTCTCGAAAAGCTTTCCCGAGGCACGGGCGCAGCAGTGCACGCTGTAACGGCTCCGCGGAGCAAGCGCATTCTTTCCGCAGCCGGACGCCGTAGAATTTCTCTGGCTCAAAAAGCACGTTGGGCTAAGATCAGACAAACCAAGAAAGCCGCCTAACCAAACGCGGGGCGGGCAGCCGGTTTTGCGAATTCCCTTGCAACGCTCAAGCCCGCCGGATTTTTTTTCCCGCCCAGCGATTAACCGTGTCCCCCGCCGAGTTCGCGGACGATTCCCCCGACAAATGCTTTGGCATCTCCAAACAGCATGAGCGTGTTATCGAGATAGTAAAGGGGGTTATCAATGCCCGCAAAGCCAGGATTCATGCTGCGCTTGATCACCATTACGGTATGGGATTTGTCCACGTCGAGAATGGGCATCCCGTAGATAGGGCTCGAGGCATCGGAGCGCGCGGCGGGGTTAGTAACATCGTTGGCGCCAATTACCAGGGCAACATCAGTTTGAGGAAAGTCGCCATTGATCTCGTCCATCTCGATGAGACGGTCGTAGGGGATATTGGCCTCGGCGAGTAACACGTTCATGTGGCCGGGCATGCGTCCGGCAACCGGATGAATAGCGAAGCGAACGTCGATGCCGCGCTTAGTCAGCGCATCATAAAGTTCGCGGACTTTGTGCTGCGCCTGGGCTACCGCCATTCCGTATCCCGGGACGACGATCACCCGATTCGCCGCGGAAAGAATAGCTGCGGCTTCTTCCGGAGTCGCGCTGCGAACAGGTTTCGCTTCTTCGCCCGCGGCGTGCGAAGTTTGCACCTGGCCAAAGGCTCCGAAGAGAACGTTGGTGAACGATCGGTTCATAGCCTTCGACATGATGATCGACAGAATCAGGCCTGACGAACCGTCGAGCGCGCCAGCGATAATCAGCAGTTTGCTGCCGAGGACAAAACCCATGGCCGCCGCCGACAAGCCCGCATAACCGTTCAACAGTGAGATGACGGTTGGCATGTCAGCGCCGCCGATGGGGATGATCAGCAGGACGCCGAAGGCCAACGCAATCAGGATCATGAACGGAAATAACGATTGGGCGCCGGGATTCCGCACCAGAGTTACAGCGATGGCCACGGCTCCGGCGAGCAGTGCAAAGTTGACGAGATTCTGGCCTTTGTATGTGAGCGGCCGCTGCGGCAAGATTTCCTGGAGCTTGCCCGCAGCCATCAAGCTGCCGGTTACGGTTAATCCGCCGAGAATAACTTCTAGGGATAAGACGGCCATCATGAAGCGCGAGATACCGGGCGAGCGCAGGTAGAATTCGGCCGAGCCTACGAGAGTCACGCAGAGCGCGCCGAATGCATGGCTGAGCGCGGTTCGCTGCGGCACCGCCGTCATCGCCACATTGCCGAGCGGAACGCCGATGATCGTTCCGAGGACGAGCGCGATGCCGATCAGCTTGTAGTCCACGATGCCGTGGTGTAACAGCGTGCCGCAAACCGCGAGCAACATGCCGATCTCGCCCGCCCAGATGCCGTGGCGCGCGGTGGTCGGAGAACTCATCCACTTGAGCGAGAAAATAAAAAGCACGCTCGCGACGAGATATAGGAGCTCGATGACGACCTGGCCTCCGGCGAATTCAGCGGGCATTATTTGGCCACCGGGTTAGCCGCCGGTTTAGCCGCGGGCCGGCTGGATTTGAACATCTTCACCATGCGGTCGGTGATAAAAAAGCCGCCCACGATGTTGCTGGTGGCAGCGACCACGGCGATGAATCCAAAAACGGCGGAGAGCGTGCTCTTGTGTTCACCGACCAGCACGATCGCTCCCACCACGGCGATCGCATCGAGCGCGTTGGTGAGCGACATCAAAGGAGTGTGGAGCAGCGGCGACACCCGCCGGATCACCTCAAACCCTATGAAGCAAGCGAGGACAAAAATAAAGAGTGCGTCGATCAAGTTCGAACCGTTGTTCATCTTCTGTTCCCTCCGACTCTCTCACGCAGTCTCGGCGACGAGCGCAGGCAGCTTTAAGAATTCGCGGATTCGCGCATTCACGATCTCGCCGTTGCGCGTCAGCAGAGTTTCGCGCACGATTTCGTCGGTCAGATTTAAATTCAACTTTTGATCTTTTATTAGATGAGTCAAAAAGGAGGTGACGTTGCGGGCATACATCATACTGGCATGATAGGGCACGCCTTTGGCCATATTGATCTCTCCGATGATCGTCACGCCGTGCTTGACGACGGTCTTGCCCGCTTCGGTAACGTCGCAGTTGCCGCCGCGTTCAGCGGCGAGATCAACGATCACCGAGCCCGGCGCCATGCCTTTGATCATCTCTTCCGTCACCAGCACCGGCGCTTTTTTCCCAGGAATTACCGCCGTCGTGATTACTACATCACTTTCCTGCACCGCTTTTCCCAGCAACTCGCGCTGACGGCGATAGAAGTCTTCATCCTGCGCGCGCGCGTAGCCGCGAGCGTCCTGCGCATCTTCCGCTTCGATGGGGAGTTCGACGAAACGGCCGCCGAGGCTCTGCACCTGCTCTTTCGCCGCCGGCCTTAAATCGTAGGCGGAGATCACCGCGCCCAAGCGGCGCGAGGTTGCCAGCGCTTGCAGCCCGGCGACTCCGCAGCCGATTACAAATACGCGAGCGGGAGTCACCGTGCCAGCGGCGGTGGTGAGCATAGGAAAAATGCGCGGCTGAGCGTCAGCGGCCATCAGCACCGCCTTGTATCCGGAGGCGGTCGCCATCGACGAAAGCGCGTCCATGCTTTGGGCGCGGGTGGTGCGTGGCATCAGTTCGACGGTAAACGCGGTCACGCCGGTTTGCGCAATCTGCTGCAGCACGTCGAACAAACCGAACGGACGCAAAAATCCGACGAGGATTTGATCGCGCCGAAAAAGCGGGATATCCTCCTGGCCATTAATATCATTGGCGCCGTAACCCAAGAGCTGAACAATGATGTCAGCGGCGGCAAAGATAGCGCCGCGATCGGCGACAATTTTCGCGCCCTTCTCGGCGTATTGCGCATCGGGATAGCCGGCGGCAAAGCCTGCTCCCGCTTGCACGTGGACCTCGAAACCCGCTTTGGTCAGGGTCGGGAGGACGGCCGGCACCAGCGCCACCCGCCGCTCGCCCGGATAAATTTCCTTCGGAACGCCAATGATCACGAGACCCTACCTCGATGCCGATTTCTTCTGCCGTTACCAGAACGATTTGGAAGCACTCGTATTACTCTTGTTTTCGCGGGCACCGGCTGCGGCAAGCTCTAAGAAAATAAGAAAGTGAGGATTCTAGTTGAGCGTGTGGCCCGGCGCAATCGTCTTCTTGAAAACACTCGCTTTTACATTCCGAGCTTCAACCGAAGGCTGTGGTCTTGATCACAGGACGCTGTGATCTCGGCGCAATTATGCAGGATCCAATCAGCGCCCGCGTCTTCGAGGTCGCGCCGGCTCATGGTAGTGAGGAGCGCAATCACGCTCGCGCCGGCGGCCTTGCCCGCGCGAACTCCGGCGGGAGCGTCTTCGACGACCACGCAATCGGACGCGGCAAATCCGAGTTTCGCCGCCGCCTTCAGGTAAGGCTCGGGATCGGGTTTCCCAGTCTTGACATCGGTCGATGTGATCATATTTTTGGGTATGGGCAGGCCCGCAGCTTGTAAACGCACTTCGGCCAAGGCGCGCGTGCAGGAAGTGGCGATTGTCCAGCGATCGGGAGGCAGGCTATCCAGAAGTTCTCGCGCACCTGGCAGCAGAACCACACCGTCAAGGTCGGCTAGCTCCTGGCGTTCGACTTCGCGATCTTCGAGATCGATGTTTGCCTCGGGCAGCAATTCGCGGATCGTAGTTCGACTCGGACGCCCGTGCGCCATTTGAACGACTTTGTCCGGATTAAGACCGCGCTGAATCGCCCAACGAGTCCAAACTCGCGCCACCGCCGGAGTCGAGTCGATAAGCACGCCATCCATGTCAAACAGCACGGCGCTGCAGCGAATCGCATTCATCGAGCTTCGCTTGAGCTAGGAATGAATTCGGGGTCCGGTCGCGTTTTCACCAGAAAGAGCATCTCACAGGATATTACCGAATACTGGCGCACACGACACACCAGCACTAATTTCGACACAATCCCCGTCATCCCTTCAAATAGGGCAGCAGCTCTCTAAATGCGGGCGCGCCCGACGAACGCAGCAACTCGTAAATCATCATTTCGGCCGACGACAAAATCGCGCCCGCGGCGCGCATGCGATCCAATCCGACGCGCCAATTCAATTCTGTGCGCGAGCTGACCGCATCGGATGCCACGTGCACCATGTAGCCATCGCGCAGCGCGCCCAACGCGGTCTGCATCACGCAGATGTGCGTTTCCATGCCGCACAGCAAAACAGTGGTGCGCTGGCCGGGCAACCGCTTCAGTAACGAGCAGAACACGTCGCTGCCAAAGCAGGAGAACATCAGCTTGTCGATGGAAGGCGTATCCGGCAGCAAACTCGCAATGTCCGGCACCGTGCTGCCCAAGCCCTTCGCGTATTGTGTCGTCACCACCGCCGGAATCTTAAGAATTCCTGCCAGCCGAATCAGCAGTTGCACATTGCGCATCAACCGCTGTTTTTCCCAGATCGGAGGCAATAATTTCTCTTGCATATCTACGATGATAAGAGCGCATTGCTCGGCCTCCAGTGGACGGCGCGCCATCTCCGCGTAATCGGTCTCGGCTGGGATCACGCTTGGCGGGAAAACCTCAGTGGTAGGCATGGCGACTCCTTTAATCCTCAGTCAGTAATTCTAACTCCGGTCTGGCGGGGATTGTTTATAGCCGTCAAAGCGGTCTGCGATCCGACAGCCTGGAGTGTGCGGTTTTGCAGTCCCCGCAAAATGATTTAGAATTCTGGCACAGCCCGGTCGTTCAACGGTAGGACTGCAGCCTCTGGAGCTGCGTATCGGGGTTCGAATCCCTGCCGGGCTGCCACGAAGCAGGAGCTGGAAAAGACAGGAAAACCCTGATTCTTCGTGCATTCTCGATGAACTCCTATATTTCCTAATCCAGTCTGTCCTGCCTTTCCCGCTTCTGGCTGATTTTCCTGCCTCTGTCTTTCCCGCTTAATTCAGAGGCGCCGTAGAGGGGTCGGTCAGCGCGATTAGTTTCCCCAGCGGATAGTCGTCGGCTGAAAGGGGACTCTCGGGCTGAGGATTGACGATTACGAGCACGGTGCCGCTGATCTCTCCCTTGATCAGCAAACGATCGCCCTCGACGGCAACCACCCGGTATTGCTCATCGAAGATGGACATCCTTTTGGCCATGCTTTTACTCGCGCAGTCCTTTGGATGCTCAGCTTTACGGGAGCGCTGCTTTGCTTCTTGCAGCGATGTTTGGTGCTGCTCATCGAGCTTGACCAACATCTCCGGCGTAGCATAAACGGTTTGGAATGTAGCGCGTGCTGAGCGCGCCCCACGCGAAAAGCTTGACAATCGCGGCATACAAGCCTAGCATTGATGTTGAGCAGTTAGTTACTTACTCTTTCAGGTCCACTAACTAGACCATCTGATAATTATCTCCTCTTCGCTTTCGCGGAGGAGTGTGACTCACGGCGCTGGTGAATGGCTGGGGATATTTCCGATGGCAACCCCCAGCCGGTCAGGGATCGTGTTAACGCAATAAAACACATCGAAGAACCTGAAAGGAATCATGAAAAACATCAAGTTTGTTGTGAAGGTGAACCGCGGCGGCGCCCACGCTCCTCAATATGTGCTGCGCGTTGATCGACTCCCCATTCAGACCACAACCGATCGTAAACTGGCTCTGGTTATGGGAAGATTTACGGCGGAAGATGCGGTCAAATCCATGCAAAACTCGCACTGCAACCCGGAACTCGTGTCCGTGCGCGTTAGTGCGTAGTTTTTTTTTAGTCCTTTCCTCGAACGCCGTGACCCGATCGCATAAAGCCGCCACGGGACGGGCTCTAGCCCGTTAATCGAGCTATTTCCACAGACTCAAGCGTATGCGTCACCCGAACTATCGGGTGATGCAGGCCTGATCTGCCCTTACCTTGGATTTCCGTCGACCGGATCTCTACTGCCCGACGCTGCACATGGCAGGGTTACTTGCGGCCGGACTGGGGTCATTCCGCTGGCTAGTCCCACTTGCAGCTGTTGGCGACAGTGACTTCAATTGGTCCAAGTCTGTTTCCAGCTTCTCGCGATCGGTCTCACTTTTTTTCGTGTCGATCCCGGCGGAAGGTTCGAAATAGAAGGTGACAATATTAGCGCGGAGTTGCGGCGTTATGCCTTCGAACTTCCGGTCTGCCAACTGCTGCAGCAACATGGCATAGGTATCGTCGGCGAGCGAGTATTCGCCGGGCGCGGTTACTTTTCCGTCGTCCAGATCGCAATTTGGGAGCCGTAGAGAATCCGCGGCAACTTCGTGCAGGAAAGTTCGATACTGGTCGACCGTGGCATTGACGCTTTTGAAGTACAGGTCTTCCGTGTGCGGAGTCGGATTTTTGAAGCCCAAGCCCCTGAAGGGACCAATTTTCGGCATGAAGCGGAAAAGTAGCCCCAGGATGCGCGTGCCGAAACCAGGCTTCGTGTAATCCTTTCCCCACTCCTTTTCATAGGCGGTGCGCGACAGCTGATATAGGAATTTTTTCTTCGCGAAGTCGGGCTGCTCCTTCATGATTTCCTTTTTCCGGCTCTTGAGCGCCACCTGGGTCATTTCCGGAATCAGCCTGCTAACCGCGAACCGATAGGACCCGATCGCCAAATCCTCGTGCGCAATCACGTCTTTCAATTGCACTCCGTAAACGACCGGAAAGACTCGCTCCAGAAGCGGCTTCGACACTTGAAATCCGATGAAGTCGTGGTATTGCTGGGACGCATAACGGTTTTTCGCCACCTGCACCATATCGAAGCCAAACTCGATTCTGATGTGGGCGGTATGGTCCTCGGCGTAGGTCACGGACTTGCCATATTTCTTGCGCAGCTTCGGATACTCGATCGCAACCGAAGCGTTCACCGTCGGATGGCCAGTGATATCCGACGAATAGTGGGCTAGCGCGCCCAGCGCAAACGCGTATTCGTTTACATCCTGGGCCTCCAGCAAGAGCTCGCGAACGAAGTCTCCGGTGCGCACGTAGTGGGCAAGGTCGCTGAATTCCTTGCTGCCGAACGGGTAATAGCCTAGGTCTTGAATGACGGCGCCTCCGTAGGCGTAGGCGTGCGCCTCTTTAATTTGATCGTCGGTCAAACCCGGATATTTCTTGAGCAACAGGGAGCGGATCTCGTCAGCCCACAGCAGGTCGATGATCTCTTCATGCGTCAAAACGGAATAAGCGAAAGAAGGGCGGTTGCACAAAACGATCATCAACAAAAGGGCGACGACGCGCGTGGAGAGAACGCGCCAGTGAATGCCACTGCCGAACGCCGGCGATGTGTTCCTGGGGCTAGTCCAACGAGTCCTTAGCATCGAGGTATGCGAACCTTGCAGGCGGTTGCGGACAATTTCCAGAGGCAGTCTGGATCGATCACCTCGCGATTCTGATAAGAGTGTACACCGGCGTCCAGCCGGCTGCAGACCCGCCTGACGATCAAATCCGGCCAAGAACCAGCAGAATGATAACGATGCAGAGGACCAGCCCGAGGCCGCCGATCGGGGCGTAGCCCCATTCTCGGCTGTGCGACCATCTTGGTAGTGGACCAAAGAGAGCTAAGACCAAAATCACGACTAATATGATTCCAAGCATATTCCACTCCGTTTTCCAGTCCTCCAGATAGCGTGGCAACGTTCTTCGCAAGAAGCACGGAATAGCCATCTGTTCTTATATGTGTCCTGCTGGTTGGTGAATGGTCAAAACTGCTCAGCGTGAGAACTAGCAAGTCGGGCGGAATTGATTTTGTCGCGAACAACTACTCCGTTCAAGATTGATTGAATGGATGACTGCATGGGGATGAAGCGCTTCACCAGCCTCAAGAGAACACTCACCACGATCAGACTTCGAGAGGTTGAATTAAAGCCATAATCTTGACCTTCCCGGTTGAGCGGGCTGATCTCCGTTCATCCGCGCTGAGATCGTGCGCTAATGGTGAGAATTTTCAGGGTCGATTCGGGGTTCGCTCGAGGTTCGATAATGAAGCACGCGAGTTCTCGGGTGTGAGCAAGATAGCTCACATACGGACAATAAGACCGGCTGCTTGTGGCTTCCTGCGGCGATTATCACCGGTCAATATTGATCGGTTCTTTCCCGATATCTGTGACATAGTAGAGTGAGTGAATCAGGTTGGGGACGCGACAGACGGTGTGGCCCATCTTTGGACGAGTCTTTAAACGGGAGCTATGCAAAAACGGGAATGTTCGGCATGCGGCGGTGAGTTGGTTCTGGCTATGCGGGGAAATCAGCCGCCGACCAAGAATGATGGGACCGGCTTCATGACCACGGCATCGACCAGTTGGAGATGCGGCACCTGCGGCTCTGCCTTTACCGCGGCGCAATTGCGCGAAGGTAAGCGGGAACGAGCTAAATCAGGGCAACAAGCTTAGATTTAGCTTAACGACCCAAAGGGTTCAGCGGGCAGAGCGCCGCCCTGCTCTTCATCTAGCAACCCGCAACTGAGAGTTAAATCGTTGCCCTTTCCTTCCTTTGCTTTTTCTGTTTAGTCCCCCGACGGCATCAGCTCATCGGATTCCTCCCAGCGATTCGTCATCATTGACGCATCCGGCAGAGATGCGTCGCTCATATTCGCAGGGCTGGTCATGCCCGATGCCATGCTTAGCGCATCGACCACATCCGTGAACTGCGCCTCTTCGGTCGAGCCATGGAGCGCTGCCGTTGAAGTGCTGCCGCTGGTGATGACCTGCTGCACCGAATCAAAGTATCCTGTGCCGACGAAGCGCTGGTGCTTCGCCGCTTCATAACCGGCCTGCTGCTCGCGCAGAAATTCTTTTTCCTGCAGCCGGGAATAAGCGGTCATGCCCGACTGCCTGTAGCCGCGCGCCAGTTCGAACATGGCCAGGTTAAGCGCATGGAACCCCGCCAGCGTGATGAATTGGAACTTGTATCCCATGTTGCCCAACTCATGCTGAAAGCTGGCGATGGTCGCGTCGTTCAGATTCTTCTTCCAGTTGAAAGAGGGCGAGCAGTTATAGGCCAGCAACTTGCCCGGGAATTCTTTGTGGATCGCCTCGGCGAATTGCCGCGCCTCCTCAAGATCGGGTTTTGACGTTTCCCACCACAAAATATCCGCGTAAGGCGCGTAAGCCAGTCCGCGGGCGATGGCAGAATTCAGCCCGCTCTTAATGTGATAGAAGCCTTCAACGGTGCGCTGTTTGGTGACAAATTCGCGATCGCGTGGATCAATGTCGCTGGTCAGCAACGTGGCGCTGTCAGCATCGGTGCGCGCCATGATCAGTGTCGGAACACCCATCACGTCGGCGGCGAGCCGCGCCGCAACCAACTTCTGGATGGCCTCGGTCGTCGGCACCAGCACTTTGCCGCCAAGGTGGCCGCACTTTTTGGCCGAAGAAAGTTGATCCTCGAAATGAACGCAAGCGGCGCCCGCCTCTATCATCGCCTTCATCAGTTCGAAAGCGTTGAGGTTGCCGCCGAATCCGGCTTCGGCGTCGGCGACCAGGGGCGCAAACCAGGTGATTCCGTTCTTGCCCTCGGCGTGATGAATCTGGTCGGCGCGCATGAGCGCCTGATTGACGCGGCGCACCAGGTTGGGCACGCTGTCCGCGGGATAGAGGCTCTGATCAGGATACATTTGGCCGGCATTGTTGGCGTCGGCCGCAACCTGCCAACCGCTGATATAGATGGCCTTCAATCCAGCCTTTACTTGCTGCACGGCCTGGTTGCCGGTGGCCGCTCCGAGCGCGGCAATAAAGGGCTCGGTCTGATTATGCAGCAGACTCCATAGACGCTCTGCGCCATGGCGCGCCAGACTGTGCTCGATCTGGAATGAGCCTCGCAGGCGATTAACATCTTGTTGCGTGTAAGGGCGCGTGATACCGCGCCACCGAGGATTCGTCTGCCAATCGTCGCGATTTCCATTCGAGTTCGTCATATTTGCCACGCTCCAAAAAGTATTGCGTCCTGGTGCAGTAGACCCCGATTTGGCCTCTAGGACAAACAGCGCTGTCCGCCCCGGCCCAGTAGGTCAAAATGACCCAGTGCGCGCAATTGCGTCTGCAAACACGCCTTAGAACGGACTATCATATTGCTCATGAACCCGACGTCTGTTGCGAATCCCACCGCGGAAAGTAAGGTCCTGTCAGAAATCGAAACCGGCATTCTCACGCCCGACGCGCGCGCCTTCTTGCAAAAGCTTGCGTCCCGCTTCGAGCCGCGAAGGCAGGAGTTACTGGCGCGCCGCCAGGCGGTGCAGCGCGATATCGATAACCGCAAGTTTCCAGATTTTCTGCCGGAAACGGCTGCGTTACGCAAGAAAGAATGGAAGGTCGCCCCCATCCCCAAAGACCTGCTCGACCGTCGCGTCGAGATCACCGGCCCCGTCGATCGCAAGATGATCATCAACGCCCTGAACTCTGGGGCCAGCGTTTACATGGCAGATTTCGAAGACTCGAATACGCCGACTTGGAGCAACAGCATTGAAGGTCAGCACAATTTGCGCGACGCGATTCAAGGAACGATCGGCTACGAAAGTCCAGAGGGAAAGAAATATCAGCTAGGTTCGAAACTGGCGACGCTGATGGTACGCCCGCGAGGCTGGCATCTCGACGAAAAACATTTCTTAGTCGCCGGCCAGCCGATCTCGGGCGCGCTCTTTGATTTTGGCCTTTTCTTTTTTCATAACGCCGCAACCTTGCTGAGCAAAGGCACCGGCCCTTACTTCTATCTGCCAAAGCTGGAGAATCACCTGGAAGCGCGTCTCTGGAATGACATCTTCAATTTCGCGCAGGATGAACTGAGAATTCCGCGCGGAACGATTCGCGCCACCGTGCTGATCGAAACCATTCTCGCCGCCTTCGAAATGGACGAGATCCTCTACGAACTGCGCGACCATTCCGCTGGCTTGAATTGTGGCCGCTGGGACTACATTTTCAGCTACATCAAGAAATTTCAGGCGCATCCTGAGTTCGTTCTGCCCGACCGCTCCGAGGTCACGATGGAGACGCACTTCCTCAGTTCCTACGTAGAATTGCTGATTCAAATCTGCCACCGGCGCGGTATCCATGCCATGGGCGGAATGGCGGCGCAGATTCCCATCCGCAACGACACGGCGGCCAACGAGCAGGCGCTCGACAAAGTCCGTCGCGACAAACTTCGCGAGGCGCAAGCCGGCCACGATGGCACCTGGGTTGCGCATCCCGGGCTCGTTCCCGTGGCAAAAGAAATTTTCGATAAATACATGCCTGGGCCGAATCAGATTTCTTCATCCAAGAAATCGACGCGCGCGGTCACGGCGCAAGATCTGCTCGCCGTGCCCAAGGGTGAGATCACGGAGAAAGGTCTGCGCTGGAATATTGACGTGGGCTTGCAGTACCTCCACTCCTGGCTCGGCGGATTAGGTTGCGTTCCGATTTACAACCTGATGGAAGATGCGGCGACGGCGGAAATCTCCCGCGCCCAGGTATGGCAGTGGGTGAAATTCAAAGCGCAGCTCCAAGATGGCAGGCCGATGACGGCAACCATGGTGAAGGAGATCATCCATGAGCGAGCAGCTGAACTGGGCAGTGAGAAGGATGAAAAGCTGCGCCAGGCGGCCCAGCTCCTCGAAAACTTGACGACGAACCCACACTTCGCCGAATTTCTTACGCTTGCCAGTTACGATTTATTGGACTAGAACCTCAATGAATGGTGATGGGCGCACGCAGAGGTATCCCCGCAAATCTGCCGGCTGGCGCGGCTCCGATTGGGACTGCCCCGATTGACCCAGCCCTTCTCTCGGAGTTGCGCGAACACGTGGCCGCACGCGAAATCGAGCGCGGAATTGCGTGTCTCCAACAGCACCATGATCTGATTGGCAAGCTCGATCCCTCCCAGCAAAACGCGGCTCGTCTCGCAGCGCAGCTTGCCATCTGGACGGACATCGGCTTCACCGGCCCACCTCTGCGCGACATTCTCAATCGCTTTAAACCGGAATCCCGCTCTGACCTCTCCATCGCGGACTACATCTGCCTGCGCTCGGCCGAGGGCATGTCTGCCATGGCGGAAGAGGCGATGGAACCCGCGATCGCCCACTTCGATTTCGTCGTGAGCCTCGGAGACGAACTCGATGACCGGTTTTTGTTGGCGATCGTTTACTTCTGGAAGGGCCGCTGCCTCCGGCGAAGAGGCGAGTACGACGAAGCCCTGATCTATACCGGCAAGGGTAAAGACCTGGCCCTGGTTTTGGGCTATCCACGCATGGCGGCTGTGATGCAAGTGCTCGAGGGTTGGCTGTTGTTTCAACAAGGCAAATGGAAAGAGGCTGTCCGCGTCTCGCAGGCCGCGGAAAATGTGCTCGGCGAAACCGATGACTATGTAACCCTCGGCAACATTCAATCCTTCTACGGACGCATGGCACGCCGCGAAGGCCGCTTCGATAAGGCGATTGAATTTTTCGAGAGCGCCATCGGTCACTATGGCAAGCGCGATCCGCGGCATCCGAATTTGGCGCGATCCTTGGCCAACATGGCGCTCGCTAAGCGTGGCATCGCTCTTCAATTGCAGAAGAGAATTGACCGCGACGCCCAGTTGCGGCGAAAAATGTCAAGCAGCCAGGCGAAAGCTAGCGCTGGCACTGACCCTCAGAAGAATGATCCTGGAAAGCACGATCCTCCCAAATTCCGCTTGCGCGATCCTGAAAGTTCCGCAACCGACTCCCGCAAAAAAGACTATCGCAGCCGATTAACTCAACTTCGCCGCGAGGCGCTGGATCACCTGGCGGCCGCGCGCGCCATCTACCAGCAGCGCCCCAACCATCACGGAGTCGGCACCGTTCACCTCAACGCTGCCTACCTTCACCTCGATGGCGGAGATTTTCAGCGCGCCGAAGAAGACGCCAGTTCCGCGTACGATGTGGCCGACGAAAAGCAGGACTACATTCTGATGGGCCGCGCCCGCATTTTGCAGTGCATGATCGAGAACGCGAAGGTAGAGGAAGAGATCGGTGGAGGCGCTGATCCCGGCAGCCACGCTCGCCGTGCTTTCGAGTTCAGCCAGGAGGCGATCGATCTTGCAAAGCATACCCAGCATCATCTGCTGCTCGCGAATGCCCACCTGTGGCAGGGATTGACGCAGTGTAATTCGTTTTTCGATAACGCGGAGGCCGCACGCGAATCCTACGATCTGGCGCGGTCATCGTGCGGCGCCAATCAACCCGACAACAACATGTGGCAGGATATGCAAACTCTGGGCGCGAAAATTCTTCGCAAGGGAAGTGTGCATCCCGCTCTAAAGGCGTGGTCGCAAGGCGCGGTCGGCGATAAAACCTTCCGCCAAATCAGCGAGGAATTTGCCGAGATCGTAATCGCGCGCGTCTGGGAACGAGAAGGCCGCAAAGTGTCGCGCGTCGCTGCCCGCCTTTCAATTTCTCCGAAAAAGGTGCGGCGCATCCTGGCGCGCGTAGGGCGGCGCAAACCGCGGCGCTGAACTGATACTGAATCCATCTGCAACTTCACGAATCGAAAGTCTATGAAAATCGCAAAGGATGTAACCGAACTCATTGGCCACACGCCGCTGGTCCGGCTGAATCGCGTTACCCAAGGCGCAGTCGCCGACGTGGTGGCGAAACTCGAAAGCCAGAATCCTCTGGCCAGCGTAAAAGATCGCATCGGCGTCAGCATGATCGCCGATGCCGAGCGTTCTGGCCGCATTCAGCCTGGCAAAACCGTTCTGATCGAGCCGACCAGCGGCAATACCGGAATCGCTCTCGCCTTCGTGGCCGCGGTGAAAGGTTATAAATTAATTCTCACCATGCCCGAGACCATGAGCCTGGAGCGGCGTGTGCTGCTGCTGGCGCTGGGCGCCGAGATCATTCTTACTCCGGGTCCGCGGGGAATGAAGGGCGCGATTCTGAAAGCTGAGCAACTGCTGGCCTCGACGCCGAACGCGTACATGCTCCAGCAATTCGACAACCCCGCGAATCCAAAGATTCACCTCGAGACCACTGGCCCCGAGATTTGGCAAGACACCGACGGCCGCGTAGATTTTCTCGTATCCGGCGTCGGCACGGGAGGGACCATCACCGGCGTCTCGGAATACATCAAGCCGAAGAAACCCTCGTTCAAGGCCGTGGCCGTTGAGCCCACAGACAGTGCCGTTCTCTCCGGCGGCAAGCCCGCGCCGCACAAAATTCAGGGAATCGGAGCCGGTTTTGTTCCGAGCATCTTGCGCCGCGATCTCATCGACGAAGTGATCACCGTCAGCAACGACGACGCCATCAACATGGCTCGCCGGCTTCCACTCGAAGAAGGCCTGCTGGTGGGGATCTCTTCGGGAGCGGCGGTGGTCGCGGCATTGCAGGTGGCGCGCCGTCCTGAAAACGTCGGAAAACTGATTGTCGTGGTTCTGCCGTCGTTCGGAGAGCGCTATCTCAGTAGTATTCTCTTCGAAGGTCTCCGGAACCAGGCGCTGCAGATTCCGACGTCCGAGGTTCCGGCCTGATCTCGAATTTTGGCCACATGCCGCATTTGCCGTCGCTAATTCGCGAGGATGTTGCTACTGTGCTGGAGCGCGATCCCGCGGCAAAATCGCGTCTGGAAGTCTATCTCTGCTACGCCGGCCTGCACGCAGTGTGGTTCTATCGCATCAACCACTGGCTCTGGAATTGTAATTTCCTGTTGCTGGCGCGCTGGTTATCGCAGGTGGCGCGTTGGCTTACGGGTATCGAAATCCATCCCGGCGCGCAGATCGGCCGACGCTTGTTTATCGATCACGGTTTGGGCGTGGTAATCGGCGAGACCGCCGTGGTCGGCGATGACGTCACGCTCTACCAGGGAGTAACGCTCGGCGGAACCGGCAAGGAACGCGGGAAGCGGCATCCCACGCTTCTCGACAACGTTGTCGTAGGCGGAGGCGCCAAGATTCTCGGCAACATCACCGTGGGAAGCAATTGCCGCATCGGCGCCGGCTCGGTCGTGCTCCGCGACGTGCCCAACGATTCCACTGTGGTCGGCGTGCCCGGACACATCATCTTTAGAGAAGGCAAGCGTGTCGTCATCACCGACCCCAATCAGATTAACGACCCGCTCTCCGAGGCTCTGGCCGCCGTCGCGTCCGAGGTAAAGCGCTTGGCCGAACGGGTGCGTCTGATCGAAGGCACAGGAGGCACAGAGCCGCTCTCCGAGTCGATGCAGCGCATCATGGAAGACATCGACTATCAGATTTGAGGGCGCCAGCAGCGCCTGGCCACAAATCATGACCTAAAGTAATTTCGTGGAGACTGGTGCGGAAGTCTAAAATCGGGCGAGTCGAAAACCACCACTCCGGGTTTACTACAAACGAGTTCCATTCCGCCGAAAGGCTTATTCGAGGAGACTATGACGATTGCTCGACATTGTGCCGTAATGCTGTTTCTGGTGGCTCTTTGCGCTACTCTGACTTTCGCCGACGAGCCAGGACGTCATCCCGCCTACCTGCACGCCCTCACCGACCTCCGTCATGCGCGCGCTCATCTGGAGCGTGGGACGTGGTCCGGCCGCATGGATCGAGAGGAAGATCACGCCATCGAAGAGATCGACAAAGCGATCGGCGAGATCAAGCAGGCTGCCATCGATGACGGCAAGAACTTGAATGACCATCCTCCGGTTGACAACCACATGGAGCGCAGAGGCCGCTATCATCGAGCCTTGGAATTGCTCGACTCAGCGCGCCACGACATCAAAGAAAAAGAAGATGACGGCTTTGCCCACGGATTGCGTCATCGCGCTCTCGAACACATTGACGAAGCGCACCGCATCGTCGAGCACCTGATCGAGCAGGCCCACGACTAACGACTCCGCAGCAGAGCATGGGGCCGGGCGGCAACGCCCGGCTCTTTGTCCAGCCTCAGCCGCGTCACCTCCTATTTCGCGTTGACCCCGGTATGATTGATCTAGATTTTTGGGTCGAACTTCCCGCGGATGAAATACGGCTTCGTAATCGATAATCGCAAATGCATCGGCTGTCACGCCTGCACGGTGGCATGCAAAACCGAGAACCAGGTGCCCGTTGGCGTGAATCGCACCTGGGTCAAGTACGTTGAGAAGGGCCTGTTTCCCAATACGCGCCGCGTATTTCAGGTCACGCGCTGCAATCATTGCGAGAAGCCGCCGTGCGTCACGATTTGCCCCGTGACGGCGATGTATCAACGCAAGGACGGCATCGTCGATTTCAACTCCGACCGCTGCATCGGCTGCAAGGCCTGCATGCAGGCCTGTCCCTATGATTCGATTTACATGGATCCCGACGATGGCACCGCGACGAAATGCCATTTCTGCGCGCACCGTACCGAAGTCGGCCTCGAGCCCGCCTGCGTGATCGTCTGCCCCGAGCATGCGATCATTGCGGGAGATCTGAGCGATCCCGCCAGCGAAGCGGCGCAACTTATCGCGCGCGAGCCGGTCCGCGTGCGCAAGCCGGAGCAGGGAACTCAGCCCAAGCTCTATTACATCGACGCCGACGAGAGCGCGATCGTTCCCACCGCCGCGCGCCACGAATCAATTTACATGTGGTCGCAGCGCAACGCCGCTGTGCTTGGCGGAGGCGCGGTTTATCCTCTCGATAGTCCGTTGCTGCAAAAGGACGCGGTGGCCGCCTACGACGTTTCGCATGCGCGTCCATGGGGATGGCAGGTTCCGGCGTACTCTTGGACGAAGTCGATCGGCTCAGGCGCGCTCGCCATACCTGCAATCGCGATGGCGTTCGGAAAATTATCCGGCGATCGCCTTCGCGATATCACGCTCGCCACGGTTGCGCTTCTGTTCACCGCTCTCACCACGGTGCTCTTAGTTTGGGATCTCGATCACAAAGAACGATTCCTGCGCGTGGTGTTCATGCCGCAAAGTAAATCGTGGCTGGCGCGCGGCGCGTTCATCCTCATCACCTACAGCGGCCTCTGCGGCGTGTTTTGGCTGGCTGCGGTTCTGGGATTCTCAGTCGCCACTTCAATATTGTTGTGGCCGACCGTGCTCGTAGGATTCTGCGCCGCCTCCTACACCGCTTTTCTCTTCGGACAATGCGAAGGCCGCGATCTGTGGCAAACGCCGCTCCTGCCGGCGCATTTGATTATTCAAGCCTTGCTCTGCGGCTCGGCCGTGCTGGCGCTGCTTCCGGAAGCTCTCGGAGGCTCGGCGCAGACTTTATCCGTTGCCGTTCCCGCGCTGGTCGTCAGTTTGGTATTGCATTTGCTCATGGTGCTCGGCGAGGTGGCGATGCCGCATACCACCGACAATGCGCGCTACGGTGCGCGATTGATGACTCACGGCCCTTTCGCCCACGCTTTCTGGGGTGGTGGCGTCGTGGCGGGCGGAATAATTCCGCTGCTGCTTTTGTTGTGCGCCCGACTGTTCCTCGCGGTGCCAAACCGCATCGTGGCTGGACTCGTCAGCGTGCTCGTTCTGGTCGGACTGTTGATTTTCGAATGGTGCTTCGTAATGGCCGGGCAGAGCGTTCCCAATAGCTAATTGGTGGAGCGCAAGCGAGATCGATTTTATGGAGATTCTGGGATGACCGATTTCAAGCGCGACGGCAGCCATCTCTTCACTTGTCCGCCCGTCGAAAAGTGGGACGATTGGGTCGAGTTCGATCCCGCGGCCTGGCCGCGCCGCGTCAAGAAACATTACCAGCTCATTCCGACCATATGCTTCAACTGCGAATCGGCCTGCGGCCTTCTCGCCTACGTCGACAGAGAAACCGGGCAAGTCGCAAAATTTGAAGGCAATCCAAAACATCCGGCCAGCCGCGGACGTCTATGCGCCAAGGGCCCGGCCACAATCACGCAGATTCACGATCCCGATCGCATCCTTTATCCGATGAAACGCTCTGGCCCGCGCGGCGGCGGCAAGTGGATACGCACCTCGTGGGACGAAGTGCTCGAAACCTTCGGCGCGCGCATCCGCAAAGCGTTTCAGGAAGATCGCGGCGAAGAAGTCATGTACCACGTCGGCCGCCCCGGCCACGACTTCATCATGGAGCGCACTCTCCAAGCCTGGGGAATCGACGGCCACAACTCGCACACCAATGTATGCTCGTCCTCCGCCAGACTCGGCTATCTGCTCTGGCACTATGCCGATCGTCCGTCGCCCGACCATGCCAATGCGCGCTTCATCCTTCTACTTTCCGCCCATCTCGAGTCCGGCCATTATTTTAATCCGCACGCGCAGCGCATTATTGAAGGGAAAATGGCGGGAGCGAAACTCGCTGTCATGGACCCGCGCCTCTCAAACACCGCCAGCATGGCCGATTACTGGATGCCGAGCTATCCCGGCACCGAAGCCGCCGTGCTCTTGGCGATGGCGATGGTCATCCTCGGCGAAAATCGTTTCGACGCGAATTTCGTAAAGAATTGGACCAACTGGGAAGAACTCGAAGTCGACGGATTTTCCGCGAGAGGCCAAAGTTTTGAAGCGCTGATCGAAGCGCTCAAGCGCCACTACGCAAAGTTTACTGCTGAATTTGCCGAAAAAGAGAGTGGAGTAAAAGCCGAAATTATCGTCAAGACGGCACGCGAAATCGCGACCGCGGGAAGTCGCTTCGCGTCCCATCTCTGGCGCGGCAGTTCATCCGGCAATCTCGGCGGATGGCAATCGGCGCGCGCCTTGATGCTGCTGCACGTGCTTACCGGTTCGGTGGGAACTCCTGGCGGACACAATCTGAACGCGTGGAATAAATTTGTGCCGCGTCCGTACAAAAATCCGCCGCCGCAGAAACGCTGGAACGAACTTCTCTATCCGCCGGAGTGGCCGCTGTGCACGCATGAAATGTCTCCCCTGCTTCCGCACTTTCTCAAAGAAGGCCGCGGCCGCATCGAAGCCTATTTCACGCGCGTCTTCAATCCTGTGTGGACTTATCCCGACGGATTTTCCTGGATCGAAATGCTGCGCGATGAAGAAAAAGTTGGCCTGCACGCGGCGCTCACTCCCACCTGGAGCGAGACGGCCTGGTTCGCCGATTACGTTTTGCCCATGGGCTTCAGCTCCGAGCGTCACGATCTGATGAGTCAAGAGTCCTATGCCGGCAAATGGATCGGCTTTCGCCAGCCCGTGCTGCGTGTGTTGCAAGAAAAACAAGGCAAGAAATTCGATTACACCTATCAGGCGAATCCCGGCGAAGTTTGGGAAGAGGATGAATTCTGGATCAACCTCTCATGGGCGATCGATCCCGACGGCTCGATGGGAATTCGCCAGTGGTTCGAATCGCCATATCGCCCCGGACAAAAACTCACGGTCGACGAATACTACGGATGGATTTTTGAAAACTCCGTCCCCGGCTTGCCCGAAACTGCCGCGAAAGAAGGTCTGAAGCCGCTCGAATACATGCGCAAATACGGCGCCTACGAGGTGACCACCGACGTCTATAAGCAGAACGAGAAGCCGGTGGTTCCCGCCGATCTCGCCGGATCGCAGGTCGAAGCGGATGGCGTGGTCAAAAAAGCAGGCAAGGCGATTGGCGTGATGGTCGAGGGTAAAGCAGTAGTGGGCTACAACACGCCATCGCGGAAGCTGGAATTGTTCTCGAAGACGATGGCGGACTGGAAGTGGCCTGAATTCGCCCTTCCCGAATACTATCGCAGCCACATTCACCGCTCAGCGCAAGCCGCGTCGATAGCAAATCCTGCGGACGCACCCGGCGCAGATTTCGATCCGCAATATATGCCGCTAGTGGAATGGCCGAAAGATGCGAATGGCGAAGTCCTTACTCTGCTGCCCATTTTTCGTTTGCCACATCTCATCCACACGCGCTCCGGTAATTCGAAATTTCTCTACGAGATCGCGCACAAGAATCCGCTGTGGTTGAATCCAACCGACGCGAAAAAGCTCGGCGATATCCACACCGGCGACCTGATCAAAGTGCATACCGAGATCGGTTTCTTTGTGCTGCACGCCTGGGTCACGGAGGGTCTCTCTCCCGGAGTCGTAGCCTGCTCTCACCACATGGGCCGCTGGCGCACTAATAAGGAGGACCAAATCGAGCGCATGTCGAGTGCCTGGGTCGACCTGAAAGAGGTCGGCAAAGGCCAATGGAAGATGCGCCAGACTTCTGGAGTCGAACCCTACGCAACCTCCGACCCCGACACCAAACGCGTCTGGTGGAGCGATGCCGGCGTTCATCAGAACCTGACGTTCCCGGTGCATCCCGACCCTATCACCGGCATGCATTGCTGGCATCAGATGGTGCGCGTGGAGCGCGCTTCCGCCGACGACCGTTACGGCGACATCTTCGTCGACACCAATCTTTCGTTCGGGGTCTATCAGCGATGGAAGGCGCTTACGCGTCCCGCGCCCGGCCCCGGCGGACTTCGCCGCCCGCTGTGGATCCCGCGCGTGCATCGCCCGGAGGAAGCGGCGTTCTTTATGTCTGCGAATAAAACATGAGACTGCGCGAAGTTGTAAAATAATGAGATGCCGCTACAGACGGGAAATCCAAATTTTGGCAAGAAGCGCACTCCACCTCCGGACGAAACCTTTGAAGAGGCGGCCTATCTCAAGGCGCTGGGCGAGAAGCAGAAAGTCGTCAGCTTGAAACTGGCCGACGGCGAAGTCGTCCGCGGTTGGATCGAGTACTACGATAAAAATATGGTGCGCGTCACGCGCGAAGATGGTCCGAATCTGTTCATTTTCAAGCACGAGATCGTCTACATCGCGGAAGACAGCAAGAAGAAGTAGCCGAGCTTGCAGCACTCAGCATTCAGCACTCACTGAAACAATCCTGAGAATCTATGCCTTAAAGCCATGACATCCCACCAACCTCTCGATCTGATTTCTCCCATGCAGGCGATGGCGCGCGAAGCGGGTACTCTGGTGATGGAATACTTTCGCCAGCACGTGAAGATTGAATATAAGGGTGACGTGGATCTGGTCACAGTGGCCGATCGAAAATCAGAGGCCCTGATTCTGGCAAAGATTTGCGGACAGTTTCCTAATCACGACGTGATGGGTGAAGAGGGAACGCGCATCGAAACTGGCAGCGATTATAAGTGGTATGTCGATCCGCTCGATGGCACCACCAATTTCGCGCACGGCTATCCGGTGTTCTGTGTTTCGCTCGGGGTCGAACGCAGAGGCCAGCGCGTCGCCGGAGTGATCTACGATCCTACGCGCGACGAGATGTTTGTCGCCGAACTGGGCGCGGGGGCGCGTCTCAACGGCGAAGCGATTCATGTCTCCGCTATAGCGAACCTCGGTGAATGCCTCATTGGCACTGGCTTTCCCAGCCAGAAGCGGCATAAGAATCCGAATATTTATTTCTATCACCAGCTCACCTTGCGCACGCACGGCGTGCGGCGTGCTGGTTCGGCGGCGCTCGACCTCTGCAATGTCGCCGCAGGCCGCTATGAGGGGTTCTGGGAATTCAATCTCAATCCGTGGGACACCGCGGCAGGTGTGCTGATCGTCGAAGAGGCGGGAGGGAAAGTGACCGACTTTTCCGGCGGCGAATTCCAAATCGCCAGCCGCGAGACTCTGGCCTCAAACGGCCTGGTGCATGAAGCGCTGCTGCACGAATTTCAAGAGATTTTCGCCGGCCGCGGATTGGAAAAGTTGCCGAGCCCCGTCACCTACGCTAGAGAGCGTAAGCTCTAGTCGAGCGCGCCGTTCCGCGCACCCAGTTCAAGCGTTACAATGATCGGCGTGGGCTCGTCTCTCCTCGAACGCAAGATCGAAAAGCGCCCCGACCATGTGCGCTTGCAGGGTCGCATTCTCTTTCTCACGGAAGATCCAGAGCTAATCAAAAGGCAGCTGTTGGGATGGGATCTGCCCTGGGACACGAAGAATCCCGCCAACAATCCCAAGCTTCGTGACGATATTTCCACCGACGAAATCACGCCCGCGCACTACTGTTTTTATTTTGATCGCACCCTCGGCGAAATACCCTACGTCGGCCTGCGTTGCGGCAACACGCTTCCCATTGGCCGCAGCGATGTAAAGAACGGCGGTTTCGTCTGCTCGGTGAGCGGCAAGCGGCGCGGCAAGGGTTCGAGCCGCGAGCAGTCGCCCTATGCCGAGATGTGCGCCGGCATTCAGGTTGCAATCGCGGAGAACATCGAGCGCATCTACAAGCAAAATTGCCAGAACCTCGGCCTGCTGACTTCAACCAACTTTTCTTTAGTCGACCGGATTCGCGCTGGAGAAGAAATTGCGCTCAGCGAATTCACCGCCGGAGAAGACGAGATTACGAAGCAGGTGATCGAATACGGCGGATTATTTCCCTTTAACGTAGCGCGCATGCAGGGGAAAGTCTTTCTGCCGCCGATGAAGGCAGCGGACAAGAGTGTCCGCTCCACGCAACCGCCGACCATGACGCTCGCTGAGAAAATCTTTGCCCGCCACATGGTCAATCCCGATGGCAGCGTTGGCCTGGCCGCGGTCAAGCCCGGCGACACAGGCTTTACTCGCGTCGATCTGCGCTTCAGTCATGAATACGTTACGCCGATGGCGTCCATCTTCTATGAGCAATACGTCGGCAAAGATGTTCCGGTGAACGATGCCTCCAGCATCCGCTTCTTCCGCGACCATCTCACCTTTCTCGACGATGTTATGTCCGAAGAAAAAAGGAAGATGGGCCTCCTTGATCTCGCCACGCAACTTAAGTTGAAGCAGGAGGATTTCGCCAAACAGCAAGGAATCAAGCTGCACGGCGAACTCACCGACAGAAAGGGCTCGGAGGGTATCTGCCACTCGGTGATGCTCGAGACCTATGCGTTGCCGGGTCAAGTCAACGTAGGCTCCGATTCGCATACGCCGCACGTCGGCGCCATCGGCTGCATCGCCTTCGGCATTGGGACGACCGATGTATTCAACTCCTGGATCACGAAAGACGTACGTGTCAAGGTGCCGGAGTCAGTGAAGATCGTGATTCGCGGCAAACGCCATCCGAACGTCACAGCGAAAGATTTCATCCTGAAAATTCTCTCTCTCGATTACGTGCGTAGCGGCAAGGCGCTCGCCAAAGTCATGGAGTACGCAGGCGAAGCGGTGGAGGCCCTTTCGGTGGACGAACGCGCCACCATGACCAACATGGCTGCTGAAATCGGCGGCTTCACCGGCATCGTCGCTCCCGACGAAAAAGTGGTTGAGTTTCTCATGGAGCGCCGCCTCATGAAACGCCACGAAGTTGAAAAGATGATCGAAGGCCTCGAAAGCGATCGCGACGCGGATTACGCCGAGGTGATCGAACTCGACGCGAATGAGATCACGCCCATGGTCGCCACTCCCGGCGACCCTGGCAATGGCAAGTACATCTGTGAGCTCAACACTCGCGTCCCGATTGAAATCGCCTATGGCGGAACCTGCACCGCAGGGAAGAACGAAGATATGGATATGTATGCGTCGGTTCTCGGCGACGCCCTAAAACATGGCCGCCGAGTTTCAGACCATGTACAGTTCTGGATCCAATTCGGGTCGCAGGAAACGCGCGAGTACTCCAATCGTCGTGGCTACATCGATATTTTCGAGCGAGCGGGTGCGCGTGTGATTGAGCCTGCTTGTGGCGCGTGTATCAACGCCGGTCCAGGTGTATCGACGCGATCCGATCAGGTCGTCATCAGCGCGCAGAACCGGAATTTCCCGGGACGCAGCGGCCCCGGTCAGATGTATCTGGCATCCCCGCTAACGGTGGCCGCAAGCGCCGTCGCCGGATACATTGTCGAGTATGAGCCGAGTCAAGATCGCGAGCTCACCACGGCCTGAACTGTTGGATGCACTCCTCGGACGCCAAACTTCGAACCGGAGAGTAATATGCCCTCCCCCCGGGAAGGCTACGCCTGAATATTCCTGCCATGTCTTCCTGCGTACGATATACTGTTCGATAAGGCACATTTAAACGCACGCTTCCAAACTATTAGGCGCTAGGGAAATCCGCCATCCTCGCGCTTTCGAATTCTCCTATCAACCAGGCTCGTAGCAAAGCGGCGCTTTGCGGAATCGCGAATCACACCATGAAAATCTTACTTTATAACCCCGACAATGGGGTCACACGTAATTTTATGCCTCATCTCTGGATGTTCCTGCTACAGGCGCTGACGCCGCCGGGGCACGAAGTGCTGCTGGTCGACGGCAACGCCCAGCCCATGGACGAAGCGGGGATCGCGCAGTTTGTGCGCGACAACAACATCGGGTTAGTCGGCATCGGCGCCATGACCCGCATGATCGCCAAGGCCTATCGCATGGCCGACGCAGTGCGCGCCACCGGAGTTCCCGTGGTCATGGGCGGACCGCACGTTACAGAAATGGCCGACGAAGCCCTCGGTCGCGACGGCGGCGCGCGTCACGCCGACGCAGTCGCCCTCGGTGAAGCCGACGCGACTTGGCCAGGCATTGTTGAAGACGCTGCGCGTGGCCAACTCAAAGATGTTTACGAACCGGTCGATGCTTTTGGCCAGGAGAGCAAGCCTTCGCTGAAGGAATACCCCGTGATTCCGTGGCAGTCGATCGATCTCAAGCAGTTTAATCTCGTGCCCAAAGCCGCAACCGCTCTCCTCAAGAATATCGGCGAAGGCTGGGGATCGTTTCGCATTATTCCGGTCGAATCCGGACGCGGCTGCCCCTACGGTTGCGAGTTCTGCACCGTCACCGGTTTCTTCGGCGATTCGATTCGCTTTCGCACCAACGAGAGCGTAGTCAACGAACTGCTCTTGTTGAAGGCTCGCGCCCGCACCGAAAAAGGCCAGATGGCGGTTTTTTTCATCGACGATAATTTCGCCATCAACATCAAGCGCACCAAGTCTCTGCTCCGCGACATCATCGCCGCAAAAGCCCAGGTCCATTGGGTCGCGCAGATCAGCGCCAATTTATTGCGCGATGAAGAACTGGTCGACCTGATCGCATCCTCAGGAGGTAAGTGGATTTTTATCGGTATGGAGTCGATCGATCCCGCCAATCTTAAAGATGTAAACAAAGGATTCAATAAACCGGGCGAGTACGCTGCCGTGCTCGAGCGTCTTGCGCAACGCAATGTTTACGCCATCACCTCGTTTATTTTCGGCATGGACAACGACACCGTCGGAGTTGCCGAGCGGACGCTGAGCCAAGTCCGCACCTGGCCTCCCGGCCTGCCCATCTTCGGCCTGCTCACGCCTTTGCCCGCGACGCCGCTCTACAAGCGGCTGGAAAAAGCTGGCCGGCTGACCCGCCCCAAGCACTGGCAGGAGTTCATTCCGTTTGCCATGGCGCACACGCCCTTGAAAATGACCATCGACGAAGCTCATGCGGAAGTGAATAAGGGCTGGGCTGAGGCTTATGGTCCGGAGGCGTTGGCGGCCGCGGTTGACTCGCTCAACGACCAGCCGCTCGGTTATCGCGTCAACATTTTTCTGGCCAGACTCTGCTTCCGCGGCATCTACTTTCCGATGATGGGCAAAATGGCCTGGCTGAAAGTGGTTTCACAGAATCGGCGAACAATTTTTAAACTGGTCAGGGAGGGCTTCAAACGCGATGCCTGGCGCGGAGTGCCGGCAAGAATTCCGGCCGGTGCGGTACCTCCGGCGGAAGCGACCCCGCAAGGAGTAGCCGCCTTTCCCGCCGATTGAAAATGGCGTTTCTTGCCGCCGAGTGTGGCATGATTGAGTTGATGGGGGCTCTATGTACGAGCAAGAAAAGGTTCAAAAGGGAAGGATGATCGGCTACGCCGTCGGTCTCGTAGTCTTCGTCGCAGTCGTGGCTTGGAAGTTGCTGGTCCGCTGAAGTTGGAAATCACCTCTCGCGTCGCACGTATCGGCGAAATAGGTTCACCGCTTTTCCTGTGAGCTGTGACCTGTCACCTCCTCTCCCACCTGCTCTAGCCCTCTGCCTGTACCGAGAGCGGCGTTCTTGTTAGAATATGAGTTCAAACACTCTCCCTGCGCCGAGGAGCACGAGATTTTATGGCCTACGTAATCGCCGAGCCCTGCATTGGAACCAAAGATACCGCCTGTGTTGACTCCTGTCCCGTCGACTGCATTCATCCCAAGAAGGACTCCGAAAAGTTCTCGACCGAAGAAATGCTCTATATCGATCCCGTGGAGTGCATCGACTGCGGCGCCTGCGTTCCTGTATGTCCGGTTTCGGCCATCTTCGCTCTCGACGATCTGCCCGAAAAGTGGAAAGAATACACCGAGCGGAACGCGAAATATTTCGGGCGATAGGGTGTTGTCAGTGCTCAGTTTTCAGTCGTCAGTGGCGGCGCCTGAAATTGGGGAAACGGCTGTGACTGACAACTGAAAACTGACGACTGACGACCTCTTCCATTACAATCACTAATTAACCTGTAACCTTCCATGGCGCTGAAGGAGTCGGAAGCGATCGTTCTGCGCACGTATCCGCTGCGTGAGTCCGACCTGCTGGTCACGCTCTTTACCCGACTGGAAGGCAAGGTGAAAGGCGTGGCCCGCGCGGCCATGAAGTCGAGACGCCGCTTCGGAGGCGCGCTCGAGCCGCTCACCTACGTAAGAGCGTTTTACGACGACCGCGAGCGGCAGGAATTGGCCAGACTCGATTCCTGCGAAGTCATCGAGTCGCCGATGGCCACCGAAGTCAGTTACGCGCGCGCGACGGCCTTGGCGCATATCGCCGAGTTGTTGGACGAGTTGATGCCTGACCGCGAGGCGAGTGACGCTGTGTTTCGCTTGAGCCTCGCTGTTTTGCAGGAATTGCGCGGCCAGGCAGTGTGGATGCCGCTCACTTATTTTGAATTGTGGATGACGCGGCTGATGGGCTTCCTGCCGGAGTTCTCGGAGTGCGTAATCTGCGGCCGGTCGTTCGAGGAGAGTCGCGAAGACAACCGCGATAGAAGCCGCGACGGCGGCCGGGCGTTTTTTCACGCGCTGGCGGATGGCTTAGTCTGCATCGACGACAAGCGCATAGCGTCATCCGAGCTGTCGTCAGAGTCGAGAAAGATTGCAGCGCAGATGTTGAGGTCACGAGTCTCTGAGTTCGCCGAGATCGACTGGCCGAAAGCCGTAGGCCAGGATCTGCGAAAATTTCTCCTTCAGATTTTGGAGCGGCACGTTGAGAAGAAACTGGTGACGGCAAGAATGCTGGAGAAAATCGGCGGTTAGCTCTATCTCGTATTCGCAAATAGTGATGTGTTCCGTAGATCGTAAACTGATAATGAGTTGTCATCTTGAGCGGGGCGAAGGACCTGCTGTTTGCCGCAAGTGGAAGGTCCGTGGCCGAGGCTGACAATCCGGATTTATGACCTCACCCAAATCCAATTCGCTGACCTTCCAACAGCTCATCCTCAAGCTGCAGGCCTTCTACGCCGAGCGCGGAGCGGTCATTCAGCAACCCTACGACGTCGAGGTAGGCGCTGGAACGATGGCGCCAGAAACCTTCCTGCGCGTGCTCGGCCCGAATCCCTACAAAGTCGCATACGTGCAGCCATCCCGCCGTCCTGCCGATGGCCGCTACGGCGAGAATCCCAATCGCCTCTTCAAGCACCTTCAGTTGCAGGTGATCCTCAAGCCGCCGCCAGAAAATGTGCAGGAACTCTACCTTGAATCGCTAGGCGCGATCGGCATCGACCTGCGTCAACACGACATAAAGTTCGAAGAAGACAACTGGGAATCGCCGACTCTTGGCGCCTGGGGCATCGGATGGCAGGTCATGCTCGACGGCCTGGAGGTCACCCAGTTCACCTACTTCCAGCAATGCGGCGGAGTCGATCTCGATCCCATCTCCGCCGAACTGACCTACGGATTGGAACGACTGTGCGCCTTCCTGCAAGACGTCAATTCCATCTACGACATCGTGTGGGCGCGCGATCCCGAGACGGACAGGGAAGTGAAGTATGGCGAAGTGCGTCTCGCCGACGAGCAGCAATTCTCGGTCTATAACTTCGAAATGGCGGATGTTGAAAAAACCTGGAAGCATTTCGAGCTCTGCGAAACGGAGTGCAAAGCGCTGCTGGCGGAATACGCAGAGTTGATCCGGTTGGGCGCCGACCCCAAACAGAAGGTGGAAGAAGTACTCACGAAATTAGACGGAGGGTTAGGGTATCCAATGCCGGAGCAAAAAAAGCGCTTTCCTGTGCTCGCGGCCTACGATCTCTGCCTGAAGTGTTCACATTATTTCAATATTCTCGATGCGCGGGGCGCGATTTCGGTAACCGAACGCGTTGGCGTGATCGCGCGGGTGCGGGCGCTGGCCGTCGGAATTGCCAAGGCCTGGATGGACCAGCAGTATCCGACTGCCAAACAAAGTGAGAAGAGCGGCGAGACTTCTAAGCCTGTGGCGAAAGAAAAGAAAGACCAGCCGGCTCCAGTTTTCACGTAGAAAAATGTTTAGATAAACAAAGCAAGTATGCCCGACTTTTTGGTCGAAATTGGATGCGAAGAAATCCCGGCACGGATGATTGACGCCGCCTCGCGCGAACTGCGCGAACGTTTGCAGGCACTGCTGCAACGCGAGCGCCTCGCCCCTGCGAGTGGAGTGTCGCATCTCGACACGCCCCGCCGCCTGGCCGTTCTTGCTTCCGGCGTCCCAAACTCGCAGCCCAATATCACCGAGCAGATGAACGGCCCCTCCGCGCAGATCGCATATAAGGATGGTCAGCCCACGCCCGCAGCACACGCGTTTGCAAGAAAAGTCGGCGTCGAGGTAGGTAAGCTGGAAAAGGTTAGCACTCCCAAGGGAGAATACCTCGCAGCCACCGTCACCCGCAAAGGCCGAACTGCCTCCGAGATTCTCGCCGAAACTCTTCCCAAAGAAATCTCCACCCTCTACTGGCCTAAATATATGTACTGGCGCAAACGCGGAGAACTATTCGTTCGTCCCGTGCGCTGGCTCGTAGCCATGCTCGATGAAGAAGTCGTCCCGCTCGAATTATTCGGCATCGCGGCCGGCAAGACGACTCAAGGACACCGCATTATCAGCAGGGAAGACGTTATTATTTCCAAGCCCAGCGCCTACGTCGAAATTCTGCGCGGAGCAAAAGTCCTCGCCGCCGCCGAGCGTGAGCACGTGATCCGCAAAGCGCTCGACGTCGCTACGCGCACTATCCCGCGAGCGCGGTGGCGCGAAGACAAGTCGCTCCTCTCGACTGTCGTCAATCTCACGGAATTTCCTTCCGCCATCCTCGGTAGCTTCGATCCCGAGTTTCTCGATCTGCCCGAAGAGGTCTTGGTCACGGTGATGCGCGACCACCAGAAATATTTCGCCATCGAGGATGCGGACGGAAAACTGCTGCCCCACTTCCTCGCGGTCCTCAACACAGCCGGCGACGCCGATGGCTTGATCCGCCATGGCAATGAGCGTGTTCTGCGCGCCCGCTTCAATGACGCCCGCTTTTTCTGGCAGACAGATCAAAAGCAGAACCTCCGCCAGCGCGTCGATTTGCTGCGCAACGTAACCTTCCAGAAGGATCTCGGCACCTACTATGACAAAACCCTGCGCGTGCAGCACCTCGCCAGTTCGCTTTCTGAGACCGTGAAACAGAGCGGCATCGCGATTCGACCCGGCGTCGTTCACAAAGCCGCGCTCTTAGCCAAGGCCGATCTCACCACCGAACTGGTCAAGGAGTTCACCGAGTTGCAGGGAATCGTGGGCGGTCTCTATGCGCGCGTGCAGCAACTCGATGATGACTTGAGACCGGATGTGCAACTGGCTATCTCGCGTGCCATCTACGATCACTACAAGCCCGAATCAATGGAGGACGCCGCGCCCGCGACACTAGAGGGCGCCGTTCTCTCCATCGCCGACAAGGCCGACTCGATCGCCGGAATGTTCGCGCTCGGCCTGGTCCCGAGCGGATCGAAGGACCCATTCGCGCTCCGTCGCCAGGCCAACGGCATCGTGAAAACGATCGCCGAGCACAAACTGCCTCTTCGCCTCTCGGAGATCATGACCGATGCGCGCACTCGCTACAGTGGATCCGAAGCGGAGCGGAAGTTTTCGAATGCCAACTACGCCGCATCGGTGCAAAGTTTCTTCCGCGAGCGCCTCGAATTTTACTTGAAAGATGCTTGTGGCTACGCTTATGACGTGGTCAGCGCCGTGTTAGCCGTTGATGCCGACCATGTAGTCGACACAGTTGCGCGCGCTGAAGCGGTTAGCAAAGTACGCGGCTCAGCAGATTTTGAATCGATCTCGATCGCCCTCAAGCGCATGCAGAATATTCTGCGCCAGGCCAACGAAAAAACTAAACTGATCGCCATGCGCGTCGACGTAGCCGGCTTGCAGGAAGAATCTGAAAAAGAATTAGCCGCTCTGATTCCGCCGACCGTAGGGGTCGTCGAGAAGCTGCGTGCAGCGCGCGACTACGAAGGAGCGTTGCTCGAAATTGCCAAGCTGCGTCCCGCGATTGACAAATTTTTCGATAAAGTAATGGTTATGGTCGATGATGACCATCTGCGCGCCAACCGCCTGGCTCTGTTGCAGTCGCTGGTGAAGGAATTTTCCACCCTCGCTGATTTCTCCGAGATCGTAACCGAAGGCAAGGAATCTACGAAATAATAGAATACAAAAAGAGAAAAAGAGGACCCGTACATGGCAACGACAACTCTCCCTGACGCCGAAATCGCCGAAGCAAGAAACGAAGCAAAAACTGCAGCCAAATCCCCAGAGAAAAAATCCGCGGCCACAAAATATGTCTACTCTTTCGGCGGCGGCAAAGCCGACGGCAACGGCAAGATGAAAGACGTTCTCGGCGGCAAAGGCGCTGGCCTCGCCGAAATGACCAATGCCGGCTTGCCCGTTCCTCCGGGCTTCACTATCCAGACCGAAGGCTGCCGCGAATATATGCGCAGCAACGCCGTCTCGAAAGATCTCGACCGTCAGATGAATGAAGCGCTGGCCGCGCTCGAAAATCTCCAAGGCCAAAAACTCGGCAAGGGCGACAATCCCCTGCTCGTCAGCGTGCGCTCGGGTGCGAAGTTTTCCATGCCGGGCATGATGGACACAATCCTCAACCTTGGCCTCAACGATCAGAGCGTCGAGGCGCTCGCCAAGCGCACCGGTAACCCGCGTTTCGCCTACGACTCCTATCGCCGCCTGATTCAAATGTTCGGCAATGTCGTCCTCGACATTGAGAAATCTGTGTTTGACAAAATTTTCGACGCCAAGAAAAAACAGAAGAAAGCCAAACTCGACACCGACCTCGATGCCAAAGCTCTGCAGGAAGTCATCCTCGAGTACAAAAAAGCGGTCAAGAAGCATGCCAAGCGGGACTTCCCGCAGGACCCGCAAGAGCAGCTGGTCATGGCGCGGGACGCGGTTTTTCGCTCGTGGCAGAATGACCGTGCCAAAACCTACCGTCGAATTAACAATATCGATGACCTGCTCGGCACCGCCGTCAACGTGCAAGCCATGGTGTTCGGCAATCTCGGCGACACCAGCGGCACGGGCGTCGGCTTCACGCGCAATCCCGCCAACGGAACGAAAGAATTCTACGGAGAATTTCTGCTGAACGCGCAGGGCGAAGACGTGGTCTCAGGCGTGCGCACGCCGGTTCCCATCCTCGAACTCGAAAAGATCATGCCCGATGTCTACAACCAGCTCCGCGACATCACCACGCGGCTGGAAAAGCATTATAAGGATATGCAGGATTTCGAGTTCACCATACAGGACCGCAAGCTCTACATGCTGCAAACGCGAAACGGCAAGCGCACCGGTCTTGCCGCGGTACGAGTAGCGCTGGAGATGGTGGACGAGGGGCTCATCACCAAGGAGGAAGCGATCTTCCGTCTCGATCCCAACCAGGTCGTAGATTTCTATGTAGCTCGGCTGGATGAGAAAGACGCAAGGCTCGAAGACGTGCTGACCTCGAAGGGCTTGCCGGCGTCGCCCGGAGCAGTCGTCGGTCAAATCGTTTTTACTGCCGATGAGGCTGTCGAAAAGGCTGGACACGACGCGGAAAAAAATCCGGTGATCCTGGTGCGCGCCGAAACCACCCCGGAAGACATCAGCGGCATGGAGGTTGCAGTTGGCATTTTGACCTCGCAAGGCGGAATGACCAGTCACGCGGCCGTGGTTACTCGGGGCATGGGCAAAAGCTGCGTTGCGGGAGCAGGTGAGATCGCGGTCGACGAAAGAGCAGGCGAGATGCGTGCGCGTGGGCAGGTTTTCAATGCAGGCGATTGGATTACGATCGACGGCTCGACCGGTCGCGTGTTGAGAGGCAAAAGGAATTTGCTCCCCCCGGACCCGGAAAATCTGGCAAAACTCGAGCACTTCATGAGCTGGGCGGAGCCTTTCCGAACGATGGGAGTGCGAGCCAACGCCGACATTCCTCGCGATGCCGAGAAGGCGCGCGAGTTTGGTGCTGAGGGCATCGGGCTGTGCCGTACCGAGCACATGTTCTTTGCCCACGACCGCATCCAGCATATGCGCGCGATGATTCTTGCCGACAACGAGAAAGATCGGCGCAAGGCGCTGAAAAAGTTGCTGCCCTTCCAGCGCAAGGATTTCATCGGCTTGTTCAAGGTGATGGAAGGCCTGCCAGTCACCATCCGCCTGCTCGATCCGCCGCTGCACGAATTTCTCCCCAAGCGCGAGCAACTCATGGTCGACATTGCCAGCGTGCCCAGCGCCAGCCCCAAGCAGAAGAAAACTCTGGTCGCGGAGTACAAAGAATATGGTGTAAAGGGTGCCGGCGATCTGAAGAAAGTGCTTTCAGCTCTCCTGTCGCGCGTAGAAGAGTTGCACGAATTCAATCCCATGCTAGGCCATCGTGGATGCCGCCTCGGCATCACCTATCCCGAAATTACCGAGATGCAGGCCCGAGCGATTTTCGAAGCCGCCGTCGAAGTAGAGAAAAAAGGCGTCAAGACGCACGCCGAAGTAATGATCCCGCTGATCGCCACCGTGAAGGAAATGGAGAACCAGGGTGCCATCGTCCGGCGCGTGGCCGAAGAAGTATTCAAAGAAAAAGGCAAGCACGTGCATTACCTCGTGGGCACAATGATTGAGCTGCCGCGTGCCTGCCTGGTCGCGGACGACATCGCCAAGGACGCCGAGTTTTTCTCCTTCGGCACCAACGACCTCACCCAAACCACCTTCGGCTTCTCACGCGACGACATCAATAAAGTGTTGCCTACGTATCTGGCCGAGGGAATTCTCAAGCAGGATCCGTTTGCCGCCATCGACCAGGAAGGTGTAGGGGAATTGGTCGAGATCGGAATCCAGCGCGGACGCAAGACGCGACCAAAGCTCGAGGTAGGAATCTGCGGCGAACACGGTGGCGAACCATCATCGGTAGAGTTCTGCCATCGCGTCGGGATGGACTACGTCTCTTGCTCCCCGTTTCGCGTCCTCACCGCGCGCCTAGCCGCAGCCCAGGCAGCGGCTAGCGAAAAGCTCAACATCGACGGTGGACGGACCAAGTGACGTCTTGGCGAGGTCGAAGGTGATCCCTTAGAGGGGGGCTGCATGACACTGCGCGCACTGGCGAAAGGGCGACGCTTGGGGTCTGTAGCCGTCGCGATCTCCATGATCGAACTCTTTGTGATATGGGGAGTGACCTTAGTTGCAGAGCAAACCGCCCAATACGATTGGAGGTGGGCCGCTCCCCATTTGGTTGACGTATACATATTCGGTTTTGTCGCGATCCCCGTTGCGATAGCCGGGATTATTTGGGACTCCCGTCGCGGGCTCGCGATAGCAGGGCTCGTTCTCGGCCGTTCCAATATTGCAATCTGCGAGATAGCGTTCTCGCCACCCAAGCTCTTGCCGACGCCTTCCGGCATTACTGTACTCTTTGCAGCCGGTTGATCAGCTTCTGCGCCAGATTTTCTTCCGACTCCGACCACAGCAACCGCCCGGTTGCACCAGCATTTTTTTCCACCTGCGCGGTAAATTCCACCAGCTTCTGCACGTTGCTGCGGACGTTGCGCTCCGCCTCAGCCGTAAACTCCACCTCTTCATGCAGGAAAGACGTGTCTAAGCCAAAATCAATCTGAATGTGCCCGGTCTCCTCCGCCGCGTGCTCTTCAAATTCCAAGCCGTGCGCCGTGAGACGAATCAGCGCCGGCTCCCGCACCCATTTCTCTGCGCCCTCCGGAGGCGTCCACAAATCCCAATAAGCCTCGAAAACATATGCGTAGTCGTTATGCAAGAATTCCGCTACATCCGCCACCGCTTCCTCCGGAGCAACTCCCGGACGATAACGCCGCTCAAGAATTGTCGGCTCGCTCCATGACACCGGTTGGACGGCCGAGTAAGTGACCCCGCCACGCGCCGCAGAAAAGGGAATCTGCCGCAGCACGCTTACCGTGCGCGCCAGTATCTCGGCTTCATCGAAGCTCGGAAACCACAGGCTCAAATAAAGCGAATCGGCCATCAATACATTCTAAACCGCGACTATGTCAGAAGCGAGAATGACTGCGAGGATGCTGGTTCGGGCTAGCGAATCCAGCGAACGGTCCAGTCTGTTTTGACGCGACAAAAACGCCCTGTTACTATGAACTTCGGCGGCAAACCGTCATCTCACCAAGAAAAGTCCCCGTCGTCTAGCCTGGCCTAGGACATCGCCCTTTCACGGCGGTAACACGGGTTCAAATCCCGTCGGGGACGCCAACCTTATCAACAATTTGCGGAAGAGCCGGTTTTGGCGCACTACGGGTTACGCTACGGTTTAGCTGCTGAATCACTCCACGATGAGCGCTGCGCTTCTCTTCCGACATTGCTTCGTCGTAAACATTCATCGTGATTGCGTACGAGGCATGCCGCAACAGGCCTTGCACTACTTTGGGGTTGTTGTTGTTTTGGCGCAGCAGGGTCGTGTAGGAGTGGCGTAATGTGTGCCACCCCTTAATGTCGATCCCGGTTTTCGCTGCGACTGGCTTGATGTGATGTTGCATGATCCGACTCATCCAGTACGGCTGCTTGCCTCTCATCTTCGTGCTGGCGAAGACGTAATCGCTGTCTTGAGCATAGGGAGTCTCCCGACGCCAAGCCAGCAATTCTTCGATCAGCACATCATCGAGTGGGATGCTCTTTTTCGAAGCTTCCGTCTTGACCTTACCGATGCGCTGCTTCACGATTGAGCGCTTAGGGGTCAGGACCTTTTCCTCGAAGCAGATGTCTTCCCAGCGAACGCCGCTGAGTTCGCCCCTCCGCAGTCCGGTTCCGAAATCCAGTAACACCATCAGTCGTTCTCGTTGTTTTAGCTCACCGTAGATAAGTTGGGAAAGCTGGTCAACGCTGAGGCGGATCGGTGTTGCCTGGCGCACGCCGCTTTGCCGAACAGACGTAATCGGATTACGGTCTGTCCATTCGTAGCGAATTGCGTGCTCGTACAGAAGATGCATCAGGTCCCTAATCTTCTTTTTCGAACCATCGGCTAGAGCCGTGCCATCGTCTTTTTTCAAAGTCGACAACCAACTCTCTACGGCCACGGCCTTTACTTCGTCCAAGGCTTGGTCTCCCCATCGCGGTTTGACCCACTTCCGCAAATAGCCGCGGTAGTTGTCCCGAGTGGAGAAAGCCCGACGTTCGTTAGGATCCTCATCCGTCCCTGGGCACTCCGTATCCTGCCAGTGATCGACGAGTTCCTTCAGAGTTCGCGGCCCCGCTTCGATCGCTCGGCCTAGGCCGAGGCGTTCTGCTTCTTGCTGTGCCGCGGCATCCGACTTGAACCGACTGGCCAAACCAAGGGTCTTCCAGCGCTCACGAGACTTGCCGTCCTGGCCCGTCTCGTACCATCGCCAGATCACTACTTTCTTTCCGTTCTTGCGTTTAACTACACTTGGAAATCCTGTACTAGTGTGCCTCTTTCTCACGTCTAACCGTCCTTTCCGAAAGAGGCGGACGACGAACGGAGTTTATCCTCCCCTGCATCCACACGTCCAGTTCGCTGAGTTTGAAGCGCCAAGTCTTCCTGCTGCCATCCCCCCACGGGTAGGCAGGGATTTTTTCAAGGCGGGCCCATTCGTTAAGTGTCTTGACCGCGACAGACAAATAGGAAGCTGCTCGCTTGACGTCGACGTACGGTTCTAGAGCAGTTGCAAGGGAAGTGGCCGGGTTCGCCGGACCGGGCTGGGTCGACATGGGGTCCTCATCTGGGCGGAGTTCGCACTGCCTAGTGACCCTGGCCAGAAAAAGCCACCACCTTTAGCACTGCATCCGCGAGTCTCTGTTTAAGCGGAAAGCAGATATTCGTCAAACGGGCTTCCTGAGGTGTTGTTCTCCTATTCTTCGAAGCGTGCCATTCGCGATGCGTAACCTCTTACGGCGTCATTGTTTAGAGCTTGTACCAACGGCCGCCGCTGTCACTTTAATTGAGACACGCTTGGGCCGGGTAAACAGGTTGTGGAAGATCCATGCAACCGCTCAGTGCCTTGCGCAACTACTTTGAGCTGTTTTGGTTACACGAGATAGGCACACCAATGGCTGGAAGCACTATCGCAGAGCCGATTGAGTCACCACCCGTAGCGTTCTCAGCTGAAAACCCCACGTGAACTCCGGCGCAATGATCCGCCCCGTTTGACGAATTTCGATTACTACGATAAACAGCGGCATGAGGTGCGAGATGAAAAAAGTAGACGAGGTTTCGGGGATGACGGACGAGGCGAAGACGAATATAGTTGCGAGCATCGAGTTCGCAGTTAGGGCTTCGTTGCACGAAGAATACGTTGACGCAGACTTCGTTCACTCCATTCTCGGGAAGATTTCCGCTAAGACCGAGGATCGGGGAGACGAAGAGGAGGCTGGTTACATAAAAGCGTCGTTGGTGCAATTCGGTGAGGCCTTGGATCATGGCATTAGCACTGAGAGACTGGGAGATGGCATCGACGGAAATATTGCCGAATATTGGGAACTCCTGTTCGACTTGGACACGGGTCGATGGAAAGAAGAACTGCAAGATGAATATGAGGCCTCAGGATGCGACCTGTTAGTCATCGACTGCATGGAGATCAGTCCGAAATTTCGAGGAACGGGAGTCGGCCCAATTGCCATCGAGAGGACTATCGACATCTTCGGTCCGGTTTGTGGATTGGTAGCGTGCAAACCTTGGCCGCTGCAATTTACTCCTGAATTCGCCCGCGATCGGAACGCGTTGAGCAGATTGAAAGCACCTGGCGTGGGACAAGGTGAGGCGGTGAGGAGGTTGAAGGCGTACTGGTCTCGGCTTGGCTTCTGGCCACTCGGAGAAACCGGGATTTATCTGCTCGGTGTGGCCCAAAGAGAATCAGCCAGATCCAAGAAGAGCGAAACGCTGGTTGGACCTCTGGCGTGGCCGGCAGACGCGTCTGTTAGAACGCTGCCCTGTCACTGACTTCCGGCATCTATCAGTATCCGCTGTTTCGTCGCAGAGCACACCTCTAGCTCGCCAAATCTCTAACCGCGCAATCAAGCACATGAGGACCTTAGATTCACAGAATCCGAGTCCCCCGGGTGATCCGACTCACCAGGCAGCTGCAGACTCTATACGCGCGTCTTTAGGAGTGCAATTGCCTCTGGCACCTTAAGTGGCGTAGTTTGTGAACCAGTCGAGGGCCATTTGAGTATATTGGCCGACCTCGATGAGGTAGCCGTCAGGATCACGCATGTAGCAGCGCCATTCCCAGCCGCGATTGTTTACCGGCCCGGTAAGAAAGAACGCTCCTTTGTCGC
>DATBYM010000025.1:0-3261 GCA_036513715.1 Terriglobales bacterium
CCTCATTCCTCTGCGGCGCAAGGTCGCCGCGATTTTCGACCGCCCGGAGGAAACCTTCCGCCAGGTTCTCATCAACGAATATCGGCCGGGCGCGGGAATCGGCTGGCATCGGGACAAGGCGCAGTTCGACGAAGTCGTCGGCGTGTCGCTGCTGGCGCCCTGCACACTGCGCTTTCGCCGCAAGGCGGGCCACACTTGGGACCGAGCGTCGCTAACGGCCGAGCCGCGCTCGGCGTATCTGCTTTCGGGGCCTGCGCGCACGGTCTGGGAGCACAGCATTCCCGCTCTCGACCGGCTTCGCTATTCGATCACCTTGCGGACGCTGATTGCTCCTGACCAGGAGCGCGCATTCTCCGCCTCGCCCTGATCGCGCTGCCAAGAGAAGCCACAGGGGTCCTTCCAAACGGGCTGTGAGCCAACCGAATGAGGCCCGCGGCCCATTCCGCCGATCGTTTTCCTTCAACGGCCACCCGAGACCGTCAGCACGCTGCCGGTGACAAAGGCCGCCGCTGGCGAGATGAGCCAGGCCGCGGCCTCCGCGATCTCCTCGGGCGCGCCGACGCGGCGCAACGGAGTCATCCCCTCGATGCGCTCGCGGAAGGACGCTTGGGCAAGCAAGTCGCGGTTCATGTCGGTTGCGGTGAAGCCGGGCGCGACCACGTTGGCCCGGATGCCCTCGCCCCCGACTTCGATCGCAAGGCCCTTGGTGAAGCTCTCGACCGCACCCTTGGTCGCGGCATAAGACGCCAGTCCTGGCAGGCCGCCAAGCCTCGCGGCGATCGACGAAATATTGACGATCGACCCGCCGCTCCCGCCGTGCTTGGTCGAGAGCCGAAGCACGGCCTCCTTGCAGGCGAGGATGGTTCCAATCACATTGATCTGAAAAAGCTGCGTCAGTTCAGCTGCCTCTCGCTCGTCGGTCGTGACGAAGCGCCCGGAGACGCCGGCGTTGTTGACGAGGCCGGCGAGCGGCCCCAGCGCTTTCGTCGCCTGCTCGAACAGACGATGAAGCTGAGCTGAGTCCGCGACATCGGCCTGGAAAGCCTGCGCGCGGCCCCCTGACTTCTTGATCTCCGCGACGGTCGCCTCAGCCGCCTTGGCGTCGGCGGTGTAGTTGACTGCGACCGCATAGCCGTCCGCGGCGAGCCGGCGGCAGATGGCTGCGCCAATACCGCGCGAACCTCCGGTGACGATGATGAGACCTGAAGGCATTCGCAATTCTCCATTCGTGTACGAACAGCCATAAACTAACGAACGCCGCTCGCGTAGAGTCTCGTGCAAGTAATATCACGTTCACTGAACACATCCGGACGGATATCCTAGTCGCTGATTGAGGATGAGGGATAGCGCCGTGGCTGCACGCAATCAGGTCAACCTAGACGCGCTAATTCCGCGAGAAGATCTATCCGCCCCTGCTGATGGTGGAGCGGACATTCACGGCCTGAAAATCGGCGATCTCAAGCCCGGCCTGATCTACAGTTGGTTGAGAAAGCCCGATTTCCAAAGAGAGACAGCTAACTGGACTCCGGACCAGGTTGCGGGGCTCATCGAGACGTTTGCGAACGGGAATATCATTCCCGCGATTATTCTCTGGCAGAATGGCCAGCGAGTCTTCGTGATCGATGGGGCGCATCGCCTCAGCGCGCTAATCGCCTGGGCGCAGGACGACTATGGTGCAGGAACACTCTCCGCTAAATTCTATCAAAATTCGGTCCCGGATAATCAGCGCTCGATGCACGATGTAACGAAGAAGCTCGTGGAGCAGAGAGTTGGATCATATACCGCTCACGAATTGGCAGCGCAGTTCCAAAAAGCGGATGATCCCTCTCTGCTTAAGCGGGCAGCGACAATTGGTTTCAAAGGGATCGACGTTCAGTGGATTAAGAACGCGGATATTGAACAAGCGCGTGGCGCATTTTTTCGGATTAATCAGGGCGGCACGGAAATTGACGCTACCGAGACACGAATTCTGCGCGCAAGAAATTCTGCACTAGCAATAACCTCGCGAGCAATCGCCCGCGGGGGCACAGGGCATACATATTGGGGGAAATTTGAGCCTCACATAAGGCAAGAAATAGAGAGCCTTGGTGCGAAATCCGCAAACTTCTATTCAATCCATCGCTTCAGGTTCCACTTAAGACTCTTGACTTGCCGCTTGCTAGGTTTGGCTATGGCGCGGGCGTGCTTCCATTCTCGTTCGATTTTGTTAGCGCGGCCAATGAATTGAGCGTGGCAGACTCAACGACAAAAAAGAGGGAGGTGAAAGATGAACTTCCGGACGATCTAGATGGAGGGGAAGCGGTCAATTATCTGAAGGAGACTAAAAAAGGAGCCGAGTTGCTGCTGTCCGCGCGGAGCCCATCACTTGGTTTGCATCCAGCCCTATATTTTTATACTTCTGGTGGTGCATTCCAGCCCGCAGCACTATTTAATGTTTATGCTTGGATCAAACAGCTAGAGCAAAGTGGAAAGATTGTCGACTTTCTAAGAGTACGTGGAAAATTCGAACAGATGATTTTAGATCATCCGGTACTCGGCAAGCCGGCCACGCATAGGCTCGGAAGTGGCGGCCGCACACGTAGGCGCATGGTCACGTTATACGACGGCTTGCTCGATCGGTTACTAGCCGGCGATGATCCATCTAAAGTATGGGCCGAAATGACTGGACAATCTGATTTTGCATTTCTCCTGACCGATGAGCAGGAACAGCAACAAAGAAAATCCGAAGGAGCCGCCGGCAAAGGATTCTCGCGTGCGGCAAAGTCAGGTGCGTTTTTAGAAGAAGCATTGCCCATCGCGCCGAGGTGCGGACTGTGCGGTGGATTGCTGCATGTGAACGGAATTGTATCAGATCATATCGTTGAAAAAGCGCAAGGTGGCAGTTCTGCAGGTGCCAACGCGCGCCCAATTCACCCACGTTGCAACAGCGAACGAAAGCACTTGAGCAACCATCAATACGGTGCTCTCTGAATTTCGTAGGCCCCTCGTTTTCACGGCTTCAGGCGCCATCCGGTGTGGAAGATCCATGCCAGAATCGCCAGGCAAACGGCGATGAACAGCGCCGTAAACCCCAGGCTCGCGCCGACGCTGACGTCGCCTTGACCGTAGAAGCTCCAACGAAACCCGCTGATAAGATAGACCACGGGATTGAAAAGGCTGACCGCGCGCCAGAACGGCGGCAGCATGTCGATCGAATAGAACGCGCCCCCTAGGAAGGTCAGCGGCGTCACCACCAGCGACGGGATGACGGCAAGCTGCTCG
>DATBYM010000026.1:0-2481 GCA_036513715.1 Terriglobales bacterium
GTGCCCCCTCTGCCAACCACACGAACATCCGTGTTGGCCTGATCGGCGTCGGAAACTGGGCTTTGAACGGCCCCGTTCGCGTGCTCAGCCTTATGCCGCAATATGAAATGGCGGCTGTCTACAGCCAGCGTCGCGACGCCGCGCAGTCTGCTGCGGACACCTTCGGTATCAGGCATGTCGTCGGATCGATCGATGAATTGGTTCGCCATCCAGACGTCGACATCGTCCTCGTGCTCACGACAGGTCCGCAGCACGAGGAAGCGGTACGCGCAGCGATCGCTGCGGGGAAGACCGTGTACTGCGAGTGGCCCTTGACGCCGGACTCGAAGACCTCGGCTGAACTGGTCGACCTTGCGGCAAAAGCTGGTGTGCAAACCATTCTCGGCACCCAACGCCGGTTCGCGCCAGGGCTGCGCTATCTGAAGGATCTTCTCGGCGATGGCTACGTCGGTCGTGTGCGCTCGGTCAGGATGCATGTGACGGTGAGCAGTTTCGGCAAAAATCGCAGCAAGGCGCTTCGTTGGAGCGCCTTCCCCGAAAATTTCATGGGCGTTACCTCAATTTTCGGCGCGCACTTGATGGACCCGCTCTTCTCGATCGTAGGCCGTCCGACTGAGATCTCGGCCGTTTCTGTCAACCAGTGGCCGGAAATCACAATCGTCGAAACGGGCGAGGAGATCAGCACGAAGGTTCCGGATCAATTGCTGCTGCAAGGCATCCTCGCAAGCGGAGCCGTGTTCGCCGTTCATATCGAGGGCGGGAAGCATCATGGCACCGGCGTTCAGATCGATATCACGGGTGATGATGGTGACTTGCAGATCACCAACACCTCGGCGTTCGGGGACGTGGGCGAAGAATATAATCTATTCGGTGCCCGCGTAGCGGACACCAAGATGGCGCCACTCGCAGTGCCCGCATCGTACAACTGGTTGCCACCCTCTGATCTTCCTAGCGGCGTGCTGGAGCTCGCCGATCTCTTCGAGGTTCATGCCCGCGATCTCGCAAGCGGCTCGCGAACCGTGCCCAGCTTCGAGGACGCCCTCTTCATGCAGCGGCTGCTTGAACAGGCAGCGGTCTCGTCAGCCAGCGGACATCGCATCAAGCTTTAGACGCTGCCGCAGCCGGTCCTTCCGGCCGCGACCATCCTCCACCAACTGCCAAGTAACATTCGCGCCGCTCTGCGAGCAGGCGAACGATGATCACTGGCGCTTTGAAAGGCGAAATGCCATGCCAACCACCGCGAGAGCCGCCCGTATTCACGAATATGGTCCTCCCGAAGTCCTGAGGTTCGAGGACATCGTCGTGGGTGAGCCGGGCGACGATGAAGCATTGATCCGCAACACCGTCATAGGTCTCAACTTCGTCGACGTTTATTATCGTAGAGGTACTCTTCCGGTCCCTGCCTTTCCAGCGATCATCGGCGACGAGGCCGCCGGGGTAGTCGAAGCCGTTGGCAAAAACGTCAAGAACGTCAGCGTGGGTGACCGCGTCGTCTATGGCGATATCGCATTTGGCGCCTACGCTACGGCCCGCTTGCATCCCGCAGACCGGCTTGTCCGCATTCCGGCAGGTGTTTCTGACGACCAGGCAGCTAGTGCCTTTCTAAAGGGGCTCACTGCTCGCTATCTGCTCAAAGAGGTGCTCGAGCTCCGACCCGGTGACACCGTTCTGTATCATGCAGCAGCGGGCGGTGTAGGCCAGATTTTCGTTCAATGGGCGAAAGCACTTGGCCTAAAGGTGATCGGCACAGTGTCCAGCGACGCTAAGGCGAAGCTTGCACGTCATGCCGGCTGCGACCACGTCATCAATTATTCCTCCGAAGACTTCGTCGCCGAAGCGCTCGCGTTCACCGCAGGCAATGGCGTGGCAGCTGTTTTCGACTCCGTCGGGGCGGACACGTTCCGTGGGTCGCTGGCAGTTCTCAGGCCGCGCGGAACGCTTGTGCAATTCGGGAAGGCGTCTGGGTTCCCGGAACCGGTGGACCCATTCGAGTTGGCACCACGCGCGCTTTATCTGACGTGGCCCATTCTCCCTCACTATACGTCCACTGCAGAAGATCTGGCGATCGCCGCAGCCGACCTATTCGACGCAATCGCGACGGGAATTCTCAAGGTCGATCCGAGCAATCTTTATCCGTTTAGCCAGCTAATCGAAGCTCACCATGATCTCGAAGAGCGCCGAACCACCGGCGCGGCAGTGCTGCGTGTGACGGCCGCCGGATCTCCCTTGATCAAATTTCATGCGCTGCAACGTCCGAAGACGCCCGCGGCCCCGATCCACGAAACAATTCTCAACTAAAGGTATGACTTGTGATGGTATAAAATGGATAGCTGTCCGTATACTATATAACAAAGAGGAGTAAAGCATGAACGTGTCAATGAAAGCTCAAAGAATTCCTGATGTTACACTATCAGGAGTTGCGATGAATACTTGCGTGATTGAAGCGATCGAGCGCCAGAAAGCCACCAACCTTTACGATGC
>DATBYM010000027.1:0-22075 GCA_036513715.1 Terriglobales bacterium
CCGCCGTTAACCGTGGGCGGTGCCAGGCCGCGCGCAAATCCAAGTTGCAGCCATTCGCTGGTTACCGGGTGCCAGAGGCCTGAGGCGTCCTTGTACTCCACCCGCAGCCAGCCGTCGATCAGGTTCCAGGTCGAGGTTAGATAGGTGTTGGCGGTCGCCTCGGTGTAGGCGGTGCCGGCGACGAGCGGATAATAGGGGGATGCCGTCGTGGGTGGGTTCACTGGCCATGCCACCGTATTGGCTGCCGTACAAGCCGCAGGTATCGCGGCGGCCAGCGGAGGATAGGCCGTTCCACCTTTTAGCATGGTGGCCGTCGGGCAGGGGATGAGTGTCGGCGGAACAATGTTGCTCGTGCCCGTTCCACTCAAGGTGCTGGATCCGGCGAGGGTAGCGCCATTGTTCGAGATAAACGGAGGCGGCCCGCCGATATTAGCGGCGCTGCCGTCTGGGAATCCGCAGAGCAACACACAGTTTGGATAAGTCCCATCCGAGTCGCTTCCTCCGCCCACTGCTGTCTGCATGGTAGCCGTCCAGGGCGCGGGCGGATAGGGCCAGTCCGAAGGGCAAGAAATTGCAATGGTCGTTGTGTAGGTCAATGTGCAGGTGTTAGACGGTATCGCATTCGACGCGGCGGCGAAGTACATGTTGTAAGTGCTTCCACCGGCCAGCGCAGGAAAGGTTGAGGGGAACGACGTCGGAATCCCATAAGGCAGGTTATAGTTGCTGCCCGCTGCATTCGGCGGTATGTTCGCCAGGCGCACGTTGTTCGTATCCGAAGCTCCGCCTGGCAAGTCCGCGGGATCGTCGCTAAGCAACACGTGAATCTGAGCCAGATTGTATTCGCGCGACTCGCTCAGCGCGACTGTATCGGTAGACAATGGCCGGCGAATAATCTGATAGGGAAAGGTCGTGCCGTTGACGAAAGGCATCGAAAGTTTCTTGGCGCCCGTGCCCGGCGTCGTGGCGCTGCCATAATTGCCGTTGATGATCATGCTGTTGGTGCTGTGGGAAAAAGGATTCCAGTTGGTGGCGTTGTAACTGCTTCCCGACTGCGGCGTGGCCGAACCCGCACCGGTTACGCTGCCGTCTCCATAGGCGGAACCACCGTTCGTAGGCTTGAGCACACAATTTGTCGTTGGAGTGCTGCAGCCGCCGACCGCGGTCGGAATGTATACGTTACCTGTATCGCTGTAGGTAGAAGCCGATAACCCGTTGGGAAGCACCTCGGTCACAACGTTGCCGTAGGCCTCCAGTTTGTTGTTAAAAGTCAGCGTGGCGCCACTGGCTACGCCTAGGTAAAGATCAGAGTTGGTGTGAACGCGTCCGGCGAAGGTGAGATTCGGACTGTCGAAGAAACCGCAGTCGCCTTCGCAAAATACGCCGAACTGGAATACCGGAATCAGCGCGACCTGCGCGCCTCGCGTCATGCTTACTTCCTGACCGCCCGGTAACGCAGCCGTCGCCAACATGTTGATCGGAATGATCTCCGCCCATAAACCTGTGTTCGGTCCGGAAAGGATTGTCCCCGGATATGCGGTCGGCGGGTCGGTTACACAGCCTGACGCTGGGGTCACCGAATATTGTGTCCAGGTGACTCCTACCATCGCCGGTTCGTTCGAGACTGAGCCGTAAGGTGGTCCGCCGACGGCGCAGATGACGGCGGTGTGCGGGGCCTGCGCGTTCGTGAACGCCGTGGACAGATCGGAGGCGAGCTTCTCAATGCCACCGTCAGCCGCGTGAAAGGCCAGGTTGTTCTGCAGATCGGTCCCACCCACCTTGCCTTCGGTGTTGACCATCATCAGCAAGCCGATGGCGAGCCCCGACAGCAGCAACAGCATCAGCAATGACGCAATCAGCGTGAATCCTCTGGCGTGCAGTCCCGCGCTCTTCATCATCCGATAACTCCTCACTACATCAGTCCCAATCGCTTTGCTCCGCATCATTTCACTCCCCATGATTCTTTCTCGCTTCTTGCCATCTCCGCCGCTAATTGGGGTAATTGTTGACGTAAGTCAGATTCCGCGCGCAAACCGAAGTCTGCAAATCCATTCTCTGATAGCCATTTCCCTGGCCGAACTGCGTGCCATTCATGGAGCTGTCCATCGCCATATTCTGAACGTTGATCTTGGTGATCTGGTTAGGGATGAGGCCCGACGAAGAGCCGGAGACGCAAACGTCGCCCGATGCTCCGGGGTTTTCGCAGCCCACCGCCGGCGTATTGGTGGCGTCGTTGAAAAGGTCATACGTCAATTTCAGGTAGACGACGTTTTCCGCTGCCGGGATCGGAGTGTGCCCGCTCACTTGCCGCATCAATCGCGGCGGAGCCACGCTGTTGTTGATGTAATAGCTGATCACCAGCAGACGCACGGGCGATGCTCCGGTAGCGTTTTTCGGAACGCCGTTCAAGTAGTAGACCCCGCTAGTCTGATTCATATGGAGCACGTCGGCGTTGGCAAAGGGCACGGTGTAAGTGTTCGCGCTCACTAGAGTCGGAGCGCCCGTCACTTCAGCCACGATTGGCGTGCCATTCAAGGACGGGAAGTAAACCAGATCGCCTGCAGTCAAGCCGATGGCCGCGTCGTTCACCGCTTGCGGTGCCGTCAAAGTAGTGCCGCTTGGCAAGCAGCCCGTCGCTGCCCAGGTCGTGAAACCGGCGGGCGGCGCAAAGGTTACCACTCCAACGCCGGTGACCGTCGCGGTATAGCAGTTCAGATAGAAATTGGAATCCGTGTAGGCCACCGTAACTATGTCGGTGGGGCCCTGTGAGGCGAGCAAGATTGGCCCGGCGTCGTAGCCCGGCAGCAGACCGTAAAGATAAGGGGTCGTGCCCTGTTTCGGATACTGTACCGACCCTCCATTGATATAACAGGTACCGGTTTGATCGCACCCATAGATCGGAGTCACTGCGGACGGCAACGCGATCGCCGTTCCGGGATTAAGACCGGCTCCGGCTAAACTCAGATCCTTCGTCAATAAGTTCGAAGCCGCACGGAAGTCCTGTTGCATCTCCGCCCGCTGCGTCGTCGTCCAGGTCGCCTGCACACCCTGTATGTAGATCTGCACCGCGGCACCGAGGACAATTGATCCCAGTGCCAGGGAGACGACCATTTCCAGCAGGCTGAATCCACTCTCGCGTTTGGTTGAGCAATGATTCATAAATCCCCTTTACTGGAATTCCGAAATGAACGAATTCAAACTGTAACTTTTCGGCGTCTGCGTCTGCGGCGTCTGATATTGCACCGTGATCGTTGTGCTGCGCAGCGTGCTGATCAGGTTTCCTCCGGAATCATAGAGCGGCAAGATCGTGATCTGGCGCTGGTACCCGGTCAGAGGGATAAACGTGTCGTCCGCGGTCTGAAAAACCCCGTCCGGGCCGGGATCCTGAATTGTTTCTTCGCCGGAAGCCGCATCATCCGCCGTGCCAAAGATTCCGTCCGCTCCCGAGTTGTACATCGGCTGGAGACCAGATAGAAAAATCCCGCAGCTGGCGGCGCCGGTCTCCGGACAGTTGGTCGAATTCACATTCTGGATGTTGTCCCAGTTCATCTGCGATGTGTTCCGCGCCGTCATGATGCTTTCGTAAGCCTCGTTCGCCAATTGCTTGGCGATCATGTCCTGCTGCGAGGTCTGCGTCGTAGCCATCGCCAGCCCGAACACGCCGAGCAGGCTCACCATTCCCACCGTCAGAATGGCCATTGAGATCACTACTTCAAGCAGCGAAAAACCTGCTTCCGCTTTTCTGTCGGCGCGACCAATTCCGCTGCGCGTCATTATTGACGTAGCCATTGATACCCTCCGGTCTTCGGATAGAGTCGCCATCCCCGAACTCGCCCAGTTGCACCCCACATGTCGACCGCTCGCGAACTAAGTATGTTTCCCGATTGGGCGATGTACACTACGCCATTGTCCAGACTGCCCGAGCAATTTCCCGCTCCATCCTCTGCGTCCTGCGCCGAACCATCTGGGCAAAAATAAAATGTTGTCGCCCCGCCCGCGCTGCTGTTCGCCGTGTAGCCGAAATCAATCGCATTCGCTCCGCTCCCAAAACTGTCCGGGGCCGGCGTCGAAGCCACCGCTGATTGCGCGAGAAACAAAACATCCGTTGGCAAGGTATAGATCGTCGTTTTCTGATCGCCTTGGAACCCCGTCAAGGTCGGCGTGACCGTGATCGTGTTGGGTATGGTGGCGTTCTGAAACGTCACCGAATACGACGTTCGTTGCGATACCGCATTGTCGCGCGCCTGCCGCATCGCCGAGAGCGTCGTGTTATAAGCGTTGACGACGTGCTGGGCACTCAGTATGGGCATCAGACTGATGACCGAGATCACCGACACGACGATGGTGAGTGCCACCACCATCGTCATCTCGATCAAGCTGAAGCCGCTGGCCCGATGCCGTCGATGTCCCGCATTTATTTCCAGGCTTCTCATAACATTGGCCGCACCCGCGGCTCCCTGCGTCGTAGAACAAAATTCGTCAACAAACTCGTGTAACTGGAATGGGTCAGCCGAACGCCTGCACTTGTCCCTGGGGGATCGCAGTTGGGGCGCCTGTCTGACTAACTCGATGTTAGGAACTGTCCCGTAACGCGTCAAAGTACCGGGGTACACCGGCCTTTCGTACACTGTCTTTTAGTAAGGTAATCAGGAGGGAGTTACAGGTGTGCCACTAGTTCAGAATATGCGACAACCGGGGAGGTTGGTTTCGATAGCCCTTACTATTATCGGGGTGGCGCGTCAACTTACTTCTTGGCGAACGAGCGCACATAGTTCACCATGTTCCATACATCTTCATCCTTCGCACGGTCGCCTTCCGGTGGCATATCTTCACCTTTGCCATTGCGGATGATGTAGAAAAGCTCACCGTCGGTGCGGCCTTTCAGCGCGTCCTGATGCGTGAAATTGGGCATGTTCTTCATATCCGCCGCCATATCGCCCTTGCCATCGCCATCTTTTCCATGGCACATGGCGCAATCATAGCCATATAACTTCTTGCCCTTGGCATGCGATTCCGCACTGGGCTTGACCGGATTTGCCTTGGCAGCGTCGTCGGGAGGGATTTTGTATTCGGAGGCCTTCGGATTTGCGGGGGGCTGTTCTTTGGGCTGCTGGGCCGAAAGCACGAGCACAAAGAAGAGCAATATAAGAAGGATCCTGTGAGATTTGTGAAATACCCTTTTTCCCCAGACGTGATTCGTCAATACCAGGTTTTTCAACAACCACCTCCAGCGAGGGAGATCCGTTGAACTGTGATGGAACTGCTAAACATACTCCTCGACATGGAAACATGCACGAAAAAGATAATGTGAGTGCAGCGAGGAATCTCTAGTCTCCCCCCGCTGGCGCGCGTCCGACTGATTTGATGACTGTTGCCGGCGTGCGCAGGGTTCGCACCAAAACCGGCTGCCGGAGCACAGTTTCGAGCAGGTGGCGCGCGGCGGCTATTTCTTCCGCCGAACGATCGAGCGCAGAATATCCCGGCACTCGCAACATTACGGCATGATCGTGCACGCTGACCTCGAGGCGCGGCGCACTGACCTTTTCGAGCCGGTTGTTTCCGTTGCTCGGAGCGAGCGAATCGGCCAGGCGCAAAATGCCGGACAGTTCCATCGCAACCGGCCGAAGCGGCAGTTCCAGCGTTTGCATGGTCTTTCGCCGCGAACGGGGCAATGCCCCGCGATGGTAGCGCGCCACCACCGCGGCAAGCTCAAATTCTTGTGCGCTCAAGCCGAGCGGCCGCGGCAACTTGCGGATCATCCGGTAAGAGGCCTTGTGGTGATTCTCGGACTTTTTCGCTTTGCCCACATCGTGCATGAAGGCCGCGGCTTTTAGAATGGCTCTCCAATCCTCGTCGTGACTCGACGGCGCACGGTTCGACGGCCGACCTTTTAAAGAAGCAGCCTCCGATGCAACGTGATCCACTGCCACTGCGCTTGCCGTTAGTAGTCCCGCATTTCTCAGTCCGTCGTACAACAGAAGAGCCAACTGGGCAACGTGCTGGGAATGCGTAGAATCGGGATCGAGATATCCTGCCCAGACGCGTAAGCGGCTGAGCGCCGCCGCGCGCAACTGCTCTCCCGCGGGCAACTCTGCTCGCCACACGCGCCAAAGCGATTCGCGGCCAACCATCTTCTCGCGATATTTTGCGATTCGCCGCGAGCGCTCCGCATTCAACTTCTCCCGCCACCGGCGCTGGCTTTCCATATCGGGAAACGCCATGATCTCGACGGCAGTTGACCACAGCACATCCAGATCGTGCACCTCGCCCAGCAGATCCTGCAACTGTTTGAGATCGTCGCCCCACAGCTCGTGCTGGCGCGGCAGGAAATTCTCCACCGTATAGCGAAAGCGTTTGATTCCGATGCGCAGCTCGTGCCAACTGGCCTGCGATCGCGTCCGCAGCGCGTCTTTGTGCAGTTCGTAAGCGGCAGTCCACTTTTCGAGCGCCAGATGCATATACACGACGCTTCCAGGACGCACTCGCGCTGCACGCCGCGGCAGGCCGCGGCTCCATTGACGCCATTGCTTGCGGTCAAATTGTTGAAGGTCTTTGAATGCGTCCTCTTTGCATTCGGCTTCGCGCCGGTGCACATGATCGAGCAATTTATCGCAGACCGGATCGCCGGGCAGGTTGGAATCGCTCAGCTTCTCCATCCACTCCTGCATGACTTGCATGTCGCGCAAATCGCCGAGTTCCTGAAAAAGCTTCTTACCCGCCTTCTTCATGTCCTTCCACGAAGAATCGGGATCAAGCGCCATCAGCCCATCGGCGAGAGAACGGCAGCGCCGGAGCGCAACTCGCAGATCGTGCACCGGGTCGGCGTCGAAGCCTTCAGCGGCGCGATCGCACTCCACCAAAACCCGTTCCATCCATGCCCGTAACCCCAGCTTAGGTTTTGCGCCCTCGGTCTTGGCACCAACCAACCGACTTCTCGCACCTGCGTCTAGAGACAGCCGCCCTCGGCTCTCCATCGGGGCAAAGCCTCGCGGAGTTCTGGAGTTAATTGGCGTCGGAATCGGAATTGGATTGGCGGTCAACGCAGGTTCTCGTGGTCGTCGCTTTATGCCACGGAACCATTGTCTCCTCTTTGCGCGGATTCTTCTAGAGCCCAGATTCTTCTAGCGAAGACCGCAGCAGCGCTCTCCGCCAATCGGCCATGGCCGGGTCTTCATCGCTGAAAGCCGGCCATCAGCCGATCGTCGTTCATACATTCACGACAACCATCTCACCAGTCACTGGTCATCATCGTCGGCATCCGGACCCTGCAGGATAGGATAGGTTCCGTCTGCTTGTTTCTTGCTGGTGTAGGTTTCGAAATAACTGGGCGCATACGGCGCGGAAATTGCCTTAAACGGAAGAATGGTAGTGCTGTTAAAGAACTCCCACAGTGGAACCGCCGTCGACCCGTTGCACTCCGTGTCGAACGTGTTGTCGTCCGCGTAGACGAAACCGGACGGTGCGATCTGCCTGCTTCCGGCGGGGTAGAAGTTCTGTTCGGTAAACGCCAGGATGCTGCCAAAGTCGTGAATCCAGCACGGATTCGGATAGGGGTTTGCCGTATACGGACCCGAGTACGGTGGAGGCCACATCGGCGGATAACCCGCCGGTAGCGGACCCGACACCGTTCCCGCCTTCGTGTAAGGCGAAACCACCAGCATGGGCACGCGGAACCCATACGTGTCTCCGCATCCCCAGTCGTTGCCATTGGGGGTCGAGCAGGTAAAATTCGGCGCCGTCCCCGTTCCCCTCGCCACGTATGGCGGCGGAACGTGGTCGAAGAAACCGCCCCAGTCGTCCCACACCACAAAGATGGCAGTAGGTTCGGCTGTCCAGTAATCGCACGCGCCGCTGCTGTTCGTGATACTCTGCCCGATGGCGTCGACAATATCCGCCACCCACGACGGCCCGGCGCTCGGCGTTGGGTTACTCCCCGGATGGTCCGACCACGCCTCGGCCGGCGTCACCCAGGTTATCTTTTGCAGCTTACAGCCGGCGATATCGTCAAAGATCGGCGCCGAGTTTCCCGTGACCGGAAACCTCACATGGTCGTATTCTGTCCCGCTACACTTCGCGCCCGGGGTCGGCGCTTGATACGCCCCGTAGCAGGTTTGCGGAACAGCCTCGGGAGCATCCCAAATGATCCCCTTACTCGCTGCGTAGTAGGCCCAGGTAATGTTGCCGCCCGCCTTGTCGATCCTCGGTGTGACCGCGCCCGTGGCGCCGGCTTGCGTGGTCACCATTGTGTTGTGGTCGTAGCATTCATAGGCGCTCACCCCCAGAGTGGTCGGCGTCGGATAGTTGAACGTGGGGTCCCCCGTCGGATCCACCCACTTCAGGTTGGGCGCTTGGTCGGTACACCCGCTTTTCGAAAAAGTGGGATTGTCCGCGACAAAATAGTTGGCATACTTCTCCGTCGGCCATACCGGTGCCGACGTCCCGCCAAAGAGAAACTGGTGCGCCGGAAAACTCGGCCCTTCGTTTGTCTGGAACATGTAATTCGCCCATGCGTAGTTATTCGCAATATCCAGATACGGCTGGGTTACGCTCTGCTCTACATAAGTGTAGGGACCCTCAGCGGTGGCGCAGTTCACACCCTTATCCGTGGTCGGGTTGCACGCCCCGTCGAGCGCCCCGTTGTCCCATTGTCCCTGCCAGTCTTCATTCGAATGCGTGCCGCCCCCTGGGTTCATACTGGTCACCCCGGTCAGGAAGGTGCACGCCGCCCCGCCCGATGCGTAAGCGTTTGGGCCTCCGTTCGACAGGTCGATGAACTGCGTAAAACCGTTGAACCCGCCACACGTCGTGCTCGGCGATGACGGATCGCCACCAAACAGATTGTCCGGCGTGCGGTTCTCCTGAATAATGATCACAATGTGATCGAAATGCGGTGGCACCGTAGGGGTTTGCGCTCGCGCCTGTAGGTTCGTACCAAGAACTGCAAAGAGGCCGAGCAACACGACTCCTGCATACACGTACTTCGTCATGGTGTCCTCCTATCGCTGGTTGTTTTTGCCGCGTTCGAGTTCCCTGTGGATGGTGTCCTTAGCCGGGGTCAAACCCCTCTTACACCTTTTAGGGACGAGCGGCGTAGGTGGCTGACGGGGAGAAAGGTCTCGAATAAATCCCGAGATCAAAAACCCTTTCAGATAACTTACGCCGGAGTCTAGGCGTGTTACTAACTCTTGTCAAGTTTGACTGTTTGTTTGGAAACCACGTTTGGAAAGCAACACAGTTTGGAAACCAACACGAGCGATTCCTTATTTGATTATTCGGTGTTCTTTAAGTATCTCCACCGTCTTTTCAATTGGCAGAGCCTCGACCGTATGTCCGTTGCCAGTCATTGTCGTGGCCTCAAACATCGAGTTGTACACTGCTTCCTCCGTCGCTTCGATCGCGGCTTCAAACAGCGGTGACATCGCGTCGTTAGTCATCACTACCACGTTCCGCGTCGGCCCTTTGTCGTTGGAATTGGCATGAATCCGCACCTGCGGCGCCGTCGAAAATGCGATCGCATAGTCTCCGCTGCCATTCGAGGCCGAACTACCGGTGCGCGCAACGCCGAGCAAAGCCCGCGCCGCCAGTCGCTTCAAGTTGCGCGCGTCCAGGGGCGCGTCGATCGCGACGACGACCATGCATGATCCGTCTGCCTTGTCTTTAACGCCGCCTGCCCCGCTGCTAGCCTGCTGGAGTTCTTTACGAAGGTAGTACTGGCCCAGTTCCTGGCCCACCGGAGCGCCGGCAATGGTCAGGACTCCGCCGAAATTTGTCTGCACCAGAACACCTACCGTGTATCCCCCGAGATTAGCGGGCAGGCGGCGCGATGAGGTTCCGATGCCGCCTTTCCAGCCGAAGACCACCGTCCCCGTGCCCGCGCCGACTGCGCCCTCCTCGACCGGACCGCCCCTTGCGTTCCTGACGGCGGCGAATACGTCTTCGGGCGTGATGTAACGGCCGCGAATGTCACTCAGCCACCCGTCATTGGTTTCGCCGACCACGGGGTTGATAGACAGCACATCCTCGTTGCCCGGCAGTGCCAACATGTAACTGATCAGCGCGTCCGCCACGCGCGGCACACTTGTGGTGGATGTCAGCAGGATGGGCGTCTCGATGTCGCCCATCTCCTCGACCTGCGTGGAGCCTGCCAGCTTTCCGAAACCATTGCCCACAAAGATCGCGCCCGGCACTTTCTCGCGATAGAGATTGCCGGGATGTGGCAGAACGGCGGTCACGCCAGTGCGGATATTGTCGCCGCGAATAATGGTTGTTTGGCCGACCTCGACACCGGCAACATCGGTAATCGCGTCGAGCGGGCCGGTTGGCAGAACGCCGACCTTGAGCCCGAGGTCGGAGGCCCGCGGGCGTGAAGTGGGAGCTGTGTTTTGAGCGGCAGAGAGCGCGGCCGCCATCAAGACCGTAGCAACAACCAAAACCTTTTTGGCCATGGCAGTAGCATACGGCCAAATGCCAGTCGCTTGGCAGCGTCTAAGTCGAAGGTCTACGTGCTCAGCACCTTCTCCCGCTCCTCCGCATCCTGAAGTTCCTGTTGTGGCGAAGCCGGCAGCGCAATCTCCAGCACCTCGTCGATGGTCTTCACGTAATGCGTTGTCAATCCTTGCAACTGTTCGGGCGTCAGGTCTTCCTCGACGTTGGTCTTGTTATCCGCCGGAAGGATAACGTCATGTACGCCGGCGCGTTTCGCGGCCAGCACTTTTTCCTTGATGCCCCCCACCGGCAGCACATTCCCGCTCAGCGTGATCTCGCCCGTCATCGCGGTCAGCGGACGCACTTGTTTGCCGGTAAGCAACGATACGAGCGCCGTCACAATCGTCACGCCAGCCGACGGACCATCTTTCGGAATCGCTCCCGCTGGCACGTGAATGTGTATGTCGTGATTCGCGAAGAATTCCTCGTCGATGTTCAACTCCTTCGCGTTCGAGCGCACCCAGCTCAGCGCTGCCTGCATCGACTCGCGCATCACATCCTGAATCTGCCCCGTGATGGTCAGGCCGCCTTTGCCTTTCATGTGGTTGGCTTCGACGAACAGCACGTCTCCGCCCGAAGGCGTCCACGCCAAACCGACAACCACGCCAGCGCGCTTGGTGCGCTCGGCAATTTCGCCTTCGCTCCGCACCTTGATGCCGCCGAGAAATTCCTGCACAACCTTATTGGTCACCACCAACTTCTCGCTCTTGCCTTCCGCCAAACGCCGCGCCTGCTTGCGGCAAATCGTGCCAATCGTACGTTCGAGGTTGCGCACTCCTGCTTCGCGAGTGTAATGGCGAATGATGTAGCTCACCGCCTCCTCTGGAAATTCAATCTGCTCCGGCGTGATTCCGTTCTCTTCAATCTGCCGAGGAATCAGGTATTGGAAAGCGATGTGCACCTTCTCTTCTTCGGTGTAACCCTGAAGCTCGATGATCTCCATGCGATCGCGCAACGGCTCGGCGATCGGATCAAGCATGTTTGCGGTGGTGATGAACAAGACCTTCGACAGGTCAAAAGTCACGTCCAAATAGTTGTCGCGGAAGGTCGCGTTTTGCTCCGGATCGAGCGCTTCGAGTAGCGCCGACGCCGGATCGCCGCGGAAATCGCGCCCCACCTTATCAATTTCGTCGAGCATGAAGACCGGATCTTTGGTCTCCGCGCGCCGTATGCCCTGAATGATCTGACCGGGCAAGGCGCCGATGTACGTGCGCCGGTGCCCGCGAATCTCCGCCTCGTCGTGTACGCCGCCGAGCGACAGGCGCGTGAATTTGCGTCCCAGCGCGCGCGCGATGGATTTACCCAGCGAAGTTTTCCCTACGCCAGGAGGGCCGACAAAACAGAGAATCGGTCCCTTCATGCTGGGTTTTAAGCGCCTCACCGAAAGGTAGTCGAGAATGCGGTCTTTCACCTTTTGCAAATCGTAATGATCGGCATCAAGAATTTCTTTCGCCTTGGGGATTTCAATTTCTCCGCCCGAAGTCTTCGCCCACGGCAGCACGGCAAGCCACTCGATGTAATTTCGCGTGACCGAATAATCCGCCGCCATCGGCGACATGCGCGCCAGCCGCCCTAGCTCTTTGAGAGCTTCTTTCTTCACATCGTCGGGCATGCCGGCCGATTCGATTTTCTGCTTCAGTTCTTCCGTATCGCGCGCGCCTTCGTCCTGCTCGCCCAGCTCTTTCTGGATCGCCTTCATCTGCTCGCGCAGGTAATATTCGCGCTGCGTCTGCTGCACGCGATCTTGCACTTCGGACTGAATCTTGTTGCGCAGTTGCTGCACCTCAAGCTCTTTCGCCAGGTGCTGATTGATTTTTTCCAGCCTCACCCGGACGTCAGTCGTCTCGAGCGTCTCCTGCTTGTCGGACGTCGACAGCGAAGGCAGCGACGAGGCGATGAAGTCGACCAGGCGGCCCGGCTCTTCGATGTTCATGGCCACTGTCGAAAGCTCGTCCGAGAGCGTCGGCGAACCGGCCACGATCTGCTGGAATAAGGTCAGCACGTTGCGCTGCAGCGCTTCAATCTCGGAATCCTTCGGGGGAATAATCTCTGGGATCGTCGTTACCCGCGCGCGCATAAAGGGCGAGAGTTGCGCGAAATCAGCCAGACGCACACGCTCCAGGCCTTCGGCGAAAACAAAGAGGCTCTGATTGGGCATCTTGACGACTTTGTGCACCACGGCCAGCGTTCCGATGGCGTAAAGGTCGGTCGGCTGCGGCGTGTCGACGCGCGCCTCGCGCTGGGCGACGACGACGATCGTCTTGTCCTCGCCGAGCGAGTTGATCAGTTGAACCGAACTCTCCCGCCCAACCGTCAGAGGCAGCACGGCGTGAGGAAAGAGAACCGTGTCGCGCACCGGCAGAATCGGCAGCGAACGTTCGGTGGTTTCGTAGGAAGTAAGCTCAGTAGTATTAGTAGGATCGCTCATGATTTTCCCTTGAGTGGGTTCCACTCAACCTTTGATGACTCAAACTGCGAAAAAGATGCAGACTAGTGGGCTAGGCTGTTGAATTCTAGACCTTTTTCCGAGTTTTGCAAGACACAGAATGGACATGGGCCCACTTCCGTAATTGCGCCTCGAGACCGCGTTTTCCTTAAACACTTGCCCAGCATCTGCTGCAGAAAACCTTGTTCTTCGCAGGTAGCAGCGGAGACGGCCCTCGTAGATCCCGGACTTCCTCGATCCTAAGTCGAAGCTTCGATTTTCGGCTGTGCAGTTCCTCACAGCAAGTTGTAACGAAAAAATCGCCGATTCGGGCACTCCATCGCCGCATTTATAATATTTATATGCCCATCTCAGCTCGCAACAAACTGCGCGGTAAGATCGAAGAAATTCAACTCGGCGACATCATGGCCCATGTCGTCGTTCGCGTCGGGGACAATCTGATCGAGAGCGCCATCACCCGCCGCAGTGCTGACGAACTCAAACTCAAAAAGGGCGATACCGTTACTGCTGTAGTCAAAGCTACCGAGGTGATGATTCAGAAGGACTGACCTCTTGCGCGGCACAGGGTTCACGGTGCGGCAACCATCTTCAACGTCGTCACCTGCCTCACCCAGCGCGCCATTCTCTTTTCGTCGGGTACCACGATCAGGTATGGCCCCTCCTTGGCATCGAGCGGCTTGCCATCTTTCAAGAAGGCCAGAACCACCCGTTTGTCGGTGAACGCCGGATCGATCTCGGGTAAAGCAAACACCACGCGATATCCGTCGGCAGCCTCCACCAGCAAATAGGAAGCCATCCGTTTTCCCTTCATCGTCTCGCCCAAGCCCACTCCCGCCTTTTCCATCACACTATCGAGTGCGACACCTTCAAAAGTCGCGGACGAACTGGATGAGCCCGTCGTGATTTTCACGCGCGGCAAAGCATCTAGGTCGGCCCGCGCCAGAATTGTCTGCTTCCCACTCTCATCTTGAATCGCCAACTGCTGACCCGAGGCGAGAACCGGCAACACCATGACAGCGAGAAGCACAACGGGATAGAATCGGCGATTTCTCATAGCAGACTTCTAACTAACACTTCTCAACTCAAACCCGCAGAATCATCACCTCAGTTGCTTTGATGAGCGCCGCCGCAGTCTGCCCCGCCTTTAGTTGCATTTCGCGAGCGGAATTGGCCGTGATAATCGACGTGATCTGCTGGTCTCCAATCGAAATTTTGACTTCAGCCATCAGCCCGCTGATGCGCACCGAATCGATGCGTCCCACCAGTTGATTGCGTCCGCTGACGCGCCGCACCACTTGCTTCCGTTCTTTCTCGGTTCGACCGCGCGTCCGGAACAATAGCTTATCTACTTCGCTCTGCGGGATGCGGTGGTGTCCTCCCACCGTCTGCACGCTGCGAATTTTATGCTTGTAAATCCACTGCTTGATGGTCGGAAAGCTGATCCCCAGCTTGAGCGCAGCGTCTCGCAGGTGCAGCAACTCTTGAGCATGTTGTTCTTCGAATTTGCCACTCCTGCGCATCGGAACGAAATCGTACCGTCAATGCCGTTCACGGTCAACCGCCGTTCGTCCGAGTATCACCGGCTTGGGTTATCGGCAGAATCGTCTATCAATATAAATAAAACCACATCGTATTTGACATAAAAAGTGTATTTCAAATACACTTCACGATTCCTCAAAACGATCGATTGTCGGAGGTTGCTTCTATGCGCTGGACTGCTCGATCTCTCACCCTGGTCATCCTGCTTTTGTGGCTTGCCATGGCGGCGTCCCCGGCGTGGGCCCAAATGGGAGCGAGCCTTTCCGGCATGGTGACGGACCAAAACGGCGCAGGCATTCGCGATGTCGCCGTGACCATCAGGAACGTTGACACAGGGACAACGCGCACCATAGCAACCGACGGCGTGGGGCACTTTCAGGCGTCCGGCCTGCCTCTGGGGCGCTTCGATATTCGAGCGGCAAAACCAGGGTTCGCCGATGAAACGCTCACCGGAATCAGCTTGGCGGTTGGCCAGGACACCACCGTCGACATTAAGATGCAGCGGAGCACCCCCGACACCTGCGCCAGCGGCCACGAGTTCGCCGCCACCGATTGCTCGCTGACCTGGCACGGCATCACGGTGTACGGTGCGTATGACGTCGGCGCCGGCTGGGTCAGCCACGGCTTACCGGAAAACGGCTATAACTATGAAGGCGAATCCCTGGTGAACCGAAACGGCTTTCAGCATCGATTCGTCGTCGCACCGAACAACCTGCAGCAGAGCGGTCTCGGCGTCAGGGGCAAGGTAGAATTTCTGCCGGGCTGGTTCGCAGTGTTCAACGCTTCCACCGGCATCAATCCACAGTCCGGCCTGCTCGCCAACGCGTCAAAGACCGACATCATCAACAACGGCCTTCCCCGGGCCAGCTATTCGATAGCCATCGATGGCGCGCGCGCCGGCCAACCCTTCAATGACGAATACTATGGCGGCGTATCGTCCAAGCTTTTCGGAACGCTGACCTTCGGTCGTCAGCGCTCTCTCGGCACCGATGCGATGCTCCTTTACGATCCCGCCGGCGGCAGCTATGCCTTTTCCTACATCGGGTATAACGGCACCATGGCCGGCGGCGGCGACACCGAGGACTCCCGCTGGGACGACGCCGTGAAGTATCGCCTCGCCTATGGCCCGGTTCATTTTGGCGCGATGTACAAATTCGCCGACGATTCTGCCGGCTGCTACTCGGGCGCCGCCGGCTGGACCGCCACCACCTGTACGCCGGAATCGGCGCACAACAACGCCTATGGATTCGACCTCGGCGGAAGCCTCGGCCGAGATCAGGGCAAGTTCTCCGCCGATGCCGTCTTCCAACATTACAACCAGGCGATCAGCGTATTGAACCCCTTGCTTGGACCTCAGAGTCTGTCGGCGCCCTATCAGTCGACCACCGACAGCATCAATACCAACCCCATCAACGGGGGGCCCGGCCTGGGGCCCAATCTGGTCGACCCGACCGACACCGTATATGGCATCGTGACCGACAACAACGCAATTATGGTCGCTGCCAAGTATGTGTGGGACCCGTTCAAGTTTTTTGCCGGCTACGAATACATCTGGCAGAACAACCCGGCGAACCCGTTGGGCGTTGGCGCCTCCGATCAGGGCGGTTATTACATGAGCGGAGTCGAAGACAACAATCTTGATACTGAAAAGCTGGTGAACATCTGGTGGACGGGCGTGAAGTACACCTACCGCAGCAAAACCGACTTCACTCTCGCCTGGTATCAACAGCGGCAGAACGACTTCCGTCTTCCTCCGGCCTGCTCGGCCGCAGCCGGTTTCCGCGCCTCCTGCACGGGCTCCCTCAACGAGGGATCGCTCTACGTGGATCATCACTTCACCAAGCGTTTCGACGCTTTTGCCGGAATTGCGTATTCCTGGGTGAGCGGCGGTCTGGCCATCGCCATCCCTCACGGCCCCGGCGTCCCCTATAACTCCGACAACAACTTTGCTCCGACCATCGGTGCTCGCTTCGCCTTCTGATCGCGCGTGTCCCTTCGCTCTTATCGAAGGGACATTCCATGCGGCACTAGCCAGAAAGACCTCGAGGCATTTCAGACCGGCGTTGACTCGATAACGACCGACCAAGGGAAATTTATTTTCGAGTAAAACCTACTCCCACTCAATCGTCCCTGGAGCCAGATGCCTCACGCCTCCGGATAAAACCCCAGCACCTTCACCAGGTCTGAGATCTCGCCCAAATGCCGCATCGCATTTCGCGTGTCCTCGTCGTCGCCGCGCAGCAGATCGACAAAAAATGCGTACTCCCACGGACGCCCGCGCAGCGGACGTGACTCAATCTTGCTCAGGCTGATATCGCGCAGCGCGAACACACTGAGCGCCTTGAACAGGCTGCCAGGAATGTTCTTCGTACTGAAAGCCAGCGAAGTCTTATTCGCATCCCGCGCGCCCTGCGGCTTTCCACGCTTGATCAAGAAGAAGCGCGTGAAGTTTTTCTTGTCATCCTCAACGCCCGCCTTCAGAATTTTTCCCTTGTAAACTTCGGCCGCTCTCCGGCTGGCAATTCCAGCGGCATCGCGCAAGCCCTCGGCCACAACGTGCTTCACGCTTCCGGCCGTGTCGTAGAAGGGAACCGGCTCCAGCTTCGAATTCTTGGCGAACAGGTCGCGGCATTGATCAAGCGCCACCGGATGCGAGAAGACCCGCCGCACATCCCGCAGTTTGGTGCCAGGCAAAGCGATGAGGTTGTGCACGATGCGCAGGCGAAACTCGCGGACGATATGTACATCGCGGCTAAGCAGAAGATCGAAATGTTCGGCAACCGAACCGGCCAGCGAATTCTCAATCGGAATAACCGCGCCGTCAACCGATTTGCGCTGCACCCGATCGAAGACCTCAAGCGAACGCGCACACGGAACCGCCACCGCTCGCGGCACCATCGCTTCCGCGGCCTCATGACTGAAAGAACCGAGTTCTCCCTGAATCGCAATCTTCATGCAAGGCTTCCTCTTGATTGTAAAAGCGGAACTTGGCACTCTTAAAACGCGGTAAATCCGCACCTTTACGAAGTGCCAGCCAACTCTTTCGTCATCACCAGCGCATCCATCTGATTCGAATAGTAACCGGCCACCGTTTTTTCTACGTAATATCCCTCGCTCTTGTAGAAGCGAATCGCCGCCGCATTGTTCACCGGAGTCTCAAGGGCGACCGAGGTGGCGCCTGCTCGCAACAGCTTTCCTTCCGTAGCCTCTAGCAACGCCGATCCCACGCCGGTGCGCCGCGCCCTTTCGATCACATCGATGGTAATAATGTGCCCGATCTGGCGACGGTTCTCTGCCACAATGAAACCAAGAATCCCCGACTCAGCAATTTCATCTGCCGACCCGCGTTCGCCCCCAGCCGAACCGCCCTCGACCCTCTCTTTATCTTTATCTTTATCTTTATCGCCTTCATTCGCGGCTTCATCTTCCGCCACTAGGGTAAACGACCCGGGCCGTCGCATATAGAACGCCAGTTCCGCTTGCGAATACGCCAACTGCGGCTCAAAACACGCCTGGTCAATCTGCCACAGCGTTTGAAAATCAGCTTTCTTAAATTGTCGGATTCGAAACCGCACGCGGCCATTGTAGCGGGAGTGTGAAGGGCGAAGTGGCCGAGATTCCTAAGCGGGGAAATGTCACGGTCTTCCGCAACTTTTTTTCCGTTTCCTCCCCTTGCGTAGTTGCATCTATTAGACGTAGGATTTCACGGCAGAGGCAGCCCGGTTCATGGCCCGTTTCCTTCTGATCGATGTCGGCATAGCGCTCGCCCTTTGTTTCCTCTGGTACGGCTGGTTTGTTCGCTACAACCGGCGCCGGGCCGGGAATGTGCTCCAGTGGGTACAGGCCGCATGTCTCGGAAAAGGCCGCGTCGCCGATCTGCGCTGGCAGGCCAGCAGCTCTCGCCTGAAGGCAACTCTGCATCTTTCCTCGCGCTGGTTCGATGATGCTCGCCTCACCATTCGCCTTTTGCCTCGTCCGCTTCCGGTGCAGTGGGCTTTAAGCCGCTGGCGCCAGCAGCAGGAAACGCTGACTTTCGAGGCCAACATGGGATTTCCCCCCGGCTTTCACCTCGACGTGATTCGCCATCGCTGGTCTGGCTACTCGGGGCCAAGTCCAAAGAAGCCGGGCGCGAAAAAAACAGGAGAAGTTTTGGCCGGCAACCGCGCCTGGACCATAAGCCGTCCCGGCCCCGTCATTCTTACCACCAAGGAAGATTGGCCCGTCGAACTGAGCCCGGTCGTCAATGCGCTCGCCACCTGGCGCGATAAAGATTTTGTGGGCGTTCGCTTCAATTCCACCGCGCCGCACTTCACTGCTACGGTGGCGCTCGAGAACCTCTCCGACCAACAAGCCGCAGCATCCTTGCTGGGCCTCTTCCGCGAACTGGCGGCGAGTTCCTCCGCCAAACAGCACTAACAGCAGCGACGATTTGCTGTTTCCCTTCCGCTGTTTCCCTTCCGCTTGTGGAACATCATCGCTTCGGTGCGGAGTGGAATGGATCGTCTTGCGGATTTTCCGCGGCGTCCTCGGGGCTCGGAATATCCAGGTTGACGACGATCGGCTCCTGCCCGCTGCGCACGATCACCGCCTCCACCGGCTGGTCCTTTCGCGCATTCAGCTCTTGATGCGGCACATACGGAGGTACGTATACAAAATCTCCCGGGCCCGCTTCATCGACGAACTCCAGATTATTTCCCCAGCGAAAACGCGCGCGACCGCGCACTACATAGATCACGGTTTCGAGCTCACCATGATGATGAGGGCCGGTCTTGGCATTGGGATGCACAACCACGGTTCCCGCCCAAAGTTTTTTCGCGCCCGCGCTGGCGTGTGAGATGGCTTCGGCGCGGGTCATGCCCGGTGTCTGGGGCGTGTTCGTGTCCAGTTCGCCGCTGCGAATAATGCGCAGGCCGTGCGTCTTCCAGTCGTGACCTGCATTTGTAGTTGTCTGACGCTCGCTCGAATCCGAATCACTCATCGCCTGCCTCTTTCCCCTGCTCCTCCGGCTCCGCCACAAACCTATATCCCACTCCACGCACCGTCTGCAAATGCTTGGGGCGCGCCGGATCTTCTTCGATATAGCGCCGCAGCCGCACTACGAAATTGTCGATGGCGCGTGTGTCGGTGTCTTCATGCAAACCCCAGACCTCTTCGAGGATCGCCTTGCGCGAAACCACACGGCCTTCGCTATGCACCAGATACCGGAGAAACTCCGCCTCCATCACGGTCAAGTGGATCGTGTTTCCGAGCGAGCGCAGTTCGAGTTCGGCGAAATCAATCGTCTTGCCGCCAAAACCGAAGGTATCGAGTGGGTGCCCAACTTCTTGCGGCTTTAGAAACATCGGTTCTTCACCTGACGGCACGGTGCTTTTCATCCACGCACTGCGCCGCATCAGGCTCTCCAGCCGTGCGATCAGAATCGCCAGCTCAAACGGCTTAGGCAAATAATCGTCGGCGCCCGCCGCGAATCCGAGCAACACATCTTCCGGACGACCGCGCGCGGTCAGCATCAGAATCGGCACATAATTCTTTTTTTCGCGCAGCGACAAGGCTACGTCGAAGCCGCTCTTGCCGGGAAGCATCACATCGAGAACCACGGCGTCAAAGTGTTCACTTTTTTCGACCAGCCGCTCCAGGGCCGCCTCGCCATCGGCTGCAACCTCGACGGCGTGCCCTTCGGCTTGCAGATTAAAGCGCAAACCGTCCGCCAGATGCGCCTCGTCTTCGACGACCAGGACGCGGCTCATGCTACCGTCACCTTCCGTGCCAATTCTTTCCTGGGCAATTCCAGCGTTACGGTCGTGCCCTTGCCGGCGCCTTCGCTCTCGGCGAATACGCGGCCGCCGTGCTTGCGCGCGATCGAGCGTACGATAAACAAACCGAGACCCGTGCCCTTTACTTGCGACAGCGAGCGCTGCGTCACCCGATAAAAGCGTTTAAAGATTCGTTTCAATTCGTGCTCCGGAATGCCCACGCCGCGATCGCGCACCCGCAACACGACCCGCTTCTCGTCAGGTGCGTCGAGTTCGACGGAAATGTGCACGCCATCGGGCGAGTATTTCACCGCATTATCGAGCAGGTTCGAAACCGCCGTCCGCAACTCCTCCGCGTCGCCAACCACGCTCGCCCCGTCGCCATTGCGCAGCGATGGACGATAGTCCAGGTCAGTCGCTTGCAGATGATGGCGAGTTCGCGCCAGTTCCATGCACTCGCGTACCAGCGCGTCAAACTCCACCGCCGCACGCCGGGTCGCGCTCTTCTTCTGCGCGGCTTCGCCAGCTTTCAATACCTGTTCGACGGTATGCAGCAGGCGTTCGGTATCGACGAGCATTAACTCGTAAAACTGCCGCCGCTGCGCCTCTGCGACATCGAGCCTCTGCAAAGTTTGCAGGTAGAGCCGTATCGAAGCAATCGGCGTTTTTAATTCATGGGTGACCGCGTTGATGAAGCTGTCATGCTGCTCATTGCGGCGAATTTCGCGCACCAGAAAAATCGTATTGAGGACAAGGCCGGCGACGATAGCGCCAAAGAAAATGATGCCGAGAAACACACGGATGCCTTCGCGCCAGTTGAGGATGATCCATCCGCTGCCGACCGCGAACGCCACCGCCGCCAGCGCAACCCCCAGCGTGAGGAAAAAGTAGATGGCTTTCTGGCGGCTGATGATGCGCACAGGAGAATTCTAATCATTTCACCGCCGAGACGCCGAGGTACGCCGAGAAATTCTAGAAAAAGAAAAACCGGAGAGTATTCTCCGGTTTCTCAGCGTCTCGGCGATGAAGAGGTTCTAATCGTTCCCCGCAGCCGCCGCCAGCACCGCAGCCGCGTTCACATCGCGAACCAGAACCGGTTTCGGCGGAAGCCTTTCAAGGTCGACCTTATACACATGCCGCGCCAGCCCCAATTTCTTCAGCGCCCAGATGCCGTACCAGTTCATGTCGATCTCATACCACTTCAACCCATGGCGCGCCGATACTGGATGGGCATGATGATTGTTGTGCCATCCTTCGCCAAAGGTCAGCAGCGCAATCAAAAAGTTGTTGGTCGAAAGGTCTTTGGTCACGAAGCGCCGCGTACCCCACATGTGAGTAATCGAGTTCACCATCCAGGTGGAGTGCAGTCCAACCACCGTGCGCGCGAACACTCCCCAAAGCAGCCAGGGCAATCCGCCGATGGCATAAAGGATGACGCCCAGAATAACGTTTGACGTCCAGTGATACTTAGTCAGCCAGACGTGAACTTTATCTTTGGTCAGGTCAGGCACGTAGCGGGCTAGGGTCGTGGTGTCGTGATGCATCGACTTGCCCATCAGGATCCATCCCATGTGCGACCACCACTTGCCGTCGATCGGAGAATGCGGATCGCCTTCGTCGTCCGAGAACTGATGATGAATGCGGTGCGTTGCCACCCAGAAAATCGGTCCGCCTTCGAGCGCCAGCGTCGCGCACCAGGTCAGAAAATATTCCACCCACTTCGGAGTCTTGTATCCGCGATGCGTCAGCAGGCGGTGATAGCTCATGCCAATGCCGAGGCTGCCCGAAACCCACCACAGGAACATCGCGACGAATAAAGCCTTCCACGTAAAAAAGAATAATGCAGCAATCGCCC
>DATBYM010000028.1:0-100068 GCA_036513715.1 Terriglobales bacterium
GAGGGCCTCGCGCCGTCGCTGCTGGCCGAGGCCGCCGCACCCGAGCCCGCCCCGCCGCCGGCCGCCAATCCGCTCATCAGCGACAAGCTTCTCGACGCCAAGGTCCGGCTGCACAGAAAGCTCATCGAAGAGATCAATCTCTCGGCGCTGGAAAAGCTGCCCGACGACGAAATGCGCGGCCATATCCAGCAGCTGGTGTCGCAATACGTGCTGGTCGAGCGGCTCGCGCTCAACACCCAGGAGCTCAACGATTTCGTCTCGGAAATTCTCGACGAGATGACGGGGCTCGGCCCGCTTGAGCCGCTGCTCAAGGACCCCGCCGTCAACGACATCCTGATCAATGGCCACGAATGCGTCTACGTCGAACGGCAGGGCATGCTGGAGCCGACCGGCGTGCGCTTCAAGGATGAGGCGCATCTGCTGCGCATCATCAACAAGATCGTCTCCGCCGTCGGCCGGCGTGTCGATGAATCGCATCCGATGTGCGATGCGCGCCTCCTCGATGGCTCGCGTGTCAACGTGGCGGTGCGGCCGGTGGCCATCGACGGGCCGCTGATGTCGATCCGCAAATTCTCCAAGAAGCCGTTCAACCTCAACAAACTGATCGAGGTCGGCGCGCTGCGGCCGCAAATGGCCGAATTGCTGGCGGCGGCGGTCAAGGCGCGCATCACGCTGATCATTTCCGGCGGCACCGGTTCGGGCAAGACCACCATGCTCAACGCGCTGTCCGCCTTCATCTCCGAGAAGGAGCGGCTCCTGACCATCGAGGACGCCGCCGAGCTGCAATTACAGCAACCGCATGTCGGCCGCATGGAGACGCGGCCGCCGTCGATCGAGGGCAAGGGCGAGATCCGCCAGCGCGACCTGGTCAAGAACGCGCTGCGCATGCGGCCCGACCGGGTGATCCTCGGCGAGTGCCGCGGCGAAGAGGCCTTCGACATGCTGCAGGCCATGAACACCGGCCACGAAGGCTCGCTCACCACCGTCCACGCCAACTCCCCGCGCGACGCCCTGGCTCGCATCGAGAATATGGTCTCCATGGCCAACCTCAATATTCCCGAGCGCGCCATCCGCCATCAAATTGCCAACGCCATTCATGCGGTAGTCCAGGTGGCGCGCCTCTCCGACGGCTCGCGCAAAGTCATCACCGTCTCCGAGGTCATCGGCATGGAAGCCGACATGATCGTCCTCCGCGACGTTTTCGTTTTCGATCGCAGCGGAATCGACGAGAGCGGCAAAGTCCGCGGCGTCTTCCATTCCACCGGCGTCCAGCCGCAGTTTACCGAACGCCTCGCCACCGCCGGCTGCCGCCTCAGTCCGGCGCTGTTCGAATCCCGGATGGAGGTTTAGCCATGTTCATCATTGCCATCCTGGTTTTTATCGTCGTGACGCTGGCCGTCTTCGTCGCAGTCTCGCTCTTCGATGAGCGCAAGTCCCAGGCTCGCGTTCTCCGCAACCGCCTCTCCACCGTTCAGGAACCCACCGCCGAAGCCACGCCCAACGTGGCTCTGCTGCGCGATGAAGTCCTCAGCCGCATCCCCGCCTTCGACAATCTCCTCCGCCGTTCTGATCGCGTCTCCGCCCTGCAAAAGGTGTTGGCTCAGGGCCACGTCGATGTGCGCGCCGGAAACTTCCTCATGCTCTGCGCCGCCTCTTCGCTCCTGCTCGCCGTCGTCGCCTACTTCGCCGGAGGCAACATCCTCTTCGCCTGGGCCGGCGTCGTCCTCGGGTTTTTCCTCCCCTACGCCTACGCCTCGCACATGCGCAAAAAGCGCTTCCAGAAATTTGAGGAAAAATTTCCCGAGGCCATCGACACCCTGGCCCGCGCCGTCCGCGCCGGACACGCCTTTACCACCGCCATCGAAATGATCGCCAACGAGGTTTCCGAACCCGTCGCCGGTGAATTCCGCCAGCTCTTCGAAGAACAAAAATTCGGCCTCCCCGTGCGCGACGCGCTGCTCAACCTCGCCGACCGCATCCCCTTGGTCGACGTCAAGTTCTTCGTCACCGCCGTAATGTTGCAGCGCGAAACCGGAGGCAACCTGGCCGAAATTCTCGACAACCTCTCCTACGTCATTCGCGAGCGCTTCAAAATCCTGCGCCAGGTCCGCGTCCACACCGCCCAGGGCCGCCTCACCATGGTCCTGCTGATGGCTCTTCCGCCGACCGTGGTAGTCGTCATGTACGTCCTCAACCGCGGATTCATCATGCCGCTCTTCATAGATCCAATCGGCCACGCATTAATCGTCGCCGGAATCACCATGCAAACCTTAGGCTACTTTTTCATTCGCAGAATCATCAGGATTCAAGTGTGATGAACGCAGAGACTTATTTGAATTACAAGACCTGGGGCGGTCGTCGGTCGCTAGTCGTTAGTCGTTCGGTGGTTTGGTTATCGACTAACGACCGACGACTAACGACCGAAGACCGAAGGCCGGTAACGAATTCATGACTGTCGCCATAGCGCTCTCCATTTTCGTTTTCCTCACCATCGCCGTAATCGTCTTCGCCTTCGGAGCCGCCACCGTCACGCCTTCCTCCGTCCTCGGCTCCCGCCTCCGCGAAATCGGCTGGCAACGTACCAAGCCCGAGGTCAAGCCCGCCATCCGCGAGCGCATGCAGCAGGCTCTCGACCCTCTCAGCCGCGCCCTGCCACTCTCCTCCGCCGACGTCTCGCAAACCCGCCTCTGGCTCATCCAAGCGGGATACCGCAGCCCGCAGCACGTCACCATCTACCGCGGCCTCCGCGTGCTCTGGGCCGCCATCGCCTTCGTCTCCGTCTTCCTCTTCACCGGATTCAACTCGCCTCTCCTGCTCTTAGGCCTCACCGCTCTCGGCTTCTTCCTCCCGCGCTTCGTCCTAAAGAAGAAACTAGCCGAGCGCCAGCGCCGCATCCGCCTCGGCCTTCCCGACGGACTCGACCTCACCGTCATCTGCGTCGAAGCCGGCCTCTCCCTCGATCAAGCCATGATGCGCGTCGGCAACGACCTCAGCTACGCTCATCCCGAACTGAGCGCCGAATTCCATCTCTTCGATCTGGAAACTCGCGCCGGCAAACCCCGCGCAGAAGCTCTCCGCAATCTAGCCGACCGCACCGGCGTCGAAGACATCCGCTCCCTCGTCGGAACCCTCATCCAAACCGATCGCTTCGGAACCAGCGTCGCCCAAGCCTTGCGCGTCCACTCCGACTCCCTGCGCACCGAGCGCCGCCAGCGCGCCGAAGAACAAGCCGCCAAAACCACCGTAAAAATGATCATCCCCCTCGTCCTCTTCGTAATGCCCTCCCTGATCTTCGTCACGGTCGGCCCCGCCATAATCCAGCTGATGCACATCTTTGTGCCCGTCCCCGGCAAACGGTGAGCAAATGTGTAATTGATAATTTGTAATTTGTAATTGGAAACCGAGGCCGTCGGCTCTAAGAGTTTTCAATTACAAATTACAAATCGCCGATTACCAATTCCCCAGGAGTCGCCATGCCGCGCGGGCCCAAGTCCTACGCCTTCAACCGCACCCGCAATACCTACCTCGCGACCGACCTAGTCATCGCGAGCACTCACTGGACCCGCTTCCGCGGCCTAATGGCCACCAGCGCCGACCAGTTCCCCCCCGGCCAAGGCCTCTGGATCAACCCCTCCCACGGCATCCACACCTTCGCCATGCGCTTTCCCATCGACGCCGTGTACCTCGACCGCGACCGCAAAGTCATCCACCTGGAAGAAGATCTGAAACCGTGGCGCATGGCTGCCATCCGCGCAAAAGCAACCTCTATCATCGAGGTCCCCACCGGCGCCATCCAAGAATCCCAAACCACCCTGGGCGATCAAATCGACATCCTGCAAGAACACCCCATCCACACCGAAGCCGCGTGAGCCATCGACGGCTACAAACACGCCGCGCGCTTCGTATCAGGGTATGCCTTCAGGCATACCACAAGCCTTCGATTTTGTTCTTGCCTTTGGGCGGCGCAGCGGTCACCGCAACGATAGGCGCTAACTTCCCGACGAACGGGAACGGCACGAGTTTACTTACGACGCGCGGAACAAGGCTCTGCTCTATCAGCCCCGAAGCGGCACAAGAACACAGTCCACGGCGCAAGCCGTGGGAACATCGGAGAATCCGACAAGCCCCGAATTTCGGGGGTCAGCTGTCAAGACTCCGGCAAAAATCAAGCAAAACCTCTAACTCATTGATTCCGCAGTATTTTACCCACAATCCCTTATTCCCAAAGATTTGGCGGGATTTTTTCGCTAACTCCGTGATTCCAAAAGATCGGGGGTAAGGGGGGTAGGGGGTACCCTGGCTAACATCGCGCTTCGAAACATTCAGACCGCCGTCCGCGAAAAAGAATAAAAAACACCGAAGTGACCGCGAAATCAACCCCGTTTTCTGGCACACTATCACTAATCCCCAATCCCCGAAGACCAACGCAGCCCGAAATAATGTCCGTAGTCATTACGACGCCCGAAGTCGCTCCCATCACCGAGCAGTGGCCCGATCCCCCGCGCCTGCTGGTCGAATGGTCGTCTCCCTGGGACGAATTCAAATCCGCCCTGCGTCCCGCGCTCGCGCGCCCTCCGAAAGCCCTCGCCGGAGAAGCGCCCATCGGCATCTTTCCCTATCGCGGCATCCTCATCTCCTGGCTGCTCGAGTGCCTGCTGCTGATCGCCATGATCGTGCTCCCCGAGCGCTTCGTCAGCCTCGAAATCCCGCCGCCTCCAACGCGCCCGCAATGGGATGTGATCTACTATTCCGGCGACGAACTCCCGCAAACGCAAGATCGCGGCGGCGCGCAGTCCGGCAAATCCGGGCGCGCCGGCGGCCAGCAAGCTCACCATCGCACGCAGGCTATCCGCGTAGCGCGCGGCGACAAGCCGAGTGAGAAGATTGTCGACGCGCCGCATGTCAATCTTCCGCGTTCCGATTCCGCCGTTGCCAATCTCCTCGCCTTCAAACCGACCCCCGGACCGCCTCCATCTGAAGGCCTGCGCTCATCTCTGATCGCGCCCGCAATGCCGACCGTGGCTCCAGTAGCGCCAACGCCCGAACTCAATTCAGACCTGAAATCTCGCAACGCCAACAGGCTCACGCCGAGCATCATTGCCCCAGCGCCCGATCTTTCTCACGCCAGCACACGCACCTCACCAACATTGAATGCATCAGTAGTTCAGCCCGCGCCTAGCGTCACGCGCGACAAGATGCGCACCGCCGATTCGCTCGCGCAGACTGTAATCGCCCCCGCTCCACGCGACACCCCGCGCGACCTGGCCAGTTCCCGTACTCCAATCGCGCAAACTGTCGATGTAGTTCCACCCCCGGTTTCCGCACCACAGCGTGACTTCTCATCCACTCCCAAGCTCACCTTGCCCGCGCCCGTAGTAGTAGCGCCGCCGCCGTCGCAAGTGAGCCGCGACCTCAACAGTTGGGGAGCTACTGCAACCGGCGACCTGCGCGCGAAACCCGTCCCTCCGCCACCATCCGCATCCGGCGGAGGCTCGTTAGCCAGATCAAGCGGAGCCACGCTGACGCCGCAAGTCGTCCCACCTCCAGCCAGCATAGATGGAAGCGAAGGAACTGGCACAGCCTCCGGAAAGTCGGCAGCAGGATCACTAGGATCGCTTCTGGGCTCGGCCACCGTCGTACCGCCGCCGCCCACTCTCGGCGGAGGCAAAGCCCTATCCGGCAGCGGACGGGGCAACAACGGTGCCGGCGCGGGAGCCCAACTCGACCTAGGCTCACCACTGGCTCCGCCCGCAAATGCCGGAGGAAACACCGCCGGAAACGCCGTCGTCGTATCCAGCCAGCCCGGAACAAAAGTGGGCCTGCCGAATTCCCCCGAGCCAGGCGCCATCGCCATGTCGCCAACCGGCAACGGAAAGAGCGGCCTCGGGGGCAGCGGAGGCGGAGCCAGCATCGGCAAAGGCAACGGCCCCGGCAGTGGCCTGCAAGCTGAAGGCTCAGGCGCAGGTAGAGAAGGCGCCGGGCGCGGCTCCGATCCCAACGCCCGCGCAGGCATCTCGCCCTACCCCGGCCAGGGCGGCGCAGGCAACGGCACCACCGGCACGCCAGCCATGCCCGGAGTCTCCGTCCAGGGAGGCACCACCACCATCACCCTGCCCAGCTTCGGCGCCCCCGGCGGCGACGCCTCCCCCGGCCCCGGCCATTCTTCCATCCGCACGCAGGGTGGCCCGAGCTACACGGTGAAGGCTACTTCAAGCTCCGGAGGTGTTTTCGGCCGTTATGGACAACTGAAGGGCGACAACTATTCCTCCTACATCGATACGTCGTTAGGAATCGCGGTAATGCAGTACGCGGACGCGTCATCCGCCGCGCATCCTTACTCCGGGGACCTCATCGAACCTAAGCCCGTACGCATTGACCTGCCCACGGGGTTGCGTTCGACCCGCGTGGTGTTCGCCTGCATTCTCGACCGCTCCGGAAATCTGAGAGACATAAAGGTACTCGAGCCCGGCGCCGCAGAAACCACATCAAAAATTCTGGCAGCTCTGCACAGCTGGAAATTTCGTCCGGCATACCGGGGAAATGAACCGGTAGAAGTAAATGCCTTCCTGGGCTTTGGAATCGACACTCGCTAGGCCAGACATACATAGATTTATGTACGGTCAAACGTACTAGAATTCACACAAATACGCCAAAAAGCCAAGTTTATCGCTCCGCAACCAAGCAATCCCGGCTGGCTTCCTACTCGTAACCCGTTTGCGTTGTTATGCCTGCATGTACTTGCATTAACATGCGTATAAAAGTATAACCACCAATGTTCCCCGTGGAACACTTCGACATTTTGCAGGAAAAGCCTAGTAACCCCTAACCTTGTCTACCACCGCCAGCAGCGGAAAGCCATCAAGGTAGCGCCGCAGATTTTCCGAGAAGAGCGCATAGTGCCGTTCCCATAGCTTGTCGGTCAGCGCGGCGGTATGGGGAGTGATCAACAGGTTAGGAACATCCCAGAGCGGCGAGTCGGCCGGCAGCGGCTCTTTAGGAAAAACGTCGAGGGCCGCCCCGCCGATCTTCTTCTCACGCAGGGCGGCGGCGAGCGCCGGTTCATCCACGAGCGGACCGCGACCAATATTGATCAGGCAGGCATCCGCTTTCATAAGCGCGAGGCGTTCAATGTTGGCGATTGCCTTCGTGCCATCGGTGACCGGCGCGGCCAGCACCATGTAGTCCGCCTGCCGGAAGATGTCATTGATTTGGCTGGGGCCGAAGACGGCGTCTGTGCCTTCGCTTCCCTTCTCTGGATGCTCGCGGACTGCGAGTACCTTCATCCCTAGAGCCTTGGCGCTCTTGGCGACGGCACGGCCTATGCTGCCCAGGCCAATCAGGCCAACTGTTGCGCCAGCGACTTCACGCACGCGCGGGACTTCGTCCCAAAGAATTTGCTGCCCCCAAATGTGCTTCTCTTGCAGGCGCACTGACCCCGGAAGTTTCTTGGCGAGCGCAAAGATCAGCGCGATGACATGTTCCGCGACTACCGGTCCATGCACTTCACGCGCGTTGGTGAGAACGATGTCGCTCTTGATGAGTTCGGGAAACATCAACTGATTGACCGCCGCCGCCGGAGAGTAAATCCAGCGCAGTTTTTTGGCCGCCGCAATCTGCTCGGGACGGATCGACCAGGCAATGACGATCTCAGCATCGACGATTTCTTCATCCACGCGCTGGTAGTCGGGGAGGTTGACGACGCTGATTTCCTGAAACTCTTGCTGCAACTTTTCTGGGAACCAAGCGGGAGCATTCCATTGGTCGAAGGGATGATGGACGAAGATCAAAATGCGGATCGGATGATCGGGTGATCGGGTCATCTAGAATCGTTCGGCGTTCTCTGCGCCTTGGCGGTTAAGATTTTAGCGACTTCCGCAAATCTGTTCCCGTCATTTCCTTTGGCTCGTTAATGCCCATCATGCCGAGAATTGTTGGGGAGATATCGCGCAGGGATCCGTTGGGCTTTAGCGAATATTGTTGTGCGTCTTCGGCGATCACTATGAACGGAACTGGATTCGTGGTGTGCGCGGTGTGCGGACCGCCGGTTGCGGGATCGATCATCATTTCCGCGTTTCCGTGATCGGCGGTGATCAGCATGGCTCCGCCTTTGGCGCGGACGGCTTTCTCGATCTCGCCGAGGCAGGCATCGACCGTTTCTACCGCCTTCACCGTCGGCTCGATTTTTCCTGAGTGGCCGACCATGTCGGCGTTGGCGAAGTTGACGATGATCACGTCGAAGGTGGCGTCGTTCGTGGCTTTCACGACTGCTTCGGCGATTCCGGCGGCACTCATCTCGGGCTTCAAATCGTAGGTGGCAACTTTTGGCGATTGAATCATCACGCGATCTTCGCCGGGAAAAGGCTGCTCGACTCCTCCGTTGAAGAAGTAGGTGACGTGGGCATACTTTTCTGTTTCCGCGACCCGGAGGTTGCGCATGTTGAGGCCGCCCATTACGTTCGCCAGAATGTTCGTCATCGTCTCCGGCGGAATCACGATCGGCAAGCTGAAGTTTTGGTCGTACCGCGTCATGCAAACATATTTCAGATTCTTGGGTACGCGATGACCGGGAATCGTGGCGTCGAGTTCGGCCGCGCCTGGCAGATCGCTTCCACCTTTTTCGTTCAGCCCGCTGTTGCGGCAGAGAGCACGCGTGATTTCGCGGACGCGGTCGGCGCGAAAGTTGAAGCAGATGCAGGAATCGTCGTCGCTGATTTTAGCCAACGCTGCGCCCCGAGCATCCGTACAAACGAAAGGCACAACGAACTCGTCGGTCACCTCTTTGTTGTAGGAATTCTTCATGCCCTGCACGGGATCGACGGAAGTTCCGCCCTCGGCTTTGCTGTCGACCATTGCGGTGTAGGCTTTGGCGATGCGGTCCCACCGGCGATCGCGATCCATGGCATAGTAGCGGCCGCTGACGGTTGCGATCTTGCCGGAGTTGTATTCGCGCATCTTCTGCTGGAGTTGTTCGAGATAGCCGGCGCCGTTGGTAGGGAGAGTGTCGCGGCCATCCATGAAGGCGTGCACGAAGACGCGATCGACTCCCTGCTGCTTGGCCATTTTAAGTAGGGCGTAGAGATGTTCCTGACGCGAGTGCACGCCGCCGTCTGACACCAGGCCGAAAAGGTGCAGGGTGCGGCCGCTGGTGCGAGCGTTCTTCATCGCTTCGACTAGCACGGGGTGCTTGAAAAATTCGCCGTTCTGGATCATGAGGTCGATGCGCGTGATGTCCATGTGAACGATGCGACCGGCGCCGATATTGAGATGGCCGACTTCGCTGTTGCCCATCTGGCCTTCGGGCAGTCCGACGAAAGGGCCGCTGGTGTGGATGAGCGTGTTGGGATATTCACGCAGGAGGCGGTCGTAGACTGGTTTGCGCGCGAGGGCGATGGCGTTGGCTTTGGTTTCGGCGCGATATCCCCAGCCGTCGAGAATGATTAGGACGAGAGGTTTGGGACGGGACATAGAATCGGCTCTTAGCTCCTGGCTATTAGCTTTTGGCTTCCGAGACCAATTCACCACGGAGGCACGGAGACACGGAAAAACCTGTGAAAGAAGAATCTATAGGAGGGAACGCTGCTTTTCAAATTGACGGCGTACGGATCGATTCATTTTTCCGCCGTCTGCTGAGAAGGCTATACTATCGAAACACAAATCGCAGAGGATAAATATGCCCATCAATGAGTTGCTTCTGACTGAGTTCGACGAAGAGATCAAGAAGACGCGCACGATGCTGGAGCGCGTTCCCACTAGCAAACCGGATTTTGCGCCTCATGCCAAATCGATGCCGCTGAACAAACTTGCTCCGCATGTGGCGCAACTGGCAGGATTTGGGACGATTATTCTTACGACTCCAGAGCTCGATTTTGGCAAGACGAAGATGCCGTCGGTGCCGTTCGAGTCCGCTGCGCAACTGGTGAAGACTTTCGATGATGGCGCAGCGCAGGCTCGCACGGCGCTCAAGAACACGAAGGATGACGCGTGGACCGAGCCCTGGAAGCTGAGTTTCGGAGGCAAGCCGATCTTCAGCGGGACGCGTTTTCTGGCCTACCGGCAGATGTTTCTCAATCACCTGGTGCATCATCGCGCACAGCTCGGAGTGTATCTGCGGCTGAATGAAACTCCGGTGCCATCGACGTATGGGCCGTCGGCGGATGACCGGATGGGGTTCTAGTTGTCAGCGTCGACTTCAGAAAACCTATTCACCACGGAGACACAGAGGCACGGAGAAAAGCAAAAGACAATTACCAGATCACGTCGACCGGATAGCGCGCGAACCAGGGATCGTCGGTGATGATGGGCCATCCCTCTTCGATGCTTTGCGCTATTAGCAGGCGATCGAAGGGGTCGCGATGATGCATCGGTAGTGACTCCACCTGCAACACGTGGCTTAGGCTGACGGGTAAGAGTCGAACATCCTCGCCCGTGGCGAAGCGCTCGAGCAGGCGGGAGAGGTGGGTTTTGGCCTCGTGGATATTGACTTCCATCCCGTCGTTATAGCTTAGTCATGGACTTAGTCAAGTTTGCCGTTCGTAAGGTTGGTTCTTTGCTGATACCTAGTTCTCTTTCGTTTGGTTCACCAACTCAGCGATCTCATGATCTAGCTGCAGAGACTTGGCCGCGAATGCTCGACGGCCGATCTCCCCGCCAGCTTCCATGGCCTCAGACGTGACAGCGGGCATTTCCTTAAGGACTTTCTGGCCGGCCGGAGAGGAATAAAAAGACGTAATGGCGGCCAAGTCCGTTTTGGTGAGATGCTTCTGGTAAATCGGAATGACGGCATCTACGATCTCGTCGAGAGGCAACTCTTTGAAGATTCCGTCGAACAATTGATCAACCTTCGCTAGTTGCTCAGGGGTAGCATCCGGAACCTTCTGCTTAAATCCCTGTTCGGCACCGAGGCGCATCTGCTTCGCCAGTCCATCGAGAACGTGAACCATTTGAGTTCTCGCATGAATCAGGTCGAGGAACTTCAATACGTCGGCCTTGTCCGGAACATCGGGAGGGGTTGGCGGTTGTTGCGCGGTTACGATTGCGGGAACGGCCAGCGCGAAACACAACGTCAGTAGAAGGGCCAGCTTTTTCATATTGACCTCCTGGTTTGCTTTCCTCGTTTGGTCAGCGCAATTATCCCTTATAGTTCAGGGCTTTCACACCCAAAAATCTCGCCGCGCCGCCTAACTCTTCTTCGATGCGCAACAACTGGTTGTACTTCGCAATTCGGTCGGTGCGCGAGGCGGAGCCGGTCTTGATTTGTCCTGCGCCGGTGGCTACTGCCAGGTCGGCGATGAAGGTGTCTTCGCTTTCGCCGGAGCGGTGCGAGATTACGGAGGTGTAGCCGTTGCGGCGGGCTAGGTCGATGGCATCCAGCGTTTCGCTTACTGTGCCAATCTGGTTGAGCTTGATCAGGATTGAATTGGCAATTCCCTTCTCGATGCCTTCGGCGAAAATTTGAATGTTGGTGACGAAGATGTCGTCACCCACGAGCTGAATCTTGCCGCCTAGTTCTTTGGTGAGGAGAGCCCAGCCATCCCAATCGTTTTCAGAGAGGCCGTCTTCGAGCGAGACGACGGGGTAGTCCTTCACCCACTTTTCCCAGTAGCGAACCATGTCTTCGGAGCTCTGGGCGGACTTGTCGGATTTTTTGAAGACATATTTTCCGTCTTCGTAAAACTCGCTGGCGGCGGGATCGAGGGCGATGGAGATTTCTTCTCCGGGCGTGTAGCCGGCTTGCTGAATGGCCTCGAGGACGACTTCGATGGCTTCTACGTTTGATTTTACGGAGGGAGCGAAGCCGCCTTCGTCGCCTACGGCGGTGTTGTAACCGCGCTTTTTCAGGACGCCTTTGAGCGTGTGAAAGACTTCTACGCCCCAGCGCAGCGCTTCGGAAAATGAGGGCGCGCCTATGGGCACCACCATGAACTCCTGAAAGTCGACGTTGTTATCGGCGTGCGCGCCGCCGTTGAGGATGTTCATCATGGGGACGGGGAGGACATTGGCGGCGGCTCCGCCAAGATAACGATAGAGGGCAAGATCGCATGCGTTGGCGGAGGCGCGGGCGGCGGCCATGGAGACGGCGAGAATGGCGTTTGCGCCGAGACGGCTTTTGTTCGGCGTGCCGTCGAGCTCGATGAGGCGCGCGTCGAGCGTGCGCTGGTCGGCGGCGTCAGATCCGCTGAGAGCTTCGGCGATTTCGCCGTTTACGTTGGCTACGGCCTGAAGAACGCCCTTGCCGAGATATTGAGTCTTGTCGCCGTCGCGGAGTTCGACGGCTTCGTGTTCACCGGTGGAGGCGCCGCTGGGGACGATGGCGCTGGCGTTGGCTCCGCCATCGAGAAAAATTTGGGCTTCTACGGTGGGGTTACCGCGGGAGTCGAGAACCTGGCGTCCGCGGATATCGGCGATGCTGGTAATGGGCATGAGGGCGTCCTTATTCTTCTTGATTTAGAAACGTTGTTGGTAATGGTGGAGAGGCGGCCGGCCGCGTCTCGTTTGCGTAAAGCGAAATTATAGCGGACGGGACTTATAGCCCGTACCCCGGTCGTTATTGTTCCTGATTTCTGCCTCGCTTAGAGTCGACTCAACATGAAGAACCGCACAGAGACTCTTGAGGTTGGTTCGATTGCTCCGGGGTTTTCGGTGGGAGCCGCCAACCGCGAGGGGATGTTTACTCTCGATGGATTGCTTGCCGAGGGCAAGCTGATTCTTGAGTTTTTGCGCGGCACCTGGTGATCGAATTGCGTGAAGCGCATGACTCAGTTCGAGTCGCGGATGGCGGAGGTTAAAGAGGCAGGAGCGCAGTTGGCGTTTATCGCGGCGGAGAGGCGTGATGGGATTTGGAAGCCGGGGCGATTCTTTGAGAAGCATCCGATTAAGAGTGTTTTTTTGCTCGATGAGGATCGCAGTGTGACGAAGGAGTACGGGCTGCATCATGCGCTCGGTACAGACGCCATTAATATCGCGCGTGCGGCGACACTGCTGATATCTCGTGGCGGCGACGGTGGCGGACTCGTGCGATACATCTATCGCGGCGACAATCAGCTCGATCGCGCGCCGCTGGATCAGGTTTTGCGAGCTTTGTCGCAGTAGTTTCTTGTGCTCGATGCGAGAGAAGCATGAACCACAGAGGGCACAGAGGTTCACAGAGGAAGTCTTTAGGGAATAACTGCATTTTGCAGGTTGGAGGCGACGTGAAAAAAACACTTGTGCTGTCATCGCTGATTCTGGTCGCTAGCTTGGCGAGCGCGCAAACCGCTCTGCCTAGCGGGACTGCGGTCAAGATGAAGCTGGAGACCGCGCTGGCGACTTTCAGTTCGAAAGCGGGAGATCCGTTTTCGGCGAGGGTCACGGAGGCGGTGGCGATGGATGGGAAGACGGTGATTCCGATTGGCACGACGATCGAGGGCCGGGTCACGAAGACGAGCGAACCGCGACGCATTGCGGGCAAGCCGACGATTGCGATCTTTCCCGAAAATCTGGTTTTGCCGAATGGAGACAGATTCATGCTGAACGCGTCGTTGGTGGACACTGACCGGCGGCACGGCACGGATGTGGATACGGAAGGGCGATTCAAAGGCGACGGACACGATGCGAAAGATCTCACTGAAATCGGCATGGGCACGGGCGGGGGAATGATTGTTGGCGGATTGGCTGGGGGCGGCAAAGGCTTTCTTATTGGCGGTGCGGTCGGCGCGACGGTGACCGTCGCGCATTGGCTCGGGAAGCACCGTTCGGCGATGCTGCCGGCGGGGACTGAGCTGGTGATGGAGTTAAATCGGCCGATGATGATGAGTGTGGCGGTTGCGAGCAGCGGACAGTGAGTCAGGTGTTAGGTCGCATTGGACGGGTGACAAGTGTTAGGTCTCGGGCCTTAGCCGGTTAGCTTCCGGCTGCCAGCAGGTCTTCTTCGGCCAACAACTCTAGCTCCATCCATCCTTCTACGGGCAGGGCATCCACGGGAAGCTGGTTTTGCCACAGACTGAAGCGGAGGCGCAGGCGCACGGTCAGGAGATCGGAGCTTTGCGGACCGCGAATTCTTTCGAAATCCAACGGAGCGGCTAGCAGCCAGGTTAGGGGAAGGCGAAACTCAAAATTTCTGAGGAGCGCCAGGCGCGGAACAGCTTCGGGATCAGGCGACTCGGTTGCAGCTTCATCTTTTTCGGGTGTTACCTTCCACGATTCTATGCGGCCTGCTCTCACAGAGGTATCGAGCCGCAATTCGCGCCGCGGCTTGGAGGCTTGGCTGGCCCAGGATTCCAGATTCACGACGACATCAAAGGGATCTTCGGGGACCTTGCCGGCGAAATCGAGGCGCCCGTAGACAAACTTTTCATCGATGCCGGCGAAGACGCCATCCATCAAGAATCGCTTGCCGTGCATGGCGCTGGAGCGCTGATCAGCTTTATAGCTGGCTGCGCCCATCCACTCGAAATAACGGACCATATCGCCGGTAATTTTTGGATGAATGTATGCGCTCTGCGCGGTGAAGGATGGGCGCACCGCTTCTCCGCTGATGGGCTGCAAGAGATAGTCTGGCGGCGTCGCGCCTAATGCCTGATAAATGTTGGAGAGGTGTTTGCGATAGAGTTCGTCGAAGTCGCGATCGTTGGCGGAATGGTGCTCGGGTCCATACCACCAGTTCCAGTCGCTGCCCTCGGCGATGAGGATTTCCTCGAAGGCGAGCTTGCGTTGTTTGTCGGTGGCGTTGGGCGCAGCCTGCGCGTAGAAGTTGCGCGCGTGATAGAGATAGTCCCACGCCTTGTTGTCTTCGGGCGCACCGATCCAGACATTGAAGTTGGCGTTGATCCAGGAGCCGGGCACGAGCGTCCTCAATGTACTCGTATTCCGGTGGCGGGCAATTGCTTCGGTCACGGTCACGGCTTCCATAGTGGGATCGCTCTGTAACGCATCGTAGAAGCGGCGCAGAAATTCGCGCCCGGAATTGGGATAGTATTCCCAGGCATTTTCGCCATCCAGAATGATGGGGACCATGGCGTCCTGACCGTTCGCCAGGATGGGTTGCGCCGATTGTTTGATTTTGTGAATGAGATTATTAGCGGCGTCCCGGGGCGGCATCCCCGAATATACGAAGCCGATGAGGTCGGAAAGGGTATGGTCGCGGAAGATCATGTTCATCCGCGTATCGCCGTTTTCATAGCGATAGACGGTGTATAGCTTATGCGCGAGATCTGAATTCAGGTGGCCATAACCATCGCGCGAAAAATCTATGCCGAGACTGCGGCCGAGGACGCCTTCGTCGGTCGCCATCCACTTCACTCCGAGCTCGCAGGCGATGGAGAGCGACCCTTCGGAAACGCCGCCTTCGGACGGCCACACGCCTTTCGGACGCATGCCAAAAACCTTTTTGTGGAGGTCGAGTCCGCGGAGCAATTGCTCGCGTGCATCATCGGGATGGCGAAAACGGTTCTGCGGCAAGGGCAGCCCCGGCGAAGAAACCGCGCCGATCTCCGAGTCACAAAGCAGGGGCGAAATGGGATGATAAAAAGGCGAGGTCGAAATTTCGATCAGGCCTTTCTTGGCCGCTCTTGCGTGCACGGGCAAAACCTCGGCCAAGAGTTCGTGCTCGCGCGCCATGACGAACTTCTGATCTTCGAGGGTGTAGTTGCGGCCTTTTCGGGTCAGCTCAGAGAGGTCTTTTTCCTCGAGAAAGTATTCGTCGAACCATCCAATCTGCGAGAGTACCTGGAGATCGGTGAGATCCTGGTCCTGAAAATATTTCTCGGCACGCTCGGGCAAGGCATCGGCTCCGTGAAATTTTTCCCAGAGCTCGCGATAGCGGGGATAGCGTCCGATCACATTTACGGCATTCGCTTGAAATAGATATTGCAGGGCGAAACGGCGCTCCTGCTGTGTCAAGTCTTTGGCGGGCTTGGTAGCCACCTGAAGGAAAGGGTCCTGCGCATCGCCTGAGACATAATCCTGAATCTGCGTTATGAGCGAGGGAACGAGATTGAAAGTCTGATGAACCTGCGGGAACTCATCGAGCAGCTTCACCATGCCATAGTAATCTTTCAAGGCGTGGAGGCGCGTCCAGGGCAGGCGATATTGCCCGGTCACCAGGTCTTTGTAGAAGGGCTGGTGCTGGTGCCAGAGGACGACGACGCGCAGTTGAGACATAACCTTTCGTTTCCACTTACTACATCGGCAAAGTTTTCAGTTTAATGCATTGGAGTATCTTGCAGGGGCGGGGCTGTCATACTTTGGTAAGTGGCACGGTTTTAGCGGGAAATGTGCGAGAGCTTGAACCACGAAGGACACTAAGTAGCACGAAGGCCGAACGGCTATTGAGAGCGCTATGGATTTGAAGGTCGTTTTCTTTGACGTGGGCAATACGCTGCTCTTTCCGAATCGAGCGCGGATTCACGCGCCTCTCGCCGAACGCGGGATCGAGGTCGGCAACGAGCACTTGCGCGATTTGGAGCGTCGCACCAAAAATAACTTTGATGCGATGCTTACCAGCAACGGCAGCACCGACCAAAGTTTCTGGTGGATGTTTTATTCGCAGCTGCTCACTGAAATCGGGATTGAGGACAATGCCCTCCGCGATCAGATGGTGGCGTCGATTCGCCAATCCGGCAACTGGGACAGGATTCCTGCTGGGACGGCTGAGCGGCTGGGGCGGATTGGCGAGCTCTATCCGCTCGCAGTTATCTCGAATGCGGATGGGCGCATCGAAGACGTGTTGCGGCGATGCGGGATTGCAGATTACTTTCGCACGATTACGGACTCTGGCCTGGTGGGCTATGAGAAGCCTCACCCGGAAATTTTTCGCCGGGCTTTGAAGAGCATGGATGCTCGGCCGGAAGAGAGCCTATATGTCGGCGATGTTTATTCCGTGGACTACCTTGGCGCGACCGGCGCGGGGATGCAGGCGATGTTGATGGATGTGGCGGGCGCCTATCGGGACAAGGGGGTGGCGAGAGTTGAGTCACTCGAGGAGTTGCGAACGGAGTTGCAGGGATGAGCGGCTACTGAACTTCGATCACTTGATGATCGTGGCAATCGGGTTTAATCAACTGATAGAGACTTGCGAGCAGATCTAGTCCGTAGCGGGCCACAAAACTTACACCGGCAACTTCGCGCTCCTGTAGGGATTTACGGGGGAATAGGGAGCTGATCAGGATCTCGGCGTGGCGGACAATGACCTCATTGCGCAACTCTTCGGCGCGAGCCACGCGGGCGCGGAGGCGATCGATTTGATGCGACATGCTGCTGCGCGCGCTGTCGGCGGTGTCGAGCAAGGTTGAATCGAGTTTGCCGATCGACTCGCGAAGAGCTGTCATCGAGCGCTCGACACTGGCGTAGGCTTCTTCAAAGCGGGATTGCAACTCGGGCGGGAGCGAACGGGCGGCAATGGCTTCGCGAACCTTTTCCGGACCTTGCAATACATCGGGCAGGTTCAGTTGATAGCGAGTCAGAATGCGCTCGGGCTTCGGCTCGAGTAGCGTCGCTGAAAAACGCGGGAGGACTGGCGTCACGCGGCCGAGGAGTTTTTCGTAGACGACGCCGACCTGCGCGAAGTATGCGACCTCGGCGGCTCCTCCAGTGTATGCGAGCGTAGGCAAGAGGTAATCCTGCACGACGGGGCGAAGCAGGACGTTCGGGTTGAAATTCTCGGGAGATTTTTCGATGCGATCGAGCAGGTCGGCGCGCGTGATGTGTTCTTCGCCTACGGCGAACTCTTCGCCGTTGGGGCTATTATTGCGGCGCCGTATGGCTGTGCGGACGCCATTTTTTACTTCAAAGAGCGGCGTGGTGGCTGAGGTTACTTTGACTTGCTGGTGATATCCGGCGGCTTCGATGGCCTTTCCTCGTGTTAAGAGGGCGTCATCGAGTTCGGAGGAGCGCTCGATTGCGGCGCGGAACAAGGGTTTTGCCAGATCGTGGAAATCTTTGTCGGCGGGATCGAGGAGGATGACCCCCCAATCCGCGAACAGGCGCGCGAAGAGGAGAGCGAAGGCGCTGCCGAGATTTTCTCCGGGACGATATGCTTCGCGCAGCCAGGTCGAGACGTCAGAGTCTCCCAACAACCCGGCGGCGCGCTCGACGATCGGCACAATCTCGCGACCGAACTTGATTGTGCCTACGGGCGCGTCGGTGATGAGGTTACTTTCAAACGCTTGGGCATCAACCGCGAATGGTTCGGGCAGGCCATGCTCGGCTAGCAGAGCGACGTGGCTGATCTCGGCCAGATCGTGATCCTCGGTGGCGAGCCAGAAGACGGGGACGCAATCGACGCCGGCGGCGGTTGCTTCGTCAGCGAGTTTGACCGCGGTCAGGGCTTTGAAGATCGAAAACAGTGGGCCACCAAAGAGACCGACCTGCTGGCCGGTAACTGCTGCCAGCGCGCCGCTTCGGAGACGATCGATGTTGGCTAGCGTTTTGGGCGAGGCTCCCCAAGTGCGATTTTGGCGAGCGAGGATGTCGCTGACTTTGGCGCGGCGGACGGCGTCGTAGGTGACGCGGCGCGATTCGTCTTTCACCCATTCGGAAAACATCGGCGAGCGGGGATAAAAATCTCTAACCGATGGAGTGTAGGAAAGATAATCGAGGAAAAGGCGTGTGGTGTGCGGAATCTGGTTGAATGGCAAACACTGCGACTTCATTGACGGTACCCCAGGCAGCACTCCGGACATCGGGCAATGGTTCTGTTAGCACACCGGCGCATGGTCGCGATCCGCATATGTTTGCCCTCTGTAAGACGTCGACGAAGAAGAATTGTAACCCGCGGTTGAAACAGCTATTGCAATCGCCCGCCCAAACTCAACTACATCAGATGACGCGGAAGCGCGCAGGTTGCAGAGAGTGTTGGGAAAGGTGCCCACTATTTTCGCTGGAGGCCCTCCAAGAACGCCCAGAACTCCTTATTGCTACGGTGGGGGAGAAATGAATCATCTTTCGTCGGGTCAGGAATGGCTTCACCGGCTATCCTGTTTGCCTTTCTGGCGAAGGCTTGCTGTAGATGAGTCCGCGCGCCTGACAGGTTATTCTGCTCGGCGTCGGCACATGCAAGATTGTAGTAATACATTGGGTAGTCGGGGTCTTCCGCAATCGCTTTCTCAAACAGAGTGCGGGCCTTCTGAATGTCTCCCGACATTCCGTATGCCATCCCCGCCTGGTCGGTGACGACGCGCCTCGCGGTCTTTGGATCTCGGAATGTCTTCTCGACTGATTCTGGGTTCTCTTTGATCTTCGATAATGCGATCTCAAAGCTTGGTCCCGCAGCTTTGTACATGCGCGCGTCGTATAAGATCTGTGCGTAAAGAAATACATCGTTGAACTGGGGAGAATAGTTTTCGTCGAGACGATAGCTCGCAAAAATATTCTTTACATCGGAGTCCCCTGCGGAGATGGGTGAATCGCCGTAAATCTCGAGGTCCCCACAGACGTCGCCGGTGGCGACAAAGCCGCGCACCATGTACGCCGTCTTGCGGTTTCGCCCCTCCGACGTGTAACTCACCAGAGAAATAGGCATACTGTTGGCCTGGGCAACATCTGAAACCGTCAGAACCTTTAACGTTTTATTGCTTTTCTTCTCCGGGTCCAGCACGCCATCTCGGCATTTTGCGCTCGTCAAAGGCGCTTGGTCGGGAAACAGGAAAAAAAAAACCAAAAAAGCGAGACGACCCGATTGATCTTTTCCACGAATCCCGATCTCGCGGCCACCGGGCTTGGCTGAGGATTGAACGACTTTGAATCCGTCGGCGGACCAACTGAGTTGCCCTCGGTGCTCGGGTAGCGCAAGCCTGAAGCCACCGTCGAATGTGGGCTGCGCAACCGCGGAAAATGCAAAGACGACCGAAGCCATTAGAACGACCCTGACATTTTTCATCGCCGCATGTTTATCTCTTCGAACAGATAGCCTGGAGGATTATTATTCGCATGCCGGCTTGATCATCCTTCGGGGTGGGATTGTGACCACTAGCGCCGATCAAACACCACCGCAACTTTATCTTCATACGCGATTCTCCAATCTTGCGGAAGTTCGCGGAGGAGGTTGGCCAGGGTTGAGTCTGTCGGCAAGAGCAGGGTGCGAATTTGCCAGTCTTTCAAAACGGCCTGCCATCCTGGCGCGGCGTGGATCAGGGTCACATACCGACGAATTCGGTTGGAGCCGTAGAGATCGTGACGGTCATCGACTACCACCTTTCGCTCTGGATACATACGGTAGATTAGATAGCCGCCCCAGGCATCGACCGAGAAAACTGGGGCGGCGGCTTCGCTGCCTCGGGTTTCTTTCTCCAGGAAATCCAGGGCCGCTACCGGCATTTTCTTAGGATCAAAATGCGCTTGAATCAGCTGGTGGGAGCCGAGCCATCCTCCTTGAAGGCAGATCGCAAATGCCGCAGCGGTTGCGGCAACCGGCCATAGGTGGCCGCGCAGGTCCAATTCTTGCCCGGCCATGCGATCGGAGAAAGTTGCGATTCCTGCGGCGCTTTTACGCAGCCATGGCCAGGCTCCGGGCTTGTGGCCGAGGGCTCTGAAGTTTTCCCAGAGAATCGGGCCGGCAATTAGGACCAATAGCATCGAAGAAACTGGAAGATTGCGGGTGGCATAAAATGCCGCATAAGTCGCGAACAGCACGACTAGCAGGTGGCTAAGGCGGAATTTGCCATCATTCTTTGAGTCGCCGCTCGCGAAAAAATGATTACCCGCCAATGCGATCAGCGTCAGGAGCAGGATGATAGCGAATGAGCGCTCGGCCCAGCCGTGAAAATCGGGGGAGCGGAATTCGTCGATGCGGTTCATTAAGTAGCGATCAGTCAGATAGCGGTAGATGTGGACGTGCAGGCGCCCGCCGAAAGGATTGACGAGGGTCGCGGCCATAGAGGTTATCCAGGCGACAGACATGGCCCGAGCGCGATGCGAAGCGCGAATTGCGGCGAAGGGATCTTTCTTTTGGGCGCGGACGGATTCGACAAATGCGGCGAAGATATAGATGGTGAGCAGGGCCATGCCGAAAAGCCATCCGCCATGCAGGTTGACCCAGAGCAGCATTGACGCGGGAAAGAACCAGGGAATCCAGCGCGGCAGGCTTCCGTCGTGGTGCCAATTCCAACCTTCCCAGCGCTCTAGCATGACGAACCAGAGCAGAGAAAGAAGCCAACTCGCGATGTGGGGGCGCGCGTAGAGATGGACCATGGCGGCAGACTCGGACAGCAACATCAGGAGAACGGCTAGCAACAAGCCCGTACCGCGCTGAAGGAGTTGCGAGAGAAGGCCGGCGAAAATCGTTGCCGTCAGCAGGGCGCATATCCAGGTCACACCGTTCAGCCCGCAGGAGCGGTGCAGGAGGCCGAGCAGCGCATCGTATAGCCATTCCCAGGCGAACCAGGGCTGGGCTCGCATGGTGGAGGAATAGGGATCGGTGCGCGGGAGCGAATGGGTCGCCAGAATTTGCTCGCCGGTACGAATATGCCAGCCTATGTCGGCATCGGCCAGCGGACGATTCGAAAGCGGACCTGCCAGCACGGACCAGAAAAGAAAAATAAAAATGATGTCGCGGACGGAGGGCAGGAGAAAACGCAGGGCGGACGAAGTGGGCTGCGCCGGAGTCATTTAAGTGCGAAGAAGCAGTTTATAGGACATCGGGCCATCGGGTGATCGGGCCATCGGGTCTTCTAAAGGCAAGAACGCGGTTATCGGGCGGGAAGCGGCTTTCGGATCACTCGATAGACCGAAGATCCGACAACCCGATGACGACAATTTTTCCCGTCCGCGCGGGGGCTTTGCGAATCTCTATAGTAGATGGCTATGACTCCACAACCTGGCGCGGACCGAGCTCGACCTCGTGTGGTAATCGTGGGGGCCGGCTTCGCGGGCTTGACGGCGGCGCGCCGGATCGCGCGGCTGCCGGTTCAGGTAACGGTGGTTGACCGGAGAAACCATCATACTTTTCAGCCACTGCTTTATCAGGTCGCCACTGCGGGGCTTTCTCCCGGAGAAATCGCGGCACCGATACGGTCGATATTAAGTTCGCATTCGAATGTTGAGGTGCTGCTCGAGGAGGTGATCGATTTCAATCTCGGGCAGAAGCGAGTCATCACCAAGGAGCAGATACTCGAATACGATTTCCTGGTCATCGCCTCGGGCGCGACGCACGCTTACTTTGGTCATGATGAATGGGAGCCGCTGGCTCCCGGATTGAAGACGATAGAAGATGCGCTCGAAATCCGGCGGCGTGTTCTGCTGGCATTTGAACTGGCGGAGCGTCGGAAGGAGGAGCAACCGACTGCCCATAACAATGACGATGACGCGAGCGCATCTCCGCTGCGGTTCGTGGTCGTAGGAGGCGGGCCGACGGGGGTCGAACTCGCCGGGACACTGGCCGAGATCGCGCGGCACGCGCTCAACGGCGAGTTTCGCTATATCGATCCGCGGCGGAGCCACATACTGCTGATCGAAGGCGGCCCGCGCGTACTGCCTGCATATTCGGAAGGGCTTTCGCGCAAGGCAGAACAGCAACTGCGTCATCTGGGCGTTGAAGTTCGCACGTCACAGATGGTCACACGAGTTGAGCCGGGGGCGGTATGGACGGGCGATCAGAAGATTTCAGCGGCGGTGATCTTATGGGCGGCGGGCGTGGCGGCTTCGCCGCTGGGACGCAAATTGGGAGTGGCGGTTGACCGCGCCGGCCGCGTGCTTGTTCGACCCGACCTCAGCATTCCGGATTATAAAGATGTGTTCGTAATTGGCGATCTCGCCGCGCTGCAAGACGAAAACGGAAAGATGCTGCCAGGAGTTGCGCCGGTCGCGATCCAGCAAGGAGACTGGGTTGCGAAGAACATCGCGCGCGATCTGGAACATCAGCCACGGCGTGATTTTCATTATTTCGACAAAGGCAGTCTGGCCACGATTGGGCGAGCGGCCGCCGTCGCGCAGTTTGGCAAGTTGGAGTTATCGGGCTATTTCGCGTGGCTGGCGTGGCTTTTCATTCACATTCTTTTTCTGATTGGATTCCGCAATCGGCTGCTGGTGATGATTCAGTGGGCGTGGTCATATCTCACCTATGAGCGCGGCGCGCGGCTTATTACGGGCAGCGACGAATTGCCGGGTTGGACGGAGACTTCGCTTCCGGCTCGCAAAGGCGAGGCTGCGGAGCCGGTAATTTCTTCAAGCCGGCGGCGCGCGTGAAGTACATCTCGACTGCCGATATAATCAATTGTTGTGAAACGCTTCGTTTTTTTGGTCTTCGCGGGTTCGCTGGCAATCTCTCTGTGCCCGGCGCTCCGCGCGGAGGACGGCGCGGTATCTGCCGAAGCTGGCGCGCACACGGTCGGGCGGACTGCGGTGGTGATTCCTTTCGCCAATGCTTCGCCGACGCCGGGGCTCGAATGGCTGGGCGAATCTTTCCCCGAAACTTTTCACGAGCAACTTAATTCTCCAGTCTTATACATAGTCAGCCGCGAGGAGCGGCTGCGTGCTTATGATCGGCAGGGCGTGCCGGCGGGCGTTCATGCTTCGCGCGCAACGCTTTATCGCATCGCCGAGCAGATGGACGTGGATTATGCCGTGCTCGGATCTTATCGATACGACGGAGCGCGCCTGACGGCTAGCGCGCAATTGCTTGACATGCGCGCTCCGCGACTGTTGCCTGAAGTCACGGAGTCGGCCCCGCTGGCCGAGTTGGCGACGTTGCAATCGGCGCTGGCCTGGGATCTGCTTCGCCTGATTCGGACTGATTTCTCCGTTCCCAAAGATAAGTACATTGCGAGCGCGGCCCCGATGCGGCTGGACGCGCTGGAAAATTATGTGCGCGGCACGCTGGCCACCACCGTGGAAGAAAAAATTCTGCATTACCGCGATGCCGTGCGCGTCAATCCGAATTATGCGGAAGCGTGGCTGGAGCTAGGGAAGACTTATTACGCGGAGAGCGATTACGAAGCGGCGATGGCTGCGCACGGACGCATTCAGGATTCTTCTGAAGTAGCGCGCGAGGCAAATTTCTATCTTGGGCTCGCCGCTTACGGGCATGGAGATTTCGCCAAAGCGGAAAGCGCGTTTGAATTTGTGGCGGCGCGGCTGCCGTTGGCCGAGGTTTATAACAACCTGGGAGTGGTGGCGGCGCGGCGCGGCCAGAAAAAGGCCGCTGATTATTTTGAGCGTGCAATTCAGAATGATCCGAGCGACGCGGATTATCACTTCAATCTCGCCGTGACGCTTGCGCAAGCGGGCGATCACACGGGCGCGGCGCGCGAACTGCGAGCGACACTTGATCGCCGACCTAACGACGCGGAAGCTAAATTGATGCTTGATTCGCTGGCACCTGTCGCTGGGCGCGTGGTTGCGAGTGGCGCCACGTCGAAGGTGGACGTTGAGCGCATCAACCGTAATTATGAGGAAGACGCTTTTCGGCAAATGACCACGCAGATGGGCGGTTGGGCGGAGCAACGATTTGCGCTCTCCGATCCTCAGGCGCATGCACGCTACCACGTGGAATTGGGCAAGGAGCTTCTGGCGCATGGATTCGGGACGGAAGCGGAGGCGGAATTCCGCCATGCCGCAACGGTTGATCCGTCGAGCACGGCGCCGCTGACCGCGCTGGCGGAAGATTACGATGAACGCGGCGATGCTCGCGCAGCTCGCGCTCAAGCGGAGGCGGCGCTTCGCATACGCGAATCGGCGGAAGCGTATTTGATTTTGGGGCGGCTCGATTTGCGCGAAGATCGAATGGAAGCGGCGGTTGACGACGTCAATCACGTGCTGCAACTGGAGCCGGGAAACGCGGCCGGCCAGGACATGAAGCGCGCGCTCGCGGCCAAGATGGCGGAGAAGGCGCAGCCATGAAGCGAGCTTTCAGCCGTCAGCTTTCAGCTCTCAGTTCTCGCGTGTCCGTTCTCAGTTCTCGGTTCTCACTTCTCAGCAGGAGCCTTGCATCTCGGCTTTGGCTCGCTGCAATTGCTTTGTTGTTTCTTGTTGCTTCCTGCTCGGCAGATGTTTTGAGAATTGTTGTCGACGACGCTATACAGCCGGTTACTGCCGAATATATCGGGCGCGCGCTCGAGGCGGCTCGCCGGAATCAAGATCAGGCTGTGCTGATTGAGATGAACACGCCGGGAGGGCTAGTCGAGTCGACGCGGGAGATTATCGACAAGATTGTCGCGTCGTCAGTGCCGGTGATTGTTTATGTGACTCCTGCGGGAAGCCGCGCGGGGTCGGCCGGGATTTTTATTCTTGAAGCGGCTGATGTGGCGGCCATGGCTCCGGGCACAAATGCCGGAGCGGCGCATCCCGTGACTCTCTTCGGCAAGCCCGATGAGACGATGATGAAGAAGATTGAGAACGATGCGGCTGCGCTCATGCGGTCTGTGGCGACCAGGCGCGGGCGCAATGTCGAACTCGCCGAAAGCGCGGTTCGCGAATCGAAGTCATTTACTGAGCAGGAGGCACTCGACAAGAAGCTGACCGACTATGTTGCTCGGAACGAGCAGGACTTGTTTCGGCAGATGAGTGGAAAGAGTTTCAGGCGCTTTGACGGCGCGACGGCTACGCTTGATCTAGTGGGTCAGCCGGTACGGGATTACGAGATGACGCTGAAAGAGCGGATTCTTTCTTACATCATGGATCCGAACATCACGTTGATTATTTTGATGATTGGGGCTCTGTGTCTGTATGTCGAATTCAATCATCCCGGCGCGGTTGTGCCGGGCACGATTGGAGTGATCTTCATCGTGCTGGCGGCGTTTGCCATGCATCTGTTGCCGATCCGCTATGCGGCGCTGGCAATGATTCTGGTTGCGTTTCTTCTATTTGCCGCCGAGGCTAAGTTTGCCAGTCACGGAGTCCTCACTGCGGGCGGAATCGTCCTGCTGACGCTTGGCGGATTGCTGCTGGTTGATGGACCGATTCCAGAGATGCGCGTTCGCTTCCTGACAGCGATTGCTGTGGCCGTTCCGTTGGGGATCATTACAGCGTTCCTGATGGGGATCGCGGTGCGGGCTCGGCGGAACAAGATTGTTACGGGCGAGCAGGGATTGATTGGTGAAATTGGGGTTGCTGAAACCCTGCTCGCGCCGAACGGGAAAGTGTTTGTGCACGGTGAGCTTTGGGACGCTGTGTCGGCCGCGCCTATTCCTGCGGGAAAACACGTCGTTGTGAGACAGGTGGAGGGGCTTACGCTGCGGGTCGATCCGGCGGTGGAGACAAAAGCAGTGATGGCTTAAAGGGTGAACTCCCCGACGTTGATCCAGGTGATCGAACAGTGCCGTTGAACCGGTTGACGGCGGCGAAGTTCAGCAGGCTCGCGACAGGCGGATTCGAGTCGCGATGGAGCAACTTTCCCACCAGACTTGGGTTTGCAACATTGTTTGGGTTCTTCCTCTGGGGAAGTTCCCCATCATCGGTATGGCGGAGAACGAACTCGATAAGCGCTTGCAGCCTTCGGAGTCAGTCCTGGCAGATCGCGGTAAAGTCAGCTTTGGGGATGGACTCGAACAGGGAATCCTGTTCAGAGAACAACTGGACGCATTACGCGGTTGGCGCGAACGGCTGTCGCCTAAGTGTCGCCGGGCTTGGGCGGCTGGGCAGTTGCTCTTACAACTGGTCGGCGCTGCCGGCTACGCGGGCTACTTTTCTTCCATGCACACTTTCATGCGCGTGGTTTCCGGCAGCTTGATGGCAGGAGCATGGTACGCGATTTACAGAATCAAAGGACCAACTCAACCCTAGCACCTTGCTACGATTGTTGAGCCCAACAGCGATTACAGTGAGAGCCCTTCGTAGTTGGTGCTATGCCAAATCCCTCGGAGGTATCGCTCCAACACAGTTTCGAGTGTCGACCACAACGGGTACGGATGTAATGAATTAGCACCATCGCAGGAGTTACCCAGTTTTTACACTTTGTTTACTTCCATGTGACAATTCCGAATCGCGATTGCGCTATTAGTTTGCGCGCTATTAGTTTGTCTTGGTAACTGCTAACCAGGAGGAACCCATGCGCCTAAGAAGTATGCTCGCTGTTCTAGCGATGTCCATCGCCTGTGCCGCGCACGCTGTGGGTCAGCAACCGGTTGCTGTTCACACTTTTGTGTGCGATGGCTCGGAGGGTCAAGGCGGCTGCCCCAACGGCGGCGTGCCCACTTCGATCGTTCTGGGCTCAGACGGAAATTTCTATGGCACGGCCTCTGAAACGTTACAGCAGCCAGAAGAAGCTGGCGGATTAGTGTTTTCACTCACGCCGTCAGGCACATTCACCGTGTTGTATGCATTCGAGCCGGGACAGGGAAACAACTTTCCGAATGGACAAGATCCGGTTCAACTAGTGGAAGGTTCGGATGACATGCTGTATGGCGAAACCGACCTCGGCGGGGTCAACAATGCCGGCACTGTGTTCCGGCTCAACCGCGACGGGTCTGGGTTCCAGGTGATTCATGCTTTTTGTCCCAGCTGCGGTGATGGGTACGACCCGCTGGGAATGGCGGCCAGCGCCAACGGCGAAGTGTACGGCGCGACGTTCTACGCCAAGATCTCAAAGTGCGAGTGCGGGTCAATTTTTCGCGTGGACGTTGCCACCCGTAAATACAAGACCGTGAAAGTGACGCGCACCGCGCCATCAAACCCAGTTGCCGGAAGGAACGGGATGCTGTACTGGACGGTGCTGGGAGATTTGTTCATTTACAACGAGATCACGGGGAAAATGCAGAGCATTAATCTGAAGCTGCCGAAGGTCGAACATTTCCCCGGTACGGCTACTTCTCTCGTCTTCGGCGCGAACGGAAATCTCTACGGGATTTACGGAGTGCTTGAGCAAGGGTCGGGATTATTCGAAATTCAGCCAGACGGTTCCAATCTGGTTTTGTTTCCAGCGATTCCGAATTTGTTTTCAGGAACCACCAGCGGGCTGGTGCTGGGCGGCGACGGAAACCTGTGGATGGAGCAGAGCGGAGCCGCGGCTGGTTACGGACAGATCCTGACATTCTCACCGACCGATGGAAGCCTAATCCAGACTCTAACGCCGTTCTCGCAGACGTCATCGGTTGGCGGTTTTCCGGACGATCTTATTTCTGCCACGGGCGGAAGCTTGTGGGGGCTGGCATCGCTTTATGGCGACGCTCCGCAGGGTTCGGTTGGGGAAGGTGTGGTGTTTAGCTTGACGCCCGAAGACTAACGGCTACTGCCTTTTTTGCAGATTGACAGAGCAAGGGGCAGGCACAGAGGCCTACGGTCCGTTCCTCGGCAGCACGCGAAACTGCCGCTTCCCTTCTATACGATAAGTTGCGAAGTCGGATTCGTCGACGGTGAGAATTACGGAGAGAGATTCGCGTTTTGCCAGATAGACGAGCGTCGCATCGGCGAAATCCATTGGCCTGTCCCTATAGCCCGACATCAGGCTCTACAGGTGCGACAGTTCGCTATCTTCAATTATGCCGAGAACTAACGGGTAAATGAGAATACCCGCCCTTCGCCATCAACCCTCCCCCGAACTTGGTCTTGGGCCGTCGGCGGGCAAAGCGGCTTGCTCGCCGCAGTAGCTCCAAATTTTTAGCTTCTAAAACCGTCAAGACTTTCCGTTTGTTGCGGCGGCCGCATCTTCCTCAACAACTGCGCCAGCAGGTTGTCACCGCCGATAGGCGCTGCATTGCGCTACAATCCGCTCATACGCTGGAATTAGAGATGGGTGGAGGCATTTATGGATCTTGGGTTCCCGGTGGTCACGGTCGCGATCGTTATTGTCGTCATCTACCTGCTCAGTTCCATCAAGATCCTGGCGGAATATGAACGCGGCGTTATCTTTCGGCTGGGCCGACTGATTGCGGCCAAGGGGCCGGGCGTAATCCTGGTCTTCGCGCCGATTGATCGCATGGTGCGGATTTCGCTGCGGCAGGAGGCGCTTGAGGTGCCTCCGCAGGACATCATTACCCGCGACAACGTCACGCTGAAAGTGAATGCCGTGATTTTTCTTCGGGTGATCGATCCGAATAAGGCGGTGGTCGAGGTTTCCAATTACGCCTATCAGACGTCGCAGTTTGCGCAGACGACTTTGCGCTCGGTGCTGGGCGAGCAGGAACTGGATGAATTGCTGGCGCACCGCGACAAAATAAATTTGCGGCTGCAGAGCATCCTCGACACGCACACGGCGCCCTGGGGCGTGAAGGTGGCGAACGTGGAAGTGAAGCAAGTGGATATGCCGGAATCGATGCTGCGGGCGATGGCCAAACAGGCGGAGGCGGAACGCGAAAAACGGTCGAAGATCATCCATGCGGAGGGCGAATTTTCGGCTGCCCAGCGCCTGGTGGACGCTGCCCATTTGTTATCTTCCGAACCGGCCAGCATACAGCTACGCTATTTGCAGACGCTGACGGAGATCGGGGTCGAGAAAAACACGACGGTGGTTTTTCCGGTGCCGATCGATTTTTATTCGGGATTGCAGAATTTGCTGGCGGGCGGGAAGGCGCCGGCGGCGGCGCCGGCAAAGTAGAGGGGCAGTTAATTTTTTTATGGTGACGGCAGAACAGGATACGGAGATTACGCTGGGCACAGGCCGCATGCTGGCCATTTTTTTTGCGTTTGTGCTGGTGTGCGCTTTCTTTTTTTCCATCGGCTTTTCGCTCGGCCGGAGAACGGCGAGCGCGGGCGTATTCAGCTCGCCGGGGATGATGGCAGGAGCTCCGGCAACGGTGGTTCGGCCAACGGCCGCGAAGAACAATGCGGCGCTGGCGGCGCCGCAGGCTCAGGCTCAGTCTTCGTCTAACGACTTCAGTTTTTATAAAGCGGTTGGCGAGAAGAACGCCGACGCCGCGCTCAAGCCAGCAGATCAGACGACGCAAACGGCGGCGACTACTGCCGTGAACTCAGGGTCGGAAATGGCACCAAAGGCCGTGGCGGACACGGCTGCGGCGCCCGAAAGCGGGGGCTACTTCGTGCAAGTCGCAGCGGTCAGCCGGCAGGAAGATGCCGAAGCTCTGGTTGAGGCTTTGAAGAAGAAACAATATCCCGCGTTTACGGCCAACAATTCTTCCGCCGACAAATTCTTTCATGTGCAGGTTGGGCCGTATGGCGAGTTGAAGGACGCCGAGTCGATGCGCGCGCGGTTGATCGGGGATGGATACAATCCGATTGTGAAGAAATAGTTGTAATTGGTGGTTTGTAATTTGCAATGTAGCAAACCGGCGATTGCCGGAGATGAATTTAGTTTTAGATTACAAACTACAAATTACCGATTACAAATCTTCTCATGGCTCACGCTCTCGCTGATCTTGATCGCTTTCTGCACGCCATTGCCGATCCCACCCGCCGCCGGATTCTGGCGGCACTCAAAGAAAAGGGCGGTTGTTCGATTGATAAGGAAACCGGGCTCTGCGCCGGCGATATCGAGCAACGAGTAAAGCTGGCGCAGCCTACCGTGTCGCATCACATGCGGATCCTGGAGAAGGCGCACGTGGTGGAGGCAAAGCGCGAGGGGCATTGGCGGTGGTATCGGCGGAACGAGAAGTTGATTAGTGAGATGATGCGGGGATTGAAAGAACAACTTTAGAGGTCAGGCGCCGAATATGAAGACCGTTATAAGAGGCTTCTATTGTCGTGCGCTTCTGCCTTGAGTCTGATGATTCTGACGAGTCTTGCGTTTGGTCACGGGATTTTTTCGCCCCGCGAATTAGGAATTGTGATTTTGACGTTGTCCATCGCCGTTGGCAGTGCATCGATACTCATAATAAAAAATCGGCCGAGGATCTTGTGTTCCCTCATGGAACCCCTATCGACACCGACAGTCGCGAACTGCTGTTGCGGGCAATTTGGAGGGCGCAGATCAGGGTCGCAACGATGGCTATGCTCTTTGTACTAGGAATGGGATGGATCGATAAAAGAGATGTCCCTCTTTGGCCTCTCTCGTTGCTCTGGCACTCAACTTTCTGATAGTGGCAAAGTCGGTGGAAACTGTGGTGCGATTGAAAAATCTCCTGACTTAAGGCGTCGGAGGAAACCTGTCTTTTTCAAGAAACGTAAGTGGCAGCTATGATCCCGCGACCGCGACCGATGTTTTTGTTTCGCTTGCATCCTGCGCAGTCGGAGCCGCAGCCGGCGTGGGTGGCTTCGTTGCGGGCTTTCCTTCGCGCTGGATTAGGGTGCGCACGTTCGAGATCAGGTCGGCTACTTCGAAGGGCTTCGCCAGTGTGGGCACGCCTTTTTTTTGCAGGAAACTCCGCGTCTCCTGATCGGTAACGGTGGAAAATGTCAGGAGCAAGCCTGTTTCCACGCCGGGGCAATTAGTGGCGATCCACTCATATATATCCCGTGTGCTGAAGCCGCCCGGCATGCGGCCATTCATGACGATGACATCGTAGGAACCGTTGCGGAGCAGTTGCTGGGTATCTTCCACGCTCATGGAGGTGGTGACTTCGGCGCCCGCACCAACCAAAACGTCGCGCTCGAATTCGAGGACCGCTTCCTCGTCTTCGACGAGCAGTACGCGGCCTTTCAGGACTGACTCGCGGCGCGCTGGGGCTGCGGCCTCAGGCTGCGCGGGCTTTTCGCTGGCCAGCAAGCGGACTTCGATGGTCGCTCCGCCCTCTTCGCGGTTGCGCGCCACAATTTCGCCGCCGTGCTCTTTGACGATGCCGTAGCAGATGCTCAGGCCCAGGCCGGTGCCTTTGCCCACGGATTTCGTGGTGTAGAAGGGATCGAAAATGCGGCTGGGATCTTTGATGCCGGGGCCGCTGTCATCGAATTCCACGCAAACGTAAGCGTCTTTCTTGAAGACGCGAACTTTTAGGACTCCGCTGGCGCTGCCCTCGACCATGGCATCGAGCGCGTTGTTGATGATGTTGAGGAAGACCTGCTCGAGTTGATGCGGATCGGCGACGACCGATGGCAGGCCGTCGGGAATATCTCGTTCGAGCGAAACGTTGTTGACCCGGAGGTCGTATTCGCGCAGTGTCAGCGATTCTTCGAGCACTTTGCAGAGGTCGACTTCCTGTTTTTGCGGCTTGCGCTGACGGGCGAAGGAAAGAAGATTCTGCACGACGCGGTGGGTGCGCTGCGCCTGCTTGAAGAGTTTGCGAACGTAGTCGGCGGATTGGCGGTCGAGGCCCGCGCCTTCGAGCAGCTGGGCGTAACCGAGGATGGCGGTCAGCGGATTATTTAATTCGTGCGCCACGCCTGAAATCAGTTGACCGACGGCTGACATCTTTTCGCTTTGGAGCAATTGCTCTTGAGTACGGCGCAAATCTTCGTAGGCGCGGCAAGTTTCTTCGTAGAGCTGAACTTTTTCGATGGTAGTTGCGAGTTGACGGCTGATGGCGACGAGCAGGTTTTCGTCGTTGCTCGAATAGTGCCGGTCTTCTTTGCTGGCGATACCCATGACACCGATGGGCTTGTCTTTGCTCCAGAGGACGACCCAGATCCAGTAGGGCAAACGGTCGGCGCAGACAAACTCGACGACGGCGGGTGGAAGGTGGGGCAGGAAATCCTGGGTTACTACTTCCGCGCGCGAGCGCATCACCAGATCGCCGAAGCCATCGGCAAGGACAACCTCCGACATACGCACCCGCGCTTCGCTGCGCGGACCCCAACCGGCACGCCGCCGGAAGGTACCCTCGGGCTCAGCCGCGAGATAGACGGAACCGGTTTCCGCTCCGAAGAGCGAGATGACCTGGCGCAGGGTGAGATTGAGAATTTCATCGAGATCGAACGACTGAGTGGCGATAACGGCCATGGCGTTGAGCGCGTTCAATTCGCGATTGCGCCGCCGCATTTCGTCTTCCGAGCGCTTCTTCTCGGTGATATCGAGGACAAATCCCTGATAGCGCTCGATGCGTCCGCTGGAATCGCGGGTGGCGAAGCAGCTTTGCGCGACTGCCAGCAGCGTGCCATCTTTGCGCCGCACGGTAATTTCGAAGTTGCGCACGTAGTTGTGCGCCTCGATCTCCTGGCGAAACGCTTCGCGCTCTTCGGGAACCGAGTGCAGAACGCTGCCCACATCGAGCGCCATCAATTCGTCGCGGCTGCTGTAACCAAGCATGGTAACAAAGGCGTCGTTGCAGTCGAGCAGTTCGCCTTCGGGCGTGGCGAGGAAGACGCCTTCCTGCGCCTGCTCGAACAGCATGCGATATTTTTCTTCCGCGACTTGCCGTTCGGTCGTGTCGTGCACCACGTGAATGACGCCCTTTTGCTGACTTCCCTGCTCGGCATAGGACGATGTGGAAACCACCGATTGGCCACCGAAGCATGGGTCAGAGCCTTCGGTGAGGCCGGATCCGCGCTCGCAATACGGGCAACCGCTCCAGTTGCGACTTTGCGGAAGGACGTCTTTGCAGAGATTACCGAGAACGTCGGCGGGCGCTTTTTCGAGGCGCTGCAACAGGGCCTGGTTGGTCTTGAGGATGCGGAAGTCGGCGTCGTGCGCCAGAATTAAATCCTGGATGGAGTCGAAGGTGTTCATCCACTGCCGCTGCGAGCGCAATACCTGCTCGAGCAGGCGCAGATTCTCGACCGCGATGCCCAACTTCTGTACGACGTTTTCGAGGAATTCCAACTCTTCGCGGGTGTGATAGCGGTGGCCGGCATAGCCGAGCGACAGAATTCCGATTACCGTTTTCTTGCCTTGCACCGGGAGCAGGATGGCGTGATGAAGGCCGTATTTCGCCAACTGCTCGCGCTGCTGCGCTGACATTTCCGACGGCTTGACAACGGCCGCGTGATTCTCTTCGAGCACGCGGGCTTCGATGCCATCGGTCCCGACGTTGCCGAGAGCGCGGAGAAATTCCGGCGACAAGCCGGCGTGCTGCGTAGGCGCGAGGTGGTCACCTTCCATCAATTGGAACCATGAGGCTTTCGCGCCGACGACGGCCCGCAATTTTTCCAGCGCCGTCTGCATCATGGGAGCATGATTCTGTCCGCGGGCAATCGTACCCGTTAACTCATTCAGCATGGTGAGGCGGCGCGTGCGCAGGCGCGAGTCGTCGAGCACGACCACCAGCATGCTCGAACCGAAGAGCACCTCCGCCAACAAATAGCCTTCAATTGGAACGTGATTGGTGAATGGAGGCCAGTGCAGATTCAGCGTCAAGAGGCCGGCGGCGAAGAGGAAAGGGCCGAGGCCAATGCGGCCGAAGCGGTGGCGCAACAGCTCGAAGGCGGCTGCGGCCGCAATCAAACGGCATGATACGTCGAGACCCAGCCGGAGAGCCTTGGCATCAAGAAAGAAAAGCGCATCGGGAAAATAGAGCGGGCGCATGGCAGCAAAGACCATGAGCACCCAACAGACGGCAACGAGCGCAGTGAGCGCGCGCTTGGATTGCGCCGAAATCAAGGCGGCTGCGGCAAACAAGCCGATGGCCAGGACGTAGTCGGCCTGTGCAAAGGCTGCGACTGGCTTCGATATGCCGTGCAATTCGGCGCCCGCGACCCCGAGGAATGCGCCGTATGCGATCCAGCCCGCGGCCCATGCCAGCAGACAACGTTCGCGAAAAACCCGGAAGAAAAGTAGACTCACCGCCACGACGATGAGGGCGGCGGTTTCCCGCGCGGTCAACCAGGGAACGGTCAACGCGCCAAGCGAATTGCCAAATAGCCCGCCAGCGTCCATAGGTATAAATATCGACGAGTGCCCTTCAGGTACGCGCACGAAAGACAAACGCACGAGTACCTATGCTCTTTGAATATCACGCCCTGCCCCAATCGTTACCGGATTTCCGTCCTCCGTTGGTTACTTTCGGAATGTGAAGTCGTCGCCTAAAATGAGCGATACATAGACTCAACGCCATGCCTAACGACCGCATCCTCGTAGTCGACGACGAGGAAACAATCCGCGAAATTGTTTCCGAGATGCTTGATAAAGCCCATTTTCAGACGCGCCAGGCCGCCAGCGGCATTGAAGCTCTCTCGATTCTCGAGTCGGGGGATGAATTCGACCTGGTGCTCTCTGACCTGATGATGGCGGAGATGGACGGGATTGCCCTTCTGGAGCGCTCCAAGGAGCGTTACCCGGATATGCCGGTCGTGATGGTGACCGCCGTCCACGACATACAGGTCGCGTTGCAGGCGCTGCGCAATGGGGCCTATGACTATTTGCTGAAGCCATTTGAGCGTGAGCAATTGCTGGCGGTGGTGCGGCGGGCGCTGGAGAATCGCCGCCTGAAGCGCGAGAACGACGCCTATCGCACGAATCTTGAAGCGCTGGTGGCGGAGCGTACACAGCAGTGGAAGGCGGCGCTCTCAAACCTGGAAAAATCTTACGACATCACGCTCGAAGCTCTGGGGGATGCGCTCGACGCCAAGGACGCCGAGACGGAGGGCCACTCCCGGCGCGTCACTGCCTACACCATCGCGATTGCGCGCAAGATGGGGTTATCGAAGGAAGACATCAGCGTGATCGCCCGCGGAGCCTTCCTACACGACATTGGCAAGATGGCCATCCCCGACGCCATTCTGCGCAAGCCGGGGAAACTGACGGAAGAAGAAATGGCCATCATGATGGAGCACTGCTACCTCGGCTACAAAATTATTTCGCGCATCCCGTTTCTGGCGGAGGCTGCCGAAATTGTTTACTCGCATCAAGAGCGCTTTGATGGATTGGGCTATCCGCGCGGGTTGAAGGGGGAGGAGATTCCCCTGGGGGCGCGGATTTTTGCCATTGCCGACACGCTCGATGCCATGCGCTCCGACCGGGTTTACCGCAAGGCGCAGAGTATCGAGGCGGCGCGGAAGGAGATAGAGCTTTGGTCAGGGCGGCAGTTTGATCCCGATATCGTTAAGGTTTTTCTCGAAATGCCCGACAATATATGGGAAGACTTGCGGGCGGACATCAATGCAGCGAATGCATCTTTCCCGAAGGTGTAGCTAAGCCGTATTTCCGGCGGCGAGCGGGCATCGTTTTCGCTGGATCGCCACATCCAACCGAAGAAGTGAAGGTAGTTCAAACGGACCCGCTACGGTTGCGTCCGCCGTTCGCGGGGTGCATGGCCCGTTCCCGCCAGGGTGCGCCTGTTCGCGCCTGGCGGGCAGGGTAAAAGGTCAGAGGTTAGCGGTCCGATTGCAGAGGTAAAAGCTCATTTGCAATCTGACCACTTACCTTTGACTTTGTCTTTTTTTGGTCGCAATTCGTGAAGCTAGGCGCATTCTAAGTACGGGGGTGTAGCTTAATGAGACCTACCTTCGTCACGTTTTGCGCCGTTCTCGTTTTCAGTGCCTTCTCGAATGCGCAGAGTCCCACGCTTAACGCTCTGCCTAACACGGTTTACGTCGGCGCCGAGGGCTCGTTTCAGACCGCACCGGATACCGCGCTCATACAGTTCAACATTTCGGCTCAGGCGGAGAGCGCTAAGGACGCGTATGAACAGGCTGCCAAGCAAGCCGAGGCTACGCGGCAGGTGATGCGCGCCAATGGTATCGATCCCAAGGCGGCGGAGATCGGGTTCTTCTCGCTGAATCCGCAATACGACTGGAAAAATCCGAAGCACAGAGTCGTGGGCTACCAGGTGACGACGAGCGTCAGTTTGAAGCTCAAGGATTTTTCGAAGATCGGGCCGGTGACTCAGCAACTGGCGGATGCGAGCGTCGGCGAGAGCCAGTCGCTGAGTTATACGCTCGACTCGACCGAAGAGGCGAAAAGCCAGGCTGTAGCCGACGCTTACCGGCGCGCCCGCGCCTCCGCCGAAGCGCTCGCCAAGGCGAGCGGGCGCGTGCTCGGCGAACTCTCCTATGCTTCGGTGGATACGTCGGAGAATATTCGCGTGCTCGCTCCGATTCCGCGTCGTGTGATGGCTATGGGAGCGATGGCCGCGCAGACTCCGGCTCCTACTGAGGAATTCTCTCCGCAGAACGTGAAGATCACGGCGCACGTGAATGCTATGTTTGTTTTAAAGTAGCTCGTGTGGAGCGGACACTCTCATCTTTGAAGGATGGAAGAAAAACGAAAGCGGAAGGAAGCGATTAACCGCGTTAGCGCAGGCGATTTCTCAGCCCTTCCACAAATCCCTTTGCTCTGGGACCGGGATCCACAGCAATCAGGGCGAACATTAGCGCAACTGAGATCGACGCCGTGATGGCCATGGTTTTGAGAAAGCCAAAACCAAAATGCGGAAGTGCCATGGCTGCAATAACTGTGCACGGCACAAATAACCGATGGATCCATGGTTTGTGCGGCGGCCCATCTTCAAATCCCTATCAATGAAGGGACGCTAAGCGCGTTGCGGAGGCTACTCGTTCTGAACTACAACCTCGCGCCGCGAGGTGATGCGGCTGGCATCGACCGTCACTTCGCGTTGAATCTCCATTTGAATCGAAGTACCCGCCTCGAGGCGCACGTCGGCGCCTCGCGAAAGCATGCCGATGGCTAGGCCCGCAGCTCCTCCGGCGGCTGCGCCGATTCCAACGCCTTTCAGCCCGCTGGTCACGCCGCCGATGGTCGCTCCCGTGGCTGCGGTGCCGGCGGCGGTCTCAGCTTTTTTCCCGGCGTCGCTATCCTGCCGAATCGTGCCTTCGGAATCTTTCATCGAGGTCTTCTCTGCCCCAGGCGTATTTTCGATGGAGCCGCCTAGGAGCACGGTGTATCCGCTCGGATAAATCATCGAAGTGAAGTGGATGAGAACTTCGGCGCGGCCCTTGAGGTGGCCGCCGCGCTGCACACGCTCGATCTTGCCCTGGATGTAGGTCCCGGCGGGAATCACGACGCGCTCGTTCACTACAAAGGGGAACGCGGTTTCGGCGTAAACGGGATCGCCGTCCTTCGCGGACTTCGTCGAAATCGCCTGCTTCAGCGAGAGTGGGATGGAGGTTCCAGCGGGGATAGTCAGCAGAGATTTCTCGGGCTCCGGGGAGGTCTTCGCGGGGGCGGGCGGCGGCGACGATTGGGCAAACGCCATTGCGGTCAGGAAAGCGCAGATACAAGCAGCGCAGATTTTCATGAAAGCTACCTCAACGAACTTAGTCACTCGGCTGCAAACTCAGATGCGCGTAACTTAGGTGCGAGTTAGCTCGAACCTCATTCCGACCGCGGTTGGACATTTCGCGAGCTAACCTTAACCGCTCGTCTTGCGCGAGCGGTTCGCCAACACGTTGTCCATGAACTGCGACTGGAGTTTTTGTGCGCAGCCCTCGCCGCAAACGTGCATGGCGCCTTGCTCGACAGCCAATTTTTCGTCCCACGGCGCGAGGTGCATGACCGGCATTTCGTAGTCGCCAAACGAACTCCACATCACCCACCAGCGGTCGCTGCCGCCTTTGAGCACGCCGCAGTTCGGGCCAGCACAACGGTAGAACTGAGTTGGAATAAGGAGTAAATTCTCGGTCATTTTCAGGTTCAACCTTGTACTCCGCATTGTAGCTTAGGGTTCGCGGAGAGGCTACGGATTAGAGATTGACGAATACGGGATTTCTAACCGGGTTCGAGAGCTTGAACCACCAAGGACACGAAGGTAGCCGGCGCAGAGATTGCTGTTGTACGGCCGCTATTTGTATAACAAATACTTTTCCCGCATCCGAATAAATGTGTCGAGCCGCTCCTGCCAGTCCTCGGCGATGCGCCTGGGATCTTCGCCGGACTGGATGGCGTCGTAGACGGTTTGATTGGACAGGAGGTCCATCATCTTCTCGAGTTTGAAATCGTTCGGATAGAGCTTATGCAGCGCCGATGCCAGTTCAATGCCTAATTCGGGCGAGTCCAAAGTGTTTCGATCAAGGACGATCAGGTTCACGCCCTCGCAGCGCTCGCCGGCAAAGTTGCTCGACGAGGGAGTAAAAACAATTGGGACGAAGCGGACACTTTGAATGCCGCGCGCGTTCATGTAAGTGGAGAATTCGCGAGCTTTAATCCAGGGCGCACCCACGACTTCGAAAGGGGTGTCGGTGCCGCGACCGACCGAGACATTCGTGCCTTCGATTTCTGCCACGCCGGGATAGAGGATTGCCTCGGTCACACTGCGCAAATTAGGCGAGGTATTGACCCACGGAAGGCCGGTCGAATCGAACCAGTCGCCGGGTTGCCAGCCTTCCATGGCGACGACATCGAGTCGGGCGCCGAGGTGGCGTTCGGCATTGACCATTTTGGCGAGCTCGCCCAAGGTCATTCCATGGCGGACGGGCTCGGGAAAGTAGTTTGTAAATTTTTCGGTGCCTTCGTCGGACATGGGGCCTTGAACGAATGAGCCGGTGATGGGATTTGGGCGATCGAGAATGACGATTTCGACATCGGCCTTCGCGGCTGTTTCCAGAAAATATCCGATGGTGGCTTCGTAGGTGTAGAAACGTGCGCCTACGTCGGCTACATCGATCACGACGGCATCGAGGCGTTTGAGCACATCCATGGGCGGATGGCGTGCCGCGTCGCTGCCTCCATACACGCTATAAACAGTAACTCCTGTGGCAGCATCTTTTGTGTTTTTGACATCGAGCGTGTCGAGAGTTCCGGTCACGCCATGTTCGGGACTGAAAATCGCGTCGAGCGAAATTCCGGGTACGCTTGCCAAAATGTCGATTGTGCGCCTGCCTTCCGTGTCGACGCCGGTCTGATTGGTGAGCAGGCCGAGGCTGCGAGGAGCGCCGCCTTTTTTCGGATGGAGTGTCGCGAAATTCGTTTCCTCGAGTACATCGATTCCAGTTTTCACGATTCCGTTGCGCACCGCCAGTTTGCGAGCGCCGCTCTGCATTTCGTTGTAGCCGGTGATGGCGGCCAAGCGCATCTTCTCGGCTTCGGAGGGATCGAGGGCGAGCGCAGCGGCCACGGCGGTTGCCACTTTGGTGCGCAGCGACGCGGCGCTTCCCCGCTCTTTCGGCGGGCCCATTTTCATGTGCACGGCGTTCGTCAGGAGAACGATGTAAGTCTTGGTGGTGGGATCAATCCACAGCGAGGTGCCGGTGAATCCGGTGTGCCCGTAACTGCCCACCGGCAAGAGCTCTCCGCGATTGCTCGACAGCGGTGAATCGATGTCCCAGCCGAAACCGCGCAGCACCGTGCCGTTGACGGGCTGCTGCGGCGCGATCATCTTCGCAATTGTGGGCGAAGTGAGAACGCCGCGGCCGCCATCGAGGAGAGCCTGCGCGAAAATCGCAAGATCGTCGGCGGTGGAGAATACTCCCGCATGCCCGGCGACGCCGCCCATGCGGCGCGCGGTGGGATCGTGGACCACTCCGCGGAGCAGGCGATGGTTTTCATCTTCTTCGGTGGGAGCGATGCGCGGCTCCCATGAAGGCGGAGGATTGTATCGAGTCTCGTTCATGCCCAGTGGGGCAAAAACGTGTTGCTGCGCGTATTGACCGAGCGATTGGCCTGAAAGGCGCTCGACCAGGGCACCGAGCACGACGAAGTTGATGTCGCTATAGACGAACTGCGATCCCGGAGCGCGTTCCGCCGCTCCCTCGAAGGCCATTCGCTCGGCCGTATCTTTTCCCTCCCAGGGTTTGGTTAAATCCAGATCGGGAGCGAGGCCGGAATAATGCACCAGCAACTGGCGAATCGTAATATCCTGTTTGCCGTTTTGCGCGAACTCGGGAAGGTATTTCGCGACGGGATCGTTCATGCGAAATTTTCCCTGCTCCCAAAGCTGCAGGATCGCGGTGGTGGTGGCGACGACCTTGGTGACCGACGCGCAGTCAAATATTGTGTCGAGAGTCATCGTCTCGCGGCGCGGTTCGAGGGCGCGGTCGCCATAGGCCTTGCGATAGGCGACGCGTCCGTCGTGCCCGACGATGAGGACGGCACCGGGAATCTGTTGCTGGGCGATGGCATCGTTGATGATGGAATCAACGACGGTGAGGCGGGAGTCGAGTGAGGGTTGGGCGAGAGCGCCGGCTGACAATAACAAAACGCACGGGAAAGAGAATAGAAATGCGAACTTCAGCTGATCGATTGATGAGCGTTTCACGTCAATTGTGACTCTACATGAGCCGGGAGACGCGGCTCAAGCCCGAAGGTTACAAACGATGCTCTCAAAGTAACTCCCCGTCTGCCTGTATTGTTTTGCCTCTATCCTCCGCGTTTGCTATAACCCAAACAGTTCACCAAACGCCTTGAATCTGACGCTGCCGAATCGAGAATCCGGTTTTTCTTTCCTGGTGCGCAATTTCGCTGCCCAGGATGATCGCTTTCGCGGCGCTTTTTACATTTTGGAGAAAGCTATCGAGGCGCGGGCTTTCCCCGGCTGCTCGCTGGCCGTCACGTCCCGCGGAGAGCTCGTCGCTCACAAAGCTCTCGGGCATTTCACTTACGAATTAGGTTCGCGCGAGGTCGCGACTACAAGTCTCTTCGATCTCGCTTCGCTCACGAAGGTTGTGGCGACTACGGCGATGGCGATGTTGCTGTACGAGCGGGGAGTGCTCGATCTGGAAGCTCCCGTCGCTGCCATCGTTCCGGAATTCGCGGAGGAACTGGATGGTAACAGTTCTCCCCGGCGCGTTGTCACTCTGCGCATGCTGCTCGCGCACAGCTCAGGACTGCCCGCGTACGAAAAACTTTTTCTGCGCGTTAAGACGCGCGACCAGATTTTGCGAGCTGCGTTTACTACGGCTCTAACTGCGGTGCCCGGCACACGCGCCGAATACAGCGACATCGGATTCATCATTCTTGGAGTCGCGCTCGAACGCCTCGCCGATGAAGCGCTAGACGCATTCTGCCAGCGCGAAATCTTTGGCCCACTCGGCATGGCGCACACGACTTTCAATCCGGCATCGGCTTTGCAAGATTCGATCCCGCCGACGGCCCACGATCGCAGTTTTCGACACCGCATTGTTCAAGGCGAGGTGCAGGATGAAAACGCGAGCGTGCTCGGTGGGGTTGCGGGACACGCCGGTTTGTTCTCTACCGCCGAAGACCTCGCGATTTTCGCGCATGCCATGCTCAACGGCGGACACCCAATTCTGCGCGCCTCGACGATCGATCTATTTACGCGCCCGGAGTCGGCGCCTGACGGGACCTCGCGGGTGCTGGGATGGGATACGCCGTCGGCGCCGTCGCAATCGGGAAAGCATTTTTCGGCCCGTTCATTTGGACACCTTGGTTATACAGGCACCTCGCTATGGATCGATCCGGGCCAGCAGCTTTCCATAACTCTGCTGACGCATCGCACGTGGCCCGATTGCCAGAATCAGGCAATCAAGCGGGTGCGCCCGGCGCTGCACGACGCGGTGGTTGAAGCATTGGAGAACGCGTGAAGCCCGGAACGCCTGACCGCAAATCCCCGGAGCGCAAGAAGAAAACATCGGCTACGAAACTCGGGCGCCTCAGCACCGAGAAAACTAACTCCGCGTCTGCCGACCTCGATCGCAAATCCGCGCTTGAGATTGCCCGCATCATCAATCGCGAAGATGCGAAGGTCGCGGGCGCTGTGAAGCGCGCTCTGCCGCAGATTGCACAGGCGATTGATCTGATCGCCGCAGCGCTTGCTGATGGCGGGCGGCTGATCTACGTCGGCACCGGCACCAGCGGACGCGTCGCCGCGCTCGACGCGGTGGAATGTCCGCCGACTTTTGACGTCGATCCGCGCCGAGTTCAGTTCATAATCGCGGGCGGTCCCAAGGCTCTGGCGGCGGCGGTTGAAGCGGACGAAGATTCTCGCAAGCTGGGCCGTCAGACGATGGCGAAAAAGAAGCCGACAGGGAAAGATGTGGTCGTGGGTATTGCCGCCAGTGGGCGGACTCCGTTCACGGTTGCGGCGGTTGAGTACGCACGCGCGGCAGGTGCGACGACGGTCGCCGTCGCTTGCAACCGGAAGTCTCCGCTCGGCAATGCGGCGCACGTGTCGATCGTTGCCGAGGTTGGACCGGAGGTAGTGGCGGGCTCCACGCGCATGAAGGCGGGGAGCGCGCAGAAGATGATTCTGAATATGCTTTCGACGGGAGCGATGACCCGACTGGGTTACGTGTATGGAAATCTGATGGTCAACCTGCGGCCGAAAAACGAAAAACTGGCGGGGCGTGGAGTGGGGATTCTCGAAAAAGCAGCGAGGCTCGATTATCACGCCGCGCGCCGGCTGCTCACCGCTGCAGGCGGGCGAGTGCCTGTCGCCATGGTGATGGCCAAGGCCGGAGTCCCGCGTGCGAAGGCTCTAGCCGCGATCGACACGGCTGGCGGACAGGTCCGCAAGGCGATCGCGATCGCGAAACTCAGGTAATGCGGGGCCGCTATTCTGTTAGGCGTCCGCAGTTAGAATGAAATTTGCCTTGATGGTTCGGTGAACTGCTCAGCCATCGACCGATGTCTGCAACGGCGACTTATGGAAAGCAAAGATTTTCTGCGGATGTTTACGTACGATTCTTGGGCAAGTCGCGAATGTCTCGCCGCGATGCGCAGGGCTGGGCCCGTTTCGGAGGATATGATCGGACGCATGTCCCACATTCTTTCGGCACAGAAGCTGTGGCTCGAACGCATCGAGAAGCGGCCCCAAACCATGGCGGTATGGCCCGCTTTAACGATCGAAGATTGCACAACTCTGGCCGATGAGATGTCGTCAGCATGGCGAAACTATCTTATGCGGCTGGGGGAGCAGCCGGCGTCGAACCCGCTCGACGCCGAGATCGAATACCGCAACACCAAGGGAGAACTCTGGTCTAGCCGCGTGGAGGACGTGCTCACGCACGTGCTTTTTCATTCCGCCTATCATCGTGGGCAGATCGCTTTGCAGATGCGCGCCGCGGGAGCGACGCCCGCCACCACAGATTTCATTCACGCGCTGCGGCAAGGATTGGTCGAGTAGGATAGTAAGTTGCAACGACGCATACTAGTGACAAATGGATAAGCTCGTAATTCGCGGCGGCAATCCGTTGCTTGGCACCGTCCGCATCAGCGGAGCAAAAAATGCCGCCCTGCCTTGCATGGCGGCGGCTTTGCTCACCGATGAGCCGGTGATCATCGAAAACATTCCGCAGGTGCGCGATATTGAAACTACCCGCAAGCTGCTCGCCGCCATGGGGGCTGAGGTTGAGCTCGGCTACGGACGCGCTCATCATCGAACTACGATTTGCGCGCGCAAGCTGGCTGCTCCCGAAGCTTCGTATGAACTAGTCAAGACGATGCGGGCGTCAACGCTGGTGCTGGGGCCGCTCGTGGCACGCTGCGGCCGTGCGCATGTCTCGCTGCCGGGCGGATGTGCCATTGGCGCGCGCCCCATCGACCTGCATATCAAAGGGTTGGAACGCCTCGGCGCCAAGATTACGCAAGAGCATGGCTACGTTGAAGCTGTCACTGATCCACTCAAAGGCGGCCGGTTGCAAGGCGCTGAAATTGTTTTCGAGAAGATAACCGTCACTGGCACTGAAGACTTGCTCATGGCCGCGACGCTGGCCGAGGGCGAAACGGTGATGCAGAATTGCGCGCGTGAACCGGAGGTCGCCGATCTGGCCGCGCTGCTCAACGCCATGGGCGCCAAGATTCAGGGGGCGGGGACATCTACGATTCGCGTGAAGGGAGTAAGCAAACTCCACGGCGCGCGGCATCGCATTATTCCTGACCGCATCGAGGCGGGGACATTCATCATTGCGGCGGCGCTCACAGGCGGGGACGTCAATGTCGCCGGATGCGAACCCGCGCACCTGACTGCGATCCTTCAGAAGCTGACGGAAACGGGAGTGAAGACGGTAGTGAAAGCCGACTCGGTCCGCGTGATGGGAGATCAGCCGCTCGCGGCCGCCGATTTGACCACAGAGGAATATCCCGGATTCCCCACCGACATGCAGGCGCAATACATGGCGCTCGCCACCCAGGCGGCAGGTACGTCGATCATCACAGAGAACATTTTTGAGAACCGCTTCATGCACGCGCAGGAACTGGTGCGCATGGGCGCGAACATCAAGATCGAAGGGCGGCGCGCGGTTGTCCGTGGCGGAACTCCATTGAGCGCAGCCGCGGTCCTCGCTTCGGATTTGCGTGCTTCGGCTTCGCTGGTGCTTGCCGCCCTCGTTGCGGACGGCGAAACCATTATCGACCGGGTCTACCATCTCGACCGCGGTTACGAAAATATCGAGGAAAAGTTGAAAGGCGTGGGCGCCGAAATCCGGCGAGTGGGAAACATCTTCCCCAAGCGCGCCGCGGCCCCTGCCCAAGTGTGAGGGTAACCACAGTAACCTGCCGAATCTCGGCTTAAGCGGCCCTCCGCAAACGTCGGTTTCCTGCCTCTTCATCATTTTGAATCGCTGTAACTTCCGCGATTGCGTGACAATGACGCGCTGCAATCCGCGCCAACCACTGGATATGACATGCGCTTAGCTCACGCGTTCATCCTACCTCTTCGTATCTCTCCACATTTCTCCCCTAACAGCAGTCTTAGCTCGCAAAGAGCGCGTTGATCAAGTCGATCTCTCGGCTCGAATCGGAGCGTCGGGTATGACTTTCGTAACTCTGCCATCCTCCGTCGCGTGTGGGATAACTGACTTGCGGGGCGGCCTAAGTCCCAAAGAGCGAAGCACAGTACAGCGATTGACCCGTTGCTGCGAAGCGGCCGTGCTGCAAGGACCCAGTATATGAAGGTTGTTGTTCTGTGCGGTGGATTCGGAACCCGTCTTCGCGAAGAGACCGAATTCCGGCCAAAACCCATGGTCGAGATCGGGGGCCGGCCCATCCTCTGGCACATCATGAAAATGTACGCCCACTATGGGGTCCGCGAATTTGTTCTCTGCCTTGGATACCGCGGCAACATGATCAAAGACTACTTCTTGAACTACGAAGCCATGAACAGTGACTTCAAAATCTGTCTGGGCCGCGAATCGCAGATCGAATTCATGGGCGCGCATCGCGAACAGGGCTATGCCATCACCCTCGCCGACACCGGCCTCGACACCATGACAGGGGGCCGATTAAAGCGCGTTGCCCGCTATCTGGAAGATGACGACACGTTTCTGCTTACCTACGGCGACGGCCTCAGCGACGTCAACATAAGCACGTTGCTCGAGTTTCACCACCAGCATGGCCGCCTCGCGACCGTGACATCCGTCCCACCCATATCGCGCTTCGGAGTCCTCGAAACGGGCACCGATGGCAAGGTGCAGCGCTTCATGGAAAAGCCGAAGGCCAATGGCATGATCAGCGCCGGCTTCTTCGTCTTCAATCGCCGGGTGCTCGACTATCTGGACGGCCCGGAATGCGTCCTCGAACGGGAACCGATGGAGCGCCTGGCCCGTGAAGGTCAGCTCATGGCCTATCGCCATGACGGCTTCTTCTACGCCATGGATACATACCGCGAGTATCAGCACCTCAACGAACTCTGGGCGAGCGAGCAGACCCCCTGGAAAGTGTGGGCCGAATGAATTCTTTTTGGCGTGATCGCTCGGTCTTCGTTACGGGAGGCACCGGACTGCTCGGCTCGTGGCTCATCAAACAGTTGCTCGAAAGCGGTGCCACCGTTGTCTGCCTGGTGCGCGATTGGGTTCCACAAAGCGAACTCGTGCGCAGCCGCCACATTGAGCAAGTGAATACCGTGCGTGGCGACATTCTCGATCGGGATCTCATTGAACGCACGCTAGGCGAATACGAAGTCGAGGTGGTGTTTCACCTAGCGGCGCAAACCATCGTTGGAATCGCCAATCGCAATCCGATATCGACCTTTTCCACCAACATTCAAGGTACATGGACTCTGTTGGAGGCTTGTCGCCGCTCTCCGAAAGTCTCGTCGATTGTAGTTGCATCTTCCGACAAGGCCTATGGCGATCAGAAGCATCTTCCCTATGACGAGTCGATGCCGCTGCAGGGGCGCCATCCCTATGATGTCAGCAAATCGTGCGCGGACTTGATCGCTCAGACTTATGCGGTCAGCTATAACCTGCCGGTCGCCATCACCCGTTGCGGGAATTTTTATGGCGGCGGCGATCTTAACTGGAACCGAGTGGTGCCGGGAACGATCCGCTCCATCATTCGCGGAGAGCGGCCCGTCGTGCGTTCGGACGGCGAGTTCGTCCGCGACTATTTCTACATCGAGGACGGCGCCGCCGCCTACATGCTGCTGGCCGAACGCCTCGCGTCTTATACCGCTCTGCGCGGACAGGCTTTTAATTTCTCCAATGAAAGCCAAGTCAGCGTGATCAAGATGGTGGAGTTGATCCTGCACAAAATGAAGTCATCTCTCCGCCCCGAAGTGCTGAACCAGGTAAGCAATGAAATTCGGCATCAGTACCTGAGCGCCGAACGCGCCCGCACCTTGCTCAACTGGCACCCGCAATTCACTCTCGAGTCTGGTCTTGATCGTACCCTGGCGTGGTATCGCGAATTCCTCGGAGCGCCGGCAGCCCTGGCGCACGCAGGCAAGGGATAACCCGGCCATGTCCCCGACAACGACACCCAGCAAAACTGCCAGCCAACTCCGCGATGAGATTCGCACGAAGGTAAGGGAATACTGCGATATCGCACTGGCCCCGCAAGCCTTCGTGCCGGGTCAGAGCAGCGTGCCCGTGTCAGGCAAAGTGTTGGACAGCACCGATCTCGAACACCTCGTGGACGCCTCGCTCGACGCGTGGCTCACGACGGGCCGCTTTGCCGCGCAGTTTGAACGCGAATTTGCCGCCTTCATGGGAGTGCGCTGTGCCTCGCTGCTCAACTCAGGATCGTCCGCCAACCTCGCCGCGCTTTCCTGCCTGACTGCTGCGTCACTCGGCGATCGCAGGCTGCGTGCCGGAGACGAAGTCATTACCGTAGCCGCCGGATTTCCTACCACGGTGAATCCGATTATTCAGAATGGACTTACCCCGGTGTTCGTCGACGTCCAGCTTCCGACTTACAACGTCGACGCAACTCAACTGGAGGCTGCCGTCTCGGATCGCACCCGAGCCATCATGCTGGCACATACGCTCGGCAACCCGTTTGATATCGATGCCGTCATGGCGCTGGCTACCAAGCACAATCTTTGGGTGATTGAGGATTGTTGTGATGCGGTCGGCTCCCTCTACAAGGGGCGCAGCGTGGGCACCTTCGGCCACCTCGCCACTACAAGTTTTTATCCGGCGCACCACATCACGATGGGTGAGGGTGGATGCGTGCTTACGCAGTCTCCCGCGCTTAAGAAGCTGGCCGAATCTTTTCGCGACTGGGGCCGGGACTGCTGGTGCGACCCCGGAAAATCGAATACCTGCGGTTGCCGCTTTGAGTGGAAACTCGGCGACCTGCCCGCCGGATACGACCACAAATATATTTACAGCCACATCGGCTACAACCTGAAAGCGACCGACATGCAGGCCGCAGTCGGAGTCGCGCAACTCAAGAAGTTGCCCGGCTTCATTTCCACCCGCCGCGCGAACTTTGCCAAGCTTCACGCTGCACTGAGCGATCTTGATGACATCTTCATCTTGCCCGAAGCGACAGCGCATTCGGACCCCAGCTGGTTTGGTTTTCCGCTCGCCGTGCGCGCGGACGCACCCGCGAACCGAAGCCAAGTGGTGCGCTTTCTGGAATCGAGAAAGATAGCCACACGTCTGCTATTTGCCGGCAACCTGCTTCGCCAGCCGGCCTATCGCGACATCCAGCGACGCGTAATCGGCGACCTGCGAAATACCGACATTGTCATGAACAACGTTTTCTGGATCGGTCTCTACCCCGGCATCAAGCAATCGATGATCGATTACATGGCGGAAACTTTTCATGAGATTCCCCGCGCCAGTTCGGCGGTGCAGGGCGCATAGGCTCGCGACGACGAGCAAGCAAGAAGCGTTCCATTCTCTCGAAGGGAGTACATAGCGATGCAACAGGAAAATAACAGCAGTTCAGCAGCAGATAACGAACAAGTCCGATTGGGTTCCAAAGTAGTCGGAACTGGACAGCCTTGCTATGTCATCGCTGAAATCGGAATCAACCACAACGGCGATATTGATCTGGCCAAACAATTGATCAACGTCGCGGTGGGCGCCGGTTGCAGCGCAGTCAAGTTCCAAAAGAGGACGATTGATGTTGTCTACTCAGCCGAGGAATTGGCGAAATCGCGCGAAAACCCTTTCGGACCTACCAATGGCGACCTGAAGCGCGGGCTTGAGTTCGGGATCGAAGAGTATAAGGAGATCGACCGTTATTGCCGAGAGGTAAAGATCGATTGGTTCGCTTCCTGTTGGGATGAATCGTCCGTCGATTTTATCGCGCGATTTGATGTCCCCTGTTTCAAGATCGCCTCGGCCTCCCTGACCGATGACAACCTGTTGCGGCATACCCGAGCAACCGGAAAACCGATTCTCCTCTCGACCGGCATGAGTACGATTGAGCAGATCGACCACGCCATCGAAGTCCTGGGTAAGAAGGACTTGATCATGATGCAGGCATGCAGCACCTATCCAGCGTATTACGAAGAACTGAATCTGCGCGTCATCAATACGCTGATCGACCGCTACCAGGTGCCGGTCGGCTACTCCGGTCATGAGACTGGATTGCCCTCAAGCGTGGCAGCGACGGTCCTCGGAGCCTGCATCATCGAGCGGCATATCACCCTGGACCGGTCGATGTGGGGTTCGGATCACGCGGCGTCACTCGAGCCCAACGGAATCACACGATTGGTTCGCGACATTCGGTTGATCGAAAAATCCATGGGTGACGGAGTCAAGCGCGTGCTCGATCGCGAGCAACCGATCATCAAGAAATTGCGCCGGGTGCTGGCCGCCCATGCATAAAATCAAGGCCCTAGCTATGGATGTGGACGGCGTACTCACCGACGGCGGTGTGTGGTGGGGGCCAAACGGTGAAGAATGGAAGCGCTTTCACTTTGCCGACATCATGGGCCTGTCGCTGGCGCGAAAATCGGGCATGGTGATTGCTCTGATTTCGGGCGAGAACAGTCCGCTCGTCGACCGGCTCGCCGGTAAATTCGGCATCGTCGACGTGCACAAGGAGTGCACGGACAAAGCCGCCGCACTGCGCACGTTCTCGGATAAGCACGGGTTGCGCATGCAAGAGATTTGCTTCATCGGAGATGATGTGAACGATTTGCCCGCGCTCAACATCGTCGGCCTGAGTGCCTGTCCTGCGGACGCGCGCCCTTCGGTCCGAAAGCGTTGCCAGGTGGTCACCAAACTCGGCGGTGGTAACGGCGCGGTGCGTGAGGTCGTGGATATGTTGGTCGCGTCGGCCAAAAGGGCGGCAAAGCCAGTTCGATAGGAGAACCTTCGTGTATCGTCCTCTTTAAAAGGCTCGATGGGACGGTACGGTGGATACGCTTATGCAATTTCTCAAGGACCATCTCGTCCGGCTTGGACCGAACAATTTGCTCGTTCAAGGAGCACTGCGGATGCATGGATTTCGTCACGGCTACAGGGTTGAGTTCGCGAATGATGCCATCACGCTCCGCAAAGCCCAGCGGGAAATGATCCTGAACAAAGCCCAGTATGTTCAGGTCCCGATCATGATGGAGTGTTACAACCTTTTCTTCGACAGCATTGAGGGTAAAGCGGTTGATGGCCGAACGATCCTGGACTTCTCAAAGCCCGGCCTGCAACGCTACCGCAAGAGTGGCACCGCATTTCTTTTTCCGTCGGTTCCCGAAGACGACGTAATGGACGCCTACACTCATGGCTACGCGCCTCAACCAGGCGACGTTGTTTGGGATGCAGGCGCACACGCCGGCGCCTCTTCCTATTTCTTAGCGCAGATGGTCGGACCGAGCGGCAAAGTCTATGCATTTGAGCCCGACCAGAATAACTATAGCTATCTCTTGCAGAACATCGAATTGCACAAACTGCACAATGTCATACCGGTAAAAAAAGCACTTTCAGGTTCCAGTGGTACGGCAGAATTTTGCATGGATGGCTCCATGGCCGCGGGGCTAACCGACTTTCTCAGGTATTCGGAAAGGGATAGATTTCAAAGAGTGGTAACCGTAAGCTTTGCCGACGCGTGCGCCGAATTCGGCGAGGTTCCGGCCTACGTAAAAATGGATATAGAAGGCGCGGAGGTCGCGACCGTCCAAGGCTCGCAGGATTTTCTGAGGGCGCATCCTGTCAATTTTGCCATTGAGAGCTATCACCCAGTCGATGGCGAGCTGACATGGAAATCTTTGGAAAAACTGTTTACCAGTATCGGATATGAAGTTTGGTCGTCAGACAAATTTGGACAGATGTTTACATGGGCGAAGCCGGTTTCGTGAGCAAGGTTCCTCGTCTGCTGCCTCGGACGGCGCCGCGAATTTGACTCGGCCACAGCGCGAGCGTTCTTCATTTCGCATGCAGCGTAACCATCGGGTTGGTTAATCCGAGGGAAGTCACCCGCTCGCGGATGCCTTGGGTATGCAGCAAGGTCGCAACGATAATGGGCGCCCTCCGGTTCTCCAACTGCTCGGGACGAATGATGGGTACGCCACGCAATTTTTTCCCGACATTGACGGGATTTCCATCCACGAATGCAGCCACCTTCGCATCTTTCAACGCCGTATCGCACAGGAGTTTCATCGTCAGTTGGCCCGTCCCCCAAACGATCACTTCTGCTGAAGATGCGAGCACACTCCGCAGCTGCTGATCGATTCCTTGCATCATGACGCGCGATTCATTGATGTAGCGCTGCATCTGCTCGCGAAATGCACCGTCGATGACCCAAGGTTGCTGAACAGCACCGGAACGACGTTCGTATCCGGTTTCGAGACCGGGGAACAGCAGGCCGGAAAACCCGGTCACCAGCACGCGTTTCTCAAGCACCGGAGTGAACTCAAACTGCGCCATTAAGTTGCGCAATGAGGTTATGTTGAAGTGATTGATGTGCTCGGTATTGATGTCCTGAAAGGGAGCGTGCAGGTAGTCCGCGTACCCGGCTGCATCCGGCACTTCGAGAAAGATTCGGCCGTTAGCGCTGCAAACGCTTACTAATGCCCCGATGGCGGACTTTACGTCAAGCACGTGCTCCAGTACCGACGTTAGTATCACGGAATCAAAACGGCCTATCTCCGCGGGAAGATGAGCAAGGTCTCCGCGATAGGCCTGACAGCCCCCTTGGCGAGTGTTTTCCACGCAGGCAGGAGAAGGATCGACACCAACGAGATTTTCAAATCCCAGGCGACGCAGCACTTGAAGCAGTCCGCCGTTGGCGCACCCTACATCGAGGATGCGAGCCTGCTTGGAAGGAATCTGGCTGGCAAACAGCGCTCCGGATTGCTCGAGGCGAGCGAAATCTTCTGGGGGAGTCGCCCCCGTCTGGGCTCCGGCGGGCTGCTCGTAAATCGAACAGGTGGCGTAGAACCTGTCATAGTCAGCCTGCGTTGCAGGCGTGTCAGCAAACACCATTCCGCACGAGGCACAGATCACGACGTCGTATTCATCCGGCAGCGGATAATCATCTGTGACCGCGAACCTTTGGTGATGCAGTACATCTCCGCGCTCACCTTCGCAAACCGGACAGGGCCGCGAAAGATTCTTCATGGCCGCCTTCTTTTGTCCACGTCAGGTCGACGCAACAGCCGAGATTTCGGAATGGCATAACAGACCAGATCCCAGCCTTCCACCAAATGAGGGTGCAGAAAGAAGCTGTAATGTGGATTGATGGATTGGATGAGGAGCGGGATCTTCCAGAGATGATCCTGTAGATGATAGGAGCAGATGGCAAGCACCGGAGAATACCGCTGGATAATTCCGCGCGCTCCAGTCAGTGCGTCCAGTTCAGCACCCTCGATGTCGATCTTTATGTAGGTCGGTTGCGCGCCGGAAAGAACCTGGTCAAGAGTGACGCAGTCGACCACCATGCCACCCTTGCCGACAGAGGAGGCTTCGTTTCCATCGCCGGAGAACGTCACCGTTCCGGTGTGGGCCCCCACGGCCGCGCGTTGCAGAGTGATGGATTCGCGTTCCGGACGCAGGGCAACGTCCTTTTCGAGCCTCTCGAAGTTAGCGGGATCGGGCTCAAAACTGTAGATCCTCTCGAAGGAATTCTTAGTTTTACCGACGAAGCTCCGGATGCTGTCGCCGTCGTAGGCACCGCAATCGACGAACACCTCGTGATCGGTAAGCGGGCAGAGTTCCAGCGGAAAATACATTGTGTGCTGAACGGGACTGTACAGACCATCGAATTCACCCAACAAACGCCAACGCAATTGCGTGAGATATTCACCTCGGGAGGCGTCGTCCGACCACAAATGGCCGGCGCGGCGCACTTCTTCCGCCTGTTGATGCACCCGGTGTGGCAGATCGACGGCGTAGTGCGGCAGGAAGGCCTCCGCACGCTTCCAAAAAAGCGGCGGGAACGTAACTACGTATCGGCAGCCCAAGCGGCGCAGCTGCGCTTCGCGCTGTGCCATCCGATCGGTAGCTTCTCCTCTCCAGATAGTGATGACAAAAGTTGCCTGATCGCCGTGAAGTCTTGCCGCGTCTTCCGGAGACAGTACTCTCACCCCTTCCACAGAGGTGTTCCAGAGGCGCGCATTGTTATCGATAAAAGCGATTGGTTCAATGTGGACCTTGCGCAGTCCGGCCAAAGTCTTACGACCAACACGTCCTGCGCCGAATAATACGATCCGATCCTTGGATGGTCCCGCCATCAGGTCGAATGCCGAGCGCTCCCGCGCGGTTGCCCCCGCCTCGCCTTCGGCAAACAACTCTTCCAGCGCCATAGTCAGGTCTTTGTCCGCCGGCCCGCTCACTTCAGAAACCATGCGCTCCCTCTCCGGCATCGCGGCCTTGGCCGGATGGTACTCTCACCAGCAACTCCTACCGCCGTCTACCACCAGGTTCGTACCCGTCATATATGACGATGCGTCCGAACACAGAAAAACAATAGCACCCTGATATTCGTTGATCGCGGCCATGCGTCCGAGCGGGATCAGGTTGGTCAGACGCACAACGAAATCTTCCGGCTGGCCGTTGTACACGCCACCGGGAGAAATGGCGTTGACGCGGACCTTCTTGTCGGCCCAATAGCTAGCGAGGTAGCGCGTTAGACCGACCAGCCCGGACTTCACAACCGAATAGGTGACCGGTTTAACGGGCTGCATTTGGTCCGGCACACCGGACCGCCGATAGATGCGCTGATCGGGAGCAATCAGCGCGAGATCCGACGCAACGTTGACGATGACCCCGCCACCGCTCGCGGCCATATGACTGCCAAAGACCTTGCTGCATAGGAAGGCGCCGGTCAGGCCGACGGCAATGTCGCCCTCCCACTGCGCCAAAGGAAAATTCTCCAGCCGCGAAAAGTTGACCTCCGCGCTGGCTTCCATCTTGGGATTATTAGCCGCGTTGTTAATGAGGATGTCGAGGCGTCCGAAGCGGTCCAGGACTTCAGCACGCAGCGCTTCAATTTCCGGCTGTTTGGTGATGTCCGCAGCGCAGCCGATGGCCGGAACGCCAAATTCGCCCGACAGCGCCGCTGCTTTTTCGCTAGCACGCGGTTTCTGAAGGTCGACCAGGACCGGGACACCGCCCGCCGCCGCTATAGCCCTGGCATGCTGTTCACCGAGTAATCCCGCGCCCCCGGTGATCACGGCAACGCGCCCGGATAAATCAAACAAACTCCCAACTTCGGCCATGCGCTCTCGATTCTTCAGGAAAGTTCCACTACACGGCCGGTTGCGATCGATTCTTTCGCAGCCAATGCCAGTTTGAGACTCCAAATTCCTTCCGCCAGGTCTACGACTGGTTTCCTTCGGGTTTTCACACAGTCAAGAAAATGCTGTATTTCGCAGATGAACAGTTGATTACGGTCCAGTTGCTCGCAGGTGTACCGATCCGCTACGTTTCCGTCTGCGCCGTAGAGGGTGACCGAAAGGGTCGGAAAATCGAGAAGGGCCTTGCCCGCGTCTCCGATCACCTCACATTGCCGCTGCGGCGGGCGCTGCAGATAGTCCTGCTGCAAGTGGACGGGAAGTGGCCTTCCGGCAAATTCGCACTTCATCAGCGTGCTGGCTACGTCCTCAACGTCGATCTCCAGATTACTCCAGTGCCCACCGATGGAGAACAAACCCTTAGCCTTGCCAAACAAGGAATAGAGATAGTCAAACTCGTGAATCTGCGAGAGGATTACCCCTCCGCCGAGATCTGCCCGCGCGGCGTACATCTGCCGGTAGTCCTCATAACGATGCCAGCCGGGCAGGTACTCACCAACCGCGGCACGAACCGCCAGCAGGTTGCCAAGCACGCCTGAGCGCAAGATTTCCTGCATGCGCAGAAAGCAGGGATGGAAACGAAGCTGATAACCGACCATGCCGATCCGTCGCTGCTTCTCAACCAAGGCTTGCAGTTCAGGCAACCCAGCAAGTCCATCCGATAGCGGTTTCTCCACGAACAGATCGCAGCCAGCGCGGACGCAATCGAGCGCCACGGAAACGTGCAAGCTGCTCGGGTTACAAATAAATGCGATGTCAGGCTTTTCCGCAAGCGCCGACCCCAGGTCTCCAAAAACCCGGACCCCATATTCACGCGCGACATCGCGATCCGTGTCAATCTGTAAGGTTGGTGTAATCACGTGGGAAAGCTTTCGAACGCGGTAAGCGAGGATCTCTACCCCGTCTCCGAGCAGTGCGCGCAGATTACGAAGATGGCGCTGTCCAACGCCCCCAAGTCCGGCGATCAAAATTCTCATCGGTTCGCTCCGACCACGCCCCCCGCCGCCTGCAGTTGACTCAGCACAAGTTCCCGATTATGCCGAATCCAGGCGGGCTCTTTTCCAGCTTCTCCGCGCGCAATCTGCAGGACAAAATCTCCCTTGTATCCGATTCGGAAAAGCAGAGAAAGCAAAACCGGGATCTCCGCATTACCCGTTCCAAGCGGAACGGTCCCGCCGCCGCGCACCCGATCCTTTATATGTACGCTGCCAATTCGGTCGCCATAGGCCGCAATCTCTTCGCGGACATCGTACCCGAGCGAAGAGCTGTTCCCAGAGTCGTAATTCGCTTTCAAATGGGAGTGTGGCAACTTGGCCAAAAGTGCGGCAAAGCGTTTTGGATCGAGCGATGTCTCCAAGTGCAATTCGACACCGGCTTTTTCGGCATTCCCCAGAACGCGCCGCAGCACCTGCACAACTTGGTTTTCTTCGGCTTCGCTGTCAATCCTTGAGTTGTCGACAAAAGGAAGAACCACCCGGCTAATGCCGGCCAACTGGCAGCGCTCCAGCAGCCACAGTAATTTGTTGACTCTGTTTTCCTGTTCCGCTGCCCCGACTTTCACGAGCGGACACTCCATGAAGTAGTCGGCACAGACGGAGACGACTGCGATATTGGATTTCTCCGACAGCCGGTGCATCTCTGCTAAACCATTATCGGAGCCGAGCGGATTCTCGCTCTCGCCGGGAGAATCGTAAATCCATTCAATCGCATCAAGGCCAGCCTCTGCTGCCAGCGGAAATTCCGCTCTCCACCGTTTTCTGGGGAAGCACTGAAAGCATCCGTCAGATGGCGCTAGAAGCCGGCCTTGCATAACGGCGATCCGCATTATTGTGACTCCTCTTCCACCGGGATCAACATGTTTGAAAGAAACTCCTCGCGCGAGAGGAACGGGTAAAGATCTTCGAGCGGCTTAGATACAAACGATCCGTCCGGACGTTGCTCGGAAAAAAGCCGCGGAGCGCGAACCTCATCGGGAAGAACGAACGTGTCGCAAACCAGCGGACCGCCGCGGCTAAGCACTCGCCGAAGATCGGCCCGGAGGCTGGATTGATCGCGGATCACGTCGGTTTGCAACCCATAAGCCTGGGCGACCTTAGTGATGTCGGGTAGAGTCTGTCCCGTCTCTGGGCTGCACCCGATGCGCGGCTCGCCAAAGAAGCTCATCTGCGAAATGCGAATGGAAGCATAACCGCCATTGTTCAATACAAAAAACGTGATCGGCAGTTTGAGGCGCGAGACAGTCTCCAGTTCTTGGATGTTGAATTGAAAGCCTCCATCTCCGTCTACGCACACGACCGGTCGTCGGCCGTTCGCCACGCAGACGCCAATAGAGGCGGCGATGCCGAACCCCATCGCTCCTAACGCCGTGGTATGAAACACCCTCTGCCCCGCCTTGACGCGCAGCGCAAGCAGAAAGAGTTCAATTGCGCTGCCCGAACTACCAGAGACGATGGGAGTGTTCTCCGGCAGCACATCCTGAAGCGCTTCCGCCAGGTGATACATGCTTACGGGCCCTTCCGGCTTGCGATGTTCCGGCAGGATGACGGGATAGCGGTTCTTCCAATCCAGGCAGCGCTGCTTCCAAGGCGAGCGAGGCTTTCGCTGAATATCCGACTTGTGGCGAAGCAATGCGCGAATGAATTCGCCTGCGTCCGCCTGCACCTTCGTCTGAATGGAATCGCCCATCTTGGCCAGTTCGAAGGGATCAATATCCACCATCACTTTGTAAGCGGCACGCGCAAATCGCTCCGGAGAGTACCCCGTAATCACTCGATCCAGGCGTGCACCCAGCGCGAGCAGGAAATCGGAATTCTGCACAGCAAAGTTTGCCCCGCGCGGCGCAAGAGAACCAGGACGACCAACAAATAAGGGATGATCGTCAGCAATCAGATCGATCGCCAGCCACGTCGCCTCAACCGGTATGTCGAGCACCTCGACCAGTTCCAGAAACTCCTTTTCCGCGCGCGCCAAGCGAATGCCGTTGCCCGCCAGAAGCATGGGCCGCTCGGACTTATTCAATGCGCGGATCGTTTCACTGACCAGCGCCTCCATATCAACAGGTGTGCGAACCTCGCACTCGGAAGGATCGAAGCCGCGCAGGGTCTCCGGGTCGATCGGGCTAGCCTGTACATCGAGCGGAATATCGATCCAAACCGGCCCCGGACGGCCGGATTTTGCAAGATAGAGCGCCTTCTCCATGTGGTAGCGAATCGAACCGGGATCGTCGACGGTGATCGCGTACTTAGTCAGGGGGCGGACAATCGAGACAATATCAACTTCTTGCATTCCAACTTGCCGAACACCGAGCGGCGAACCATCGGGCTTGAACATACGGTCCGCTCGCTTTACCTGACCGGAAAGAAAGAGGCACGGTGTCGAATCCAGCCAGGCCCCGGCCAGGCCTGTGATCGCATTTGTGCTGCCTGGACCAGTGGTCACCAGTGCGACACCGAGATAATTGGTAGCTTTTGAGTAATTCTCTGCTGCAATTGCACTGGCCTGCTCGTGCAAATTGCAAACGAAATCAATCCCGCTACAGCGACTGAGGGAGTCGTTAAGATGCATGGCCCCACCGCCGGGCACCAGAAAGACGTGCTTCACACCAGCGTCTGCGACCATGCGAAAAACGTAGTCCGAAAGCTTCATTATTGATTAGGCTCCGTAGGCCCAATACCAAATGTCGTTGAATTCATCAAATGGAGAAAAGCTGCAGCGACTCTTGATAATATCGCAGTGGCGCACCTTGCCCGTGTAATGATGTAAAAAATGAACCCATCAGATTTGGCTAGCAAATGGAGCGCGAAACTCGCGCGCCACCTTCCGCCCGGCCAGTTCGGGCGCTACCTGCTGGTGGGCGCATGGAATACCTTGTTCGGTTACGGCTCCTTCGCGTTTTTTACTGCAATTCTCAGCCCGATGATTCCGCACAGTTATATCATCGCCTCGGTGATTTCAAGTCTGCTGAACATCTCGGTCTCCTATCTCGGCTACAAATGGTTTGTCTTCAAAACCAAGGGGAACTATTTGCGGGAATGGATCCGTTGCGTCGGGGTGTATAGCGGCGGCATTCTCTTCGGAGTGCTAGCGTTACCTGTGCTGGTCACGCTTATTCGACGGAATACACGCTTTTTCACCCAAGCGCCCTATATTGCTGGCGCTTTTCTGACGGCATTTATGGTTGCGTACAGTTTTATAGGACATAAAAAATTTTCCTTCCGGACGCCTGCATAATGCGCATACTCATCACTGGTGGGCCGGGGTTCATTGGACGAAATCTGACGGAGCAGCTTGCTACCACCTATGAAGTGCTTGCGCCCTCCTCGGCAGAGCTGGATCTGCTGAATGAGCGGGCGGTGCGCGACTACCTCAGCGAGCACCGTTTCGATGTGATCGTCCATGCCGCAACCACGCGGTCGAATCGCGGATTGGGTGCTCCAGCCGACATGCTGGACCGGAATTGTCGCATGTTCTTTAATCTGGCACGCAATAGCGGGCTGTTCGGAAAGATGATCCATTTCGGCTCCGGCGCCGAGTATGACAAAACGGGGCTGCCGCCGAGGGTGAAAGAGGAATATTTCGACACTCGCGTTCCCACCGACCCCTACGGATTCTCGAAGTACATTTGCGCCAAGTATACGGAGCGCGCCGAGCGACTGGTCGAGTTGCGCCTGTTTGCCGTTTTCGGACAGTATGAGGACTACAGCGTGCGATTCATTTCGAACGCTTGCTGTCGGGCAGTGAAAGGATTGCCGATTGTGCTGCGGCAGGATATCGTGTTTGACTACCTCTACATCAAAGATCTGGTCAAGCTGACGATGTGGTTTATCGAGAATGACGCTCGCCACAAAGCGTACAACGTCTGCAGCGGACGTCCGGTTGCGATCACCGGATTGGCCCAAATGATTGCCCGGATCTCGGCGCAGATCTCGGGGCGCAATCCCAATGTGTCAGTTCTGAACGGAGGAATCGGGCCAGAGTACTCGGCCGACAACTCGCGTATGCTGGCGGAAATGGGCGGATATCAGTTTTGGGATTTAGAGAGCGCGATCAGGGACCTCTATTTCTGGTATGAGCGGAATGACAACATCAAGATCGAATCGCTGAGGTTCGACGAGAAAGCTGCCAGCCGTGCCTAAGACCCTGACCGTTCTCACGCCCTGTTTCAACGAAGAGCTTAACGTGCGCGAGCTGTACCTTCGCGTGCGAGCTGCCATCGCCGCCGCCGGCAACTATCCGTACGAGCACATCTTCATCGACAATGCGTCCACCGACAACACCCTGGGCGAACTGAAGGCGCTGGCAGCTAAGGACAGGAACGTAAAAGTAATCAGAAACACGCGTAACTTTGGCCATGTCCGTTCTCCAATGCACGCGTTTAACCAAGCTACCGGGGACGCCGTCATCGGCATTGTGGCCGACCTGCAGGATCCTCCCGAGATGATCGTTGAAATGATCCACAAATGGGAGGAGGGGTACCCGGTCGTGATCTGCATTAAGACGACGAGCGGGGAAAGCGGTCTGATGTTCTGGATTCGAAAACAATATTACAAGCTGGTGAAGCGACTTTCCGGTGTTGAAACCTACGAGAATTTTACCGGTTATGGCCTGTATGACCGCCAGGTGGTGGATACGATCAAAGGCTTCGCTGATCCTTACCCATACTTCCGCGGCGTGATCGCAGAGGCGGGATTCCGGCACTTCGATATTCCGTATCATCAGCCGGCGCGCAAACACGGAATCACCAAGAACAATTTCTATACTCTTTACGATTTGGCGATGCTCGCCATCACAAATCTGTCCAAGGTGCCGCTGCGACTGGTGACCTTTTCCGGTTTTGCAGGCGCGCTGATTTCGATTCTGGTATCGCTGGCGTACTTGCTTTACAAACTGATCTTTTGGAATATCTTCTCCGTTGGCATCGCGCCGTTGGTCATCGGGGTATTTTTCTTCATGTCCGTTCAAATGCTGTTTATGGGCATTATTGGCGAATACATCGGCACCATCCATACCCTGGTGCAGAACCGGCCACTGGTGGTCGAGCAGGAGAGGATTAATTTCGAATATGGCATGAGTGAACCATCGCGCGACTCATTGCCAGATGGCGAGGCCCAACCCAGTGCGACTTCGTGAACCTCAGCGCTAGACAGGAGATGTTCTATGAACGCGGATACTGCGCAGTCCCTGGCGGTCGCCAGAATTCGCGACTGCGGATTGGTGATGCATAGCCTGCTGGAATCTGCCCCGTACTTGAGTGCAGTCGTCAAGGTAGCGAACGCGATGACGAAATGTCTCCGCTCCGGAAACAAGATCCTGTTTTTCGGCAACGGCGGCAGTGCTGCGGACGCGCAGCACTTGGCCGCAGAATTGAGCGGACGGTTCTTGCGGGAACGAGAAAGCCTCTCCGGCTGGGCGCTGACCACAAATTCTTCGGTCCTAACCGCAATCGGCAATGATTATTCCTTCGACGAAGTTTTCGCGCGCCAAGTTCAGGGGATGGGCAGCCCCAATGATGTCGCCTTCGCCATCACCACCAGCGGAGACTCTCCCAACGTCCTGCGGGCGGTAAACGTGGCCCGCGAGAAGAAACTCGTCACAGTGGGCCTAACCGGAAGAACTGGCGGCAAGTTGCCAAACGCGGTCGATCACTGCATCTGCATTCCCAGCGATCAGACACCTCGTATCCAGGAAGCGCACATTTTGACCGGACACATTCTTTGCGAGCTGATCGAGGAAACGCTGTTTGAGAAGAAGTGACTTAACGGCGATGCACTCTGGCCTGGCGTGCCGTGCACAGCGTGATCAAGTTGTCCTCCGAGTCGGATCCGAATGGCTGCAGAATTCTCGGTGGTGCACCTCAAGCTTCGGCATCGTGCCGCACGATTGGCACCTCCATCCGTCACGACGCAGTATCTGCTGGCGCTGACTATCGTACAACAAGGGGGCCGGCCGCAAGGGAGCTGCTCTGGGCCCTTGGGACCGGATCATTCTCAGGACGCCTTCTGACACAGGTTTTCGAGGAAATCTTGCTTCTGCTCTCCGGACAAGAAATTGTAGTGGCGTGAGATCGAGTGGTGCAGGATCTTGGGGTTGCCATTGTCTAGGTGCGCTCCCGCCAGGAAGTCGGCGCAGGTCATCGCCAGGCAGTTACCGCGCGAGTCGTCGGTGCCCAGCATGAGGGCTGCCTTCTCGATCGGCATGCTCGATGATCCGGGGATTTGGCTCTTGTAGACCTTGAAGTAGATCAGCCCAGCAGGCTCCTCGTCCCTTCCCGTCAAACTCCTTCGACATCTCCCGCATAAACTCTTCTCTGGGCATGCTGCGGGCTTTGAGGGCGGTGGATGGGCCGACTGGCGCGTCCAATTGCACTTTCCTGTTACTACCTCCAAAATACCTCAAAACTTCCGAAACGCTTGCCGTGAGGAAATCTCTTCATCACCTCGGCCCGCACCTCGGGCGCCATGACCGACGCCGGGAAATACGGCGAGTCATTGATCACTACCAGGTTCAGATTGTCCAGCCGAATTGCCTTCAGAATTTCTTCTGGCGGCGCGCCCCCATCGTCGAAAGTTACGTTCTTCAGCCCGGCAAGAAAATACAACTGTGGACAATCGTTCCCCGCAAACATTAATCCGTTCGGACTGTGCGCCCGCAAGAAACGGAACAAATCATCGAAGAAAACAGCTCCTTCGACTTTCAGTCCCCCGGCCCGCGGCGACTGCATCATGTCCATGTGGCCCACTTTGTAAGTGATTTCGTAAATGTAACTTGGAACCAGGACGACCACCCCAAACGCCAGATAGAGTCCCACCACCGACGCCAGCGCATACGTACCCGGTTGCGTCTTGCCGGCGGATACGATCGCCACCAGCGCCAGCAGCGTCAGGGGCGCCGCATAACTCAAGTAGATCGGAGCCGCGAACGGAAATTGCACCAGACTGCAGGTCGCCGCGATCGAGATCAGTAACACCACCTGCTGTCGCTCGAGTTTCGTTACTCCGCCCCGCTTTCTCCCAACCCACACCATCACCGTCCCTAGCAAGACCGCAGTCGGCGTCAGTACCGCCACCGACGACCATACTCCGGAAACCATCCCGAGCGACTGCGTAGCCCGCACTACAATCGCTAGCGCGCCCAGCCCCAGGGCCGCCCCTACCGCTTTCCCTTGGAACTTATCCCAATACATCGCCGCTGCCAGAACTCCCACTAGCGGCAGTCCAAACACAATTTTCTCAACTCCTAGCGGGCGGATCACTCCCAGGTCCACCACTCGCGAGATCGCACTCGAAGACACGCCGTAGAAGAACTTCCATAGTGTTCCCGACCTGACATAGGGCATAAAGAAAACGATCATTGGGCTCAGCAGCCCACAGAGAAATGGAATCACCGCCCGGAACATCGTTCCGAATCGCTGCCCGCTTCCCGCTCGCACACTCCGTTCCCCCAGCAAGATCAGCCCCACCACCGCTGCAGATGGCAGCACGAATTGGTATAGCTCCGCCGCTCCAAGCCGCGCGCCCAATACGTGGACCAGTGTCGTCAGGAACAGCAGCAATGCGGCCATGGTGAATACGCGGTACGGCCAACCGTTCTTCGAAATCTGCGCCGCGCCAACTGTTTCGCGACTTTCCTCCCGATGTTCTTCAGAATTCTCGCTCTGTTCCACAAAGGCGAGAAACAGAAGCACACCCGCAACGTAATATGCCCCAATCACCTTGATCAGGATCGACAGTCCCCCGCATACCCCTGCAACGAACAGCCACCGGCGAGTCCGCACACCGAGATAACGCAGCAGCGCAGCCGCTCCAAAGGTTGCGAGGAACAGGTTGTACCAGGAGGGCATTGCTGCCGGATAATTCGGATAACTCCATGCCACTGCCAAAAGCGTGATGAATCCCGCGGTGATCGGTGAAGTGAAGCGTTGAGCGATGTAGTAGACAGCCGGTACCCAGGCTAAGAAGAACAGAAATACGCAGATGCGCAGTGACATCAGGTTCACACCGAGAGCGCGAAAGGCTAGGGCGTGAATAAAGCTCAGACCTCCGGTATAGATCTCTCCAAAATCACGGTGCGGAAGTTGGCCCTGCAGCACCCGCAGCGCACTCTGACTTAGCGTGCCATCGTCGGCGGCAACCCAGCCTTTACCGATATGGACGCCAACGTAAATTCCTGCGATCACCAAGACAGCAGCCAGAACCATGAGGCGAATGACCCAGCCTTGCTCAGCATCCGCGCGCGCCATATTTGCTGGGTCGCTGGCGTCTCGAAGGCGTACCTCGACGTTCAAAGCCGGAGTAATCTTTGCTCCTGTCAGGGCCGTGTCTCCTGTTTCCTTTTTCACTTCGCCTCCAACTTTACTTTGCCTCCGGCTTCACTTGCATCCAGCCCCGCCAGCCGCAGCTTCGTTTCTTTACTGTCCTGATTCAGAAACAACGCACGCTGGTACTCGACGCGCGCTGCCGGGATGTTCCCGCTCTGCTCCAGTGACTCGGCCAGCCAGTAGTGATAGTCCCAAACTTTGGGATCCATGGCCGCCGCCTGCAACAAGTAGCGTTGTGCCTCCGCATTCCGGCCATCCTGCAGAAGTGCGCGCCCCAAAAAGTGTTTCGGACCCGCTTGTTCGGGCACTAACTGGGTTGCGCGCGACAGTAACTGCTCTGCATCGCGATACTGACCATCAAGTAAGTGGATATTGCCGCAGTTATAGAGCGCGGAATAAAGATTGGGCTCCTTCTCCAGAATATCCGAGCAGAGCGCGAGGGCCCGGTCGTAGTCGCCCATTTCTCCATATAACCCGGCAAGGCCCGCCATACCCACTTCCGACTTGGCATAGTCCGGATTCACTCGATCGAGCCATGCGCGACCTTCTTCAAATCGACCGGCGTGGATATACGCTTCCGCCAATGCCAAGGGCCCGTAGCCATACTCCGGATGATCGCGCACCGCCAATTGCGCCAGCGCGATGGCACGATCATGTGCGCCGCGCTGGCTATACTCTTTCGCCAGACCGGCCAAAGCGTAGGGATTGCCCGGATACAGCGATTGACCACGCATAAGCACGAGCAGATCGCTTCCCCAATAGACCTGTTGGGCAAGAGATGCATAACCGTAGGCGCCACACAACGCCAGCACTGCGAATAGCTGCACCGCCGGTGCGCTCCAACGTTTGAATGACGGCAAACGGCGCAGGCCTAAAGCAACCAGAATCGCAAAGCCGATCGACGGCAAATACATGTAACGATCGCGCACAAAATCGCCGTTCCCGAAGTTTCGTAGGTACAGCGCGGGTGCCAAGCCTGCGAGTAGCCACCATCCCGCAAATGCCACTATCGAGTTCGCTTCGCGACGGTTCCAATACCATAATCCAGAGACCACCGCACCGAGCACTAACACGGGCAATACAATTTGACTGACGATTGCGCCCGTAACATAAGGCGTGTAATAGAGGCCAGTCATTCCAACGGGGAGCAGTAACTGCCGCAGATACGTCGATAACACAAGTGGCAGCGTCCGCAGGACATCGAACATTCCGTGGGCGGGATCGAACTGACCGGTTGAGTGCAGCAGCGCGTGTCTTCGCAACAAAACATATAACAGCGTAACGAGCGCATAAGGTGCTGTCTCTATCACTGCACCAAGCGCTTTTTGTGGGAATGAGGACTCTCGAGCCTGCTCCGGATTCAACCACGCGTAAATTGCCACCAGCGCGGAGAACATAACAGCCATCTCTTTCGTCAGTAAGGCGCAGAAGAACAGCACAAGAGAAGTAACCCACCATGCTGTTCTATTTTTTGTCTCGGAATCGCGTCCGCTGAGATAGGCTGTAAAGGCCAGCGCAGCGAGCATGGTGACCATCGTGTCCGATGCCGCTGAGACCCATGTGACGGGTTCAATGTGAATTGGATGGAGAGCGAAAATCAGCGCCGCCAAAGCAGCCGTCCAGTATTCCAGGTCCAGTTTGCGCGCCAGACAGAAGACCGATGCAACTGCTCCTATGTGGAGTACGACTGCTCCGAGATGCCATCCCCAGGGCCGCAGCCCAAATAACGTGTAGTTCAACATCGACCACGCCACAAAGAGGGGGCGATAATACACTTGGTGCCTAGCGACGTGATACCAAAGGTCGCTGCCGAAAGCGCGCGGCAGATTATTCCATGACCGGATGATAGGGCTGTTAACTATCTGCGGCCAGTCGTCCCACACGAATTCAAAAGAGAGCGAACCGCTGTAGAGTACGAAAGTAACCAGAGCAAGGAGTGGCAGCAAGATGCGCGGCTGACGCAAATACTTCGCGAGCAGCTCCACCGCGCCGGGTTCCGAATTCTCGTGTCTTTCGATCATGGTGATTTGAATCGGCCGGTCCGGTGAGACCAGCTCATCTTATCCTTCCATTACCGCAGGTGCATGTTACTCAGGTTACCTAGGTGTGCCACTTATTCCCGTATTTCGTCCGGCCGCTTATGCGACGATCACTCTATGGGGTCGGTCACCGGAGCTAAACCCGCCAAGGCGCTGCCGCCGGTTTTATGCGTCGATCTTGATGGCACTTTGATCCGTGGCAATGTGCTGTGGGAATGTGTCCTCGTGCTCCTGAAGACCAGGCCCATCGCTCTCTTCCTGTTCCCTTTCTGGTTGCTTTCAGGGCGAGCCTCTTTCAAACGCAATGTTGCTGCCAGGGTGCATCTCAACCCAGCGTCTCTTACCTATCGACAACCCGTTCTTGACCTCTTGCAGCGGGAGAAGACCAACGGCCGCCGCATAGCCCTCACAACTGCAGCCGATCGCGAACTCGCTGAGGCGATTTCCGATCATCTGGGCTTGTTCAACGAAGTTCACGCCACCGATGGTCAGGTGAATCTCAAGGGGGCGAACAAGGCGGCGTTTCTGGGAGAACGCTACGCCGAGACCGGGTTCGAGTATGTGGGTGACTCGGCCGCCGATGTGGAGGTTTGGCGGAGAGCCCGCGCAGCCTATGTGGTGGGAAGCGAAGGCCGCGCGCGACAGGCCGCCGCTGTCACTACGCTTAAAATTACGATTGTCGAGCCACGAGCAAGTTTACGGACATGGGTTAACGCTCTCCGCGGGCACCATTGGGCAAAAAATCTCTTATTGTTTCTGCCGCTTGCGCTGTCGCACAATCTCGCGCTCGAGCCTGTTCTTCGCACCGCGCTTGGCTTCGCGCTCTATGGCCTTTGCGCGTCTGGATTGTATATTCTCAACGACCTGCTCGATCTCCATTCCGATCGCGAACATCCATGGAAAAAAGGACGGCCCTTTGCCGCTGGCGACATTTCGATCCCTGAAGGATTACTCGCCTCATTCATCTTGCTTTCAGCGTCGCTGGGTGCTGGCTTTTATCTCGATCCGCAATTCGGGTTCGCACTGCTCGGATACGCCACGCTGACCATGTTGTATTCGCTCTATCTCAAGAAGGTCGCGTTGCTTGACGTCTTTGTTCTTTCGAGTTTCTACAGCTTTCGCATTCTTGCCGGTGCGCTGATCTCTGACACACCACTATCGCAATGGTTCCTGGCATTCTCTTTATTTTTCTTTCTTAGTCTCGCAATGGCAAAGCGTTATTCGGAATTATTCCACGCCAGCGACTTAGTTAAGGCGGGTAACTCCGGGCGCGGTTATCATACGGGAGACCGCGAAGTATTGCTTTCTCTCGGCGTGGGCAGCAGCTTTTCCGCGGTCGTGATCTTCAGCCTCTACGTTCATAGTCAAGATGTCCGCGTTCTTTATTCGTCGCCCGAATTTCTGTTTCTCCTTTGCCCAATCATCCTTTATTGGCTAAGCCGCACTTGGCTGTTGGCGCATCGCGGAGAGCTTAACGAGGATCCGGTCACGCTTGCCATCCGAGACCCAGTAAGTTATGGCGTAGCGCTGGCGTCGGCAGCGGTGATCGCCGCGGGCATAATGCAGGTGAAATGGTGGTGAGCCGCGATGAGCACCCTCGGTCAAGCTATCTAAGTTAGGAACTTTAGGCACAGCCGACTTACTATGTCTGGACAATCAGCTACAGCGTTACGACGGCAGACTCGCCCGCAGATTGCAACCACGCGTGTACTTTCATGGGGTCGCTACCCTAAGACCGCGCATACGCACGTGCATAGACCGGCATGGAATGATCAGGTGCCGGAGATTCTCGCATCTGCCGCAGCCGATTCTTTGCTTTCTCGCGGCCTCGGCCGCAGCTATGGGGATTCCTGCCTTAACGGCGGCCGGGAACTCATCGACTGCCGACGTTTGAATCGAATTCTCAGCTTCGACGACGCCAACGGCATTGTGCGTTGTGAAAGCGGAGTAACACTCTCAGACATTATTGACATATCTCTCCCGAGGGGATGGTTTCTTCCGGTCACTCCCGGCACCTGCTTCGTTACCGTCGGGGGAGCGATTGCCAATGATGTCCACGGTAAGAACCATCATCGCGCCGGAAGCTTCGGCAGCTACATACGCCAAATCGGATTGCATCGATCCAACGACGGTCTGGTCGCCTGTAGTTCTCTCGAGAATGCGGACATGCTGCGCGCCACTATTGGCGGCCTCGGATTGACGGGAGTAATCGCATGGGCCGACATTCAATTGAAACGGGTAGCCGGCCCGTGGATCGACGCCGATTCGATCCCATTCCAATCGCTCGGTTCATTCCTTGATCTTAGTCGCGACAGCGACGGGCGTTTCGAATACACAGTGGCGTGGCTCGATTGTTTTTCGGGCAGGAATCCGCGCGGCGTTTTCTTTCGGGGAAATCATGCCACCGACTCAAATAAAGAATTTCACCGCAAGCGCGGGCCAAAGGTGCCGTTTGCGCTGCCGGCGTGGATGCTCAATCGTTACTCGGTGAGGGCGTTTAACAACGCTTATTACAAACTTCACGCCCGGAGGAAGGGCGTAACTGTCGTACCCTACGACTCTTTTTTCTACCCGCTTGATTCCATCCGTCAGTGGAACCTTCTTTATGGCAAGCAGGGCTTTCTGCAATATCAGTGCGTAATCCCGGAGACTAACCTGGAGGCGATCGAGGAGTTGCTTGATCGTGTCGCCCGATCTGGTATGGGGTCTTTCCTGGGCGTGCTGAAACAATTCGGTTCAGCGCCACCTGCCGGTATGCTTTCCTTTCCGCGGCCGGGACTGACGATAGCCCTTGATTTCTCGATGCGGGGCGAGCGCACGCTGCAACTTATGCAGTCACTGGATGAAGTTGTGCAGCAGAGTGGAGGAGCGCTCTATCCCGCCAAAGACGCACGCATGAGTCCTGCGCTATTTGAAGCTTCGTTTCCGCACTGGCGCAGCTTTGTTCCCTACATAGACCCGAAGATGTCGTCTTCGTTCTGGCGGCGCGTGACGGGGGCGCGATGATGGCGAATGGGGTTGAGAAGATAAGGAAAATCGTGATTCTTGGCGCTACTTCGGGCATTGCTGTCGAAGTCGAGCGCTTGTTAGCCGGGCAAGGTGACGAGTTACTGCTCGTAGCTCGTTCTGCCCAGCGCCTCGCTGAGCTCCGGGCTGACTTAGTCGTACGTGGATCAGGCAACGTTTTCACTTACTCTGCCGATCTAGCGTCCATTCAAGGGCATGCTGCGATGTTCGACTTTGTGCAGCGTGCGTTGCCCGAATACGACACTGTGCTCTTGGCTTATGGTTCAATGCAAGAGCAGAAGGATTCTGAAACATCCGTCGATGTTTTGCTTGAGGAGTTACAGGTTAACTTTGTAAGTGCCACCGCGATCCTGACGCTGTTCGCCGCTGACTTAGAACAACGCCGCACCGGCTGCCTGGCCGTGATTACTTCTGTCGCTGGAGAGCGAGGACGCCGCTCCAACTACGTCTACGGGTCCGCCAAAGGCGCTCTCTCTGTGTTTCTTCAGGGACTACGCGCTCGCCTCCATACCGCCGGTGTCCGCGTTATTACCATTAAGCCGGGGCCGGTGCAGACTTCGATGACCGATCACCTGCCTAACTCGGCGCGCTTTGCCAGCCCGGAGCAGGTTGCGCGAGACATAGTCCGCGCCCTTGAACGCCGATCACCCGACGTTCTATACACGCCGAAAATCTGGCGCTACATCATGACCGGGGTGCGGCAGATTCCGGAGACAATCTTCAAACGCCTGTCGTTCTGACAATCTCCGCAATAGAAAAGGACTGCGTTCCTGCGGCCCTTCCGCTTACCAAAAACAAATAAAACTATCGTCTGCCCCGTCCGCCACCACCGCCACCACCGCCGGAGTGGCCACCACTGTGACCTCCCTGCCCGCCGCCGGGACCGCGTCCACGACCACGACGACGACGATTGCGATCGCGATCGCCTCCGCCGCCCGGACGTCCTTCCCGCGAGCCTTCCGGGCGCCCCGCGCCGGCTTCAACCGACGCGACGACTCCATCGACGCGGTTGAAGTTCGGTTCATCATCGGCGTCGAAATCAGCGCCGCCTTCGATGACTGCCGTGGGCGCGCCGTGCGAGGCAGGCGCAGAGGGGACTGGCTCTGCGGATTCGTCCATCTCCGGAGGAGGTGGAGCGCCGCCGCCCATTTTTGCGCGCTGCTCTTTCAGAATTGCTTTTCGAGACAGCTTGATGCGGTTACCTTCGACGGCCAGAACTTTCACCAGCACCTGGTCGCCTTCTTTCAGTTCGTCGCGAACATCCTTGATTCTGTGTTCGGCGACTTCGCTGATGTGGAGCAGGCCGTCGAGGCCGGGCAGAATTTCGACGAACGCTCCGAAATCCGCCAAGCGGCTGACTTTACCGAGATAGGTCTTCCCTACTTCGGCCGACGCAGTCAGGTCACGAATAATCTGCAAGGCCTTATTCGCCGAAACTTCATCGTTCGAGGCAACGTTGACCTTGCCGGAATCTTCGACGTCGATCTTGACGCCGGTCTGCTCGATGATGCTGCGAATCATCTTGCCGCCGGGCCCAATCACGTCGCGAATCTTATCGACCGGAATCTGGAGGGTGTAGATGCGCGGCGCATAACTCGAAACCTTCACGCGCGCTTCGGTGATCACTTCGTCCATTTTTCCGAGGATGAACAAGCGACCACGCTGCGCCTGGGCAAGCGCTTCGCGCATGATCTGCGAAGTGATGCCAGCGACTTTGATATCCATTTGTAGAGCGGTGATGCCGTCTTTGGTTCCGGCAACTTTGAAATCCATATCGCCGTAGTGATCTTCGGCGCCTGCGATGTCGGTCAGGATGGCGTATTGGTCGCCTTCTTTCACCAATCCCATCGCGACTCCCGCCACAGGGGCTTTCAACGGTACGCCCGCATCCATCAGCGAGAGCGAAGCGCCGCAGATTGTGGCCATCGAGGACGAACCGTTCGACTCGAGAATGTCGGACACCACGCGCATGGCGTAAGGCCAATTGTCTTCGGTTGGAAGGACGGCGGAGACGGCCCGCTCGGCTAAAGCGCCGTGACCGATTTCGCGGCGTCCCGCTCCACGCATGAAGCCAACTTCTCCGACCGAGAAGGGCGGGAAATTGTAGTGGAGCATAAAGCGCTTTTTGGCTTCGCCTTCGAAGCCCTCGAGACGCTGCATGTCATCGCTCGTGCCCAGAGTGGTGGTAACTAACGCCTGGGTTTCGCCGCGGGTGAAAACGGCGCTGCCGTGGGCGCGCGGCAAGACGCCGGCTTCAATCCAAATTTCGCGGATCTGATCAAAGGCGCGGCCATCGGGACGGCGCTTGTGATCGATCACCTGATTGCGGAAAATGCGCTCGCGGAGGATCTCGTAGTACTTCTTGATTTTCGCCTTTTCCTTGTCGGCGCTGTCGCCTTCGGGGACCGCGGCCAGCAGTTCCTTTTCGATGACCCGCACCAACTCGTAGCTCTCCGACTTTGGATGCTTCGCAGTGTCGAGGGCATCGCTCAGCCGGTTACCGATTTTCGATTCCAAGCTCTTGTAATAGGCTTCGTCAAACTCTGGCGGCGTTACCGCTCGCTTCGGCTTGCCAACCTTGCTGCGCAGTTCGTTGATGGCCGCGCAGATCTTTTTGATTTCGGTGTGGGCGAACTCAATGGCGTCGACTACCGTCTCTTCTTTCACTTCTTTCGCGCCCGACTCGATCATGACAATCGCATCGGCGGTGCCGACGACCATGATGTTGAGCAGGCCGTCGCGCATTTCAGTGTAGGTGGGATTGGCGATAAAGCGGCCATCCACCAGGCCCACGCGCACGGCGCCGATCGGACCGAGAAACGGAATATCGGAGACGGTGAGAGCCGCGGAAGCGGCATTGATGCCGCAGACGTCGGGATCGTTTTCTGTATCGGCAGAGAGAACGAAGGCGATGACCTGGGTCTCGTTGCGAAAACCCTCGGCGAACATGGGCCGCACGGGACGGTCGATCTGGCGGCTGGTGAGCACTTCGCGTTCGCTCATGCGGCCTTCGCGCTTGATAAAACCGCCGGGGATGCGTCCGCCGGCGTAGGTGTACTCGCGATAGTCAACGGTGAGTGGGAAAAAATCGATGCCTTCGCGCGGCTCGGGATTGGAGGTGGCTGCGGCGAGGACAACATTTTCGCCGAAGCGCACAACGGCTGAGCCGCCGGCTTGCTTGGCAAGTTTTCCAGTTTCAAAAGACATCTGTTTCCCGCCTGTAAGATCGACGGAAACTTTTGTGGCTTCAGGCTTCATAGATCATCCTTGTATAGGGCAGAAGGGCAGGCGCGCGATAACGGAGTTCGGGTGGACAGCGCATGCCAAGGCGGCGGTTGGGAACGCACTTTGCTAAGGCTCACGTGACCTGGAAACCTTGGTTCGGAAAACCAGATCTGAAACCGGCCTCACAGGAAGCCGGCGCGCGGTTATTTGCGGATTCCGAGCTTGGAAATGACGGTCTTATACCGTTCCGAGTCGTACTTCTTCAGATAGTCGAGCAAACTTCTGCGCCTGCTTACCATCATGAGAAGTCCGCGGCGCGAGCCGTGGTCTTTCTGGTGCGTCTTGAAGTGTTCCGTCAGCTGACCAATGCGCTCGCTTAACAGCGCGATTTGGACTTCGGGACTGCCAGTATCGGTAGCGTGCGTGCGATACGTGTCAACGACGGATTGCTTTTGCTCTCTGGCTAACACTAACCTGTTGCACTCCTGTCTCTTCTCGTTTTCGTAACGTGTTCGATGGTAACACGCGGGTGCGGAGAGTGGCAAACCGACAAGCGATGAGAGCGCTCCGTGTCACCGACTGTTATCTTGCGGAAACATGTAGACGCACCTGATCATTCCGCCTGAGGCAAATGTCGAAACACTCCTCCGCAATGCGGTCAGCGATAAGCTCAATAGGGCGAAGGAGAATAGGCGGCGCAATCCGGGCATAGAACCTCCACAACGAGAAGTGACACCAAGGGGGAGGAAGATGACGGAATCCCGCCGGGGATCGATATGCCCCGCCGGGACGAAACAAACCACGGCAGAAATTTTGGTTCAGAAGGTTAGCTATGTGAAATGAATTTGAATGAATTTTGCCAACCGTGGGGTGCCGAGCGTGCAAGTTTTATAAATTTTCATGCGTGCTGAGGTTGGTCGAGGTGCCGCACAGGATGTGCGCTGCGACTCGGTTCAAGGTTATACTGGATAAGATCCAAGAAACCGAGGATGCGGCGATTTTGTGCTTATCCCAGGATAATGCTGGGTCAGCCTCGCAGATACTGCGCGTAGCCAGCCATAATAGCGAAAATAGAATTACGGGGAGATTGTGTATGCCACGAGGTCGATCAACTTTTAACAAACGACAGAAAGAGCAAGCGCGCCAACAAAAACAACGGGACAAGAACGAGCGCAAAACCCAGCGCAAGCAAGATCAGCCGGAAGGTGTGGTGGTCGACGAACAGGAAGAGTTGCGCCTGATGCGCGAGCACGCGGCGGAGCAAGCGGCGCTGTTTCGCATTGGCGCCGAGGAAGATGAACTGGGCCCAACTGAATTTGCTGGTCCGCACATCACCAAAACCGCAGATCGCTAATGCTTATCTGACAACCGGACGGGCGTGCTCTCGCCCGTCCAGCTCTCCATCAAAACTCGATCAAACTAAACGAAGACCTCACCCGGCAGAGCTGTCAGCGTGCGCGATGCCAGCGTATTTTGCACGAAGCGCCTGGGCTGGGCATTTTCCGACGTCGCATTCACCTGCTTGCGTTCGATGCGCAACTTGAGAGTGCGCTCGATGTCGCGTAACGCGAGATTCTCCGCAGCCGTGAACAATGTTGAGGCTCGGCCCTGAGAGCCGGCGCGCCCAGTGCGGCCAACGCGGTGGATGAAGTCTTCCGCCATCTTGGGTAGATCGTAATTGATAACGTGCGCGACATCATCGCAGTGCAGGCCGCGCGATGCGATGTCGGTCGCGACCAGCACCTGATAGCGCCCCTCCTGAAAGCCGCTCAGGGCGCCGTTGCGTTGGGACTGGGTGCGATCGCCGTGAATCATGGCGGAGGAGAAGCCGTCGCGCTCGAGTTCCTGCGCGAGTCTCTGCGCGCCGCGTTTGGTGCGCGTGAAGATCAGGGTCTGTCCCTTTTCGCCGTATAGTAACTGTCGCAAGGCGTCGAGCTTTTCCGACGGACGCACTTCATAGGCTTCGAGCTGCACGCTCTCTGCGGGCTTCAGTACCGAGCCGAGAGCGATTCGCACCGGTTCGCGCGTGTAGTCGTTGACCAGCGCCGCCACTGATTGCTCCATGGTGGCGGAGTAACAAAGCGTCTGCCGGCGCTGCGGGAGAATTTGCAGGATACGCCGAATGGCAGGAAGAAAACCCATGTCCAGCATGCGGTCGGCTTCGTCGAGCACGAGTATTTTCACGTGGCGCAGGTCGGCAAATTTGCGGGTGATGAAATCCTGCAAGCGGCCAGGAGTAGCGATGACAAATTCGCAGCCGGATCGAAGACTATGAATTTGCGCCTTTTCGGCTACGCCGCCGATGACGAGTGCGGCCTTCGGCATATTTTTGTCGCGCAATTGTTCGTACTGCTCGTGAACCTGCATGGCGAGTTCACGCGTGGGCAAGAGGACGAGAGCACTGACGTTCTTGGCTGCGGCATTGTTGGAAGACTCACGCAACATTTCGATAATCGGAATCAGAAACGCCAGCGTCTTGCCGGTGCCGGTCTGGGCGGTGCCGATTACATCCTTGCCTTCGAGGGCAGGAGCAATGGCGCGCGCCTGGATGGGCGTGAGAGTAATAAATTGAGCTGCCGCCAGTTTCTGCTGCAAGGCAGCAGACAAGGGCAGTTCCGTAAATGTGGTCATTCGATTGTTTTCTTTCTGGAGGGGCTTAATATTCTCAGACACTTGTCGAGAGTTCGCATGCCGCTCGCATTTTTAGATTGGCGCTGGAACCAGGCGGGCAGGAAATGCGGAGGTGGTGCGGATCCATCGGGATCCCCGCGTAACTAGCAAACCGTAGCAATAGCGTTAATAGCAGTGTAGCAGATAGCGAGGCTGGGTTGGATTACGTTAGTACCTAGTCGATAAACCTTATCGAAAATCTTTGTATTTCATTCGTAAGCCTAGGGAGCCGCGATCTTGCCCCGGATAACCACCACCGAGGCCGCCGGCAGATCGTAGAGCGTGTCTTTCGCGGCATTCTGGTTCGAGCGCAGGATCGGGCCGTCGGGATCGGCAGTTCCGTTCGTGTAGGCGACGATCGTTGGCTTAGCGGCCTCTTCGGCGTGAGCCATGAAGCGGGTTCGCGGCGGGTTCCATTTATATTGGGCGCCGCCGAAGGTTGAGATTTCTACCGAACCTACAAAGCCTGTGGCCGAATCAGGCTTCGCTGGAATTGCGCCGCGAAAGTCGATGCGAACGCGGTGCGCATTTTCCTGGTCGTGATTGACTATTAGCAGCGACCATTCTCCATCCGGACGCTTCAGCGCGTATGCGGTCACCAGGCTGCGGCCTGCGCCGTCGTCGAGATCGGATTTCGCCGAATAGACTTGGTGCTCTTCGCCCGCGGGCTGCGCCCACTCCAGGTTAATCAGTTGTGCCACGAAGAATTGCGCCAGCGGTTGCTGAATTTTGTAGGCAGCATCGATCGTGAACATGCCGAACGTTCCCGGCGAATCGTTGCAACCGGGCTCCATCGGCAAGGGCAAATAGTGGAAGTAATAAACGCCTTTGGCGCCGGCATCGAGCAGCGATCCGATGTAATCAGCCAGCCAGATGCCGGAAAAAATGTCCTGGTAAGTTTCGCTGGCACCGGAGGAAAGATTGCCTTCGGTAACAAACATTGGCAGGTCAGCAGGGACACCATCGTCGTGCCACACTTGAATGATGTGGCGCATGAGTTCGGGCTCGTCATAGAGCACGCCCCACGGCGTTTTGCATGGGTCGTAGGGATAGTGCTCGAACGAAAAAAAAGCCAGTTCCTGCATGCGCCCGTGCTGCTTCAGATAATCAAGAAAACGCCCGGTCCACGAGACTCGGCCACTGGCGTCGGGCCAGACCTCGATATCTTTGTTGACTCCTTGAAACGACGGGCCGCCGAGTTTGAGTTTCGGATCGAGCCGATGCAGCGCTGCCGCCCACTGCACATAGAGCGCAGCGTAATCTTCGGGGAGCATGTACTGCCCATCGGCCTCTTCACCCATCTCCACATAAGAGATCGGATAGTGGCGACTCTCGATGTACGCGATTTCGGCGACCGCGTTCTCGGGAGTGTCATAAAGCAGCGCGACCGGAATCATCGCGGGCAATCCGCGAGTTACGCCGCTGGTGAAAAAAAGATCGAAGCCTACCTGAGCCTGACGAGTGGTACCAAGATCCGAGGGCTGATGCCACGGATCGACGGACGAGACATAAGTCGTCGTCTGCTCCTGATCGGCGGTGTGGCGCAGCGAGTCGTGGAACTTACCGTCTTTAGTTGAGGTTCCGAGGTACAGTTCGCGGATGGAATAGCCGACGCAATTGCGTATGTCATTGTGGGGATCGGCGGGTCCGTCGGCATCGCAGGTGTTCGAAGACTCGGTCATCCAAACGCGAATGAAACGCACGGCCAGCGGCGCTGAAACGAGGCCAACGGTTTCGGTATGACCGTTCCCGGTCGTGACCGTACCTTGAGAGAACGTCTGCCACGCGCCGCGCGTGGGGAGTTTGATGGGATCGTCACCGGTCCAATACTGCACGAGGTAATGAGTTGCGTAGGGGTCGCCCCAGGCGATGCGGATTGTGTCAACGGGCTGCGGCTGCGCCAAGTCGAGAACTACCCACTGGGGATGCAGCGCGTCGCTTTCTCCAGTGAAATGTTGGGTGAGATACGGGTTGCTCTTCCAGAAAGTGTCGAGGTCGCCGTCGGTGAGGCGCGAAAAACCGGCGTTGCCGGTGCCATCGTTGCGGGTGAAGCCGCGGCGTGGAAGCGAGTATCCGTAGGAGTAGCGCAGGCTCTCAGTGGGAGTGGACGAGCCGGTGAAGTAGCCCTTGCCGCCGCCGCTTTTGTCGCTCCACGTGCCCTGCGGATTCCAGTGCCACGCTTCAACGGCGAGCTCTGTGTTTTGCCGAAACGAAACCGGCTGCCAGCCCGATGTCTGCGCAACCTTCAACGATTCCGGAAGCAGATCTTTGTCGATGGCCTCGGCGGGAATGCGATCGACGCCAGCGCCTAGAGTTTCGCTGGGAATGAAATGATTGGTGGGGTGCGAAACCTCGACCGTGATGGTTTGGGCGGCGACAGAAAGACCCAGCATCGTAACTAAGAAAAGAAGCGCAGCCGAAATTTTCACGCGGTGGGACCTCCGTGGGCTTGAATGCGGTTTCTAGAACCAAGGTATTAAAACGATTGAATTATACGGATTGTGAGGCTCGCGAACGAGGAGTTTCGGAGGCCGAGAAAAAAACGGGCCAGCATCCCGCCGGCCCGCTGAGGTTAACCGTTCTTGCTTTATTTCGCCGCTGCGGCCACCGCCGAGACGAAGCTCGCCCCATTCGGTGTTCCCAATCCCGTTACGTTGTCCCATCCCGGGCCCGTGGTCAGCGAACTGTCGGTTCCGAAGCTGATCGCGTACCAGCGAGTCGAAGTTCCGTTATACAGAGCCCCTATAAAATCGGTGGAGTTCTGCACGGGAGCCAACAGCTCCGCAGACGAGTAGTTGACCGGCGCAGCAGGCGGAGTGTGAGTCGATCCGCTGACGTTGTCCGGCCCGTTTACCGCGAGAACGTCGGTGATGGCACTGGAAGGCAGCCCATAAAGAAGCGGAGCCGCCTGCCCTAGCCATGTCCCGGCAGCTTGCGTGGAGATCGCCCACATCCCCGCAAACATGGGAGATGCAAGGCTGGTTCCACCCACAACGCTGATGAACTGCTCTCCATTTTCGGTGTCAATATATTCGACGCCGGTGTAGGGATCGGCCAGGTAGGCGATGTCAGGCACGAGCCGCCAGCCGCCAGGCAAACTCGACTGGTACGAGGGTTTCGGCCAGAAACCGCTGGTGCCGCCGCCAGATCCGGCGTAAAAACCGAGGAAGTCCGGCGGAATAATCGGTGGATTTGGACTTGCGTTAGCGATGCGGGTTAGGTTGTTGCCCCAGCCCGTCTGCAACATCATCGAGTAATTCTGATTGAGAAACAAACTGGTGCCGCCGACGCCTGTCGCATAGGGAGCAGCCGCAGGCATGGCAACAGTCGTCACGCCATAGGCGAGATAATAGTCTCCGCTGTCGGCGCTGGAAAAGTTGACAGAGACGCCAAGCGAGGCGCCCATCTGGCAGAGATCGTTTTGCACTGTCAGTTCGGCGGGGTCTTCGTCTATCAGAACAATCTCGCCGATACCGTAGCTATTGGAGATTACCGGCCCCAGGCCAGTCTCGATGCCGTAAAGAACCGAGAGGTCAAGGTTGGTAAAGGAATTGTCGGCGGCCAACAGGAGGGCGATGTTCGCTCCCGGAGCGACCGTGTGCGACCACTCAACATCGAGGCTGGTCTCCACATCCCATCCGCAAGTATTACCCGAACAACTGGTGGGGCCGGTGGGGTAGTAGATGGTGAAGTTGCTGGAGGTCAACGCTGGCAGGCCGTTGATCTGCGAAAAAGTGTTGGCGTCGCCCGTGATCGTGTCCGATCCGTAAGCATCGACGATGACCACTGTCTGGCCGGTGCCATCAAGATGCTGCTTATAAAGCGGAGTCAGGCCATAAGCCTTCGCGATTTCCGGCGCATCGTAGCCGCAGGGCGGAAGATGCGGAGGTCCATCCTGAATGGGGCCGCCATAACGGCTGCCCGAATAGATGGCGTAAGGGCCGCCGCCGCCGGTCTTGAAGGTGCGGGTCGTGGTGCCGCGCAGGCAATTGGCGTTGTAAAACTGTTGCGCTGCTTGGGCTTTAGCCAATGGAAACTTCGCAAACGGCTTGCCCGTGTCAGGTTCGATCGGGCTCACTGCGTAGTTCTTGTAGACCAAGTCTGAAAGGCCCTGCACTGCGGCAACTACCTTGCCTGCGTCACCGGCAACAACGGCCTCTCCGCTCGGTGCGCGATGCTCTTCGCCGTTCAGCAACACGCGGTTGAGTTGCACTCCGGCGGCGCGTTCGACGTCACCAACGGTGCCGCGCGCGGTCACGTAGTGATTGAGTTTGTCAGTAGCGACGATGCTGAGATTATGCGCCTCGAGATACTGCTTCACGGTTGCAAGGTCGGCGGCGCTCGGCGCAAATTTTTCCTGATACTGCTTCAGCGTCAGCCACTGATGGTAGTTCGGCGAATTCTTGTCGTACATCTGCCGCACCAGTTCGTCGAAGGCGGCTTTGTTTTGCTGCTTCACCCAGAACGTAACCGACATCTGTTTAGTCTGGTCTTCAGCGCCGAGGATTTGCGTATTCGGCAGAGCTCGGACGCCACTGGCTGTCCGCGCGAACGCCGGAACGGCGACGAGCAGAACAGTTAGACACGCAACCACCGCGGGAATCATCCTTCTCGTATTCTTGGACATAAACTCTCCTGGAAGAACGTCAGTTTGCCCACCTCGCGGCGGGCGTCCGTCGGTAAGCCGAAGTTGGGGGAGAAGAGTCGTCGGTGTTTCTTGAGCTTTCGCCGAAAGATTCCGCACTGCCCGACTGGAATGGTTGGAACAAAATGGGCAGAACCAAATTGGTCAGAACAGTCGACGTAACGCAAAAGGAATCACCACCGGCACCGAAGGGTTGCACCATACTTACGCCGTGTTACACCGAGTGTCAACCGGCGTTCGCAACGAGTGGAAACGCTTTGCAGAAAAGCCGCAGAATACTGCCGCTGGCGACCAAGGTCGCGAAAGCCTTACTGGCCGCCTGCTTTCGCCGTTTTCGCCGCCGGCTGGGGGTGCACGTCATATTCCGGATGCGGAATGTCCATCAGCCATTTGTCGAACCATCCGACAATGTTCTCAAGACGCTCGATGCGATGCCACGGCTCACCAGAGCGCGACAGTTCGTGCGTCTCGCGCGGAAAAACCACCATCGCGGTCGGCCGCTTCAAATACTTGAGCGCACGAAATAATTGTTCGCCGCCGGAGTCTTGCGGCGTGCGGTAGTCGGACTGCCCGAGGATAAACAACATCGGCGTGTGAATTTTTTCGACGAAGGTTATCGCCGAGCGATCGGCATAGTCTTTCGGATCCTGAAATGGCGGCGCCTTGAACCACTGCGGTTGGAACATGGTGAAATCGGCCGTGTACCACCACGAGGCCCAGTTCGATATGTCGCGTTGCGATACAGCGGCGGCAAAACGATCGGTCTGGGTGACCGTCCAGTCGGTGAGCACGCCGCCTCCGCTGCCGCCCGTGACACCAAGCTTCTTGGGATCGACGTAGCCGCGTTTGAGCAGTTCGTCCACTCCCACCATCAAGTCGCGATAGTCATCTCCGGGATAGTGATATTGAATGATGTTGCCGAAATCCTGACCGTAACTGGTCGAGCCGCGCGGATTGATATAGAGCACGACGTAACCCTTCGCCGCCATCCATTGAAACTCGTGATCGAAGACCCAGCCATACGCCGCATGTGGGCCGCCGTGGATGTTTAGGATCACGGGATATTTTTTCTTCGGATCGAAGTCGGGTGGCTTCTGAATCCATCCTTGAATCGGCAAGCCATCGAAGCTCTTGTAATTAATCTCATCGGGCTCGGTGAGATTAAGCTGTGACCAGAGAGGCTTGTTGAGATCGGTGATGCGCGTTTGCGTACCGTTTTGGCTGTCGGCTGTTTTCTCCGTAAATAGATCGCCGATCACAACCGGCGTCGAAATCAGTGCGACCGCGGTGCCCGCATCAGGTGTGATCGAGAAGTTGAGCACTGCCTGATCGCCATGCGTAATCTCAGCAACCGCCCCGGTCTGCGAATCTACGCGAACGATCGGAGTGCGTCCCTGCTTCTCTACGATGTCGAAGAGCCAGCGGCCGTCTGGCGACCAGGAGAGCGCGCCACGACCTCCTCCGCGTGGGGCCGCGTTATCGCCGAACACCGAACTGCCCATGTCGAAATCGTAATTCGCAGTGAGATTGCGTGGTTGCGCATTCGCAACCAGATCCATAACCCAGAGATCGGGCTGCGAATAAGACCGCACGGGCTGTGTCACCGAACCGTGGAATGCAACTTTCCGCCCATCGGGGCTGAGCGACAGACTGTAAATATCCATCGGAACCGTGGTCAATTTTTCGGGCGTGCCGCCGCTGGAAGCTATTGAATAAATCTCCGTACTGCCGGTTTCGTAATAAGGCTCGTCAATGTGGCTGGTTACGAAATAGATGCGCGAAGCGTCGTGCGTCCAGAAAATTCCGCCTTCATCGTAATCGCCGCTGGTGAGTTGCAGCGGCTTGCCCGGCTCGTCCGAGGCCGTCGGGACGTCGATCACCCAGATGTGGTCGTGCCGCTTGTAATCGATGTAGCCTTCGTCATTGTCGCGGTAAACAGCGCGCGTGATGATGTGGATGTCGGATTCGCGGTCGGCATCGGAGTCAGCCTTGGACGCTGGGTTCGGCGCAGCCGATTCTTTTTTGTCCGGCTTAGTGTTCTCGCCCGCCTTGGCTTCGTTTTTCTTATGCTGTTCTTTGTTGATATCTTCCTGCGTAGTCGTGCTTGAGAAGGCGATACGCCTGCCATCCGGCGACCAGACCGGGCCAGACGCGCCTTTCGGCAGATCGGTAATGATGCGCGCCTCCCCGCCGGACAGCGGCAGAATTGCAATTTGCGCCGGGCGCGGCTTGCCGCTATCGTCTTTGTCTCCGCCGCGTACGAATGCGATGCGGGTGCCATCGGGTGACCAGCGCGCGCTTGCGTCATGTTTGCCGTTGGTGAGACGCAGCGGAGATTCGGCACCCGAGGTCGCAACCATCCAGATCGAAGTCTCATAGCCGGTGTGCTTCTCGTCGCTTACGACCCGCGTAAAAACCGCGCGCGAGCCGTCGGGCGAAACACGCGGATCGCCGATCCACACAAAGTTGAACAAATCTTTTTCGGTGATCGAGCGCTTCGCACCACTCGCCTGCGCATTTGCATTCTGCGCGGATAGCGCGGTGGCGATTGCAAAAACAACGATGAACGAAGCAACGATTGTCCGAACGGCGACAGGGGAAGTGCGAAATTTCATGAATAACCTCGAACGCGCCACGGTATCGCAGCGCGTGTGAATTATAGCGCTGACTTTTTCCTATCGCTCATTTTCTCGGCAATTGCACTGGCATCGGCAAGCATTTTGTCAATGCGCCGGCCACGAGCGTCCGGAGTTCTGTAATAAAAAATGCCAAACAGATGCCCGCGCCGACGCGATGCAGACATTAGATCCCACCCCTCGCGACCATGCGGATGGCGCGCAAACGCTACTTGCAAAATCGGCGGCAGCTCACGCTCTGCCTCCATGACATTGAGCAGGCGCTCCGCTAGTTGTTCCGCGCGGCGGGCGCGCGCGCCAGTGCTCTTTGGCTCGGCAATCCACTTGGCAATATCGCTGCGGGTCGAGTGATTCAATCCGTCATACCAGCGCAACGCCGCCCGGCCTTCCCGGCCAAGGTCATCAGTGAGAATACGCTTCAGTTCCTCAGCCATTGCGACCGAGCGTTCTTCAAGGTCAAGCTCAATCTGAAAACGGGCAACACTCCCCTCGTAGGCGCGCGCCCCCTTTTGCATGCGCTTGTTGATCAGCAGAAAGTGCCCGCCATCGCGCTTTGCAAACAGCGAAGTGCGGAATGCAAACCCGTTAATTTCGCCTTTAACTTTGATTTGGCCACGCAACCCCCACACCCTGTTTGCATCCAATGGCACGTGGACAACGATCCAATTGAGGCGCGAACGCAGGCGCTCAAGCCGCCCTTCGAAATGCTGCGCCTTAGAGGCCTTGGCTTCAGAGGCTTTTGGCATGGGTGGAGACCCGCATTGGCATTTTAATATGGACGGACAATTATCAAGAAGGCGAGCGACTACACCCGGGGCGCGAGTTAAACTGTTGAAAGAGGAATCGGGGGAAATTGTGATCTGTCCGAAATGCGGTGAGGACAACTCAGAAAATTTCCGTTTTTGCGGAATGTGCGGAACCCCGCTCGAAGCGCGCCGTGCGTCGGGCGCACCAACGCTCGATCCATTGTCAGCGTTCCCGCCAAAAATCTCGCCAAAAGTGACGACTGCGGCGGACTCGATTAAGCCCGCTGTCGCGGAAGCCGTGGCGCGCCACGTCGACAAACCGGTGCCGCCGATCAGCGGTCCCTCAATGCTGGGACTCAATCAACCTGTGGCCGATCAACCCAGTTCGCAGGCGAGCGCGAGTCAGTCCGTTCCGAGCCAGCCCAGGGCCGCTCATACAGCTCCGGGTCCGCCGAGCATTGATCTGCTACGCGAAACGTCATTCTCCGGCTTCGATTCTTTTATGGAGCCCGAAGAACCGAAAACTGGCGTAGGGCGGATCTTGTTGCTGTTGGTGCTCCTCGTCGGTTTGGGCGTCGCCGGCTGGTGGGCTTATACAAACTATGTCGGCGCTACCGAGAGTCGGAAGTTGCAGGCTGCGATTACGAACGCCGATCAAACCCCGGCGGGCGACTCGGCACAAAAGCCAGCTGCGTCGCCTACGGGCGAACCGAAAGAGACGCCGTCAACAAAATCAGCCACCCTGGATACCGCGCCAACGCCGGATAGCGGCTCGCCGCAGTCGAGTTCGCCTCCCGCCACGACGCCACCAACTGCAGCCGATGGGCAGTCTGAGAATACCAATTCGAAGGCTGCGGATAACGAAGGCAAGCCGGCGGCCCCAGCGCAACGAGCGGCGGCGAAACCGGCGACTGCCAAAAACGGCCCGGCCCATCAGAGTGTTGCTAAGCACGAACCGCTTGTGGCTGCAGCCAAGGCGCCGAGCCGGCCCGAGACCGCCCCGGCTGACACGGGAGACGCGGCCTTCCGCCGAGGCGAGGCGTATCTCTACGGAAGAGGTGCTCGAGAAAATTGCGATGAGGCGGTAAAGAATCTTAAAATTGCTTCGTCCCAATCGAATGCCAAGGCTCGCAGCACCTTCGGAACGATGTACGCGACTGGCCACTGCGTGCCCCGTGATTTGCCGACATCGTATCTATGGTTCGCGTTGGCTTTGCGGGCCGCTCCGACCAATCAGATACTGGAAAAAGATTTGAATGCGATCTGGAACCAGATGACTCCGCCGGAACGGCAGCAAGCGACCAGGATGAAACAGTGAAACGGGATCGAGCCATCTGGTGATCGGGCGATCGAAGATCAAGAGCGAAAATCAAAGGCCTTTGACTTTGGATCACCCGATGGCCCGATCACCAAATGACCCGATCTTTCCCTCACTCGCCCGCCGGCACTAGATTCAGCGCCTTCTTTACTGTGCCGCGTTCGGTCATGATTTTTTGCTGTAGCAGCGTGATCGCATAAATCAGCTGCTCTGGACGCGGCGGACAGCCCGGAACATAGATATCGACCGGAATGACCTGATTCACGCTCTGCACCAGCGCGTAGTTATTGAAGACGCCTCCGGAGGTCGCGCACGCGCCCATCGATATGACCCACTTCGGCTCGGGCATCTGCTCCCAGAGCTGGCGAATTACGGGAGCCATCTTGTTGGAGACGCGGCCCGCGATAATCATCAGGTCCGACTGCCGCGGCGATGGCCGGAACACTTCCGCGCCGAAGCGCGCGATATCGAAACGTGACGCGCCCATCGACATCATTTCAATGGCGCAGCAGGCGAGGCCAAATGTCATAGGCCAGATGGAATTCTTGCGCATCCAGTTGACCGTCGAATCGAGCGTCGTCATGACGATACCGTTGGGAACACCATCTCCGTAGACGAGTTCCTTGACTATTTTTTTGCCGTTTTCGACGTCGATGTACGGGCCGAAATTTAGTTCTTGCGCCATGGCTATATTTTAACCGCAGAGGGCGCGGAGTGCGCGAAGGAAACCAACTTCGCATTCTTGGCGTCTCGGCGGCGAAATGCTCCTACAGATTCACCACAATCTTCCCAAACATCTGGCTGTTCTCCATATACTCGTGCGCCGTGCGTAGCTCCTGCAAAGGAAAGGTATGGTCGATGATTGGCTTGAGACGTCCGGCGAAGACGTGGCCGAGCACTTCGTGTAGTTCGCTCATTGTGCCCATGTACGATCCCAGAAATGCCAGTTGCCGTGAGAAGAGGAATCGCAGATCGAGTTCGATTTTCGGGCCTGTGGTTGCACCGCAGGTCACAAGCGTTCCTCCCGCCTTGAGCGATTTGACGCTTTCGTCCCAAGTTGCTTTTCCTACGTGCTCGATAACGATATCAACGCCCTCGAAATTCGTGATCTTGCGGACTTCTTGAGAAATTTTCTGCTGGTAGTGATTGATGACGAAATCGGCGCCGAGCTCGCGGGCGCGCTCCATCTTGCGCTCGTCGCCCGCGGTAGTGATCACGCGAGCGTGAAACATTTTTGCAATCTGGATGGCGGCAATACCGACGCCTGAATTCGCGCCCAGCACCAGCACGGTCTGTCCGGGTCGAATCGCGGCGCGTCCCGTAAGCATGTGCCACGCTGTGACGAACACCAGCGGAACACTGGCGGCCTCATTGAAATCGATCCAGTCGGGAATAGGAATGACATTGACCGCGGGTACTGCGATCAACTCGCAGTTGCCGCCGTCCACTGCATTGCCGAGCACGGCAAACTGGCGGCACTCGTTTTGCAGGCCGGCAACGCACTTAACACAGCGGCCGCAGGAAACCATCGGCGCCAGCAACACGCGCTGTCCCGCTTTGAGATCGTTGATGTATTCGCCAACTTCTACAATTTCGCCAGCGATGTCGCTGCCTAGAATGTGCGGCAGATTGACGCCCGGCAATCCTTTGCGCACCCAGATATCGAGATGGTTGAGAGCGCACGCGCGCACGCGCACAAGGACTTGATCCTTGCGCGGTTTGGGATCAGGCACGTCCTCGTAGATGAGGACTTCCGGACCACCGAACTGATGAATTCGAACCGCTTTCATGGGGACTCCAGGAGCATTGACAACGAAAATTCGAACCCTACAAACTAGCACAGATTTTTCCAGCGGGCGCGCAAACTCGCCCCTCAAACCGCATATGTTTGACCTTCACGGCTCCCCGAACCATAATCAGCACATGGACCTCTACGAGGAAATCGTTCGGCTGCGCAAAGAAGGCCGGCGCGGGGCCGTGGCCACCATCGTCAATGTGCGCGGATCGATTCCTTCATTCAAGACCGCCAAAATGCTGGTGCGCGACGATGGCTCGATCGTCGGGACGATTGGTGGCGGTTGCGTCGAGGCCGAGGTGTGGCAGGCAGCCCGCGACGTGATGGAATCGGAGAAGCCGCGGACGCTGACCTTCGACCTGAATCAGGACCCGAAATACGATACCGGCCTCGTCTGCGGGGGAACGCTCGAGATTTTTGTCGAGCCGGTGCTGCCTCCCGCCGATCTTTATATTTTTGGCGCGGGCCATGTGGCTGCCAGTCTCTACAAAGTCGCGCGCATCGCCGGGTTCGACTTAACCATAATCGATGATCGTGAGGCCTACGCCAACCGCGAACGCTTCCCAGAAGCGCAGGTGATCGCTGAAGACTTCGAAAAAGCGGCGGCCGAACTCTCGCCGAGCGAGTCTTCCTATATCGTGATCGTCACGCGTGGCCACCGCGACGATATGCGCATCCTGCGCTGGGCGGTGCAGACGCCGGCGCGCTATATCGGGATGATCGGGTCAAAACGAAAAACCATCACCATCTTCAAAGAGCTGCAGCAGGAAGGTTTGCCGGCGCATTTGTTCGATCGGGTCCACTCGCCGATCGGGTTGGATATCGGAGCCATCACGCCGGAGGAAATCGCCGTGTCGATTACGGCCGAACTGATAGCGAAGAGGCGAAGAGTAGAGCGTGATCTGCCCCACATGAGCTGGTTCCATCGGCACGAGCGAGAGTCCGAGCCGAAATCTTGAGAGCGTTGCACCGCCGAGACGCGGCGGCGCCGAGAAAAAGCTGTGGCGTAGCCCAGAGGGCCTGGCAGCAAATCATGCTCTCGCTCTTATCTTCGCGTCCTCGGCGTCGCGGCGGTTAAGATTTCACTATGCCGAACGAAATCGAGATCAAATTTCAAATTGGCGATCTGCCCGCGCTTAGCCGCGCCCTCAAGCAAGCTGGTTTCAAGCAGATCACCCGTTCCACCCATGAAATGAATTCGCTCTATGATCTCCCCGGCCAGAAGTTGCGCAAGCGAGGCGAAGTGCTGCGCCTGCGAAAATACGGCGACATTTGGACGCTGACGCATAAAGCAAAGGGCGAGGAAGGCCGCCACAAGAAAAGAGTGGAACTTGAAACGCGAGTGGAAAATGGCCAGCAGATGGATGCCATCCTGCGCGGGCTCGGCTTCGAGCCCACCTTTCGCTACGAGAAATATCGGGCGGAGTGGAGCGACGGCGAGGGTGACGTCGTGCTGGATGAGACTCCGATCGGAAATTTCGGCGAGATCGAAGGAAAGCCGCGCTGGATTGATCGTACGGCGCGTGTGCTCGGCGTTGGCCGCGCCGATTACATCACCGAGACTTACGCGCCGATGTTTTTCGAATGGAAGCGCCGAACGCAGAGCAAAGCGACGGAGATGACGTTTCGCGCGATTGGCCCAAAATCAAAAAGCGTCTAACCGCCGAAACGCCGAGAGCGTGGAGAAAACTCCGGGGGCTATGAATCGCAGATGTTATGAAGATCTAGCCAGGAATTTCTCGGTGCACTCCGCGTCTCCGGGGTGAAAGCCTTACGCACTCGCCCCGCAGCACTTCTTGTATTTCTTGCCGCTCCCGCATGGGCAAGGATCGTTGCGCCCAACTTTTTCTCCCGAGCGCACCACTTGCTGCACTTGCATATCTCCTGCGCCGGCCATGCGCGCTTGTTCCAACTCTTTCTTCTTTTTGCGCTGAAAGGCCATTTCGATTTCATCCATCGAAGTCGCGACCTGGCGCGGCGGGCGGCCATTGCCGCCTCGGCCACCAGTGATGACTGACGACGCACTGACGTCAGAATCTTGGCCAGCCGATTCAGGCGGACTGCTACCGATCGGCCTAGCGATCGCCTCCGGAGGGCGCTCCATGATCTGCATCAGGTAGAGATAGCGAACCGTCTCTTCCTGAAAGCGCTGCATCATGTCTTCGAACATGTCGAAGGACTCGCGCTTGTACTCGACCAGCGGATCGTGCTGCGCGTAGCCGCGCAGTCCAATTCCCTCTTTCAGGTGATCCATCGAAAGCAGATGATCTTTCCACTGCGCATCGATCACGCTCAACATGATCATGCGCTCGTGATAACGCATCGCCTCGGCGCCAATCAGCGCCTCTTTCGCGTCATAACGCTCTTTAAGTTTTCCAAAGATGGCGTCGCCCAGTTCCTGACGGTTCATCTGATCGGGCTTGAGGCCCTCGGCGTAGATGTCGATTCCGAAGCGCGCGATGATCGCATCTTTCAGCGCTTTCAAATCCCAATTGTCGACGTGATCTTTCGGCGGACAGTGGCGTTCGAGAAGGTCGCCGAGAATTCCCGAAACATAATCTTCGACGATGAGGTCCTTCTGATCGAGGCCTTCGAGCAAGCGCCGGCGCAAGCCATAGACTGCTTCGCGCTGCTTGTTCATTACATCGTCGTACTCAAGCAGATGTTTACGCGCCTCAAAATTCTGCGCTTCCACCGCTTTCTGCGCGCCCTCGATTCGGCGCGAGATCATGCGCGATTCGATAGGAACACCTTCCTCCATGCCCAGGCGTTGCAGCAGATTTGAAATCCACTCCTTGGCGAAGATGCGCATCAGATCGTCTTCGAGCGAGAGATAGAAACGCGAAGAGCCGGGATCGCCCTGGCGGCCGGCGCGTCCGCGAAGCTGATTGTCGATGCGGCGCGCCTCGTGGCGTTCGGTGCCGAAGATATGCAACCCGCCCGCCTCGATAACCTCTTGATGTTCCTGGTCGGTGTCTGCTTTGTAACGCGCAAAAATCTCATTCCACTGATCGGTCGGAACCGCGTATTCATTGCCCGCGTAATACCAAACCGTGCGGTTTGGATCGTCGACGTCGGCTTCAATCTTGCCTTGCGCCGCGCGGATCGGCTGCGCGATTCCCTTCTTTACGCATTCCTGCTTCGCCATGAATTCGGCATTGCCGCCGAGCAGAATGTCGGTGCCGCGGCCCGCCATATTGGTCGCGATCGTGACCATGCCTTTGCGCCCGGCCTGCGCCACAATTTCCGCTTCGCGCTCGTGATACTTCGCATTCAAAACAACGTGCTTGATTCCCTTCTTTTTCAGCAGCTCCGAAATCCGCTCGGATTTTTCAATCGATGTCGTACCGACTAGCACCGGCTGCTCGCTCTCGTGGAGGCGCTGAATTTCGTCGGCGGCCGCGAAGTACTTCTCTTTTTCCGTGCGGTAGACAATGTCAGGATTTTCTTTGCGCAGCAACGTACGATTGGTTGGAATAACGACAACTTCAAGCCGGTAAATCTTGTCAAATTCCGGCGCCTCGGTTTCCGCCGTGCCCGTCATTCCTGCGAGCTTTTTATACATGCGGAAATAGTTCTGAAAGGTGATGGTCGCGAGCGTCTGATTCTCGCGCTCGATCTTCACATTCTCCTTCGCTTCAATGGCCTGATGCAGGCCGTCAGACCAGCGCCGCCCCGGCATTAAGCGGCCGGTGAATTCGTCGACGATGATCACTTCACCGTCTTTGACCACGTATTCGACATCGCGCTTATAAAGCGCGTGCGCTTTAACGGCTGTCTCCACATGATGCTTCAGCGCCCAGTTTTCCGGATCGGCTATGTTGCCAATGCCAAGCAACTTTTCGACCTTCTCCCAGCCATCGTCGCTGACCGTAACATTGCGATGCTTTTCATCGACTACATAGTCGCCGGTCATGATCTTTGGCTCGCCCGGCTGGGTGTCGATTTCCTCGCCCTTTTCAAGCTTCGGGATGATACGGTTCACCTTGTAATACTTGTCGGTGGATTCTTCGCTCGCGCCCGAAATAATCAGCGGAGTGCGGGCCTCGTCGATCAGAATGGAATCGACTTCGTCGACAATGGCGAAGTTATGCGTGCGCTGCACGCAATCGCGCAGGTCGAACTTCATGTTGTCGCGGAGATAGTCGAAGCCGAATTCGTTGTTGGTGCCGTAAGTCACGTCGGCGGCATAAGCGGCGCGGCGCTGCTCGTCATCAAGGTCGTGCACAATCACGCCCACCGTCAGCCCGAGGAAGCTGTAGAGTTTGCCCATCCATTCGGAGTCGCGTTTGGCCAGATAATCGTTGACAGTGACCACGTGCACGCCGCGCCCGCTCAGAGCGTTTAAATAGACGGGAAGCGTGGCGACCAGAGTTTTGCCTTCACCCGTCTTCATTTCAGCGATCGTGCCTTCGTGCAGAACCATGCCGCCGATCAACTGCACGTCGAAGTGCCGCATGTTGAGGACGCGTCTTCCCGCTTCGCGGACGACGGCGAACGCCTCTTCCAATAGTTCGTCGAGAACTACTTTGAGTACTTCGCCGCGTTCCGCCTCGATCTCTTTCTGGCGGTCGATGTCTGGAGAATCAGTATCAGCATCGGGCTCATCGGCGATTGGGCTAAGGCGCTCCTGAATGCGGGCGCGGAACTCCGCCGTCTTGCCACGGAGTTCGTCGTCGGAGAGCTTCTGCATCTCCGCCTCAAGCGCATTGATAGCCGCGACACGCGGCTGCAAGCGCTTGACTTCGCGCTCGTTCTTAGTCCCGAAAACCTTGCCCAACAAAGTGTTGATCAAAACAGAAATCCTTCAGAGGACACGCGTCCTAAATTACAGTTAAAGCCTAGCACATTAGATGCGGCAGGGACGGAGAAGGACGGATAACGGTAAACAGCGCGGGGACGTTCAAAATGGCGAGCGCCGCCTAGCTCACCGTCGCGTTTTCATGGAACGTAGCATTGGCTCGATTTCTAGTTTTCTTCGGCGGTCTTTAGTATATTCACCTCGGACATGCCCACCTTCTATCAGCGTTTTCAGGAATCGGCCCGCAAGTTTCCAGACAATGTTGCCCTTGAAATTCAACGCCAGCAGACGGTCGAACGCGTCACTTTCGCGGAGCTTATGCGCATGTCAGAGAGCGTCGCGAACTGGCTTTCAACCCATGTTCCTCGCGATGCTCGCGTGGCGATCCTGGCAGCGAATCATCCCCGCTGGGTCGCGGCATATCTGGGAATCATCGCCGCTGGACGAACCGCCGTCCCTCTCGACACGGCCTTCCACGCCGACCAGATCAAGAAGCTGCTGATCGACAGCGACGCTTCGCTCTTGTTCTGCGACGTGAAGCACCTTGCGGTGGCAACGGAGGCGGTCGAAGGGCTGAACCTAGCTCTGGTGATGACGTCGGCGCTCGCCGAACTGGCCGCGACGAATCTCACCACGACCGCTCCCGCTCATCGCACAGGGCGTGCTGATCGTGAAACTCAGACCCTGCGAACTATGGAAAGCTTTGCTGCCGATCTTGATTCCATCTTCGCCACCGGTCCTACCGGCTTTCAGCCCGTCGTCCCCGCTGATAGCGATCTCGCAGCCCTGCTTTATACCTCGGGCACTACGGCCGATCCGAAGGGGGTCATGCTCACCCACGCCAACCTGATCGGTGAGGCGAATTCGGTGCTCACGGTGATTAAGGTGGGTCCTGGGGACGCGCTGCTGGGCATTCTTCCGATGTTTCATGTGCTCGCGCAGATGGCGAATCTTTTTCTTCCTCTGTTCAATGGCGTGCGCGTCGTATACCTGGAGACGCTCAACACGACCGAACTACTGCGCGCTCTGCAGGAACGCAACATTACCGCGTTTTGCGTGGTGCCTCAGTTTTTTTATCTGATTCACGAGAAGATTTTCAAAGAGCTGAATAAGCGCGGCAAGCTCACGCTGCGGATCGTACGCACGCTGATGGCCCTTAACCGTGCGATGCGGCGCGTTGGAATTAATGCCGGCAAGATTTTCTTTGGGAAGATTCATGCCACTTTCGGCAGCCACATGCGTTATCTGATCACGGGCGGATCACGATTCGATGGCGCCATTGCTCGTGATTTCTATTCTTTTGGCATCGACGTTCTCAATGCTTACGGCCTCACCGAAACCACGGGCGGCGCGTTTCTTAATCCTCCTGGGCACATCGTATTTGGCTCGGTCGGTCCGCCCCTTCCTGGGGTTGAAGCCGAAATCATCGATCCAAAACCCGCCGAGGACGGCGCGGAGCCTGTAGGCGAGATTGCCATTCGTGGGGCGATCGTGATGAAGGGATATTGGAAGCGCCCCGAGGCCACGGCTGAAGTGCTGCACGACGGCTGGCTCTACACCGGCGATCTCGGCTACTTCGATTCCGGCGGCAATCTCTTTATCACTGGACGGCGCAAGGAAGTCATCGTGCTCGCCAACGGAAAGAATGTCTATCCCGAGGAAGTCGAGGCGCATTACCTTAAGGCGCAGTATGTGAAGGAGATTTGTGTGATGGCGCTCGAGGCGCGACCGGGAGATCCGACATCGGAGCGATTGCACGCAGTGGTTGTGCCTAATTTTGAATTGTTGCGCGAGCGCAGGATTGTCAATTCCAAAGAGGCGATACGCGGTGAAATCGAAGCCCTCTCGCATAAGATCGCTTCCACCAAACGCCTGGGGAGTTATGACATCTGGCAGGAGGAACTGCCGCGCACTACTACGCGCAAATTAAAGCGCTTCCAGATTGAAAAGAAAGTGCGCGACCGGCAACTCAGCACGAATGGCGGCGATGCTGGCCTGAGCGCGGAACAATCGCCGGTGGAGGCAGTTGCTCTGACCAGCGAAGAGCAATCATGGCTTGAGCGCGAGGATGTAAAGCGCGCTTTGGAAATCGTGCGCGAGGCTTCGCGTAGCCCGCTCGATAACATTCGCCCGAGCCACAATCTTGAGCTGGACCTTGGACTCGACTCCATGCAGCGCGTTGAATTGCTGACTGCGCTTGAGCAGCAACTCGGCGGCAAGGTGCCTGAATCGCAGCTCGCGGAAATTTATTCGGTGCGCGATCTTGTTGACGCGCTTCTCGCCAGCGCTGGTCGCGGCGAAGGGCAAGCTGTTGCGGCGGCGCCTCCGTGGTCGACAGTCTTGAGCGAACAGGCAACCGATCCCGAGGTTCTTGCGCTGGCGCGGCACAATCTTTTTGCCGAAGCCTTTTTCTGTATGCTGGGAAAGTTGCTCTATCTTTTCGCGCTTGATTTTTGTCACCTCAAGACCCGCGGCCTCGAAAATCTACCCGCGCAAGGTCCTTACCTGATTTGTTCAAACCATCAGAGCTATATTGATCCGCTGATCATGGCTCCGGCGCTTCCCTGGTCGCTCTTTCGGCAGTGCTTTGCGCTTGGCACCAGCGAGATTTTCGGAACAGGATTCATGCGCCACTTGGCGCGCTGGCTGCGCGTGATCGTGCTTGATCCTGATGCGAACCTTGTGCCCGCTATGCGCGCCGGAGCTTTTGGCCTCAATCACGGACGCATTCTGCTGCTCTATCCCGAAGGCGAGCGCAGCAACGATGGCACGCCGCGAGTATTCCGCAAAGGGGCTGCGATTCTTTCCATCCACACGCAATCGCCGATTGTCCCGGTCGCGATCGAAGGCTTCTACGAGGCTTGGCCACGCCACAAGAAATTTCCGAAGTTCGCCGATCTGCAAATCGTTTTCGGCGAGCCGATTCAACCTCCGCCGCTCGCCGAGGCTAGCGAAGCCGCCTACGATCGCCTGACCTCAGAGTTGAAATCGAAAGTGGTGGCGATGTGGCAAGAGTTGAGAGAAAAACAGTCGGCCGGAAAGAATCCGCATGGACCGGAATCTGTCTCGGAGATCGATTCCAAGAGTGCGACGCTCTCCGAAACCGCGTCTCGTTAATATCGTGGACGTCGCGATTTTACGCGCACCAATATTCCGCGCGCTTTACGCGCCTGCGCCGCGAGCACGCTCGGCTATGACTTTCCCAAAGGCATCGACCACGCCGCTGTGGAATTTCTTGCCTGATCCCGCCAAAATTTCCTGCTCGGCCTGATAAGGGGACATGGGCTTGCCGCCAACGCCGTTGATCAGTTTCTGATAGGCATCTGCTACCGCCAGAATGTGCGCCTCAATCGGAACGTTGATGGAGCGCGCTCCCTGATCCTCCACAATCTGCTGCGCCACGATGATGGGAATTACCCGCCGCAGCGAGTTGCCTACCGCCTGTGTACGCGGATCGGCTTTTCGCGGCTTGCGGAAGCTCGCTACGACTTCGTCGCGGCTCATATCTGCAGCTTTATAGAGAATGTCATTGCTGAGACCGAGCTTGCTCAGATCGCGCAGCAGGACAGCAGATCGCACCAGTTCCACGCGATCTGACCCGAGGCCCATCGCCTCGGCTATCTTTGCCGACGCCTCGACGATGCGCTGACTTTCGCTCGAGCTGAGCTTTTCATTGGCCATAAAGTGTTGCAGTACTACCAACAGGCCGCTGAAACTTTCGCGTATGTCAGAGGTCATCGCCTCTTTGCGCTCGTAGAGCGTGCCCATAACATAGCCAGTCACCGCGAGAATGCCAGCCCAAATGGCGAAGTTGAAGAGCCTTTCTCCGGGCAATGTCAGCGTGCGGTGCGCGGGCATGATGTTGTTCAGAAAATCCAACAGGACGACCAGAAATACGCAAGCAAAAGCGGTGAGCGTGGCGTGACGCCGGCCAAAAAAGTAAGCCGAATATAAAGTGGGCAGGAAATAAAAGCAGAGCGCCATCGGCAGCGACTGCGCGAAGAACTGCACCAGCGCCGCAATCATAAACAACGACAGCAGCAGAATGCTTTCTTTGAAAATCTTGTTCATCGCCTACTTCCCAACGTTGAGTATCGCGTGCGGCGGCGAGGGAACCGCCTGCTGTGATTTTGGAGCACGCGAGTGAGCTAGGAAAGTTACCGGGGTAATGAAATTTTTTTTCAAAGTGGCATCGAGGAACTTTCGTCGCGCGGTGTGATCATTCTGCCCTTTCCCAATTAGGGCCAAAATCCACTTCGGTGGCGGGGGACCCCCTCCCCCCCGGATCTTGTGGAATCATCGGGTTGGGGATAAATTCCCACCAAATCTTTGGGTTTAAATGGCTCGCGGGTAAAATCCTTCAGAAGCAATGAGTTAGCGACGATTTCGCTTTCGCTGAGTTGTCGAAGAGCGTTCCAACATGGGATTTGGAGGGGTTCGGTGGCTTCTCGATCAGAGAGGCGCACTTGGACCTCGTCCTAATCAGTGGTTATTGTCGCGCGTGGCGTAGGGGATGTCTGTGATGGGGCGCACATGTTTTGTGATGAAAGGATCACGGGACGAAGCGGATTCTCGGCAAACAGGAATACTATCGCCTGCGTTAGAAGCAGGTCCTTCGCTGCGCTCAGGATGACAAAGATTTTCGCGATTACTTCGCACGCGGATGGGTCTGGTCGTAAATGTTCATCATGTGTTTGACGGAAAGCTGGGTGTAACGCTGCGTTGTGGCCAGGCGCTCGTGGCCCAGCAATTCCTGGATGGCGCGCAGATCGGCTCCTTCTTCGAGCATGTGGGTGCCGAAGGCGTGGCGCAGGGTGTGGGGATGGACTTCGGGAGACAGTCCTTTGGCAGTGGCGATGCGCTTGACGATGCGGCCTACGCTGCGCGTGGTGAGGCGTCCGCCGCGCTGGTTGATGAGGAGCGCGGGCACAAATTTTCCAGGCGTTGTTTTGTTACTTTTCAAAGTCGCCAGGTGCTGCTGACGCCAGGGCAGGTAGGCGGCGAGCGCGGCCAGGGCCGAGCCTCCAAAGGGAACGTAGCGCTCTTTTTTCCCTTTGCCGCGAATCAGAATGGCTTCGTTGCTCATGCTGATGTCGTCGAGGTTGATGCCGACCAGCTCGGAGTTGCGGATGCCGCAGCCGTAGAGCAGTTCGAAGAGCAGACGATCGCGCTCGGGAAACGACGCGACCTCCGGCATTTTGCCGTCAAGCATGGAATTCATCTCTTCGATCGAGGGAACGCGCGGCAGTTTTTTCGCGAGGCGCGGCGTCGAGACAAGCTTCGCCGGATTCTGCTCGACCACTCCCTCTTGCGCGAGCCAGCGATAGAGTGAGCGCACGGCGGCCAGGGCGCGCGCTACGGAAGTCTTGCTCAGCCCCTTGTCATATAAATGCGAGAGAAAACCGCGGATGGCGATGTGGTCGATGGTCTTCCAATCACGTTCGCCGAGATAGGCGGAAAAGCTGTCGAGGTCTCCGGCGTAGGCCTTGATGGTGTGCGCGGAGGCATTGCGCCCACGCAGATGGCGGAGGAAGTCGTCGGTCGCGCGCTCGATGATGGTGCGTGGATTTTTCAATTTGTTACTTCCCATATGACAAACAGCCCACGACGGAGGCACGGAGGGAGTCCTTTCACAAGATTATTCCTTCCTTGCAATTCCATAGCGAACAAAACCCGCATTGGTATGTCTCCGTGTTTCCGTGTCTCCGTGGTGAATTTAGCTCTTCGCTCTCGCTCGCGGATGATGCTTCGCATACACGCTTTTCAGGCGGTCGAGCGCCACGTGGGTATAAATCTGCGTGGTCGAAATGTCGGCGTGGCCGAGGATGGTTTGCACGGTGCGCAGATCGGCGCCGTTCTCGACCATATGCGTCGCGCAGGAATGCCGGAGCATGTGGGGGCTGACGTGGCGTCCGGCAGGGAGTCCTGAGGCGACGCCAGCCTGGCCGACCAATTGCCATAGGCGCTGACGGGTGAGGCGCCGGCCGCCGGTGCCGAGAAACAAGAGCGGCGAGCTTTTCTTAGTCAGGGCTGGTCTCGCGCTTTGCAAGTAGCGCTGCAACGCCTGCTGGGCGGGCACTCCGAGGGGAACCATGCGTTCCTTGTCGCCCTTGCCGCGGACCAGTATGTATCCCATGTCGAGCTTCAAATCTTCGAGCCGCGCATCGGCGACTTCGGAGACGCGGACGCCTCCGCCATAGAGCAACTCGATCATTGCGCGATCACGCAGCGCCAAGGCTTGGCCGCGCGCGGTTTCTTTTCGCGGGGCTGATTTCGCCGACTGCCGTTCGCCAAGCATGGCTCCGACTTCGTCGCGGCTTAGCGCCTTGGGCAGCACCTTCCATTGCTTGGGCAAATCGATGTTGAGCGTCGGATCCTTTTCTATCTTGCCATCGAGCAGCAGATGACGGTAAAGGTGGCGAATTGCCGAGAGCTTTCTTCCCACCGAACGGCCGTCGAGAGCGTTGGAAAATAATTCCTGCACGAACTCACGCACATCCTCGCGTCGCGCCGTGCGGAGCGCCAGACGCCGCTTCTCGAGAAACTCGGCGAACTGCTCTAGGTCGCTGGCGTATGCGGCAATTGTCAACTTGGCCGAGCCTCGTTCGACGCGCAGGTAGTCGAGGAACGAGTGAAGCGTCCGGGCGTTGGCGTCGGAAGCCATCGAATGAGTATGAGATGCGGGGCGGAGTCTTAAAAGTGCCGAGCAGGATGCGGGCATGTCCTCCATCCTTCCGGTCATCCATCTATCGATCTAGCATCTATATGATCTAGCGCTGCGGATTAGGGCGCGGCGTTAGTTGCGGCATCGCCGGCTCGGATTCCGATTCGCTGTGAATGGGCTTGGTGTAATCTTCGGCGTTCGTGACATAGCAAGGCAGCGGAGCCTTGTGGCGCGAGAAGTTCAGGATCGGAGCATCGGTCGAGTATTTGAGTTGCGATTGCGCCTGACGCCAGTCGCCCTGCTGACCGACCGTGATCTGGGTGAGCGTCTCATCGCACTGCGGATCTCTCACCGCGCGCAGTTCGTGCAAAGTGGAATAGCTGAGTCCCTGCTCCGACAGGCGCGGCTGGTAGGGGAGAAACTCGTAAACTAGTTTCACTAATCGCGTTTCATCTTTCGTCAATTCTTTCTCGGCAACAAAAATCTCTTCGCTGGCGAAAAATGACGACCGGGAATGATTCCAGGCGAGCGCCACCAGGCGCAGACGTATCGATTCTTTCTTGGTGGCGGGCCAGGGCAGGTTGCCGTGAGCGCTTTCCGCTCCAACCATGAGGCACACCACCGCCATCAAAACCATGCTGCAAAACCTGATTGCGGGCATCTCCCGGGTCCTCAGTACCCGTTGTTTGTTTTTTGGATGCCCGTTGGGGAAGATAGGTAGCGCTGAAATTGGGGCTAAATAACCGTCGACAGAATCAGTAGGGCAACGCTTTTCAGGAGGGCAGCGCTTTTTCCGTCAAGAACTGTAAAGATCTCGTCAACCTTATTTTGGATCGGGCGACTCCGCGCTCAGATGACGCGCTTCTAGTCCCGATCCCTACTGGCGATTCATCGTCGATTGCGCTCGGGCGCCATTCGTGTTTGGACCGAGTTGAGTGCCGATCACATCGCCTGAGACGATCATCTCTACGCGGCGATTTAACTGGCGTCCGGCGGCGGTGCTGTTGTCAGCTACTGGATCGGTCTTGCCGAGGCCGCGCGCTACTACGTTATTCATCGACACTCCCGAGTTCACCAGGTAATCGCGCACCGCTTCGGCGCGTTTGTCGGAAAGAGTTTGATTGTAATCGTCGCTGCCGATGGCATCGGTATAGCCGTCGATTTCCAGCTTCAGATCGGGATAGGCCAGCACGATTCCGGATATCCTCGCCAGACGCTCTCGCGCCTCCGGCTTCAGCGTGTGTTGATTGAAAGCGAACAAAACATCGGGCATGCTGACGATGAGGCCGCGGGCAGAGTCGCGCGTTTGCAGAACCTGATTCAGTTGTGCTAACAGGCGCTGCCGCATTTCTTCCTTCTGGCGAACCGCTTCCTGGCGCTGCTGCTCGGCCTCATTGGCGGCCTGTTGCGCCGCGGCGGCGGCGTCTTGCGCCTGCGCTTGTCGCGCTGCGGCTTGCTGCTGTTGGGCGAGAGCGTCGGCTTCCGCGCGCTCGGCGGCGGCGCGGCGGCGTGCGTCTTCATCGGCTTGAGCCTGAGCTTGCGCGGCTTGCTGTTGCGCCTCGACCGCGGCAATCTTAGCTGCCGCCTCCGCCTCTTCGTGGGCGCGGCGATCGGCTTCGATCTTCGCTTCTCGCTCGCGCCTTAGCGTCAACACGCGGGCGTCTTCCGCCATTTGCGTGGCTCCGCGGGCGGCAGTGCCGATCGGCGTGATTCCCTGCTTGCGCTGATAATAGTCTTCGGCGCGCTGCAACATGTCTTCGGCTTTGGTCAAGCTATCGGGCGCGTACTGCTGCGCGCCGGCGGCCTTGGCTATCACGAGGGCATTGCGCGCTTCCAGCAGATCAAGCGGAACATCGAGACTCGCCTGGCTGGAGGGCAACTGCTCTCCGGGGACGTCGATGGTGTACTGCCCTCCTTCAAGCACATCGAACTTGGCATCGATCGGCTCTTCAAAGCCTTTTGTTTCGGAGCGAAGAATATTTTCCGCGACCAACTTATTACTCGGATAGGTAACGGCATAGTACGGTTCCGCTGTAACGATGAGGCCGAAGGCCTGGAGATCGGTGGTGACCATCAACTTATCTTTGCCATTGTCGCCCGGCACCACTTCGCCAAGATTCACGGCGCGGCCTTCGGGAGTAATTGCCCACAACACATAAGTAAGGAACTGGCCCCCGAAGAGGCTCGCTTGTGGCATGTGTTTGAGTTCGACGTTGACGGTCATGCGGCCGTTCTTACTGTCGATTTTGGCGTGACCATCGATGTTGGGAAGCAAGTCAGTACCCCTGAAATCAACCATCGTTGAGCCGCCGCGGTTGCGATAGTTGACGGCTTTGGTGGTGCGCTCGCTGACGGTGACGCGGAATACCGGCATGTCGTTCTGCCCGGTATTCTGATCAACCGCTAGAGGAGCGTTCTGATCCGATGTCGGCGGCGGGGTCGGATGCGGAGTATCGGGATAGAGCGGCGCGGAGGTATCTTGCGCGACGATCGCGCCAGAAAGAACCGCTTCGATAAGCAGCACGAGAAAAATGTTCAACGAACGAATTTTCATAAGGCCACCCCTCGGCAAATTTTCCTGACTTCAAACCGCAAGAAAAATAGTTACCCCTTCGAAAACCGGCTCTGAGCAGGAATCTGAACAAGTGATGGATTGACGGGCTTTTCTAAAGAGCAAGATTTTCGTACGCTCTGTGGATGAGCGAGAACGAATGGACAAAGATTTTGGGGTGGCCGGGATACCGAGTGTATCGCAGCGAGG